>NZ_CP019633.1:1475805-2951611 GCF_001997385.1 Sedimentisphaera cyanobacteriorum | reverse complement strand
ATCGATATCCTTCTTCTTCAGTAAAAATGATTTAAACACTTCCACAACAGTGCAAAATCATAATCCTAACAAAGAGCTAATCAACAGCATTTCGGAAAGTTTCTTTTCCACATTATGGAGGCCCGCTTGAGATAAGAACTTACGAGAAAAGATTTTTTTTAAGGCACGTGTTTTACACATCGTAAGCCCTTATTGTTGATAAGGTGTGGAAAGTGATTCCGCGAAAACCTGAAAAACGAGGCTGTCAGAGGGTGAATTCTGCGATATAACCTCCGTCCCTGCCGAAACTTACGTCAGATGGCAGGGTTAGTTTTGCCCGCCTTATTTCCCCCCTGTCGAGCTCACAAAGCAGTTTGTGCAAAATCTCATAATTTTCGGATTTTTCAACACTGCACGTGCTGTAAAAGAGCTTTTTAACCGCAGGCAGCCGCCTCAGCACTGTTTTGATTATATCGTACTGCTGAGAGTTGAGCTTATCGATCCCTTCGGGGGTGAGCCTGTATCGCATATCCAGCCTTTTAGAGAGAACTCCGGAGTTAGAGCATGGAACATCAAGCAAAACAGCATCAATCTGCCTGTTGGCGGCATATTCAAAGGCCTTTTCATATTCTAATATTGTTATGTTTTCAAGCCTCAGACGCTGCTTGTTCTCCCTTGCCTTTTCGAGCCGGGCGGGGTTTATATCCGTAGCGATCACCTCGCCAGCCCCCTGCATCAGCTCTGCGAGATGGGAAGACTTGGTTCCGGGTGCTGAGCATAGATCAAGAATAGTCTGCCCTGGAGAGGGGTTTACGAAAAGCCCCGCCTCAAACGCAGTAATATCCTGCACGCAGAAAAGGCCTTCATTGTAGCCCGGGAGCTTTTCTACCGGCCTGCCTGCCTTCTCGAGGGCTATGATATCTCCAATGCGTTTGGCGGCTGCTCCGTCCTCCCTGAGCATTTCAAGCAGCTTTTCTGGTGTTGTGAGGGTTTTATTGGGGCGAAGATAGAGTCCGGGCTTTCTGTTGGACGCCCTGCAAACTGATAAGGTTTTTTCCAAGCCGAATTTTTTTATCCAGCCGGATACGAGCCATTCGAGCAGAGAATAAACCTGACTTAAGTATTCGGAAGGGGCATTCTCTGGACTGCTGAATATATCCTGCTTGAATATACAGCCGAGTGAACCGGAGACCGGAAGAAAATTAGAGCTTAGCGGGCTCTCCCCGCTGCGGCATTCTATGGCTCTGATTACAGTTCTAAGCACCGCATTTGCAAATCCTCTCTGCTTCTTTCCGCCGGCAAGCTTAACCCATTCATTCACTGCTGCGTAAATCTCCTGCCGCGGGCGGTAGATTATGTCGAACACTCCGCACCTGAGAACTGCCCAGAGCTGAGGGGATGTTTTCTTTTCTCTGGCCCCTGAAAGCTTTGCTATGACGATATCTATAGCCGGCAGACTGCGGATAATCCCGCAGCAGAAATTGTTCACAAACGGCTTATCACTGCATTTTCCGAGAAGATCGTTCAAAAGTGCTTCAGTTTTTGTTTTTCCGGGCTTGTAGCAGCTTAAAGCCTTGACTATAAGCTCTCTGTCATTCATCTTTATTCTGGTTACTTAGAAACTTATCTCCGCTCCCGCTGTATCTGCCATTCTCAAAGGCCTTGAAATCCATCATACTGCTGTTTTCAGGCTTGAGCATTTTGATGGCAAGGGCGCCTTCGCCGCATACGACATTCATATTGCTGTCGAGGCTTCCAACCTCTGCATTCGGGCTTTCCGCTATTTCAACAGGCTCAGCATCTGCGATGATAACCTTTATCACCTTCCCGCTTTCTCCGATTAAATATGAGCTTTGAGCCTCAGGCCAAGGCCAGAATGCACGAACCTTGTTGGCGATGTCCTCAGCGGAGCTGTGCCAGTCTATTATGCCGTCGGATTTTTTCAGTTTTCTCGCCAGTGTAGCGCGTGTCTCGTCCTGCGGGATATAAGAGGCAGTTCCGTCTTCAATCTTGTCGATTGTTTCAAGCAGAAGCTCAGGGCTTAAAACGGCGAGCCTGTCGTGCAGACTTTTTGCGTTGTCGTCCTTATAAATGGGAGTCTTCTTTTTTCCGAGCATCAAGCCTGCATCCATCTTATCAGCTAGCGTGATAATAGTTACGCCGGTTTCTTTCTCGCCGTTAAGCAGCGCCCAGTTTATCGGGGCGGCGCCTCGGTATTTTGGAAGCAGCGAGGCATGAACATTTATCGCCTCGTATCGGGCTTTTTCAATAAACCCCCTGCCCACTTTCTGCCCGAATGCTATCACAACGAACAAATCGGGCTTCAGCGATTCGGCAATCCGGATTGTTTGCTGTGAATTGATGTCCGGGGTTTCTGTCAGCGGAACTGAATTTTGCTCTGCCCATTCTGCAACAGAGGTTTTCCGAATCTTTCGCCCTCTTCCCGCCTTATGTGCAGGCTGAGTGGCTATATGAACAAGCTCGTGCCTGCTGTCTCGAAGGGCCTCCAGACAAGGCAGTCCGAAACCGCTTGACCCGCAAAAGAATATTCTCATCCATTACTCCCCTGCCCGCTTATTAAATCTGCTTTGAGCTTATCTATCTGGCTTTTGTGTCTCAATTTCGACATTCTGGACATCCGCTCAACGATCGTTTTGCCGTTGAGATGGTCGTTCTCATGCTGGAGGCATTTGGCCAGAAGCCCTTCGGCATCCAAAGTAAAGCGTTCGCCTTCAAGGTTGGCTGCGCTTATAACGGCCTTTGAGGGCCGCTCAATCTTGGTATTTATATCGGGAACGGAAAGGCATCCCTCTTGCATACCCGTAACCTCTCCTGAAAGCTTTAATTCTGGGTTAATAAAAACCCTTGCGTGCTCTTTGTCTGCGTTGAGAGATACCACAAATATTCTTAAGCCAGCATTGGCCTGAGGTGCGGCAAGACCGATACCGTTGGATTCAACCATAATATCAAGCATCTTATCAACGAATGCCCGTATATTATCATCTATTTTCTCAACCTCCTGAGCCTTCTCGAGAAGTACCGGCTCCGGCCAAAAGGTTAATCTGCATTTATCTAAATCTATCATAATATTTTCAAATATATAAATTCAAAATCCTGTAACAATCGGCTCCTCTTTATTCTACTATTTCTGGAATAAAATTCCAGCGAATAAAGCCGATTTTTATAGGGCATTAAAAAAGGCGCAGCAGGTAAAAACACCCTCACCTGCTGCGTCTTTGGTAATCTCTTAACCAGATTTATAAAAAACTAATCTTTTAGTTTTACCGGCTTGCAGATTCTGTCTTTATCCGAACATACCAGCCCGCACTTTTTGCATGCGAATTGCGGCTGGCTTACTAATTTAGTGAATTTTTTGATATCCTTTTTAACGATATCTTTCTTTACTAAGCCGCACATTTTCTTTGAGCTCATAATCTGCCCCTTTCGGCCTATGGGTTTAAGTTCTTGAATCCAGGAATATGTTTACAGGTCCATCTGCCTGACTGTCTATTATCATATGTGCGCCGAATACACCAGTTTTCACCTTGAGGCCGCTGTCTTTAAGCATCTCTATCAGCAGTTCGAAAAGCCTTTTTGCCTCAGTCTGGTCAGCAGCGCTGTCGAAGCTCGGCCTGTTGCCTTTTCTGCAGTTTGCACCTATAGTAAAGTTGCTGACAAGGAGGATTTCCCCCTTCACATCCACTGGACTAATATTCAGCCTGCCGTTATCATCCGAAAAAAGACGCAGGGAAGAAATCTTCCTTGCTATAAATTCTAAATCATATTCATTATCGCCTTTAAGGATTCCAACATAAGCAAGAACCCCATTGCCGATTTCGCTTACAATTTCCTCGTTTGAACTCAGCGATGCGCTGTTTACTCTTTGAAGTACTGCCTTCATTTGTTCTCCGTTTCTCTGTAATCCTTTTTTACATATCCGTGTACATCGGCCCCCCTGCTTCGGGAACCGTCCATTCAATGTTGCTATACGGACATTTCCTCTGACATGTTTTACAGTGCAGGCAATTTGAAGTATTTACCGGCCCAACATGTTCCTGCATCTTTTCATAAACCTGACCCGGACAAAACTTCAGGCAGGGGCAGTCGTATTTCCTCGCACACTCCCACTTGCATATATCAACATCTTTTATTACAAGATGGGGCTGCTGATTCTCACGGTGCTGAACCCCGGTATGCTTTACGAAATCAGCCTGATCGAACAACCCTTTCCCTGAAAACGGGTAAGATTCTGTCATTTCACGTTTATTGTCTTGACGAATGTTAAACAAAGGCAGCATAAAGTCAATATTTCCAAGGCCGAGACCTAAGGTAACTCCGAATTTTGAAATAATCTGCCGAAACTTTGCTGCCCTTTTCATCTGGTCTATCAGGCCTGAAAACTCAAGCATATTAGAATAATTCTTCGCAAGAGACCCGCCGTTTTTCTCTTTCATACTCACCGCCTTGCCCGCCTGGAGGCCGGTAAGAACGGCGTTCGAGAGCCCCCTCATCCTGTGCATATTAACAAAGCCCGCGCAGTCGCCGGTAAGCAGGACATTTGAAGTACCTGCGTAAGTGGAGCGAACCTTATCGCGAGGTATGGAATGAAACCCGCCTTCAGGGATAAGCTTTGCCCCTGCCTCAAGAACCCTGCCCCCATCTATATAGCGAGCTACCTTCGGATGCTTCTTAAACAGACAGAAGGCCTCATAAGGGCTGTAATCCTTGTATTTCCAGTCTAGAGCTGAGATAAGAACAACCGCTATCCTGCGGCTTCCAAGCGGGTAGAGGGCCCCGCCACCGAAAATGGAAGGGCTTGAAAACGGCTTCCAGAGCGGGTATCCGGCAAAACGAAGGACATTTGAGCTGCCAATCGCCTTATACTGCTCCGGACTAACTTCAATCACCTCTTTAACACCAAGCGAATAAATTTGCGGCTGATTTCTTTCAAGCTCGGAATGGGCAATGAACTGCTCTGTAACATATCCGTCTGCACCCTCTGCAAGAATCACATTCTCTGCGTTAATCAGCTCGCCCGGTGTGTAATTCATCTGCTTTATTCCGCCCTCATCAAGCCCTTTGTCTGCGAGGCGAACGCCTTTTGCGCGGGCGGTTTTATGGTCGAAATCTACAAAATCGGCTGGGAAATTGTAGTATATCTCAACACCCTTTTCAACAGCCATCGCCTCCACAACTCTTACTAATTTGGAAACAGAAATTATCGTTTCTCCCTCAGAAAGCATCTTGCCGGCTGAAAGTTTGAGTGCTTTAGCAAGCTTTAAGTGCGGGGTTATCCGGAATGCCCTCGATTTTGAGGAAAGCATAAAAAACTGCTCGTTAACAACCCGTCTGCTCAAAAATTTGGATATCTTTTCATTATCCTGCCAGTTAGGAAAGGCCAAATTCAAAAATTCATAGAGCGAGGAAGGATCGAATGTCCCGCCGGAAAGGTTGTGTCTGCCAGGGCCGGAGGCCTTGTCTATCACGCAAACACTTTTATCAGGGCATAGAGACTTTGCTGCCGCTGCTGCGGTGAGCCCAGCAACTCCGGCACCAACCACAAGCACGTCAACGGTTTTGTAATCAGCAAATTTGTTCATAGCTTACTCTCCAGAAAACCGCGAATTTTATCCAGCGACTGAACTGCATCGCCAACAAAATAATAATCGCTTTGGGCGAAAATTGGGCAGCCCGGATCACTGTTAATACTCATTATAACAGATGATTTCTCAATTCCAACAATATGCTGAACAGCACCTGAAATACCGGCTGATATATACAGGGAAGGCGACACTGTTTTACCTGTCTGTCCGATTTGCAGCTGCCTGTCTGCCAGACCGTGCTCTACGGCAGCTCTGGATGCCCCTGCGGCGGCTGAACAGCTGCAGGAAAGCTCTATAACCTTTTTTAGAGGTACAACAGATTCTTCGAAATTTTCTTTCGAGCCTATCCCCCTGCCTGCAGATATTATAACATCACAGTTAAAATCGTTTACTTTGCTCTCCGACTCTCTTTCAACTTTTATATCCCTGTCTTTAACGAGCTTTGCCGGGAAATCTACGACCTCGCATTCTCTTTTTTCACTGCTGAAGGCCGCAGTGAATCGCCCGGGACGCACAGTGGCCATAGAGATGGGGGAATTAATCGTTTTTATCTGCGCCATTATATTACCTCCAAGAGCCGGGCGGGTTTGGATGAGCTCGTAATCACCTCCGGATTTTTTTTCAAGATGAAGGCCTGTGCAGTCTGCGGTAAGCCCGCTGCCTGTTATATACGCGCAGATTGGTGCAGCCACCCTGCCGAAAAGCGTTGCGCTGAAAAGAACAATCTTGGGCTTTTTGGAGTTTACAAGCTCTCCGAGCATTCTGCCCTGCTTTTCAGGGTTTTCAGTTAAACGGCAGTTTGGGAGTCTGTAGATCTTGTCTGCCCCTGCTCTTGCGGCCTTCTGCAAGAAATTTTCATCAGGCGAGTCATAGGCGGCAAGGCAGCATACCCCGCCAATCTCAGAAGCAAGCTTTCTAGCTTCGGCAAGCAGTTCAGCCGTGCAGTCTTCCAGCTGCTCTGAGGGCTCGCTAACCACCCATACCTCTCTGCTGCTGCTCGGAGGATACTTAATAAAACTGCCTTCAGTTTTTCTGCGGCGGCTTTTTCTGCAGCTCTCAACGATAAGCTCGGTAAACTCCTTGAGACAGGTTATGTGTTTCTGTTTCCGCTGGTTTTCTTCCGGGCGGAATATCTTCACAACTCGAGTGAGCGAATTCGACATCCCGCTGCCTTCAAGGCCGATCATCTCAGCAGTAAGCTTTCTGTGGTTTTGGGCTCTTGCCCATCTCGAGCGGCTGAATGACGGATACAGCGGAAATTCGAAGGCGGCAGCAGTAAGAACGAATGACTTTTCGCCCGTGCTGAGAAAAACATCGCCCCCCTCTTTGATGCAGGAGAAATGGAATCTTCCGTCTTTGAATCCCCCGTCAAAGGCGTAGCTGATTATCGGCATCTCCAAGGCAGCGGCTGTCTGCGGGAGCACCTGAGCGGTATCCCCGTCGCAGGACTGCATACCACCTGCCACTGCATACGGCTCATCGCCAAACTTTTCACGGGCAATCTTTTTTATCGCTTTTGTGAGGATTTCGGCAGTTGCCCATGTATCAGCGCCTGCAAACCTGCTGTCCTGAAGGTGGAAAGCTTCGTCAGCGGCCAGCGAGAGGGCGTCATACAGGGCATTGGAGGCGGGAGCAGGCCCCATTGTAAGAGCTATAAACTTATCGGTTTCATCTGCCTTAGTGTCTGCAATTTTTTTAGCAAGGCTTATTGCCGATATATCCTCGGGATTGGTTATACCGGGCAGAGAGGCTCTTTTAAGATTGCCTGTTTCACTGTCGAAGCTGCTGTCTGTGATCCTTGAAACGTCTGGGACGTATTTAACAAGAAGTATAAAGTTCATAATAAATAGCTTTTCTCATGCAAACGTAAATGTTATGATAAATTAATAATATATTTTCTGACAACTATTTTATATGCGGACGAATGAAAAGCAATTATGACAAATTAAGAGACCAGTTCGGTAAGCACCTAAACAAGGTGAGAGGTAAGGTTCTTGATGCTGCAATCTCACTGGAAGAGCTCTCTGAGGAAGCAGACAAACTCAACGAAGGGAAGATGCTCAGGCCGCTTTTCTGCTTTTGCATCGGAAATAGAGAAATAGATGAGCAGGCAATAAATTTTGCTGCCTCGATAGAGATCGTGCATAATGCCAGCCTCATCCACGACGACCTTCTCGACAAAAGCATAACTAGACGCGGGCAGGTGAGCTTTCCCGCAAGAGAAGGGGCTAATTCCGCCCTGCTCTACGGCGATTCTCTTATGTCTGAGGCGGCCCTTCTATGTCTTGATCAGTGCGGAACGGATAAAACAAAATCGCTTCTGCGGGCTGTTAAGGACATGTGCAGGGGCGAGCTTCTTCAGGAACAGCAGAAATTCTGCGGAGCGGTGAGCTCGGATGTTTATATGAAGATCATATCGCTTAAAACAGCATCCCTCTTCCGTGCAGCGGCTGAGGGAATAAGGCCTGAAAGCCCCAAAGCCCGATTTATAGCTGAAAAATGCGGCGCTGCGTTTCAGATTTCAAACGACCTCGAAGATACAGAGGCCGATTCTTCAGCCGGCATATACACACTTCCTTATATCCTCGCCTGCGAATCGGAAAGCTTAGCCGAAGTATTCGGCAGGCACAGGGTTTTAGCAGCCGGCAGAGGACTTGAGCTCTTAGACGAAGCAGAAAAAACGGTTATAAATTCCAAAGAAGATTTCGGCGAAGAGATTATCACCTTCATCCGGTATCTTCAGGAAAGGCTGCTCGAGAAATGAGCCTTACTGATACCCACGTTCATCTTCAGGCCGAATGCTTCAAGGATGACCTCGAGGAAGTTGTCCAGAGGGCATTGAACGCAGGGGTGAAACGGATGGTCTGCTGCGCGACTGAAATAGAAGACTGGCAGAGAGTTTTCCGGATATGCCAAGAGAATTCCTGCCTTATGCCTGCTTGCGGGGTGCACCCGTGGTTTGCCGGCAGGCTAAGCGAGGGCTGGGAGGACAGGCTCAGGCAGATAGCGGAAAAATGCTGCGCGGTAGGAGAGATCGGACTTGACAAGCTCCTCTGCGATACAGACATCGAAAGGCAGACTGAGGTGTTCAATAGGCAGCTGAATATCTGCGTAGAGACGGGCAAACCCGCTATTGTGCATTGCCTGAAGGCGTTCGGGCCTTTGATGAACACCCTGAGCAGCAGAAAAGAAAACCCGAAACTGCTTATGCACTCATACAGCGGATCTGCTGAGTTTATGAAAGAGCTGTAAAGGTTTGATGTGTATTTCTCATTCAACGGCAAAATGCTTCAGGAAAACTGCAAGAGTATGCACAGGGCTATCCGGCTTGTTCCATCTGAAAAAATACTGCTCGAAACCGATTCGCCCTATCTAACTCCGCCAAAAGAATACCTATTCAAGCCGGCGGCAGAGAAGAATATCAAAAACGATATGGGGTATTTGAGAAACGAGCCCGCAAATATACCGCTTATATGCAAAGGTGCTGCAAGGCTTAGAGGGGTAAACGCGGAGGATTTGGAAATCCAGACCGAGAAAAATTTCCAGAAATTTATCGAAAACTAATGCCGGAGGTGGGACTTGAACCCACACAACCTTTCTGTAAGTTTCAGCAAATAACGAACTTGTAAAAAACCTTGGTACTAACGTTTTATCACTATTGGAAATCTTATTCTTGAAAGTTTTTCAATTATACAGCCTAAATATAATTTCAGATAGTTATTGAAATCTTCATGAGAGGTTTTTTTTATATATTATTAAATTTATACAAGAGCTTAATTTTTGAATATTGAAAATAATTCGTTCCAATATCATAATAATTACCGCTGTTTTATTCCCAGATTACACATTCATCTTATTTGCTGATGTATTGTAGTTTCGCCAGCTGAAAGTATCATACAGAAATCCTTATTTTAGTTTTATATGCTGAAAGTTTCATAAAAAACAGTACGTCTGCTTTAAGGAACAGAAACAATGATAGCATGTCGATTTATTACAAATTAGAAGCACATTAGATATTCATGAAGCACAAAAATCCTATTTCTTTTGTACCCCGTAAGTTCTATTAAAAGATTGTTTTCCACCATAGTTTTAATTAAATCAGATGAAGCCTTCACAGAAAGACTTAGGAATTCACTTGTTTCCTGAATGGTAATTACCGGATTGCTGTATAAACGATTCAGTAACTTGTGAGCATTTTCAGAACGCCTGCCAAATTTAACGATTTCCTTTTCGTATTTATTCTTCAGCTCCTGAATCTTACCGAATGTTTCAACACCTTTTTCGGAGGTCTTAACCATTGCCTCAAGGAAAAATTCAATCCACTGAGAAATATTATTATCTTGCCTTACTCTTGAAAGTGAATCGTAATAAGCCTGCCGGTTTCTCTCAAAATAATCAGAAATGTACAATGTGGGCTTATCAAGAAGCCCAACACCAACCAAATAGAAGGTTATCAGCAGCCGACCTATTCTTCCGTTGCCGTCGAGGAAAGGATGGATTGTTTCAAACTGATAATGAATTATCGCAATTTTAATTAAATGAGGCACTAAAGCTTTATCATTATGAATAAACTTCTCCATGTCATTCATGAGATTGCCTATCTCTGAATGACATGGAGGCACATATATAGCCTCATCTATTGAAGAACCGCCAATCCAATTTTGGCTTTTTCTGTATTCACCAGGAGATTTGTGTTTCCCCCTCACTGAATCCAAAAGGATCGAATGCATTTCTCGAAGAAGACGGGAAGACAGAGGCATTCTGCCAAGTTTTTCAATCCCGTGATTCATTGCCTTCACATAGTTTTGCACCTCCTGCCAATCCTCACGTTTTTCGGGGGCTATGAAAGACTTATCCATGAGAACTTCATCAATCTCTGTTTTGGTGCCTTCAATTTTGCTCGAGCTCTGAGCCTCCTTAAATATGTGCATACCTATATACAGATCGATATCAGGTATAAAACGAGAGAAAGCATTGAGCTCCCCTAAACACTTATTTGCCTTCTCAAGCAAAATATTTATTTTAGCATCGCTCCATATCCAGCTATGATTGATTTGTTGCGGGGAAAAGCTTTTGTGAGACCCCTGATTCACATAGCACCCTGCTTTATACTTTTTAAGCTCCATCATTTAATCCATTCGCTTGGGTTCAGATTCATTTTCTGCATTATTAATATGTTATTTTATGCTTGATATGCAAATTAAGTGTCTTGTTTTTTCTTAAATGAGCTGTATAACGCTGAGTATTATTTGTTTTATTAAGAAATCATGCAATATTATTTCTTTTCCTTAAAGAATTCCTTTTCAACGCTATCACACCTCTTTTTCGTGAGATTATTTACATGTCTTAATGGACATCTATCATTTATAACCTTGTTGGCATGCCCAAGGACATAGTTTATCTTTTCAATTGAATAGCCACTGTCCTGAGCTATAGTCGGAAAAGTAACTGTGTTAAAAGTCTAGTATTTAAATATATATTCCTCTGCTCTCAACCTCAACTCTCTGAATGACCACCGCCTGAATATGCTGTAAATATATTCACAACAAAATATGAGATTATTATAAGATGCCTTAGCCGATAATGAAGTAAAAAAGCAGTAATTTTAATAAGGATTGTAATAAAACGCTCTGACGGGATCAAAAAAAGCTGCCGGAGGTGGGACTTGAACCCACACCCTGGTAATCAGGAAAGGATTTTGAATCCTTCGCGTCTGCCGATTCCGCCACTCCGGCATGGAAAGCGTATAAAGATAAGTAAAAGGGGTATTTATGTCAAGCAGTAAGTGGCCAATGGCAGGCAGCTCAAATCCGGGACTGCGCAGATTTGAATTTTTGTCTCACTGCAATGTGCGTGATAAAACCGCAAAGGATTCTATCAGGAGATTACGCTGATTTTAAAGGTTCTTCATGAATGTTAATCGTTGTTAAAAAATTATAAAAATTCTTCTTGTCCTTCTCGCACTTGGTTGTTCAAAACCAATCCCACGAGTTTTAAAACCAATTATCGCGCAGGAAAAAAAGATATACTGTGAATAATCAGCAGTGTATTTCGCTGTCTGAAAAAATCCGGCGGTAAATCCGAGGCTGTTTAGGTTCACCAAACGGACAAGGCTTTATATTATAGATCGATAAAGACAATTAAACATTAAGATTTTTATACACAGCCATCCCATAAGTCCATAAATTTATCGTTGAGGGCTTGTTTATTGTATTAAAACGCCCTTTTCTTGAAGGATTTGAATTACCCCAGTTTGCATTTTTTTTGCTTTTGTTCAATTGGCAGTTTTTTGCTCAATACTGCCCGCTCTCTTTTCACCTCTTTATTTTCGTAAAATCTTGCTACATATTAAAACCCGGCAAATAAGCCTGCTGAGGGCTGCCAACCATACGCGGTGAACCACGTGCTGTCCCACAGGCAGCCATAACGCTAAAAACATCCAGCCGGCTGAATAATAACCCCTCAGTAAAGTAAACAATCGGCTGAATGCTCCTTTCCACTGACCGAGGAAACCTATATACCTTATTAAAATATAAGCCAGCATAGCCGTCCATACTTGCCATAGAATTGCTTTTTGGCTATGCCCTAGGAAATCGCTTAGCTGCAAAGTCTGTTTTATCTGCTTGAAAAACACCTCTATACCCCAGCGGCACTTATATAGGTCGCAAATACTGCTCGGCGCCCACTGCATATTGTTCGTGATAAATTTCATAAGCTTTTTCTCGCCGTTAATTTCCACATAAGCCTTAACTAAACGGAGCTTCTTCGGGTATGCCTCGCGGCTTTTCGGCATTTCAAGTTCAATTAAAGCATCGTATTGGATATTACCTTTTGGTTCTGTATTCTGTTTAACAAAACGATATTTCATATTATCTTTGGCTCTGGTAACCCAGAATAATTCTCGCCTGTCAAGATCTGCTAGATGCTTAAAATCCACGTAAGCCTTGTCAAAAACCGCTATTTCGCCGCTTTTAAGGTCCTGACAGAGCTGATAAGCTTCTGTCGAATCATGGGTTGAGGCTTCTTTTACAATAGCAAATTGAGGCAGGAACGTCTGGAGATTCAGCTGCATATGGCACTTTGCAGCCGCTTTTCGTCTGCGATGTTTAGCCCAGTCAATACAGTTAGCTACAAGCTGGATCGTGGTTGAGTCAACCGCATATATTGCTCTCTTAAAACGCCTCGGAAGGCCGGAATACTTATGGCCTCTCCCAAAATCAAGATGTTTGTTCTGGATATGGGACAGCACCTCCCAGAAGAGAGTCTCTGCCATAAGAGGATCTCGAACCCTGTTTGCATGAGAAAGCCCATTCCTGCTTGAAGGGGTTGCACGGCGGATAGGAGTCAAAGCTCCAGAATGATTACGCAATGTGTCGGAAACGTCGTTGAGCGAGAGACTGTGAGCAATCTGGACATGAAGCATAGATACAATGTGCGACCAGCAAGAAAATGTTCGTGATTGCTTGTCAATACCGAAAGACCGAGACAATTTTGAAACAAGATGTGCAGGAATATGTTGGCATATTTGCTTAAGAATGCTATATTGATGTTTGGCGGGTGTCATGGGTTACTCCTAATTTGTTTAATTAGACTGAAAGAATTAGTGTAACTCATACCCCGCTGGTTTTAAAGAAACATCTTGTATTTTGCTCTTCTATGGGATGGCTGTGGAAAAAATTTTGATTTTTCACGATTTTGAACGCTAAGTGAGAAATCGGGGATAAGTGAGAAATCGGGGATAACAGCCTCAAAACCCACTTTTTGCAGAGTTTTCCACAATCATACCGCCGAAGTCAGGAAAACCAAATTCAAACTCATTTTATATTTTGTAAAGTTTTATGTGTGTTTTTTTAAGAAAAATTGAATTTAATTCATAATTTCCAGAAAATACAGCAAGCTGCTGGCATATTTCACAGTAATTCAGGTATGCCGCTTAGTCGAAGGGGAAACCTGGTGATTAGGATCATACCACAGCAAATTTGCAACATTCAAGTATCTTACTGCAACAATCCTCTCTTTACCATTTAGATGAAAAGAAAAGAGATTTTCTACTTGATCATCTTTTTGAGTTTCTTTCAATCTCTTCAAAGCCTCTTTCGACAAACTCTCTTGAGACAAGTAGTGATGATTTTTACCCTCTATCTCCTGCCACTTACAGCAATCGAAATCATAAAGCTTAGACAAAATTTTAAGCTCTTTCTTTTGGCCTTTAGGCCAAGCAAACGGCCCTTTTCTATCTACAGTTGAAAACCGCCAACTTACTCTTAAAGCTGTTTTTCTTTGAGGTATTTTTACCTTCTTCTCGTTTGGTCTGTTAAGGGCCTGCTGGGGAACTTTCTTTTTTTCAGAGCGAGCCATAGTATTCAGCCATAGTCTCCAAAGATATTATCCTCTCGCCCCTTTCAGTTTCACAAAGCCCTTCGCGAGCCTCTATCCAAGGCCGTTCTGCATGGGTCTGATCACTCAGCCATTGGGGTGTTTTATCTTTATAAGCGTTGAGTACTGTATCAACAGTATCTTTTTGATTTTCGCTCAATTTGGAGATATCTCCATCTGAGAAGGTATCTGAACTAACGATGTAGCTGCCCTTGTGAAGATTATAGAGCTCTCTTACTACCGGCCCGTTAGCCCAAGCCTCTATTGGATCATCAAAAAGTTTGCAGTCGTCCCATACAAGCGACCAAGCTTGGCTGTAATACACAAGCTTCTGAAGCTTCATTGCAGTCATCGAGCCTAACTCTTCGGTGATATACTTAGCAATATCAACCGCTTTTAGAGAATTCATTTTTTCACTCCTTTGTTTTAGGACTGCCAATTTAGACTGACATCACGTCAATTTATTATAAAATCAACTTAATAATGATTCAATCTTTAATACGAAAATTGTTCAAATTTTGTTTATGAGCCAACAGTACCATTTTTTTAGCATTAAAGCAGCAAAACTTTATTCAATATCATATAAATTCTTCAAAGGCCGTGCTATATATTTCTGGAAGAAATCGTGTTTCCTCCGGACGTGGCATTTTGCCCCGCACGAATCTCCCTGCTCGTAGCTCTTCCATACGCAGCACTGGCATGGGTTTACCAGAAAGTGTTTCACCTTTTTGAAAAAGCCGAATCCAATCACCCCGAAAAGGAGAAAACCGAAAGGCCAGTGCCATCCGGGCACTTGAGGATCCCCAACATCCACTCCCTCTCCGAAAATAACCGGCACGCAGCACTGCTTTATCACAAGCTCTCCCTGCTGCCTGAAGGCTCTGTACTGATAATCGGGGAAAACGAGCCTGTCGGTGAGGTATCCCGCAGTTATCGCTAGCACAATCAGAGCGCCGGCATAGTAAACAGCAGGCTTTTTGCCCATAGACTTGCCTATTGCGTAGAGCTCGCCGAAATTTGTAGCCGGGCCGGCTATCATATACGCCATCGCTGCCCCGGGCGAAGCGCCCATAAGCAGAAGCCCCTGAATAATGGGTATAGAAGGGATGCTGCATGCGTAGGTAAAGATTCCAAGAATCACCACATACACCAGCGTAAACAAATCCTGCTGCCCGAGCCATCTGGAGATCCACTCCATCGGCAGGATTGCTAGAATAACCGATACAATCCCGAGGCCAATCAGAATATCAATACAGATATCTGCCCCGAGATCCAGAAACGACCACCTTACTGTTTCAAGCAGCTTTCCTGTCCTTCCCTTTTCTGCGAGTCTGCTGTGATACTTAAATTCCATATTCTCGCAGCAGCAGGCTGATGAAAAACCGACCTTAGGCGGGAAGAGCCTGTTTCCAATCCAGCCTATAACCATAGCCCCGACAACAGCCGAAAAAATCAATGTGAGCGTTATTTTGAAGCCGAGCAGTTTTATCGCAAGCACAATCAGCACAGGAGAAAGAACTGGAGCGGATGTCATAAACGCAAGCATATTCCCTACAGCTGCCCCGCTCCTGTACAGCCCGATTCCAAGCGGTATCGTCCCGCAGGAACAAAGAGGCAGGATGCAGCCTATCCCTACCGATTTGAGCAGTGTAAGCGGGGAGTTCCCGCCGAGATTCTCACGAAGTACATCCTGAGGCACATAATTACGAACCGCCCCCGCAATCAGCATACCCAGTATTACATACGGGGCAGCCTGCATAAGCGAATCGAAGAATATAGTGAAAAAATCCATAGCTAATCATTCTCTGCAAGCGAGCATTCAGCCTCATCCACAATAAATGCGGCTTCAAACGGTTTCGAAGTGTCTATCCGGAACCTCCCGCTCAAACGTACAATAGCCGCAGTCATCTCAACACGGGAGAGAACCCAAGGCTCCGCGAGATTCACACGCACGCGATACCTCATCATAACCTCAGGCAGGATTGTGCAGGCATCAGCAATCGATAATGAAGGAACGAGAAAAAAGTATTCCACAGAAACCTTATCCCCCGAAGCGGAGCAGCCGGAGCCGTAAAACATCGCTGCTCCGGTTAGAGTGATTTGCTCGCCGTCCTTGCGGCGAAGCTTCTCAGGAATGTCAAATTCTGCGGTCTGATTGTCTATCAGCGATGCACGAACGCGGTAAAACGGCGCCCACTGTTTATCAGCATCGCTGGCCTTCACATTATCCAAACCGGGAACCCTCTGCGAGCCGCCCACTTCAATTTTGCTCAGCTCTATAATGTATAAACAGGCAATAACTGCAAGGCCTGCAAACGCTATTGCCCATTTATTTGCTTTTCCGGATTTCATTTAATCGGATGAATCTTCCAGTCGTAACCGCCGTCATCTGTTTTTACTCTGGTTACCGTGCGCGGCCAGCCAGTCATCTGCTCAGCACTGGATTTGGTAACATCGCACTTCCTCGGCCAGCATTCAAACGTAACGCTTTTATCTTTCTTGTCGAAGCGGATAAGCCCGAAGCCGTCTTTGAGTATATCGTTTTTGATATAGGGGTTGGCATAAGCGTACATAGTAATCTTGTTATTGAATCCGTCGAGATAGTCGCCGGTGTATTTGAGCGGATTATTCGGCTCGCGGTTTTTGCCGGGCTTTTCATCCGCCGGAGACCACCAGCGATGGTAATATGTGTTGATAATAGCAGGGGCAACAAAAGCGAAAGGCCCGTCGCGGAATTCATCGATCCCGTGGCGAACAAGCGTTGTCAGGTGCTGGTCGCCGGCAAGATGCACTGCGCCGGCCTTGTTTATAACCCTCAGGGCTTTCTTTCGCCCTGTCTGCGGCCAACCGTTGCTGTCGAGGTCTGCGTGGAGCAGATTCTTGAAATTCCCGTGGCGTGTTGCCGCCCCGCAGAAGCCCGTCTGGGAGAGCACGGCTTTAAGCGGCGCAGGCTGGTCTGCCCAGTCGTTCAAGAACTTCAGCTGCCTGTCGCCCAAGAGCTTTAGCCCCTCGAGGTCGATTGTTTTGGGGTCGTAGGTGGTATCTCTAACGTGATCAGGTCTTGGCCCCATCTGCGGTATCTTCTTGGCCGGCCCGCTCTTGAATTTGCGATCTTCGACTATTGCAAAGCTCACCTCCCCAACGCTGAGCTCTGTGTAGTACACGCCAATGCCCTGCTTTATGGGTGTAGGGTCGTACGGGTCCGGCAGATGCGAGGTCTGGCAGCGTTCCACCATCTTTACGTAATCAGGGTCGTAGAAATAGCCGCCGTGATCGCCTGCTGGGCTGAGGGCCTTTTTGCCGCCCTCGCCCCAGAGATTCCCTTGGCCTATGTCGTGGTCGTCGGGGATGGTAATGCAGGGGCGGTCGCGGAAGACATCGCGGAACTGCAAGCCGAAAAGCAGCCAAGCAGCAGTATGCTCGCGATGGTCGTAGCTTTGATCGCCGGCAAAGAAGAGAAGGTCTGGGTCGAGTGCTCTTAGGTTGCGAACGTAATTCTCTCGCATACCGCGGTCTTTGTTGGAGTTGCAGTTGAGCGAGGCCACGGTAATCTCCTCCTTGTTTACGGGGTCTTTTCGTATAAGCCCTTCAAACTCGGCCTTTTTACCGTGGCGGAGGCGGTAGCGAACGTCTTTGGATTCATCCCAGTCTTCAATCCGGAAAAGACAAGACCAGCCTATATCGTTCACCTCTTCGCGTGCGGCCTCCTGCCATTTGCCGTCCTGCATAAATTCCAGACGAACCGTACGCGTTTCGTTTGGATACAGCGGAAAGAGCTGGGCAGTGAGCTTGAGCACACTGTCTTCGGTTGTGTACATACCGAAGCAGATTACCTCATCACGAGGCACATCAACATCGACAATCTTATTAGCATTGTCTTTAATCTTCTCGGCGTGATTCCACCAATCGTTCACGCAGTAGGTATCAAGCTTCTCGAACGGAGCCTTCACCGGCGGGGTCATCTCTGCTGCCGCTGCACCCGCAGAAATTAAGAACATGCAAAATAAAAACGCCTTGATAAACTTATTCTGATCCATCTTAGATCCTCTCATAAAAATTAATAACTAAAGTAAACTTCAAAACTCAGCTTCTGCAATAAATTTTTCTAATATATCAGCTTGATTCATAAGTTATATGTCTAAACAGGTTAAAATTTTACGAATTATTATATATATTTTCAATGCGCAATAATACTACGGACTAATATTTCTATTATTTTAGCCCATTTTTTGTAACATCCCTTTGACCAATCGCTGCGGAACGAACTATTCCTCTTGTATCTTAGCATACAGCAATGTTTAAGAATTTGGATTGAGTATGAGAAATATAAGCAGCGGTTTTTAGCAGACAGCAGTTTAACTGTCCTCAATTCTCAGCAGACAATCTGCGGCCTGTTCAGATTTATCAAATATAGAGGCTTCTGACGAAAAAGCCATTTAATTTTAAAATATTTCAATTTGGGAAAGGGTTTTTGCTTGCATTGGAGGCTATTTTTTGTATGTTATGCCGTCTCGCCTGATTTTAAGCATTTCATCGAGGGTGTAGCTCAGCTGGTAGAGCAACGGCCTTTTAAGCCGTAGGTCTTGGGTTCGAGCCCCAACACCCTCACTTTTATTCTACACCATTTTCACAACAAAATCTCATCACAGATTATGCAAGATTATTCCAAATTTGCAGAAAAAATTTCACACTATCATCTGCTCGGGTCTGTTCATTTAGCTTGTAGCTCTCCCATAGAATTGAACACTTTAAATTAGACGGTTCCTGAATAATATAAACCAACTCAAATATTTAGAAAGGAACTTAAAATGCGAAGATCGAGGTTTAGTGAAAGCCAGATACTTTCGATTCTCAAGGAGTCAGAAGCCGGTTTAGAGGTCAGTGATTTGACCAGGAAATACGGCATATCCCGTGCCACATTTTACAACTGGAAGAGCAAGTATTCTGGTATTGGCGGCAGTGAGATAAGGCGTTTACGCGAGTTAGAGCGAGAGAACGGCAAGCTCAAAAAGATGTATGCGGACTTATCATTAGAGAATAACGTTCTCAAGGATTTAATAGAAAAAAACTTCTAAAGCCTGCCGAGCGAAAGGATTTTGCCAGGCAGGCACATTCTAAGGGCTTATGCGTGCAATCATCTTGTAAAGCAGCAGGCATCAGCCGGGGCAGTTTTTACTATACTCCTTCAAGAAACGATGATGCTGAGGTAAAAAGACAGATAGAGCTGGTAATAGATTCCCGTCCTCGACGCGGATTTCCAAAGATATTCGACAGTATCCGCCGCAAGGGATATAGCTGGAATCACAAAAAGGTTTATCGTGTTTATAAGGAAAATGAATTTCAGCTTAACAACCGTAAAAAGAATTTGATAAGGCAAATAGAGCGTAAACCTATGCCAGAAGCCACGAGAGCTAATGAGATATGGAGTATTGATTTTATGAGCGATAGTTTGAGTAATGGTCGGCCATTCAGGGCTTTCAACGTTATCGATGAGTTTAACCGTGAGGCATTGGATATTGAGATCGACACGAGCTTACCTTCGCTTCGCATAATTCGTAGCCTTGAATTAATAGGCTCTGATCGGGGTTTCCCCCGCTTTATTCGCAGCGATAATGGGCCGGAATTTAGGAGCCTTCAATTTCGCAGGTTCTGCTGCCGAAACAGAATCAGGCACCGCCGTATAGAAGCAGGCAAGCCTCAGCAAAACAGTTTTATTGAACGATTCAATCGGAGTTATCGAGAGGATATACTTGATATGTACAGTTTTAAGAATTTATCAGAAGCTCGTAATTTAACTTTAGATTGGCTTATAGAATATAATTATGAGCGTGGGCACGAATCACTGGGAGGGAAAGCTCCTGTAGAGTATGTCCGCAGTTTTTTGCCTTTCACCCCTCAAAATAATTCTGAAGGGGCAAAAGGAAAAAACTGCTGTTTGAAGGAATTTGTCTAATTATTACTGTTCAAAGACAGGGGAGAGGCACAAGCTGAGTAAACGATTTTCCACCGATTTGATATTTTTCTCTCCAGCCGGATATTATACACACACGATTTTTTTCTCAAACCGCAATTTTACAGCCCGCAGAAAAGATGGCTATTTGGCTATACCAATAAACAGCTCTTGATTTCTGATGAAATCCTGCTATTATAATACCTGTTGTTTATGGGTGGCACCGAGCTCTGTGTTTGCATCTCCCTCCTAAGCCCTTAAAAAAAAAGACTTGTATTTTTATTTAAGGAGAAATCCAAATGAAGGAATTCACCAATCAGTATTCTCTTACCAAAACGCTCCGATTTGAGCTTCGTCCTGTTGGAGAGACAGCAGAAAAAATTGAAGATTTCAAAAGTGGAGGGCTCAAGCAGACTGTTGAAAAAGACCGCGAAAGGACAGAGGCTTACAAGCAGCTCAAAGAAGTTATTGATTCATACCACAGGGATTTCATAGAACAGGCCTTTGCAAGGCAGCAAACTTTAAGCGAAGAAGATTTCAAGCAAACTTATCAGCTCTATAAAGAAGCCCAGAAAGAGAAAGACGGCGAAACATTAACTAAACAATACGAGCATCTCAGAAAAAAAATTGCAGCCATGTTCAGCAAAGCCACTAAGGAATGGGCTGTAATGGGGGAAAATAACGAATTAATAGGCAAGAACAAAGAATCAAAGCTCTATCAATGGCTCGAAAAAAATTACAGGGCAGGCAGGATTGAGAAGGAAGAGTTTGATCATAATGCAGGGCTTATCGAATATTTCGAAAAATTTTCTACATATTTTGTTGGCTTTGATAAAAACAGGGCAAATATGTATTCCAAAGAGGCTAAGGCTACAGCCATATCTTTTCGCACCATAAACGAAAATATGGTTAAGCATTTCGATAACTGCCAGAGATTGGAAAAAATAAAAAGCAAATACCCTGATCTTGCTGAAGAGCTAAAGGATTTTGAAGAATTCTTCAAGCCTTCATATTTCATTAATTGCATGAACCAGTCCGGAATTGATTATTACAATATCAGCGCAATTGGCGGGAAAGACGAGAAGGATCAGAAGGCCAATATGAAAATCAACCTTTTCACCCAGAAAAACCATCTCAAGGGCTCTGATAAGCCCCCGTTTTTCGCCAAGCTCTACAAGCAGATTCTCAGCGACAGAGAAAAGAGCGTAGTTATAGATGAATTCGAAAAAGACAGCGAACTTACCGAAGCTCTCAAAAATGTTTTCAGCAAAGATGGCTTAATCAATGAAGAATTTTTCACTAAACTAAAATCAGCTCTCGAAAACTTTATGCTCCCCGAATATCAGGGACAGCTCTACATCAGGAACGCCTTTCTAACAAAAATCTCAGCGAACATTTGGGGTTCAGGCAGCTGGGGTATAATCAAAGATGCCGTTACTCAAGCGGCAGAAAACAACTTTACCAGAAAAAGCGACAAAGAGAAATATGCCAAAAAGGATTTTTACAGCATCGCCGAGCTTCAGCAGGCAATCGATGAATATATCCCAACCCTCGAAAACGGAGTTCAAAACGCCTCTCTAATTGAATATTTCCGCAAAATGAATTACAAGCCCAGAGGCAGCGAAGAAGATGCAGGCCTAATAGAAGAAATAAACAATAATCTACGTCAGGCAGGAATAGTTCTTAACCAGGCAGAACTGGGCAGCGGAAAGCAGCGAGAGGAAAATATCGAAAAGATCAAAAATCTGCTCGATTCGGTTTTAAATCTGGAGCGTTTTTTGAAGCCCCTCTACCTTGAAAAGGAGAAAATGAGGCCGAAGGCAGCGAATTTGAACAAAGATTTCTGCGAAAGCTTTGACCCTTTATACGAAAAACTGAAAACATTTTTCAAACTCTACAATAAGGTGAGAAATTACGCCACCAAAAAGCCATACAGCAAAGACAAATTCAAAATCAATTTCGACACAGCTACCCTGCTTTACGGCTGGTCACTGGATAAGGAAACGGCTAATCTTTCTGTTATTTTCAGAAAGCGGGAAAAATTCTATCTCGGAATTATAAACAGGTATAACTCTCAGATTTTCAACTATAAAATAGCAGGCAGTGAAAGCGAAAAGGGCTTGGAAAGAAAGCGGAGCCTTCAGCAAAAGGTATTGGCAGAAGAAGGCGAAGATTATTTTGAAAAAATGGTTTATCATTTATTGCTGGGCGCTTCAAAGACAATCCCGAAATGCTCCACCCAGCTTAAAGAAGTTAAAGCTCATTTCCAAAAAAGCAGCGAAGACTATATTATCCAAAGCAAAAGTTTTGCAAAGTCGCTTACTTTAACAAAAGAAATCTTTGATTTGAACAATCTAAGATACAACACAGAAACAGGCGAAATATCATCAGAACTTTCTGATACTTACCCGAAAAAGTTTCAGAAAGGGTATCTCACCCAGACTGGTGATGTTTCCGGGTATAAAACCGCTCTGCATAAGTGGATTGATTTTTGCAAAGAATTTCTCAGATGCTACCGCAATACCGAAATCTTTACTTTCCATTTCAAGGACACCAAGGAATATGAATCTCTTGATGAGTTCCTCAAAGAAGTTGATTCCAGCGGTTACGAAATCAGTTTCGATAAGATAAAGGCTTCATACATAAATGAAAAGGTTAACGCAGGCGAGCTTTATCTTTTCGAAATATACAACAAGGATTTCTCTGAATACAGCAAAGGAAAGCCCAACCTGCACACCATTTATTGGAAAAGCCTTTTTGAGACGCAGAATCTTCTCGATAAAACAGCTAAGCTCAACGGGAAGGCAGAGATATTCTTCCGCCCCCGGTCTATCAAACACAACGATAAAATAATACACAGGGCAGGCGAAACGCTTAAAAACAAAAATCCATTAAATGAAAAGCCCTCAAGCAGATTTGATTACGACATTACAAAAGACAGAAGATTTACTAAAGACAAATTTTTCCTTCACTGCCCGATAACACTGAATTTCAAACAGGACAAGCCTGTCCGTTTCAATGAGCAGGTAAATCTATATCTTAAGGACAACCCCGATGTAAACATCATCGGAATAGACAGGGGCGAGAGACATCTTCTCTACTACACGCTAATAAATCAGAACGGCGAAATCCTCCAGCAGGGCTCGCTTAATAGAATCGGGGAAGAAGAAAGCCGCCCGACAGATTATCATCGTCTCCTTGATGAGCGGGAAAAGCAGCGGCAGCAGGCCAGAGAAACATGGAAAGCTGTGGAGGGCATCAAAGACCTCAAAGCCGGCTATCTTTCCCGCGTGGTTCATAAGCTTGCAGGGCTGATGGTGCAGAATAATGCAATAGTTGTGCTGGAAGATTTAAACAAAGGCTTCAAACGAGGGCGGTTTGCTGTGGAAAAGCAGGTGTATCAGAATTTCGAAAAAGCCCTTATCCAAAAGCTGAACTACCTTGTATTCAAAGAGGTCAATTCAAAAGACGCCCCCGGCCATTACCTTAAAGCTTATCAGCTTACAGCACCTTTTATAAGCTTTGAAAAGCTTGGTACTCAGAGCGGTTTTCTTTTCTACGTGCGGGCCTGGAATACATCAAAAATAGACCCTGCAACAGGTTTTACAGACCAGATTAAGCCTAAATACAAAAATCAAAAGCAGGCGAAAGATTTTATGAGCAGTTTTGATTCTGTAAGGTACAACCGTAAGGAAAACTATTTCGAGTTTGAAGCAGACTTTGAGAAATTAGCCCAAAAGCCCAAAGGACGAACCCGCTGGACAATCTGCTCCTACGGGCAGGAAAGATACTCTTACAGCCCCAAAGAAAGGAAATTTGTAAAACACAACGTTACTCAGAATCTTGCAGAGCTTTTCAATTCAGAAGGCATCTCTTTTGATTCAGGCCAATGCTTCAAAGATGAAATCTTGAAAGTTGAAGACGCTTCATTTTTCAAATCTATAATTTTCAATCTGCGTTTGCTTTTGAAGCTGCGCCACACCTGCAAAAATGCAGAAATCGAGAGAGATTTTATAATCTCGCCGGTGAAAGGGAATAATTCAAGTTTCTTCGATTCGCGAATAGCCGAGCAGGAAAACATAACATCTATCCCGCAAAACGCAGATGCAAACGGGGCTTACAATATTGCCCTCAAAGGCCTTATGAATCTTCATAATATCAGCAAAGACGGAAAAGCAAAACTTATAAAAGATGAGGACTGGATCGAATTCGTTCAGAAGAGGAAATTTTAGTGATTGATAAAAGGCGGGTTCTATGCCCGCCTTAGACTTTCTAGGAGCAGATTATATGGAAGATTATATTCAAATCTCTTTTCTTAACGATTTTATATTCTGTCCGAGGTCTATATATTTCCATCAGCTCTTCGGCAGGCGAGATACCCGACTTTATCAGGATAGGCCGCAGGTTCTCGGTAAGGCTTCCCACAAAGCTATAGATTCGAGAAAATACACCTCAAGGAGAAATGTGCTGCAAGGCACCGAGATTTTCTGCCGAAAATACGGGCTCTGCGGAAAAATCGATATATACTATATCGACAGCCACACTCTGGCTGAAAGAAAGAGAAAAATAAAAAACATTTACGATGGATACTGTTTTCAGCTTTATGCTCAGTATTTCGGACTGAGAGAAATGGGGTATCTAGTTCAAAAAATTCAATTTTACAGTATGCAGGACAACAAAACATACCCTATTGAACTTCCGGAAAACAACCCTGAAATGCTGAAAAAATTTGAAAACACTATTGATAAAATCAATTCTTATGACCTTTCAGAATCTTTTACCCCTAATCCCAAAAAATGCAAGAACTGTATATATCAACCTTTATGTGATTTGTCATTATGCTGACACTGCCGGATTTCAAAGAGAAACAAATAATTTTTGCAATGCTCCGAAGCGGCGAAAAGCTGAGCTTCAAAAATGATAACGTAATAATCAAAAACAAAGAGGGCCAAATCAAGCACCAGTCCACCTGCTACAGGCTTTTTGCTTTGTTTATTGCCGGGCACACAACCTTGACAAGCGGGCTTGTTGCAAGAGCAGAAAAATTTGGTTTCAGCATAGTGCTGATGAACCACAGCTTGAGAGTTTACCAAGTGTTATCTTCGCCTGCTGAGGGTAATGTGCTTTTGAGAAAAAAGCAGTATTCATACAACGGTTTAGAACTGGCAAAACAGATAGTAGAAAACAAAATATCAAATCAAATTTCTGCAATAAAGACGATTAGATCTGCTGATGAGAAAAAACAAAAAACTGTTCAGGATTTGAAAGAGCTCAAAGAACAGATAAAAACCACCTCAGAGAACCAAAGCCTTTTAGGGATTGAAGGAGCTGCAGCAAGATCCTATTTTTCTGCAGTCTTTAGTCATATTGAATGGAAGGCAAGAAGGCCGCGCGTGAAGCAAGACCCCGCTAACTGCCTTCTTGATATAGGCTATACTTATCTGTTCAACGTCATTGAAGGTATGCTCTGTCTCTACGGCTTTGATCTTTATCAGGGAGTTTATCACAAACAGTTTTATCAAAGAAAATCTCTTGTATGCGACCTTGTAGAGCCGTTCAGACCGATAATAGACCTTAGAATAAGAAAGGCCTTCTCCTTAGGGCAGGTTAAAATTGATGATTTCACTGTTCGAAATTATCAGTACAGAATTTTCGGCAAAGCGGCAGTCCCTTATTCTCTATGGCTGATTGAAACTGTTCTTGGGAGAAAGGAGGAAATGTTTAAGTATGTGCAGAGTTATTACAGGGCATTTATGCGTGATAAGAAGGCAGAAGAATTTCCAACATTTGAACTTTAGGAGGATTAAAATTGCTTATAGTATCCTACGATATATCAAATGACAAGCTGAGAACCAGATTTGCCAAATATCTCTCAAAATTCGGCTTCAGACTTCAATACTCAGTGTTTCAAATTAAAAACAGTAAACGAATCCTTGAAACTGTATGCAGCGAAATTGAGAATGAGTTCGGCAAGAAATTTTCTCAAACCGACAGCGTTATTATTTTCCATCTGAGCAAACAATGCAGAAAATACTGCTATGGATATGCAGTTAATGACGACAAAGATGTTATCGTTGTCGAATGATTTTTCTTCCGAAAGCAGCCTTGCAAACCTCAGTCTTAATTTGTATAATAGTTCTGATATGAGGCTCAGCTTATTAAATACATTTGTCAAATCCTTGATTAAATGCTCTGAGAGCGGTTTTATGAAAAGATTTTTTGAATTAGCGTCTAAAGGCCTTATAAAATTTCTACTGTCGTAGATCCGTATTTGCCGATTTTGTAATCAACGTCTAAAGGCCTTATAAAATTTCTACTGTCGTAGATATAAACCTACTGCCGAATACAAAGATTGTCTAAAGGCCTTATAAAATTTCTACTGTCGTAGATCCCTTGCCCTCGTCGCTCGGTGCGGCGTCTAAGTCTAAAGGCCTTATAAAATTTCTACTGTCGTAGATTCCAAAAAACGAAGAAGAAATTCAAGCGTCTAAAGGCCTTATAAAATTTCTACTGTCGTAGATTCGCCAAACAGATGTTTACGACCGCTGTCGTCTAAAGGCCTTATAAAATTTCTACTGTCGTAGATTTTCTTGCCTTTCTGTTATGGGATGTGGTCTAAAGGCCTTATAAAATTTCTACTGTCGTAGATGTTACAGGGTCAACGACTATCACCTTGTCTAAAGGCCTTATAAAATTTCTACTGTCGTAGATATACGCTAAAGAAGTTCACGGGGTACGTCTAAAGGCCTTATAAAATTTCTACTGTCGTAGATAAAGGTGATTAAGGTTTTCTCACGAAAGTGTCTAAAGGCCTTATAAAATTTCTACTGTCGTAGATACACCGCTCCAGAATATCAAGTGTTTATTGTCTAAAGGCCTTATAAAATTTCTACTGTCGTAGATATAAAAAATCAGGAGTATATAATTCTCGTCTAAAGGCCTTATAAAATTTCTACTGTCGTAGATTTGGCCTGAATTGGCTCATTTAGGTGAAGTCTAAAGGCCTTATAAAATTTCTACTGTCGTAGATTGGGCGCACGAGATAACCCTGATGATGTCTAAAGGCCTTATAAAATTTCTACTGTCGTAGATTGCCGTCAAATGCGAGGGGGCTTCATGAGTCTCTGTTCTTCTTTCTCGCTGCGTAGAGTCTTTCAGTGAATCCGCCTTCGTATTCAAACGCTTCGGCGAGTGAATTGATTTGTTTCCGGAGAAGGCCGCAGGCAATGTTTATAAGGGTGATAGCGGAATTAGCGCTCAAAAAGGCCAGCTCCCTGTAAGACTCGGAAGACAAGGTGGACTCGGGATTTAATTCACGCTATCCAGCCTGTCCACAGTGTCCAGACCTCTTTTTAACCTTTGCTATCCAAATAGCCGCTTCATCAGCGTTTTTCAGCCGCTTGGCGACAAGCTCCTCACGAAGTGGGTTTGCTCTCTTCCATTCCTCCATCCCCCGCTGCCTGAGAAAATCCTCATAGTCCAGCCGCAGCTGCTCGAGGCTCGCCCTCGCAGGCGTTTGTAAGCGAACTCAAGCGAACGATGGAAGCGAAGATTCGGGAAATGCTGGAGGAAATAAAAAAGCCCCTGAGAGCTTCAAGAAAGGGTTATTAAAGCTCCCAAGGGTTCATCTGTAGTATAAGTGGTTAGGGACGGATTCGAACCGTCGACACACGGATTTTCAGTCCGTTGCTCTACCAACTGAGCTACCCAACCGAAGCTGAATTTCAGCAAGAGTGAAGAATTCTAATGAAAAGTTTGCATCTTTCAAGCATTTTTGCCAAGATTTTGAGAAATTTCTCCATCCGCCCGCTCAAAACTGCAAAACCTTCCTTTAAAAGCTTGATTGTCAATATTCTGCAAACTATAATGTGATTACAATATTAGTGTTTAAGTTTATGGCGGTTCAGTGAAATACTTTAATCCGTTAAAAATAATAAATGAAGACGAAGGCTCAGATATATGGGATGTGCTGATAAGACAGCAGGCCTCTATTTTAACAAACAAACACTACTCTTGGGGACTGAATTTATTGAAATCTGGTCTGAAAAATTTGGCCAAAGACATTGTTGTTGAACCGAGATATATCTGCAAAGACTATAGAGACCTTTTCAGCAATTATTATTCTAAAAAGTTTAAAGTTCCTTCTCCATACTGTGAAAGAATACACTTTTTTGCCGAAAATGTAAATCAGGTTGCTCTTATTCTTGAGCCGGAGGAATATCAGTAAGGTTATCTTGGCTGCAGTGTGATAAGGCCAATTCCCGGCAGGAGTATTGGAAGAACAGTTTTTGCTCCCTCCAAGGTTATTGGCAAGGATAATTTCTTCTGCCTTAGAACGGAATTCAAAACTAACCTGAACGGTGCAGAATTCAGTATAAACGGTTTCCCCTACAGTTCTCAGGATATTGAAGCAGCAACCTGCGCTCATACCTGCCTTTGGACAGTATGCCGATATCTTTCTCAGAGGTATTCTGCGTACAAAGAGATGCTGCCTTCTGAGCTGATCTCTTATTCGCTTGACGTGCACGGCAGAAAAATGCCTTATCAAGGACTTAACTAGTCGTTCCTGAAAAATCAATGATTTTGGGGAAACTAAAAAAATATATCAGGCTAATCGAGTCTTTAATTTGCTTTTCATTGCCAAATTTCTGTAAAATTCAATAATTTTAAGCATAAAAATATAGGCAAAAGTAAACTTCTTTAGAAGTTTACGCATATTGTACCCAAAAGCGCTGCCGAGGGCGTTCATTTTGTCCCCTTCTACACCTTTCAAGAAGTTTCTTCCCAACCTGTTGTCTTCTTTGAGGTGGCCTATCGTTGGTTCTATGCTCGATCTTCTCTTAATCCACCTCTTGATACTTCGTTTCTTTTTTCGCCAGCCCTTTTCTACAATTTCAACATTTCCAATATCTTCGCAGCCATGTTTCTTGTATCCTCCATCAACATAAACATCTCCAAGCTTTTCTCTCCCGATTAAATTCATTGTCTGCTTCAGATTAGCCCGAAGAGTATGGCCATCATAAGGGTTTCCTTCAAAGCCCAACGCTCCTACGATAAAATTATTCTTGGCAGTAGTTACAATTCCAACCTTATTTCCAAACTCATATTTCTTGTGGCTTTTGCCTTTCCCAATGCAGCAGACGTGAGGTTCGTGAATACTGTAGAGTTTATTTTTGCTTTTCTTTGTCTGGGCTAAAAGCTTCTTAGCGGCTTGAAGCAATGTATCAAAAATTATTCTTAACTGCTCATTGCCTGCTATATTCCGCTCGACCTCTTTCGTAATTCGCCGCAGGTAGTTCCTTAATTTCTTCACTTCTTTTTTAGCTCTTTTGAACTGTCTTGCACGTCGATACCTGCCCTGCATTACATACGCCCTTTTCCCAACCCTTTCGTAGCTTTGGCGAAGTTGGAGTTTTGATGCTTTTGCAAGATCTACAAGCTTAATGCGCAGTTTGTGGCAGAGTTTTGCGTCGGTCGGATAAGTGATGTTCTTCTGCTGAACGGTTGTATCTGCAACGAGCTTGTTGAAATCGTTCTTTTTGATAACCTTAAGCTTCAAGCCGGCTTTGATAGTTTCTTCGAGCAGCTCTTCAAGACCATCAGATTTTACCTTATTACGCCACTTAGTCATACTGGTTGGATCAATAGGAGGCTCGTGCTGGAAGTATCTTTCGCCGCAGAAATACTGCCAGTAAGGATTCTCAACCCAGCCGGCAACGATTGCTTCATCGCTGAGATTGAAAGTGTACTTGAGATACTGAAGGCCGACCATCAGGCGAATCGGCTTGGCCGGCCTGCCTGAATCAGGACTGTATAAACTGCCAAACTTTTCTTCAAAGCGAGACCAGTTGACAACCTCTGAGAGTTGGACTAAAGAGTGATCAGGATTTACAAGAGGTTTTAATGGCTGCTGAAAGAGTAAGCCTGCTTTATTGTTTTTTGCCTTCATTATTTTGTCCCAATATTGCAATGTTTTGATAGATGTAAGATAAACACTTGCAATATTATACCATATCTCGAAAGCTTTTCAATCATATAAACCATTATCAGAAAAGAATTTAAGGAAAATTTAAAACTTTTTCAGGGGCGACTAACTACAACGATTACTCTCATATCCTTTCAGAATTTGGATGCCATCCGCTTATAATTTATATGGATGACAATCTGGGCTGGAAAGGTAATTTTGAAAACTTGTATTCATATGTTGAATCAGGAATTCCGGCTTTAGCATCTATTGGCGGACATGTTGCAGCTCTTATCGGGCACACAATAGACTACAGCGCAGATGTTAAGCCCTCCGAAAAGGGTTTTATAGACAGCTCGCAATATTTGAAAAGCTTTGTGATTATGGATGATAATCTGTTTCCTTACAGCGAATTAGGTTATAAAGGCTCTGAAGATAATTCAGGAAATTTCTACCAGCCCGAAAAGTCTATAAAATCCATAAAAACAGCGGTTTGTCCGCTGCCGGAAAAGGCTTTTTTACCAGCAAAACAGGCGAGAAAAATAGCAAAAATAAGCTTGACTAAGCTAATCGAAAAATTTAACCTTGATAAATATAAACCTTTTGTTACAAGGTTTTTTCTAACCAGCGGCAGTTCCTTTAAGAAAGTCAAGAGAAAGGAAAGTGTATCTTCGAACGACTTTCTTGAATCAAGCGTAAGCAATATCAGTATGCCGCATTTTGTTTGGGTGATGGAATTTTCCACCCAAGACCAGTATAAGAATGGTAAATGCATGGGCGAAATTGTAATAAATGCAACATCCGGAGGCAAAGAAGAGCATATAATTTACTGCCGTGTTAGAAGTGAAATGTATGTAGTTGGCGAAGAGAAGCTTCATAAGGGCTTAAACGATTTCTCTCAATACAGGAATAACTTGGGAAGTTAATTATGTGGGAAGTTAATTATGAAAGATGATAAAAAAGAGCTCAGGGAAAAACTTGAATCTTTTTTCAGTAATCAATCTGAAAAAAGGGAGTATTCTAATATTACAAAAATAATAGAATCGGAAATAATGGAAAGCGATATTCTGAATATGGAAGAGAGCAGCTTCCCTGATAATTGGGGATGGCTCAGCAATCAGATTGTAGGAAAAGAGGACTGGCTTAGCCGCTCTTGAATTTGTTCCTCCAGAAGTGTTAGTTTCAAGTTAGGGCTGCTCTCTGTGCAGCCTTTTTTTATGCGCATCGTTGGGGCGGTAAAGTTGACAAGACAGTCTGATTTGTTATGCTTTTGTTCGGTTTAGCACACAAAATGTACATCTCTTTTGGGTAAAGATAATATTATGAATATTCTTGCGGTTGACATAGGCAATTCAAATATCAAGTTCGGGCTTTTTATAGATTCAGACAGGCAGCCTTCTATAAGCGTGAACGGCAGCGATTCAGATGCTCTCTGCGAGGCTCTCGTGCAATGCTGGGAGAAACTTCCCGTTGCAAGCCGCTCCACAGAGGGCAAAAAGGAGGGCGTTATCGTATTCTCGAGCGTTAAGCCTGAATGGACAGAAAGCTTCCGGCAAATCTGCCTTGAACAGCTGGACGAGAAGCCGCTGGAGGTGGGGCTGGGCAAGGATGTTGACCTTCCGATAAAGCTCAACACCGAATTCCCCGCGGACACCGGCGTTGACCGCGTGATGGCGGCAGCAGCGGCGTATATAGTAGCTCAGGGCCCGGTTGTTGTGGTCGATATCGGCACTGCGCTAACAGTGGATGCTGTGGACGGGGAGGGCAATTTTCTCGGCGGTGCAATCGCCCCTGGCCCGCAGGTTTGCGTTCGTGCGCTGAGCAGCGAAACAGCGAAGCTTCCTGAGTTGGAGGTTCAGCAGCCTGCGCTGCCTGTGGGAGTGAATACAGAGCAGGCGGTGAACAACGGCGTTTTCTATATGGCAGCGGGCTTTCTTGAGTATTCAGTGCGCAAATTTGCCGAGGAGCTTGGCAGCTGGCCGCAGACTGTCGTAACCGGAGCAGCAGCGGAGCTTTTCAAAGACGAATGCGAGTTTGTTGATAATTTCGTGGAGGATTTGGTGCTCAGCGGGATTGTGCTTTCGTATAAGAAGAAGATTGCAAACACGCCGGAATCGTGATGACCTTCGCCTCCGTTACAACGCCCAAAACCGGAGCCGCTATTTCGTGCGTGAGCCTCTTCGGCAGCGAGGCGCAGCGAATCTGCGCAGAGCTTTGCAGAATAGCCCCCCAAAAACTCACCCCGCCAAAAAACCTTCTTGCCAGAATATACAGCAGCAGTGCTGAGGTGGATGAAGTGGTTCTCGGCTGCCTCGCCTCGGACAGAATAGATATAAACTGCCACGGCAACCCGATTATCGTAAGGCAGATTGTGAGCCTGCTCGAGAAGGCGGGAGCTGAGTCTGTCGGGGTAAGCGAATTTATGGTTAGGGAAAGGCTGGCCCACTTTCCGGGCAATACAATCGCGCTCGAGGCCGAGGTTTACTCCTGTTTTGTCCATTCGCTGAAAGCCTGCGAGATTATACAAAATCAGGCAGGGGACGGGCTCAAAAAAGCGGCAGAAGATTTGCAGAGCTGCCGGCCGGAAGAAGCCGCTGAGAGAGCCGAGAAAATCCTGCATAACACCCAAACCGCAAGCAAGTATTTCGCCAAGCAGAGAATTGCAATCGCGGGCGTGCCCAACAGCGGAAAATCCACATTGCTCAACCGCCTTGCGGGCGATAAGGCAGCGATCGTTTCGGATGTGCAGGGAACTACGAGAGACTGGGTGAGCGTGGGGGCGAGGCTAGCGGATATGCAGATTGAATTTATCGATACCGCCGGGCTGTGTGCAGAGCCGAAATGCCGGATAGATGCTCAGTCCCAGCGGCGCTCGCTCGAGATAGCCCGAAGCTGCGACGGGCTTATATGGCTTTTAGATCCAGCTCAGGATATCAGCCAGCAGCTTGAACACAGAGACAGTTTAAGGCTTGCCTGCCCTGTGATTACAGCCCGCACCAAAGCCGATTTGTCCGAGCACGCAGACACCACATCCGGCGAGGATATCATAATCAGCGCACAAACCGGATTCAATATCGATAAGCTTTGCGATAAGCTGCTCCAAACCGCCGGCACGGAAGACCTGCCCCCATCTGAGGCTGTCTGCTTTACAAACCGCCAGCTTGAAATCACAGAAAAAATCGCAGCAGAAAAGGGAAGTCTTGAGCAAAACATCCAGCAGCTCACAACTGCCCGCCCAAAACTCACCTTCGACCTTATCAGTTAGTTGCCAAGAGGTAGTTTTTTGCTTAAAATGGAAGCGTTTTTATATTAAGGATTGGTCTAATGAAAAACCCATTCAGAGAAGGCACGATAAGCTATGATGATTTTAATAAAATGTCTGATTTAAGGTGGCATTGTTCTAAATGTGAGCTTCGATCCGGACAAGCAAAAACTTGGCAGGTTTGGAGGCAGGAAAAGGGAGTACAGCTTGATAAAGATGAAAATGGAAATTTTTACAAAAGGATATATTGCAGTCGCTGTGAAGCAAGAACTGTTCACAGGAAATTGAAATCTCTTGATATTCTGGAAGTGAATAAAGCAAGATACGGTATTCCATCGAAATTAGCCAAACGAATCAAGCAGCTTTATAATTTTGAAGAAGCGGTTCTTCTGAGGCAGCTCTCAGAAAGAGAGCTTGAAATAGACCACAAATTCCCGCAGGTGAGATGGGCGAAAAATGAGGAGAGCTTTGAAGAATATTCAGACCAATAACTGAAAGATAATTTTATATTGCTAAGCAGAAGCAATAATCTTTGGAAATCAAGGCATTGCGAAAACTGTCTAAAAACAGGTAAAAGAGGCCATTTCCCCGGCATAAAATATTGGTATAAAGGCGGAGAAAATTGGGAAGGTAAAAGCGAAAATGACCCTGAAGGCTGTATCGGCTGTTTTTGGCAAGACCCTTATCAATGGCGAGACAATTTACAGAAACTAATCGACAAAAGTTCATAAAATATTTTGACAAATTAAAAGTTGAGCATATCATGAGAGTGAAAGTTAATAGATATAAGGTTAAGAAGATCATGGCTGATAAACAGATACATACTTTCACTGATCTTGCATATATGCTTGGCATATCAAAAAATCAGCTCTCGAATATCCTCTCTAATAAATTTAATCCTGTTAAGAGCAACATTCAGGAATTAGCAGATTTTCTTGAAGTTAGCCCTTCAGAGCTGATAGAGCAAGCTGATGAGGAGGAGTAATGGCAAAGTTTAATGATATAGACCTTTCCAGATGGAAGGAATATGAAGATATAGAAACAGATTCTCTCTGGATAATTGAAAGGCGGGATAATTCAGGTAAGCACGACGGCTTTTATCACGGGAATTTTGTACCGCAGATACCTCGTCAGATGATAAAGAGATACACTAAAACGGGTGAGGTTGTTTTAGATCCCTTTATGGGCAGCGGAACTACAGCTTTTGAGTGCGAGGCATTGGGCAGGAACTTTGCGGGCATAGACATCAACACAGATATGGTAAAATATGTGAAACGCTCTTTTGAATCCGATCATAATACTTTTTCAGGGGTGAATTTCCATTATATGCTCTCTTCAGACAGCACTGATTTCGCTGCATTTTCTGAGATTGCAGGTTATTTGGCTTCCAAGGGAATAAATAAGGTTTCTCACGTTATACTGCATCCGCCTTATTATGACATCCTTAAGTTTACTGATGACTCAAGAGACCTTTCCAACTCAGATTCTATTGATATATTCCTAAACCGTTTTGCAAAAGTTTTGGACAACAGCCTCTCTCTTCTTGAAAACAATAGGTATGTTTCTATTGTTATTGGCGATAAATACACTAAAGGGCAATGGATACCCTTGGGTTTTTACTGCATGCAGGAAGCTATGAACAAAGGTCTTACCCTTAAAAGCATAATTGTAAAAAACATGGCGGGAAATCGCGCAAAACAGAATAAGAATACAATATGGCGTTATAGAGCCTTAAACAGTGATTATTTTATTTTCAAACACGAATATATTTTGGTATTAAAGAAAAATTAAAAACAGCTCGGCTGCGTAATTATGAATTATATAGGTTCGAAAAAATCCTTACTGCCTTTCATAGAAAAGTCTGTAAAAGAAATCATAAGAGATGACTGCGAGACTTTTTGCGATATCTTTGCAGGAACAGGCATAGTTGGCTCCCATTTCAAAAAAATGGGTTACTCTATTATAGCCAACGACTTCCAATATTATTCCTATGCACTGAATAAACATTATATAGGGAATCATCGAGAGCTTGAATTTGAAGGACTCAAGGGTATTTTCCCGCAAATCAAAAAAACAGAGCTCCCGAAAAGAAGAAAAGCAGTTTGCGATTACCTTTCTGATTTACCTCTGGTTGAAGGGTTTATTTTCAATAATTATTCTCTTGAAGGAACAAAAGGCAAAGAGTTTGAAAGGAATTATTATTCAAGCGAAAATGCGAAAAAATGTGATACAATCCGCCTCAAGATAGAGGAGTGGAAAGACAGGGGTCTGATAACTGCGGGTGAATATTTCTTTCTCATAACCTCTCTTTTGGAAAATATCGACCGCCACTCAAATACCGCCTCGGTTTACGGTGCGTTTCTAAAAAAACTTAAAAAATCTGCCCAAAAAACATTCGAGCTCAAGCCCGCAGAGCTTTTCTTAAACGATAAGGAGCATAGGGTATATAATGAAAAGGTGGAAAATATAATATCAGATTTAGAAGTCGATGTGCTTTATCTCGACCCGCCTTACAACCAAAGACAATATGCTCCAAACTACCATATGCTTGAAACTATAGCAAAATATGATAATCCAAAAATAAAAGGAAAAACAGGCCTGAGAGATTACAGCACTCAAAAATCTGACTACTGTGTGAGGGGGAGGGTAAAGCAGGCTTTCAGTGAGCTGATTAAAAATGCAAAGGCAAGATATATTTTCTTGAGCTACAACAATGAAGGTCTTATGAACATTGAGGAGATAAGAAAAATTATGTCTGATAAAGGTGAATACGGCTGTTTCACTCAAGATTACAATCGATACAAAGCGGATAACGGAAGAGTGTATTCTTCAAACTCCACGGTAGAATATCTACATTACTGTATTTGCAGATGATACAGTTGAATTGCAATTAAACAAAACGGAAAGCTAAATTTGGCTGCATACAACAATAAAAAACTGACGCCTGCGATGAAGCAGTTTCATTCATTCAAGGAAAAGTACCCCGATGCGGTGCTTTTCTTTCGCATGGGCGATTTTTACGAAACGTTCTACGAAGATGCTAAAATATGTTCTCGTGTTTTGGGTATCGCCCTGACAAGCAGAGGCAAAGACAGCGATTCACCGATCCCGCTTGCAGGGATTCCCTATCATGCGGTTGACAACTACCTCAAGAAGATAATCGAGGCGGGGTATAAGGTTGCGGTATGTGAGCAGGTGGAGGATCCTAAGGAAGCAAAGGGCGTTGTAAAGCGTGATGTGGTACGCGTGGTAACGCCCGGGACGGTTACCGATGATATCCTGCTGGAGGCGAAGGAGGATAATTTCCTGTGCGCTGTTCATCTGGGCAGGAAGTTTGCAGCGATAGCGTATGTTGATATCTCTACGGGCAAATTCTGCGCTCAGAAGCTGCCGGAGGCCGAGCTGGCTGATGAGATATGCCGGCTTTCCCCGAGGGAATGCATTACAGCCGAGCGAAGGGGCGAGCTCTTCGGCGATGATGCCGCACGAATAATCAGCGAGATAAAATCGCGCACCGATGCTGTTATTACTGAACGCCCGGGCTGGTATTTCGAGCCGAACGGTGCAGAGAGAACGCTGACAAAGCTCTTCGGCACAAAAAACCTCGAGGGCTTCGGGATTGAGGAAGGCTCTGATATTATCCCGGCAGCCGGAGCGGTAATCGAATATTTAAACGAAACGCAGAAGACCACTCTCAGACATATCCGGGGGATAAAGGTGGTTCAGAGAAACTGCTACCTCCAGATAGACCAAACCTCCCTTCGCAGCCTTGAGATTCTGCGCACCCTCCGCAGCGAGGACAGACGCGGCTCGCTTCTCTGGAGCATAGACAAAACCCGCACCGGCATGGGCGGGCGGCTTTTCAACGCATGGCTTCGAATGCCGCTCTGCGATAAGAAGCATATAGACAGAAGACTTGATGCCGCAGCTGAGTTTGCAGAAAACAAAGACCTGCTCGATTCGATTACCGGCCAGCTGAAAAACTTCGCAGACCTTGAACGTATTGCCTCTCGAATCAGCACGATGCGGGCAGGCCCGAAGGATTTCGTGATGCTTGCTGATACTCTCGAGAAAGTTGGGCCGATAAAAGAAACGCTCCAGCAATGCTCCAGTCCGCTGCTTCAGCGAATAGCCGAAGGCTGCGATATGATGGATGAATTTGCCGATCTGCTTCGGCGGGCGATAAACCCCGAATGCCCCAATCACACACGAGACGGAGGCGTAATAATTGACGGCTTCAGCGAAGAGCTCGACAGGCTTCGAAGTCTGTCCCGAGATGCAAACAGCTGGCTTGCCGAGTATCAGGCTCAGGAAGCTCAGCGAATCGGCATCCCAAATCTGAAAGTGGGCTTTAATAAAGTCTTTGGCTACTACATCGAAGTGAGCAACTCCCTGAAAGACAAAGTCCCTGAGGAGTATATAAGAAAGCAGACAATCAAAAACGCCGAGAGATACATCACCGAAAGGCTCAAGGAATTCGAGCAGCAGATTCTCAACGCAAGAGACCGCAGCCTCGAACTGGAGAACAAGCTTTTTGATGATATCCGCTGCGAGGCGGTGAATTATGTGGAAAGGCTGCAGAGGCTTTCCGATTCAATCGCCGCCGCAGACTGCATCAGCTCAATCGCCGCTCTTTCAATGCAGAGGGGGTATGTACGTCCTGAGATAACCGAGGAAAAGTCGATTCAGTTTATCGAAGGCAGGCATCCGGTGATAGCGGATAATCTCGGCAGTGAGTTTGTATCCAACGATCTCGAGCTGGGCGATGAGAGCGGGGACGTGATGATCATCACCGGCCCGAATATGAGCGGTAAGAGCACATATATCCGGCAGACGGCGCTCTTGGTTATTATGGCGCAGATGGGCTGCTTTATCCCCGCAAAGCAGGCGAGGATAGGCGTGGTTGACCGCATCTTCACGCGTGTCGGTGCATCTGATGAGCTCAGCAGAGGTCAGTCAACGTTTATGGTGGAGATGACAGAAACCGCCAACATCGTAAACAACGCCACAGACCGCTCGCTTGTGATTCTCGATGAGGTCGGACGCGGAACCAGCACCTACGACGGGCTCTCGATAGCTTGGGCGGTAACAGAGCACATAGCCAATAATATCGGCTGCAGGACGCTCTTTGCAACGCATTACCACGAGCTTGTGGAGCTTGCAGAACTGCTCAGGAACGTGAAAAACTGCAATGTGGCTGTACGGGAATGGATGGATGATGTTGTGTTTCTGCATAAGATTCTCCCGGGTGCCACAGACCGAAGCTACGGTATCCACGTTGCAAAGCTTGCAGGCCTGCCTGAGAGGATTGTTAAAAGAAGCAGAGAAATACTCTCTGATCTTGAGAGCACTTTTTCAAGAGAGGCCGAAGGAGCACAGCTCAGCAGAAACAGAACTACATACCAGCAGGAGGATCTCTTCTCCCGAAAGCACAGGGATGTCTTGAATAAGCTCGCTGATACTGACGTGAATAACCTTACGCCAATTGAAGCTATCACTCTTCTCAGCGAAATAAAGACCGAGATCTCAGACGCTTCCGAGTAAGGCAGGTGTGCCTGAAAATCAGAGCCGCACCGGGTAAATCAGAAGCTGAGCGTAAGGTCGCGCCCGCCGCACATTATGTTAGTAACGCCGCTGTCGTATAATGACTGCATATAAGGGCTGTCGAAAAGCTTGTCCGGCTGATAATCGAGATACTCATCGTTAATCATAGGCGTTTCATTGTTCGCGGCATTCAGATAGAGCTTGATTTCCTTGCCGCTGATATCGGTCGTAGTGTAAACCACTGAATAGGCCTCGGGCACAATCCCGTTTACCAGCTTAATTTCTGCCATATCAATATGCTGAATGAATTTGGTGAGATTAGAGTAGTTTGATTTTCGTCCCGCTTCAAAGATTATCGGCGAATGGCTTGATTTGAGCTTTGCGATATTTTCCAAACTGTTCCACTCGTACGAACGGTTTTCCAGTTTGCTCTCAAGCCCGTGCGGGCCTTCGAGATAATCGAATTCTCCGCCGGCCTCGTAGTAGCTGCGTACCGGCCTTACTGCGAGGAAAGAATTGCCCTGTTCGATAAATATCCAGCCCTGTTTCTCAACCTTCCTCTCGGGCTTCTCTCCGAAATGTATTCCGACCGGAAGGTCGTTGTTCTTCTCTTCCAGAAACCATGCCGGATTAACGGAAATGTACGAGCGAGCCTGCTGAGTTATCATAACGTTTTTGTGCTGCACAGAACGGAAATACCCGCTTTCTTTATAGAAATTCCAGCTTGTATCATCTTTGATATTCAGAGCTCTCGGTGTTACCATTGCCTGCGAGGAGGTGTTAAACTGAATCCCGTGCCACAAAGGTGATGCGGATAGATGATTCATAACAGCAGACGGGTGCGTCATCCTGCTTGCCATAACATAATCGGGCGTAACCCAGCTGTATCTTACTATCCTGCTCTCTTTATCGCAGAGGAAGGTTCTCTCATCGCCCAGCGGACGCGGGCGTTTGTTTTCCTCTTCCCCGGGCCTTCTTGAGATATACTCGAATTCCCCGAGCGCTTGGCGGTCTAAGGCCATATCCCATAGAACCTCGGGCAGTTTGTAGTCTGAGAGCAGCTGGTTGATTGTAATTATCTCGGCAGTTCCGCCTCCGCCCAAGTGATACTGAAGCATAAGATGAGTTGAATCCACTCTCGCATCAAGCTCGGCATAATCCTTTATCTTCACGCCTCCACGATAGCCGGCTATGCTGTCCTGCAGCCAGTCTGCCCAGTAGAGATCGAGGAATTTCCCGCAAAGCTCTCTGAGTTCTTCATCTTCACAATAGTCGTGAATGTCGTATATATAGTTTATTGTGTATTTGGCGTAAACAGGCGACGCGTTTGCAATGAAAAAGCCTTTCTTTGCCCTCTCTTTGATGTATCTCTTGAAAAATTCAACCCAGGCATTGTAATGCTCTTCGCTGTTTCCCGTGATCTTATCTTCCGGTTCTGCGCGTCCTTGAGGGCCGAATGTTTTTATATCGCCGTTCATATGGAACCAGTAACCCGCTCCGCCTCCTTTGCCGGAATCGAAATACTCCTTTGTTTCGTACCCCATTCGGTTCTTGAATATTTGCGAGCTCAAAAGAGCAGCGCTTTTGAAGCATAAGTCCAGCGATTCGCTGTTTACTATATCCCAGCTGCTCCTCTTGGCGATATTGATATCATTGCGTCTTCGGTTACGCTCCCAGATCAAATCTAAAAGTGCGTTTTGGGTCTCGCTTGTAAGACGCTTGAATTTGCCGCTGGTGCGGTTGAAGGTGAAGTAGAACCTGAAAAGCATTGAGTCGAGGTATGGGTTCCACGGCTGGTTTATCCCGAACTGCTTGCGCACGGCTGAGTTTTTTGTTGTGAATATAATATAAAGCTTCTGGTTGATCGATTCGGTTTGCCTGTCGAGGTAAAGCTTTGCGAAGTAGGCATTGAGAACGGAACTGGGGGATTTAGTCTGCGCTCTTCGCATTGCGGCTTCTATTCTGGCCTGCCTTGTTTTCTCAGCTTCAGCCATCCTTCGGTCTATAGTTTTTTCCATAACGCCGAGTGTTTCGCCGTTTTTCTTCTTGAAGTATATATCATCAAACCAGAGCTTCTTGCCCTGCGGCAGTCTTGCTCTTATCTGGAAAGTTTTCAGTTTGGTTTCATCGAATTTTGTATAGGAAGGCTTAAACTGTCCTGAACTGAATTCCACCTCTTCCCAGCTGTCTGAGGTGATTGATTCCATCTCCGAGATCGCTTTGCCTCCGTTTATATCTACAATGCTAACTGCCCATCTGGTTGGCTCGGAGTGGTTGCTTTTCATTGAGATATGCAGCTGCCATTCCGGCCCTGCATCCCAAAAGTCTGAATAAGAGGGAACCATAAAGCCGATTTCCTTTTCCTGAACGCTGTCTGAGGTGTAAACAACGCTTAAGTCTCCAGCTTTTTTGCTCTGGTAGTCTATTGAGAATCGCTCGCCTCTGCCTTCTTCTATGATGCTTCCGCTTGCAGAAGACCCGAAAATCTCGGCCACTTCAAACCAGCAGTCAACGCGTTTGTCCTCAGCCTTTACCGCTGGGCAAAAGAAAAAAACAGCTAAAACAAGTATCCAGATTCTTTTTATGTTTCCCATTGTTCCCGCCTATAGATATTAACATAGCTTGGAAATCCGCAGGAATTATAATATATATAGCCATTGCAATAAACCCTAAAACGGGAAATGAAAAATAAAAAGCCGCCGAGAAGGCGGCTTTTGGGAAAGTTTTGGAAATTGTAGTGTTATTTTTTAAGGAGTACTTATCAGAAAATTAAATTGTTTTATTAAGAACTAATTCTAATGGTATTACAGAAAACGTCAAGTAAAATTTCTTGTCATTTCATTTTTTATTGATAAGACATAGGAATATAATGTATTGAACTTGCAATTGTTCGATTAAAAAGTGAAATCAAAAATGGAGAAGCAAAAAACAGCTCCTCCATTTGTTGTTTTAGATTTTCAGTACCAGAGTGTTATTTCTCAGTAAGTTTCAGCATTCTGCAGCCGTGGGTTGGCAGCTTGAATGAGATAACCCCCCGGTATGTTCCAAGGTCTTTCTGCCTCCAAAGATCGCGCACCTCAATCTCCCCTGAGAGTCCGGCCTTGGCAAAGTCGAATTCGCATTCCTTCTGCATATATCCCATATTAACTATTGCCGCTGCATAATCCCCGCCTTCAAGTTCTCTGAGCCATACCTCGCAGTCATTCTCAGAGCTCACAATCCTCGCCTGCTTGCCGAGGGGGTCCTGATTAACCGCAATCACCTCTCTGTTGCACAGCAGGTTGAGCGTGAAATCATCGAGTTTTGTCATATCGCATCCGATAAGCAGGGGTGAATTGAGCATACTCCACATTGTTATATGTGTGTACTGCTCGCTCGGGCTGAGCCTTGATTTATGCAAATTCGGCCCCCAGCCAACCTCGCCTACAACGAGCATATCAGGGTCGTTCCAGTGTCCCGGGCTTGAATATTTATAAAGCTGTTTCTGTTTATTTAATATATTTGAAACGCTTCCCCAAGTGTCTCTGATATCCCCTGTGGTGCGCCAGCAGTTCCCGCCAACTTCAGCTCCCCACTTCCATACATCAGCCATTCCGTACTGGCATAGGCTGTAAACGATATCTCTGGGCACCTCATCAAGGCATTCACGCATAACGATATACGGTTTCTGGTAGTCGTGCAGTTCCTTTTTCTTCGGTGCAACGCTTCTGTATCCGCACCAGTCGTATTTGAGGTAGTCGAAGCCCCATTCCGCAAACTGCATTGCATCCTGCATTTCGTGCTCCCAGCTGCCCTCAAGCCGCTGGCAAGTCCAAGGCCCTGGAGAGATATACGTTCCCGCCTTCAGCCCTTTTTCGTGTATGTAGTCCACGAGGCCCTTCATATCGGGGAATTTGTCGTTGCAAAGGATGTTTCCTTCCTCATCGCGGGCATTCTCGCCCGGTTCTCTCATCCAGCAGTCATCTATGTTTATGTACTGCCAGCCGTAATTGATGAGCCCTGATTCAACCATACTGTCTGCGGCATCTTTGATCTTGTCCTCATTCACCGCGCAGCCCCAGCAGTTCCAGCTGTTCCAGCCAAGCGGCGGAGTAAGGCAGATTTTATCGCCCGCCTCGAACCGTATCTCGCACGAATCCCTGCCGAATTCATTCTCAGCAGCAGCGGTAAACTCATACGTCCCTTCTTTATTGAGAGTTCCTCGAATATCTCCAGTTTTGCTGTTGAGTTTGAGCCCGTCCGGTAGGTTGTAGGCCGTAAACTTCATTGGTCTTTTGCCAGTTGCAGCAATATGGTACAGTACGGGCGAGCCCGGGCGAACGCCAAATACCTTCGCCGAATTTATTAGAGGCCTTTTTGGAGCCTCGGGTGTGAGAATGTAAGGCTTTTCTTCTGGCTTGCCGATGGTTTCGGGTTTTTTGCCGGAGTATATGAAGTAAGCATCTGCCCAGTCTGCATGATCGAAGTTGTTTGAGCCAAGATGCTCTACCACTAACGTTATTTTTTTCGCATTTTTCAGCGAAACATCAACTTTCGCAGGCTTCTGATTTGCTGAAATCCTCCCGCTTCTAAAAATTTTCTCCCCGTCTGCAAGAACAATAAAGCGAACTTCTGCATCATTCCCGATAACTTCATCATTAATGCCTGCAAGGGCTTTGAACCTTTCCGCTCCATTAACTTTTATCTCAAGTATGCTGTGGGAATGTGTGCCGAGGCCTTTTTTGTATGTTTTTCCTTTAATCTTGATTGGGTTGCCCGCAACAGATTTGTCTTTCATCGGCTCGCCCCAGCCCTGCCTTGTATTGGAAATATCCAAATCACTGAGGTAAACCTTCTCTGCAAAGCAGAAGGCTGCTGAGATTAGCATAAAAATCAATGTCTTTCTCATTTTGGTAAGCTCCTTAAAAATTTAATAGGTTTTAATTAAATAACAGTTTTGATATTTGATTTTCCGAGTACCTAAAACCTCTCCCTGCTTTGAGCTGAATACAGTTTTTTAAGACTGACGAAATTGTAGGAAGACAGTTAATAATAAATGGCGCAGATGATGTGATTTTTACGATATTTTTTATTTTTTCGGCAAATGTATAGTGAAAGTGCTTCCTTTGTTGAGCGTGCTTTCGAGGCTGACCCTGCCGCCATGGACGGTAGAAACGATATGCTTCACGATGGAAAGCCCCAGTCCCGTACCGCCGAGCTCTCGGCTTCTGCCTTTATCCACGCGGTAAAAACGCTCAAAAAGTCTTTTCTGTTCGCTTTTTGGTATGCCGCATCCGTGGTCATGAACGGATATTCGCGTTTCTTCGCTGTCTTGATGGATTGTAATATAGACATCTGTGTTTTCACTGCTGTATTTCACAGCATTGTCGATAAGATTAATTACCGCCTGTTCCAGAAGGTTTGGGTTAACAGAACTAAAAATCTCTTTACTCGCTGTCAGGTGTATGGAGATATTCTTCTGAGAAGCCCTTTTCTCGCAAAGCTGGATTGCCGAGCTCACGATATCATTTATATCTGCAGGCTCAATGTCAACCCTGAGCTGGTCCCCTTTCTGCTCGAGTTTAGAGATTGAAAGCAGGTCTTCTATTATTGCCTCAAGCCTCTGGGCTTGGCGAGCTATTATGCCGATAAATTTGGCCTGATCGCCGGGGTCGCTGATCCCGCCGTCCTTAAGCATCTCAGCAAAGCCCTTAATTGAGGTTACCGGAGTTTTCAGCTCGTGGGAAACGTTGGCCACGAAGTCTTTCCTTATCGCCTCAAGCCTTTTGATTTCTGTTACATCATTGAGAACGTAGAGCGAACCAATAGTTTCCTCGGCAGGATTCTTCAGTACTGTCCCTTGAAGGTGGAGTATGAATTCGTTGTTGTTTCTCATCAGAACAATTTCTTTTTTTGCAGAGCCTTTGGTGGTGGTGTTTTCCACTGCCTGCTGGAAATCTGTGTTGCGTATGAGATTAGCATAATAACTCCCGATATAGCCTTCCTGAAGCCCGAAAAACTCAACAGCAGCCTTGTTGGCCATTATTACATTGTTTTCATTGCTCAGAGCTACAACCGCCTCCACCATACTAGTTAAAATTGCCTCCTGACTTGTCTGCTGTTCAGTGATTTGGGTGATTTTTCTGTCCAGCTCTCTTGCCATATTGTTCAGGCTCTTTGCAAGACTGCCCATTTCGTGCGTTTCCGGGATCTCGAGTTTTTTATCAAGCTTGCCTCCGGCGAAGTCTATTACTGCTTTACGCATTTTTATCAGAGGCCTTATAGTAATATTTGCCAGAAAGGCGGAAGAAATCGCAGTGAGAATGAGAGAAACACTTGCGATTTTCAGCATTGCAGAGGCAATAATTGCAGAGTACTGCGAGGATATGCTCTGTTTCAGGCAGCATTTGAGTATGAAGTTTCGTTTATTTGAATTTCCCGCAGGAGTGAAGATGCACATCGCCCCGTCATCTCCGGCAGTATAAATCTCTGTTTGTTTTTCTCTGCTTCTAAGGGCTTGAATAAAATGCGGATTGTCTGAATAGTTTTTAAGCCCTGATGCAGCGGCGCTGCTGTCTGCAAGGACATTCCCCTGATGGTTAATTATTGTAAATCTAAGGTCTGTTTTATTGCCAAGGATTTTGCAAATGCTTTCCATTTGGCCGTAATCAAGGCTCTCAATGTGTCTTTGAAGTAATTTTTCTGCAAGCGAGGCCGCATTTGAAAGATTTCTTTGGCTAAGGTCTTCAGAAACTTCGCTGATTGTTTTATCAAGAGAGCTGAAACAAAAAAGCAGTGAAAGAAATACTGCTGCAAAAACTGTACGGAAAAAACGCCAAAAGATGCTCTTCTTTTTCATAAGCAGCGCCGCCCTTAAGAATCATTTAACGCTGCGCAGACAGTATTTTATCTATAAAGTCCGGCAGCTTTAGCGATATTTTTATTCAATAAATCTGTATCCAACGCCGCGTACGGTTTCTATATATTTTCCCGCTTCTCTGAGTTTCTTTCTCAGGCCGACTACCTGCACATCAACAGATCGGTCGGTTACAGGATAGTCAGCCCCGTGTACGGCGTCAACAATCTGGTAGCGGGTGAAAACCCACCCAGGCCTTGCAGCAAGGAAGCAGAGAAGGCGGAATTCTGTAGAAGTAAGCTTGCAGGGCTTGCCCGATACAAAAACCTGATACTTCCTCGTGTCGATCTCAATTTCATGAACCCTTAAAAGACCGGAATCTTTCTCCCCGGTTCCTGATGTCCTTCCTGGCCTTCGAAGCACTGCATTTATCCGTGCTGTCAAAACCTTCGGACTGAAGGGCTTTGTTATATAGTCGTCCGCACCTAACTCTAAGCCTGTAACTATATCTGCCTCATCGCCTCTGGCGGTAAGCATAATTACCCTTATACCAGACGTCTTAGGTTCATTTTTGAGCTTTCGGCATACAGAGAAGCCGTCAAGGCCGGGAAGCATTAAATCAAGAAGAACCAGATTAGGCTTCCATTCTTCAATTTTATCAACCGCCAGTTTACCATCCCCGCAGGTGTCAACCTCAAATCCGTTTGCCCTAAGATTGTAACACAGCAGTTCTCTTACATCAGCCTCATCTTCTACTACCAGAATCTTTTCTTTTTCCATATTACGTTCTGAATCCTTCTTAGCATTAGCATAATATAACACAATAAAATAAATAATAAAGCGTTAATATTAGCAGTTTGTTAGCAAAAGGTTAGATTATTGCGATTATCGTGAACATTGTGAAGCGTAATGTATATATGTATTTAAAGAAACTAATGAACGTTGTTTGCGTTTGACATTGCGTTTTATTTTGCTTAAAATCAGAGCGAGTGTTTATAAAAACAATAACTCAAAAATATAGAGGTTAAATATGAGCGAAAATACAATTGCGCTTACCGACCAAGAATTTGATGAAGTGGTTAACGGTTCGGATACGCCGGTACTGGTGGATTTTTGGGCACCTTGGTGCGGCCCCTGCAAAATGCTCGGACCAGTTATTGATGAAATTGCCGAAGAATACAAAGGCAAAGCAAAGGTGTGCAAAGTTGATACAGACCAGAGCAGAGAAGCAGCCATGAAATTTAATATTTCTTCTATACCTACTGTAATCCTGTTCAAAGATGGACAGGTGCAGAAGCAGTGGGTTGGTCTTGTGTCTAAAGACGACATAACAGACGTGCTCGATTCACTCGTCTAATATCTATATCGAAACAGAAAAATATGAGTAAAGATACCGTTCTATTGAAAACCAGTCTTGGTGATATCAAGCTGCGTTTAAACTATGAAAGCGCACCTGTAACAGCAAATAATTTTGCTGAGTATGTTGAAGAAGGTTTCTTCGACGGTACAATATTTCATAGAGTTATTAAAGGCTTTATGGTTCAGGGCGGCGGGTTTACGCCGGATATGAAACAGAAGCAGACAAAAGCCCCTATAAAGCTGGAGTCTGACAATGGACTGAAGAATAAGAGAGGCGCTGTTGCTATGGCACGCACCTCAGACCCAAACAGTGCAACCTCGCAGTTCTTCATAAACCACGCTGATAATGATTTTCTTAACTTTGCCCCGGGCAATCCCGGATATGCCTCATTCGGCGAGGTTATAGAGGGTATGGAAGTGGTTGACAAAATCGCTGAGCTGGAAACCGGCAGAAAAGGCTTCCACGATGATGTGCCGCTGCAAACGGTAACTCTCGAATCTGCCTGTTTTGTTTAATGCCCTAAATTTCACAAAAACTCTCAGAGTTCTAAAACGGCTTCTTTGATGTATGGGCCGGGAATCGTTGTATTAAAAACTTTTTCGCCATCTTTGGAAAATCTGGTGTCGAAATAAAAAATCTGCTTATTCAGAAAGAAATCCTTTTCCGGCAGGTAAGGATTTAATGCAAAGAAAAAACTCCTGCAGAACATTCTATCCACGAATAAAGACTGCTGCGCAGGCTCTTTGCATTGAAGCTTTTCACTGCATTCTTTTTCGCCGAGGATATCCTTTTTTTCACAAAGAACCTTGAGCTTTAAGGGCTCGAGCTCTTCATCAGACAATTCATTGCTTTTCTCCCGCGGATCTGCCTGTTTCGCTGCGCAATATAAAGACACACTCAGCACCGCCAATACTGAAATAATAACACGTTTTTCCAAAACAGAATTCCTCTGAAATAATTACAAACTGCTTTAAGCAATTACTTTAGCTTTTCTAATAAGGAATTTTCGCAGGATTGATTAAAATTTCATTAAAAACCTGAACCAAAGCAGCATACAAAATCAACCCCCCGAATTACCTTCGGTTATCTTATTATAAAAGCCGGTGTTTTTCAAGTACTTTTTTCGAATCCCAAAGTTTACACCACGTGAGGTTCAGTTTAACCGCTTTCTGTTATAAAGCAGGAAATAATTAGAATTGAAAAAGCGGGGCAAAAAACTAAAATCTCCGTAAACTTTTGTAAAAGCTAATGGAGTAAGAAATGAAAAAAATCACCCTTATACTTGCTGCCGCAATTTTGCTGCATGGATGCGGAGGAAATAAGGAAAGAACCTATACAGACGCCGAGATTGCCAAATATCAGCAGCTAGCCAAAAAACCTGTGCCCGAACCGACCGGCGGGATGGTGCTTTCGGTAAAAGACCAGACTATATCCTCAGAGCTTATCATCTCTAAGCTTGTATCGCTATCAGGACAGGTCAATGCTCCCAGCTATCAGCAGTATAAGCAGCAGGTTTACCCTTATGTCCGTCAGTTCGTAACAGAAAAAATCTCTGATATACTAATCTATGAAAAAGCCGCCGGAAAGGTGCCTGAAGAGGTGCTTGAAGAAGACGGTATGCTCGATAAGGCAGTGGATAAAGAGGTTAGAAGGATGCTTGCCGAATCGGACTATGATTATTCCAAGATTCAGTCTCAGCTGGCCGAATCCGGCTACCACTGGAAGACATTCAAAGAAGAAAAAAGAAGAAAAATGCTCATTCAAAATTATTTCACAGCAGAATTTGAAAAGAGCGATTCGGTTAGCTTCAAGGAGATTGAGGAGTTTTATGAAGAAAACAAAGATGATAAATTCAAGATAGAGCCCGAATATAAATTTACGCTTATTCATATCCCCGAATCTGCTGAGAATGCAGATAAGAAGGCCTCTTTGGCAAATCTTGCACTTGAAGGGGGAATGAGTTTTTCTGATGCTGTTGAAAAGTTTTCCGGAGGTCCCAAAGCCTCTCAGGGAGGCAAATGGGAAACATCAGACCCTTCTTCATTTGCAGAGCCCTATGATGCGATTGCTGAGGAGCTCAAAAAGCTCGAAGAAGGCCAAATCTCTGATGTAATTGAGAATAATGGAAACTTTTTTATTGTTAAGGTTGATAAAAAACAGCAGGCAGGCTTCAAAAAGCTCTCACAGGTGCAGGATGATATCGAAGAATTTATAAGGATGAAACGCCGCTCTGAAAAGATGAATAATATTCTTAAAGAGCTCTTCGAGCAGGCAAAAATAAGCGAGGCAAACGGATTTATAGAATTCTGTATTCGTCAGGCATATTCAAGGAGCAGCGAAGGTTGAAAAGGCTCGTAAACGGGATTGACATTGTGGAGATTCCCCGGATTAAGGGTATGCTCGAAAAGCACGGCGAGCATTTCAGCAGTCGCGTTTTTACAGAAAAAGAAATCAATCTTGCCGGCAGAGGCCGTAAAGCCTATGAAAAGCTTGCCGGCAGATTTGCTGCCAAGGAGGCAGTTTTCAAGCTTCTGGGAACAGGCCTCCGCGGAGGTATGAACTGGAAAGACGTGGAAACTGTTGCGGACAATTTAGGACGCCCTGTGGTGAATCTTTACGGCCAAACCGCACTTAGGGCAAAGAAAATGAATCTCACTGAGATAGCTCTGAGCATATCTCACACCTCCCAGATTGCCGCTGCTTTTGCGTCTGCCGGAATTGAAAGCTGATGATTGTTAGCATCAACTTTAAATTTTTCTCAAATTTTCCCAGTTAAGGCTTGAAAAAGCAATTCATTATAGTATCATTGTCCTTCTCGTTTGAATGCGAGATGTTCTTTAACAACTTAACAGGGTACAGACCAGAATCGTTAGGAGTGCTTTAATTTTTGCGGCTCGCACCGCATAATTAAGGCTTAAATAATAACACAGGTGTGTTATAAATCATACTCCTTGCGAGAAACTGGAGTGTGAAGCATCCGTAAAAAAGAAATCACACAAATCGCTTAAACAGTAGATTTATGAGATAAGGATTTAAATTGAAGAGTTTGATCCTGGCTCAGAACGAACGCTGGCGGCGTGGTTAAGACATGCAAGTCGCACGAGCCTTTCATGGCTAGTGGCGAAAGGATGAGTAACGGATAGGTAACGTACCCGATGCACAGGTATAGCGTCGAGAGCTTGCTCTCTACCGAAAGGGGCGGTAATACCTGATAACATTGCCAGCTGCAGGGCAGGCAATCAAAGATTTATCGGCATCGGAGCGGCCTATTCCCTATCAGTTAGTTGGTGAGGTAACGGCTCACCAAGGCAACGACGGGTAGCGGGACTGAGAGGTTGGTCCGCCATATCGGGACTGAGACACTGCCCGGACCTCCACGGAGGGCTGCAGTAACGAATCTTGGGCAATGATCGAAAGATTGACCCAGCGACGCCGCGTGCAGGAAGAAGCCCCTCGGGGTGTAAACTGCTGTCAAGAGCAAGTAAGCGCAAGCAGAACTACTCTAAAGGAAGTCACGGCTAACTTCGTGCCAGCAGCCGCGGTAATACGAAGGTGGCGAGCGTTGTTCGGAATCACTGGGCTTAAAGCGTACGCAGGCGGTTTTCTAAGCGTTCTCTGAAATCCCCCGGCTCAACCGGGGAATTGGGGGGCGAACTGGAAAACTTGAGGCATACAGGGGCGGGTGGAACTCTTCGTGGAGCGGTGGAATGCGTAGATATGAAGAGGAACGCCAGAGGTGAAAACGGCCCGCTGGGTATGACCTGACGCTGAGGTACGAAAGCATGGGTAGCGAACGGGATTAGATACCCCGGTAGTCCATGCCGTAAACGATGTGCACTGGTTCGCAGTAATTCTGACATTATTGCGGGCGTAGCAAAAGTGTTAAGTGCACCGCCTGGGGAGTACGGTCGCAAGGCTAAAACTCAAAGGAATTGACGGGGGCTCACACAAGCGGTGGAGCATGTGGATTAATTCGAAGCAACGCGCAGAACCTTACCTGGGTTTGACATGTTTGGATGCCTTCCTGGAAACAGGACCGGGCTGCTCTCTTCGGAGAGTGAAACTTACACAGGTGCTGCATGGCTGTCGTCAGCTCGTGTCGTGAGATGTTGGGTTAAGTCCTTGAACGAGCGAAACCCTTGCCGTTAGTTGCCAGCAGGTTAAGCTGGGGACTCTAACGGGACTGCCGGTGTTAAACCGGAGGAAGGCGGGGATGACGTCAAGTCCTCATGGCCTTTATGCCCAGGGCTTCACACGTGCTACAATGGCAGATACAGATCGACGCAAAGCCGTGAGGTTGAGCAAATCGCACAAAGTCTGCCTCAGTTCGGATTGTTCTCTGGCAACTCGAGAACATGAAGTTGGAATCGCTAGTAATCGCGTATCAGCAATGACGCGGTGAATATGTTCCTGAGCCTTGTACACACCGCCCGTCAAGTCATGGAAATCGGGAGCACCCGAAGTCGGCTTGTCAACTCTTCGGAGAGACGGCTGCCTACGGTGAACTCGGTAACTGGGACTAAGTCGTAACAAGGTAGCCGTAGGGGAACCTGCGGCTGGATCACCTCCTTTCTAAGGGATGAAAAACTAAGCAGTAAGGCAATTAGGCCAAAATTTTAGCTGCTTAGCCTTTTACGTCAGACTCCTTAACGATTCAGTGCCCTGATAAGAAATTTAAAGCTCGGTGAGTAATATCGCCGAGCTTTTTTGTATTTTGCAAGTGGGTATATTAGGTAAAGGATAGCAAAGAGCTTAATCTGCTGTATTTGTGAGTGAGATGTGTCGAATCTTTAAAGCTTAAAAAGCTCTTCACATCAACTGACGTTTTAATAAGGAGCAAAAAACTGGCAGATAGTGTAAAATCTATTCTGTAAAAATTGCGGATTGAGAAAAAAAACAGGTGCTGTATAATATCCGGCTGGAGAGAAAAACATCAAAACGGTGGAAAATGGCTTACACAGTACTTGCAAGAAGATACAGATCGCAGAGATTTGATGATATAGCTGGGCAGGATGCAATCGCCCATACTCTGAAAAACGCAATCCTCTCGGACCGGGTAGCGCATGCTTACCTATTCTGCGGGACTCGGGGCGTAGGTAAAACGACGATGGCACGTGTGCTGGCGAAGGCTCTGAACTGCCAGAGCGTAGAATCTCCCACGACCGAGCCTTGCTGCGAATGCGAGAGCTGCATAGCGATAAATTCGGGCGAGGATATAGACGTAATCGAGATTGACGGAGCGAGCAACAACGGCGTAGAGAATATTCGTGATCTGCGTCAGAATGCGATGTATCGCCCTGCCCGCGGACGTTATAAGATATACATTATCGATGAGATTCATATGCTCAGCACGGGGGCTTTCAATGCCCTTCTGAAGATTCTGGAGGAGCCGCCGGCGCATGTTAAGTTTATCTTCGCCACCACCGAGCCGAATAAGGTTCTGCCTACGATACAATCCCGCTGTCAGCGGTTTGATTTCCGCTCGATAGACCCCCAAACCATCCAGAAGCAGGTGAAGATGGTTTTAGAGGCTGAGGGAATCAGCTGCGATGATGATTTCGCAGTTGCTCTATCCCGCCTTGCGAACGGCTCTATGCGTGATGCCCTAAGCCTTCTGGATCAAATCCTGAGCACTGGAGCAGACAATCTTACGCTTGAGGTGCTTGAGAACACCCTGGGCGAGCCCGGACGCGCTGAGATAGCCCGCATGACCGAGCTTATCGGCGATTCGGATGCGCCGGGCGTGCTGGAGGTTTGCGATGAGCTTCTGAGCAAAGGGATGAGCCCGGAGCAAATCACCGACAGCCTCATAGACAGCTTCCGCGATCTGATGATCACAGCAAGCGCCGGTGCAGGCAGCTCGCTAATCGTGCAAACGGCAGCTGAGGCCGAAGAGACCGAGCGGATTGCGGGAAAGTTCGATATTGCCTCGCTTGTGTATGCGGTTACGACGATGGAACGGATGCGGGGGACAGTGAAGAAATCGGACAACCCCAGAGCAATTCTGGAAGCAGCCCTTATGCGGCTTACGCTGAGCGAGCATTTTATCAACGTGCAAACTCTCGTTCGGCAGACGGCCGGCGGGGGCGGCGGAAAAAAAAACTCGCAGGCCGGCGGCAAACCAGCAGGAGCACGGAAGCCGAGCCTGAAACAGGCCTTCGCTGAGAAAAACGGCTCGGCAGCGGATAAGCTCGAGCAGGCAGGGAGCGTGGAATGCGGGAATCTTGAAGAGCTTCAATCCCGCTGGCAGGAGGTTGTGCAGAAAACAGCGAAGGTGAATATGAGCCTCGGGGCAAATCTGAGCAACGCCGAGCCGGCAGGTTTTGAGAACGGGAATCTGGTTTTGCATGCCAAAACGGGCATGGCAGGCCGGCTCCTGCAAACAAAGAAGCAGGAGGCAGAGAAGGTTTTCGCGAAGATCCTCGGAACCGAAATTGCCCTGCAAGTGAGGCAGGAGGCCTCCTCCAGCGGCGAACCTGCAAACAAACCCAAAGGAGCAAAAAGCAGCTTTAAAGACCAAAGACAAGCCATGAAAGACCCGGGAGTTCAGAAGGTACTGAACACCTTTAACGCTCAGATTATTGGGATATCAAGGCCGAAAAATCAATAAGAAGCGAGGTTTTAGAATTGCCCGAAAAAAACACCACAAATCCCGCCTATACGAAGGCTCTGAATAATCTGATAGAGAAGTTTGCAGAGCTGCCCGGGATAGGCAGGAAAACAGCGGAAAGGCTTGCTTTTCACGTGCTCAAATCCGAGAAGGCAGAGGCGATGGAGCTTGCGAGGGCTGTGAGCGAGGTAAAAACGAAGATAAAGCAGTGCAAAATATGCTGCAGCTATTCGGAGGAGGAAATATGCCCCATCTGCCAAGCCCCTTCTCGGGATAAGTCCACGGTGTGCGTTGTGGAGCAGCCGAAGGATTTGATAAGCCTTGAGAAAACTGGGATATGCAAATGGACTTATCACGTGCTCGGGGGGCATATCGCCCCGCTGGAGGGAATCGAGCCGGAAGACCTGACGATAGACAAGCTGATAAGCAGGATCCGGCAAGGGGGCATAAGGGAGATCATTATGGCAACCAATCCCACTGTGGAAGGCGATGCCACTTCGCTCTACGTTACCAGCCTCCTGCGAGACAGCAGCATAAGGATCACCCGCCTCGCAAGGGGGCTGCCCGCGGGGAGCAGTATTGAATTTTCGAATAATTCGATTCTCTCGGATGCGATTCTCGGGAGGGATGAGATTGAATAAACTTAGCGAAAGGAGCTCGATGAAAGCGGTTAAACTTCTGATATTTATGCTTGCCTGCGGAGCTTGTATGGGATATGAGGCGAAGATATGGCTCACGCAGGATGCGGTTAATTCCACAGGACTCTCGGATACCGAGCGGGCGGACGTATCTGATTTCGTTAATTTTGATATTATCGACGGCCCAATGAACGGCGCGAAGGCGCTGAAAGCCAAAGAAAAGAAGATGTATTTCTCAGGCGATCTCAACGCCCCTATATCGAAAGAAGGCACGTTTATGATCTGGATTCGCCCGCATAAAACTATGCGTACCGGCAAGGGCGAACCAGAGGAAACATACGAGATTGCGGAAGTGGATAAGCTGTTCAAATTCGATCTGGCCAAATCAGCAAACAAGCTGGATTTCAGATTCTCATGGGAGAATGGCACAAGCAGGCTGAACGATATGCATATTCTGCTGCCGGAGATACCGGGAGAGGAGTGGATGCATTTTGCGTTTGTTTGGGATGCGGATGAGGGAATCTTCAACTGCTATGTAAACGGAACGCCATACCTGAGGAAAAGACGAAGGCTTAAGCAGCTCGATAATGAAGGCGGGAACCGGCTGAATATCACTACATCTCAGATTGCTGTATCCGAGTGCAGGCTGTACGACAAGGTGATCGAGGAATCTGCAATCGATCATTACATAGAGCAGCAGAACAGGAAAAAAATGAATAAATATTTGGGCATAATCCCTACGAGGGAATTCTCACTTCTGGGCTATTTCGGCTCTGAAGATATAGAGAAAGAGCTTATCTTCAGCTCGCCCCTGCGGGCTCCGAAAGACGTTCGGGGATGGGTAGCAGAAGGGCCGGCTCAGATAAATTTCCGCAAAGACGGGCTTGTTATGGAATCTACAATGAAAGACTTTGATTTCGCCACAGGCCACATCACGTTCTGGTGCTGGGCGAATTTTCCGCCGAATTTTCTTGCAGAGTGGAATGTTCAGGTGCTCAGTGAAAACGGGGCGTGTTTAGTGTTTTTCTCTGCAATTGGACAAAACGGCAAGGATGTTTACGATTCGAGCATTGATTTTAGAACCGGAAGGAGCGAGGATTATACAAACGGAGATATAGACCTCTACTCGCTTTCGTATTATTCGGATATGCCGCTCGGGGCCTCGAGGAATGCCTCTTATCTGCGGCTCAATTCCGGAAGATACCTTGCTGATTTGGGCATACCCGGGATAGATTCGAAATCTAATGAAGTGCATAAAATCACCCTCATGCGGGCAGAAGGGCGTATTCAGCTCGCTGTTGACGGATGGGTGATAATCGATTATCAGGAAGATAAAGAGCGTTTCGGGAAGCTGCCCGGTGCGGGGAAGATCGGTTTCCGTCAGCTCAAATGGACAAAGGTGAAATATTCCGATTTTAAGGTTTACGCACTCAAGAAAGATTAGAGCGGAGTATTATTTTGCCCAAAGGAAAAGCTATAGAGATTCTGCACGATAATTTTGATTTTGCAGCGGTGAATAAGCCTGCGGGGGTTTCTGTTACAAAAGACCGCAGCGGAGCGCCGAGCGTTGCCCAGCTGCTTGAGGGAAAGATTCAGATGGGCGAAAAGCTTCGCACCGCAACCCGTCTGAGCAAGCAGGTGCCCGGGGTGGTAGTGGTTTCAAAGAATATGGATTTCCACAAACGCCTCGCCCGCTCGATTGTGAACAACACATCAGCTGCTGTTTACCTTGCGATTGTAAACGGATACGTTCCCGAACGTGTTGGCCGCACCGAAACGGGAATATCAAGGGCGAAAGACCCGGGCAGGATGAAAATCGATGAAAAAAGCGATGCTAAGGCTGTTACGCTTTGGCAGCAGATTGCTGATTTCGGGAATCTATCTCTGCTTGCAGTGAGGCCGCTAACTGCAAGGGCAGGCCAGATCCGGCTTCATCTGGATTATGAAGGTATGCCGCTTGCGATAGACCCGCTATACGGAAATCCAAAGCCGCTGTACTTATCCGAATTCAAGCGGAAATACACAAGGAGCCAGAGCAAAACCGAGCGGCCTATGGTGGAAAATTTAACACTGCATGCGTATCAGTTTGAATTTGCATCCGAGCTGGGCGGATTTGCCCCCGCCGCAGCGAAGCCGGAGAAAAAATTTCTCGCTGCTGTAAAGATGCTCGCCAAACACGCCGGCCCGCGCGAGGGAGCTTTTATAAACCCCAAACACTTCGATCAGATAATAAACTGTAAGCCGCTGGATGAGCTTGAGATACTTGAATATAAGGGAAGGAAAAATGGATATACTTCTGGCAACAACTAACGCAGGAAAAATAAGAGATTTTGAGATTCTGCTCTCAGGATTCAGCATAAACTGGCTTTCGCTAAAGGATTTTCCGGAAGCGGAGGAAGTGGAAGAAGACGGGGAAACATTCACTGAAAATGCGAAAAGAAAAGCGATCGGTTATGCACGTCAGACCGGAATTCTCACGCTTGCAGACGACTCCGGACTTGAGATTGATGCTCTCGGCGGAGCGCCGGGAGTGAGCAGCGCGAGATTCTCAGGAGCCCATAAAGACCACAGCAGTGATGCATTCCGCATAGATGAAGAGAATATAAAGAAGGTGCTCAGGCTGATGGATGGTGTGCCGGAAGAGAACCGAACTGCGAGATTCGTAAGCTCTCTCTGCCTTGCCGATTCTGAAAAGCCGATCCTTGAAGCTGAAGGCTTTCTGCCCGGCAGGATACTCAACGAAAAACGAGGCACAGGCGGCTTCGGCTACGACCCTGTATTCTACCTGCCTGAAAGAGGGCAGAGCGTTGCTGAGCTGGCAAGAGAAGAGAAAAACCGTATCTCACACAGGGCAAACGCCGTGAAAACCCTGCGGCCGATGCTTGAAGAATTCCTCAAACGCTGCCGTCAGTGAGCAAAACTTCGAGAGTTTATCACGCCAGTATCCCTAAGGGCAAAGCAGAAATGCAATCGGCCTTTAAGGCAGGCCTTTGATTTCTGCTTTGCCTTAGATAAATTTACGGGACAGCTTCATGCCCTTAGAAATAACTTTACTGCCCGCTTGTAAGCCAGTAGTCAGCGAAGACAGCAAGGTCTAACTCGTCGATTATTCCGTCTGAGTTTAAGTCGAAATTGGGCTCAAACGCCGGCGAACTGCTGGAGAGCATCCAGCTTGAGGCCAACACTGCGAATTCTGTAATCCCCACGCCTTCCGGGCAGAGAAAATCCAGCCCGTCTCGCTGCCATTCGAGAACCGGCATCTCGCCGCAGCCGGTGCAGAGATACCATTTATCGTTCGTGCCGTCTGAATCTGTGCAGGCAAAATCCCAAGCGGAATAAGTGGCTTTTTCGGTGAGCTCGGAATCAAGCTTGCCCTCACCTCCAAAGCTTTGGACTGCGCCTGAAGATTCGGTTCCGTAGAAGCTGGCATTAACATTTTCCGCTGCTCCAGCGCCTGCAATCCCGTAAGTGTTGGATGCATTCAAACTTCCTGCAAAGAGGCAGTTTCGTATAAGCCCGGCTGTATTGTCTGCTGCGATTCCTGCGGCATCTTCTACAGCAAAGACAAACGCATCAACCCTGCAGTTGGAAATTATGCCCTGATTCAGCCCTGCAATACCGCCTGCGGTACTGTAAGGCTGGGAGAGCACCCCCCTGACAGAGCAGGAATCTATTGTGCCCTGATTAACACCGGCCAATATTCCGGAAACACTCCCGCCTGAGGACTGGAAGTAAACATCTACCGCAAGCTTTTTCACCTCTCCGCCCGAGCCGACTGTTCCGAAAAAGCCGGTATTATCAGCGTATTCAAAATTATGCTGAAGACCGTAGAGCCTGTTTCCCTGACCGTTAAACGCTCCTTCAAAGGGAGAGGCCTGAGAGCCTATTGATGCAAAATCTGAAATACTGCTGCAGTCTATATCGTTTGCAAGAACAAAGCTTTTGCTGTAATCTTCAGGGCGAAGAGCAAGCTGCTTTATATGCTCGGGGCTGAATAAAACGTAAGGATTTTGAGCCGTACCGCTGCCGCCTCCGTATTCATAAACGGTGGAAACAATTTCAGACTGCGGGGAAACATTCCCGCTGGTGTCCACTGCCTCGATATAATAATAAACCTGCTCGCCGGAATAAGACAGATAATCAATAACTGATGTAACCTTAAAGCCGCCTGCGAAAAGCGAATAGCCGCTGTGTTTGCTGCTGCTCTTGTATATTCTGTACTGCTCAAGATCGGGAGCTTCTGAACCCTCCCAGCTGAGTATAACTGCTGTATCGCTAACTTCTGCCTGAAGACCTGTTACAGCAGGCGGAGGCGAAGAATCGCCAACACCTGTATATACAATTCTCACTCTATCCAGATGGAAACCGTCTTCGGCAGCACCAACTCTGAAGGTATAATCTCCCGGGCTGAGGGTTTTAGATTTGCACAGCAGAACTTCCCAAGAGAGCGAACTGGTTTGATTGTCCCATAGCTCCGGCTCCTCATCATCGCCTGTTATATCAATCCAGAAGGCATTATTCTCTGCTGTTGAGCCCCCTGCATCTGTTGCGCGTACGGTTAGCACGAATTTAACCTCGCCTTCCTGCTCCACACTGAAATCATACTCAGCCCAGCCTTCCTCCGGCGGTGCCGATGTGCTGCCTGTGCCGATAGCGGGAGCAGCATAAGCCCCGCCTGATGCGTTTTGATCCTGCAGAACAACCATCGGGTAGCTCATTCTGTCGGCATCTTCTGCTTCGTGATAAAACCGAAGCTTATCGTTGGTTTTGAAGCTCCAAACAGTACCTTTAACTGCAGGCTGACCGTCCTCTACAGTATCAACCCGCCAATAGTAATTCACAAAAGGAGAGAGCCTTTCTTCTGCCTGAAATCTCTCATCAGCCGTTCTTCCAAGATAGCAGCCTGAGGATGTGTCTGCATTTTGCACATCACTCTGGCTGGGTGAAAGATAAACATCGTATCCATCGCCCGGCTGCGGACAGTTCCATTTTAGTTCAATATTGAGCTCCGCATTCTGGAAACCGTCTTCAGGTTCAGGATCGACAGCTTTATTGCTCAGAGCAGCGGATTGGATTTGATTATAATTGAGCGAATAATTGTAGATACGTACATCATCGAGAATTCCCTCGAAGAATCTCCCGTCCATATCATCTCTTCCGATTACCGTTCTGCCTGCGAATGTATTGGGGGAGTGGGCTCTTGTGTTTACCCAGCTCTCCCAGCCGGCTGATGCGCTGTATTTATAGAGCGTTGCCTTATCCGGCTCGATTACCACTGCTCCAAATGCCCACTCATCCTGAGCGAGATTCAGGCCTGTATTCTGATCCCAGCTTCCCTGGCCGTCCCAATGGTATCTGAGCTGATTATCTGATAAGTGCATACCCACTGCTTTGCCCTCTCGATTCATCAGAATGCCTTTAACCCCTGGGTTGCTGCCTTGTGGCTTTATCCATGAGGTTATTGTAACAGAATCTGTGCTGTAAAGCTCTAAGCCGGCTGCTACGGCAAAATCGTCTGTCCCGTCAAAATCCAGGGCGCCGTTGTAAAACCCTGCCGTCCAGCAGCTGGGCGCATCCATATTTTTCAAAACAGCATCATTGTTTCCAGTCCCGGAGTCAGATGCTGTATCGCCGGCGCTTTCATCGAATTTCCAGTGGCCGATGAGAGCTGGCTCCTGCACTTCCACCCGAACAGTTCTTTCGGATACTTTGCTGTTTGAAGTGTCTGTTATTGTGATTTTTGCGTAGTAGATTCCGCCCTGATTCATTTCAGAAGCAGCAGCATCCAGCTCAGCATTCAGAATAAACTGCCCTCCTGCATCTACAGCACCGGAATTATTGCTCAAAATGAGCCAATCCTTATTTGACTGAGCAGTCCATTCGTAAGCGGTATCGGATGTGTTCATTAGGGTATATTCAACTGTTCCCTCTGAGAACCAGTCGAAGCTGTTGTTATCCTGTGTTGTATTAATTAAATCGAAATCGATTCCGGAAGTTCGTTCGCTCGCCCTAACCCAAACATCCTCAACAGGCGTTATCATCATATCAGGCAGGTCTGAATAAATTGTAACCGACGGGTCGCCGTACATAGTAGTCCGCTTTCTTGTGGGCTCATAGCCGAACCTGAGGGCATCATCCTTTGCAATTCCGCAGCTCACTCCTGCAAGCACATCTTTTCCATACTGATAGCCATTATCGCCTCGATCAGTGAAATCGCTTTCACCAACACTGTAAAAAAGATTTCTCGACCCGCCGATAGTATTTATCCCGCCGTTTTTCAGAATCGTGTATGCTAGGTTTCCGCTGTTCTCCGGCCACGCGTTCTGGCAGGACATCTGCCAAGTTGCAGCGGGTTTGCTGTCATTGAGAGAGGGAACGTTCCACGTTCCGATAATCCCGCCTGCGGAAATTTTGCTGCCGTGTGTATGCCATAATACAAGCCCAACAGGCTCGTCTCTCCAAACCTTCCAGCCCGTCTTCTCATCCTTGAGAAACTCGGGCGGAGAAATGCATCCGTAATTTTCTTCATACACCCTTATGGTATCATATCCCTTAGGCTCAGCAAGATTTTCCATTACCTGCTCGCCAAACTCAAATACAGGCGTTTTATCATCCAGCGGGACAACCGGCGTGAGCACTTTCGCCCTCCAGTCGGTATTTTGGGCGTTCTCATAGTCTATTGTTTTTTGGAGGATATGGTCTAAATCCGCAGGCACTTTGTAGTATGGAATTCGCCCTACGGACACCTCCCAGTAATTATCGTTGTTGTTCTGCAGGTCGGTAACGTTTAAGTTTGAATAGTAGTAATCCGAAGGCGCATCATCGCTTGGATCATCGGGAGTATAATCGTTTCTGTTATCATCGTACATCAGCATCGGGACGTTGCCCGTATCCGGCTCAGGCCTTCCGATTAGAAGAACATACTGCAAATCCAGGGCAAGATAGTTATCCGCAAGATACTGCCTTATCGCATCAAAACGCGGACGCCCCTTTGCTGTATCTCCGTACTCAGCCTCCTTGATAAGGTGAACATCAAAGCCCATCGCCTCTTTATGTGCAATGAAATCATCAAGCACATCGCTGTCCTTGTGGATCTGGTCAACCGTTACAATCGCATAGCCCGGTCCGTCGAGAGATTCGTAGCTGCTTGTTTTTACAGGCTCTGAGAATTTGCTCAGCTCTTTTGGCGGGATTTGGGCATCGTAGTCGGGGCTTAGTTCGTCGAAATTTGCCGCAAGCTTTTTCACTCTCACCCCGCCCGAGCCGTCGAAGCCCGATTCGCTTAGAGTTTGCGGGGCATTTATCCAGTCAACGCTGCAGCTGCCTCCTGAAAGAACGCTTACTTTACCCTGGGCAGGATTGTACTTAACAGCAGGAATGGATATCTCTACAAGCTTCCATTCACGAAGCTTGCCTTTAGCTGTTATCCGCACATCCTCTGCCGGAAAAAACGCATCTTTCTGATAAATATTCTGATCTCGCCCCTTCTCGATATCGCTGCCTTCCGGCCAGTTGTAATCATCGCCTGCTGAGGAAACTAAAGGAGGAGCCGGGACAATGCTGTACTCGCCTTCAAGCTCATTATAAACCATTTGAGCAGAAGCCGTTATGCTCGAGATATCAGCATCGGGCGCAACCAGAAGCGTAACAGCCTTCCAAGGGATCTGAGGCTCGCCTGGCTGGTTAATGTATGCCCCGTCTTTAATCTGGGGGAGAAATCCTTCCTCAAACTCTTCAAATGCAGCTGAAGGAACAGGAAAACTGTTCCGACTTTCATCGCCTGAATTAACTGTAATTTCTCCGCTCAAGACCGCTGAAGCCAAAAAAAGAACAGCAAGAATATAACAGATTTTAAGCATCTTGTAAAACCTTTAATACTTATTAGAAATAGTTTTGAATACTAAGTTCTTTATAGCTTAGAAATGATGTTTTTTACAAAAAATTTGTTTTTATTTCAGAAATTCTCTGAAAGTGTCTGATATTTCAGCATACAGGCTTTCAAGCTCCGGCAAAAGCGAGCGAGCTTTTTCTATCTCGCTGTTTCTTCCGTGCAATTCCAGCTCAAGACAAATCTGAGAAAGTCTTTCCGCTGCTACGTGCCTTGCTGAACTTTTAAGGCGATGTGAATAAAGCTCTAAATCTTTTTGATTATTATCTTTCAGAGCCTGCTTAATCTTTTCTAAACACAGGTATCCATCCTCCAAAAATACAGCGGCCAGCTGCTTTGCCATATCCTCATCGCCGCATTTTTTGACAAATCTTTTTATAAGGCCGGCATTATCTTCAATCTGAGCCTTCCCTGCTTTGGACTCCTGAAAATCCTCGTCTCTTAAATACTGCTCAAGAGCGCTTATAAGCTTAATCCTGTCTATCGGTTTGGACAGGTAGTAATCGCAGCCTGCGGCGAGGCATTTCTCCCTGTCGCCTTTCATTGCGTTTGCCGTAAGGGCTATTATAGGGCCGTTCCAGTTTTGTTTGCGGAGCCTTTGCGCTGCCTCGCAGCCGTCCATCTCAGGCATCTGAACATCCATAAATATAAGCCTGTAAGACTTTTTCATAGCCATATCAACAGCAAGCTGGCCGTTCTCGGCAACATCTACATTGAGCCCCATTTTTTCAAGGTAAATCCTTATTAGCATCTGATTGGTAGGGCTGTCTTCGGCTACAAGTATGTTCCCTGAGAACTGGTTGGTAAGCTGCTGGTGATTTTCGTAAGAGGCCTCTCTGAGATTGAGCCTGTCCATCCTTGCCTGAGAATTCACATCAAGCCCTGCCGGTACTGAAAGGGTAAAAGTGCTTCCGAGCCCCGGTTCACTGCTGCATTTGAGCTCCCCGCCAAGAAGGCCTGCGAGTTTCGATGTTACGCTCAGACCGAGCCCTGTACCGCCGTACTTCCTGGCTGTGGATTCTTCAGCCTGAGTGAAGGGGTCGAAAATATGATCCAATTTATCCTCACTTATACCAACGCCGGTATCTTCGATTGCAAATGAAATCCAGTCCTCACCGTTTTTTCTGAACGTTGAGACTATGATATTAACATGGCCGGAATTGGTGAATTTTACGGCATTGCTGCATAGATTTATCAGGCACTGATTAAGTCTGTGCTGGTCTGATACTATATTGGCAGGCAGAGCCCCGTTTTCGATTATTCCGAATTCAAGCTTCTTTTCCTTAACCTTCTGATAAATAATTGACTCTACGTTGTTCAGAAGCCGGCCGAGTGAGAATTCGTTCAAATCAACCTTCATTCTTCCCGCCTCGATTTTAGAAAAATCGAGTATGTCGTTTATAAGCTCAAGAAGCGAGCCCCCGCTAATGCTTATCTTTTCTACATAGCTCCTGGCCTCTTTAGGAAAGTCAAATTCACGAAGCAGATCGCAGAATCCAATGATTGAATTCATCGGCGTTCTGATTTCGTGGCTCATATTAGCGAGAAATCTTTCTTTGGCTTTGTTGGCCTCTTTGAGCTGCTTTTCAGCTTCTTTTCTCGCCTTTATTTCATTCTCTTTAGCAGCAGTTGATAAATGCAGTTTTCTGTTTAAGAGCACAAGCCAAACAAGGACTAAGCCGAGTATTAAAACCGAAAGTAAAATAAAATATATCGAATTTTTATAATTCAAAAAGACCTGTCCGAGGGTAACTTTACCGTGCATCTGATAAGGCGTGTATTTGATATCTTTGAGGCATTCTCGTACTTCTTTATAACGGCACGGCACTGTCCATCCGGCAATTGAAGCCTGATTGGCAGCATTATGCCCCTCCGGCATACTATACAGGGCAGTTGCAACCCGTTTGCAGACGTCTCCGGGTATGTAGCTTAGAGAAGAGAACGGCCATTCAGGATAAGTTTCAGTGGAGTAAAGAAATGGGATGTCTCTGCCTCTGCGTTCGCCGATAATTCTGAAATCATCAAAATTTATCCTGCCCTCGGCGGCAAGACGCTCCAAACTGTTGCTTCGAACAATACCTGCATCTGCAGAACCATGCTGAACAGAATAGACAACTTTATCATGACTGCCAGCAAAGCTTAGTGAATTAAAATCGCCGGGAACATCAAGCCCTGCTTTCAGAAGCTCATACTTTACAGCAAGCCAGCCTCCAAAAGAATTCCTGTCAACAGCAGCAATGTGAAGCCCCTTTAAATCCTGAAAGCCGCTGAAGCTCTTATCCCGAAGACAGAAAACTGTCCCAGCAAAACGAGTGGTGTTTCCAGAACGTCCTTTATTTACAAGAGTAGCTATTCTTTTAATATGATAATTATATTCCAGATTCACATAAACAGCGGGATTAGCAAGAACAAAATCTACCTGCCTGTTTTTAACAGCTTCTTCGATTTCATTGAAGTCAAGAGGAACTATTCCGAATGTGTCTGACTCGAACTGATCGCTGAGATACCCGCCCGTAGCAGACCATCTCTCCAGACATTTTGCATCTCCGCGTTTTGCAAGCACCCCAATATTGTAATCTTCTGCTTCAAGTGCAGTTGTTAAAAATAGTGCCAAAACCAACAAAAGATTTGCAGATTTTCTCATTATTTCTCCGTGTATTTAAACTTCCCACATCATAACCTGAATACCATCGAAAGCAATATTTTTTTAAGCTCAAGCATCCAACAGTGTGCGACACCCGAATTAACAAAGCCATCTGAGGCACGTTTCTGTTTACAGAAACCCGAAAAAGCCTATAATCTTTGGTGTATCCAAATGTGTTTTCGCAGATTAAGGGAAAGTTTATTATTTTAGCAAGGGAGTAATGAAATGCTTGGATGTCATACAGGGAGAAATTTTCAGGTTAGTGTTGCAGGTGGTTCATATCAGGACGGGCTTACATCAATGATACACGGCTGCCCTCCAGGAATGAAAATCACCGAAAAAGAAATCTACGGCGACCTTCTTCTCAGAAAGCCCGGGGCCGACGAGCTCTCGAGCCCGCGAAAAGAGCCTGACCTGCCGATAATTTACAGCGGCATAAACAGCGCAGATACAATCGAGGCAGCAGGCAACGCCTTCCATACAAACGCAACGCCTCTTACGATACTAATCCCGAATCTCGACAGACATTTCATTCACATAAAGCAGTATCAGGATACTAACAGAACCCCCCGCCCGGGACACGCATCCTACGCAACTTTTATGAAATACGGTGAATCTGATGATGCTATCGGAGCGGGCATATTCAGCGGACGCTACACTTCTACAATCGTAGCGGCGGGGTATGTGGCTAAGAAGATTCTCGCAGAGCTCGGGGTAAAGGTGTTCTCCTTTGTTCGCGAGGCAGCGGGAGTGCAGTGTCCGGATATGGACTACGAAGAGATTTACCAGTTCACCCAGAGATACAAGAAAATGCGCAAAAACTACGACCCCTTCTACCAGCAGATATACGAAAAACAGCGTTTGCGCACTGAGATGCGGTTTCTTGAGAAGATGGCCGTTTTAGCGGAGGTGGAAAACGAGATAGACCAGATCAGAGCTGCGGGCGAAGAGATGGTGCCTGAGAAAATTAAATCTGAATACGACGTGCACCATATCCTCTGCTGCCCAGACTACAGCGCCGCCTGCGAGATGGTTGAGGCGTGCGGAAAGATCACCAAAACCGGCGATTCCTCCGGCGGCATAATAGAAGTAGCCGCTACAGGGATGCCAGTCGGCCTCGGCGAGCCGGTGTTCAGCAAGCTCGATGCAGAGCTCGGGAAAATGCTCGGGATAGGGGCTGTTAAGGGCGTTGAGATTGGCGCAGGCTTCAAGGCCAAGGATATGACAGGCCACCAGTGCAACGATCAGATAAGAAGCGAAAACGGCAGGGTAATTTTCGATTCGAACAACGCCGGCGGGATTACTGGCGGAATCTCAACAGGACAGAACCTTATCGCAAGGCTCGCTGTAAAACCAACACCTACAATCGACAAAGACCAGCACACTATCGATAAATATACCCTCGAAAACACAAAGCTATCAGCTATTACAAGAAGAGACCCAACAATCGCTGGAAGGATATGGCCGGTGGCTGAAAACTATACCGCAATCGTTCTGCTCGATAATTTGATGAGCTTTTACGGTCAGAAAACACTTATGGATAAACTCGGATACAAGTAAAATTTGTTACTCCCTTTCACGTATTAAAGCCGACACAAAAAGCCGGCTTTTTCAATTCCGAACTCCTTATTCGCAAAATTAACGCTGCCTATATCATCAAAGCCACGCCGCCGCCAAATCGCTCATGCTTTCTGTCCAGCCTGCGCCCGCCGGCAACTCTGTTTTCTTCCGATTCAAATCTAAAATCTCAAATCTTGAGGCTGCATCACTTTTGATTCTGTTTCTGATTTCAGCACACCTGAGTCTTTGTCAAATTCGAAGTAGTCACCTCCAACTGTAATAACCCAGCCCTTTGATTTCTTGTAATCTGCTTTTACCCCTATCTGATTTTTCTTGTCAGAGCCCTGATATAAAAGCACTGTATATTTCCCTTTTCTTTGTTTACCCATCAGATTTCTGTTTAATGCAATATTAAAGCTCTCTTTTTCCCCTAAAAGCAAGAAGTCTTCTTCCGACACAAAGTTGTATTCATTTATAATATCATCATACCAGCTTTTACTATCCGGATATTTTCCAAAAGATTTCTCATACTCGTTTAAGGCATAGGCGACTTTCAAATAGTTTCGTTTGTGCAGCAGTGCCCAATTTTCATAACCTTCAAATAATATTCTAAACTGAACTGCTGCGAAAAGGACGCAAAAAAGCCAGCCTCCCAAAAGGAGAATATTAATAGGGCCTACATTTTTTTTAGATCTCATTTTTACTCCTTTGCTCTGTTGTACTTGTCTTTGTTTTTGAAAAAAACGCCGGAGCTTGTAACAATCCATTTAATCTTAGGATCTTTCATTTCGCTGAATTTTCGGCTCATATTTTTCTTGTTTCCAGAGATCCCAAAAAGCAAAACCGAGCTTTCGTTTAGTGAATCATCAAATATATCTTCGTTCAGTGCTGCTGAGTAAATACCACCAGCAGTAAAATCTTTGAAGTCTGAACTGTGGATATATGGGAAAGAGTTAATAAGCAAATCGCCCCATTCATTCTTAGCTGGGTATCCGCCATTCAGATCTCTGTAATTATTCAAAGCAGCTCCAAGCTTGATGTAATTATTTTGCTGAAGCCTTTCAAGCTTATCATTGTTAAATGAAATCCCTTGCCTCAAAAAGATTATCGCAATAAATACAAAAGCCCAGAGGATAACAAAAAACATTGTGCTTATGGCATTGCCTTTTCGTAATATTAACATGGGTAGTCTCCGCATAAAATTTATATCATGAACTGCAGCTAATTAAGCAGATTGCTTAAGGCTGTAAAAGTATCTTTTATATCTTTATGCCTTCTTTTAATGCCATCATATGCTCCGTAATTTATGTCTCTAACGCTTTCTTCACAATCACCTGAAAAAACATTTGCTTTTTGAATACCATCTCCTTGGTAATTTTCATAAAGATTACCAGCCATCCTCATAGCAAGATAGCCTAATCCAGAACCATGATATCCTCCCATATATCCAGCAAAATAATTTGTAAATTCTGAAGCATTCATTTCCCCCCTGCCAGGAACTTCATAGGTATCTGGGCACTCCTTGCCAGCACCAAAATCCCATCCAGGATAGAACCCTAAAGGTATAAGATTAATTATTTTATTTAGATAGGGGTGACTGTAGTTTTGAGTAGCTTTAGGAGGCATCGAATGTTTAAAAGGATTGTAAATAGTTTGTCTTCCTTTGTTTAATATAATTTCTACTTCAATTTTACTATAATGCCTCTCCCCCCAGGGATCAACGAAGTTTACGGGGTTATTGGTGCAGTAGGCGTAGAGGTTCATGCTGTCTATATAGCCGAGGGGGTCGCGGGAGTGGAATACAAGAAATTCCCTTATCTTTACGTTTAACTGGTCTATATAGCCGAGGGGGTCGCGGGAGTGGAATACGCCCAGGGCGGGGTTGTAGTATCTGGCGCGGCAGTAGTACAGGCCGGATTCGCTGTCATACCGCCGGCCGGCGAACATATACGGATTGCCGGCTGCACTTTCATCCAGCGGCTGGCCGTTCGGAGCTATACTGTCAATATGATCAACGCTAAACATTGTTTCTAATATTTCTCAAACAATTGGTCTTAAAAGTAAGCTACCTATCTATATTCAACATCAATAACATAATTATTTGCCAATTTTATTTCAAAAACCAATGGAATTCCCGTTATAATTATTAGATCATTTCCATTTATGATTATTTTATTGATATCATAAGTACCTACCTTTTCACTGTCATTCAGTGTATAATCAACAACCGGGCTCACGCTTATATTAAATAAAGGAATAAATTTTTTATTAAATATTTTTGATTTCACAAATTTACCTACAATAAAAGTAATTTTCGCTTTTTGTTGATTGTATTCAATAGTAGAAATGTCAATCCACAGATCATGAAGTAGATCTATGAGTTCATTGATAGTAGATATATGATTGTTAATTCTAATCATGCTAAACCCTCAACGTAAAGGAATTCTAAATATCTTGTGTGAATTTTTAACGCCTGATTTCCAAGTTGTAAACTGTATATGAGACCTTTTACCTAAACTACCAAATTTATGATGAGCTCCATGGATTTCGACTTTGCTTGAAATACCCGCTCTCCTCATCCCCAAAGCAGAATAAGCGGCCGTTGAGGAAATTCCTGCAGCAACTCTTGAAGCCTTGCCAGCGATTCCGTTTTCGCAAACCTTCTCGTCTGCAAGTTCGTTCAGCGGGCCAACTAATCCCATAGTATAGGCATCCGCTGCTATTACAGCCCCATCTAAAGCTCCTTTTCCAGCAGCTGCACCAACCTGTTTGACTTCATCCATACCCATTTCAACTGATAGATCAAAACCCTCACCAGCAAACATGTTAATGATTCCGCCAATCAGATTTTCACCATAGGGATCAATGAAGTTTACGGGGTTATTGGTGCAGTAGGCGTAGAGGTTCATGCTGTCGATATAGCCGAGCGGGTCGCGGGAATGGAATACGCCCAGGGCGGGGCTGTAGTATCTTGCGCGGCAGTAGTACAGGCCGGATTCGCTGTCATACCGCCGGCTGTAAACGAAATCGCTTAACATATTTAATTCTCCGGTTCAAAAAGCCATAGTGGGCCTTTATACTCAGCGGATGTCAGATAAAAATCCTCAGCAATTTGATCATAATAATCATCGCTGTAGGGATATACCTTACCAATATCACTGTTTTCTGAAATTATAATATATGAGAATTTACCAATTGTCCTGTTTCCATAAAAAATCTGAACAGCTTTGTTTCCAGAAGAGTTATAATACCACACGCTATGTGACTTCAAATCACCTGCCCACTCGGGAAAATTCAAATCTAAATCTGTATAATGTACCAGTGTTTCGGCTTTTTTTGTATCTGGCAAATTTATGAGCACAGAATTCTTTATTTTTGAAACTGGTATTTTACTGCTGCCCTTTATTGCTCCCATTTTAAGATAGTACCCCCACTGTCCTAACATCAAGCTTATTATAAAGGCCAGTGCTATAAATAGAAAAAATACGCCCCCTATCCTCACTGCCTTTCTTTTGTTAAACATTCCTCCGATAACCACGGCAATTAAAGAAGCAGAGATTCCTATCTTCCAAAACAAACCCCATATAAGCATAAATGCTGTCGCAGAAGAGAGGAGAAAGCTGCTGGAAGTAAGGGTTAGGCCGGCAGCATAATTAACCAGATACAAAAAAAATACTGTGATTAGCGATGATAATGCTGTTTTATAGAAACTCTTTAAAGCCATATTCCACCTCCCAAGTAGGGCCTATTGAAGCTTTGGTTTACGCGAGGAAATAGGTAATTAAATCTGTTATGCCCATAGTCATAAAAAAAACTTTCTCCTTCAGTAGCTGAATGACCATGCCAAAATCTGTTCCATATTTCTGGCATAGATTTTGGCAAAGCTTTTTGAGCGCCAGCTGCCCCAACACCGATATAATTAACTTCTTCACCAGTATATTTTTTTCCGTTCAAAACATAGTAGTGGTTTGAATAATTTTCAAAATACTTAGTATCTTGTGTAAATGGACTAAATGGGTTCCAATAATTAAGTCGCCTTTTCATATGTGCCTCTCCCCTGTCTTTGAACAGTAATAATTAGACAAATTCCTTCAAACAGCAGTTTTTTCCTTTTGCCCCTTCAGAATTATTTTGAGGGGTGAAAGGCAAAAAACTGCGAACATACTCTACAGGAGTTTTCTCTCCCAGTGATTCGTGCCCACGCTCATAATTATATTCTATAAGCCAATCTAAAGTTAAATTACGAGCTTCTGATAAATTCTTAAAACTGTACATATCAAGTATATCCTCTCGATAACTCCGATTGAATCGTTCAATAAAACTGTTTTGCTGAGGCTTGCCTGCTTCTATACGGCGGTGCCTGATTCTGTTTCGGCAGCAGAACCTGCGAAATTGAAGGCTCCTAAATTCCGGCCCATTATCGCTGCGAATAAAGCGGGGGAAACCCCGATCAGAGCCTATTAATTCAAGGCTACGAATTATGCGAAGCGAAGGTAAGCTCGTGTCGATCTCAATATCCAATGCCTCACGGTTAAACTCATCGATAACGTTGAAAGCCCTGAATGGCCGACCATTACTCAAACTATCGCTCATAAAATCAATACTCCATATCTCATTAGCTCTCGTGGCTTCTGGCATAGGTTTACGCTCTATTTGCCTTATCAAATTCTTTTTACGGTTGTTAAGCTGAAATTCATTTTCCTTATAAACACGATAAACCTTTTTGTGATTCCAGCTATATCCCTTGCGGCGGATACTGTCGAATATCTTTGGAAATCCGCGTCGAGGACGGGAATCTATTACCAGCTCTATCTGTCTTTTTACCTCAGCATCATCGTTTCTTGAAGGAGTATAGTAAAAACTGCCCCGGCTGATGCCTGCTGCTTTACAAGATGATTGCACGCATAAGCCCTTAGAATGTGCCTGCCTGGCAAAATCCTTTCGCTCGGCAGGCTTTAGAAGTTTTTTTCTATTAAATCCTTGAGAACGTTATTCTCTAATGATAAGTCCGCATACATCTTTTTGAGCTTGCCGTTCTCTCGCTCTAACTCGCGTAAACGCCTTATCTCACTGCCGCCAATACCAGAATACTTGCTCTTCCAGTTGTAAAATGTGGCACGGGATATGCCGTATTTCCTGGTCAAATCACTGACCTCTAAACCGGCTTCTGACTCCTTGAGAATCGAAAGTATCTGGCTTTCACTAAACCTCGATCTTCGCATTTTAAGTTCCTTTCTAAATATTTGAGTTGGTTTATATTATTCAGGAACCGTCTAATTTAAAGTGTTCAATTCTATGGGAGAGCTACACATATAATTGTCAAGATATTTGTTTAAGCCTTGTTCTGTCAATTTATGGGGGTTTGAAAGACTTCCTTCATCATTCCCTTGTGGAGTTGGAGGAACGGGAGGATTATACCAATAGTTATAAATATCTGTAATTTTATCTGGTCCCATATAGACGTTTTCCCCGTTGTTGTTTAACATGTCATAAGTAAGCCCCCACGGATCGACGAAGTTTACAGGGTTATTGGTGCAGTAGGCGTAGAGGTTTATGCTGTCGATATAGGCGAGGGGGTCGCGGGAGTGGAATACGCCCAAGGCGGGGTTGTAGTATCTTGCGCGGCAGTAGTACAGGCCGGATTCGCTGTCATACCGACGGCCGGCGAACATATACAAATTGCCAACTGCGCTTTCATCCAGCGACTGGCCGTTCGGAGCTATACTGTCAATATGATCAACGCTAAACATTGTTTCTAATATTTCTCAAACAATTGGTCTTAAAAGGTAAGCTACCTATCTATATTCAACATCAATAACATAATTATTTGCCAATTTTATTTCAAAAACCAATGGAATTCCCGTTATAATTATTAGATCATTTCCATTTATGATTATTTTATTGATATCATAAGTACCTACCTTTTCACTGTCATTCAGTGTATAATCAACAACCGGGCTCACGCTTATATTAAATAAAGGAATAAATTTTTTATTAAATATTTTTGATTTCACAAATTTACCTACAATAAAAGTAATTTTCGCTTTTTGTTGATTGTATTCAATAGTAGAAATGTCAATCCACAGATCATGAAGTAGATCTATGAGTTCATTGATAGTAGATATATGATTGTTAATTCTAATCATGCTAAACCCTCAACGTAAAGGAATTCTAAATATCTTGTGTGAATTTTTAACGCCTGATTTTCAAGTTGTAAACTGTATATGAGACCTTTTACCTAAACTACCAAATTTATGATGAGCTCCATGGATTTCGACTTTGCTTGAAATACCCGCTCTCCTCATCCCCAAAGCAGAATAAGCGGCCGTTGAGGAAATTCCTGCAGCAACTCTTGAAGCCTTGCCAGCGATTCCGTTTTCGCAAACCTTCTCGTCTGCAAGTTCGTTCAGCGGGCCAACTAATCCCATAGTATAGGCATCCGCTGCTATTACAGCCCCATCCAAGGCTCCTTTTCCAGCAGCTGCACCAACCTGCCTAACCTCATCCATGCCCATTTCAACTGATAGATCAAAACCCTCACCAGCAAACATGTTAATGATTCCGCCAATCAGATTTTCACCATAGGGATCGACGAAGTTTACAGGGTTATTGGCGCAGTAGGCGTAGAGGTTCATGCTGTCGATATAGGCGAGGGGGTCGCGGGAGTGGAATACGCCCAAGGCGGGGTTGTAGTATCTTGCGCGGCAGTAGTACAGGCCGGATTCGCTGTCATACCGCCGGCCGGCGAACATATACGGATTGCCGGCTGCGCTTTCATCCAGCGGCTGGCCGTTCGGATCGCTTATCTCCACGCTGCCGAATGCGTCATAGCTGTATCTCTCAGCAATCCCGTTCGGCTCGGCCGAATACAACATCACCACACTGCCCAGCTCATCGGCAAAATAGCCGCAGTATTCTTCCGCAAAGGCGGCATCCCGCTCTGCAATGTAATACTCGCTCAGATAGTAAGCGATGTCTTCGATGTTGATCATATTAGGCTCTGTATTGTCAACGTAATCTGCATTTGCAGCATAGCATAAATCGCCCTCGGCGCAAAGCCACGCCTCCGCCAAATCGCTCATGCTTTCTGTCCAGCCTGCACCCGCCGGCCTTGCCACATCAATCATACAAACCACCTCATCAATCCCCGCTCCGTAAACAAAGCGTTTCTGCAGGCCGCCCGAGCCGTCGTATTCCGCTATCACGCGATGCCCGGAGTATGCAAAGCTCTGCTGAAGCTACTCTTATCTTTTTTCGCTTTCATTCTTCTGCTTTATAATAAAAGTGATTAGCTCATTTATGCTCATATCACTGAAAAACTTATCGTTTTTTAGCCTTGATTTATCTTTGTTTTTATGTATTCGAGATTTAACAAACTTTTCTAATTCTTTGCGGAATGACTCTGGAACAGGCAATTTTGACTGCCTATGAACAAAATACATAGTTTGCATTTCCGTACTATCAGTTTGCAAATAATTACCATTAGCATCAAATGCCGTAATGCGGTTAGTATCTTTCAGAGAATAATTCAAATATTCACAAGCCGCAAGGACAGTTTCAAAAATTCGGATTTTTTTATCATAAATAAGTACCGGAGGCTTTACTTCCGACAAAAGTATTTTGATATACAATTCAAACTCCTGCCGGAAATATGCCTCGTATTTTTCATCTTTAGTTCGAATATCGCTGTCGTTAGCATAATGCTGGAGCTGGTGTATGATTGCATCAATATCCTTATCCGTAAAATTACAGGAGCATTCCTCTCCCCATTGATCAAGAATATATTGCGCACTAACCTTGCCGTTCAGCATATCCTCTACTAATTTGGCTAACTTTACCTTTATGCTAAATAAATCAGTCATTAAAAACCTCCATCGTAAGGACGGTGATGTTTAATATTAGGCGGTCTATGATAATGCCACTTAGTACCTCTACCAGGAACAGGCCCTTTGTCAAGCCTGAAAATTGGTCGGCCAGTCCTATAATTTCTGAACTGTAGCCATCTTGTTCCTTTATGCCCTTCAATTATAATATCACTGCCAGATATTTTCATCCCCAAAGCAGAATAAGCGGCCGTTGAGGAAATTCCTGCAGCAACTCTTGAAGCCTTGCCAGCGATTCCGTTTTCGCAAACCTTCTCGTCTGCAAGTTCGTTCAGCGGGCCAACTAATCCCATAGTATAGGCATCCGCTGCTATTACAGCCCCATCTAAAGCTCCTTTTCCAGCAGCTGCACCAACCTGTTTGACTTCATCCATACCCATTTCAACTGATAGATCAAAACCCTCACCAGCAAACATGTTAATGATTCCGCCAATCAGATTTTCACCATAGGGATCAATGAAGTTTACGGGGTTATTGGTGCAGTAGGCGTAGAGGTTCATGCTGTCGATATAGCCGAGCGGGTCGCGGGAATGGAATACGCCCAGGGCGGGGCTGTAGTATCTTGCGCGGCAGTAGTACAGGCCGGATTCGCTGTCATACCGCCGGCCGGCGAACATATACGGATTGCCGGCTGCGCTTTCATCCAGCGGCTGGCCGTTCGGATCGCTTATCTCCACGCTGCCGAATGCGTCATAGCTGTATCTCTCAGCAATCCCGTTCGGCTCGGCGGAATACAACATCACCACGCTGCCCAGCTCATCGGCAAAATAGCCGCAGTATTCTTCCGCAAAGGCGGCATCCCGCTCTGCAATGTAATACTCGCTCAGATAGTAAGCGAGGTCTTCATAGTCGCAATATGTGCATATTTTTTTAATCCTGGCCCCAATCCAATCTATCAAATTCATTAAAATTGTTGATTTTTATAAAATTATTATTGTTTAGAGAGCTGCTTAAATGCAAATTTCTATCATATAGATAAAGATGCTTCCCTTTGTATTCCTTGCTTAATGCTTCTTTGCTAATTAGCTCTTTTGGGCTATCTGTTTCAATAAAAAGTACAGTATCATTAACTATTTCAGATGGTTTCCTTCCGACAAGCGACTTATTTATCGCAAAATTTGTCCCTTTTTTCGCTGTAACATAAAAGCTTATCGGTGTAGATCTCGAATAAATTGAAATTTCATTGTACCAACTGTCCTCAAAGATCATTGCTTTGTCTTTCCTGTTATTGATATATTCTTCTAAGCAAGTTTGCAAATGTCTTGCATTTAAATGAGCCTTAATATTAGAGGTAACATGAGAGAAAGAGCAATGAAGAACAATTGAAAGAGCAAGCGATATACTTATTGAGGCATAAATCATGGATAAAATTGTCAGTTGCTTATTGGCTTTTTTTAAGCCAATTATCCTCAATATGCTAAAAGCAACTGAAGCTGCTATAAAAAAAAGCCCTGCTATAGAAGGCAACCTTGTTAGCAACAACAAAAGGATGCCTGCAAAATCTATATTATTAAGTTTCATAAGCTCTCCTTAATCTTTGATGTTTTGTAATAATCGGGGGTGGGAAAATACAGAGGGTCATCCTGCTTTTCATATTTACATAAGCAATATACTTCAAAGAACCTATAAAGCAGGTATCTACTGTGAATATCGTTTTTTTTGTAAATATTAAGTGTTTTTCCTTTGTTTTCTTGGTTACTCTTAACTATCTCCCATGTACCTTTCAAAATAGAATCACCTTCCGAAATCTCAACACTTCCATTTGAGAAGAAGCTTATTTTTTTCTTATTAGGGTTTTCCCATATACCTGCTATCATTCTGTTTTCAGGTTCAGGTTCCAAAGCGGCATAAATTTTAGTGTATTTGCCAGAGACGGACCCAAAATACAGTAAAAACGTAACCAAGAATGTGCTAAGAATGAGGAGTTTAGAAGCTGCGTTTCGCCATACTTTTTTCTTATAAGTCTTAAGCAGAATTGCGGCAATAAAAGATACAACAACAAGGCTGATTATCAAAAAGGGCAACAAAGAACGTATAAATATGTAGTTTTCGATTGAAATCACAGTATTTTACTCCATCTCTTCTGACCAAGATATGTTTTGATAAATATTTGACGCCGGCAACGGAAGGTCATACCCAAACTGCCCCAAAGCACCACCAAAAAATGATCCCAAACTATTTGTATCTGTCACAGTAAAATGTAATTTGCCTTTATTTTCAGTAATATGAACATTATATGAACCCATAAATTTTTCAATCCAGCTTTCATTGCTTAAATAATAGCTTGCAGGGTCATTATATTTATAACTAGCGTCGTATGTATAATTACCTTCATTTTTCTTTGGGTCTTTTCTTTTTTCTTGATAGTATCTTTCTCTAGCAAAGTTAACGCCAACTGCATCTTTCATTGCTTCAGCTATATTTGTTTCTTCTCCACAATAATAATGATCAGGGCCTGCTCCTGTAAACCAAAGAAATGACAATGTGATGCAATTGTCTAAGACACTGCCTGCAGCATCTACCATATTTCCATTAGGATTTAGGATTTCATAAAAAAGCCCCCACGGATCAGCGTAGTTCACCGGATTATTGGTGCAGTATGCATACAGGTTCATGCTGTCGATATAGGCGAGGGGGTCGCGGGAGTGGAATACGCCCAAGGCGGGGTTGTAGTATCTTGCGCGGCAGTAGTACAGGCCGGATTCGCTGTCATACCGCCGGCCGGCGAACATATACGGATTGCCGATAATATTTTTGGCGAGTTTTGACATTTACATACTCAGTAAAATAAGAAGCAGAAGGGCGAAAAATCTGCCTAATACCAATAATACACAACAAACAAAAAAGGATAACAATGTTAGCCCCGGAAATAAAAAGGTTTGTTTAGGGGGAACATAATATTTGTGAATTTTAACGAGAAATTTTTGCAAATCATTTATCGGGCTGAAAGGCCTGTAAAGAATAAGCCAACTCAAAAATGACCAGACAAGAATAGCAAATATTCGATTTCCGAAATTCAAAGAGGCTTTATCAGGGTTCTTGGATAATTCTTTCAACGGAACACATTTCATGTTCAATCCGTCCTTTATCTGGGCTTCAAGCTTTATGGATTTTTCACTGCCACAAACGCACAATACACCGCTGTTTTTTCCGTTATCAAAATACAAATAATTTTTGGGCGACTTAAAGAAAATAAAAGTTTCAAAATGCAAATTTACAACTTTGGCATTTTTGAACTCAGGAAGAATTTCTGCTGCTGCATCTCTTATCATATTCTCGTATTTACTATGTTTGTCAGCATTATTCAAAATGGAAAATAATTGCGGAATAAATATTAAAAACAAGAAAAACAAAGATATCAAGAGCATTAAGACCCGTTCGCCCTTATTGGCTTCTTCGAGAAGTTCAGTAAGTTTCTTTTTCATTATTCATCTCCCCAAACATATTTGAAACCGGCCCCAGCAAATCCACTAAACCCTAACCTGAATGAGCTCGCTCTAATATCAGTATAACCGATCACATATCCATCTGTGGCAGCATTTACCTGATCATCCTTGACGCATTTCGTGGTATCAATATTACTTTTAGCTTCAATCCCTGTAGCAATATTTCCATAGCCTACGTTAGCTTTAAATTCGGCTCCCATACCATCTTTTGAAGGGGAAGAATTTTCTAAGTGTAAAGATGCTGACGCACCCACTCCAATTCCAGCATTCAATCCTACATGCCATTTTCCTGAATTATAGCCAAAGTTTAAATTACCTGCTAATCCATATCCTATAGTTATGTTAACTGTCCACAACCCCCACGGATCAACTCTGTTCACGGGGTTATTGGCGCAGTAGGCGTAGAGGTTCATGCTGTCGATATAGCCGAGGGGGTCGCGGGAGTGGAATACGCCCAGGGCGGGGTTGTAGTATCTGGCGCGGCAGTAGTACAGGCCGGATTCGCTGTCATACCGACGGCCGGCGAACATATACGGATTGCCGGCTGCACTTTCATCCAGCGGCTGGCCGTTCGGATCGCTTATCTCCACGCTGCCGTATGCGTCATAGCTGTATCTCTCAGCAATCCCGTTCGGCTCGGCGGAATACAACATCACCACGCTGCCCAGCTCATCGGCAAAATAGCCGCAGTATTCTTCCGCAAAGGCGGCATCCCGCTCTGCAATGTAATACTCGCTCAGATAGTAAGCGAGGTCTTCGATGTTGATCATATTACGAAAAAGCCTATTCAACAATATTAAAATTTTACTTCTTCGGACTTATACTACTGGTACCCATTCTGAAATCAACTTAGGCTGAAATTCAAATTCTATTGTATCCTCTGTAATTATATCTCCATCCAAAATACACACACGTACTTTTAACAATACTTTGTTCTTACTCTTAAAATCCAGAGAATAAGCCTGTTTACTTGTATATAAATGATAAAAGATAGCGTTAAAAGTCTTTTCCCAGCCTTCATTTTCCGCTTTCATAAAAATCGATGTTTCATTATTGTTTTCAAGTATTATCACATCTTTTAGAAGTACTTGCTTCCGTTTGTCTATGCTATAAAATGAAACATAAATTTGGTAAGGACCTACAGATTTATTCTTGATGTGCGACGTGGGCACTAACCGTGAATGGACAAAAATTCCATCTAAAGAACATTCAGGATGGCTCAAAATTACTTCGGAGCTTAAAGGAAATTCTAAGCCTTCAAATTCTGGGCATATATAACTTTCAGCTCTTTGCGTATGAAACGTCCCAATCCTCCATAGAAATAAGACAGCAATGCCTACAATTAAGATAGAGAAAAATAACCGGCGACGAATCTTATATTTGTCATATCTTTTCATGATCTATTGCCTTTATTTGCTAAAACCATAATCCACTAGCAGTCTTAAAAGGTTGAGATATTGACGATGCACCATAAGTACCATATATTCTTTCTGACGGCGTAGTAGGATCAGTTGGCGAATTACCTTCAATGTAATAAGGCACCATATCCAAGATAAAATGTGTAAACCAATTTGTGCCGTAATTGTAGGTTCCGCGATTTGCGGGATTGGTTAGAATATTTCCATCACTATCATACACGACTTCGCATTTGCCGCTGGGCGAAATAAATTTGCGATTGTTTCCATTGCCTTGCCCCATTTGGTGATACATAGCCTGCAATCCAATTAATTCTTTCCAACCTCTATCAATAGCAATCTGAGGATTTTTAGGCTGCCATGTATTGTAAAGATCCCTCTTTCGGTGCATTTTTATTAGTTTTACATAATCAGACGATAAATTTAATTGCTGTTTTCTTGGGTGAATTATTTCATAACACAAACCCCATGGATCAACGAAGTTCACAGGGTTATTGGTGCAGTAGGCGTAGAGGTTCATTGAGTCGATATAGCCGAGGGGGTCGCGGGAGTGGAATACGCCCAGGGCGGGGTTGTAGTATCTGGCGCGGCAGTAGTACAGGCCGGATTCGCTGTCATACCGACGGCCGGCGAACATATACGGATTGCCGGCTGCACTTTCATCCAGCGGCTGGCCGTTCGGATCGCTTATCTCCACGCTGCCGTATGCGTCATAGCTGTATCTCTCAGCAATCCCGTTCGGCTCGGCGGAATACAACATCACCACGCTGCCCAGCTCATCGGCAAAATAGCCGCAGTATTCTTCCGCAAAGGCGGCATCCCGCTCTGCAATGTAATACTCGCTCATATAGTAAGCAAGGTCTTCGATGTTGATCATATTAGGCTCTGTATTGTCAACGTAATCTGCATTTGCAGCATAGCATAAATCGCCCTCGGCGCAAAGCCACGCCTCCGCCAAATCGCTCATGCTTTCTGTCCAGCCTGCACCCGCCGGCCTTGCCACATCAATCATACAAACCACCTCATCAATCCCCGCTCCGTAAACGAAAAAGAAACCTGATCCTTTTAACCCTCGTAGACATTATTTAGCTCTTTCCAACCTTATTATACCAGAGGAAAATGCTCTTTTATCCACTTGTAAATAAAATTATATTCTAATGATCTTTTAATCTTATTCCCGTTCACATCTGTATGCTCAATTTCAAGTGCAAGAACAAATGGTTTCTTACTGTTTAATTCAAAATTTTCTTTGCTATCAAAGGCAATTAGATTCAAATCAGAAACTTTATAATTTTCTTCGGGATTAAGTGAGAGAGATTTATTTTCAGAATTGTCCCCTCCAAATTTCAATTTAGCTTCGGTTATCTTTATTTCAGAACCGCTCTCTGCCGGCATCCAAATTTGAACTATCAGCTTGTAAGTAACATTAGGCCTACTCAATTCCTTGGGACTTTCGTGTTTAGATAAAAATGGTTTTATAAAACTATCCCTAACCTTATAGTCGAAATCAGAGCTCATTGAATCCAAATCTGGGGGAATATCTACTTTTTCTAGCTCAGGGCACACGTATTGCCGAGAAATATGCGTTGAAAACACATAGAAAATTAAGTACGGCTTTGCTATAAATAGCATTGCCAAACCAGCCAAGCCAATCCCAAAAATCAAACTTATTACTTTTTTCTTAGACATCGCTAACTCTTTGAAGATTAATTAAAGTTTTAAAGTATCACTGCAATTCGCCTTTGTATGTGCCCAAAATCCTGTCATATTTATCAGTAGGATCATCAGGCGAATTACCCCATAATATATATGGCTCAATATCATATTTATAATGGTTTATAGCATCAGAAGCTGGATAAAAGTTGTATGTTCCCTGGTCAACAGAATCTGTAACTAAATTTCCATTATCATCATAGACGGTCTCACATTTTCCACTAGGAGAAATCCATTTTTGGTTTCGTCTACTAGCTTTAGGGCCTTGTTTATGGTAAATATCTTTAGGCCAAGAGACTTTCCGCCATCCTGCCTTTTCCGCCGCTTTTGGGGTTTTAGGTTGCCAAGTGTTATATTTATTTCTTCTGTAATGCTTAGTTCTCGTAATTGAAGGCAGTTCCCCCCAGGGATCAACGTAATTTACGGGATTATTGGCGCAGTAGGCGTAGAGGTTCATGCTGTCGATATAGCCGAGGGGGTCGCGGGAGTGGAATACGCCCAAGGCGGGGTTGTAGTATCTTGCGCGCCAGTAGTACAGGCCGGATTCGCTGTCATACCGCCGGCCGGCGAACATATACGGATTGCCGGCTGCACTTTCATCCAGCGGCTGGCCGTTCGGATCGCTTATCTCCACGCTGCCGTATGCATCATAGCTGTATATCTCAGCAATCCCGTTCGGCTCGGCCGAATACAACATCACCACACTGCCCAGCTCATCGGCAAAATAGCCGCAGTATTCTTCCGCAAAGGCGGCATCCCGCTCTGCAATGTAATACTCGCTCAGATAGTAAGCAAGGTCTTCGATGTTGATCATATTAGGCTCTGTATTGTCAACGTAATCTGCATTTGCAGCATAGCATAAATCGCCCTCGGCGCAAAGCCACGCCGCCGCCAAATCGCTCATGCTTTCTGTCCAGCCTGCGCCCGCCGGCCTCACCACATCAATCATACAAACCACCTCATCAATCCCCGCTCCGTAAACAAAGCGTTTCTGCACCCCGCCCGAGCCGTCGTATTCCGCTATCACGCGATGCCCGGAGTATGCAAAGCTCTGCTGCAGCTCGCCCTCATTATCGCCAACGCCTGAGGCAGATGCCCTGCTCACCCGTCGGCCGAATAAATCATAGCCGTACAGCGATACGCTCGCCTCATTCGGATCGCCCGCAAGCCGATAATACGCCCGAAGCCTGTCCTGCGGGTCGTAGATGTAGTAGTCATCCCCGCAGCGGGAGAGATTTCCGTTCCCGTCATACTCCACCGCCTCAGAACCCACAGAGCTGTATCGCCCCATACCGTTCGGATCGGCGGCGTAGGCTTCTGTCTCAGCGCCAATTGTTACGCTCTCTCGCATCAGCATATTGTTGTATTCGTATTCTATTGCATCCATGCATATATACCAGAAACTACCTCCACAGAAGAATTAAATTTGCTAATTTCAGCCATCACTTTTTCGGTGTCAGTACCATAAATAATGCCGTGGCTGCCGAGCAGACCACCTCCCCAATACATTATCACATAATATTTCCCGTTTTCTGTCGGTTCTATAAAAGCCTCCTTACATTGAAATTGACCGACCTTAGAAAGTGAACCCATATCAGCTTTCCCACAGTCTATGATTACACTCTCATTTTCATTTAAAGATATTTGTTTTTTTGTCCATCTGTGCAGCTCTTCTGTAATGAGTTTTGTTTTTATTCCATCACAGAATCCTTTAAATTCATAATAAACAAGGCCTCTTTCAAAGTAAAACAAAATCGAAGCTGATACGATAAGAACGGCGGGAAAGAACCACTTTACCTTTTGTTTGTGGATTAACTTTTTTATTATGGCATAGAGCACTGCTGCCAAAAACCATAAAACGGCGATAATAGGCACAATAAATAATAAGAAAGATTTTCCAAAAAAGTCGGGATTCATACCCTGTAAACTATAGCCGTATTTGTAATATCCAATCTTTAGATAAAGGCCGGTTGCCAGTATTACCAGCGAAATGATGACACTCAATATCATCGCCCGGTTTTTGAGATGCGATTTAACATACCTTTTAAGCATAATATAACCCAACTATTCGAATTTGTAGATGTTCCTATAATAATAACTGTACCCCCATTCAGCGAAGAAATAATCGTTTTTATGCGGTAAATGCTTGTATTGTGATATTTTCCAACCAAATATCATAGCCTTCATTTCAGTTTTTGTTAAGCCGTCTCTTGCAGAAGCCATACCAATAGCGATATAGTTTACAGAGGAGGGATTACATTCTCGCCCATAATATTCTTGTTTTTTCTCTGGTACAACGGTTTTTAAATTATAATAGGGAGAGTCAGCACTCATATAATCAGAGGATGTTAAATTGCCTGCTTCGGAATGTTTTAACCTTTGTTCCCAATACATATCAGAAGCAAGTTTTAAATCTTTTCTTGTAACATTTCTCTTTCTAAACATATCTATTTCTTTTTTTGTGTATAATCCTCTTGGATCAACGTAATTTACGGGATTATTGGTGCAGTAGGCGTAGAGGTTCATTGAGTCGATATAGGCGAGGGGGTCGCGGGAGTGGAATACGCCCAAGGCGGGGTTGTAGTATCTTGCGCGGCAGTAATACAGGCCGGATTCGCTGTCATACCGCCGGCCGGCGAACATATACGGATTGCCGGCTGCGCTTTCATCCAGCGGCTGGCCGTTCGGATCGCTTATCTCCACGCTGCCGTATGCATCATAGCTGTATATCTCAGCAATCCCGTTCGGCTCGGCCGAATACAACATCACCACACTGCCCAGCTCATCGGCAAAATAGCCGCAGTATTCTTCCGCAAAGGCGGCATCCCGCTCTGCAATGTAATACTCGCTCAGATAGTAAGCGATGTCTTCGATGTTGATCATATTAGGCTCTGTATTGTCAACGTAATCTGCATTTGCAGCATAGCATAAATCGCCCTCGGCGCAAAGCCACGCCTCCGCCAAATCGCTCATGCTTTCTGTCCAGCCTGCACCCGCCGGCCTTGCCACATCAATCATACAAACCACCTCATCAATCCCCGCTCCGTAAACAAAGCGTTTCTGCAGGCCGCCCGAGCCGTCGTATTCCGCTATCACGCGATGCCCGGAGTATGCAAAGCTCTGCTGCAGCTCGCCCTCATTATCGCCAACGCCTGAGGCAGATGCCCTGCTCACCCGTCGGCCGAATAAATCATAGCCGTACAGCGATACGCTCGCCTCATTCGGATCGCCCGCAAGCCGATAATACGCCCGAAGCCTGTCCTGCGGGTCGTAGATGTAGTAGTCATCCCCGCAGCGGGAGAGATTTCCGTTCCCGTCATACTCCACCGCCTCAGAACCCACAGAGCTGTATCGCCCCATACCGTTCGGATCGGCGGCGTAGGCTTCTGTCTCAGCGCCAATTGTTACGCTCTCTCGCATCAGCATATTGTTGTATTCGTATTCTATTGCATCTGCCTCAGTCAGCCAGTAGTTTTTGTCGTAAAAATACGATTTTGTGTTATTGTTCTCATCTGTTTTTGATACAGTATTTCCTGCCAGATCTCTCCCGTATTCGATATAATTAACACATGAACCGCCAAGAAAATGCTCAATCGAATCGAGGTAAATCCCTCTGTTGTCGTCAGCCTGAGAGCTGAGGTCTTCATAGTCGTAATAAGTGCAGGCCCCGCCTACCGTTTCCTTCACAGCCACTCTTCCGCTTGCGTCTCTTGTATAATCAAGCAGTACCTTGCCAGCCGAATCTGTTATTTTATCAAGTCTGCCTGCTGCATCATAATCATATTGAGTGAAATATCCGTCTGGATATATGAGCTTTGTGATTCTTCCGGCTGGTGAATATTCGTATGAGGTAGTCCGGGCGAAACTGTCCGTTTCAGTTTTCAGTCTGCCGGAAGGATAGTATGAGAAGGAATTTTCACCTGCCTTTGTAATCCTGCCCATAATATCATATTCAAAGGTTTTTGCGGGGATCAGTCGAAACGCATCAAAGGTAACCGTGCCGCTTATATTTTCTACATCAATGCAGCCGTCGCTGCTGTCTGAAAAGGTGCAGCTGCCAACAGTAATCCACATCCCGCCGTTTGAGTTTTGCTCAATATCGATTATTTCACAAGGCGAGCCAGAGAATTCTGAGATATCTTCATATATACTGAACCGTACTGTCCCGCTTGAGGCAGGGAAGTAAACCTGAACGATATAGCTGCCTGATTCGGATATTGTGAAGGGAAAATTAGCCCCGTTCTGGCTTGTTTGTGCAAACTGCCCGCCGAAGCTGTTCGGATCCCAGATGCTGGCCCAGTCGGAATCAAGCATTGAAAATATCCCGTTCTCGTCTTTCATTAATGCGTTTGAGCTGTCTGCCGGCAGCACGGCTTTGGCTGAAAGCTTTCCTGAGAGGTTGTAATCATAGAGGATTTTATCACCGGATGGCCGGGTTTTTGTTGTTATCCTGCCTGCGCAGTCGTATGAGAACTTCTCCTTGCCGGAATCTGGATAAGTGATTTGCTCCAGCCTGCCGTATCCGTCGTAATCATAAGCGGTTATCCCGCCCTCCGGATCTGTTGCAGATTCGACCCTTCCGCCTTCATCATAGCTTATATTAGTAACATTCTGATTGCCCGCTGCGGGGTCGTAGTCTTCAGGAAAAGTGATTGATTTTAGAAGATCACGGGAGTTGTATGAATATTCCTTGTTCTTAAACCCGTCTGCGGAAGCCTTGGGGTCTTTAACGAATTGCCGCTTGTCGTTGTTATTGTAGCCGATTGTTGTTATTCTTCCGAGGCTGTCTGTGATGGCTGCAAGCTTGTCTGTGATGGTGTATCCGAAGCTGTAGTTTATGGCAGTGTTTTCATTATAGCTTGCTCCAAGCTGCGTGCTCACAGTTTCTACAAGCCCAAGCGGATTGTATGCAATTTTTGCGATTTCGCCTAATCCGTTTTGGATTTCCGTAAGCCTGTCTGCATCATTATAACTGTAATCCGTTGTTACCCCGTCAGGGTCGGTTGCCTGCTCTATCAAACCGGAAGTAGTATCAAAAGAATATGAATACTGCAATAAGGGATCGTAGTTGAAATTGATAATAAGCTGGCTCTTTTGGCCATCTTCATTATAGCTGTATTCATAATTGAGGGTGTTTCCGTCGGGAAGTTTTATGTAATCATAATTTCCGCGTGAGTCGTATCCAAGCTGATAAGTTGGATTTTCAACAACGTAGTCAAGGGAGTTTGGATCATACACTGTAGCCGCCGGCAGCTCAATTTGTGTTAGAGCGTCTCCTGTATATGAAAACTGATACGTCAATCCGTCCGGAGTGGTTATGGAGCAGAGATTGGAGTCTGCTCCGCCGGTGTATGTGTATGAAGTTGTTATGCCCGGGTCGTTTTCGTTGGCTTTATGGGTTTCGCTTGTTGTATTTCCGTATTGATCGTGCGTATATGCGATTATTTTGTTATCCGGCAGCACAATCTTCTTGATTAGGCAGGGAGCCTCTTTCTCCTCCAAACTTCCGTCAAGCTCAAAATCATAGATGTAGTCTGTTGTAAGCCATGTGCTTTCATCACTGTAAACCTTTCGTTTGTCAATTAAGCCTGTTTTTGTGAGGTAATGCATTACTGCATTCCCTTCCCTGTCGGCTATTACAACATAGTTCGGATCGTTTTCAGGGAAATTGTATGAGCTAGTAAAGCTGCCGCTGCCGTATTGCTGGGATACAATTCTGCCTTCGCTGCTGTAAGTATTGTCATACCATATCTGGCCTTGAGCATCTGTTTTGGTTTTGAGCTGATGGGGATTTGATCCGGCTGGATTTGTATATGTATATTGGGAAACACTGCCCTGAGAGCCTCCCTCAGGGGAAGGGGAAGCAACAGATGTTAGCTCAAAGTTTGAATTGCGGCTATAATGCCATTGCCTGTCTCTGTCGTCTTCGATATAATCCAGCATATAATCTGTGCTGGTGTAGTAAAAGTTTATTTCTCTGCCGACATCGTTTGTTATTGATTGCAGCAGCCCCTCTTTTTCTTCGGCATAATACTCAAAATCAAGACGATTGCCGAAGCGATCTTCCATATATTCTAAAGGATAAGTGATTGAATCAGATAGGGCAGAGCTGAATTTCCATCTCTCTCCATGTTTCTTGTGCAGGATGAAATATGCCTCGCCGGAATCGACGGTTTTGTATAATTTTAATTCCGGCGAGGATTGGCAGGTAAAAGGTACGCTCTCATCCGCTCCCGAACTTCTGGAAAAATTATACGTTGTTGCGCCAGAGATGATTTTCAGATTGTCCGTCTCGCTTGGACAGTTTGAACCTGAGCTCTCCTCCACAGTATCCTGGAGGAATATGTTGTAGTTGTGCGTCCAGTTCCGGCCTACCCTGCAGCTGTATGGACTGATGGGATAATCCTTTGTATAATTGTATGTATCTGTTCCGATCTTCGTAAGAACCCTATATGGTTCTGAAGTGGAAAGAACATTTCCGTTTGGATCATAAAAGTTAACTTCCGGGTACCACCAGTAATGATAATAACTACACGCTACATCAAAATTCACACTGCCGCTGCCTACATCATTAAATACAACTTTGCCGTTATTGGGAGCATTTTCAGGTAACTCGAAAAAACAGTCCGTTTCTGTTAAGGGAGTTACTTTATCAACAACCATAAAAGTATAGTTAGCTTGATCATTTGGGTCATTTATACCATAGAGATTAACAATTGATGGAATATTGAGAAGGTTAGCGGTTTTGGTAATCTTTTTTTGTACAGAGCAATCGTTTTTCAATACATTGTCATCTGTTCCCGCTAAATATTTTGTGTTTTTTAGTGGAACATTGAACCTATGTTTAAACCCTCTGTCAAAGCTTTCTCCAAGATACAGCCTATTAAACTCAATATCCATTGTATTTCCATGGATTTTCAAGTCAGTTATTGATTCAATACTTTTGCCGCTCTCTAAGTGAATAGGATCTCCAGCTACGGCATCACCAAGCTTTACGGAAACATTAGGGTCATCTTTTGCTATATTTATCAGGTCGTCTTGCGTGTCAAAACAGATCATTTTAACATTCCCAGAACCGCTGGCATCACCAAGTTGGCTTGTTGCTTCATCAGCTGTAATAATAGAGTTTGAGCTATCACAGCCAAAAATTTCATAATCACCAAAATATAAATGCTTCTATCTTCTGTCCGTACCAAAAATTTGTATATGTAAGGTCTCCATGGTCCCAATCAAAGCTCCAATCCTCTAAATAATTGTTAGCGTCTATTGGATATCCATACTGGTTGTATAATGCAGCCTTTTTAGGATAATTATACTGCCCACCTCCATGCGATTCATCAATAGTCAAGCGACATTCAACATCTACATAATATATAGGACTTTGAAATGTTCCTAATGCATCTTGCCATGTGATTAGCAAAATAATTACCGCTATAATCATCTTTTTATTAGCCAGAATCCTATTCTTTTAAAAAATAAAAAGTCTCGTTACAGGGTTCGCAAAAGAAAAAAACTGTAGCCAGCATTGCCAAAAACTTAGAAGTCATATATTTTTCCTTGCAAAATCTTAATTACTAACTTGTTTTTAGATTAAGCAGATTGAAAGATAAAATCAAGAAAAATTTTCAGATTCCCCAAAATTTCCCAAAGCCACCAATTTAGAGAAGTACCGAGCAGCGAAGTTGCCCGAGATAGTGTAAAATCCTAAATCTTCAATATTGAATCATCTCTTCTCTGATGCAGATCCGGGGCTAAACACAGGATCACTTTTATTTTCTGAGTGCGCAGATTTCAGAGATTTTATTAATGAAATTGAAGCCTTGAAAGAAAATAACTTACAAAAAAAATTGGTTTTATTGCCCTTATCTGGTAAAGAATTTTCCAAGAGCTGCGAGTTATGAGAAAAAACGCAATCGGCCTGCTGCAACTAAAAAGGCCTGCCCCACTTTGCCAAGCCCCAAAAAAAAATCAGAAGCTCCGCAGAGGAAGCTTCTGATGAGAATCTTTGCGTTTGTAAACTGCGTTTTAGTTTACTTTGCCTTCGACGAATTTCACAATTGAATCAACAGTGAAAAGGTCCGGCAGCTTGTTGATATCAGGATCTGCTTCAAACTCACTAAAATCGGTATGCGGCATCTTATCCTTGAGCTCAGCGAGGCCGGCTTCTGTTAGTTTGCCGTCCTGCACATACTCGCCGTTTTCCATTATTGAATCAGCGGGAAAAAGCTCTTCCCTCGGAATCTTGATATCGAAAGCCTTCTCAAGATTAAACGTAATATCGAGAAAATCGATGCTCTCAGCTCCTAGGTCTCCCATCAGCGTTGCTTGGGGGGTTACCTCATCATCATCGAGCCCCAGCGCTTCAGCGAGAACTTCCTGCACCTTCTCAAAAATTTCATCACGACTCATCGCCATTTCTAAATCTCCTTACTTTCTGTTTATTGTTACTGCGTAAGCAGCTGCCATCTTTTCTTCAAATTATCGATTACTTCCTTATCCGCCCTGTCCATCTCTGGATTTTCATCAGCAAGGTTGAAGTGTTTGAGGTCTATCCTTGCCTCAACCACCGCTTCCTCTCCTGCAACTCCGGAAGCCTTGAAACTGCTGGTTTTATCATCGAGGCTCTTAACCTCAACAGTGTAACGTATCGTGCTGCCCGGGGCTGCAAAAGACTTGTATTTTACGTTTCTGGCCTTTTTTAGCAATACCATACTGTTGGAGTAGTTCTGATATTCCCTCACCAGCCACGAGGCAGACTCAATCATACCCTGAAGGAGAAACACTCCGGGCAGTACGGGAAATGCGGGAAAATGGTCTTGGAGGTATTCCTCTGCAAGAGCGACGTTCTTCACCGCTTCCAGATGCCGGCCTGAATCTATATCTGTTATTTTATCTATTAGTGAAAACTTCATAATCTCAGAGATTTTAAAAAAAAGATTGTACCTTTCCAGCATTTTTTCGTTTTTTGAGGCGATTATCTGCGGGAAATAATCAAACAGCACGATCAGGGGCTGATTTTGAGCAGTATTGACAGGATAACGTTGTAAGCTGAGTCATAATTCATCTTAAACGCTAATCTTCACTAACTTCACGCTTATAATTATATCATATTCTCCGAAAGCTACAATGTTTAGCTTTGAATTACATCGGAGGTTGAAAAATTCAAAGCTCGTAACTGCTGCAAGCAAGATTGATTCTGCAAACGGTATGGCACTATAGTTCCCGAACCAACCTCGATAAGCATTTTTGTCATGCTCTCCGCAGGGCTTTTCCGCAAGAGAAGCAATGCCTGACGATTCGGCCTGAAAAGCCTGCTGCAGTGCAAAAAAAAAGCCCCGATAGGATTGCTTTTCCCTTCGGGGCTTTTAAACTTTTCGCCGAACGGTTATGAAACCTTGTTTCTTACCTTCCAGCGAGCCTTTCTTTTCTTACTGCCGACTTTACGCCTGCGTCTTGGCTTACTCATTTATCGCTCCAGTTTATCGTTCTGCAAATATTTCTTATTTTATCTTTAGAACTGGGAGGATATCGGTTACACTTTAAAAAGCAAGAACTTTTTTAATTTTAAAAAGGAGCAGGTTATGATTCAATGTAAAGACTGTAAATACTGCAAAGAAGGGGCAAACGGGGAGCTTATTTTTCTTTGCAACCCATTCAAGTATATCGTAGAACCGGAATGCCTCCAGAAATGGCAGATTATGAAACTCAACGAGATGCTTTCAATTCAGTCCTCGCAGGCAAGGACAAACTCCAAGCTGAACGACATACAGGACAAGATAATCAAGTATGTGGAACGGGAAATAGACGACTTCGAAGACACTGAAGGTTGGAAATATTTTGAAGACCAAGACGATGCACCGGAAAATCCAGATTGGGACGGCGAGGATTACGAGAAATATGATTTCTGATTATCCTGATTTTTTTGAAATAATTTTATTCTGGGAAACGTCTTTATAACCGTGAACGCCGGGGAAATCAACAAAGAGCAATTAATAGCAGGCTGCAAGAGAGGCGAGCAGGAAGCTTACCGGCAGCTGGTTGACATATATTCAGACAAGATATATGGATACTTTGCATCATGCACGAGAGATCCCGAGGCTGCAGAAGAGCTTTTGAGCGACTTTTATTTTAAGCTTCTCAAGAGCATTAAGAGCTATAAAAACGGTTCTTTTGAGGCGTGGATTTTTAAGATCGCCGGCAGCGTTTACTACGATTATTTAAGAAAAGTCATCAGGGAACGAGAGAACTACAGCAGGTATCGTGAAGAAAAAGAATACTTAGACCGGCAGCACGAATCGGACGAAACGGAAACAGACTTGGAAAAGGCAGTTTCAGAGCTTGATGAGGACAGCAGGAATCTTGTAATGCTGAGGTATTATTCGGATATGAGCTTCAAGGAAATAGCAGAGGCAACGGGCAAGCCTGTCGGAACAGTTCTGACGAAAATCCACAGAGCCCTAAAAAAAATGAAAACGGTGATAGAAAATGAAAGCAGATAACGAAAAATCAGACTTCGAAAAACTGGGCGAGATTAAATCGCTTGAGCGTGAGGTTTTCGAATCTTCGCATTTCAGCAAGGCAGCAGACTTTACTCTCGAAGAAGAGCTCAAATCTTCTTTGAAAGATAAGCTTGCAGGCAGGCTTGCCGAACAGAGAAAGGCAAGATTGTTTATTCGAAGCGGGTGGGCGGCAGCAGCGATTCTCGCTGTTGCGTTCTCAGCTTCTGTAAGCCTTATGAATCCGGACAGCATTGTTCGTAAAGAAGCGATAAGGCCAGAGGCTTCTCTTGAAGCCTCAGCAAGTGAATTCTGGCAGACCGACAGCCAGCTGAGCCTTATTGAAACAAAACTTGAAAATATAGAATACAGCCTTGCAGACGAAGACGAAACCTCCGGCGAAATAGAAGGCGAAATTGAATCAATAAAACAGCAGCTCAGCTCTGAGCAATTCTGGAAAGGATAGTCAAATGAGAAAAACGGCTTTATTTCTAATTCTTACAGCTTCTCTGCTCTTTGCAGATGAGGTGTTTGATGAGCACGCCGAAGGGGAGCTCCACGGCAGAATGAAAAAGCATACTGAGCAGAAGTATGAGAGGATTCTCGATGAAATTGCAGAGAAAGACCGCCCCCGAGCTGAAGAGCTCAGAAAATTGAGAGAAGAAAATCCCAAAGCATTTCACGAAGAAATGAAGGATATTATAAAGGACAAAATGGGCAGGCCTGATTTCCGAGGGCCTGAACACCGCCATGGAGAAGGACGGTTCGAACCGGGCGAGAGGTTTAGAGCAAAATTCAAAGAAAGGTTTGCCAAACGCAACGATGAATTTATTGAATGGCTCGAGGAAAACTTCCCTGAAGAGGCGGAAAAAATGAAAAAGGCCTTCGAGGCAGACCCTAATTCCGCATTCAAAAACACGGCATATATAAGAAGCAAATACAGGCGCATCTTCGAGACAGAGAAAAGAAATCCTGAAATGGCAGAGCTTATGAAAAACGATCTCGAGCTCAAACAGCGAAGAGAGCAAATCACAGAACAGCTCCGTTACTGCGAAAATGAACAGGAAATGAAAGAGCTTGAGGATGAACTGAGGGACATTGTTTCAATGAGACTCAATGTGATTCTTGAAAAAAGACGGCTCAAACTCGAAGACTTGCAGAAAAAACTCCAGCAGATCGAAAAAGAAATAAACAAGCAGCAAAAAGACCTTGAAGCCCTCGACGACCAGCGGGACTCCTTAATAAAAAACCGCTTAGAAGAACTTATTGAAGAATCGAAAAGACAAAAGGTGAACTGGGAATAATCGCACCGAAACCAAACACCTCCCCGCTTGAGCTCACATGCTGAAGCGGGGGATGGATAGATGCTACAACCAGCCTTTGATTTTATCGTCCTATGCTGTGGTATTCGATGCCGCAGCCGGCGACGAAGTCGGGGCTGTAGAGGTTTCGGCCGTCGAAGATTACAGGCCGTGAGAGTTTTTCTCTGATAGTATCAAAGTCCGGCGATCTGAATTCCTGCCAGTCGGTAAGCACTGCCATCACATCGGAGCCCTCGAGCGTCTGGTATGCATCCTCGCACATCTCAACCGCCTTGCCAAGCTCTCTTGATGCGTTTTCCATCGCCTCCGGGTCGAACGCCTTAACCTTGATGCCTGCTTCGATAATTTTATGAAGGCATCTGACAGCCGGCGACTCTCTGATGTCGTCTGTTTTGGCCTTGAAAGCGAGCCCCCAAGCGGCTATCTGGGTTAGGCCGTTTTCTTTGCAGTATTCTATAATCCTCTCAGCGAATCTGTCCTGCTGGCGGTAGTTTGCAGCCTGCACAGATTTGGCGATAGTCATCTCAATGCCCTGCTCATCCCCCATATACGCAAGAGCCTTCACGTCTTTCGGGAAGCAGCTTCCGCCATAGCCGAGGCCTGCAAAGAGGAATTCCTTGCCGATCCTTGAATCCGAACCGATCCCGATTCGAACCTTCTCGATATCCGCCCCAAACTGCTCACACAGACCTGAAAGCTCGTTCATAAACGTAATTCTGGTTGCGAGCATAGCGTTTGCGGCGTATTTAGCCATCTCTGCGCTAGCCGGGTCCACAAAAATCATCCTGCTGGATTTACGCATAAACGGGGCGTAAATATTCGTCATCAGCTCGAAGATTTCAGTTTTGGTTGTCCCTATTATCACCCTGTCCGGCTTGAGGAAGTCCTGCACAGCAGAGCCCTCCTTCAGGAATTCAGGATTGCTTACATAATCGAATGGGTGGTTCGTATTGGCTTTGATGATGTCCGAAACCACCTTATGCGTTCCCACAGGGACGGTGCTTTTGGTAACGATTACATGCCGGCCTGTCATATACTTTGCGATGGCCTCGGATACCGCTTTCACAGCAGATATATCAGCCGAGCCGTCCGCACTGCTCGGCGTTCCAACGCCGATAAACGTTACGCCGGAATTCTGAACGCCGTAGGCGATATCCGTGGTGAATTCGAGCCTGCCCGCCTCAGTGTTCCGCTCTACAAGCTCCTCGAGTCCGGGCTCGTATATCGGGATTACCCCCTTCTTCAGCCCTTCAATCTTGTTTCCGTCTTTATCAACGCATATTACGTTGTTCCCGCCTTCTGCAAGGCAGGCCGCTGCTACAAGCCCTACATATCCGACACCGACAACTGATATCTTCACTTTTGCTCCTAATCGTAATTGGAAATGCCGTTAAATCATTCAATAAAAACCGTGCTGATAAAGATAACCTGCAACCGCTTGCCTGTCAATAAAACCTTTAGGCAGTTCTATTGTTCAAACTGCTGTTTCACGGAAATTGCTTTGAATTTTCTAAGTTTTTATTGAGCTCATCTCAACCACCGCTACAGGCATAAACACAATAACGGGCAGTGCTGCCCAGAAATCAGGCATTATTTTTCCCATAATCGGTTCCGTTGCCACTATTTTGCAGGCGAAGGTGAATATAAAGCAGGCGGCGGTAATGCTGAAGCTCTTTAATGCCGCAAACTTCATCTGCTTTTTGTCCCTGCACACCAGCACAGGCAGAGCCACCATCAGCATCACGAAATTGATAATCGGATCAGTAAACCGCGAATACCTCTGCACATAGAGCCTTGCCCTGTCTCGCACTCTCGCCCCGCTCTCAGCAAGGCGTGCAAGCTGGGCAGAGCTTAGCAGGTCGATATTTTTTTGCTTGTTCCGCACAGGGATGGTTTCCGGGGTGAGGTCGGTATTGTAGCTGTAAACCATTTTTTTCGTGGTATCGATCCTGCTTCCGGATTCTTTGCTGAAAAGCTCAATCTCTGTTCCTTGCTTATAGAGCGTTTTGCCGTCTTCGTCCGTGCCGGCCTTAGTGTACAGCTTCCATTCGCCTTTGCCCTTATACACGGCCATATCAGCCTTAATCCAGCCCTCAGCTGTATTTTCGTCGTCTTCTTCGGGGCTCAACACTACTGTGAGGTCTTTCATATTTTTATCGGCTTCGGAGAAACTGCCCGCATAAACAATATTCCCCGAGCTGTCTGCAAGGCATTCCACAGACATCTGACTTGCCTCATTTATGCTGTCGTGTGAGCGGACAATCATATTAGCATAGCCCGGGATTATCAACTCCTGATCGATCACAAGAAGGCCAGTCATCAGTGCAGCGGCGGCAAGTATAGGGGCTATCACGCGTTTGAGGCTTATGCCCGAGGCCATTATTGCCACAAGCTCATTATCCCTTGTCATACGTCCGAGCGTGAAGGCGGCAGCGAAAACCGCTATAACACCCGCAAAATCGCGGAAATAAACAGCACTTTGAACTGCATAGAAAGTGAATATATTGTTAAGCATCGGGATGAGACCTTCGGTTTCAGCAAACTCATCGAAGTTTACGAAAAGGTCTATCAGCATCCTGAGGCCTACAAGAACAGCCGCAGAGATGATGTATCCGGCGAAAAAATTCCGGGATATGTATTTATCGATTGTTTTCATTTTCGCACGGACTCTCCGAAAGAAACCCGAATCAGCAGAATAATTCCACTATGCCGAAGATTATCAGTGCCAGAAGCACCATAACCCCCGCTGCGCAGAGCGAGAGCCGCAGGGTTTCCTTGAAAATCTTCGCCCCGTCGAATACGGTATTCTTCTCGAGCCTTACAACAAAGCAAACGATAACCAGAAGAGGAATCGCCCAGAGAAACTGCTGCGGATTGCAGCTGATATCGATTGGGGCGGTGAAAGAAGCTATCATTTTTCCCCCTTTCCGGCATCTTTGTTCTGCTTTTCGGGTTTATTGAAAGCTCCGTCGCCGTGGAGGGCAACAGCAGAAGCCTTGAATATGCAAATCAGATTAAGCAGCCCTGCAAGGCCCGTATAAAGCTGGCCTATTTCAGCAGGCTTTCCGTAAACAGGGTATTCTCCGGAAGCAGTAATATTGCCTATAAACGCCACAACGGGCGAGAAAATCATCTGCGGATAATACCACCATATAGAATTCACCCTGTCGATAACGCCTATCGAGCCGATATAGAGCCCCGCAGCGAAAAGCAGAGTAAGGCTTATGAATATCGCAGCGGCTTTCTTCTTCTGCCTTACCAGAAAATACCCGCCGCCGGGTACAACCCAGCCTACCAGTGCAACTGATGCGGCAAACATAATCCTGTCGGCCAGTGTTGAATTTTTTTGAGCCAATTTACGCTCCTGAATTAAAGACCGCTCCCTGAGAAAAGGCCTGCATCAGCCTTCATTCTGAGCTTCGGGCGTCTGCTGTTCTTCGTCTTCTGCAAACTCAAATCCCGTTCTTGAAACAAGATTTTCCGGATTAAGGAAAACAAGCGCAGCCTCGCCTGAATAAACTGATTTAATGCGGTCTGCCTCGGCCTTTTTATCTTCGAGCGGCTGGGCAGGAGTTATATCAACGTTCTCAACAGCATAAACAGTTTTCTTCGAGGGCACCTTAACAGAGTTTGGCAGATTCCCGCCTGCAATCCCGTGCATCGCCTCGTAAAGATTGTGGTCTTTGAGAAGACTCACATAAGCCCTCTTTCCGGAAGCACGCATCCCGCTTTTAACCTTTGTTTCGTAGAGCTGGAGCTGAGAAATGCGGGATTTGTCTGAGAGCTTCTTTACCGTAAGGTTTGTGCTGTTTTCCTCGTTGTAATCTTTCAAAAACTCGCTCCAAGGCTTATCGTCAGCGGACTGAATGAATGCGTTTGCCTTTTGCTCCGCTGTTTCCATACCTGCAAGGTCTTTAAAGTCTTCGCGAACCTCGTCCCTTACGGTGTAGAATTCCTTCTGGGCATCTGTTTCATTGATCAGTGAGCCGGTTATCTCGAATGCCACCTCAATATCCTCGGGCACATAAGACTCTTTGAAGTCCACAACCCTTATAAGTGCCTTATTCTGCGGCCACATATTCTCGAGCGGACCGATATTTTCGTAGATTTTCGGCGTTTTGCGGTCGAACTCGCTGAGGTTCTCAGCTTCAAGGCCCTTCACAGAAAATGTTAGCTTTACGATATTAACCGGCAGCCTTCTCTCTTTAGAAAGCGAGAGCCTGCCGAGGTTGCGGTCTGAGGTGAGCCTTTCTCTGCTGAGCCAGCCGGTGCGGCCGGAATAGATCTTTATTCCGTACTTCTCGCTAACCTCCTCAGCGGCCTGTTTATAGCTGCCGGAGAGCTCCTGAAGCTTTTCGCCGGAAAGATTTGAAGGATTCCTGTTTTCATAGCCGGCCTCGATTAAATCGGCAAGGTCGTTAAAGATCTTCTTCATTAAGGCGTCTTTGCGCATATTGATAATATCGTTCTCAACCTGCCTTATTACCTTCGAATAGGGCTGAGTTACCTCAATCTTTTCAGAATTTTCATCTTCCGGATTTTTCGGCTTCTGCTGGGTGTATTTAGATTTGTTATCTGAATAATATTCTTCCTTTTCGCTCTCAGTGGGCTTTTCGACAGAATCTTTAACATCCTGACTCTGAACAATGAGATAGTCCAGCTTTACACAGTCTTCAATCTTGTATCCAAAGCCGTATGGGTTGTCGCTGCTGAAGCTCTGGTCTGTAAAGCTCTTATACTTTTCGAAAAGCTCTTCCATTTGTTCCTGAGAAGGCTCGCCCGCCTGGTCGGTGTACTTGCTTGCAGGGAAATTCACGTACTGAGCGGAAAATTTCTCGTTTTTGAATCCAGCTGCTGCCTCGAGGTCTTTTGCCGTTATGTTGCTGTTTCTAACGGCCATATCCACATAGTTCACAACTGAGAGCATCTTTGCAAACACTTCCACGATATCTTCCTGAGGCGTTTGCATCTTACGGCTTGCTCTTTTAATGATAGTACCGGCTCTGTCTCCCATATACTGGACAAGCAGCTTCTGTGCATTCTTTGAGGAAACAGAAGCTCCATATTTGTACACCTCTTTGTTAAGCATCATCCAGGCAGAGACTGGGTCTATCTGTTCTGCATTGAAAAACTTATCAACAACCTTCTCGCTCACTGTGAGGTTGCCCTGCATAGCGGCATACTTGAGCTGTGTTTCGAGCATTGAAGACGTTCCGCCGTCCGGGAACAGCAGGTTCGCTGCTATCAGCCCGTTGAGGCCGGTCTGTTGAAGCAGCCGCCCGCCGCCTACAGCGCGGAGGACTTCAAGCTCATTTGCCGCTGCCACCCTGTCTTTAGCGCGGATCTCCGTTCCGTCGGCGAACACGGCCACAACCTTCCTGCTCGGGCCGCGGGAGGAGAGAACCTGCTGAAGCGCAGTTCCACCAAGGAAGGCTATCATTATCAATACCAACAGCCAAACCATTATGGTATGGCGTCTTTTCTTAAACAGTCTTACGATATTCATTTATCTCTTGTCTCCGATATTTGCTTAATCAGACAGCTTATATCACGTTACGCTATGTTATAGCGAATTTTAGAAGTATATGCAAGAGAACTCAAGATTCAAGACAATTACGCCGCAGTGAAAACGAAACTTCAAATTATCTCGAATTTAATTTCATTCTCCACCGCCACGCAGCTGAAAATCAGGCAGCAAAAAGCGGATATTTTTTTACTTAATGCAAGCAGATATGATATCCATTAGTGAAAAATTAGTGCAGATTAGCGGTTTGAAATATCAAGCGGTATTCTCTGGCACGGCAGAATACGCTTTGCTGATATAAATGGAAGGAACCTTGGAAAGAAGATTCGAAACAAAAAAAAACGGGACGTTTTTTCAAACGCCCCGATTTTCGTTAAAGCTTGGGTCTAACGCGTTATGCGCTGCGACGGCGTACGAAGAGGCCGCCAAGACCGAGAAGTGCCATTGTCATGGGCTCTGGGATATACTCGTAAGTTACCTTAGCGAAGCCTTGAGCATTTGGGCTTGAGCCTTCGAAGTGGCCGTTTTCGCCTTCAAATGTAGCTCCGGTAAGCATACTTGGAGTAAAACTCAAAGTGAATTCCTCATCGCCGGCAGAAGCTTCATACTGTCCGAAAACAGCGCTAGCTATTTCCTGAATAACGTATTTCTCAATTTGTCCAGGGAGCCAGTCTGCGTAGTCGTCTCCGGTTGTTATGTTGAACTCGCCTACAGGATCTCCTGATGTAGCTTCAAGCTCGAAAGCCTGTGTTTCGTTAACGCTGATATCAGCGCCTGTGATAGCCTGAAAGCTGCTGTCAACAGTTGAAACAGATGAGCTGAAGGTTATAGTATTGAGAACTTTACCTGTGCCCGTTTGGGGTTCAGTAGAATCGTTATCAAGCTGAACTTCTGCGTTGAGAGTTCTGGTTCCAACCTCGAGGGTAATGCCGGTAAGGCTGCCCTGAGAGGTATCGAACTTATCAAGAGTAAGGTCAGTTTGAGCTTCGTCCGGGAGAGCTGTCCATGTGGTTTCGTTAGATACGCTCAAGGCCATAGCCATAGAGCACACGCTAACTACTGCCAGCAAAGTGATTATTTTTTTCATAATTATTAACTCCCGCTAAAAATTAACGTTTTCGATTGCCCCAACAAGCCTGTCAGACCTGCCGATTCGCTGAAAGCTGCCTGTGCGATTCGGCCTGTCATCTCCCAAATTCTGAAACGAACACCGAACTCATCGGTTAAGCGAAGCGGCCAACAAGACCGCTCCGCCTCGTTTCAATGTCGGGGTCAACGCTCAAAGTTAATTAAGCGCTGCGACGGCGTACGAAGAGGCCGCCAAGGCCGAGAAGGGCCATTGTCATTGGCTCTGGAACTACGTTGTAGCCAACATCAGCAGGATTGCTTGTTGCCCAAGAACCTGAAGATGTAATTGAATAAGCCCCGCCCTGCTCTGTAGCAAGAGGTGCATTAGCAATGAAATCAATAGAGAAGACATCACCTGGCTCAACGCCGAATCCTACTGTAGAATCATAAGATACTTCAATAGATTCGCCTACCTGAGCTACACTGCTATTGGAGAACATAGGTGTTTTGATGTCAGTAAAAGATCCATCAACATAGTCGCCGTCTTCTATTGTACCAACAAAAGACATTCCGCCACCATTAATAGTAGCATCATCAGACAAAGTCAGTGTAACTGTTGCACCCTGAACAATATCCCATGCCTGAAGGCTTTCATTCCAAGAGCCGCCTGTAATATCCCAGCTCGCAGCACCGAAAGCCACAGTTGCAACGAGAATTGCAGACAATAATACAAATTTTTTCATTTTAGAAACTCCTAATATAAAACTTTTAGTTAATAGTTAATAAACCTTAGTTACTCGCATGGGATAACGTAAGGTGCGCCGGCCATACCAAGCTGCTGCATCATATAGTTCATATCAGCAGTATCAACTTGGCCATCCTGTCCGGGCTCTCCATTAGATCCATCCCACATATCGGCTGCTTCAATTCCTTGAGCTGCGGGGTCAGCGATAACATAAGGTGCTCCAGCCATACCAAGCTGCTGCATCAGATAGTTCATATCTGCAGTGTCGATCTGTCCGTCTGAACCAGGAGCGCCTTCGCCACCGTCCCAGATGTCGCCGTAGCAAATTGGTTCGCCGCCGCCGTCGGTGATATCGAAAGTGATGGGCAGGTTAGTGTCCATAGCACCATCATAATCAACAACGCCGCCGCGGAGAGCATTTTCGCCAAGTGTAACGGTTGCCGCGCCACCTGTAGTTACAACGATGTCGCCAGAAGTAGAAGGTACGTCTGTTTCGTCGTCTTCAAGACCGCCGGCACTTATGCAGAAAGAAACGCATGGCAGAGCATTAGTGCCTGCAGCGTCCTGATAAGCGATCGGGCTGCCTTCGCCGTAAACATAGCTTTCGCCCTCTTCGTTGGCGTAGTCCATGAAAACATCGAAGAATGAAGGAATAGTAACGTCAGTTACGCTCACGTCTGAATCAACATCCAGAGCGAACCCTACTACAGCAGCATCCGCTGTGTAGCTGATAGTTGCAGTGCCGTCGCCGTTATCAACAGCATCGAATGTAACCGACCCTGCCATAGCAACAGCAGCAACTGCGAGCAATGCAAAGAAACAATTTTTCATTTGAAAAACCTTTCCATAAAAATTAGTAATTCTTTTTCCCGGGGCACCGTGCCCCGATACAAAAATAAAGTTTTAGATTTGAAACCGAATATCACAACCCGATTCCCTGTTAGGCAGCTAAGCAGGGGCTCAAAGCCGGATACTCAATTTCAGCATTCTTCCCGCAATACGCTTGCGAAAAGAATACTACAGGATTTAATTTAGCAAATCCAGGGGCGAGTTTCAAGTTTAAAAGCTGTTAAAACAGCGAAAAGATGAGATTTTTTAATTTTGCGAGGCTCTTCAAGTGTTTTTTCGTGCTCAGTCGTGATTAGTCCCCAGTATATGAGGATTTCATGGATACGAACAGCGGAAGAATGGAGGGAATGGCTGAAGAACCGGGGGGACACAGCGGAGGCACGCAAGTGCCCCGCTAACGAAGCGAAACGTGAAGAACCGACGGCACACGGGAAATCTTTTCGGAGCGTAAGCTTAGCGGGCGACTTGCGTCGCTCCGCTGTGGTGCGTGAAATTATTTCGCAATGAATAATTAGCGGGTCCGCCACAGCGGGCGGTACTGTAATATGAAAAATATTTTCGCTGCGTAAAATGGGGCAAAAACAATTGATTAGTGAAAAAATTACGCTGAGCAGCAGAAAAAGCTTGATTTTTTATGAATATGATTTATAAATCGTCGTTCTCAGTTTATATCTGAAGTTTATTTTTTAGTATTTCCGTTAGATTGAAAGGAAAAGATTTATATGATCAAAGTTAAAGCGAGGGCTGGCGAATCAGTTCAGCAGATGGTTAAGAGATTCAAGAAGATGTGCGAAAAAGAGGGGCTCATCCGTGATATGAAGCGCCACAGCTACTACGAAAAACCATCTGAGAAGAACCGCCGCCGGAATAAGCGCAAGCCCACCCGCGCACTTTAATCAATCTTTTCTTAAAACGGGTAAAGATAGATTTCAGAGGATAAGCTGTAAGCTGTCCTCATTTTTCTTTGCGCATAGGAGCAAATATGAAAGGCAAAATTATCAAAACCCTGCTTCTGAGCCTTGCGATGTTTATTGCAGGCTACCTTACAGCAGTGTACAGCCTTGATAAGGACGGCGCAGCGGAGGGGAAAAACCAAAACCTCACAGAAAGCATTGAAAACATATCATCAACGGTTAAATCAGCAGCCTCAGAACACGGCGAGCAGGCCCTCAGAATGATGCGGGACAGAATCAATAAAATGCTCGAAGAAAAAGATGGGCAGAGCGTACAGGCCGGCAGTGAAGAGAGCTCTGAGACATCCGAGACCTCCAATAACAAAAACGAGACACCTTAAGCATTTCAAAATTGTAGGCAGGTACATTTTTGTAACTCAATCGGGCGGTCAATCTACGTTTTTGTATAAAACCGCCAAGCAGTCTTCCCTTATGCACTCAAAGCAAATGCAGGGACTGTGTTTTTTGAACCGCTAATTCACGCCTCAGAGAACTCATAAGGGCTTAAAAAAGGCATTGATGCCTGCATAGAGATGATTCAAGCCTTCTTTGAATGGAATTTATTCAAAAACTGGCAAGCATTAACCAGCGTAAGGTTAGTTAGGTGGCACGGGAATTGTATGCGCTGATGGGATGGTTTGAAGAACCATGTAAATCCCAATTGCTTTTAACCTTTATTTTCGGGGGACAGAATGAACAACTTTCCTGAAGACCAAGGCCTTTACTCCGCCCGGCATGAGCACGAGAACTGCGGCGTTGGGGCTGTGGCCAATATAGACGGCCAGCGAGAGCATAAGATAGTAGAGTATGCCAAGAAGATTCTGCTTAATCTCCATCACCGCGGCGCAGCAGCGGCAGATGAGGTTACAGGGGACGGGGCAGGTATTCTTATGCAGATTCCGTATGGCTTTTTCAAGGAAATCGCAGGCTTCAATATTGCAGAAGAATCCAGATTCGCAGCTGGAATGATTTTTCTGCCTAAAGATGAAGCCAAGAGAAATGCATGCTGCGAGATACTTTCGAAATCTCTTGATTCCTGCGGTATAAAGATATCCGGCTGGAGGGATGTTCCTGTATGCAGGGACTCACTTGCAGATATCGCCCTTTCAGCAGAGCCTGAAGTGATGCAGGTTTTTCTCGAGGCCGATTACTCTGGTGAAGAGTATGAAAGGAAGCTATACCTTGCAAGACGCAGAGCTGAGAACTCTGTAAAGAGCAGGTTTGCGGATATAGGCAATGATTTCTATATATGCAGTCTTTCGTGCAGCACGATCTGCTATAAGGGAATGTTTATGGCTCATCAGCTCTTCAGCTACTACCCCGAGCTTAGCGATGAGCGGATGAAAACTTCCATCGCTGTGGTTCATCAGAGATACAGCACCAACACCTTCCCGAGCTGGCCGCTCGCCCAGCCATTCCGGTATATGTGCCACAACGGCGAAATAAACACGCTCCACGGAAACCGGAACAATATGAAGGCGCGTGAGTATGCGATGGAATCGGAATACTACGGGGAGGACATCAAAGACCTGTTCCCTGTTTTGGAGGAAGACGCCAGCGACTCTGCGACCTTCGACAACTGTCTCGAGCTTCTGGGCAGAACGGGCAGGTCTCTGCCTCATTCGCTTATGATGATGGTGCCTGAGGCATTCGGGCTGCAGTATCACATGAGCACGTACAAGCGGGCGTTTTACGAATACCACGCCTCAATTATGGAGCCGTGGGACGGTCCTGCTGCAATTCTATTTACAGACGGTAAAGTTCTCGGCGGGACTCTCGACAGAAACGGGCTCCGTCCGTGCAGGTATGTGGTAACCGAAGAGAACACCGTGATAATGGCGAGCGAGGTTGGGGTGATTGAATTCGCTCCGGAAAAGATTCGCACCAAGGGAAGGCTTCAGCCCGGAAAGATGTTCCTGGTTGACACAGAAGAAAAGAGGATAATCACAGACAACGAAATAAAGAGCAACATATCCAGAGCGCACCCGTACGGCAGATGGCTCGCAAACAACAGAATCGAACTCCGCGGGCTTTTCAGTGCCTGTTCGGGGATTGCCGAGGTGAACCCGGAAGACACCTATCAGCAGCTCCGATGCTTCGGCTATACTAAGGAAGAATTCAAGATGGTAATCGAGCCGATGGCGCTGAACGGCCAGGAGCCGGTGGGTTCTATGGGCAACGATGCCGCCCTTTCGTTTCTCTCGGATATGCCCAAGAGCCTGTTTACATACTTCAAGCAGAGATTCGCTCAGGTTACCAACCCGCCGATCGATCCAATGCGTGAGGGGCTGGTAATGTCAACGATGCAGTATATCGGGCGAAAGAGGAATCTGCTCAGCGAAGACCCGAAACACTGCAAGCAGGTTCGCCTGCCTCACCCTCTGGTTACCAACGATGATATGAATATGCTTCGAAAGGCGAGCAGAGAGGATTTTGTTGTCTCAACTGTGGAGGCAGTTTTTGATGCGAAGTCAGAAGACCCGGGAAGAGCATTGTCTGAAGCGTTGGATAAGCTTATAGACGATATAGAAAACGCAATCAGGCAGGAGGATGCCTCGATTATCATAATAAGCGATAAGGGCGTAAGCGAGAGCCTCGCCCCGATTCCTGCTCTGCTTGCGGTAAGCGCTGCGCATCACGGGATGCTCAAGCGGAAGCTCCGCGGTCAGGCGGCAATTGTTCTTGAAAGCGGCGAGCCGCGTGAAGTGAATCATTTCTGTCTGCTCAGCGCTTACGGAGCGGATGCTGTGAACCCGTATCTTATGATTGAGGCTGTAGGGATGTTCAGCAGGACGGGAGAATTCTCCGAGAAGCTCCCTACAGGCCAGCTTCTGGACAACCTGATCAGCGCTTTTAAGAAAGGCATCCTCAAAACAATGAGCAAGATGGGGATATCCACGATAAGGAGCTACAGGTCTGCCCAGCTCTATGAAGCGGTAGGGCTAAACAGCGAGATGGTGGATAAATACTTCTGCGGTACAGACTCACGCATTGAAGGTGTGGGGCTGGAACATATTGCCAGGGAAACCATAGAAAAGCACAGGAAGGCCTTTAAGCCAGACCTGTCCCAGCCGGAGATTGAATTTGGCGGAGACTATCACTACCGCCTTCAGGATGAGAAACACGGCTGGACTCCAAAAGCTATTACAAGGCTTCAGCATGCAGTAATGAGCAATGACAAGGAAGCTTATGAAGATTTTGCAAAGGAAGTAAACGAGAACGACCGCAATCTCTGCACAATTCGCTCGCTTTTTAAATTCAAGAAGGCTGAGCCGATTGATATATCCGAGGTAGAGCCGGCGGAGAAAATCGCAGCCAGATTCTGCACGGGAGCAATGAGCCACGGGTCTATAAGCAAAGAAGCGCATGAATGCCTCGCCATAGCGATGAACAGAATAGGCGGAATGAGCAACACCGGCGAAGGCGGGGAAGACCCAAAGCGATACCAGCTCGATGAGAACGGAGACGATAAGAACTGCAAGATTAAGCAGGTTGCCAGCGGGCGGTTCGGCGTTACGATAAACTACCTCGCCCATGCAAAAGAAATACAAATCAAGATGGCTCAGGGTGCAAAGCCGGGCGAAGGCGGACACCTGCCCGGCAAAAAAGTAACCGAGGAGATAGCCAAGCTTCGTAATTCGATGCCCGGGGTGTCGCTGATATCGCCCCCTCCGCACCACGATATATACTCAATCGAAGACCTCGCCCAGCTCATCTACGACCTCAAATGCAGCAACCCGGAAGCAAAGGTCTCCGTGAAGCTGGTATCAGAAGTGGGCGTGGGTACAGTAGCAGCGGGCGTTGCAAAGGGCAATGCAGACGAGGTGCTTATCAGCGGCGGGGACGGCGGGTCCGGAGCAACTCCGCTCTCGTCGATAAAGTACGCAGGCGCTCCATGGGAGCTCGGATTAGCCGAAACCCAGCAGACCCTCGTTTTGAACGGGCTTAGAGACCGGATAAGAGTGCAGACTGACGGGCAGCTTCGAACCGGAAGGGATGTAGTGATAGCAGCGATGCTCGGCGCAGACCAGTACGGCTTCGGCACCAGCGCGCTTGTCAGCCTCGGCTGCCTTGTTATGAGGAAATGCCATTTGGGAACGTGCCCTGCGGGAATAGCAACGCAGGACCCGGAGCTTAGAAAATGCTTTATAGGCAGGCCGGAGAATCTTGTGAACTATATGATGTTTGCTGCAGAAGAGGTAAGGCAGATTCTCGCAAAGCTCGGGGCAAAGACCCTTGAAGAGGTGATAGGACGGTGCGACCTTCTTGAAATGAACGAGGCCGTCGAACACTGGAAGGCCAAGGGTGTGGACCTATCGAAGATATTCTACAAAGCAGAGCCTTTCAACACCGACATAAGCCTCACGAAAAGGCAGACTGACAAGCTCAAAGGCCACAGCGACTGGGAGCTGATTGAGATGGTGAAGGATTCAATAGAAACCGGCAAGCCTGTGGTTAAAAGCTGCAAAACCGTAACGCAGAACAGAACGCTTGGAACTATCCTCAGTAATAGAGTTGTGAAGAAATGGGGGCTTGGAGGCTTAAAAGACAACACCATAACCTTCAACATCTCCGGCTCGGGCGGACAGAGCTTCGGGGCATTCTTAACCAAGGGGATAACGCTCAGGCTTGAAGGCGATGCAAACGACTACCTCGGCAAAGGGCTCTCAGGCGGAAGGATTATCGTTAAAACGCCTGAAGGCTCGCCGTTTATCCCGCACGAGAATATAATAGCGGGCAATACGCTGCTCTACGGAGCTACCGCCGGAGAAGTGTTTATCAACGGCGTTGCCGGCGAGAGGTTCTGCGTGAGAAACAGCGGTGCAACCGCGGTGGTTGAAGGCGTGGGCGATCACGGATGCGAGTATATGACAAACGGGATGGTGGCAGTGCTGGGGAAAACAGGCTGCAACTTCGCTGCGGGCATGAGCGGCGGTATTGCATACGTTTTCGATGAAGCCCAGCTCTTCGACACCCGATGCAACCTTGATATGGTGGATATCGAATTTGTGCACCATCAGGAAGATAAGCAAACGCTCTACAACCTGATCACAAAGCATTACGAGGAAACCGGCTCGGAAAGGGCTGAGTGGATTCTGAAATCTTGGCGCGATATGGTGGGCAGGTTTGTGAAAGTGATGCCTGTGGACTACCGCAAGGCGCTCGAGAGAATCAGAGAACGTGAACAAAGACAAAACGATAACGCTCCTGCAACTGAGGAGGTGTATAATGGGTAATCCAACTGGATTTATGCAGTATAAGCGCAAAGAAGAAGGGCACCGCCCTGCTGAAGAGCGCGTTAAAGACTACAATCAAATTATGGTTCCGCTTACGCCGGATGAGCTCAAAAATCAGGCAGCCAGATGTATGGACTGCGGCGTTCCTTTCTGCCACGGCTGCGGCTGCCCTCTGGGCAACAGGATCCCTGAATTCAACGATTACGTTTACAAGGGAAACTGGAAAGAGGCCTGCCGAGTGCTGCACAGCACGAACAATTTTCCTGAGTTTACAGGGCTTGTATGCCCCGCCCCGTGCGAGGCAGCCTGCACAATCGGTCTTCGGGATGACCCGGTAACGATACGGCATATTGAGTATCAGATTGTTGAACACGGCTTTGAAAAGGGCTGGATAAGGCCTCTGCCTCCGCGAGAGAAAACGGGCAGAAAGGTTGCTGTGGTTGGCTCAGGGCCTGCGGGGCTCGCTGCCGCTCAGCAGCTTGCAAGAGCCGGGCACAGCGTAACACTTTTCGAGAAGGAGCCGGCTTTAGGCGGACTGCTGCGATACGGAATCCCAAACTTCAAGCTCGAAAAAGGGGTTATCGACCGCAGGATAAATCAGCTTCTGGAAGAAGGTGTGATTATCAAAACCAACGTTGATGCAGGTAGAGACATTACAGCAGAACAGCTTGAGAAGGATTACGATGCAGTGTGTCTTACGATGGGTGCCTGGGTGCCTCGTGATTTGAAAGTTCCGGGAAGGCAGCTTGGCGGAGTGCACTTCGCTATGGAGCTGCTGAGCCAGCAGAACAAGGTTATCAGCGGGGAGCCTGTAATAGAGGCTATTTCGGCGAAGGATAAAGTGGTCGTAGTGATCGGCGGCGGGGATACCGGAAGCGACTGCGTGGGCACGTCAAACCGCCATGGAGCAAAGGAAGTTCATCAGTTTGAGATCCTGCCCAAGCCGTCTGAATCAAGGCCTGCGCATCAGCCTTGGCCTTTCTGGCCTCAGATTATGCGAACCTCCACAAGCCAGGAAGAAGGATGCTCGAGAAAGTGGGGCGTTGCCACGAAGGAAATCCTCGGAGACGGGCATAAAGTTACAGGCCTTCGGTGCGCGAACGTTGAGTGGAAGAAAGACGAGGCCGGGAAATGGCAGATGGAAGAGAAATCAGAATTTGAAATGAAGGCTGATTTAATACTGCTTGCGATGGGTTTTCTGCACGTTGACCACAGCGGGCTCGTGGATCAGTTCGGGCTTGAGCTGGACGAACGGGGCAACGTAAAGACGGATAACTTCCAAACCAGCTCGAACAGCGTATTCGCCTCAGGGGATACCATAACCGGCGCATCGCTTGTTGTGAAGGCGATAAATTCCGGTCGGCTGATGGCAGACGCCGTTCACAGGAAGCTTCGAGCAGACTAAGCTTAAAAACTGCAAATATCACGCATACTCCCCGGAGCTGAAAGGCTTTGGGGAGTTTTTGCTTTAAGGGGTGGATAAATCAGCCCCTCAAGACTATAATACCCGCTCTTTAAATTCTCGGAAGCATACAAATGAAAACAAAAGACCTTGAATATTATCTGCCGGAAGAACTGATCGCACAAAAGCCTGCTGATGCAAGAAGCAGCTCTCGGCTTCTCGTTTTGGATAAGCAAAACGGGACGCTCGATGACAGGCTTTTCAGCGATATCGGCGATTATCTGCGCGTAGGAGACTGCCTCGTACTCAATGACACGAAGGTTCTCTCGGCTCGCTTCTTTGCCAAACGAGAGACAGGAGCCTCGCTTGAAGGGCTTTATCTCGGGCAGGCAGGCGAAAATGCATGGCATATAATGCTTCGAAACGCTAGGAAGGTGAAGCCGGGTGAGAAAATTCTGCTCTTGAACAGGGATAAAGAGGTGTATATGAAGGCTCTTGCCTGCCACAGAATGGGCGACGGGAGCTGGTTTATAGAGCCCGAAACCGACCGGCCTGCAGAGGAAGTGCTCGATAACATAGGATACGCCCCCCTGCCGCCATATATATCCCGCCCGGGCGGGGGCGAGAACCCCGAGATGGACAGAAAACGCTATCAGACAGTTTTTGCGAAAAAGGAAGGGGCTGTTGCAGCGCCTACAGCAGGCCTGCATTTCACCGAACAGATCCTCAGCTCTCTCGAAAAGAAAGGCGTTCATACTTCAAGGGTTACGCTTCATGTGGGCGCAGGAACGTTTAAGCCCGTTACAGCGAGCGAGCTCTCCAACCACGAGATACACAGCGAGAAATACAATCTAAGCAAAGATGCAGCTGAGAAGATAAACGCCGCAAAAGAAAACGGAGGCAGGATAATAGCCGTGGGGACTACAAGCGTTAGAACGCTGGAGACGGCTGCCGCAGGCGGAAAGCTCGAAGCCTGCTCGGGCGAAACGAGGCTATTCATTGTGCCCGGGGTGAAATTTAATATAGTTGATGCGATGATTACAAACTTCCATCTGCCCCGCTCCACACTGCTTGCGCTTGTGGGGGCGTTTGCGGGGATGGATAAGATTATGACAGCCTACAAACACGCCGTAGAGAAAAGATACCGCTTCTTCTCTTACGGCGATGCGATGCTTATATACTGAATCGAGAGGTTAAATGCCGCTTCTGCAGCTTAAAAACATAGAGAAATCATTCGGAACAAACAAGCTCTTTTCAGGGCTCGATATGAAGATATACCGCAAGGAAAAAATCGGTCTTATCGGCAACAACGGCACAGGAAAAACAACGCTTTTCAAGATGATCCTCGGGAAGGAAACCCCCGACGGCGGCGAAATCCTCAGCCGAAAGGATTATTCTATAGGGTATCTGCCTCAGGAGCCTTTCTTCGAGAAGGAAAAAACCGTAATAGATATAATGCAGGAAAACCTCTCGCACATCTACGAGCTCGAAGAGCAGGTGGAACAGGCAGCCTCAGAGCTTGAAACTAAATCCGGCCAATCGCTCGAGAAGGCTATGGCCAGATATGAACAGCTCAGCCTGAAATTTGAACTCGCCGGCGGATACGACATCGACACGAGGATTAAGATGATTCTCTCTGGCGTAGGTCTGGGCGAGGAACTGTACGGGAACAAGGTTTGTCAGCTCAGCGGCGGGCAGCTCTCCCGCCTCGGACTTGCCTCAGTGCTGATAACTGGCAGCGACCTTCTGCTTCTGGATGAGCCGACCAACCACCTCGACCTTGCAGCAACCGAATGGCTCGAAAATTTCCTCAAAAACTATCCCGGCGCCGCTCTGATCATAAGCCACGACAGATTCCTGCTCGATAAGGTGGCAGTGAAGATCGCTGAGCTTGAGAATATGAAGGCCACATTATGGAAAGGCAATTATTCCCAGTTCCTCGAAAGCAAAGAGAACGACAGAATCCGCCGAGAACGCGAGCAGGAAAAACGCCAAAAGATGGTGGATAAGGAAATGGACTTCATCGCGCGCAACCGCAACGATGTGGGGATGAGGCGCGTAGCGAGGGGCAGAGCCAAACGCCTTGAAAGACTTCTCGAGGAGAATCCGGACTTTCTCGAAACTCAGCAGAAAATCCGCACGCTCTCCTTCAGCTTCGAAGACATCAAAAACTTCAGCCATAACGTGCTCAAGTGCAGATCGCTGAGCAAGGCATACGGAGAGCTAAAGCTCTTCTCAGAGCTCAATTTCGACCTCACTCTCGGCCAGAGCCTCGCAGTAACCGGCCCAAACGGGACGGGCAAGAGTACGCTTTTGAAGATTGCTCTGGGCAAAATCGCTCAGGATACCGGCAAGATAAAATTCGGCAATAATCTGAATGTGGGCTATTTAGACCAGCAGGGAGAAGAGCTTTTGCCAGAATCATCCGTAATCGATGAGATCCTCCGGCTGAGAAAAGACCTCAAGCCCGAACAGGCAAGAAATGTTCTCGGGGCGTTCCTCTTTTTCGGGGACGAGGTTTTCAAGAGGGTTGAGAATCTCTCCGGAGGCGAGCGAAACAGACTTATGCTCTGCCGGCTGGTGCTTGAAAGGCCGGATGTGCTGGTTCTCGACGAGCCCACAAACCACTTGGATATCGCCAGCAAGGAGGCCCTCGAAACCGCCCTTCAGGAATTTGAAGGCACGGTAATTTTCGTAAGCCACGACCGATACTTCATCGATAAGATATGCGACCTGCTGATGGTGATTGGGGTTGATGAATGCGGCAGAAAACAGATGGGCAGGCACGAATTCTTCGGGCCGGGTGAAAAGCTCTACACCGAATATTACAACACCGCTGCCAGACGCGCGCAGGATGCCCTGAAGAAAAAATACAGCGAAGAATCCACCAAATCGCAAACGCCTGTACGCAAAAACAAAAGGCACAAAGAAAGGAAAACCGCGCCCGAAGAGCTCAAACCGTTTAACAAGTACAGGCCGGAGGATATTGAGGATTTTATTATGGAAAAGGAATCCCTTATCGAAGAGCTCAAAGATAAATTCGGCCTTGAAGAATACTACAAAGATCACAAAAAAATGGGCGAACTTCAGGAGCAGGTAAACATCGCCGAGAGCGAGCTGGAACTGCTTTACAAGGCGTATGAATGGAAATTAGGGTAAGGTGAATGCCTTGGAAAAGAATATACTCGGCAAACTTCTAATCTCTTTCGCCCGTGTGGGACTCTTTACTGTGGGCGGGGGATATGCAATGCTGCCGATGCTCAGCCGTGAGGTAGTTGGAAAGCGGGGCTGGGTAAGCGAGGAGGAAATGCTCGACTACTACGCAATCGGGCAGGCAACCCCGGGCGTTATCGCAATAAATGTGGCGGCGTTTGTGGGATACCGTCAGGCAGGCGTTCTCGGCACAATCTTCGCAGGCATAGGCGTAGTTGGGCCTTCTGTGATAATCATCTCGCTGATAGCTGCGTTTCTATCGGGCTTTCAAGACTATATATACGTGCAGAAGGCGTTTGCAGGAGTGCGTATTGCTGTTGCTGTAATGATAATATACACGCTCGTTAATATGGGCAGAAGAGCAATAAAGGATTATACCGGCGGCCTGCTGGCCGCGATAGGTTTTACTGCTGTAACACTGCAGATCATCTCGCCGGTGCTGTTTGTGGCGGCGGTTATCTTTTATGCGTTAGTGCGGGAAAGGCAGAAAGGCGGAGAATGATTTATCTGAACCTTTATACTATATTTTTCATAACAGGGCTTTTCACCTTCGGGGGCGGGCTTGCATCTCTGCCGATTCTTCAGGATTTTCTCGTGGAAGGCGGCTGGATAAGCCAGCACGAATTCGTTGATATGATAGCTGTTTCCCAATCCACTCCCGGCCCTATAGGAATAAATTTAGCCTCATACATCGGCTATACCGTGGGCTCGTTCCCGGGAGCGGTTATAGCATCGACAGGACTTTTAACCCCTGCATACATAATCAGTATCCTAATTATACGCTCAATCTCAAGCTATTCTGACAACAGATATGTAAATGCAGTAATGAAGCGAATAAGGCCGGCAGTGATAGGGCTTATCGGTGCAGCGGTTTTCTTTATCGCTTCAAATGCGCTGGCCGGACCAATAGCACAATCCGGGGATATCCTAAACTTCCGCTGCATAATCCTCTTCGCCCTGTTTGCACTGCTGAGATTCTTCCGAAAGCTCCACCCTGCGATTTTCATTCTCCTCGGAGCCTTGGCAGGCATCGCTTTTCTGTGAATTGTTTTTTCAAAACCATCGGCAAAGCAGCAAAAACGCCGAGCTGTTCGGCTTGCCGAGCTGATTGATTTGTCAAATTGCGGGCGTTAACTGGGGGCGAATACAAGTGCAGTAAATCCATTGACAGCATAAATTGTTATGGTTTAATATTTTGCAGGCAAATATTCATTTTCTAATTGAGGTTGATTATGGAAAACAAAATAAAACAGCTGGCAGAAATTCTGGATGACGCGCCTTCTTTCAGCGACAATCAAATGAGAGCTGTTTACTTCAAAGAATCGCCTAAAGACGGGCATTATTATCCTTCCTCAATTGTTTTGGTTAATTCAGAAAATTTTAACAACTTAAATCTGCCGAGTGATTGGGGAAGCAAGCATGAGGCTGTGGAGCTGTATATAGGTTAGATTATCACACGCCGCAAGGCTTTTATATAATTCCCGGAAGAGACTATTAACTTTGGCACAGGCAGAATCAGAAAGACAGATCCCGTTTATCCCCGGCGAAGAGCTTGAGATGAGAGTCGGCGGAGGCAAGCAGGACGTGCGTCTCGACAGCTACCTGTGCAGCAGGTTCGGGCAGCTCAGCCGGCAGAAGATGCAGCGGGTAATCCGTCAGCAGGAGATTCTCGTGAACGGCGTAAAGGCCAAGCCCTCCCGCAAGCTCTGTTCGGGCGATTTAATAAAGCTCACCCTCCCCTCCCGAGAGATCGAACCTGAGGCGATGGAGCTTGAGGTCATTTATGAGGATGAGGATGTGGTAGCGGTGAACAAGGCCCCGGGCGCTATCGTTCATCCGGGCAGGGGCAACCCGAACGGCACGCTTCTCAACGGGCTTTATCATTATGCCGCAGGGAGATTCTCGCCTGATGTTGTGCACAGGCTCGACAAGGACACCTCAGGAGCTGTTGTCTTCAGCAAGCACGCCCGAGCAAACGCCTTCCTTTGCGAGCAGTTCCAAAAGCGAACAACGCACAAGATTTACAATGCGATTGTAAGCTCGAATTTCGCTGAGGATGAGGGCATTATAGACGTCCCGCTCGGAGACCACCCAAATGAGAATATCCACAAGCAGGCGGTGCGTCCGGACGGAAGGGACGCAAAAACAGCTTACAGAGTTGTTGAACAGATGGGCGATTTTGCTCTTGTCGAAATCGAGATATTCACTGGCCGAACGCATCAGATTCGCGTTCACCTTGAACATATAGGCTGCCCGCTTGCAAACGATCCGCTCTACGGCGGCCGGCTTCTTGAGTCCCCCGAACTCAAAAGAACCGCCCTGCACAGCAAAAAACTTGAGCTAATCCTTCCGTGCGGGAAGAAACGGGCGATCTCTGCAAAAATCCCTCGAGATATGCAGGCCTTCCTTGAGAGCCGGAGGGCTTAGATAATCTGCTTGAGTTATATGCTGCTGACTTCGCAGTTTTAGCCGAATCATATAATTCACATCATAGCGAAGCACCCTATAAGAATTTGTTTTTAATTGATGGCCTTAGCGCATAAACGATGACTCGTGTTTATTCCGAATCGAAGTTTATTATCCACAGATTTTATGTTTTTTTACCGCGAAGCCCGCGAAACACACGAAGGGGATATTTTTTTAGTAAAATTTTTATCCACAGATGGCACGGATGGCACAGATGTTTTTATGAATGTAAGCGATTGCAATAAAACAATTTATAACAAAATCTTCGCGCCCTTCGCGTCTTTCGCGGTTCAAGCAAATTACCCGCCAAAAGATTTCTCTCCGCCTTTTCCTTATTTAATATTTATCCTGTCAATCCTGTTAATCCTGTTAAAAAAAACTCCCCTCCGCTTCCTCCGATATCTCTGTGTAAAAACTTCAGCCCCCGCATTGGCGGAGAATATCAAATTGCGGGGCAGCTCTCCGGCGGGTGATGAGCAAGACCGCCTCAATTAAGAATAATTTAACCACCGATTTAAAAGGAATGTTAAACATTGAGCCTGTCCGCCGCAGGCGGAGAGTTAGCGGAGTTATCGGAGAAGATATAATATATTAGTGAAAAATCAGAGCAGATCAGCGGCTGAAAAAACTTCTATCCAACTTTTCAGTACCAAATATTTTTCATGTTACTCCTATAAATCCCGTCTAAAAAATCTCGCCTCCGTTTCCGCTCTGTTTGCTGCCCACTTATTCCGTCCCGCCGCAGGCAGTGAAATAAGCGGACAGCCAGTATCTACTATAGGCTGGCCGCAGCATTTACGGACTGAGCCAGCGGTTCGCTGCTTAATAAAGCAGCGTCGTACAGCGGTGTTCGCCGTGGCGGACCCGCTAGGATAGCGAAACGTGAAGAGCCGGCGTTAAGCGAAAAATCTATTCTAAAAGAATGCCTAGCGGGTCCGCCGCAGGCGGACTCCGCTGTAGTACGGGGGATGTTTAACATTGAGCCTGTCCGCCGCAGGCGGAGAGGCAGCGGCAGCTGCAGGAGAAAAACTTTCCCCTTATCATTGCCTGGAACTAAAAAGATTCTGTCTAAAATTATCCCCTTAGTGCTTCTTAGCGTTTCTCAGTGGCTGAAAATCTAATCAGCTAAAAACCCTCTCGTTTCAGAAATCGCCGAGTTGAATTCTCTTGAAAGCGATTCCGAAATCCAGTATGATAATGCAGGCAATATGATTTATGACGGCGGGAATAAGTATGAATATTCTGCCGGAGGTGCGTTGGTCTCAGTTGAATCGGGAGGACAAGTGATCGAATACAAATACCATGCGTTGGGGCGCAGGGTTGTGAGAAGCTCGGGCGGCGAGGAAACGTTCTGCCTGTACGACCCGCTCGGCCGCTGCGTGAAGGAGCTAACCACCACCGATTCGGGCGAAACGCTCGCCGCCGGGGATGAATACGTTTACGGCAATGGTTTCGCTGAGCTGATTTCGGTTTGCGATGCTTCTGGCGGCGTGGAATACGCCCTCACCGACGCGCTGGGCAGTGTGGTATGCTTGGCCGGCTCGCCAGCATACATAAGCCGGATTTGCGAAGATGCTGGGACGCACAGCGTAACGCCGCAAGGCGTACGCTTCTCACCCACGCTGCTTTTTCCATTAGGATTTTGGCGGGCAGCTAAGAGCTGCTCCGCTGTGTGGCGATGGCTTTTTTCGCAAAAGGAGCCAAATCGCGCATACTCGCCCGGCCTCGGCCGCTGCGTGAAGGAGCTCACCACGACCGATTCGGGCGAAACGCTCGCGGCGGGGATGTCAAAATCAAGTTGACTAAGTGTTGATATATGTTAATATATATGGACATTTAGTCAACAAGGTATTGCAAATGGGAATAAAGGCTCAAAAACTAATTGAACATCTCAGACAGTATGGAATGCTCAAAACAGGAGAAATCGTTGAGCTTGGCATCTCGAAGGAGTATCTTCGAAAGCTTACGGTACAAGGAACTGTGGAGAGGGTTTCCCGCGGCCTCTACAGTCTGCCCAACAATGATTACTCGCCGATGCAGAGCATTGCTGAGGCTTCGAAACAGGTGCCTAAAGGGGTAATTTGCCTTCTTTCTGCCCTGCGTCTTCACGGATTTACAACACAGAATCCATTTGAGGTCTGGATTGCGATAGAAAATCGTTCCCGCAAACCCGAAATTAAAGCTTCTGCAAAGGTGAGATATGTGCGGTTTTCGAAAAGGGCATTTACCGAAGGAATACAGGAGAAACGGATAGATCAGCTTAAGGTGCGAGTTTATTCGCCGGCAAAGACGGTGGCGGATTGTTTTAAATATCGCAACAAGATTGGGCTGGATACAGCTCTGGAAGCCCTTAGAGAAGGCTGGCGGGAAAAGCATTTTACAATGGATGAGCTTTGGAAATACGCCAAAGTGTGCAGGGTGAGCAATGTGATTCAGCCATATCTTGAAAGCATTACTGCATTATGAGCAATCGGGAAAAGAAAAACATAGCTGATTCCATTTTACAGCGTCTAAAAAATTATTCGCAAATGCAAAGGGAAGATCGCGGCCTTACGCTGACAAATTATGCAATAGAGCGTTTTCTTTATCGATTGAGCAATTCTCAATATGCCAACGATTTTGTTCTCAAGGGAGCGCAGCTTTTTCGGGTATGGGGGAATAATCCTTACCGGCCAACGAGAGATCTTGATTTGCTTGGGTTTGGCAATCCTGATGTTTCCCGGCTGGAGGAGGTTTTCAGAAATATTTGCCGGATCGAAACTGATGTGCAGGACGGAATCACATATAAAGCGGAATCTGTGAGAGGGCAGGCAATTCGGGAAGATAATATGTATGACGGCGTAAGGATTAAGCTTGAATACAGAATAGGGCGTACGGGAGAATTTATGCAGATAGACATTGGGTTTGGTGATGAGGTTTATCCGCCTGAAAAGCAGGCCGCTTTCCCTGCAATACTTAATATGCCGGCACCAAAGCTAAGGACATACTCGTATGAGCTGGCAGTAGCTGAAAAGATTGAAGCAATGGTAACTCTGGGGTTTGCGAACAGCCGTATGAAAGATTTTTACGATGTGTATCAGCTTGCCGGAAAATTTGAATTCGACGGCAAACTGTTAGCTCAGGCGATTCAAAACACATTTAGGCGAAGAGGTACAGCAATCCCCGAAGAACTGCCTACATCTTTTACCAGAGAATTCTATGAAGACAAATTGAAACAGAGCCAGTGGGATGCTTTATCTCAAAAAATAGCCTAAAAGAGATATCTTTTCCATCAGCAGCAGACAAAATAAAAGATTTTATTCTTCCGGTGCTCAGAGCTTTGTCAGAAAATGAAAGTTTTGAACTTATTTGGAAACCCGGCAGGCAATGGAGTAAAGAAAGAAAAAATTGGAGCAGCTGTTAATATTCATTATGAAATTGCAGCTGTTGAGATATGTATAAAAGAGAGTAAAATGCATCTTCTGGAGGATGAGTGATTCAGTACAAATATGATGCGTTGGGGCGCAGGATTGTGGGAAGCTTGGCCGGCTCGCCGGCATACATCAGTCGGATTTGCGAAGATGCTGGGACGCACAGCGTAACGCCGCAAGGCGTACGCTTCTCACCCACGCTGCTTTTTCCATTAGGATTATGGCGGGCAGCTAAGAGCTGCTCCGCTGTGTGGCGATGGCTTTTTTCGCATAAGGAGCCAAACCGTGCATACTCACCCGGCCTCGGACGATGCGTGAAGTAGCTCACCACGACCGATTCGGGCGAAACGCTCGCCGGCGGGGATGAATACGTTTACGGCAATGGGTTTTGCGAGCTGATTGCGGTGTTTTTGCATTGCGTTTTGTTTTTCGATATTATATATTGAGCGGGTTTTTGAACGAGGTTCATAGCAGGTTTCAGCGTGCTTAAAATAAAAGCATGGAGAATGATTTATGAAGAAAATCAATGTATCCGGCAGTGAAATAATGCTTTACAATGTTGACCGTGAGAACTACATCTCGATAACAGATATTGCAAAATACAAAAACCCCGACTCGCCAGCCGATATCATTAAAAACTGGATGAGGAGCAAAAATACGATTGAGCTTCTTGGGCTGTGGGAGCGAATCCACAATCAAAACTTCAAACTGGTCGAATTCGACCAGTTTAGGAATCAGGCCGGCTATAATCATTTCGTGCTTTCGCCCAAGAAATGGATAGATTCAACAAATGCGATAGGCCTTCAGTCCAAACCGGGCAGATATGGCGGCACATTTGCACACGCAGATATAGCGTTAGAATTTGCGTCCTGGGTGTCGGTAGAATTCAAATTTTATCTGCTGAAGGAATTTCAGCGGCTCAAAGAAAACCAGACGCAAGAGCTGGATTGGTCGGTTAAACGAAGCCTAACTAAAATCAACTACCGCATACATACTGATGCGATTAAGGAGCACCTGATACCGCAGCAGATTGATAAGAAACAGGCCTCTTTTCTATATGCAAGCGAAGCAGATGTTTTAAATGTTGCCCTTTTCGGAATGACCTCCGCACAATGGCAGAAAGCCAACCCGGATGAGAAGGGAGATATCCGTGATAATGCTAATGTGATTCAGCTGGTATGTTTGGCAAATTTAGAAAATCTTAATGCTCTGTTTATATCTGAACGCCTGCCGCAAAATGAAAGACTTGAAAGACTAAACGAGATTGCAATAAAGCAAATGAAACTGCTGGTAGAAGAAGCGAACCGCAAATTGCTGAGATAAAACCAAATGAGAATCAAAATAAACACTGTTAGTGGTTTTAAGCCATAGCAGTTTATTCGAAATCAGAAGTACTGGATTTGCGAAGATGCTGGGACGCAAAGCGTAACGCCGCAAGGCGTACGCTTCTCACCCACGCTGCTTTTTCCATTAGGATTTTGGCGGGCAGCTAAGAGCTGCTCCGCTGTGTGGCGATGGCTTTTTTCGCATAAGGAGCCAAACCGTGCATACTCACCCGGCCTCGGACGCTGCGTGAAGGAGCTCTCAGCCCTTAATCTGATCAACCATTTTCCTGAGTCTTACAGCGATTTCCGTATTTTCCTTCATCAGGTCTTTATGTTCGCCCGGTATAGCTTCGAGCTTCAAATCATCAACCACAAATTCCCAGCCGAGTTTCGGGCCTCTGAGTTTCCAAAGTTCGCTGCCCATAGCCTTAAACAGCACGGCTTGGCCTTTATAAGTTCCAGATTTATACTCATAAGCGGCGGATAGATTACAGTCGTACACTTCCGCTCGATTTGAAACATATCTGTTTTTGAATTCTTCGTCCTGCTCGTTGAAATGGGCGCCAATCACATCATCTGCAAGGTCTGATTCCTTAGTTTTCAGTCTCTCTATGATTTCTTTGCTCATCTCGGCTGGCCCGAGGGCGATAAGATTTTTTATAACCGTAAGATGCTGCCTCATTTTTTCCCGCCGGCAAGTTTTGCGGGAGCGTCTATGAGGGCTAAAATGCTCACGTTTCTGCCTTGCTTCTTGAATATTCTTGCCATCTCGTAGGCGATCCAGCCGCCGAAGCACCACCCCACAAGCGCAAACTTTCCTTCCGGCTGGATATCATTGAGCAGCTTAACATATCTGGCAGCCATCTGCTCGATTGTTTTGTCTGCCTGATCAATATGCCAAAGCCCAATAGACTGAAAACCGAAGCAGGGCTGGTCTTCTCCGAGTTCGTGCACTATATTTGCATACGCCAGAATGTCGCCGCTGGTGGAATGCAGGAAATAAATCGGCGGCCTGCCTTTCTCGCCTTTGTTGAGCGACACAATGCACTTTTCGTCGGAATTTTCTGCCCCGTCAACCTTGAATTCCAGAAAGGCGGCCAGCTGTGCGATCACCGGATATTTAATCACCTTTTCAAAGTCGAGCGCAAGCCCGCGTTTGCTTAGGAGCGTTTCCATCTTAATAGCCATCAATGAATGTCCGCCGAGGTCGAAGAAGTTTTCATATATTCCGAAGTCTTCTCTTCGGAGGATTTTTTTCCACGTTTCCCAAAGCACTTCTTCCATTGGGTTTCGCGGCATTACAATCTGATCTGTTCTGGAATGCGCCTCAATTCGGTTTTCTACAACATCTGCGAAGAGTTTCTTTCTGTCAATTTTTCCGTTTACATTCAGCGGCATCTCCTCCAAAACGTAATACCCGCTCGGTCTCATGTAGGTGGGCAGTTTTGAGGCGAGAAAATCAGTAAGTGATTCAACGCTGAACGGCTTTGCCTTCGGCTCAGCAAAGCAGTAAAGCCTGATCCCATCCTCTTCTTCGGAAGCAACCACAGCAGCAGAGTTTACATTTTCGCTGTCGAGCACAAATTTTTCAATCTCGCTGAGCTCCACCCTGAACCCACGGATCTGAACCTGCAAATCCCGCCTTCCCACATAATCGATATTCCCGTCCGGCCGTCTTTTTGCAACATCGCCGGTTCGGTACATCCGATTGCCCTTTATGATTGGGTCGGGAACGAATACCTCGGCCGTTTTCTCCGGCATACCTGCATACCCTCTTGCAACGCAGTCCCCGCTGATGCAGAGCTCGCCTTCTTCGCCTTCTTTTACGGGGTTTAACTCATCATCAAGTATATGTATCACGCAGTCGCCCACTTCGCTTCCGATGTGAGGGTATTTGCCGTCGTCCTCCGAACTGACCAGCCCTGCTGTAACAGTAACTGTGCATTCTGTAGGGCCGTACTCATTGTACAGATTGAACGGCAGATTCGGCAGAGGCCTTACTCTGAGCCTGTCGCCCATGGTTCGCATAGTACGAAGCGAACACTCATCAGGCCACTGCATACGAATAATCTTTTCTGCTACGGGAGTTCCAACGAGGCCAACGGTTATACCTTTTCGGCACATCCAGTCGATCATATTTTGAGGCACGTAAACTGCTGAAGGCGGAGCAATGCAAAGCCTCGCCCCAACTGATAAAGTGCTCCATATCTCAGACACTGAAACATCAAAGCTGAAGCTCGAAACAAGACTTGCCACGTCTTTGCTGGTAAGTTTGTGGAATTCTATATTCCAGTCTATCTCCTGATTAAGATTTCTGTGCTCTATTTCCACACCTTTGGGTGTGCCTGTCGAGCCGGAGGTGTACATTGAATAGGCAAGGCTTGTTGGGGAACAGTTAAATGATATATGCTCTTCAGGAGGTTCGGATTTGAGGATTTGTTCAATATCTATCTCTATAACTTCAAACCCCTCAGCCCACATTGGCGCATTGCCTTTAACGCAGAATATAATATTCATACAGGAATTTTCTGCTATGTATATAAGCCTTTCGTCCGGATAATCTGCATCAAGGGGCACATAAGCCGCACCAACCTTCATCACAGCAAACGCAGAGACGACAGCCTCAACGCTTTTTCCGCAGCTTATCCCAACTTTCTGCTCAAGCTGGATGTTTTTTGCAAGGAGCTTTTCAGCAAGGACATCTGAAATCAATATCAGCTCTGAAAATATAATCGAATGATTCTCGTCGCTCACTGCTGTTTTATCAGGGAACAGCCCTGCTGCTTCCGTTACCCTTTCGGTAACGTTTAGGGTTGACTTTTGTGAGGATTGCTGTGCTTCTGCATAGCTTTCAAAATTTGTCATTACAAACTCCGTTTTTGCCAATTGTTTGAAAGCGTATTAATGAATTTCGAAAATTTAATTTTTGCGTTTTTTCAAAAACCATAATAAGCTATGAAAAATATTTATCAAGCTATTATTTAACAGATAAACATAAAGGTGTGCGACAATATTTTTTGGCAGAATTCAAATCATCACGCTGAAATGCTTTGCAGAATTTATTGCTGTCTATATTGCCCTGAAACTCGCTAAGGATTATTTGTCTGCGGGTTTTGCTGGCGACTAGGGGCGGCGAACCTGCGCGAGCGATCATCTCTCCACAGCGAAAAGATTCTTCATATTACAGCAAAGCGGAGTCCTCTTTGCATCGCCGGGGCAGCTCGCTATTTCTTGTGGTAAAAAAATATATTAACCACGGAGGCACACGGAGGGGCACAGATGTTTTATGATGTAAAGCCTTTATATAAAACAATTTATAACAAACCTTCGTGCCCTTGGTGTCCTCGTGGTTTAAACCAATCCCATGAGGTTCAAACAAATTACCCGCCCAAAAAACCCGTCAAAATCCTGTGAATCCTGTGAAAAAATTCGTTCCTTTCGCAGACCTCGCCGTTTGAAAAAATGAATCGGCAAATTTACGGATTATTTCCGCGTCCGCTTAATGGGCATATTAAGATCATTCCTTCTGAGGGAATCGGCGGCTCCAATCGTAAAGAAGCAGGATCCCGTCTATGCCCCAAGGAGATTTGAATTTGAGCATCCCGCCTTTATGTTTCTCAATATCGCTGAGTATTTTCCATTCACCGGTTTTAGAGTTCAACCAGCCTGCTTTATAGAGTTTTTCACTCGGCGCTTTTACTGCAAATTCTTTTTCAGTTAATGCCTGCACGACAAGACAGTTTCTCCCTTCATTATCTTTACCGTAAAGGCATCTGTTTGGCTTTGAAACTAAATCCTCCCTGCACTGCATATTCTCAACCGGCAGAGCCATTCGGCCTGAGCGGTTTTCGCCTTTGAAAAAATCGAGTGCAATCCGGCAGCAGTTCCAAAAGGCGTCTCTGCTGCGAAAATCCTCGCAGGTGAGGTCTGAATGTGCGTGTTTGTAGCCGAAGTACCATTCATTGCCCCAGCCGCCGGCCATAAACGTGCCCCAAATCGCATTCCGCCTTGCATCATCGTGCGAATTGCCCGCGTCATTATCCGGCCTTAAGGCATGCTGGGCATCTCCAGGCTCATCGCAGGCAACAGCCCAAACCTTCCCTGCCTTCTTTGCCTTCTGTATATAGCTCTTCACTCGAGGGTAAACATTTCTGAAATCTGGCTTGTTAGTTTGTACGGACATCCCCGTAAGCCTCGAACCTTCTCCCATAAGGTCGTGGTGCGGATTTCCCATATTATGAATTACGATGTGATGATGGTACGGGTCGTTCTGGAAGAAGTATTCTGCCCAGCTCTTTTTCTGGCTTGTGGAAGCATTGTTTACCTCTTCGCCGAGATTCCAGTTGATGGCCAGATGGTGGCTGAATCTGGCTATAAGCTCGCGGTAGTAGAGCTTTCGCTGCTTGCCTAAATCGCCGCCGTCAAGGAGCAGCTCATTCTCTGTTTCCTGCGTTTTAAAGTGCAGGAACATCCCCTTTTTATCGGCATATTCGAATACTATCTCCCATTGTGCAAGCTTTGAGCAGTCCATTCTGAACCGTTCGTTGTAATCGGTGTATGGAAAAACGTTTCTGTCGTCGCCTTTGATATTCATCGGAATAAATGAAAATGCGTTTAGCCCTTCGCCTGCCAGATAGTTTATCGCTCCGATTATTTCAGTTCCCTTTTTGTCCTGCCAGTACGGATCGCCCGAGTCCCAATCTTTTGCATGGGCAGACCAGCTTTTTACCAAATGATCCTTCCGGCCGTCTGTTTTGAAATTGCCATCGAAATCTTCGTATGCAAGAAAGTTTTCGGGAGCGTCTGTGCCCTGTTTGATGAAGTATTCTCCTGAGCCTGCAAACTTGAGAAATGTTTTGCCCACATACTCAAGCCGGCCTTTACCGCGGAAATCTCTGCCAGATTTATCCGACGGAACTACTTTGAATCTTCCCGAAATTCCGTGATAAGGGGCAAGAGGTTTGCCAGCTTCCAGTTTTTCCGAAACCGCTGCATTTTTCCCCTTGCGGAATGAAATCTCGTATGTCCATTTACCGTGCTTATCCGGACACAGGTGCGCACACCATTTATTACCGTTCTGTGCTGAGGAGTTTGCGGAGTCTCCGTCTGCAGCAAAATACCCGGGCACCCTGTATTTCAGCCCGCTTTTTTCGTGCTTGAAAACAACGTACATTCTGTAATCGGTGAAAGGATTGGGCGTTCCGTTTTCGCTTGCCTGTGGTCCTTCAAGCGTGAGTGTGATTTTGTGCCACTGGATAAGCCTTTCGGGGCTGTCGAACGGGCCAGCTAATTCAGGGCTTGCTGAAACGAAACCGCAAATAAGCAAAAAAGCAATTGGAGATAATCTGAACTTCCCTGTACACAGCATAAATCAACCTCAAAACTTTAACAATTTTACGAATTTGCAGCCATTTTATAATCTTATTCTTTCAGGTCAATTATATTATCCATCTTCAGCAGCGCAATAAAAAAGGCCGGGTCAATTAAGAACCGGCCTTATTATTTGTAAGCAGTTTTATAGCTTAGCTCTTGAGACGCTGTTCGAGGCGGTCAACCTGAGCGACCATACGGTCAGGAAGTTTATCGCCCATAGTTTCGAAGAACTCTCTCACGATAGGCAGTTCTTTCTTCCAGCCTTCAGTATCTACACTGAGGATCTTGTCCATCTCTTCATCGGTAAGATCGATGCCGTTGAGATCGAGGTCTTCCTTCTTAGGCATCTTGCCGATAGCAGTGTCATAAGCGCCGGCCTTGCCGTCAACACGCTCACACATCCACTTGAGAACGCGGCTGTTTTCGCCGAATCCAGGCCAGATGAATTTGCCCTTTTCGTTCTTCTGGAACCAGTTCACATAGAAGATCTTCGGAGCATTTTCGCCGAGCTTATCGCCCATATCGAACCAGTGCTGCCAGTAGTCTGCCATGTGGTATGCACAGAACGGAAGCATAGCGAATGGGTCGCGGCGTATAGCCACGCCAGAATCGAGAGCAGCGGCAGTTTTCTCAGATGCTGCTGTAGCACCCATGTAAACACCGTGATCCCAGTCCATAGCTTCTGTAACCAGCGGAACAAGCTCGCTTCTGCGACCGCCGAAGATAAAGATATCGATAGGAACGCCAGCAGGGTCTTCCCAGTCTGGACAGACATTTGGGCACTGAGCCGCTGGAGCTGTGAAACGAGCGTTCGGGTGTGCACCCTTCTCGCCTGATTCAGGAGTCCATTCTCTGCCTTTCCAGTCGATGCCGTGCTTGCATTCGCCGTCGCCGTCTTCCCACCATACATCGCTGTCGTCTGTAACAACGCAGTTGGTGAAGATTGAATTCTTTTCGCAGGACTTAACAGCCATCGGGTTGGTTTTGCTGTTTGTTCCTGGTGCTACGCCGAAGAAGCCGGACTCAGGATTGATTGCGCGAAGCTGGCCGTTATCGTCCATCTTCATCCAAGCAATATCATCGCCCACGCATTCAACCTTCCAGCCTTCTACTGTTGACTGAAGCATTGCGAGGTTTGTTTTTCCGCAAGCACTCGGGAATGCAGCAGCGATGTGGAATTTCTTTCCTTCCGGATTTGTTAGGCGGAGGATAAGCATATGCTCAGCCATCCAGCCTTCTTTCTTAGCCATAACTGAGGCAATCCTCAGGGCAAGGCATTTCTTTCCGAGAAGTGCGTTTCCGCCATAGCCTGAGCCGAACGACCAGATCTTCTGTTCTTCTGTAAAGTGTGAAATGTATTTCTTCTCAACAGGAGCGCAAGGCCACATGCCGTTATCGCTTTCGCCTTCAGCAAGCGGCTTGCCGACAGAGTGCAGGCAGGGAACGAAGTCGCCCTGTCCGAGGGCCTCGAGAACTTTATCGCCAACTCTTGTCATAATGTGCATATTGCAAACAACGTAGCCGCTGTCTGTGATTTCGAAACCAATCTTAGATATCGGAGAGCCAATCGGGCCCATAGAGAAAGGAATAACGTAGAGAGTACGGCCTTTCATGCAGCCGCTGTAGAGATCTCTCATTGTACCTTTGAGCTTGTCCGGGTAGATCCAGTTGTTAGTTGGGCCGGCATCAGATTCATTTTCGCAAGCGATGTAGGTACGTCCTTCAACGCGCGCAACATCTGACGGGTCTGAACGGAAATGGAAGCAGTTTTCACGTGCTTTGAGGTCTGTGGCAAGACCTTCGTTAACCATTCCTGCCATAATTGTATCGTATTCGTTTTTTGAGCCGTCGCAGAGATATACATCATCAGGTGTACAAAGCTGTACGGAATCTGCGATGAACTCGTTTAATTTTGAGTTGTTCAAAGCCGCCAGCTTCTCATACTGCTCCGGCCTCATACAACCCTTAAGATATTCCAGGTCATTTCCCATAAATAGAAATCCTTCTGTAAAGAAATTGCTAAAGTGTTTTTCAAGACACACCGATACCGCATCGGATTCAACCGTTCAAAGATTGTAAGAAACCGAAAGAGGTTGTCAAACTATATATTTTCTCCAGCAAAAGATATCGAAAAATATAACTTGGAGGCTGCGGGAAAACAGCTCAGAACTGTGTCAATAATGTAAAAGGCGGAGGGATACGCTTAGCTAATCCTTGAAATAGGGGCTAGGCCTTCCTCCAAAAAGGTGGAATAGCAATATAAGCTTTTGACTCAGCTATTGCCCATCTTCAAGCAAATTCCACTTACTTGGCGAAGCAAAAAAAGGTTGAATAGAACAGCAGCACAAAATGCATACTGGTATAAAAGAAACTGTTCAGTAAAATAGAAAGCTTGCGATTATCCTATCTCTTTCTGATTTTTATATTGTCGAATTCAGCTTCACTGTCTATAACACGGACGCCTGCAAAGCCGCTTGAATAGTCGCTGTCTTTAACCTCAATCTGCTTTTCATTATTAACGAAAAACTTGATATCTTCACCCTTCGCCATAACTTTCAGGTGATAGTTTTCACCCTGCTTCAGGCTGATCTTTTTTCGAGCGAGCTCTTGCCAGTTTTTTCCGTCCATCCTGCCGAGAATTGCCATATTATTCTGGGGGATTATGCCGGCAAAATAACCTTTCATAGCATCGTAACCCACAGCGGGATGATTAACCCTGAAAATCAGGCCGGCATCTCTTCCGCCTTTCACCACCTTCACTTTTGCGTAATATACAAAATCATCCCAGAGCATATCCCGCATTACAGCCTTCTCTCCGCTTCGGTAGTTGTTGGCTATGCCCCAGCCCGGATTGATCCCGAGAACTAATTTTTCGCTTCGCACTGCGATAAACCGATTGTAGCCGTAGTAAACCCAGTTGTCCCAGCGGCCTGAGCTGAATGAATCTGTAAAATGGCTTGCCAATTCGGGCATTATCTCGCCTGAAGGCTTTCGGAGCACTGTGCCTGGGGGAGTGGGTTTGCCGAAGTCTGGAGAGCCGTCTGGATTCCAGCCGAATTTTTCAATCCGCACATTTCGCTGCCAGCCATGCCTCTTGGAAATCTTTGAATGATACATCATCCAGTCCTCGGTGTCGTCGGGGGATTTTGTAAAGCAGCAGTGTCCTGTTCCGTACACTTCATCAGTACCCTGAAAGACAGGCTTATCTTTCTTCTTCCAGTTGTCCGGATTCATCGGATCCTGCCCTTTTTTGATAGATAGCTGAGCGAGTTTGTATGTTGGCTCCCAAGAACCGCTGCAGGAATATATAACGTAAATCTTATCCTTATTTTTCAGGATTTGTGCGCCCTCGTTCAGGCCTTTTTTCTGCGGGTCATTCGACACCCTCTCCCAAACATAAGTGTCGTTTTCGGCCATCTTCACGCGATTTGTCGCTGCTGTCCACGGGTTTTTCATCTCCGCAATATAAAGAGACTGGATATCATCATCATATCCTTTCCAGCCTGACCATATCAAATACAGCTTTCCGTTCATTTCAAGCGGAGTGGCATCTATAGCCCAGCGGTTGTTTTTCTTTGTTTCTATCTCATCGCCGGTGTAAACAACTCCCATATCCTCATATTCGCCCTGCGGGTCTTGAGTTTTGCTTCTGAGAACTCCGGTTCGATGGTCGATGTTTTTCCCGCTGTCCGCGGCATAATAGATATACCATTTACCCTGCAGGTAATGCAGCTCCGGCGCCCATACTTCGCTTGTGTTCCAGCCGGTGTCCGGTGCCTTCCAGACTACCCTTTTAACCCCTTTGTCTGTAAGCTTGCGGGATTTCCAAATTGCGATTCCCTTATCTCCCTCAGACTGACAGAAATAATAAAACCCATCGGTATGCTTATAAACAAAAGGGTCTGCCCCTTCATAAATCGGATTCACAAAGGTTTTGCGGAAGTCATCTGCGAAGATATTAAATGATATGAATAAAGTAAATGCGAAAACTGCAAACTTGTGTAAGAAATTGTGTTTCATAAAAGTCCTAAATACTTGCTGGTTTATTGTTTTTATTAGTACATTAAAAAGCCCCGTCTGTTCAAATGGCGGGGCTTTATATGTTAGTTTTGTGAAAATTATATACTCTTGAATTTGCCCCTCGCAGAGGCCTTGATGATCCTGTTTTGAGTCCAGTGTTCCCTATACCACGATGATGCCGGGAAGTCGTCGTTGAGCTCAATCATTTTAGCTCTCATCATTTCCCTGAATCTCTGAACTTCATTCTTATGAGCAGGGTCGTTTACAAGATTGTTCTGTTGATAAGGGTCTTTCTTATTGTCGTAGAACACTTCCTTTCTCGGAAGATTGTCTCTTCCTCCGCCCCTGAATACACCGTAAGTGTATTTAGGGCTTCTCATTGCACGCCATTCGTGCCCGTTTTCCCATACTGCGCAGGCACCAGTGTTCATAAGGAATGCAGCTTCCGGTTCTTCGGGGCATTTTTTCCCGAGTGCGGCATTGGCAAGGCTCACACCCTCCACCTCGTCGGGGATCTCGGTTTTGAGCCCGGCAAGGTCGAGAACGGTAGGCATAATGTCAACTGTATTCATACAAACATCAGTATCAACAGGCTTTGTTTGGCATTTCCAGTAAACCAGGAACGGAACGCGTGCAGCCTCTTCGTAGAATATATTCTTCTTCATACGTCCGTGTCCGCCGAACATCTCGCCGTGGTCGCTTGTGAATACAACAATGGTATTTTCAAGCAGCCCCTGATCTTTCAGAGAGCTCATAATCCTGCCGATGTTCCAGTCGAGGTTGGCTGTCATAGCATAATAGCAGCGCATCCAGTTCTGCAGCTTTTCGGGGTTTTGGTCAACATTAGACCAGCCGTCTCCGTATGGGTCTTTCTTCTGAGAATAGTTCTTTGGCGGGTCAAACTCGACATCCTTATACATATCCATATATTCATCCGGAACGTTGTTTGGCCGCCATGGGTCGTGAGGAGTTCCGTAGGATACGGTGAGGTAGAATGGCTTTCTGCTGCCGGACTGCTTTTTGATGTAGTCGATAGCCATATCCGTTTGAGCGTCCGGCTCGAATTTATTATTCTCGTAATGAATCTTTTCCTTGGATTCAGTATGGTAATATGCGGCGCCGCCGTAGTAGTCGTGGTGGAAGTTGTAGGCAGCCCAATAGCCGTCGAAGCCGAGCCTGTGTTTGCCGCGGGGGACAAATGAATTGTCAGGATTGTAATGGTCTCCAAGCTCGTTGGCATACAAGTGCCATTTGCCGATATATCCTGTGTTGTAGCCGGCGTCTGTGGCTGCGTGGCCAATACATCTGTGGTTTGGGTTCATCCGGAGCTCATTTATCACCATACCGGTTGAGGAGGTGTATTTGCCTGTGAAAAGGGAAGCCCTGTAAGCCGAGCAAACCGGCATACTTGAGACAGCCTGACGGTAATTAGCTCCTTCTCTTGCAATTTTATCTATATTTGGGGTATGCGCTTTATCATCGCCGGCATATCCGCAGGAAGCGTATCGCAGCTGGTCTGCGAAAAGAAAAACAATATTCGGCCTGTTCTCCGGCATTGCATATCCGAAGTTAGCAGCAGCTGCTGCTGCAACAGTCGCAGAGGTTCGCTGAAGAAATTTTCTCCTCGATATCTTATTCATCTATATTCCTTTCAGTTTTGACAGATTCTTGTTTAACAAGTAAATACCGCCAGCAATGAAATTTTTACAAATTTTTCATCATAATTTTTTATTGAATGAATCTGTCAATCGTTGAAAGCTAATTTATCTATGAATATGAACTTTTAAAGGAGTTTTTACTCTCTGTTTGAGGTTAGAAATTTCTTCCTCCCACTGCTTCTGGTTTTCAATGCCCTGATTCTGCCAGCCGAAGCCGGTGTAGTAAACTATCGGTTCACTGGTCGGCTCGGTGATTATAAATGCATGGCTCTTGTCCGGCTGGTCAACCCTGATTTCCATAGCTTTTTCAGGCTCAGGTTTTGCAAGCACAGCTCCGGTGCCAAGATAATTGCCGTCTATAATTTCCGAGCATATTATGCTTTTATCGCCAAGTTCAGCTGAGGCCTTTCCGTCGTGGGTGGTAATCCCTACAGCATACTGATGAGAGCCTGCATCCTCGCCTGAGAAGGAGCTTTCAACCTTGGTAAACCAAGAATTCAAATCAATTGTAAACCTTTTAACTTCCTTCAGTTCTTTTCCGTTCCTCTTCCACGATTCATCGTAGGTAAGCTCGAAAATTGTGCGTATCGGCCCGTTTGCAATTCGTTTGTATTCGTCGTAAACGCTTGAATGAACCCTGCTATCGTTTTCCCAGAGCGAGAGCCCGCCGCAGCCGGCTGATGAGCCCACGTGGTAGGGGTCGTACCCTTCGCCGAAATATGAGTGGTATGTTCGTCCGTGCCGGGCGGTGAAATAGCGATTGTTTGTTGTTGGATATTCAACGCCTTTGAGCCAGCAGTCGAAGCCGCTGTTTGCGCCTTCTTTAGCGAGCTTCAGCCCATAAGCCCGAAAACCGATCAGATCATTCTCCCACATATAATCATCTTTCCTCTCAGGGACGTATCTGGAGTAGGTTCTCCGGTTTGGAAGGGTGATTTTGGCGTCTTCAATGATGAAGTATTTTTTGGTTTCACCGGCTTCAAGACTCGCCTGAAAGAGGAATTCATCCATATCCCCGTCGAGGTCATTATCCACGAGCTGAGTTTGAGAGATTTTATAGTTTTCCGCTGAAATAACGCCCGCTTCGCTGAGGTCTATTCCGCTTAATTTATCCGGATCGATAGAAACAGTTCCATAGCTCACATCAACATTGGCATAATTGGAAACCCGAAGCTCTTTAGCATCAGAAAGCTTATCCTCAATTGCAAGCTTATAAACCTCAGAGCCGGCAAGCAGGAATGCGCCAACTCCATAAACTTCAGTCTGCTCTTCGGTGATGTTTCTCGGGTCTGCCCCTATCGGCTGGGTGTATCCGAGCATACCGTCTGAGTGAACATTGCTGGCGAGAGAATTCCAGCCTTTCATTACATGCGGGAGGTACTCTTCTCTCTCGAGAAGTCCGCGGTTAATGCCCCAAGCAAGGGCGTAGATATAGAAGCCTGAGCCGCTGGATTCGGGCTTGCTGTATGTTTCAGGGTCTAGAAGGCTTGAGTGCCAGAGGCCGTCGGGCTGCTGGATTGATGCAATTTTCCCTGCCATACGTTTGTATATTTTCTGGAAATAGCCTATCTGAGGGTGGTCTTTGCCGAGGTATTCCATGGTGCGCACAAGGCCGCCCATTACCCAGCCGTTACCGCGAGACCAGAAAACCTTCTCGCCGTTTTTCTCCCTCTTGTCGAAGTAGCGTGCGTCTCGGTAGTAAAGATTTTCCTTCTCATCAAAGAGCTTTTCGGTGGTATATTTCCACTCCTCAATCATAAAATCTGCGTACTTCTTATCGCCTGTAATATCCGCCATCTTCGCCCACACGGGCGGAGCCATAAACAGCGCATCGCACCAGCTCCATCTCTCCTGAGTTTTCCCGCTGAACGGAACTATTTCAACATCTGAGCGATTCTCGAGGATCCAGTCCAGCCTTTGACGGGTTTTCTCAACCATCTTCTTCTCACGGTATTTCTCGTAAAGCTTGAGATACATCTGGCATACGGTAAAATCATCTGCGTGATACTTTCTCCGGTGAGGAGCCCAGTTGTTATTCTCGCCCATTTTCATCAGGTAGTCGAAATATTTGTCAGCAGCAGCCATTTCCGCCCATTCGGCCATCCCGGCGAAAAGAGCTCCGTGAGTCCAGTCGGCGGTGTGATGGCGGGATGGGTTTTTAATCTGCCAGTCTGCAACGCGTTTCATATAGTTTCGAACGGACCTGGCAGAGGGCTTTTCAGCCGAGAGGTTTCTTTCGTCTCTTAAAACATCAATCTTTACAGCTGCATCATACTTAGTGTAATGTTGATAGTAATGTATCTGCTCCCACATAACGGTCGGCCCGTCTTCGGGGTGATTTCGAATAACGTACGGGCGAACATTTCCGTAAACTGAATCCTCAGTAATCGCTTCAGCCTTCCAGGTCTCGCCCATATCCTTAGTTTGGTAACGGAATATCTCGAGATTTCCATCCGCCGGCTTTGAGAGATATACTGCATTGGGGTTTGAATGGTCGAGAACTATGCCCGGCGAATAATGCGGCTCTCTCTCTTTCTTTCCCTTAGGCGTCTGGGGGAACCACTTTCCTGCATCGCAGATTTTATTGTCAATCCATTTGCTCCCGTCCCAGCGGGCATAATGGTATCTGTGGTCTGTCTCCTTGGGCATACGGGTATAAACAATTACGGGATTCCCTCTGCTGTCCAGAGCTATATCCCAATCCCAGGCTCTGCCGTTTTGTTTATCGGCCTTGTAAACAACGCTCGCCTTCGATTTTTCAATCGGAAGGTTATCCATAGAGCCGATTTCCTCATCCTTGGCGTTGTAGAAATCCCCCGCCCTGTAATACATATAATAAATGCTGTTCTCCGGCCACTGCCTTGGATGGCCGTCGGTAAAAACGAAGTGGATTTCGTCTTTACCGTTTGAGGCTATTTTAGTGTACGGACGGACATTGCGTCCGCTTTCCGGATGGGGGCCGCTTTTGAAGAGCTGCTCGGGGCTGCTCCATGTTTTTACGTTATAAACATCATCATTGTAAGAAACTGTAGGCTCGTAGTTTATGCCCCGCCAGAACATATACACCCTGTTATCCTCCTCTGAGAGCATATAGGGGTTCGGGTATGTTATTCCTCTGTTATCAGGGTGGTTGAAGTTTTTGATCTCCTGCTCAACATCCCAAACGCTAATATCCTCAGGCCTGTGAGTTACCCGCATATACATGGGGCCGCCGCCGTGCTTTGTGTAGAACATGGCAATCTTCCCGGAAGGAGTAATAAGCACTGAGGGGTTGTTGTGGTCGTCTTTCTGAAATTTCGGGTGCAGATTGTAAGTGTCGGTAATTCCGGATTCAATGTTGTATTTGCCGGCAAATATCGAGCCGTCTCCAGACACCCAGCCTGTATAGACATTGCCGTTATAACTTACTCCGCGGGGATCGCCGAACCAGCACCAGCTGCCGCTGCCGCTTACGCTTACATAATCCTGAGAGCTTGCTGCAGCACACAGCCCTGAAAAAATAACAAACAAAAAGATAGTTAGCTGTCTCATTTATTGCACCCTTAAAAAATGTAATTTATTAACTGCCTCGGAAGCATTCCGCTCCCGAGTTTCATCCTCTCTGAAATGCACTGACTTTATGATACAGATTTATACCTGCGGCATAGCAAATCGGCAATTTATCCATATATGAACTTTGTTGTTACATATTGAATATTTTAGCAGGTGATTTTTATTTGTCAAAAGAGAAAAACGCAGAAAAAAAAGCAGCCGCCTGTTAAAGCAGCTGCCTTTGTATCTAACTGTTATTAAGACTCAGCCTTTATGCCGAGGGTTTGGCATGGGCATCTTTGCATCCACCTCTTTTCGCCAGTCAACGAGCATTTTATGGAGCTCTTTAACTTTGCCGGGCATCTTATCAGCGAGGTCATTTTTCTCGCCGATATCTTCTTTTAGATTGAAAAGCTCGAGCTTGCCGCTCTCGAACCATTCGATGAGTTTGTAGTCGCCGCAGCGAACCGCTGAGGAAGGCGAGCCGCCCTGATTTCCGTAATGGGGGTAATGCCAGAAGATAGCTTTGCGGTCGAGCTTTTTCTCCCCCTTGAGAAGAGGCGCAAAGCTAACTCCGTCAACGTGCTGCCGGGGCTGAAGCGGCAGGCCTGCTATATCGAGAAGCGTGGGGTAGAAGTCTGTGCTGGTAACAGGATAATCGCATACGCTTCCGGGCTTTGTAACTCCCGGCCATACCACAAACATCGGCTCTCTGATTCCGCCTTCATACATCCATCCCTTTCCGCATTTGAGCGGGAGATTGCAGGTTGGGCGTCCTTCGGAGGTGGAGAGCCCGCCGTTATCGCTCATAAACACGAAAACGGTATCTTCGTAGAGCCCTTCTTGCTTGAGAGCCTCCACAACCTTGCCCACAGAATTATCCATCGCCTCAATCATGCCTGCATATACTTCGTGTTCCTGAACGCCTCTGACTCTTCTACCGCTCTGTGTAATCCATTCATTGGAAATGCCCATATTCTTCTTCTTTTCTTTGTATTTCTTCTTGAGCACCTGCTTTGTCTGAAGGGGCGTATGGACAGAATACATTGAAAAATAAAGGAGGAAGGGGTTGCCTTTCTGGTCTTTGTGAACGAGCTCTGCTGCCTCTTTTCTCAGCCTTTCAGGGAGGTATTCGCCCTTAGGAGCCGGAAGGTCGTTCACCTTTGTGTATGGAGCGAAATAGCTTCCCGGATTTCCTGAATGGCCTCCGCCGACGTTTACATCAAACCCTTGGTCTTCCGGCCAGAAGCCCTCAGGGCCGAGATGCCATTTACCGAGGAAGTATGTGTTGTAGCCGTTTTCATCAAACGCCTCTGCCATTGTCTTTTCTTCAAGCGGAAGACGCTCTTTGTACTGTGCGGGCAGAAGAGGCTTGTTTCTTGTCCAGTGCCTCTGAACGTTGTATGGCTGGGGAGCGCCGAACCAGTCTGTGGTATTGAGCCTTGCCGGATACTTCCCGGACATAATGCTCGCCCTTGTAGGTGAGCATACCGGGCAGGCGGCATAGGCATCAGTGAATTTCATTCCTCTTTTGCAGAGGGCATCTATGTGAGGTGTCTCGTAATACTCGCTTCCGAAACAGCTCAAGTCTGTCCAGCCGAGGTCGTCTATCAGGAAGAAAACAATATTAGGCTTTTTGGCAGGCTTTGCGAATAAGTGCCCGCTTCCAAGGCCGGCAAGTGAAACCGCTGCAAGGCCTGCAGATTTGAAAAACGTACGTCTTTCCATTGTGTTTATCCTTTATTTGAGCATTATTATTTTTGTTTATAACCCGGATTCAGCTGCGGCATCTCAGCATCAACTTCTTTGAACCAATTTAACAGCTTATTAAACAATCTGTCAGTGATTTCGGGCTTTTTATCTGCAATGTTGTTTTTTTCTCCAATATCTTCTCTGAGATTGAACAATTCCTTCCGGTTGTCTTCATACCACAAGATCAGCTTCCACTTGCCGTCTCGAATTACAGAGGAAGGCCTGCATCCCTGAGGGCTGTAATGCGGGTAGTGCCAGAACAGAGGACCTCGGTCCATTTTTTTGTCTTTCAAAAGCGGCACTAAAGATTTTCCGTCTTTATGCTGGTCGGGTTTCAGGGGCAGCCCGGCCATTTCCAGCATCGTCGGATAAAAATCATTGCTTATCACCGGTTCGCTGCATACACTTCCCTGTTTTGCAACGCCCGGCCATTTGATTATCATCGGTTCACGAATACCGCCTTCATACGTCCAGCCCTTGCCTCCTCGCAGAGGGATATTAGAGGTAGGATGCCATTTAGCTGTGGAAAGTCCTCCATTGTCCGACATAAAGAAGACGATGGTGTTATCCTCAATGTTCAGCTCTTTCAATTTGTTAAGCACTTTACCGCATGCCATATCCATCGCTTCAACCATTCCTGCGTACACAGCATGATCATGCGTTAGACGTACATGACGGTTGTTGTCGCGAACATATTCCGTTTTCAGGCCGAGTTCTTTGCGTTTCTTTTCATACTTCTCCTTCAAATCCTCACGAGCCATCAAGGGCGTATGAACGGAATAGAAAGACAGATATGCCAAAAACGGCTTATCTTTATTATCTTTGATAAATTGGACGGTTTCATCAGCAAGGCGGTTTGGCAGGTGCTCGCCTTCCGGCCCGTCTTCCAGTCTGGGATTGTCGTAAGGCGGGAAATATCCATCCCCTTTAGGAGCTCCAACTTCCCATCCGCCTTTATTGATGTCGAAACCCTGATTTTCCGGCCAGAATTTTTCCTTTGCCCCCAGATGCCATTTGCCGGCAAAAAACGTAGAATAGCCCCCCTGCTTCAAGGCTTCTGCAACTGTTACTTCATCTAAAGGTAGAAATTCCTTAAATGACGCTGTTCGCAGCGGCTTATTAACCGCCCATCTGTAATTCTCTATCGGCACTTCTCCGCCGGGCGCGGCAAACCATTCGGTAGTGTTGAGCCTTGCCGGATATTTTCCTGTCATTATGCTGGCTCTTGTGGGAGAACATACCGGAGCAGCGGCATAGGCATCAGTAAACTTCATCCCCTTTTCACAGAGAGCGTCTATGTTTGGGGTTTCGTAGAAATCGCTTCCAAAACAGTTTAAGTCTGTCCATCCAAGGTCGTCTGCGATTATGAATAGGATATTAGGCTTTTTGGCAGGTTCAGCGAATAATTGTCCGCTGCCAAAACCTGCAAGTGAAACTGCCGCTACGCTGGCAGATTTGAAAAATTCGCGTCTTTTCATTGTGATGCTCCTTACAAAAACATTAATTTTAGCAAAATCTTCGCAATTTAAAACGCACATTTGGATAAAAAAACCGTAAATTCTTGCAAAATAAGCCGTTTATTTGATTTAATTTTAAAAAAAATCAATGGATTTTCAGGCAAATCCATATTTCATTCTGAAACCTCAAAAAAATAATTCTTTCGATAGTTCTAATTATATATCCTGAGAGCACCAAAAAAAATGGCAAATTACGTAAAATAGTTGGTTATATACGACACGCCTTTGCTGTGCTGCTCCATTTTTCTCATTAGGCTGAAAATATTAAGACGTGTGCGACAATTTTTTATTCGAAATTCGCTAAAACCACCACGCCGGTGTTTTTATATTTTGTATTAGCGTAAATTTTAAGTAAAATACAAGTCGTTAATTTTATGCCATTGAATTTATGATAGATATATCAAAACAAATCACCTATTGGAAAGACAGCAGTCTTGAAGATATGGATGCTGCAAAAACTTTAGTTCAACAAAAAAAATAAGGCAGGGTTTGTTTTTTGCTCATTTATCGGTTGAAAAAATACTAAGAGCTCATTACTGCAAACTTTATAATGATATTCCTCCAAGAATTCATAATTTAGTGAGGCTGGTAAATTTATTAGATATAACTGTGCAGAATGAAACGCTTGAGCTTCTATCTGAAATAAATTCTTTTCATAGAAGGAAGATACCCAAATTTTCATTTACCCGCTTACTCAGAGCAGCAGGCAATTAATTATTTAACTAAAATTGAAAGAGTCCTGCAATGCTGGACAGAAGAATTATAGACAGCATAAAAAAGTATCTCAGAGCCCTTTCAGAGGCTGGAATTGAGGCAGACTTTGCAGTTTTGTACGGCTCGCAGGCAAGGGGCGATTCAGGGAAATGGAGCGATATTGATCTTCTGGTTGTTTCGGAAGAATTCGACAATAATCTCACTCGCGAAAAAGTGAACAAATTATGGCATATCGCAGCCTTCACCGACTGCAGAATAGAACCTCTGCCCTGCGGGAGGGAACAATGGGAAATGGACGATTCAAACCTTATAATAGAAATAGCCCGTAACGAAGGAATGAAAGTAGCGGTTTAAATCGTTCAAAACAGAACCAGAGCAGTAAACAGAATCTCGGCAAACTTTTTAATTTCATTTAAATTTGATTAAATTCTAAAATCGGCCGAATAAGTATTGACTTTTCACAATAATATCACTTTAATACCACGGGATTTAAAATGCGTGAAATGTGCGTTTGCGCATTTTTTTTATTATATTAAGCTCGAGATTAAATAAGGAGAATTCTGTGAATCTCATAGGCGAAGGATTTATCTTTATGCTCGTCGGGATGGGGATGGTATTCATCTTCCTTGTCCTGATGATTTTAGTGATGAACGTATCAGCAGGTATAATCAGCCGATTCTTCCCGGAAAAGGCTGCTGAAGAGAGCTCTGCTGGAAGCGGCAGCGAAAAATCGAAACTGGCAGCTGTAATTGCTATAGCAAAGTCAAGGCAATAACTTAAGAAAGGTACAGGAAAGCAATAAAATGGCGAAAAAAAACATTGAAGTTATGATCACGGCATTCCGCGACGGCTTCCAGAGCTGTTACGGAGCGCGAGTATTAACAGAGGATTTCCTGCCGGCAGTCGCCGCTGCAAAAGAGGCAGGAATCACGCACTTTGAGGCAGGCGGGGGAGCACGCTTTCAGTCTCTTTTCTTTTACTGCAACGAAAGTGCTTTTGATATGATGGACAGGTTCCGCGAAACAGCAGGACCTGATGCAAACCTTCAAACTCTCGCTAGAGGGGTAAACGTTGTGGGGCTTGAATCACAGAGCAGGGATGTAATCAATGCCCATGCAAAGCTCTTCAAGAAACACGGGATTACAACAATCAGAAACTTTGATGCTCTGAATGATGTAAACAATCTGACCTATTCCGGCCAGTGCATTCACGACGCGGGGCTCAAGCACGAAGTGGTTGTTAGTATGATGGAACTGCCCCCGGGATGCAGCGGCGCTCATACGCCGGAATTCTACGAGGGAGTTTTGAAGAAGATTCTCGATGCAGGCATTCCGTTTGATTCTGTATGCTTCAAGGATGCATCCGGAACTTCAACGCCTGCAAAGGTGTATGACACGATGAAACTTGCAAGGAAGATGCTTCCCGAGGAGATATCTCTTCGCATGCACACCCACGAAACGGCCGGCAACGGCGTAATGTGCTACAGGGCAGCCCTCGACGGGGGTGCAGATGCTCTGGATCTGTCAATGTCTCCGGTATCCGGCGGAACAGCTCAGACAGATGCCCTTGTAATGTGGCATGCACTTCGCGGAACAGATTACGAGCTCGGCTTTGATGCAGAAAAGGTTCGCGAGGCTGAAAGAGTATTCAAAGACTGCATGAAAGACTACTTCTTCCCGCCTGAGGCAGGCAGGGTTGAGCCGGTTATCCCTTGGTCCCCAATGCCTGGCGGAGCGCTTACGGCAAACACCCAGATGCTTCGTGATAACGGTCTTATGGACAGGTATCCCGAGATCATCGAGGCCATGAGCGAGACAGTTCGCAAAGGCGGCTTCGGAACATCAGTTACGCCGGTATCACAGTTCTACTTCCAGCAGGCATTCAACAATGTAATGTTCGGGCCTTGGGAGAAGATAGCAGACGGCTACGGCAAGATGGTTCTGGGCTACTTCGGGAAAACCCCCTGCGAGCCTGATCCAGAGGTAATCAAGAAGGCCTCAGAGCAGCTCAATCTGGAGCCAACTGAAGAATTGCCCGTTGACATTAACGACCGCGATTCGAGCAAGGGACTTGAGCAGGCGCGCAAAACCTGCGAGGCAGAAGGCATCGAGCCGACAGAAGAAAACGTGTTTATCGTTGCTACATGCAAAGACAAAGGCGTTACCTTCCTAAAGGGCGAGGCAAAGCTGAATATCAGAAAGAATGAGCCCAAAAAAGATGCCGGCGCAGAAGATAAAGACGGAGCAAAGGCATACTGCGTAAACCTCGAGGGCAAGCAGTACAACGTTACTGTGAAAGGCTCTCAGGCAGTGGTAAACGGCAAGACATACAATTTCGACTGCTCAGAAGGCGAGGTTGATCAGGAAAACTTCAAACGCTCCTCGAATGCAACCGCCCAGACGGACAATGTAAATGCGAAGCTTCCGGGCAACGTTGTGAAGATTCTCGTTTCCGAGGGCGACGATGTTGATGAGGGGCAGACCCTTATGATTCTCGAAGCAATGAAGATGGAAACGGAAGTTAAATCCCACGTCGTCGGAACTGTTGAAGAGATTGCTGTATCGGTAGGCGACAGCGTTAAGGCAGACCAGTTACTCGTGAAGATAAGTATGTAAGGGGTGGTCCGTGAATAAATTACTTAACGAAAATAAAAAGACCGGCCTCAGGGCTTTTATATTTGTGATTGCAGCGGGGCTTATCACCGCCGGCTTTGCTTTCGCAGATAACGCCCTTAAACAGGCCGAAGATACGGCTCAGAAAGAAGCTGGGAATGTGCTGAAGGCAGCTGAAGCAGAAAACGAACCAGCAGAGCCGGCGGAAAATCAGCAGTCCGGCGGCTTCGGCGAGAAACTCGGGCTTCTCTGGAAGCAGACAGGGATCTACAGATTCTTCAACCCTGCAACAGATGAAGAAAAGGCTCAGGAAAGAGCGGCCGCAATGGAGAGAAAGTCTCAGGCAGAAAGCGCAGAACAGCAGGGAAGCTTCTGCGGAGAAGGCCTGGGCAGATTCCTTATGATTATCGTTGGGCTGGTTCTTATATTCCTTGCGATAAACAAGGGCTTTGAGCCCCTGCTTCTTCTGCCGATAGGCTTCGGGTGCATACTTGCCAACATTCCCGTTGCGGGGATTGCAGAGCCCGGACTTCCCGGGAATCCGGACGGCTTTCTGTACATAATTTACAGCATGGGCGTTAAGAACGGTCTGTTCCCGCTTATCATCTTTATGGGAGTGGGCGCGATGACTGATTTCGGCCCGCTGATAGCGAATCCGAAAATGGCAATACTCGGCGCAGCAGCTCAGTTCGGCATTTTCTCTACCCTTCTGATGGCGCTTGCGATTACACCTCTTGGCTTCAGCCTCTCGGATGCTTCTGCTATCGGAATTATAGGCGGTGCAGACGGGCCTACTGCGATATTCCTCTCCGGCCGGCTGGCACCTGACCTTCTCGGGGCGATTGCCGTGGCGGCGTATTCATATATGGCGCTTGTGCCGGTGATTCAGCCTCCGATTATGCGGGCTCTTACGAGCAAATCAGAACGTATGATCGAGATGAAGCAGCTAAGACACGTTACAAAGCTTGAGAAGATAGTTTTCCCGATTTTGGTTCTGGCTCTGTGCGTACTGCTTCTGCCTTCGGCGTGCCCGCTGATTGGTGCTCTTATGTTCGGTAATCTGTGCAAGGAATCAGGCGTTGTAAACAGGCTGTCTGATACGATGCAGAATTCTCTTATCAATATTGTAACGATAATGCTCGGTCTCGCTGTAGGCTCAAAGCTTGCATACGACAAATTCCTTACCATCCAGACGGTGGGAATCCTCGTGCTGGGCGTTGTTGCCTTCTGCATCGGAACAGCTTCAGGTCTGCTTATCGCAAGGCTTTACAACAAATTCGCAAAAGACAAAATCAATCCTCTCATCGGTGCTGCGGGCGTTTCTGCTGTACCGATGGCTGCGAGAGTTGCCAACAAGGTTGGTGTGGAAGAGAATCCGCACAACTTCCTGCTTATGCACGCTATGGGGCCAAACGTATCAGGCGTTATCGGCTCGGCTGTAGCAGCGGGTGTGCTTCTGGCTCTCTGCGGCGGATAATCACACTGCTTTGCAGAAAAAATAACGGGCGGCTGTCTTATGGCAGCCGCTTTTTTTATCTCATATTTGCAGAGCTTAAGCATCGGGCGAATTTGCTCTGCAGATAAACTAAAGACTTTAAAATTGTTTTAATTACAGAAATGTATTGCAGATTGAGCGAATGATTTTACCATACAGGTGTTTGGAGAAAAATTTTCCGGCAGAAATCACCCGCCGGCAAACTAAAGCTTCATAATATAGTAGAAAATAATATAATGAATGCAGCACGAAATTTCGTGAGCAATTTTAGATTTAGAAAACGTTTGGAGAATTTATGAGTGAAGAAAAAAACATTCACGTTGACTCAGACTGGAAAGAACAAGTAAAGCAAGAGAAAGAAAAGCTTCAGCAGGAAGAAGAAAATCAAGAGCAGGGCGAGCAGGATCAAAACCAGATGCCTGAAGCGAGCTTCGAGGTGCTTGTAAACCTTTTGGCCACTCAGGCGGCCTACGGACTTGGTCTTGTGCCTGATGAGAAGGGCAATCCTGTAATGAATCTTCCGGTATCAAAGCTGCATATAGACCTTATCAGCGTACTTGAAGAGAAATGCGGAGAGAACCTCAGCGAAGAGGAAAAGAAGCATATCGACGAAACTCTCAGCCAGCTGCGGATGTCTTATGTTTATATGACAAACGCTCAGCAGCAGGGACAAGGCGAACAGGGCGAGGGCGAAAGCAATATTCAAACTGAATAGCCCGCAAGGTTCAAACTGAGAAAATAAAAGGCAGGGAACTGAAAACCCTGCCTTTTTTGATTTCGCTTATTTCGTGTGCTGATGAACGCAGAACTAATAGCTTATATCAGCGGGTACTCTCTCGGCCACGATGTTTTGCATATATTTCTCTGCCTCAGCTTTTATATCGCTGTAATAATGGCTTGCGGCATTTGCTGTATCATCAACATCTGAACACTGCCATTTGCCTGTAAGCTTAATCTCTTGGTCTATAGTGTACAGAGACGGGATTTCTTCGAGCCCGCCTGCACCTTCGTTATTTGCGATTCTGATGCTTACCTTATTCCATTTAGCTGAAAGCAGAGCACCTTCGGGCACGGAATAAACCCTTCTGATGTCCCAAGCCTGCTGTCCTCGTCCGATGCTGCCCACCTTCAGCCCGTTGATGTAAGTATCATCGACATCATCAATTTTTCCTGCGAAAATCCAAACCTTCCTGCCCTGCCAGTCTGCCGGCACTTTAACATAGGTTGTTATCCAGAGCGCCTCTCCTGAGGGCACATCGATATTTGTTATGTTTTTCAGGGTTTTCCGCGGCGGCTTGGCCGGCTTTTCCGGAGCTGGCAGATTAGGCCATTTCTGCCAGTCTTTTCCGTCCCAAGCATATTCTCCCGGGCGCGCACCATCAGCAGAATCTTCCATTTCAAGCTCTCTGAAATCCTCGAATCTGTGGAAAGTGAGATAATTTGCATTATGCTGATTGTCCGCTCCGCTGTAGGCATCCTCGAAGGCCGTCCTTGAAACAGCAAGAATATCCTCATCCTCAATCAGCCAGTCTATATACTGGAAACCGTGCTTTTTATCGTCTTTGTGATACAGCAGAACGCACCTCATCTGCCAATCTCTTAAATTTTCAGACTTTAGCAGAGCAGCTGCATTTCGCACCCTCTCATTGTTCTTTGATTTATGGGTGTTGGCAGGAAGGACAGCATTTGAAATGGTCCAGTAGCTGTCGGTTTCTCTGTCGTAGCGGATGGTGAATTTCTTCCCGCCTCCCGGCATATTTATAAATCCGCTTTCGGGGTTGAAGGTGAGTTTTCTGCCGTTCCAGCCGCATTCGGTTATTGCGGCCCTGCCGAGCCTGCGGTCGTCGGTATCCACGCGGAGGATGTTGTAGATTTCGTTATCCGGCCCGGCTACTGCATTGCCTTCCAGCCAGCCGTGAAAATTTCCCCCAAGCCAGTCCTTATCAGCTCCGATACGATTGCTCACTCTCCAATTTGAGGCATCGAGCAGGTCAGAGCCGTTTGGAGCCGAGAGCATAAACGCCCTGAAATGGTCGCCCCAGCCGCCGATTCCCATAGCGTCCTCAAAACCGCGCCAGATCCGGCCGTGAGAATATATTATAGGCACAGGGGCAGTATGATACTTGCCGCCGGTGAGGATCAGGCCGGATTTTTCGTCTTCGGGAGTAGTCCAGCTTTCGCCTCCGTCATCTGAACGGAGGATAACTGCATCCCCGTGAGGCCGGCTTGTGCCCATCATATAGAGCGAGCCGCTGTGGAGAAAGATATTCGCCCAATAGCAAGGCGCCTCTGATATCTTCTGCCATGTTTTGCCCTGATTTTCTGAGCGAAAAACCAGAGTATTCGGGTTCGCCTTCGGGCCGAAATTATCGCATTTAGCCACATAATCGCCGTTTTCAAGGACAGCTATCCCTGGCGAGCCTACATAAACGCCGGACTCGGCCTTCTTATGGTGCACTGCTGTGCCGGGAACTGCCAAGACTGCTGCGGATACAGCAGAGTATATCAATAACAATGCTGTTTTTTTCATTTTTTAACCTTTCTGTGAATTAGCCTCACTACCATCCCATAGGTAGCTGATTTTTTGTTAAATTTCTTCAAAAATAAGGTTCATAAGCTATACTCCTGTGAAAAAAATAAAACACAGAAGATAGCCTATGAAAACAACTAAACATAATTTTACCGTATTAAACCAAATTTGCAACCTGATTCCGTCGTTTTTGGTAACAAAATTAGCCAAAAAACACGGAATTGACAAGCAGGCTCGTTCATTTTCACCATGGTCGCATATTGTATCGATGCTGCATCTGCATCTTGCTCATAGTCTTTCACTTAATGATGTTGCCGATACTTTGCGAAATCACTGTGGGGTATTGACAACCATTCGTAAAGCCTCGCCGCCAAGCAGAAACGGACTTTCTCATGCTAATAGAACTCGCGACCCTGCCATGGCAGAAGATTTATTCTGGCAAGTGCTGTCCCATATCAAAAGCAAGTTTCCAAGTTTCGGATACGGTCATAGATATTCTGGACTGCCAAGACGATTCAAAAGAGCCATTTTCGCAGTTGATTCTACCACCATTCAACTGGTGGCTAATTGTATTGACTGGGCAAAGCATAGAAGGCGTAAGGCAGCGGCTAAGTGTCATATGCAATTGAATTTGCAGACCTTCCTTCCTAATTTTGCCATAGTAAAAGAGGCTTCAACACACGATTCAACCGAAGCCTACAATCTATGCTCCAACCTTAAAGATGGCGAGATTGCCGTCTTTGACAAGGCTTATGTGGATTTTGAGCACCTCTATGAGCTTGATAATAGAGGCGTTTTCTGGGTTACAAGAGCCAAAGAGAATATGAGATATAATGTAATCTGCAATAACACGTCGTCTAAGGGCAATATCATCGCAGATTATATAATTGAGCTTGAAACGCCCAAGAGCAAAGAAGCGTACCCGCAGCAATTGCGCCTTGTCGTAGCCGATGTAGAGATAGACGGTAAGATAAGAACGATGTCTTTTATAACCAACAATACCGTTTGGGCGCCAAGCAGTATCTGTGATTTATATAAATCTCGCTGGGGTATCGAGGTGTTTTTTAAGCAAATCAAGCAGACATTGCAGTTATCAGACTTTCTCGGTCATAGTCAAAACGCCATTTTATGGCAGGTATGGATGGCGCTATTGGCTTATATTCTGATACGGTTTATAAGTTATATCGGAGAATGGAAAGGTAGTTTTAGCCGTTTGTTCACATTACTTCGGGGCGTATTATTCAGCCGACTTGATGCATTTAGCGTAATGGAAGCCTGTGGGACAGCACGCGGCTCACCCCGTATGATAAGCAGCCCGCAAAGGGCTTATTTGCCCGGTTTTGAGCCTTGATAATGATTTACACAGGACGATGTAAAGAGAACAAACGGCAGAAAATAGCTACAAAAGCGGCAAACAGAAACATAGCCAAAAAAGTTGCAAACTGGGGGTAAGAAAAAACTCAACAAAAACCCCATTTTAAGAGCAATAAAGAGCTTGCTATGGGAATTCTATGCGCCTATGGGATTGCTGTGAATTAGCCTCTAATATTCTAATCAAGCCTGTTTCACTGTTAAGCAAAACCTCGCTTAGGATTTTTTAGTAATTTTCGCCCATATGAGGAGTTAGCTGGTCAACCACTTTACCCCTTTTCCTCTCTGTCCGTCGGCAGGCCTGAAGATAAAGCTGCTCCTGACTCCTGATGCGTTTTTCGCCTTTTTTAGGCCTGTTTTTCTTATAGCTTCCGTCCGGCAGGAGAGTCCAGCTGCTTACGTTATCGGCAAGATGAGTATTAAGGAAGCTTTTCAAACGCTTTTTGCAGTTTGCCGAGTCTATCGGGACAAGCAGTTCCACGCGCTTATCGAGATTCCTTGTCATCCAGTCTGCGCTTGAGATGAAAATATTCTCGTTTCCTCCATGGTAGAAGCAGTAAATCCTTGCGTGCTCGAGAAATCTGTCAACGATACTGGTAACTGTGATATTCTCGCTTAGCCCTTCCACCCCTGGCTTGAGGCAGCAAATGCCTCGAACATTAAGTTTAATTTCCACGCCCGCCTGAGAGGCTGCGTAGAGCTTTTCAATGAGATTTTTATCAACCAGAGAGTTCATCTTTGCTGTAATCTCAGCCTTCTGGCTGTTTTTAGCCCGCTCTGTTTCGGCCTCTATCATTTGAGTGATTTTTTTTCTGAGAGTAATTGGAGACATATAGAGCCTTCTCAGATTCTGGGGCTGGGAATAGCCGCTCACTGAGTTGAAAAAGGCTGTGGCATCAAAGCCTAGGGCTTCATTGCAGGTCATATAGCTTATATCGCTATACAGCTTTGCTGTTTTGTCGTTGTAGTTGCCTGTGCCGTAATGAACGTATCGAACTACGCCAGCTTCCTCCCTTCGAACCACAACGCAAACCTTAGAATGCGTTTTCAGCCCCTTCACCCCGTAAATCACCTGCACTCCGGAGTTCTCGAGCATCCTCGCCCATTCAATATTCGAGCGTTCATCGAATCTCGCCTTCAGCTCGAGAAGCGCAGTAACATATTTGCCGTTTTCCGCTGCCCTTTTAAGCGCAGCTACCATCGGGCTTTTTGAGCTTGTTCTGTATATCACGAGCTTTATTGAAAGAACTGAAGGATCGCCGGCAGCCTCTTCAACAAAGCGGATTACAGGATCGAAAGATTCGTACGGATGATACAGAAGTATGTCTTTTTTCTGTATCTGTTCGAATATTCCTGCCGACGGGTCTATCTGGTCTGATGGCTGGGGCTGCCAAGGCTCGTTTTTGAGCGATTCGAAACCCTCGATTGAAGTCATATCCATAAACGCCTTAAGGTTTAGAGGCCCGTCCAGACGGAAAGTCCATCTCTTACCGCATTCGAGCAGCTCTCGCAGAAATTCACCCCCCTTCTCGGACATACCGCTTTCTATTTCGAGCCTGATGCAGTCGCTGCTTTTTCTCTCTTCAAGCACTTCCTCCATGCCCGTAAGCAGGTCCGGGGCTTCGTCCTCCTGCAGCTCGATATCAGCGTTTCTCGTTGGTCGGAAAGAGCAGCATTCTAGAACTCTGCATCCCTCAAACCAATTTGAGATATGCGCTTTTACAGCATCCTCGAGGAGGATAAACTCGCATCTGCCCGCCTCTGAAGGAAGGATAATAAAGCGTTTGGTTTCAAACCCCAGCGGCATCACAGCATATTTGTCCCTGTCCTTTTTGTCTCCCTGTATGCGGGCTAAAATATGCAGCTCGAGGTTATGGATTAAGGGCTTAACAGCTCCCAGCTCTACAGCAGAAGGAGTAAGCACTGGGGCGAGCTCTCTGGAAACATAATCACTCAGGAAGCTTTTCTGTTCAGGACTGAGTTCATTGTATCTTTTGCGATTAAAGCCCTTTTCCGCAAGAGCAGGCTCAAGGGTTTTGCTGTAATGGGTGTACTGCTCTCTGTACATTTGATTAACCCGCTTGTTAATCGCTTTGAGCTGGGCGTAAGGTGTCATGCCTGAGGGGTCTTTTCTGCGTTTGCCCTTTTTCCGCATATACATAAGCCCGCCCACGCGAACCATAATAAACTCATCAAGATTTGATGCTGTAATCGCAATGAATTTCAGCCTCTCCAGAAGAGGATTATTCTTGTCGAATGCCTGATAAAGCACCCTGAAATTAAATTCTATCCAGCTCAGCTCTCTGTTAGTGCAGGCAATGTCTTTTCTCATAAATCAGCTCCTTCAGCCTTTGCTTAATTCAGCAGGCAGTGAATTTCACTTTATGGCCGTAAACCCTTTCAAACCATTCAGACTTCTCGCTGACCACGACTTTCTCAGCGGCTATATCTCTATTAGTTGAAATCTTGAATAAAAGTTCGCTGTTTGTTCGTTCTATAGATATATCTTCAGCCTTGAACTGCCTGCTGTAGTCCAGAGAATCAGCCACGCGAAGTATAGAGCCGAGTTTTTTTACAGTGAGTCTTGTATCCTTATCCAGCGAAACATACTTCTCATGTGAGGCCTTCGGCAAAGACCGGCGGTGATACCTTGCAACAAGGGCAGCGATTGAGGTGTCTCTATCGCTCAGGCCGAATATGTCGCTGTTTTCAATTAGATACTGACTGTGTTTGTGATGGCTTCTGTTGCTGATATATTTGCCGATATCGTGCAGAAGAGCCGCCACCACAAGTATTCCTTCATAATGGCGGGAGAGTTTATGCTCAAATTTCATTTCTCTGAAAAGCCTCAGAGATATATCCTTCACAAAATCAGCGTGCTCACGGGTATAGCCGTATTTCTCGCCCACCGTTCTGACTGAATATTCCACCTGCTCCATAAAGCTTCTTGTCCAGGCCCCTCCGTTAGCAAGCTCATACAAAAGCCCGTCGCGCAGGGTGGAAGTGCCCACGAGGATCGAACGTATATGCAGTTCGCCTGCGAGGCAGGCAAGTATCTTCAGGGCCGGGGCGAGTGTTTCGGCATCTGCAAAAGACATATTGTACTTTTGAACGAGGCTTTCTTCGTTTTGATTTATAACAGACTCAACAAGCCTGTTTAGAGATGAAAGATTTATCGAAGAGATAGACTCGCCATCCCATTTTTTATTGAGCATCGAGGCGGCGAACCTTGCATCACCGCCCAGAGCAAGCAGCTTCTGATTTGCAGTCCTGCCGAGATATTCGTGAATCTGGCGTACGGTTTTTGAAATCTCCGCTTCGTATATCTCGAGAGTTTCGTTGGGGCCGGCAGCAACATTTTCCACCCTCTCCCGGAGCCGGAATGACCCGAGCCGGTAGGTCTGGGAGAACGAAACCCGTCCTCTATCCATCCCTATAAGCTCAAGCGACCCGCCGCCAACCTCTACAACAAGCACTTTATTATCTGCAAGCACAGGTTCACTGCTAAAGGCCTTTTGAAGGCCGAAGAATGTAAGGCGGTTTACATCTGCCCCGTCTATTACATCAACCTTTATACCAACTGCCATATAAACGCGGTCAACGAATGTTTCGCTGTTTTTTGCCTCACGCACTGCGCTTGTAGCTACGGCCTTGATTCTCTCAGGGCTGTCGATGCCGTATTCTGCAAGCACCCGCTTGAATCCCCGGAGAACGGAAACGCAGATCTCTGCGGTTTCAATGCTGATCAGGCCTTTCTTGAAGGTGTCTCTGCCGAGGTTGGTATCTTTGCTGAGAGTTTCAATCTGGCGGATGCCGTCTGGTTTGATCTCCGCAATCACCATCCTGATGGAAGTTGAACCTATATCTATAACCGCCCTTGTTTCAGGCAGATTTTTTCCTTCAAAATCATTCATTTGGCTTACCTCTTTCAGCTGGTTGAATAATCAGAATTTCAGCTGCTTTATTATGCGCAATCTGTTTTTATAACATTAGCAAAGATGGTTTTCAAGTTAGGATTTTTCAATTACGCGCGTAACTGATTCAGTCTTCCCTGAAGCGGTGTCTATCACTGCAATCACTCCGGAGAGCCTCAAATCTTCTGATGCCACATCGAAGGGAAAATTCACCTGAGTGCGCATTGACTTTATAACGTTTTCAATATCACGGCCTATGATTGAATGAAACGGGCCTGTCATGCCGATATCAGTGATAAAGCCCGTCCCTTTAGGGAGAATTCTCTCATCAGCGGTTTGCACGTGCGTATGAGTTCCAAATACAAAGCTCACCTTTCCGTCGAGGTAATGGGCTAAGGCAGCCTTTTCGCTGGTCGCTTCCCCGTGCACTTCCGCTACTATGATATCCGCCTGTTTTCTGAGCCTTCCGAGGATATTATCGCAATGCTCAAACGGGCAGTTCGCAGGCTGCATAAAGACCCTTCCGATAAGGGAGATAACTCCCACTGATGCCCCCTTTGCTGTATTGAAAATCACCTCAGAACATCCCGGGGCAGACCGGCTCAGGTTTGCGGGCCTTATTATATCGCGGTTCTCTTCAAGTATGGGAACGATTTCCCGCCTTTTGTAGGCATGGTCTCCGAGGGTGATTATATCAACTCCGCAGGCCCTGACAGACTTGTAGAGTTTTGGAGTGATGCCGGAGCCGGCTGCGCTGTTTTCCGCATTCGCTATTACGCAGTCTATCCCGTGCGCACTTTTCAGCCCGGGGAGAACCTTTTCAAGAACCTCCCTGCCCGGCCTTCCGACAATATCCCCAATGCAAAGTATATTAAGCTTCAAACTGCTTTATCTCCAGAACTGACTTGGATTTATAAAATTATAAGGATACACATAAGCTTATTTTTTGCAACAAACTAATATTTCAGAGCAAATCATACCCCCTCCGTACAGCCGCTTTTATCACGGACAAATTGATTTCTCGGCTGTGCTGAGTATACTTCGAGGCTTATGAATAAAAATAAACTTTACATAGTCAGCTTCGGCTGCCAGATGAACAAACTGGACACAAGCCTTGTAGAAGCGGAATTCACGAAAGAGGGATTCGAGCTAACTAATAACCAAAATGAGGCGGACGTAATACTTATGAACACCTGTTCGGTGCGAGAGCATGCCGAACAGCGGGTTCTCTCCCGCCTCGGATATGCAAAACACCTCAAACGCAGCGGTCGCAAGGTTGTTGTGGGTGTAATCGGGTGCATGGCTCAGAGACTCGGCAGCTCCCTTCTCGAGAGGGACGAAGTGGATATTGTTTGCGGGCCCGGGCAGATTCCGGAGCTCAAAGCGATGGTGCTGAAAAAGCTGGAAGACCGAAAAGGCGGGATTCTTAACGTTTCGGCTCATATCAGAAAATCACCCTCTCCTCAAAACTCAAATATGCTTGATGAGTTTGAGCTTGAGAACTCGCCAAACCTGACTGAACACAAAAACAAGGCGTTTGTGCGGGTAATGAGGGGCTGCAACAACTTCTGCAGCTACTGCATCGTGCCTTTTGTACGCGGGCCGGAAATATCCAGAAGCCCCGAGAAAATCCTCCAGCAGATACGCAGGCTCGCAGATTCGGGCGTCAGGCAGATTACCCTGCTCGGGCAGACCGTAAACTCCTACAGGCATAAAGAAAACGGGACCGAATACCGCCTGCATAATCTGCTTGAGAAAACCGCCGAGATCGACGGGATTGAATGGATCAGCTTTGTTACCAACTATCCGTATATGGATTATACCGCCCCGCTTTTCAAGGCGGTCGCAGATATCGACAAGGTTTGCCCGTATCTGCATCTGCCCGCCCAGAGCGGGTCTGAGCGTATCCTGAAGGCTATGAATCGAAAATACTCTGCGGAAGATTACATCCGCCTGATAGATGAGGCCCGAGAATACGTTCCGGATATTGCTGTTGCGGGGGATTTTATCGTGGGCTTCCCCGGGGAAACCGATGAGGATTTCCGCGATACAGAGAAGCTCGTTGAGCGGATCCGATACAAGAACATCTTCGCGTTCAAATATTCACCGCGGCCCGGGACAAGCACCGAGAAGCGTCTTGAGGATAACGTGCCCGACAAGGTAAAGCGGGAGAGGAATATTAAACTGCTCGCCCTTCAGGAATCTATCAGCAGCGAGGACAACAAAAAATTCGAGGGCGAAGTATTTCGGGTATTCGTGGAAGGAAAGAGCAGCAAAGGCCATCTCAACAGCGCAGAAAATCAAATCCACCCCCAGCTTATCGGAAGAACTGCCGGGGATTATATAGTTGTGTTTAACGGCCCAGAAGAGCTTGCAGGAAAATTTGCAGACGTTAGTATAGAGAAAACCTCCGCACTCACGCTTTTCGGAACGCTCTTAGAGAGACGAAGCTAAATCCCAGCTTGGAGGGTTATTTTGAGAGCTCGAAGAATCCCTTGCCCACGGGGACAAGGGTAACATCGGCGCAGTTTCTGATTTTTATCGGCTCAAGAGCTGGCAGAGGCCTGTCTGAGGGATATATGATATTTCGCACAATACTAACATCCTTAATCCCGCTCACGGATACGCCGCAGTCTGAATCCATCGTAATCTGATTGCTGTCTATTGTTACCGCCCCGCCGGCGGGCTTGAGCTCGCCCTTTCCGAGCCGGCTTACAGAAATCGGACAGTATAGAATCTCGGAGAAGGTGTTGTTTCTTATTACAATATCTTCGGGTATCGGGCCTTCAGCGAATTTGAATGAATTGAAGCTGTGCACTCCCATAGCTGTTCTGCTGAAATCGCAGTTTCTTATGCGTGCCGGGGTTCTGGCCACAATCCCCACCTTCATCTGATTGCGGAAGGTGCAGTTTGTAACTATTGCAGGATCCTCAGTTTGAACAAAAAAGCTTGGTCTAAGCCCCTCATTCTTTATTGCTTCTATATCAATGTTCTCCGGCGGACGGGCAAGCGTTATAATCCGCTCTCTGTTTGCAGTGAATTTCACCTGCTCAATTTTTATGCGGTCTGTAATTTCGGCCTTGAGCGGATCGAAGAGAAGAGCTGTCTGCCCCTTTTTCACCGGCGCGTCGTACCAGATGATATTGCCGTATCGAACCTTATATACTGCCGGGGAAAGCTGCTTTAGAACTTCATAAGCCATAGACGAAATATTTACCGAATCATCCAGAAGGGCCTCAAAATGGCAGCTCTCAATACGAACTGCGTCGCAGTCTTTTATGTGCATACCGTCAGATAGTGAAGCGGCAAGCCTTTCTGTACGCGGCTTTTTGAGAATCTGAACCCGTTCCATCTGCACTTTCCGGCAGCCGGTGAGGCGGTATGTCATTGAAGGGCTTATATAATGGCGAATATTGCTAAACTTCAGGTTCTCGCATTCGGCCGCTTGAAACACACCTGAAGGGGTTGTCTGGAAAACCCTGCTTCCGCGAATCTTTTTTGTATCAAAACGCTTTTCTCTTTGCTTCTTGGAAAGCTCAGGTGCAGCGAAAACAAAATTCATCCCCTCCTGCACTTCTGATATTCTGCCCTTGTGTTCGGGCTTTGCCTTTAGTTTTATAATGGTATCTGAGAGCTTTTCCACCGAGCTGAGGTAGAACCATTTATGCGTATATTTTATCTCTTCCAGCAAAGCGCAGTGTCTAAGGTTTTCTTCAGCAGTTATCGGGCTGAAGCCTTCGGCGGTTTTCCCGAGCAGAACGCCGTCTTCGGGGAATGCCTTTACAATCCTTCCCTGAATAAAAGGCAGACGGGAATAGTCTATCTTGAGGTTTCGGATTTCGATGCTGCTGCAGCCTGCGAGATAAATAAAATTATTCCCCGGGCTGAGCATCACAGTGCTCTGGTTTCCCTCTATGATTAAATTAGAAATGTCCTTAAGCTTCAAACAGCACCAGCTGTCTTCCCTCGGCGGGAAAGCGTAGGTTTTTCCGGAGAGCTCAATAATCGATTCTCCGGGCAAATTCTGAGCCTCGGCAATCGCCTTTTCAAAGGAGGCATATATATCATTGTCATTTTCACTTAGAAAATCATCGATTCTCAGCGTGTGCCCTAAAGCGGTGCATACGAAAATCAGAGCAGACAAAAAGATTTTTATAAAGCCCGGTTTGTTATTCAATTAACACCTGTTAAAACAAAAATACTCGCAATAAAGCCCTGTCCGGCAGGAGATGCTCTTCTACGCTCTTTTTATACTCCCGAGGAGTGAATCCTGTTTCACGCTTGAAAAGACGTGATATATGGGCTTCGCTGGTGAAGCCAACGAGCTTTGCAATATCGGAGATGGGATAGCCGTCTTCTATCATATTTTTGATAAGCTCAACCCTCGACTTGCCGATCTGCTGATTAACAGAACAGCCCATATTACTTCTGAACCTGTTGGAAAGCGTCCAGCGGGAAACCCCAGCAAAACTCGCTACATCTGTAACCTGTATGCTCCTTGAGATGTTGGAGTGAATATACTGTAATGCCTTGGCTACAACATCATCCTCCACGTTTATTATATTAGTGGATTCTCTCGTGATAACCCTTAGCGGAGAATGGTATATCCGCTGGCCTTTCATAGGCTCGCCTCTGAGGAGTCTGTCGAGAAGAACTGCCATTTTCAGCCCTGCTTTAGTGAGATCAAGCTGAATGCTTGAGAGCTGCGGGCAGGCAAGCGAGCATAGAGTCATATCATTGCCTGTCCCGAGAACCGAAACCTGAGTGGGCACGTCTATGCCGTTTTTTCTGCATATCGAGAGAATCTGCTTTGCCCGGCAGTCGTTACAGGCATAAAAGGCTGCAGGTTTAGGAACAGAGACAACCCATTTTCGCAGATGTTCGAATCTCGCATCCCAGCTGTGATCGCAGCTTGAGGGATAATCATATATAAAAAGGTCATAACTTGTCTTGCGTATTTGCCTCAAAAAGCTTTCGCCCCTTTGTTCAGAAAAAGATTCTGCTTCGCAGCCGCTATAGGCGAAATTCCTGAAGCCCCTTGCAAGAAAATGCTCTGCGGCCATCTTGCCGGTGAGTTCAGTATTCGAAACAACTGCCGGTATTTCAGGCCGGTTTTTGTCTTCTCCGCCAAAAAGAATAATAGGCAGATTAATATATTGAAGTAATCTGTTATGGAGCGGATTTCTGGATATCACAGCATCAACTCTGTGCTTGAGGATATCAATTCTTAGTTTGTTCCAGTCTATACCATCATAACAAATGCTCGAAAGATCCTGTCTGCCTAAAAAGAACCAGTTTCCAAAAATCCTTGCAGCTCTGCCAAGCCCAAGCAGCAGCATTTTATCTTTTTGCTGGTGGGTCTTGAATAACAGGAGGATTCTTTTTTCATTTACATCATAATCCTTCATCTTTCCCCCTACAATTTCCGATGGACTTATATTATCCAGAAAAATTGCTTGCGGTCAAGCTAAATATGAGAATTAGAGCACTTTTTTAATTTCATTTTTCGAGACTACCTTTGCCCATTTATAAACGAAAATGCAGCACTTAGGCGCTTTTGAAAACCAAAACAGCATTTTCCGGCATTTATAAGAAAGTAATTTTACGAAAAAACCAAATAAATTTTTATGCGTAATACTAAGAAATAAAAAAAACTTACAGAATTGACAGATTACTGTTATAATTAGTTCAGGTATATATAATGCTTGAATGCATTAAAACCTGAAACATTAAAAGAAAGGGTATTAGCAATGGATGAAAACCAAAACTTAGACAATCAAAACAACGAAACTCAGCAAAGTGAGCAGGGTCAGGGTTCAGAAAACCAAAGCCGAGTTCACAAATTCTGGCCTCTTGCCTTGATTGTTATCATTGCAGGTGTTGCAATATTGATCCAGAAAACGCCCTGCTGCGGCATAGCAGGCCAAAACGGACAGTCAGGCGACGGAGCCGAGGGGATCAAACAGGCACAGGTAAGCAGTTCGCTGACAGGGATAATTCCCGAAAGCAGGCTGGCTATGAAGAGTTTTTACGGGGCTGAGGCTTCAGAGATGTCGGTCGAAAACCTTCAAGGGGAGAAAGTGGAGCTGGCAGAGATGAAGGATAAAGATGTAATGGTTGTGTTCTGGGCAACTTGGTGTCCGCCTTGCAGGGAGGAAATCCCTGAGCTGAAAAAGCTTAGAAACAAGTACAGCTCTGATGAGCTTGAAATCATCGCAATAAGCTTTGAAAACCAGAATAAAGTAAAAGAATTTGCTGAAGAGAAAGGCATTAACTATACGGTTGCAGCAAGCTCTCAGAGTGAGCTTCCATCTCCTTTCAAAGATATAAGGGCGTATCCAACAATTATGTTTATAGATAAGCAAGGCAAGTTTAAGGCTGTAGTTGAAGGCGGAATAGGCCTTGAAACTATGGAAAAAATTATTTCGCTGTAATATCACAAAAGCAAAAAGGAGAAAATTATGGACAGACATCTCATTCTCGGCGTTCACGTAACAGAGAGGCTCAAACACGCTCAGGCAATTCAGGAGGTTCTGACAAACTACGGAGACACAATCAAAACCAGAATAGGTTTGCACGATGTGAACGGAGAAATCAGCTCCCCTAACGGTGTGCTTCTGCTTGAATGCATCGATAAGCAGGACCGCTTCAGCTCGCTGAAGAACGACCTGAGCAGTATCGAAGGCGTTGAAATCAAAGAAATTGTTTTTGACCATTAATTTGAAATAACAATATATTTTTCGGCCGCAGGGAGCACGTTAAAGCGATTCTCTGCGGTCTTTTAATTTACCATGAGCTGTATATGAAAAAAGATCTTAAATCATACACCCTGCCCCATCTGCGTGAGCTTATTGTCGAACAAAACGGCAAAAAATTTCACGCGGACTATATATTCAATTTTGTGCACGAGAAACATCATTGTAAGCTTGAGGATATCACTCCTGTGCCGGCGAAGCTTAGAAATAAGCTTTTAGATGAGGGCTTTTTCATAAGTTCTTTGGAAATCCTCAAAAAACAGAAAGACCCGGACGGCACTGAAAAATTTCTTTTTTCCGCCCGAGACGGGAGCAAATTTGAATCAGTCGTGCTGGACGATAACGGCAGAAAAACAGTGTGCATATCCTCGCAGGCCGGCTGCCGAATGGGCTGCGATTTCTGCGCTACAGCAGGTATAGGCTTCAAGAGAAACCTTTCCTCCGGCGAAATAGCTGAGCAGGTTTACGCAGCAAAGCGAATCGCTGAGAAAATCAGCAATGTGGTGTTTATGGGTATGGGCGAGCCGTTCGATAATTACGAAAATGCGGTAAATGCCGCCTTTATACTCAACGAAAGCAAAGGGCTCGGCCTTGGGGCAAGACATATAACTTTAAGCACGTGCGGACTCATCAGCAAGATTGAAGATTTTTCTCAATTAGACAAACAGTTCAGGCTTGCTGTAAGCATACACGCAGGCTGCGATGAAACCAGAAACAAGCTTATGCCTATAAACCAAACCAATCCGCTTGATAAACTGTTTGAAACGATTGAGAACTACTGCCGGAAGACAGGGCGAAGGGTAACGCTTGAATACTGCCTTATCGACGGGCTCAATGACAGCAGAGAAGAAGCTGTTAAGTTTTTAAAATCAGCTCAGCGCCTTAAATGCAACGTTAATCTCATAGAATTCAATCCCGCTGGGAACTTGGGATTTGCTCCACCTAAAACGAAAAAGACCAACGCATTTGCAGATATCCTTCGAGAAAAAGGGATTGAAACCCACATTCGATATCGCAGAGGAAGAAATATCAAGGCCGCCTGCGGGGAGCTCGGAGCTGAATTGGAAAAAAATAAATAATCTGCTAAAAATTTTCTAATGGACTGCTAACACTTCTCTAACAAAATTCGAAATAATCTTAAATAAATCATTTTTTTAAGTTGCAAATAAGAAAGGATATTTATGAAAAATACAGCATTACTCGCTGCACTGCTGTTATCTGCTGCAGTTTTGCCGGCCAAAACTCTCCATATCGACGGTTCAACTACAGTAGGCCCGATTGGAGATTCATTTGCAGAATTTTTCCAGAACGTCCTCCATCCAGAGATGGAAATTACTGTTAAAAAGACCGGCTCTGGAGATGGAGCGGCCTCGCTTTCAGAAAATCGCTGCGATATAGCAATGACAAGCCGTTTTTTGAAGGAAAAAGAGTTCAAGAAGGCTATATCTAACGAAGTTTACCCGGTGGCTCACGTTATAGCAATGGATGGGGTTTGTTTGGTAGTGCATCCTTCCAATCCAGTAAGCAAGCTCAACAGCGATAAGATAAGGGATATCTATTCGGGCAAAATAACAAACTGGAGCGAACTTGGAGGCCCGAACAGAGAGATAATCGCTATCAGCCGCGACACATCTTCGGGCACCTACGAAACCTTCCACGGTATGGTAATGGAAGGGGAAAAAATGGCATCTACGGTAGAATACGTGAATTCCAACCCCCAGGCCCACGCAAGAGTTAAAACCACTCCCGGGGCTGTAGGATATGTAGGTTTGGGATTTGTTGACAAGTACGTTCGGGCTATTGATGTTGACGGCATAGAGCCCACAAGAAGGACAATCGCCAAGGGGATTTACCCAATCAGCCGGGCGCTTTTCTTCTTTACAAACAAGTATCCCCAGCCGGGGAGCCTTGTTCATGAATTCTGCACATTCTACCTGACAGAAGACGGACAGGAAATTATCGAATCCAAAGGCTTTGTACCTGTTACAGATTACTAAAAAATCGGTAATATTCGTTTTTCAAGGGGGCTGATTCAGCCTCCTTTTTTATGCGCTGATATTTAGTTTATTCAATTCGGTTGTAAGATTGTAACTGCATAGTATAATATCAGTTATGTTTACTGAAGGTTATATACATTCTATACAGTCTATGGGAACTCTCGACGGCCCGGGAACAAGATGCGTGGTGTTTTTTCAGGGCTGCAGCAAACGCTGCATTTACTGCCACAACCCCGATTCTTGGAAAATAAATGCCGGAGAGAAGACCAAAAGCACCGAGATAATCAAGCTCGTCGAGAGATACCGCCCATACTACGGCGAAAAAGGGGGGATCACCCTTTCCGGCGGTGAACCTCTGCTTCAGCCGGAATTTGCCGCTGAGATCTTCCAGATGTGCCGAGAAAAAGGCATTCATACAGCTTTGGACACCGCAGGTGCGAAACCGGAGGAGAAAACAAAAAAAGTGCTTCAGCTTACCGATCTTGTTCTTCTGGATATAAAACACTCCAGCAAAGAAAAATTCAGACAGATAACTGGCGAAGGGCCTGAAGAGATGTTTGAATTTCTCGATTACGTAACAAACGCAGGAATAGAGATGTGGGTAAGGCAGGTTATAGTCCCTGAAATTAACGATTCGAACGAAGATATGCATCAGCTTGCAGAACTGCTTAAGGGCAGGGCTAATCTCAAAAAGGTGGAATTGCTGCCTTATCACAGTATGGGCAGAGAAAAATGGGGGAAATTAGGCTTAGACTACCCTCTTGAAAACACAAAACCGCTTGAAAAATCTGAGATTAAAGGTTTAATTGAATTTTTGCGCAGTCGAAACCTGCCGGCCTGCTGAGGGGAAAAACTGCGATTAACTGTAAAAACGAAAAAAATCTTGGAACGCACAGCCATTAAAACTATACTGTAAACTGTTGCGTTAAACGCTTTAAAGGTAATTAATTAATATGCCGCATTTGTTTTGGCATAAAAACTTAGACTTCTGCCTTAATTTTGGGGATTTTCCCAATAATTGTTTTGGCGTATTGGGACTGTCTTTCGAAGAAGACTGGCTCTTAGTTTCTGCAATTGCGGGGATTATGCTTCTTGCAGGTTATTTTACTGCTCTTTTTTACTTTAGGAGTAAAATAAACAACAAACACAGGACATATCTCGAAGCCGTAAAAAAAAGTGATAATATTTTTATACTCTGGCGTCCCGTCCGCAATCACCTTGGAATCATAGAAGATTTTAAAGTTTCAGATCTCAACAAGTTTACGAGCAAACTCCTTACCGGCGAAGAGGATATTGCCGAGCTGCCTCTGGGCGAGCATAATGAGCTGCGTGAGCTGATATTTGAGAGCTTAGTTGAGACAGTGGAAAACAAACGGGAATTCAAAAGCTCTTACAGACTTGAGAATCTCAATAAGTTCCTCAGGCTCTGCACTTTCAAAACACAAGACGGAGCAGCCGTGAGCATCGGTTCAGACCAGACCGAAGCCTTTAACGCAAAGCGTGAGAAACTTAAAGACGTAAAGCAGATCGAATTTATATGCGAGCTCTCGCAGATGCTTGCAGCTGCGGGCACAGAGAACTACAGGGAAGTTATCCGCAGCGTGCTCAGAAAAATAACTGAGTACGCCGGATTCGAACGGGGAATGCTTTTCCTTATTGACAAATCTGGAGACAGCTTCAGCGCTGAATACCAATGGGCGGTCGAAAAGGCGGAAGTTGAGCTTGATGACTTCAGCAGCATACCTGCACAAAGCATTCCGATGTTCGTAGAGGTTTTGAAAGAAAAAGGCTCTATCTTCATAAGTTCACTGGATGATATATCTGAAGAATCCGGAGGGGAAAGGACATTCCTCAAGAAAAAGCTCGCTGAATCATCGCTGTTTACAGGCATATTTGAAAATGAAGAACTTACCGGCTTTATAACTCTGGACAGCATAAATTATCCTCCGAAATTCAATCAAAATCTCCTTCGTGTTCTCAGAGTTACCGGTGAGGTGCTCAACAATACTGTAAAACGAATCAGCGCAACGTTCAGACAGTTTTCCGAGGAGAACCGTTTCAAGAAGCTCTTCCAGAATATGCCCTCCGGTTTTGCCCTTTACCGTACAGAATATAATGACGGGGAGTTTGAAGACTTTTACCTTATTGAAGCAAACCAGCAGTTTGAAAATCTCTGCATTAAACCGGCTTACAGGGACAGCAGGATAGGCGTGCTCTGCCCCGAGGAACGGGATTGGATTGATAATTACAGGGTAGCCGCTGAAGAGGGGTCAAAGATTTTTTTTGAGGCATTCTCTGAAACTTCAGACAGATATTTTGAGATAACAGCGGCAAGCCCAGAAGAAGGCTTCCTTGCAACTATTGTTTCAGACAGAACTGAAAAGGTTCGGTCTAAGAAAGAATTAGAGATGAGGATAGACTTCGAGAAATCGCTCTCCGATTCGCTTGAAAATATCGCAAAGCTCAATAACGACAACATTGACTATATGCTCAAAGACCTCTTCCGCTCTTTATGCTCCTACACCGGAGCTGACCGCTGCACGCTCGAATACAGAAAATCTGACGAGCTCTTTTCAGACATTTACAGCTATGAACACGTTCACGGCCAGCTCACCCTGAGCTCTACAAACTTCGTGGAGATGCCCGAAAGCCTTACACCAAAGTTTGAAGATAATATTCTCAATCTTCAAAACGTTTCATTAAACGATCAGGAAAGAGAATATCTGAATAAATTCTGCGAAACAAAACCCGAAAACTCAATCTGCTTCAGGAGCTTTGTGGGCTCGGGCGTTTGCAGCGTGTTTCTCAGCAAAAATGACAGCTCGGACTGGGGCGAAAACTGCGAAAGTATGCTGAAGATATGTTCCGAGCCTCTTGTTAATGCTTTAGTCCGGATATATGCAGAAAACAGCATCAAGGAAAATGAAGAATTTTTCCGTGAGATCTTCGAGCAGGCTCCTGCGGGTATCTTGATGCTAAACTTCGACAGGGAAATCCTCTCTGTAAACAGAAACTGCCTCTCGATTCTGGAGGTCAAAAACGAGTCAGAAATTACAGGAGATTTTTTTGAAAAATACATCGCCATACCTGAGGACAGACTCGAAGATATAAGAAATCATAAAGCAACCGATTTTATAACCAAAACACAACACTCGGAGGAAGCCGCAGAAAGCTCCGGGCAATCTGAAAAAACTCTTAAAGTAAGGGTAACTCCGCAAAAAAACGCCTCAGAAAGTATTTTAAAACGTGCGTATATCGTTATAATAGATGATATAACGGAATCTATTAAAGATCGGGAAAAGATTGAGCAGGCAAATATTGAACTTAGGCAGACCAATGAAGATTTGAAACAGTTTGCCTATGTAACCTCACACGACCTTCAGGAGCCTGTGAGAACAATCACCTGCTATCTTGACCTGCTTGATTCCGAACTGGAAGAAAAAGATGTAAACGGCGAGGCAAAAGAATACCTGAAATTTGCAAGAAACGGCAGCCTGAAGATATACAGCGTTATAAATGACCTTCTGCAGTTTTCAAAGGCGGGCTTCAAAGATCTCAATCTCGAACAGGCCAATCTCAAAGAGCTTGCTGAAGAGGCTGCTGGAGACCTTAAAGGCCTCATTGACGAAACTGAAGCAGAGATCAGCATTGATGATTTGCCGACGCTGAAATGCGACAGATTGCAGATATACAGGGTGTTTATGAACCTTATAAGCAATGCTGTACGTTTTAATAAAGCTGGTCAGAAGCCAAAAGTGGAAATTTATGCCGAATCTATTGACGGAATCTGGCGTATTTGCGTCAAGGATAACGGCATCGGCATAGAGGAAAGTATGCGTAAAGAGATCTTTACCATTTTCAAACGGCTGCACGAGAAACCCGAGGCTCGCGGAACGGGTGTTGGGCTGGCTATCTGCAAGAAAATTATTGATAGACATCGGGGCGCAATCTGGGTTGAATCTGAGTTAGGCAAGGGGTCAACGTTTTGTTTTACCTTCCCAAGCTGAAAATAACAGAAATAATCATAATCCTGATTTCTGTATTGTTTTTTGCCGACGGGCTTCGTGCTCAAGCAGAAAATGTTCTTGTGATTCAGTCCTATTCGCCTGAATACCCATGGACCAAACAAATCCAGAGCGGTATCACCGAAGAGGTCAGAAAAGTCTGTCCTGAGGCGCACATTTATTCTGAGTATCTGGATGCCAAGAGGGTTAGTTCGGAAAAATATTTTTCTGAATTCTTCGAAATGCTCAAAACAAAATATCAGAACGTAAGCGATGTTGACCTGATTATATCATGCGACAATGCCGCCTTCAGACTCCTGAAAAAGAACGATGAAACATTCTACCCTGCCACCCCGCTGATAGCCTGCGGAATAAACTGGAATCAAACCAATCTGCTGGAAAACTGGAACAGGCCGGTAAGGGTGTTTACAGAGCATCCGATGGTGATTGAAACCGTTGAAGTGGTTCAAAAGCTATTCCCAAAACGAAAGCTTGCCTTTGTATGCGAGGACAACACCATTTCCGGAAGGCTCTCTATAGAGCTTTTTGAAAATCACAGACCAGAATTTCCCGAAGGAATTGAAATAGAATACTTCACAAACGGAACTTTCAAGCAAATCTGCGGGAAGCTTAGAAAAAAAAGAGATCAGTACGCCATACTTCTTATGAACTATCAGAGAGATGATCAGGGCAGATACTACGACACAAAAAGTCTCGTGCAGATCATTTCAAAGCTGAATATGCCTGTATTCGTATTAAACTACACGTATATGGAAGGTGCAGTTATCGGCGGCTATCCCACAGAGCCTTTTCAAGAAGGAGCCATTGCGGGAGAATTTGCAGGAAGAGTGCTCAATGGGAAGGCCGCGCTGGCCGGGCAGTCAGTGGTTGACAAGCCGCACAACAGACTGCATATAAATCTTGACAACCTCCAGAAATTTGGGAAAGACTGCCAGCCAATAAAAAATCTCAACCCTGTTATTTCAAAGAAACCGCTTACTGCCGAGAGCCTGATAAATATTATAGGCTGGTATTCACTGATAACAGTGCTTCTTATTGTGATAATAGCAATCCTCGCAATAAACTTTACGAAAAGACGCAAAGCCGAAAAGAAACTGCACTCAGCAAACAGGTATCTTGATACGCTTGTAAGAAACGTTCCCGGTGCAATAATACGCTGCGACAAAGACTTCAGATGCATTGACTACAACGAATACGCAGCGGAACTTCTCGGCTTCAGCAAAAAAGAAAAGCTCAAAGGCAGAGACTTCTGCGATGTAACTGCGGCAATAAACTTAACCGACGCCTTCGATTCAATCAAAAGAGCAATCGATTCGGACAAGGAATTCCGTGAGATATTCCAATTCCCGGGAAGCAGCAGATACTACGATATCAGAGTAACTCAGCTCAGCAGCGAAAACAGCGCTCAAAATGAAATTTTATGCTTTATATACGACATCTCCCGGGAAGTTAAGATGCGTCTTGAAATCGAAGAGAAAAAACAGGAGCTCGAAAGATCCAACAGCGACCTCGAACAGTTTGCTTATATAGCTTCTCACGACCTTCAGGAGCCGGTGAGAATGGTTACCTGCTATTTAGACCTTCTCGAATCTGAGATGGAATCATCCAATCAGGAAATCTGGAAATACATAAAATATGCAAAGGATGGTTCTGAAAGGATAAATTCCCTTATAAAAGACCTTCTCAGCTATTCGCGTGCGGGGTCTAATGAATACGAATTCAAGGCTTGGAATCTCTCTGAGGTTGCAGAAGAATCTAAAAACAGCCTGAAACCGAGAATCGACGAGCTTGAGGCAAAAGTGAAAATTGAACAGCTGCCGATGGTCCGCTGCGACCGTACACAGATGTACAGGCTTTTCACTAATCTGCTCAGCAATGCCCTGAAATACCACAAAAAGGACACTGCACCTGAGGTGTTTGTAAGCTCAGAGATGAAAGACAACTACTGGCAGATTAATGTTGCAGATAACGGCTTAGGGATAAGCGAGGAGTACAGAAATAAAATATTCGAGACATTTAAGCGTCTCAACTCCCGGTCAGAATACGAAGGTACTGGCATCGGTCTGGCTATATGCAAGAAAATTGTTCAGAAACACAGCGGGAATATCTGGGTTGAACCCAACGACCGAGGCGGGTCAACATTCTGCTTTACCATACCAATAATTTAATGCAGTGTTTTTATGTCTGAGAGCAAAACACTTTTTGATTGTTCAGATGGCAGCAGAGAAGAGGCGATTACCTCTGAGATAGTATTCGACCACAATCTCGACCGCTCGTTCAGCTATATCGTCCCTGAAGAGCTTGGAGAAATCAAGCCAGGCCAGCGAGTAAAGGCGCCTTTCGGCAAGGGCAATAAGAAGCTTAATGGCTTCTGCATCAGCTCAGAAAAGACTTCAAACACAAAGGGGCTCAAAAGGCTCAGCAAAATAATCGACAGCTCCCCCCTGCTTACTCCCGAGCTCCTTGAACTCGCCAATTGGCTGAGTTTGTATTACGTATGCCCTTTGGGGCAGGTGCTCTCAGCAATGCTTCCGGCAGGAGTTAAGAAGGGGCAGGGCTTCGTTCAAAAACGATTTATAAAACTAAACTGCAGCAATATTCACGAAGCGAGAAAAATATATGAAAAACTGAGAGAAGGGTCTAAGCAGAAAAGTTTAGTAAGGATTTTAATTATTGAACATGCCTTTGTTGCCAGCGGCGGGATAGAGAGCTCAGAGCTGGTAAAACAGGCAGAAACAACCTCGCAAACGCTTAAGAATCTTATTAATACCGGTGCAGCGGTATCCGAGAAGAGAGCGGTTTTGAAATCAGTTCAAGAACAGACTGTTGTGGAAGAGCCGGATATCACCCTCAACAGCTCTCAGGAAAAATCGATCGAGCAAATCAATCAAAAAATTGATGAATCAGCCTTCGGCGTCTTTGTACTGCACGGTGTAACGGGCAGCGGGAAAACTGAGGTTTACATAAGGGCTCTTGCGAATGCCGTGGAGCAGGGGAAAAAGGGGATTATACTTCTTCCAGAGATAGCCCTTACAAGCCAGACTATACTGAGATTTCAGAAGAGATTCAAACGGCTCGCTGTACTGCATTCAGGGCTCACTGAAGCCCAGCGGGCAAGTCAGTGGCATAAGATCAAGCTGGGCAGAGCGGATGTAATTATCGGGGCGAGGTCTGCTGTTTTTGCTCCCTGCAGTAACCTCGGGGTTGTGATCGTTGATGAAGAGCATGAATCTTCATACAAGCAGGATACCGCCCCGCGATACAATGCACGTGATACTGCTGTAAAGCGCGCTCAGATAGAAAACGCAGCCTGCATACTCGGCTCTGCTACGCCCTCGTTTGAATCATACTTCAACTGCAAGAGAAAAGAACATTTCAAACTGCTAAACCTCCCGGAAAGGGTTGAGAAAAGGCCAATGCCGCAGATGCAGGAAGTTGATATGTCCGGCAGACGCAGCTTTATGTCTGAGTTTATGATTGGCGAGAAGCTCAAAGAAGCCCTTGAAAGCTCCCTCGGCTCGGGCGAGCAGGCTATTCTGCTCTTAAACCGCAGGGGCTACAGCAATTTTATATACTGCCCTGAGTGCGGACATACAATCCACTGCAGAAACTGCGATGCGAGCCTGAAATTCCACCTTTCAGAAGTGCTTAATCAAAACAGCACGGAAGGGCTCTACAACACCAGCGGTCTTGCTTTGTGCCATTACTGCGGCAGCAGGACGCTCGTTCCGAAGAGATGCCCAATTTGCACCAGACAGCTTACAATGCGGGGCTCGGGCTCGCAGAAACTTCAAATGGAGCTTGCCGATAAATTCCCCAAGGCTAAAATCGCAAGAATAGACACCGACTCAATGAAAGGCAAAGACTACAGGGAACTCATAGAGGCGTTTTCAAAACACGAGTACGACATCCTCGCGGGCACTCAAATGCTCGCTAAGGGACTGCACTTCCCCAACGTTACGCTTGTGGGCATTGTGAATGCAGATACATCCACCAGTTCCTCAGATTTCCGCTCTGCCGAGAAAACCTTCCAGCTTATAAGCCAAGTAGCAGGGAGAACCGGCAGAGGCAGCAAACCAGGGAAGGTGATAATCCAAACCGCTAAACCAGACAGTCCGGCAGTGAAGTTCGCAAAACTGCACGATTATGACGGCTTTTACAAGAATCAGATCCCCATGCGGGAAATGCTGGGGCTTCCCCCCTTCCGGAAACAGGCGCTGGTTCAGGTGCGAAATGAAAAAAAGACAAGAGCGGAAGAAGATGCCGAAGAGGCAGCAGAAATCCTCAGCTCGATTATCAAAACAAACGGGATTGACATAAGGCTCAAAGGCCCTTTCGAGCCTGCTATTGGCAGAATTGGACGAGAATTCAGGATGAACATACTGCTCAACGCAGCAAGCCCCTTTGTTATGATGAGCTTTCTGACCAAGGCACGATTCTCAGAGATTAGGAGGGTGAGGTCTAAATTATTTTTCGACATAGACCCGCTTTTCTAAATTATTTTTCACAAAATCATATTTTCTCTCATACAAGTATAAAACTGACAAAAGAGGTAATTCAAGCAATTTAGGAGCTTTTTATGACTGCAAAATTCAGTATCCGCAAAGTTTTTTATACACTTATTATGCTAGCACCTGCCATTCCCGCAGAGGCTCTGGATGCCTCAACTTTTTTCAAATCTAATGATTTGATTTTTCCTGACCAAATCCAGAATACCGGTGAGCTCACGGCCGCTGTTAACTGCGGGAATAATGCCGATTCAGCAGTCATAGCAGGAATCAGCTTCTCCACCGAAACAGGAAATATATCCTCAGGCGGCGGGGATTTTGAAAATTTCAGCAAATACACAGCCAGTCTTTCAGACCCTTCGGATTCAGATGCCTTGAATTTCATCTCTACAGGCATCAGATCCGGCTGGAACGGATTTATAGAGATAGCACTCACCGATTTGGAGCCCGGAGAGAGCTACAGGCTTCAGGCGATAACAGGGCCTTCATGGAGCTGGTGCGGACAGGAGATGATATTCCCCGTGGATGAGGACCTCAGCGGTGAGCTGGACAGCACATTTCTCAACGGAAACACCGGCGCAACAGCAGATTTGATCGGCGGGATATGGCGATGCAGAAAGGAAAAGGAAACCCTGCGCATTAACTTTGGCGATCACGACGGGTCCAGCGGGCAGCTTCTCGGCTACGTTCTGCATAAGGTTAGCTCTGCGGATACAGGCCTTCCGCTTACGATGTATTCTCAGCAGGGCCTTTACGGGGATTCCTGCGAAATCGGCACATTCGATATCTTCAGCGGGTCAGATATCCCCAACGGCTTAGATAATCAGGCCGCTTCAATACTTCTGAAGCAGGGATATCAGGCCGTTCTCGGTGTAAACGTAAACGGAACGGGCGGGAGCCGCTGCTACAGCGCCTACGACAGAGATCTGATTGTAAACCTTCCTCCAGAACTTGCAGGAGATGTTTCGTTTGTGCGTGTGCTGGCGTTGAATTTCCTCGGGAAAAAAGGGGTATGCACCGGACGGGATTCACCGGTAAACCAGCAGTGGTTCTACAACTGGGGCTCGGGAAGCAGCTCCTCGCCTGAGTATGAATTCGTTCCGATGAGCTGGGGGAAAAACGGGGCGGATGAGATGTCTGATATTGACTATTATATATCAAAACCTTATGTAACTCATCTTCTGGGCTTTAATGAAGTGGACAACTGCGAAGACCAGTCCGGACAGTGGTATAATATGTGCGACCAGACAGTGTCTATTCAGTATTTCAGCAACCTCCAGATGGCAGGGCTCAGGCTCGGGTCTCCTTCTTGCAGGGAGAATGCCGTTTTTACGTGGCTGCCTTACTTTGCTGATCTGGCAGAACAGCAGGATATCCGGATGGATTTTATCGGCGTGCACTGGTACGACTGGGGCAGCAATCCCGAAAATAACACAAACCCGAATCCGGCGAATGTTTTCCGTCGGTTCAAGAATTATTTAAACCGCGTTCATACATTATACAAAAAACCAATATGGATAACAGAATTCAACGCCAACAAATTCAGGCAGAGGCCGATTCAGGATGGTTTTCTGGAGCTTGCACTTCCTTATCTCGAAAAGATAGGTTATGTTGAAAGGTACTCGTATTTCGAGCCGAACGGTGGGTTCGGCACCTTTATGGAGGACGGGGAGCTCACCTCCACCGGCCTTATCTACCGCAATCAGCCTACAAGACCCAATCAGGCAGACAACAGCCTGCCTCTTGGCTGGGATGCCCGCGATATAGGCTCTCCTTCAGAAAACGGGAAATGCTATTATTCAGAAGGCATATACACCGTTTGCGGAGGCGGAGATGATATATGGGGCTCATCAGACAATTTCCATTACGCAAGCTTTGTCGGCGAGGCAGACGGATTTATAACCGCAAAGGTTGAGAGTATGGTAAATACAAGCGACTGGGCAAAGGCAGGACTGATGGTTCGCCAGAGCCTCAGCAGCGATTCCAAACACGCAATGATAGCGTGCACTGCCGGTCAGGGAGCGAGCTTCCAGTATCGAGAGCAGCAGGCCGGTGAGAGCGACAGCGTTAAAGACGCCTCAGGCGGCTCTTCAGGATGGCTGAGGCTGGAAAAAGCAGGCAGCCTTCTAACCGGATACTACTCCTCCAACGGCTCAGACTGGCGAGAGGTGGGCTCGAGAACCATAGATATTACAGGCGGGTTCAGGGCAGGACTGTGCGTTACAGCACATAACGACAGCAAACTCTCAGACGTAATCTTCTCCAATGTTCACAGCAGCTGGAACAAAACTGTTTGCGATATAAACAGCGATCTGGAGATCAGCCTTGCGGATTTATCGCTGTTTATCTCAGAATGGCTCGCCGGCTCAAGCAGCGAAACGAAAACAAGGTGCGATTTCAATATGGACTCATCAGTAGATATGATGGATTTATCTGTATTCGCTGAGAACTGGAAATAAGAAGCTTGCGAAAAGCAGAGGGCTGCCTGCCCGGAGATATTTGCGAGGCTCAGAAAAATGAAAATGAACAATCATCAGGGGCTGGGTGTAAAGCTTTTTAAAATGATAATTGTTATTGAAAGGGTACTGAAATGAGAAAAAAGATTTTATTCGTACTTCCGGCCTTGGCTGCGGCGCTTATGTTTTATTCGCCAGCAGGTGCGCACTGCCAAATTCCCTGCGGGATCTACGATGATGATATGCGTATGAAAATGATGGCAGAGCATATCACAACAATCGAAAAATCGATGCGGCTGATTAAAGAGCTGTCTGAGGAAGAAGAAAAGAATTACAACCAGATTGTAAGATGGGTGAATAACAAGGAACAGCACGCCCAGCAGCTCTCGGAAATTATCACCTACTACTATATGGCGCAGCGCATTAAGCCAGCAGAAAAGAGCGATGAAAAGGCGTTCGATAAATATCAGACCCAGCTCACCCTCCTGCACAAGATGCTTGTGGAAGCGATGAAAACAAAGCAGACTACAGACTTCGAGCATATTGAAAACTTAAGAGAGCTGCTTCACGATTTCGGCCACGCCTACGGCGGCCAAAACGGCCACGCTCACGGGGGACATAACGGGCACGAAGGACATGAGCACTGAAAAAGACTCCTCTTTTCTGATGAGTAATAATATCGAGACTGTTCTCCTGCAAGCTGCAGGACAAAGGTATTTCGTGGGTGTTATAATATAATGTGAAGCTTATTTTAAGGATTTACTTTTAAAGACTTTTGAGTAAAATTTGTTTCTACTAACAATAACACTTTTAAGAAAAAGTTTAACCCCGATTTCTCACTTAGGGGGTAAAAAGTGCGTTTTTACCCCCGTCAGAGGGGTTGGTCTGTCGCCAAAGATGTGTTATTTTTTCAGTTTCCCGCTGTATATTTTCGGAGGTTTTTGCGGCGGCAGTTCTATCTTCAATTTCTGCAGCAGCAGCTTGTGTTCGTCTTCCGGTTCTGTATATCTCTGCATAAGCAGAGTTCTGCTGTCTTGCGTTTCAAATGAAACATCCAGCATCTGGATCCGAGACATTGCTGCTAATGCCGCCTGAGCAGTCATCCCGCAGGCGCTTGCCCTGAGCTTATGCCTCAGTGTTACTTGCAAACAATAGCTCATAAACGCTACAAACACATGAGCCTCAACCCTGTCTTGCTTATGGTGATAGACAGGACGAATTCCCAGATCGCTCTTGAGCTCCCTGAATGCCTGCTCAACGTTGCACTGAAGCATATATTCCTTCCACAGGGCTGCACCATCCTTGCCAGACTGGTTTGTACGCAAAAAGTATGTGCCGTCGCGGTATATCATTTCTTTATATTTGCTCGCTTCAAACTTATAATCAAACTCGCCCTTCTCAATCCTTTCCTTATTTCGGGGAATCGTAAGAGTTACACACTTACGGCAGCTGCCCGCCTGATGTTTGAGTTTGCCGAGCCTTTGCATAAAAACATCTCGGCTGCGGCATTTCTTTAACTTCTCCAGTCCTTCTAAGTAATTACGGAGCTTTCTTTTACGCATAGCCCGTTCTTTAGCCATTCTCTCTTTGCTTCGAGCAAGAATATAGCATTCGTCATCTTTGGCTATATGCTTTATGCGAACGCTTCCATTTACATCAAACCAGCTTTTCACAGAAAGCTCTTCTTGGAATTCATCCAGCAGCTTACGGGGCGTTCCGACAAGATAATCAATCCCGTTATCACGCATATACTCCAGCACAGCTTCTGTTGGAATACCTCTGTCCATCAGCCATAACCTGCCTGCCTTGCCGTATTTCGACTCTATCTTGTTTAACAAGGGTTTAAGCGTTGTTCTCTCTGAGGTGTTGCCGGCGAGTATCTCATAATTGATCGGAAATCCCTCAGGGGTAACTACCAAAGCGATAAGAATCTGCCTGCAATCGCCTCTGCGGTCTTTGCTGTGGCCGAATTTTGCCTTGGGATTGCTTTTGCATAATCCCTCAAAATAAGTACTGGTTATATCGTAAAGCAGAATGTCATATTCCAGATTGAACATCATCTGCCATGTGTCTTTCAAATAAGAACAAAGCTCTTCTTTATACGGCAATATCCTGTCCAGACAACGGTAAAGCCGGTTTTTTTCGGCAACATCAAATTCACAGCCCAGCAATACATCCATTGCGGTCTGAGTGAACCAGTGCCGGTGGACATAAAACTCCGCTCCGGGCTTGATAAGACGGTTTACTGTCAGCAATTTTACAACTTTTGAATAGTCAACCGGCGATTTGGCAGTGTCTATCCTCTCCGACCAGAAGGTGTCTAATCCCAGCATATCCCATATCTCGCAGCCGAGCCAGCAGTCCCCGAATGTTCTGGGGTTGTTAAGCTTCATCTTTGAGAGCTTTACCGGAATCGTATCTATGTCGTGATGTGTGTGATTGTCCTGATCAAAAGCGAATAATGACTTGCGGACAGGCTTGTTGTCCTCGTTGATTATCTCAATGGATCTCTGCCAAGACTTCTTCTGAGAATCAGAGATTTCACCAAGATACAGCACCATCTTCTCAACATAACGCCCGCGAGAAACCTTACGCTTCTCCGCTATGCTGTAATAGGAATTGATCTTACCATTCTTCTTTCGCTTGTGCTTCTTCAAGTACATAACAATATTATTGCTGATGAAAAATCACTTGCAATAGGGCAGGTCTGTACCAGAGACTAAAGAGACTTTAAAACGCCGATTACAACGCAGAATCAAAGAAAAAATTTTGATTTTTCACGATTTTGAACGCTAAGTGAGAAATCGGGGTTAACTCTCTTTTTCTTAAACAAAAAAACGGCTGCTTATTTAAAAAAGGCTCTCATAAGAGAGCCTTTTTGTTATTTGGAATAATACTAAAAAATCACTTCTAATTTCGAAGAACGCAATATCTTAAGCATCCAAAGAAATTTTAAAAAGCAATGAACTCTTATTCGCCCGGTACGCCCCAGACTTCCAATTCGGTTATGAAGATAAAGTCCGAATCGTAGCCTGCTGTTCTGTCGTAGTTATCACGGAAAACAAGCTTTACGTATCTAACATCCTTACTGCCGGCATTCACTGTACGTTTTGAGGCTTTTTTGAACTCGAATGTTTTGGAGGCAAGCTTTTTGAGATTGCCTTTGTCCTTACCTGCATACACATCCACATCTTTGGTTGACCCGAAATTCGGAACGCCGAAAACGATCTTGTCAACTTTACACACATCTTCAAGGTCGAGCAGGATATGCTTTGGAAATTCTTCTGATCTTCCCGAAGCCATACAAGAGCCCCTTTTGCCTTCCCAGCTTCCGTCTGTAAGGCCGGAATCCCAGTTCCAGGGATTTCTGTCAGAGCATTTCCAGCTTCCGTAAGGGGCAAGATTTACTCCCTCAGGGGGGATAAGCTCGTCGAGATTGGTAGTAAACGGCCCGGCAGGCAATCCAGCAGCGTTTTCGAGATTGGGCTCGGCGGTTTTGTGCCAAGCAAAACGCACCGCATCCGGTTTTGAAACCTCCCCGCTTGATACAACCACCTTATCACCTCTTATAACAGCCTTTGCCTTGTAAAATTTGCCGTCTTCCCAGGCAATTTCGAAATGAGTAAGCGGTTTGCCGTTTCGGGATTTGAGGCTGCCGTAGGTATGGGTGAAGCTCAAAACCGCTTTGCCGTTTTCAACTTCCATTGATTCAAACTGCGGGCTGTATGCCTTCAAATCTTCAAAACCGTAGTCTCTGCTGAGAGCGAGCCCTGCGAGCCTCTCGCCTACAGGTCTTTTTTGCGGGGGATGAATATCGTTTATTGTTGCAAAATCATTCACTATCACCATCGCAGTGTTTTTTGTAATTTTCTGTGCATACTCCTGCCCCGCCTGCAGGCGAGGGAGCATTGAAGGGTCTTCATCTCCATACTGATACGGCGCTATCTGAACATAATAGAACGGGAGGGTATAATCGTCCCATACCTTACGCCATCCTTCTACAAGGGCCTTCTTTTTCCAAGCATAGAGCATACCGTCAGCCCTGTTTGCCTCGCCCTGATACCATATAAAGCCCTTTATCGCAAGGCCTTCGATGGGGTGAATCATTGCGTTGTATATTCCGACATCGCCTTTATTGCCCATTCCCGGCATTTCAGGGAATTCCGGCCCGGGAGAAACGAAGCCGCCTTCTGCAAGCGTTTCTTCAGCTCTATCGAGCCATTTTTTACGGCTTGCGAAATAATTTTTCATTCTCTTTTTATACTCCGGCGTTCCGGGTGTACCTTCTATTATGCTCTTTTTGAGCATAGAGAGCCTTTGGATTCCTTCATACCCGCAAAGCGGTGTCCACGGCTCTATGCGAGAACCGCCCCAAGCGGTATGTATCAGACCAATAGGGACATTCAGCTCATCGTAAAGTTTTTTGCCGAAGTAATATCCGGTTGCGCTGAACTCAGAGGTTCTGGGATCAGAAGAAACTGCCTTGAACCATTCAGCATCTACATCTTTTTCAGGTGTCCGTGAGAGGGTGTGGGGGATGTGGAACATCTTCACCTTTGGTAGGTCTATCTTTTCGGCAAGATTGTACTTATCGGGATAACTGCTGGAGCTGGTATCCATATTGGACTGCCCAGAGCACACCCAAACCTCGCCGCAGGAGACATCGTTGATAATATGCTGGTCTTTCTGGGTTTTTATGGTTATTGAATAGCCCTGCCCCGCCTTCGGCGGGAGAAACCTGAATTCCCATCTGCCGCTGTTATCCGGTTTGTGGACCATTTTGCCGGGAATCCAGCTTGAGCTGAATTCAACCTTCTGCCCTTCTTCGCAGGTTCCCCAGATAACATTTTCCTTTCCCCGCTGAAGAATCATACCGTCTGAGAAAATTGCAGGCATCCAAATATCAGAAAACGCCGCTGAAACGCCAACAAAGAAAAGTATTAAACAAACTTTGAAAGTCTTCATAAAAACCTCCGGATATTAATAAATTTCAGTTTCTTTTAGATTAATATAATAACCGGCTGATGAATAATGAAAAGTTAAATTTCAGAAAAAGAAGAAATGTTTTAATACCTTTTAACAGTTTTTCTAACATTATGCTAATTTTTCGCTCACCGTGTTTTAACATTTTCTCAGTAAAATTTAATTTTATATATGTATCTTTTGCATAAAATAGCTTTGAGGAAAAATACAAGCAGGAAAATCCTCCTGCATATAGGATAGAGATTCGCTTGCAGAGGATGCAAGCTAAAAACCTGTTTTTTATGAATCTTTTGGGATGAACGTGCAGAATAACAAGAAAAACAAAAACGAATTCGACCTGCCGCTGCTGCTTACCCCCGGGCAGGACATTGCCGGCTATGCGGGAAGGCATATAGGCAGAGCCGTTCTTTTCAGCATCACTGCTTTTTCTGTGGTTGCTGTACTTCTGATTCTGTTTTTCGTGATGAAGCAGGCTTGGCCTTTTATAGTCAGCGGCAAGTGGACAGAGTTTCTTTCGAGCGATCAATGGTATCCTCAGGCTGAAGATGCAGAGTTTGGAGCCCTTGCGATAGTAACCGGCTCTTTCTACGTAACGCTGATTGCGATGCTCATAGCTTCTCCAATTGGTCTTCTGAGTGCGGTTTTTTTAAGCGATATAGCACCTTTCCGGCTTCGGCAGATTGTTAAGCCTGTTATTGAAATTTTAGCTGCAATCCCTTCAGTTGCATACGGCTTCTTTGCTGTGCTTGTGCTTGCACCTTGGCTTCAGGATCATTTCGGCTTTTCCACTGGCACAAACGCTCTGAACGCAGGCATCATACTGGCTGTTATGGCTCTTCCTACGATAATCAGCGTTGCAGAAGACGCCCTGTCTTCTATAGGCAGAGATATCCGAGAGGCATCTTACGGGCTTGGAGCAACAAGAGCTGAAACTATGATGAAAGTTGTTCTTCCAGCTGCACACAGCGGGATAATAGCCGCATTTATACTGGGAGTGATGAGGGCTGTAGGCGAGACAATGGTAGTATGGATGGCATCGGGGAATGCCAATCAGTTCCCGAGCCCTTGGTGGGATGTATCTGCAAGCGTTAGAACGATGACCGCAACAATCGCTGGAGAAATGGGGGAAACACCTGAAGGCTCAGAACACAGATTCGCTCTGTTTGCCCTCGGCGTTCTTCTGCTGATATTCACTATGCTGCTCAATCTGCTCAGCGAGATATTCACCTCGAGCTTCAAGAGAACTATGGGAGGTAAACGCTGATGAGAGAGAAATTAAGGCATATCAAGGATAAGCTTTTTACATTATCAGCGAACGTTTCTGTAATTCTGCTTGTCCTGGCTTTGATTGTTGTTTTGGGGCCAATGCTCGCCAAAGGCTTTACGGCAGTTGTATTTGAAGGCACAAGCGAATTCCGAAGGCTTCAGCTTGAAGAGCATTCAAGAGGCAGCAAAGAAGAGGTGCTTGCTGAGATAAATCAGGGGCAGAAGGAAAGACGGAAGCTCCATCAGATGATTGAAGATTTCAATGTTGGCATAGACACTTCTGAGATGTATGACAGTGCCAGAGATGTCTATCGAAAATACAGCAGAAATCTTAGAAGCCTGGATTTGCCTTACGATGAATACAGCGGCAAGAGAAGAAAGGCAAGAGAAGTTCGGGATCTGTTTCTCGATGCGATTGAGAGCGAAGATTCAGAAAAGGTGAACAGCTTTTTAGAAAAGGTTTTTGCTGAGCAGGATAATAAAGACTTTCAAGGCACTGCGTTTGAGAAAATATTCACACTTGCTGAGCGTTTTCAGCAAACAAGCAAAAAAATAGACTTCTCCAAGAGAGACCAGTACAAGGAAGATCTTGTGCGTATTAAGGAGCTTATAAAAGAGCTCTTCGGACCTGCCCCGGGCGCAGAAAAACCTGCCCTTATTATGGAACAGTATGGGGCTACTCGCTGGGATATGGCTCAAAAAGTTATTGATGAGATAATTCACAAAACCAAGTGGGTGGAACAGGAAGGCACAGCAGCCCTTGCGAAGAAGAAGGTTGATCGCAGAAAGACATTCGAAGGAACAGAATTCGAGGCATTCTTTGATGTACTTCCTGGAAAGGCAAAAGAAATCCTGAAGCCCAAAACAACCTTCTACTGGCAGTATTTCATAGACGACAGCACACCCGGACATTATTTCGGCGGCGTCGGTCCGGAGATAATCGGTACTCTAACGCTTACTCTTCTTGCTATGGCGATGTCTATCCCGCTTGGAATCACAGCAGCAGCGTATCTTGTGGAATGTGCAGGCGAGAATATAGTTGTTAAGATCATAAGGGGCTTTATCAACACCCTTGCAGGCGTTCCCAGTATTGTTTTCGGTCTTTTCGGCATGGCGTTTTTTGTGATGTACCTTCTGCCTTTATTCGGCAAACAACCTCAGGCCTGCATTTTAACGGCATCAATGACTCTTGCTGTACTTGTGCTTCCAGTGATAATCAGGGCGAGCGAAGAGGCAATAAGGGCAGTGCCCAGGACATACAAAGAGGCTTCGCTGGCTTTAGGAGCGGGCAACTTTTCTACATTTATCTTTGTTACCATGCCTGCGGCAATGCCCGGCATTCTCACCGGAATTATTCTTAGTTTATCGAGGGCTGCCGGCGAAACAGCCCCAATACTTTTCACAGGTGCTGTAGCTCTCGGGCCTATTCCAGACAGCATATTCTCGCCCACAAGAACTCTATCATACGGCAGCTACGATATAGCAGTGGGAGACAGGCTTGCAATGCAGGTGCCACACAAGCAGTACGGGATGGTGGCAACGCTTATCCTGCTTGTACTGATACTAAACATCATAGCAATATGCATTCGTTCAAGGATGAGTGCGAAGCTAAAAGGACAAAAATAGCAGGTTATATATGGCAAATAAAAAGGAAAGCATAATACGGGCGAAAAACTTCTACTTCTACTACGGCAGTCACGCTGGCGTGAGGGATATCACACTGGATATATTCCCGAGGAAAGTAACAGCGATAATCGGCCCGAGCGGTTGCGGGAAAAGCACCTTCCTGCGGAGCATCAACCGTATGAACGATCTGATACCGAACTGCTCAACGAAGGGCGAGCTCACGGTAAACGGTCAGCAAATCTACGACAACAAGATCAATCTCGTAAACCTGCGAAGACAGATAGGGATGGTTTTCCAAACGCCCAATCCGTTTGCCAAGAGCATATATGACAACATCGCATACGGGCCGAGACTCAAGGGCGTCCAGAAGAAAAGCAGCCTTGATGAGATAGTGGAAACTTCTCTCAAGCAGGCTGCGCTTTGGGGCGAGGTTAAAGATGATCTTGCCAAAAGCGCACTTGCCCTTTCAGGCGGTCAGCAGCAGAGGCTCTGCATTGCAAGGACAATTGCAAATAAGCCGAAGGTGATTCTGATGGACGAGCCCTGCTCGGCGCTGGATCCGATCGCCACAGGCAAAATAGAAGACCTTGTTGAGGAGCTCAAAGACTACTACACGATAATAATGGTAACCCACAGTATGCAGCAGGCGGCAAGAGTTAGCCAGCTTACTGCTTTTTTCTGCATGGGGGATTTGATAGAGTACGACAATACCAACAAGATATTCACAAACCCGCAGGAAAAATCCACAGAGGATTATATAACCGGCCGGTTTGGATAATTATTGAACCAAAGCTTATTAGAGAGTATAATAGACTCGGAAGTTCAGTATTAGGTAAAAGGATTTGAAAATGAACGCCAAAGAATGCGTATGGAAAGTTCGTTCTGTAAAAAGCTACCCTGAAGCGAAGAATCATATATTCGTCGGAAAGCCCTCAGAGATTAACAGCACTTATGTTCTGCTTAAATGCAAAACCTTTCATTTCGGGAAAAATGTAAATACCGTAAGGGACATTCAAGTCGGCAAAGTTGAGTATCGCATAATGCCGTGGAGCAGGATAGAGATAGTAAACGTGCTTGATAAAGACTTCGAATACAAATCCGCCCAGCTTTCCATGGGGGAAAAAGGGCAGATAAACCTCACAGACGGCTCGAAAGAAGTTCTAATTTACACATCCAACGACAGCAGGGTATTTTGATTTATCGCCTCAGCGTTTAGGCAGCAGGACAGGAGTGTAAGATGTCTTTACATCTGAAAAGAGAAATAGAAAAATTAAAAACCAAGGTTTTGAAGCTTGGGTCTCTGGTAGAAGAAGCTGTACAGCAGGCTACTATAGCAATGAAAAACAGGGACTTAAAGCTTGCAAAGATGGTTATCAGAAAAGATATAATGATCGATGAGATGGAGGTTGATTTTGAAGAGGAATGTTTGAAGGTTCTTGCACTTCATCAGCCTGTAGCGATAGATCTCAGGTTCATTGTATCAGTTTTGAAGATAAACAACGACCTTGAAAGAATTGGCGATCTTGCTGTTAAAATCGCCGAGCGGGTTCCCTGCATTGCCGAGAATTTTCAGGTAAGCGTTGAGCCGGATTATGTGGATATGGCTCAGAAAGTGCAGCTAATGCTGCAAAAAAGCCTCGATGCCCTCGTTGAGATGGATCAGACCCTCGCAAAGCAGGTGAGGGGTATGGACGATGAGATCGACCGGCTTAATATCGAAATCTCAGAACAAATTCGAAAAGGGATTACCGAAATAGACAGCGATTTTGAGAATTATATGCAGCTGCTGAACATACCAAAGAGCCTCGAGAGGATTGCAGACCATGCAGCCAACATCGCAGAAGATGTTATATATATGATTGAAGGCAAGATAGTTCGCCATACTACGGAGCAGGAAGAAGAATAAGGCAATAGAGTAAAACTGGGGAGCATCTTACGCCTTTTTCAGCGGTTTTGCCGGCCTTCCGCCGCGATGTTCGCTCAGCTGCCAAGCATAATCTTAGAGATCAGGCGGGATTTCCTGATGATCTGCCCAAACACAAACGAACCGATTCCCGAAACGGCATAGATAATAATCAGCATAAGCCAGCTGTATTCTTCAGAGATGCCCGCTCTGGAGAGGATTACGCCGCAGAACATCCCTGCGATAAGGTGATAGAGGTAAACGTCGTAAGAGAATCTGCCCAGCTTTGAAAAAAATGCCTTAATCATACCGGCTCTGTTTGCTATGCAGGAGGACAGATAGAACATTCCGAGCATACCTGCAAAGCAGAATACAAGTTTAATCAGCCTCAATGCTGAACGTATAAACCACGACTGCCCCAAGCTTTCCCACTCAATCACCTGCATCGAGCCGCCAGCAGCAATAGCCAAAAAACTCAGCGCCCCAAGCATATTTCCGTGCCTTGTGATATTCAGCCTTCCGAAAACATAGTATCCGAATAAAACAAACAGCAGATACCATCTTGTACGCTCGAGTTCAAGGAAATAGGCATAATCGTGCTTTGGCAGAGATGCAGGCATAATGCAAACTGCAAATACAGCAATCAATACAAGCTTAGACTTATCGAAGAGGCTTATGACGAGAGGAAAAATTAGAAATATATTCATAAGCGTTATCAGAAACCAACCGTGGCCGGCGGGACTGCTCAACGGATAAAATATCATTTTGTAAAACACTGAACCGGTTTCTTTCAGAGAAGACTGCCCTATTGCCAGCTCCCCTGCGAAAGTGATTGCTGTTATTACAAACAGCGGAACAATAAGACGCAGGAATTTTTTCTTCTCGAATGAAAGATAGTTATCCAGAGAAAACTTTTCCCGGCCGCCCAAAGCAAGCATAAAACCGGCTGCCGTAAAAAAAACAGGCATATGGAAGGCTGCAAAGCCTTTGCTTGTGATCATTAAAGGCCAGCCAAAATACTCGGTTACCCCAATTGCATGCTCAAGCATAACCAGCAGTATCGCAAGGGCTCTTGCGCAGTCTATATATTTCAGTCTTCCCAAAGAATCGCTCTCTTACACATAAATCATAAAGAGCTAATATAAATTCTCTCAAGAAATAATCAAGACTTTTAAACTGCTATTCCGCTGATACGCAGAATTGATTTTGCATTGAGGATTGCCAAATAATCGGATTTCGTTAGAATCTTGAAAAACCCTCAAAGAAAAAGGAAAGAGTTTTGAAAGTAATATCGCTTCAGTCCGGCAGCAGAGGCAACTGCATATATGTTGAAACTAACAAGACAAAACTGCTTTTTGACGCAGGCATAAGCGGCAAGGCCGCTAAGGCAAGGCTCGCAGCCTTCGGGAAAGACATCAGGGATGTGGACGGGCTTTTCATCTCACACGACCACAGCGACCATATCAAAAATGCCGGCGTATTCAGCAGAAAATTCGGGCATAAGCTCTTAGTATCAGAAAAGACCTACCAGTCCAGAAGCGGAGGGCTTGGAGATGTTGAAATCCTTCACCACTTCCAGAGATGCGAGAGAATCGAGCTTGGTGATGTTTGCGTGGAAACCCATCCAACACCCCACGACGGGGCAGACCCCTGCGCATTTGTGATAGAGGCAGAAGGCAAACGCCTCGGGATACTCACCGACCTTGGCTATGCATTTGCTGAGCTCTCGGGGATTATAAGGGGGCTTGATGCTGTGATGCTCGAAAGCAACTTCGACCCCTATATGCTTGAAAACGGGCCATATCCCTACAGCGTCCAAAGCAGGATCAAGGGAGACGGAGGGCATATATCGAATCAGCAGGCAGCAGAGCTGCTCATTGAAAACGCAAACGACAGGCTCAGCTGGGCGTGTCTTTCGCATATATCAGAGAACAACAATACCCCCGAAACCGCCCTTTCAGTGTTTCAAAAGGCCTTAAAACCCTCAGGTAAAAAGATTCAGCTGTTTGCTGCAAGCCAGAGGGAGGCTGCATGTATGCCGGAAATCTAACGGCCTGCGTTAGTCGTTCAGGGTTCTCCCGCCGTCAATATTGATTATCTGGCCGGTTATGTAGCTGTTTTTAACGAGAAAAATAATAGCATTTGAAACATCTCTCCCGCTTCCTGTGCGTTTCAGAGGTATCTTGCCAATAAGCCAATCAACCTCCTCTTCCGTAAGCCCTTCGGTATTTATCAGCCCCGGGGAAACTGCATTAACACGTGCCTTCGGTGCAAATTTCCTTGCAAGGATTAAGGTGGAATTATTCAGCTCGGCCTTTGAACGACAATACAAGCTGTATGAAGGCCAGCTTAACCCTGCTGCGGCATCAGAAATATTCACAACACTTTCAAGCCCCACCTTCTCATCCTCGAAAAGGCATTCAGCAAGCTTCTCAGGAACTTCTGCATTGAGTTTGAAAATATCCTCGCTTTCATCAAGCTCGCTGTCTTTCTTGAATATGCTTGCGGAGTTAATAAGTACTGTTTTTTCAGTATTCAGGCTCGCAAGGCTCTGCTTTATCTTTTCACACACCAGCTCTGTGTCCTCTGATGCAAGGTCTGCCTGAACGGCTGCTGCTGAGACGTTCCAGCCCTTCCTGATGTGCTCTGAAACAGAAAACGCCTTGAGCTCACTGCGATTGTAGAGGCAGATGCAGTTAAAGCCGTTTCTCGCAAGCGATGATGTGATATCTACTCCGAGCTTGCCGGCAGCACCGGTGATTACTGCTGTTTTTCTCATCGATTATTATTTCGCAATAAGGTAGTAAAGTTTTCCTTCTTCATAGGTCTTCCCGGCGACCTCGCCGGCCTTAGCACCCTGCCCCATATAAACATCGCATCTGCCGGGGGCTCGAATGGCTCCGCCTGTATCCTGATCAAGCATAAAGCCCTGATACGGGTATATAACCACGTTCTGCCCTACAAGACGCGGCAGAGAAGTATCAAGGAAGGTGAGGGCTGCTCGCGGGAAAATGCTCTTGTCAGTTGCGATAGTGCGCATTCGTGTTACGGGCTCATTGATGCTGCCATGCGGAGGGCCTTCGGATTTGCGGAAGAAAACGAACCTCGGATTCTGAGCGACGATATCCTCCACCTGCCCCGTGTTGGCGCTGAAATAATCAATCATCGCCCGAAGGCTCATCTCGTCCATTGGTATTCCAGAAACACTGCTGACCTTCTCGGAGATGGATTTATACTCATGCCCGTTAGTGGCATCGTAGCCAACGGTAATAAGTCTTCCGCCGGGAAGCCTTATCTTCGCTGAGCCCTGCACATGTGCAATATAAACCTCGAACGGGTCTTCAAGGTAAATCAGCTCGAGCCCGTTGAGCATACCCGAATTAACAAGCTCTCTTCTGGGCGGATAAGGAACAATCTCACCCGACTGATTCTCTCTTCCGAGGATTTGGCCGTTATCGGCCTTAACCAGATCCTCTGGAGCCTTATAAAGCGGATACTTAAACCTTTCGGTTTTTTCGAATGAGCCGTTGAATATCGGGGTGTAGTAGCCGGTAAAAAGAACCGTCCCCCTCTTATCGCAGCCCACGGACATATAAACATCAAACTCGCTTCTTATTCTGTCGGACATCTGAGCGGGGTTCAGCCCGGAATGAATAATATCCTTGAAAAGATTCAGGCTTTCTTTAACGTCGCTGTGGGTGATTCCCTGCATCGGAAAATGATTCTCAGATGAGGGCTTGGCAAGGTAGTTGAGACTCTTGTCTATGGCCTTCTCAAGACTGTATAGATTTCTGCAAGCCCTTCTAAAGTCCGGAAGTTTGGCCGGGTCAGTTATCTTTATAAGCGCATCTTCTCCAGGTAGAAGAGGGGTGCTGTAGTCTAATTCTTCTTTTTCTACTGTCTTACAGCCCGTGAATAAAAACATTATTCCTGCTGCACAGGCGAGTATGCTTAGTCTTTTCATCAATTATTCTCCGATATTAGAAACAATTATAAAAATGTTACTGAAATTTGCCTTTATAGCAAGACAATGAACAATAAAATAAATCAGAAGATAATATAATAAAGGAAGCAGTAATGGAAAAAAACAATAAAAATCAGAAATGCAGCACAGAAGAAGATCTTCAGCGGCTCGCATACGCTGTATCTCACGATATGCGCGAGCCGCTGAGGATGATTGCAAGCTACCTTCAGCTTATCGAGATGGAGATTGGGGATAAATTCACCGAAGAAAGCAGAACCTATATGGACAACGCCCTCAAAGGGGCAAGAGATTTGAACGGATTTATCGACGGTCTCGTGGAATATTCGAGGGTTACAACGGACGGCCATAAATTTGAGCTTACCGATTTGAACGAATTAATCGAAGATGTGAAGCTGGATATGCGAAATGAGATCAAGGCGAGCGGAGCGGAGATAACTTACTCTCAGCTGCCTGCAATTCTGGTGGACGAAAGGCAGTTTCTCCAGCTGTTCCGGCATATTATCGACAATTCGATCAAGTTTCAAGGCGAGTCAGCGCCTAAAATAAGAATATACGCTGAAGCAAAAAAGGGGACGGTTGAATTTACCGTAAGCGATAACGGCATTGGTATGCACCCTGAAAATGCGCAGAAGGCAGCAGGCTTTTTTACAAAGCTCAATCCCCGCGAGGATCATCCCGGCTGCGGCATGGGGCTGGCAGTGGTAAAGAGAATAGTTCAAAGGCACGGCGGGGAGCTGAAAATCCAATCTCTGCCTGGGCACGGGACAAATATAATTTTTACAATTAGGCCGTGAACAGCAAACTGGAATTGAAACCAAACTTTTCGAGAGTATAATTATCTTATGATTCAGGAAAGACTTTTAGAAATTTACGAGATCCTTCTTTGCGAATTCGGCAGACAGAACTGGTGGCCCGGGGACAGCCGCTTTGAGATAGCAGTTGGGGCGATTCTAACTCAGAACACAAACTGGAATAACGTTGAGAAAGCTATAAACAATATAAAGGCTGAAAATATGCTCAGCCCCGAAAGCCTTTACAAATGCCCAGAGGAGAAACTCACCGAGCTTATCCGACCTGCAGGGTATTTCAACGTAAAGGCAAAAAGGCTGAAAGCCTTCCTGAAATGGCTTATTGAAAATCACGGCGCAGATATAGATTCGCTCGAAAGTATCTATGCTGGCGATCTGCGTGAAGAGCTTTTGAGCATTAAAGGCATCGGGAGGGAAACGGCAGATTCTATAATCCTTTACTGCCTTGACAAGCCGTCTTTTGTTGTTGATGCATACACAGCAAGGATATTTATCCGGCATCAGTTTATAGACCAGACAGCAGATTATGAACAAATTAAAGAGCTTTTCGAAGGCGCTCTTCCAGAAGAGAGCAAACTTTACAACGAGTATCACGCTTTGATAGTGCAGCTGGGTAAAAATTACTGTAAAAAGCGAAAGCCGCTATGCGATGAATGCCCGCTTGGGCACCTGCCCCGCAGTTTGGAAGAAGAATACTGAAGCCCGGTGGGGCTTTAGAGAAAGACAGATATGGCAAAGAAGCTGAAGAAAAAAGAAATACACGAAGAGATATACAATATCACCACCCTTGCAGCGGGCGCATTCAGTTTGCAGGAGGTGCTGGATAAGCTCGCCAAGGCAGCGGTTGAGATCTCCGGTGCAAAGGCCTGCTCTATGAGGCTTCTCTCTTCTGAAACGATGGACCTTGAAATGCGAAGCACCTATGGGCTCAGCGAGGCTTACAAGAATAAGGGTGTGGTAACAAAGGACGACCCGGTAATCAAAGAGACCTTCAGGGGAAAAGCGGTTGTGATAAACGATATGCAGAACGACAAAAGGGTTCAGTATCCCATTGCCAGCCAGAAGGAAGGTCTTGTGAGCCAGCTTACTGTATCTATGGAATTCCGCCAGAGGCCGGTAGGGGTGCTGAGGCTTTACGCCTCAAGGAAACACTTCTTCGGCGAGAACGATATCTCCATAGCAAGGCTGGTGGGCTCGCAGTGCGCCGTGGCGATAACCAATGCCCGCCTGTACGGAACAGCTATAAAAATGAATCAGATGCAGGGGCAAATGGACCTTGCAGGGATTATCCAGCGAAGGATGATGCCCAAAACACTCCCCGCTATAGAAGGGCTCGATATCGCTGCATCATACCGGCCGTGCTACAGCGTGGGCGGGGATTTCTACGACTTCACCCTAATCGACGATAAGACGCTCGTTTTCCTCATGGCAGACGTAATCGGCAAGGGGATTCCCGCTGCCATGATTATGTCTATGTTTCACGGGGGATTCAAAGCGCTTATCGAATGCGGCAGAGGCTGCCGGCGATACAGCATATTCAATTTTGCAGACGTTTTGAACAATTTCGCCTGCAAACACTGCAATAAGGGCGAATTCATAACGACATTTATCGGGGTGTTCGAATTCAGGAAGGGGCTTCTGCACTACACCAACTGCGGCCACGAACCCGGACTGCTTCTGAGAAACAGCGAGATTATCGAGCTGGATAAGGGCGGGCCGGTTCTCGGGCTTGATATTAAGTCCCAGTTTGAAAGCGGAACAATAGACCTCAAGGAAAACGATATCTATATGTTCTACACAGACGGGCTTGTGGATGCGGTGAATTTCGACGGCCATTTCTGGGGCAAAAACAACCTCTATCAAACTGCAAAGAGATGTACCCACAAAATGGATGCTGAAACAATAACTAAAACTGTGCTGAATTACCGCCGCAGATTTACCGGACTATCACAGCAGCAGGACGACACAAGTTTGGTAACGTTTAAGGTGAATAAACTCAACACCGAAACAGCACAGCCGGAATACAATATCTGATTAGATCGCTAACCTGCGAATTATTTGGGGAAAATCTTAGCAGCTTTGCAAGATTCCCACTAAGACAAAGCATTGAATCAGATTTATCATGAATATCACTGCATAACTATAACGCCAATCAGAGTGAGCACGAGCTTGTTCACAGTTTCCCAATGCAATAACTTCTTGGCTTAACCTATCTTTTCCTTTCGCCAAATTCTCAAAGTCTGGGGTGGATTTTTGCATTGTAGTTGCAAAAGTGGTAAAGTAAAATATCATACATTATGAATTTATCAGCAATAAGGGATTCATTATGAAATTTAAAGCAGTAATATTCGATTTTGACGGGGTGATAGCAGATACAGAGCTGCTTCACTATATGGCTTTCTGCCGAGTCCTCGAGAAGGAAGCGGGTAAAATAGAGAAAGACACATATTGGGATAAATACCTTGGCTTCACGGACAAAGAGGCTCTTGAGGCGATGAGCCGAGATTACGGCTTCGAGCTCACCGAAGAGAAGCTGGGCTGGCTTATTGATGAGAAGGCGGCAGTTTTTGATGAGCTTGCAAGCACAGAAAGCTGCATACTTGACGGCTTCAGCAGGCTTACAAGTTCGCTTTCGAGAGCCGGGATTAAGATGGCAATCTGTTCTGGTGCACTTTTTTCTGATATCGAGGGTATATTTTCCGCTGAAGCGGAGAGAAGCGGGCAAAACTTCTTTAAATATTTCGATGCTGTAGTAACAGCGGATGATGTAAACCGTGGCAAGCCCCATCCGGAAGGCTATCTAAAAGCCGTTGAGAAGCTTGGACGCACTGCCTCAGGCGTGCTAAGCCCAGCAGAGTGCACAGTAATAGAAGATTCGCACTGGGGACTGGAGGCCGGAGCAGCAGCGGGAGCGAAAACTGTCGGCGTTACCGGTACATACAGCCGCAGCGAGCTCGAGGCTAAGGCGGATATGGTTGTTGATTCGCTTGCTGAACTAAGCGCAGAAAAGATCAGCGGAATTTTTCAATAGCTATCAGAAACGCCTCCAATAATACGGCTTGTCATAATCGTTTAAATGTTTATCATAGAAAAGAGAACAACATCAATAACCTCTTGGAGCTTTAATGCATCTGCCTGAACCCGGAACAATAGAAATAGCCCCCAGCCTGCTCAGTGCGGATTTCTCCTGCCTTGCAGAGGAAGTTTCAGACGTTGAGAACAGCGGGGTGAAGATCATACATCTGGACATTATGGACGGCCATTTTGTTCCGAATATAACGATAGGCCCGCCTGTAGTTTCATCATTGAGGAAAACCAGCGATTTGTGCTTTGATGCGCATCTGATGATTTCCCAGCCGCAAAGATACATAAAGGATTTTGCAAATGCAGGTGCAGACCATATAACTTTCCACATTGAAGCAGAGGGAGACCCCCGAGATACAATTGCAATGATTGAAGAGGCCGGCTGCAGTGCAGGGATTTGCATTAAACCTGCCACGAGCCCTGAAGAGGTTCTTGAGATTGCATCCTTATGCAGGATGATTCTCGTTATGACAGTAGAGCCGGGTTTCGGCGGGCAGGTTTTCCGCGAGAAGTGCGCTGAGAAATGCGCTTTTCTCCGAGAAACTCTGGGCAAGGATTTGAGAATTGAGGTTGACGGCGGAATAAACGAACAGACCGCAGGCAAAGCCGGGCAGCTCGGGGCAGATACATTAGTTGCCGGCTCGGCTGTTTTCGGCAGCAGAAACCGCAGAGAAGCGATTGAGAAAATCGCCGATTCAGCAATCAAAAGCTGATTCAGTTCTCGGCGGCTTCAGATATCTTTATTAAAATGGAGGTAATATTATGCTCAGGCATATCATTATTTTGATTACCCTCTCCGGGCTTGTTATGGGTTATTCAGGCGGGGACGGCTCTGCTGGGGATCCATACCAGCTCAGCTCTTCAGCGGATATTCTCCAGCTCAGCTCTTCCAGCAGCGACTGGTTTTCCAACTTCGTTCTCACTTCCGATATTGAGCTGACAGGGGAGGATTTCACCCCGATAGGCACAGCCTCACAGCCCTTTTACGGGAATTTCAACGGCTCAGGCTACTCTGTGAGCGGGCTCAGCATAAACCGAAGCGATCTCTCAGTGCTCGGTCTTTTCGGAATGATTGGCGATGATGCAATAGTGGAAAATCTAACGCTGACTGGAACTGTTGTTTGCTCAGATGGCGGCTGGGTTTACGGCGGCCTGCTTGCAGGCGCCAACAGAGGCTTCATTCTCAACTGCACGACTAACGGGACAGTGAGCATAGACTCATCTACCGCTTATTCAGGCGGGATAGCAGGCTCTAATGAAAATCTCGGGGTTATCTCCGAGAGCAGCTTTTCGGGCACAGTTTTCTCCAACAGCACCTCAGGCGGAATCTCTGGAATAAGCGAAGGCCTCATAGACGAATGCACTGTTTCAGCAACGGTAATCGCAAGAGACAATCCAGCGGGCTTTGTGTATGCCGGAGGAATTGCAGGGATAAACGGAATCGACGGAGCGATTAAGCTGTGCTCCTCAACGGGCGTTGTGGATGCATCCGTAAACCTCGATTCGAAAAACACAACCTCCTGCGCCGGCGGATTCGCAGGCTACTGCGACCAGTATTCCAGCATACGCAAATCCGGCACAGACTGCGAGGTTAATTCATTCTCCTCCGGCCTGACAGCAAGCGCATTTGCAGGCGGCGGAGTTGGCCAGAGCAATACCGAAACCGCAGCTGAGAAAAGCTTTGCGTCTTATACTGCCTCAGCGGATGCCCAGGGGCAAAGCGCATACAGCTATTCTGGAGGCTTCTTCGGTCAGTCCGGGAGCAATGTAAGCAGCTGTTTCGCCTTGGGCTCGGCCGAATCTCTCGCTTCCGGCAGTCCGGACATAGCTCTTTCAGGCGGTTTTATAGGAAACTGCACTGGAGGTGAAATATCAAACTGCTATTCAGCAGGTTCGGCTTCAGGAAAAACAGACAGCTCAGCAGGATTCATCGGAAAAACTTCCGACGGCCAAGGCACGGCCTGCTTCTGGGACACAGAGGCAAGCGGGCTGGATAATGCAATAGCACGAAACAGCGGGTTAAGCTTTGATATTACCGGGCTAACCACTGCCCAGATGCAGAGCTCTTCATCATTCATTGATGCAGGCTGGGATTTTGCTTCTGTATGGCAGATGCCTGCAGATGGAGGATACCCAGAGCTTCAGGAGGCAGCGGCTCCGCAGAATGAGCTCGCAGAGCTTTCAATAACCTCCCCGGGGAGCCTGCCGGAAAATATTTCTTCAGGCCAGATTATCACCTTAGACGTTAGCATTTTGAATTCCGGAGCAGCCTCCACCAACGGAAGTTTCCGGATGAGGATATACTATGCAGGCCAGGAGCCGGTAAACTGCGAAACCGCATCTTCTGCGGGTTTCCAGCAAATAGGCGAGCTGGAGGCGGGCGAATCCCGCGTGGAGCAGGTGAGCTTTGAGGTACCCGAACTCTCAGGGGATATATACTTCGTGCTTATGATAGACAGCGGACGCAGCGTTGAAGAAAGCGATGAAACAAACAACTGCTCAGATGTTTTGTCCTCGCAGATATATGCCTTCTCCGGCGGTTCCGGAACACCCGAAGACCCGTTCTGGATATCGGACAAATCCGAACTTATCTATCTCGGAGAAAACCCCTCTCTATACAACAAGAGCTACATACTGACTGATGATATAGATATGGGCGGTGAGTTTTTTGACAATTCGGTAATCAGCCCGAACGACCCTATGCAGAGCAGCTTTACAGGTGCAAAATTCACGGGCACATTCGACGGAGCTGGCAGGGTGCTTAGAAATTTCACGATCAATGCCCCATATACCAACTATGCAGGCCTTTTCGGGGCGGTAGCAGAGGGCGGCGAGATAAAAAATCTGCACATATCCGAAGCGGAAGTAAGGATATCAAGAGCCAACTATGCAGGCGGATTTGCAGGCCTTCTGGAAGGAAAAATCACAGGCTGTTCAATCAAAAATTCAACAGTGGATGCAGAATACATATCCAAATATGCAGGGGGGATTGCAGGTTCGGCCGATGGCAGCTCTGCTGAAATCAGCGACTGCTCAAGCTTTGCAATGGAAACGATAATCGCCTCTCTGTATGCCGGCGGAATTGCTGGAGAGGTGAGCTCGGGGGCAGATCTTACGCTGTGCTTCTCTGCAACAGATGGTCTTGAAGCTTCGTACTATGCGGGGCCTTTGGCAGGGGCTGTGAGGAACGCTCAGATCAGCTCTTCATACTGGGACAGCTCCATTATGGCTCCCGGCAGCGCTGAAGAGCCCTCTGCAGGGCTGGCTGAGAATGCCGGAATCACTGCTTACCCGAGAACTACCGAGCAGATGAAAACCCGCTCAAATTACGCCGACTGGCCTTGGCGGACGCTCTGGCATCTAAGCCCGGGCAGGTATCCGGTTCAGATATCACGAGTGGATATAAATCTCGATAACTACGTAGATGGAGACGACCTTATACATATTGCCTATAACTGGCTGAGCCAAACCCCAGCGGAGGCCGATTTCAACCGAGACGGGACAGTGGATATCACAGACTTCTCAATCGGTGCGAATTGGTGGCTTAGTGAATATTAGAGGGCTTTAGATAGCAGCACCGGCCCTGCGATAGGCATTTTCGATAGATTCAAGCATCTTTCCAGGACTGAAAAGCTTAACTGCAAGCTCTCTTCCTGCTGCGCCGAGCTGTTCGCGAAGCTGCGGGGATTCTGCAAGCTCACTGCACGCGCGGGTGAGCCCTTCAATATCCATCGGAGCAATGAGCCTTCCGGTATTCTCATTCACCACTTCCGCTGCTCCGTCGATATCAAAGCTCACCACAGGTTTCCCGCAGAGCATTGCCTGAGGCAGAACCCTAGCGAGCCCTTCTCGCAGGGAGCAGTGAACGAGGAAATCGCTGCAATGGATGGCAAGAGGTATCTCTGAGGGCTGAAGCAGGCCTGTAAAACGGAAATTATCGCTCAGCCCTGCCCTTTCGATATCGGCCTTAATCTTTTCGGTGAGGCTGCCGTTTCCAACCAAGAGCCAGATGAGATCGGGATATTCGCTGACGAGCCTTTCAGCGGCCTCAATGATATAGTTATGCCCTTTTAGCTCTGTAATCCTTGCTATGCAGGCGGCAACGGTGCTGGATTTGCCTAAAGAATATTTTTCGCAGAATTCTTCGCTCTGCTCGCGTGAAGGAGGGTTTTGAAAATCCTCAACATCAACAGCAGAATATGCCGTGCTGAAAAGCTCGGGGCTTCCTATTCCATTGGCAAGGCATTTTCGCGTCATAGTGTCTGCAACAGAGATAATCGCATCGCATTTTTTTGCGGCAAATTTTTCAATCTCGATATACATCCGGCTTAAGAGCGGATTCTGGTATTCGTGAAAGGCAAGTCCGTGAATGGTATGCACAACTGCGGGGCGGGAGCTTTCATCTTTTATATTCCAGCCCGCAAGCCTTCCAAGTATGCCTGCCTTTGCCGAATGAGTATGCACGATATCAGGTTTGAGGCTTTTGAGCAGTTCTTTCAGGCCGGTATAAGCACGCATATCGGTTAGGGGGAGAATCGGGCGGAGGATATCAGGCTGAAGAATCAAGTCAAATTCTTCCTTCTCGGCCTGCTCCATTAAATCGCCCTCCGGGCCTGGGCTCGGGCCTGTTATCAGCGTAACATTGTGCCCTCGTTTTACCTGCTCACGGCAGGTTATGATAGTATTTTCCTGAGCGCCACCTACAATCAGACGCGTTATAACGTGGACAATATTCATTCTACTCAACAGAAATAAGCTTGAATGTAACTCTCGGCTCTACTCCCGATTCCACAGGCGAGATAAGGTCTTCCTTCCGGTATTCTTCCGGGAAGAAGTAGTGCACTTTTCGTTCTATCGGCTCGCTTTCGGTTTTATCCGAACCGGGAAGGTCTTCAGGATACACATACACTATCATCTGATACTGCTTGGCCTTATAGGCCTCGTAGGCCTCACGGGTAGAATTAATCTGTATTGTAGTAAGCGCTTCGCTTCGTGAGATGATCTTAACGCTGTACTGCTCTGCTATATTTTCATTCATAAGCACCCCGATTCTCGGCCCGTTCAGGAGGAATGTTTCCAGCTTGCCCTTTTCTGTTTGAATAGAGACTTCGACGGGATTTTCGTAGTACGTTCTTCTGCCGGGTTCTATTTCAACATAGGCCTTTGCCTGAGCTGCGTCTTCGGAGGCCTCGCTTATCTGCTGCTGAGAAAGGCTGACAACGGCCTTCAGGTCATCTCCGCTCCAGTGCGGCGGGACATACATCTCAACGGAAGCAGGCTCTGTTACTGCGTTCAGAATTAAGTTGTTGTTCTTGTCTATGCAGGTTAGCCCGAGCTGTTTTTTCTGGAGCTGCTGAGTTGTTACCTCAATCGAGGATGGCTGGCAGTTCTCTACAGTAAGCCCGAGCCTTCGAACCCTCGGTGAATCCTGGATAAGCCCTCGTACGGGATACTTAAAGCTCTCAGACCTGCCTTCAAGAACGCTCGGGTCGAAATATACCTCAAGTGCTGAAAGCTCCCTTTTCAGCTCGTCTATACGTGCAGAAGGCCCCTTGAAATCTGCCCGAACGGTTGTGGAATCTGAATCCCCGAGGCTCACCCAAAGATTCTCCGGCTGGGAAGTGGCAAGCTTTATCTCCACCTTCTTATCTTTGAGTATAGTATCGTTAGACAGATCCGCCCACACCCATATAAGCAGCGTAAGAAATGATACAATTACTATCTTGCTTGCACTTTTCTCTACTGTTTTTTTATCTGGATACTTCACTGGCGTTTGCCCCTTTTAACGGAACCGCCTTTTCCCGTGAACGGCTTGTTGAGTTCGGCAATCTGTTTTTTAATTTCGGTTTTCTTGACATTCCTCTCGAGCTTCCCGTCCACAGCGAGAGATATTGTGCCTGTTTCCTCGCTCACTACAAGAGCTGTGGCATCTGAGGCCTGGCTGATACCAACAGCGGCGCGGTGGCGCGAGCCAAGCTGTGAATCATCAAGAGAGCCGATCTCGGCGAGCGGGAGCTGAATACTTCCGGCGACGATTCTGTCACCTCGGATTATCACAGCCAAATCGTGAAGGGGTGTGCCTTCGTAGAAGATCGTTTCAAGGAGCTGACTGGAGACTGCGGCATCCATACGCACGCCGGTTTCTATGTAATCACGAAGACCTACTCTGCCCTCAAAAACTATTATAGCACCTGTTTTCTGCTCTGAAAGATTGTTCACTGCAATGAGCACCTCTTCAAGCGCTCTTTCTACATCGGGACGGGCTGAGGGAGATATGCCTGCCTGGCCTATGCGTATCAGCGCACGGCGCAGCTCGGGCTGAAAGGCCGCTACAGCAGTAACGAGAATTGCAAGCAGAAAGCCATTGTAAAGGAATTCAACCCTCTCAAGGGAAAAACGCTCTACAAACAGCTTGAGGATTATAGCGCCGGCAAGCAGGATGAAGAATACGCCCCTGAAGAGCCTCTCGCCCCTTGTGCCCTCCAGAAAATTGACAACCCACCATATAATCGAGCCGATGAGTACGAACTCTATAACCACTACAAGAGGATCATAAGAGCCGACTCTCTGCAAATAATATATGATAGGAGCCAGATCCATCTAAAGTCCTGTTCTGAGTGAAATACTCTTAAAACGCATCCATTCCCTTGGAGTGCGATTTCTTCGGCGAATTATGAAATTATCTTATGTATTTGTCGGTAAGTCTTGACGGACGGTCGGAATGCAGAAGAACGTTTATGTCGTCGTTAAGCTGCTTGGCTCCAACGTCCTGAATATTCATATATTCTCTTTGCCGCTCAGCAGCAGTCATACCGAGGCCTTTGCCGCAGCCGGACAAAACCGTAATCGCCGAAGCGAGAAAAATAACAATGATTGCTTTTTTCATTTTTTCCCTTTTCAGATTGTGGTTTAAGCTTTATTAAAACCGCTTTTTCAATAACAGGTAAGTCTAACAGCGGAATTGGTCTGTGTCAATCAAAAAGAGGCCATATTTTTCCAATTTTATCAGTCGAAATAGGTCGGCTCAGTTTTCATCGGTGCTGCCCATTATTTTATCATCGCAAACGCTTTCCTGAATCACTTCTCCCGGCGGAACGATGAGGAACTCATCCTCATCCCAGTGGGCATCGAGCATTTTCTGGAAAAGTTTGCTGCTGCCCTCGATCTTTCGATACTCCCATTCGAGGTATTCGGCGCATTTCTGGGTATAGATTTCGTATTCCTTCGTATCAAACTCCGGCCACTTCACAAAAAACGCCTTCGAATACTCCTTTATCCAGCTCTGCTCCATCTCCATGAGGTATTCAGCGTTGTCCTCGCCGAATTTCTCGACATACTCCTGCCTCATCTTCTCGTGCTTTTCCTGCCCCGGCATAAGGCAGGTTTCAATCCAGCCGGGTGAATACCAGAATATCCCCTTCTCCGAATCGAAAAGTTCCTGATACCGGTGCCTGCTGCCGAGCAGTATAGCGGCGCAGTCGTGGGCGCGAGTGATAACGAGCGGGAGCTCAGATCTGATACCCAGTACGCTGTTGCTGCAGAGCCCGTAGCCCAGCAGGATTGCATCATATTGATTGCCCTCGCTGTCCTTTGTGCCGGCCAAGGCTTCGGCGAGAGTTTCGTTCAGCTTTTCCGGTGTATCATGGAGGCTTCTCCGCAGAAACTGAATATCCACAATGTTCCTGCTTCTTGCTGCACATAGATAAGCCTCGCGTCTGAGAGCTTCGCAGCACAGGAGTTTTAATCTTTTCTGCCCTTCCAGCGGGCATTTATCTGGGAGTAATTCCGGCATCATTATTCTCTCTTTCTAACGGCAGCTGTTTTAGTAATTCTTCCTTCAGGGATGTACTTACGCTCAAAATTTGTTCCTGTTTTCTCGCCTTCTGCAGCTCCAGCGGGCTTTATAAAATCAATCTCCTCCAGCTCACCCTGCCCGCTCTGGAAAAGCACTTGGCATATCTGCTGGTAATAGTCGCTGTGGTCTGTAGCGACGTTTATAATCCCGCCGGGCTTGAGCGTTCTGAGAAGCTCGGGGAGGTTCTTGTCGCTGATAAACCTGCGTTTATTGTGCTTTGCCTTGGGCCAGGGGTCGGGGAAGTAGATATGGTAGCAGTCAATGCTCCGGTCTGCTACGTGCGCCCGGATAAAAACAGCGGCATCGGTACGAAGCATACGAACGTTGGCGAGCCCCCATCTGCGCATCCTGTCTGCGGCATACCGGTAGTATTTTCTCGCCCATTCGATGCCGATAAAATTCACCTCCGGCTCAGCAGATGCCTGATGGACGAGAAAAGTGCCTTTCCCAGAGCCGATTTCAATATGCAGAGGGGCTTGGCGGGCGAAAACATCGCCGCTGAAATCTATGAAGCCCTCATAATCTTCCGGTTTTATTATATAATTCTCGCTTAACTGATTTACAGTTCTCATTGATTGTCCTGTGATAATAAAATATTGAAATTGGAGCAGAGCAATTATATTGAACTTTGAGATTAAGACAAATCGCGCCTGCGCTGGGGGAAAAATGTCTGTTAATGCCCTGCTCAATACATTAACATAACAAAGCAGTATAGACGATGGTTTTAATGCGCTGATTTGCCAGTTTTTTGTAAAAATGTTATGATAATATTTTATTGAAACGAATTTTAAGGAGATTATCGTGCAAAGCCGAAGAAGTTTTCTCAAGAATGCAGTTGGTTTGGGTATTGCGGGGCTCGCGGGGAATGTTTTCTCGGCACGCAGCGAACAGGATATGCCGAATTTCCTCTGGCTTACAATAGAAGATACAAGCGCCTATGAATTTGGCTGTTACGGCAATAAAACCGTTAAAACCCCAAACATCGATTCTCTCGCAAAAAAAGGAATAAGGTTTACCAATGCTTGGTCTAACGGTCCGCAGTGCACGCCGGCAAGATCAACCCTTATAACCGGCTGCTACGCTACCAAATACGGAATGGATTATCACGGAAGGGAGTACAAAACGCCGGGCGATATATTCTATCCAGACTATCTTCGTAAAATCGGGTACTACTGCACCAACAACCATAAGACACACTACAACACCCAGGAAAACCATAAGCAAATGTGGGATGAATGCAATAATAAGGCCTCTTACAGCAGCAAAAAAAGACCGAAAGGCAAACCTTTCTTTTCTATATTCAACACTTTTCTTACCCATATGGGGCGCGTGCGTTCTTTCACTCTTGAAGGACGCAGAGATTTCTCCAAAGATGGAATTGAAATGCAAGAGCTCGATCTGCCTGAGCACGTTCCGGACATCGATGAAACCCGCTCCGATTACGCATTTCATCTCGAGGGAGTGCAGGATGTTGATAAATGGGTTGGCTTATTCCTAAAAGACCTGCGAGAGAAAGATCTTGCTGATGACACAATAATCTTCTTCTACAGCGACCACGGCGGCTCCCTGCCCCGCGGAAAGGCATTTGTTTACAATACAGGCCTGCAGGTACCGCTGATAATATATGTCCCGCCGAAATGGCAGCATCTGGTAGATTTCAAACCTGGAACTGTATCAGACAGGCTCGTAAGCTTTGTTGACTTTCCCGCCACGGTTTTCAGCATCGCAGGCAAAAGAAAGCCCAGCTATATGCAGGGCAAGGCGTTTATGGGCAAATACTCAGAGCCGCCCCGGAAGTATCAGTTTGGCTTCCGCTGCAATCAAGGTGCTCACTACGATCCTGCAAGAACTGTTTCCGACGGAAAATACAAATACATACGCAGTTATATCCCCCATAAGCCCCGCTGCCTTAGAAACTTCTACCAGTGGGGGATGCCGGCGAATCTGGGCTGGGATGAATACGTTTTATCAGGCGGGAAGAAAGACGAGTGGCTGCAGCCTTACAGGCCCGGGCAGCCTGAGATGCTTTTTGATATTGAAAAAGACCCTCAAGAGATCAATAATATTGCCGAAGATGAAAAATACAAGCAGAAGCTCAAGGAGCTGCGCGGGGCGATTTCAAATCATATAAGAGAAGCAGGCGATTTAGGATTTTTCCCGGAATCAACCCGCCATAAAAACATCGATTTATACAGCTGGGTTCGTGAAAAAGACTTCCCGCTTGAAGAGCTTCACAAGGCCGCAGAACAGACATCTGAAGGCAAAAAGTCCTACAAAACAAGCTTTTTAGAAAGGCTTAAGAGCAAATATACATCCATTAGATTCTGGGGAGCTGCGGGATTTGCTGAGATTGCCTCTAAGAATAAACTTTCAGCAGATATGTGCCCGAAAGAGCTAGAGAAGGCAATGGATGATGACAACGATCAGGTGGCTATGATGGCCGCTGAGGCCTGCTGCTATTACGGCAAATACGAAAATGCCCTTGATATGCTCTTAGATTCTCTGATAGAGAACAATAATGGATACGCATTCGCCTCTCTTGAAACGATGACCTGGCACGAAAAGACTAAGCAAAAACTTAGGGAAAAGGTTGACTTGCTTGAAAAAAATAAAAACAGCAACATGGTTCGTGCGCTTCTTGTAAATCTGGGCAAGCTCCCTGCTTCCGAGCTTTACAAAGATAAATATAAGAAAAAGGGCATCAAAGTGAATGAAAAGCGAAGAGCAATTTGGCCTACTCCATAGAAAATTATTCAAGGACTCAAAGCTTTTAGCCTCGAAATGTCTGCTGAATCATTTTTTAACGCATAAAAGTATAAAATGAATACAGCAGTATTAAGCAGAAAAAATTAAAACTGCTGATTTGTCAGAATCTTGTAAAAATGTTATGATAATATTTTATTGAAACGAATATTAAGGAGATTATCGTGCAAAGCCGAAGAAGTTTTCTCAAGAATGCAGTTGGTTTGGGTATTGCGGGGCTCGCTGGAAATGTTTTCTCTGCTCAAGGCGGGCAGGATATGCCGAATTTCCTATGGCTTACAATAGAAGACACAAGCTACTACCAGTTTGGCTGCTACGGCAACGAAACCGTTGAAACCCCGAATATTGATTCACTCGCAGAGAGGGGGATAAAGTTTACTAATGCCTGGTCAACAGGGCCTCAGTGCTCTCCGGCACGCTCGAGCCTTATTACCGGCTGCTACGCAACGAAATACGGAATGGATTTTCACAGAAGACGGTTCAAAACGCCGGACGGTATCTTCTATCCGAACTACCTTCGCGAAATCGGCTACTACTGCACCAACAACAAAAAGACCGACTACAACACCAAACAGAACCACTGGGAGATGTGGGATGAGTGCTGGAAGAAGGCCTCCTACGACAGCGGAAAAAGGCCTAAAGGCAAGCCATTTTTCTCGATATTCAATACAATGGCAACTCACATGGGGCGCGTGCGTTCGTTCACCCTAGAAGGACGGCGAGACTTTTCCAAAGACGGGATTATGCCCAGAAAGCTCGACCTGCCCGAACACGTTCCGGACATTGAAGAAACCCGCTCTGATTATGCGTTCCATCTTGAGGGCGTTCAGGATATTGACAAGTGGGTTGGAATATTCCTCAAGCACCTCCGCGAGAAAGATCTCGCTGAGGACACGATAATCTTCTTCTACAGCGACCACGGCGGCTGCCTGCCACGCGGCAAGGGCTTTGTTTACGATACAGGCCTTCATATTCCGCTGATAATATACGTTCCGCCGAAGTGGCAGCATCTTGTGGAATTCGAGCCCGGAACGGTTTCAGACAGGCTTGTAGGATTCGTAGATTTCGCACCGACTATATTCAGCATCATAGGCGAGAGGAAACCGAGCCATATGCAGGGCAAGGCGTTTATGGGCAAATATGCAGAGCCTCCACGGGAGTATCAGTTTGGCTTCCGCTGCAATCAGTCTGCCCACTACGACCCGGCGAGAACCGTTACCGACGGGAAATACAAATACATCCGAAGCTATATCCCGCATAAGCCCCGCTGCCTTAGAAACTTCTACCAGTGGGGGATGCCTGCAAATCTGGGCTGGGATGAATACGTCCTTTCAGGCGGGAAGAACGACGAATGGCTCCAGCCCTACAGGCCCGGACCTTACGAGATGCTTTTTGATGTCGAGAAAGACCCCAAAGAGCTCAACAACCTTGCTGAAGACAGCAAGCACAAGCAGAAGCTGATAGAGCTTAGGGGTAAGATTTCAGAGCACATAAGAGAATCCGGGGATTTAGGTTTCTTCCCTGAATCAACCCGAGACAAAAGCATTGATTTATACAGCTGGGTTCGCAAAACAGACTACCCCCTCGATGAACTGCACAAAGCGGCAGAACAAGCATCAGAAGCCAAAACATACTACAAATCAAGCTTCTCAGAAAGGCTGAAGAGCAAGTACCCGTCAGTAAAATTCTGGGGGGCAGTGGGCTTTGCTGAGATTGCATCGAAAAATGAGCTCTCAGCGGAGATGTGCCCGACAGAGCTGCAGAAGGCAATGGATGATGAAAATGAGCAGGTGGCTATGATGGCTGCTGAGGCCTGCTGCTATTACGGGAAATACGAGAAGGCTCTCGACAAACTTGTTGATTCGCTTATTGAAGATAAAAGTAATTATGCATTCGCCTCGCTTGAAACTATGACATGGCACGAAAAGACCAAACAGAAGCTGATGGAAAAGGCTGAACTGTTTGAGAAGCATAAAAATGACACAAAGGTTCGGGCTATCCTGATAAATCTGGGAAAACTGCCTGTTTCCGAGCTTTACACAGAGAAAAACAAGGAAAAGGGCATTGAAGTAAATAAAGACCGCAGGGAGCTCAAGCCTACGCCCTAATCTCAGAGAGAAAGTATTAGAACTTCATTCGCTCGGTCTCGTAGCGGATTGTGTAATATTCGGTCAAAACGGGGAAAATATGAAAATAGCATTATTCAGCAACAAAAGCTACACGCAGAATTTTATGCAGAAGCTAAATGAGAGCTACGGGCATGAGATTGAATTTTTCGAAGATCGGCTGAACCCCGAAACAGCCCATCTGGCAGAGGGCTGCGGGGCCGTATGTGCTTTCGTAAACGACGAGCTCGGAGAAGAGACTATTAATAAGCTCGCTGCGGGGGGAGTGAAAGCCATCGCCCTTCGCTGCGCAGGCTACAATAACGTTGACCTTTGCGCTGCTAAAAAGCATGATATAAAGGTTGTGCGCGTGCCGGCGTATTCCCCGAACGCGGTAGCAGAGCACACAATTGCTATGATTCTCGCCCTCAACAGGAATCTATGCCGGGCGAGAACGAGGGTTCGAGAAGGCAACTTCGAGCTCAAGGGGCTGCTGGGATTCGACTTGAGCAAGTCTAAGGTAGGGATAATAGGCACTGGGAAGATAGGCGAGATTGTGCTGAAGATCCTCAAGGGCTTTGAATGCGAGCTCTACGCATACGACCCGTATATAAACGAGGAATGCGAGAAGATGGGGGTGAAGTATCTCCCGCTTTATGAGCTTTTGCAAACCTGCAACATCATCAGCCTTCACTGTCCGCTTGTAAAGCAGACTCATCATATGATCAACAAAGATGCAATAGATAAGATGTGCGATAATGTTATGCTTATAAACACAAGCCGCGGGGCACTGATTGATACCAAGGCTGCAATTGAAGGGCTAAAAAGCGGAAAGATACGATACCTCGGGCTCGATGTTTACGAAGAGGAAGAAGAGCTTTTCTTTGAAGACCTCTCTGATGAGATTATTACAGACGACACCTTCGCAAGGCTTCTTATGTTCCCTAATGTGCTGGTAACAGGGCATCAGGCATTCTTTACGAAAAACGCTCTCGAACAGATCGCAGATACCACTCTGAGCAACGTTGCGATGGTGGAAAGAGGCGAGCAATGCCCGAACCAGATATGCCCCAAGTGCGTATAAATTAATGAAAATGAATCTCCTTCGTGCATCAAACACGGCAATGTAACAAGGCAAGGGCTCCGGACGGATTCGGAGCCCTTTTTTTGTGTCTTCAGGGAAATATAATTTTCAGATAAGGCATCTGCGTGTTATAATCTGAAAAAACTTCGAGAGGAAATTATGAAGAAATTATCATTTCTTGTTTTGGCTTTTGCTGCAGGCGTCTGCTCGGCCAAAACAAGCGAAGGGTATCTGCCGGGCGGGCTTGAAATAAAGGCTGTGCGATGGCTTTCCGAGAAATCCGCAATCTCCCCTATGAACGAGTCTCCGGATAATCCTTACCTTATAGATTCACCTTCGGTTATCGGGTTTGTGCCTTATGCTGCCATAACGCTTACAAACCAAAGGAAGCAGGATCTGGAGTATGAGGCGGTTAAGGAACATTATGTTAGAGGAGGCCCGCTGATTTCGGATCCAAATCAGAATTATGAGGTGGGCGTGTTTGATACCGGAGCATCTTCAATGGTTTTCGGATATGAAAAACGTATGAATCTCGGCCTCGACTACTACTATATGACAAGCAATTACATGACAATAGGCGGTATTGCAGGATTCGTGGACACCCTTGTTTCCAAGCCCATAGGCGTTTATATCGCAGGTCTTGGCTCTATAGACGAACAAACAGGCGAATTATCGCTGGATGATATGGTTGGGCTTTCAAATTTTGCCGTACTGGCAGGCGAACCCCCTGCTGAAGACGAACCCGATCTGCCTACTGTTATAGGCTGCCCGATGGCGGCAAGCTGGAGTGTTACTATAAATATGGACACGCAGATTTCATTGGACAAGAATTCACTCAGCTACTCCGGGCCTAAGCTGGAGGTGTTCGATTACGACGACCCGGAGATACCGGATTATCCAAACAGCATACCGCTTGAGCTCCGGCCGCTGGGGGCTGCGATGATATCCTACACCCCGAGTCTTGACGGGCTCGGCGGAGATTTCAGCCCTACTTCGCCTTCGGTAATCACAGGTATGAGCTCTCAGAGCCTTATGTTTGTTTCTGCTGTTGATATGGAACACAGCGGCAACCTCGCCTATGATAAAGACAGATTTATGTTCGATACCGGAGCTCAGGCTACAATAGTCGGCAGCAGGGTTGCAGCGAGGCTCGGGCTAGACCCGATGAATCCGGATTTCGAGCTGTACGCATCCGGCGTTACCGGCGAGATAATAATGCTGCCGGGCTTTGTGATAGATAAAGTTACGATTCCGGCTCTTGGCAACTGGCTCGAATTTACAAACGTTCCTGTGGTAGTGCATGATGTGCCCTCGCCCGAGGGGGGGACGCTGGACGGGATAATCGGGACGAATCTGTTCAACGATTTCAATTTGGTATTAAACGGAGGCGGAATAGGATTTGAAGACGATCCTTCAATCGATTTTATCCCGCGTAACGTTCCTTTCGTGCCTGCTGATTTCGCCCCCGAAAATCCTGACGGAATGGTTGATATGGCGGATTTCGATTTCTTCCGCAATTACTGGCTCACTGAATACGGCCAGCCCGGTTATGTGCAGAAGGCTGATCTCGCTCCGTATCCTGTGCCTGATGATATAGTAAACATTATTGATTTTGCAGAATTCGCTTCGCAGTGGAAAGAGTTTTAATATTAACTTGATTAAAACAGATGCTTTGCTAAGATTACCCGCAGTTTTCGGTCTAAACGTGAGGTTTCTATGACTCTTGAAATAAAGTACAGTTCGTATCGAGTGGGCAATTGGGGAATTGCTGCAATAGTATTTCTGATTCTTACTGGCTGGTTCACCTATGATGGTTATATGAATCAGGGATTCATCGATGAGCATACAGTTGACGGCAGCCCCGACCATACCCTGATCTTCAATCAGCAGTTCTGGATATTCGGTTTGCCGGCAGCAATCGCCTCGGCAGCAGGATATATGCTCTTCAGGAAAAAACGCCTCTATGCGGACGATGAAAAGATCACAATAGACAAAGACCGTCAGATAGCATTCGATCAGATCGAAGCGGTGGACTACACCAAGTTTAAGTCTGACGGGAAGTTCACTGTTGAATACACCAGCGAGGGGCAAACTAAAACCTTCACCTTCAGCAAAAAGGCATGGGACGGGCTCGATAAGCTCCTCGAGCTTGTGATAAGCAAAGTTGACAGCGCAGAATCATAAGAATCGAAGTGATCGAGCTTTTTCATCTGCGCTGAAAATATTTTTCTTTGAAAGCCTTTGAGCTTTGGGATTAATAGTCTTTGTTAAGCTCTAACACTGCATTTGCTGAGAAGCTTTTCTTATTTTTTATAAATTCTGCATAGTTGCCCCACTGCAAGTCGGGGTAGTCCCAGATGCTGTTTATAATAAGCGAATCTTTGCCGGCCTGTCTTTCATAGCGGCAGCCCAGCTCGGCATCACTCAGCACATCCAAACGTCCCCCCCTGTTATAAAAGACACTGTAGCGGAAGATATTTTCTTTGAGCCCGCGTGCGAGCATGCTGAGCGGGAGGGTTTTATCAAGACCGAAATAGAAATAATCCTCTGAATCGTATATCCAGCAGTGTTCAGGCTTTTGTCTATATTTCATCTCAGGGGTGTATGAAAGGTCTGCCGAGCCTTTTTCAGGTGAAAGATCGTTAGCAGGGTATGCAGTGAAATAGCCTTTTCTCTCCCAGCTGATTTTTTCAGCGGCAGCAGTTATAAACTTGAAGCCTGCCTCTTTTATGTGTTTGCCTCCAGGGATTCCTGATGCTTTGCAATCAATCTCTGCTGTGCCTACGCCGTTAATCCGAATATTGAATTCTGCTGAGACCTTGCCAAAACTGCCCTTCATCTGTACGTGAAGAACGCCCTGCTTCAGTGAACTGCTCGAAGACTTGAGCTCCCATTCCCCGGCTGCAAGGTTTTTGATCGGGCTGTTCCAGCCGAGCTTTTCAAATATGGTAAGGTGCAGATGAGGCCCGGATTTTATAACCAGCTCCCCGCCGAGTTTGAGGTTTTTTATAAGGCCGTCATTTTTATCTATAACGAACTCAAAATTTTCGCCTTCAGCTGCAGTTTTCGAAGAGCTGTTCTTGAGAGTTATTCTGCCCTGCTTTTTGATTTGAGGCAGCTCATTGCCCTGTTTTCCAATTCGGATGTTGTACTTATCGAGGAGTCTGCGGTCTTTGAAAAACTCGATTGAAAGCTTTGTTCCCTCCTGCCAGTTCAATTCGGGCATTAAGAGATGACCTTTCGCTCCGGGGGCTATATCTGCAAAAGCCAAGCCTGATTTGCCCATATAATTCCATTCTATAGACGTCCTGCTGAGGTTGGTATGATTGAATCTGTTATGAATTTTGAGCTTAAGCTTTTCGCCCGGGGAAAACTGATCAACCTGCTTATCAAGGATCTTGACAGGCGAGTATGCCTTTTTCGTTCTCCAGAATTCCGGCTTCTTTCTTCTCCACGAATCCACAATGCCCCACTGCCCATAGCCTATTGCGGGGCCGAGGGCTTCGGTGCTGCCGTTTTCACCCTGATTATCCCAGATATCTCCCCTGCCGGGAAGGTCTTCAGGCAGGAAGAAAGTTTCGTCTATCATTCCCCAAATCGCTCCGCCTGCCCCGCTTTTTGATTTGAGCAGATTGGCATACATCTTATCAAGGCTTCTCTCCCAGAACGCCCTTATGTTCGGCTCTTCTTTGATGCTGTCGGTGCAGTAGCAGGGTACATGAGCCCATTCATCGTATATCACCGGCATCCCGCTGCGGTCGAAATTTTTGATTTGAAAACCATGCACCTTATCATTGCCATGCCACTTTGGATAATGCAGGCTTAGGATATCGTACACCTTCTTATTTTTCGGTACAGTATTCGGGAAGCTGAACATCACCGGCCTTGTTTTATCGTTGGCCTTGATCCAGTCGTAGGATTTCTGGAAATTCTTTCCGTAGCTGCTTTCATTGCCCACAGACCAAATTATAACGCTCGGATGGTTTCGATGATTGTTTACCATTTCTCTGACCTGCGAAAGATAGCGGTCTGTAAACTTATCCTTATTCGACGAGATGCCCTCGTACTGGAAGCAAACGGCCGATTCATCCTCCACATAAATCCCGTAACGGTCGCAGTAGTCGAGAAATCTCTCTGTTGGGGGATAATGGGATGTTCTGATGTAATTCATATTAGCCTGCTTTGTGAGCTGAGCATCGAGCTTATCGTATTTTGCAGTTGCGCATCTGCCAAGCTTTGGGTGTATATCGTGCCGATTGGCACCTCTAAGCCTTACCTCTACGCCATTTACATAAAGCTTCTCGCCTCTAACTTTCACTTCCCTGAAGCCCACCTTCTCTGGAACGCTGCAAAGAACCTTACCGTCCTTTGAAATCTCTGCCGAGAGGGTGTAGAGGTATGGATGTTCGCTGTTCCATTTCTCTGGCGATTCGATATCCATACTTACGCTGCCCTGCTTTTCTGCCTGAGGGATTTCTGCCTTTTTAATCATTCTGCCTTGGGCATCAAAGAGTCTGAATAAAATATCTGAGGGCTTCGAGGAAGAAAGGCTGTAGTCTATATTGAGCTGAGCGTTTTGATATTCTTCGTCCAGCTCTGTATCTATGTGCAGTTTTTCAAAATGCTGAACGGGAAGAGCAGAAAGCTCAACATCCCTGAGGATCCCGCCGATATTATGCTTTGCATAATCGCTTGCTCCGGAGATATCATCGCTTCTGTCAACCACTTCTACTGCAAGCTGGGCTGTTTCGCCGGGCTCTGCGAATTCGGTAATATCACAGCTCCATTTGGTGAACCCGCCGAAATGCTCGCGTACAAACTCACCATTCACCCAAACGCGGGCATAACTGTAAACCCCGTGAAAATTCAGCATTATCTTCCTGCCTGCATAATCCTCGGGGACGTCAAATCTTGTCCTGTATGCAAAGGGAATGTCTGCTTTTATCGGAAACCCCTGCATCTGGCACTCGCCCGGAACATTAATATCAGACCATTCGGAGCTGTCCAGTTCTTTCTGCCAGAATTTTTCGGGAGGGTCTATGGAGAATTTCCATACGCCGTTTAGCGATATTACAGGCTTCTCTACGCCCGTCACTGTAAACTTCTGGTTCTGCTTGCCTGTCATACATCCACTGAGTAAGAGAGCTGAAAAGATTAAAAAAACAATTTCCCTGATTTTCATTTTGAGTAATCCTAAATAAATTTCTATTTGTATTCCCTGCAACCCTCAACATAGGCTTCAATATTCTCCCAAGGCACCTCCGGCTCGATAACATGCGATGGGCAGCAGAAAAGCCCGCCCTTTTCGCCTGCTATATCCAAATTGTGTTTTACCTGATCTTTTATCTGCTTCGGCGAACCAAAGGGCATAAGCTGCTGGGTTCCTATTGTTCCATTGAACGAAATTTTATCGCCGAAATCTCTGTGAACCTTTTCAAAATCCATCGATTCAGGCTGCACAGGGTTCAGGATATCTATACCGGCTTCAATGAGCTCAGGAACAAGGCCGGCAGCATCCCCGCAGGAATGATAACTTATCAGGATTTCAGGATTTACCGATTTTGCTGCATCAATCACCTTCTTCAGCCGCGGCTGAAGCCATTCACGATACATCTGTGAAGACATAATAGTTGTATTCTGCATCCCGATATCATCGCCGAGACCTAAGATATCTGTTTCCATGGCCGCAAATTTCTCTGCTCTCCAGCACGCCTTTTCAGTGATAATATCGAGCAGCTTAGAGGCTTTAGGATCGCCCAATGTCATATCGACCATCAGATTATCCATTCCCCTTATGTACCAGGCTGTTTCCCAAATCGTGCACTCCATCCATACAAAGACAGCAAGCCCCCTGCTTCTTATATTTCTGCAAGAATCCGAAAACTGACCAAAATCAACACCCGTGAAATCCGGCCAAGGATAATTTTCAATCTGCTCAACAGAATCAAAATCTTTCATTGGATGATGCATCTCAGTCATATGCATTGAATTCGGGTTTTCCTCATGGGCAACTCCCCAGATGTCAAAATCAACGCGATGACTGAAACCCTCAGGATAAAATTTATTCCAGTCAACATTCCTTTCCGGCAGGAGACCGTTATTTTCAAATGCCCACCCGAAGCCCGGGTCAACAACGATTCTGTAAGGAAATTCAAAAAAATCCTGATAACTTTTTTCTTCCGGGTATCGCTTGCGAAACTCTTCAATCTTGCTCGGACACAGGCTAAACCCTGCTGGAGCTTTCTGGAATCCTTTTCGCCGATAAAGGCTGAGAAGATTTTCTCTGGAATTCATAATTTTAAATTCTCCTTTAAATGATAATTTTATATTATTATCTCACGGCAAAACTTGATTTAAAGCCCAGAATGCGGTAAAATACCGCCAAATTACGACAAAAGGTTTTCAGTGAAAAAGATTCTTATAGAAATAGACACTTCGAGAGCCTCTGGAAGAAAATTTCTTGCCGGTGTTGAGCGGTATTGCTCGAACTACTCAGACTGGCAAGTACTGGCTAACCCGCCTGCTTATGTCAATTCGCCTGCTAAAGGTTTAGGTCGATCCAGCGAGCTGATAGATTTTGACGGCCTGCTTATTTATGACCCTTCCCGATTATCTGAATTATTAGAATTCAGCCTTCCTAAGGTAATCTTAGATACTCAAATTGAATACGCAAAGGGAGAATCTACAATTGCGGTAAATTCATTCGAGGTTGGCCGAATTGCTGCAGAATATTTCATTGGCAAAGGGTTTCACAATTTCGCATACTGCGGCTTCCCCAATCTGCCTTGGTCAGGCAAGCGTTTTGAAGGCTTCTGCAAAATCTTAGCTGATAAGGGAATTGCTCAGACCAGTGTCGGACTAAAAGAATTTCATCACTTTCAGATTTTTTACGAAGAAATAAAAGAAACAGCAAAGTGGCTTGCTGATATACCAAAACCTGTTGGGATATTCACCTGCAACGACGACAGAGCAGTGTATATTCTTGAGGCATGCAAGATTGCGGGTATTGAAGTCCCTGAACAGGCAGCTGTTCTCGGTGTGGATAATGACGAGCTTGTATGCAGGCTGTCTTCACCATCTCTTTCAAGCATTGAGCTGAATTTTGAAAATGCCGGCTTTAAGGCTGCCGAGCATCTTGAAGAGCTTATAGAAAACAAGGTCAATCCGAGAATTATAAATATTAATCCCGTGCAGATAATCGAGAGGCAGTCAACAAATGTTTTTGCTGTTGAGAATCCAATTGTCCAGAAGGCACTGATCTACATCAGACATATTTTTAAGAAACCTATAACCGTTCAGGACGTTGCTGAACATTGCTGCACCTCAAGGAGAACAATCGAAAGGCTCTTCCGAAAACACATCAGTAAATCTGTTAAAAGCGAAATCCGTAAACTTAGAATCGAGCTGATTAAGAATAAACTGCTGAATACAGATTTGCCTGCATACCAGATAGCGAACGATTTAGAGTTCTGCGAGCCGGATCATTTGTCGAGATATTTCAAGAAGGCGACAGGAGAAACTCCTGCACAGTTTCGAAAAAACAATAAAAAATTGAGCTGAAAATTTAAAAAAATGCTTTTTTTCTTGGAATCCTGCCTAAAAATTCGGTATGATTAAATTATAACTGCTGTTATTTGAAAGGTTTTTGGTTATGAAAAGTTTACTATTTACAGCATTACTGCTCCTTGCCGCAGCTCAGTGTTTTTCAGAAATCGTTGGCGGGTCGGTTACAGTGATAAGCCCGCCGCTGAATACAGGCGAGGACAATCATCAGGTTGATGAGCTTCTCGGCTTCAACGAACGCCAGCATGCTACACTGCAAAGCGACCTTGAGCTGGACTTTCCCGCCTCTGTAATTCCGTCCGGAGCAACTGTGAGCAGCCATTACATCATCTACGACCCTGAAGACCAATCCAGGATAGCGGGCACTGTTGTAACTGATGAGCTGGTGGCCGGGCTGATTTACGATACGGAGAAGCTCAACGCAAGCGATTTTCTCGGCCTCCCCGGAACAAACTACCTTAACCCGTATATGCGGGGGCTTGAAAGCGGGGATTCAGCAGTGATTGATGAGAGCTATACAGTATCATTCGACCTTGGGGCAAGTACGCCGGGAGATTATGCAAGGATTATCACAGCCTCAGAGCCAGCAGTTTTGGGGCCTCAGCTTCTTATGAGAAATCCTAAGGCGGCAGTTAACGGCGTACACACAAACGAAAGCGGCGTGGGCTCTGTTCGTCTGCTCTTCAACGAACCGATTATCTTTGGGGCTGATGAGGCATCTGTTGAAAACGAAGACGAGGTCAGTATTTCCTCGCAAACCACCGGCAGCGGGAGCAGATTTATGATAATCACATTTTCCGAGGCGCTGCTTGGTGATGAGTACACAATTACTGTACCAGATACAGTAACAAGCAAGCAGACCGGCAACCCAATGGATGGAGATAATGACGGGTCTGCCGGCGGGGATCTGGTGTTTACAATTGAGCACAGAAAACGGCAGGATTTCAATAACGATAATGAAGTTGGGATAAAGGATCTAGCGAAATTCGCAGATGAATGGCTTTGGGCTGATTAGATGTAGAGCGATTCAGCTATTCGATGCATTCATGAGCAGGCAGAAGGGTGCATTCCATCCAGCTGAAGCAGAGGCTGGCAAAGTCGTATAAGTTAACGACACAATCCGGCTCCCCGTTGGGGCCGGATGTATCGAAGCTTAATGAACCTGGATTGCATACGGTCTTGCCGCAGGACTGGTAGTAAATCGTCGTTATATCCTCTTCGTCTAAAACAGCATCATAAACCCTAACATCATCGAGCCAGCCGTTAAAGCTTGAAGAGGCCTTCACAGAGCCCACTCCAAAAGCAGCGTCTGTTTTTTCGCCGAGCGAAGTTTCAGAATAGCTCTTCCTGAGCCCTTCATCTTCAGTTATCATATAAATTGAACCTGTGGACTGAGAAGTTGTCGAGTCTATAGAGAATGCCGCAAACACCCATTCTCCCTCAGGCAGAGGCCCGGGCGCAAACACCTTAGCCCCGCTGGATTTTCCGAGATTGAGAAGAGATTCATCGGGCTTGATTGAAAGCCTGAAGAGCTCGCCGTCGGTATCCTTCTTCCCTGTTACCACCTGCCAGTTGCCGAGGTTCTGCTTCCACTTGAGCCATAGTGTCATTGTAAATTTGCCGGTTGTCTCAAGCGGGTTCCAGCCGCCGGCATAAGCGTATCCATCGTTTCTCTGGATTAAAGCGCTCTGGCCGAGCTGTGGGCATGCACCATCTGCAAATTCAGAACTGCCTTCTACAAGGGCGTCTCTTTTTTCGCCGTATGAGCTGATATCCAGATAACTGCTGCCATCGAAGCCGGCAGAATCATTATCGAGAGTCCAGTGAGCCATTTTATGCGTCAGCCGCACGCTTACTGTATTCGTGTAAGCTGTGCCTTCGGGATTTTGAAGTTTGCAGTAGTAATAGCCTTCAGTCTGTTCATTCAAGCTAAGCTCAAGAGCGCTGCCTGAGCCTTTCGCTGTATCATCCTGCGAGGGAGTGCTGTCTTGCGTATGGAACCACTGATATTCAATCGGCTCAGCACCAGAAGCTGAAACGCTTAGAGAAATCTCTTTGCCCTCAATTCCGGCTGTGTTTTCAGGCTGCTGGAGGATTGTAATCATATCAGTAATCTCGCCCAAAACACCGTTGCCCTGCTGGTCGAAAACGAATGCAGGCTCGCCGCTGCTGGTTACAAGTTCGCCCGGTGCACCTGAAAGACCGGATACGCACTGCCACCTTCTGCCTTTGATAAATACCGAACCGGATTTTCTGTTGAACAAATCGAAAAGCTTTTCCATCTGGGAAGCATTGTAGCCGAGGGTTTCGCTTTCGCCTGCATGCGATAGAGATTTAATCTTTGCATCGCTCAGCTGAGAGCCCCATATCGCAAAATCATCTATACTGCCTTCGAAATTTGGCCCGTGATCTCTTGCAGCTCTGCCTACGTAAAGCCTATTAGATCCCGGATCAGTTACCAGAAGATCATCAGAGTTAGACTCTGCGGGATACCTCTGGCCGTCAACGAAGAATATAAGGTCTTTGAGTTTTTCCTTGCCTGCGCTTCGCCCGGGGAAAGCAACTGCTGCATGATGCCATTTGCCGTCTGCAAGGTTTGGCGAACCTGCTGCTCGAGTTTGGGAATTTTCTCCGGAAAGCCCGATTTCCCCGTTGACTAAATCAAAATTGAACTTCCCTTGAACTCCGCCTTTAGCTCCGCCCCAGCCGGCAATTGTCATTTGCTCGGAATTTACAGTTTTAATCCAAGCTGATACAGTTCTTGCTTCAGAGCAGGTAATGGGAGATATCCCGTTTTTGGTAGTAAGGTATCCTTCACCGTCGAATGTTCCCGCTTTCCCCAAAACTCCTTCGCCGAAGCCTGAGCCCATTTTAACCCCGCCGTAGAATTCTGTTTTGAGCGAGCCGTGGTTTATTATTCGTGATGAAAATTCATCTTCAAAGCTGTAATGAACAACAAGGCCTTTCCGATCGACCAGTTCTAATATACCTGAATCATTGAATTCCGGATAAACGCCTGAATAGTCGGCAATTAATGAACCATTCATCACTTCGGGAGATGCAACCTTATTGAAAGAGGCTATAGAATTTCTGCTCCAGTACTTTTCAGTATAGCCTGCGCCGGTGTTTTGGAATCTGTAGTTTGTGAACTCAACCTTATCTTCATAAACATCAGCCTTGAGATAGCCCTTATGTACGATTTGAAGGATACCGCTCTGGGCATCTATAGAGGCGGTTTCCGTATGCACCTCGCCGGCAAAATAAGCGCGCACCTTGCTTGAGCTGCGCATAGCTGCCCAGAAATCTGAATCTTCTCTGTTATCGAACATCATCCCGCTGGAAGCATGCTTTCTCACAGGCTCAAGTATTGGCGTATGACCGAAAACAAACACGTGATCTATTGTGCTGTCGTTCTGTGCAGCATTAAGAACATTCTGAAACCAGTTCAAATGAGCCCCGCTTACATCCGCTGTTACCGAGCCGGAGAGAATACTGAGCTGCTTATCCGGTGAGTCCTGCCTGAATACATCTACTGAGATAAACAGGGCATTGCGAACCTGCTTGGCGTACGAAGTGTTCTGGTATGGCGTGCCTATTGGGCGTGAGTTTACCGAGCCAATCGGGTCGTCAAAGCGGAAAATTCCCGAATCATCTATATTGAATGCCTGAGCGAAAGAGAGCCTGAAATCATCTACCAGATAGGATATCGACTTTCCAACACCCCAATTGTTATCACCTATTTCATGATCGCCCACAGCTGCAAGCACAAGCGGGATCTGCGAGGCAAAGCGGTAATACCACTGATTATTGTAAATCTCGCCAGCATTTATTATAGTATCTTCATAAGTACCGTTCGGAGCAAACGCATTTCTCGCCCAGTCTGCATCAAAGCGGTAGCTAGCGAGGTCTCCCGCAACAATTAACAGCTCGGGGTTTTGAGCTGCCATCTGAGAGATCCTGTCTGCGATATGCTGCTCCACTAAATCAGTTGTTCCGTTGTAGCCCTCAGTGGCATCTGGGTAGCCTTCTGCTGCGGGCGTGCCCGCGGGATTATTGCCAGTAAGGTCTGCGGCCTCATAATGCGGGTCTGCCCAGCCTACGAATGTCCAAGAATCTGCAGCTGATGCTGATAAACAAAATGTAAACATTAAAATTAAAAAACCGAAATTTTTTTTCATTTTATCTTCCGTGTAAAATCTCAAAGTTTGCTGGATTAGCGTTCTCCGAAAGGGGATAGCTATAAATTACAGACCCAAGACGCCTCTGCCCTGCTGATTGAAAATCAATGCCGGCGAGCCGTTATGGATTACCAAATCGCCCTGGGCACCTGAAAGACCGGAGATGCACTGCCACCTTCTGCCTTTAATAACTGCTGAGCCTGATTGCTTATTGTACAAATCAAACAGCTTTTCCATCTGGGAGGCATTGTAATTGAGTTTTTCATTTTTCGCAGCTGCAAAAAGTGATTTAATCTTGCCGTCACTGAGCTGAGAGCCCCAAATAGCAAACTCGTCTATACTGCCTTTGAAATTTGGGCCGCGATTTCGAGCTCCCCTGCCCACATATAAATTATTAACGCTCGAATTAGTCATTATCACATCTTCGGAGCTGGTTTCTGGCTTATATTTCTGCCCGTCAGCGAAAAATATCAAATCCTTCAATTTGTCTTTTCCCGCGGGTCTTCCGGGGAAAGCCGCAGCAACATGATGCCACTTCCCGTCTGCAAGATTAGGGCAGCCTTCTGCCCGTGTCTGAGTGCCTTCTGCAGAGAGCCCGATTTTACCGTCAATTAAATCGAAATTGAACTTTCCGAGAATTCCCCATTTAGCTCCGCCCCAGCCGGCTATTGTCATTTTCTCAGAGCTTTTTGTTTTTATCCAAGCTGAGACAGTTCTAGGCTCAGAGCCTGTTACAGGAGAAATGCCTCTTTTGCTGGTAATGTAATCATCTTTACCGTCGAATGTTCCTGCTTTGCCCATAGCTCCTTCGCCGAAGCCCGAACCCATTCTTACTCCGCCGTAAAATTCTGTTTTCATTGAGCCGTGGTTTGTTATTTTTGATTCAGAGTCATCATCAAAGCTGTAATGAACCAACAGGCCTTTCTGATCCATCAATTCAAATATTCCTGAAGAACTGAAGCTTGCTTTGTCTCTTGAATAATCAGCAGTGATAGAGCCGTTCTTAATTTCCGGTGCGGCCTTTTTACTGAAAGACGCTACTTTATTCTTAGACCAATACTTCTCAGTATAGCCGGCGTCCTTACTTTGGAATCTGTAGTTTGTGAACTCTATCTTATCTTCGTAAACATCCGCCTTGATATATCCTGAATGAACAATTTGGAGTATGTCGCTTTTGGTATCTTTGGAGGCTGTTACCGTATGAACTTCGCCGGCAAAATACGCACGCACCTTGCTTGAGCTGCGAAGAGCTGCCCAGAAGTCGGAATCATCCCTGTTATCAAACATCATACCGCTTGAAGCCCATTTTCTCACCGGCTCAAGAACGGGGATATGCGCAAAAACAAACACATGATCAATTGTGCGTTCTTTATCAGCGGCAACTAACACATTTTGCAGCCAATTCAAATGAGCCCCGCTTACATCTGCTGTTACCGAGCCGGTAATTACGTTCAGCTTCTTATCCGGGGAGTCCTGCCTGAATACATCCACAGAAATAAACAGTGCATTGCGAACTTGTTTGGCGAATGATGTGTTCTCGTATGGCGTGCCTAAAGGTCGTGAGCTTACTGAGCCAATCGGGTCGTCAAAGCGGAAACTTCCCGAATTATCCATATTGAAAGCCTGAGCTAAGGACAGCCTGAACTCATCAACAAGATGAGAAATCGGCTTTCCGACATCCCAATTGTTATCGCCAACCTCATGGTCGCCTACAGCCATAAGCACCATGGGCATCTGGGAGGCAAAGCGGTAGTACCATTGGCCGTTGTAGATATCCGCAGCGTTTTGAACAGTCTCTTCATAAGTTCCGCCCGGAGCAAAGGCCGCCTTCGCCCAGTCTGCATCGAAACGGTAGCTTCCTAAATCGCCCGGGATAATCACGGCTTCCGGATTGTGAGCTGCCATCTGGGAGATCCTGTCTGAGATATCCTTCTCCACTAAATCAGTTGTTCCGTTTAAGCCCTCAGTGGCTTCGGGATAGCCTTTTGCTGCGGGCGTGCCCGCGGGATTATTGCCCGTAAGGTCTGCGGCCTCATAATGCGGGTCTGCCCAGCCTACGAATGTCCAAGAATCGTCAGCTGCAAATGCTGCTGCACAAAATATAAACGTAAAGATATAGAAAGCGAAAGTTTTGCTCATTTTTTTCTCCATTAAAATTATTCTCAAAGTTTGCCGTCAAAATATTTTCAAAAACTATTCAGCAATCAGAACAGGCTCTTCAAATATGCACCTGTCATTTCCGTTGCCGTTGCCGCCGCCGGTTGTTACGAGAGTGAGAAAGTCAGTGTCTGAATCGATATGTATCTGTTCATTTTCAACGCCCATTTCAGCTGTAGCTTTTAACCTCTTGTATCGAAGCTCGCCGTCTGTAAGCACCCAAAAATCCGCTTTGCCGTTATCTGTTTTGTCGGAGCTTGAGATAAGCGTGCTGAATTTGAAAGTGAATTTTTCGGCTTCGGTTATTTCCCTGAATTTATTCAAGTCGAAAGTTATGCCGGCGTTTGGATGGATAAAAATTCCGGCATGTCTGGAAGCCCTTCTGAAATTATTCAGCTCCCGTTGTTTTTTCCATCCCTGAAAATCTAAATTATAAGATTGTATATTGCAAATGTAAGTCCAGTATCTGCCGTCTGTAGGCGGGCATTCTTGGAAGATATGCCCCTTGCTGTTTACAGTACAGGTTTCTTCGCCGCCTTTAGGCACAAAAACGCCATCCACAAAAGGATTAGACTCTACCGGATGAAAAGCGAAATGGGTTTTTTTTAGTTCAATGCTTTCCTTGACGTAGTTCCGCAAAAGCAGACTCTGAGAAACCTTGCCAGTACCCGGGCTGATGGCTTCTCTTTTAACGTTCAGATTATTCATTCCGTTCCCGCCTGCAACGATATCAGCGAGCTTTATAGGCCCGCCCCTCCATACAATTCGCTTATCGGTATCAAATTCCCTAACAAATTTGTTTTCCCGGAAATTAACCTCCAGGATTTTTTTTGTTGAAACATCAAAACAATACGCTGTTTTTTCGTTAATATTAATGTGGTTTGTACTTACAAATTTCCTTGTTACAAAACTCGTTTTCCCCTTTGTTACATGCACCTCTGTATCGCCGGAAATCTCCTGAGATACACCGAATTCAGTGCCCAGATCAATAATTTTGGAGTTCTCCGTTGTTACCTGAAACCCCACAGCCTGATTAGGAACAGTAACATATAACTCGCCGTAGCTAAGCTCAATCTGGTCGTCAGAAATCACTTCAAACGAAGCCGGGCCTTCTGCTGTAAAGCTTACTCCGCTGTTCAATTCTATCTCAATAAAGCCTTCATCCAGCGCGATTGCAGCAGAGTTTGTAAAGACATCATCACCAACATTTAACACTTCAGCTTTCTCTGCCCAGCTTGTGTCCATAGCCTCGCTCAACACACCCACCTGCTCGGAGGGCAATCTTCCCGGGGCGAGGTTTGCCCATAGAAGAAGGAAGATAAGGGCTGCTGCTGAGCTTGCCGCTAAAATAAGATTGGGCATACTCACTTTTCTCTTCTGCTCGGCACACTCGCAAATATCCGGCTCGGTTTCTTCGGGCTTATCCTGCTCTTTTTTTCCAAGCCTTAAAAGCTCGGGGCTGCCTATTGAATTATCGAGTATAAATCTCTGCGTAAAATCTTCCGGGCTCTCTCTTTGGCTGAAGGCTTCAGCAGCCTTGGCTGATTTTTTAAGTCCTGCTGATATCCTGTATATCTCAAGTGCATAGCTCCTTGATTCTTGGGTTCTCTCTAAAAGCTCATTGAGTCTGCTTCGCTGCTCATCAGTAAGCCCGCCTTCCATGCCGCCGGCAAGCAGGAAATTTAATTCTATTGAAGTTTTCTTATCCATCTATCCTGCCCCTCGCCTTCAATCTCCTCTTAACGCAGTCTCTCAGAAAAGCATGAAGCCTCGAAAGTCTTTTGTAAACCGCTGTTTTGCCGAGCCCGACTCTTGATCCTATCTCTCTTACGGAAAGACCGTAAAAGTATTTCATTTTCAGTATATTGAAATGGTTTTCTTTTAAATTCGCCACGCATTCGCCCAAACATTCCATTTTTTCATTATCGCAGCTTTCAGTTTCGGCCTGCTCTGCAATTAATTCGAAAACATTGTCGGCAAATAGATTCTCAGAGTGGCGAGCCTTTGTTCTCCTGAAATTGAGCACCTGATACTTAGATATCGTAAATGCCCATGCGATAAAGCTAGTTCCTTTCTCGAAGCTGTCGAACTTCTGCCACATTACAGAAACTGCATCCTGCATTATATCCTCAGCATCGTCGTGATTTCCGACAAGGCTGAGGATATACGCATAAATCCTACCCTGTGAATTGAGCAGCAGATTAACGAAGTCTTCTGTTTGAGAATCTTTATTCATAAAGATAATTTTCCGGTAAATCTTTTAAAATGAAAGTTAATTTTGCAGTAAAAGAAGAGGCGGGCAGGTGCCCGCCCCTGTAGTTTTAAAGATTACATATCGCCTGCTTGAGACGGAAGAATCGTGGAATCAAGCCAGCTTTGCGCCATTGATGCAAAATCATACATATCCACTCGGCAGTCCGGTCCGGTTCCATCAGGCCCAGCAACATCGCCCGGGCTTGCATTTGCTGTAATGCAAATTGGAACTTCCGATGCGTCGTAGAACTGCTCGGCAATCTCTTCTTCGCTGAGAGCATAATTGAACACCCTCATATCATCTATTCTGCCGAACATATTTGATGGGTCTGCCGGCTGAGAATTTCTTCCGATAGAGAAGATCGGCTGTTCTGCTATATCGCCAAGTCCGGCACTGCCTGTATCAGCAGTGATATCCGAACCATCAGTCGGGATTACATAAGCAGAGCACTCAAGACCGCTTTCTGTGCTGTCGTAAACAGCTGCTATAAAGCACCAGTCCTCAAGCGGCAATACCCCGCTTCCATAAACAGAGCCGTTGTCTCCGCCGACAACCAAGATTCTGTCGTCTGGCTGAACAGCGATTCTCCAGTAGTTCTTGTCTTCATTATTCTCTTTCTGAGCTGCAATAACACCCCAGCCGTTGGTTTTTCCTTCGTAGTAAACCCACGCTGTGATAGTCATATCGCCTTCTTCTGAAAGCGGATTAAGACCGGGTACATCAGCACCGCCTACAGCGCCGTCCCACGTAACGCTCTGATTAGTCTTGCTCGGGATTGCCCCGTCAACAAAGCTGAAATAGTCGTTCGGGTCTGCATTGTATGCGAACGGGTCTTCGGTGCCCACATCGAGCAGGTAAGTTCCGTCCCAGTTTGCAGGGTCGCTGTCCATCTTCCAGTGTGCGAGCATCCTCTTGATATTGAGCGCTTTGCTTATCTGAGAGAATCCTGTAATTGAACAGGTGTATTCGCCTGCATCAGCAGAAGAAAAATCTTCAACTGTTATTGAAGTAGTGTATGTTCCGTCCTGATTGTCTGTAAACGTAGATTCTGAAATCGGCATCCCGCCAAAGCTCCAGTTTATATCAGAAGCCAGCACAGAAGACGCGCTTTCAATAACCGCCGATACAGTAACATCATCTCCCGCTGCAGGGAAGTCTGGGCTGGAAGAAATTGATTCAAATACAGGCTCATCGCTCATAGTAACAAAGCTCCACTTTTCGCTCGGGATGTAAGCCTCCGGTACAGAAGCGTTCTGCAGCTCGTTTACCCCGTCGCCTATCTCAGGCAGCGGGTCAACCGCGGTATCGAGAACCTCAACAATCTGCCACTCATATTCAGTGTCATAGCCGAGGCCTGCAGCCTGATAGGTGCTTTCAGCAACCTGTCCCGGGGCTGCACCGACAGCGCCTACAAAATTCGGCTCTGCGCCTGGCGCATTTGATACATAAACGTACTGATCGACGATTGCCGGATTTACATCATTGCCTGAGCCAGGATTCATATAATCCGTGCCGGCCATCCAGTTCAGGTCAACATCGATGCCGGTTGCGCCCGGCTGCTGAGTAGATGAACCGCCGTAGGCCGCGCCTGTTAGAGACAATGAAAAATTATCAACCTGACAAATACCGCCGATTGCCTGCAGTCTCAGAGTAAGCTCTCCGCCTTCATATTCCTGAGGGAACTGGGTGGTGTCAATCTTGTAGGAGAAAGTCTGCTTATCAAGCCAGTCCGGTGCATTGGAGACTTTATCATTTGCGCCGTCAAGGTTCATTCTCTGGCTCCATAGAGTTCCGTCTCCTGTTACCAGATCGTAGTTTTCTGTGTCCACGATAAGCGCATCGAACTCATTGCCAAGACTGCCAGCTTTCCAGCGGGCTTCAATCCCGTTAAAGCTCAGCACAAGCTGATCTCCGTACTGCCAGGATGCGCCTGTGTCTTGGGATGTAAAGAAATTAGGCTTAAGCCTAAGCACCTGATTGTCGTACTCGGCGCCTGGGATCTTGTCATCGTTAAGCTTGGAGTCAAGCGGGCCTGTGCCGTTTTTATCATCCCAGCCTACGATATCTACCCATACACCGCCGCCATCGACGAATGGCTCCTCAAAACCGTTGTGTGTTATGAGTTCATTATTTGGTGCAAAGGCAAAAACTGCTGCGGGCAATGCAGTTAAAATTAATATTAAAAATAATCGTTTCATAGTTAAACCTCGTGTAAAAATTAAAAAAGTAATCTCAAATTATGCTCTTTTGAGCCAAGTAATTACATATCGCAGACTTCTGCAGGGACAAGCGAGCAGTTCAGCCAGCTTTCAGCCATTGCTGCGAAATCATACATATCCACGCTGCAGTCTGGGCCGAGCCCATCAGGGCCGGCAACATCATTTGGATTTGCGCTGTCAGGATCGCAGATGATATTATTTGAAGCATCGTAGAACTGCTGTGCAATCTCTTCTTCGCTGAGAGCATAATTGAACACCCTCATATCATCTATCTTGCCGAACATATTAGCAGGCGTTTCATAAGCATTGGAAGTTCTTCCAATAGAGAAAACAGGAGTTTCTTCAACATCGCCTACACCGCCACTGTCTGTATCTACGCTCATTTCAGACCCGTCAGTGGGGATAATATAAGCTGAACACTCTATACCGCTTTCGGTGCTGTCGTAAACAGCAGCTATAAAGCACCAATCATCCAGCGGCAATGTTCCGCTGCTGACTGCAGACCCGCCAGGTCCTCCAACACTCAGTTCTCTTGTTGGCTGTACAGCGATTCTCCAGTAGTCTCCTACATCATTACTTATTTTCTGAGCTGCAACTACGCCCCAGCCGTTAGTGTTTCCTTCGTAGTAAACCCATCCGGTAATAGTCATATCGCCTTCTTCTGAAAGCGGATTAAGCCCGGGCACATCAGCACCGCCAACTTGTCCGTTCCATGTAATGCCCTGATTAGTCTGGGCCGGGATGGCTCCGTCAACAAAGCTGAAATAGTCGTTCGGGTCTGCATTGTATGCGACCGGGTCTTCCATACATACGTCGAGCAGGTAAGTTCCGTCCCAGTTGGCAGGGTCATTGTCCATTTTCCAGTGTGCGAGCATCCTCTTGATATTAAGCGCTTTGCTTATCTGTGAGAATCCTGTTATTGAGCAAGTGTATTCACCTGAATCAGCAAGAGAAACATCTTCAACTGTTATAGAAGTGGTGTATGTCCCGTCCTGATTGTCTGTAAATGTAGATTCTGAAATCGGCACCCCGCCAAAGCTCCAGTTTATATCAGAAGCCAGCACAGAAGACGCGCTTTCAATAACCGCCGATACAGTAACATCATCTCCCGCTGCAGGGAAGTCTGGGCTGGAAGAAATTGATTCAAATACAGGCTCATCGCTCATAGTAACAAAGCTCCACTTTTCGCTCGGGATGTAAGCCTCCGGTACAGAAGCGTTCTGCAGCTCGTTTACCCCGTCGCCTATGTCAGGCAGCGGGTCAACCGCGGTATCGAGAACCTCAACAATCTGCCACTGGTATTCAGTGTCGTATCCCAGACCTGTAACCTGATAGGTGCTTTCGGGAACCTGCCCCGGGTCTGCACCAACAGCGCCTACAAAATTCGGCTCTGCGTCTGGCGCGTTTGATACATAAACGTACTGATCGACTATTGCCGGATTTACATCATTTCCCGAACCCGGGTTCATATAATCCGTGCCGGCCATCCAGCTAAGGTCAACATCAATGCCGGTTGTTCCCGGCTGCTGCTGGTAAGAACCGCCGTAGGCTTGGCCTGTGAAACCTAATGAAAAATTGTCAACCTGACAAATGCCGCCAATTGCCTCTAACCTTAGGGTAAGCTCTCCCCCCTCATATTCCTGCGGGAACTGGGTGGTGTCAATCTTATAAGAGAAAGTCTGCTTATCAAGCCAGTCCGGTGCATTGGATACTTTATCATTTGCGCCGTCAAGGTTTACTCGCTCACTCCACAAAATTCCATTACCAGTTACCTGATCGAAGTTTGCCGTATCCACAATAAGCGCATCGAACTCATTGCCAAGACTGCCAGCTTTCCAGCGGGCTTCAATACCGTTAAAGCTCAGCAGAAGCTGGTCTCCAGCTTTCCAGCTGGCGCCAGTGGCTTGAGAGGTGTAGAAATTAGGCTTAAGCCTAAGCACCTGATTGTCGAACTCGGCTCCCGGAATCGTGTCATCGTTAAGCTTGGAATCAAGCGGGCCATTAACATTTTTGTCTTCCCAGCCCACGATATCTACCCATACACCGCCGCCCTCAATGTAGGGCTCTTCAAAGCCGTTGTGAGTAATTAGCTCATTTATGCCTGCAAAGGCAAAAGCTGCCGCCGGCAAGGCAGCTAACGCTAAAACAAATAATAATTTTCTCATAATAAACCTCTTTAAAAGTAATACAATTTACACAACCAAGCGATAACTTCTCGCAGGGTCTTATAGTAAGGTAATGTTTAGACAGGCCGGCACTTTGACATTTTTTTAAAAATCAAAAGCATGCACACCTTTTTTTGTTCAGAATATTATTAAAAAAGGTATTTTCAAAGAACTGAGATGCTCTTCAGCGTCTTGCAGGGAACAGCGTTTCCCCCAATTAATCTTTTCTGACATATTAAATGTTTTATTATCGCTCGTCAGAAATTAACAAGTTTTCAGCTCATTAAAAATGTTAATATATTAACGGCTCTTTATTTAAAATTTTTCGTAAATTTACATTTTCTCTTTGACTCCGAAAAAATAAGTTTATAATGAGGAAAGCTACTTAGCTGTAAGTTTTCTGTCAGCGTCAGATATTGGCCGGCAGCATTGTTATTCAAAGGTTGAGAATTCTTTGAGTTTTTTACATGGCTTTCCTTAACCTCATTCAGCAAGACCCGATGCAAAGCAGGAACATTAGCGTTCGTGCGTTGCGGATGCTTTTAAGTGTTACTTTTTGTTGAAAGGTGTAAGTATGAAGAAAGCACTATTTTCACTAATCTTGTTCACTTTAGTTGGGGCGGTGGCGGCGGCACCCTCGTTCCTGATCACCAAGCCCCCTGTTGAGCCGTACCCGAGCTATACCGGCCCATCAGAAGACCCACACGCCCAGCAGGGGCAGTGGTTCAAAGACAGCAGCACACAGGTTGAAGAGGCCCGAACGCATGAGTTCTACGATAACGTTACGAACTTCGGCGGCGGAAACGAAAGCTATCTGGCTATCGAAGGCTACGCTGAAAATCTCCAGTATGATGGGGATAACATCACAAGCTTTGACATCCGTGCTACTATCACAAACGATACGCCCGGAATAGGCACATGGAGAGACGGTGCCAACAGCCATGGCGAGTCTCTCACTGCAACCGAGCCGTATTCAGGCAAGCTCTACGACACCAAACTCACAGCGGAATTTGCGGTTGACCTAACTGCATACAACGCATGGCTTGACGGCGGCTCTGCAAGCGGGGTTTATGAAGACAGGATGCCGCATATCGTGGCAGTGAATCACGACCAGCTCGCTTGGTACTGCTGGACGCCGGACAATCCTGATCAGGACAAAGTGCCTTGGGGGGATTATCTTGTACCAACGTTCGACTTTGGCGACATTGCACAGGGGGAGTCTGTAACTAAAGTGCTGCAGTTTACGGTTGAAGGAGCGGGCCTTGCCCCCAGCGACGCCAGGGCTATAGCTCTGGAAACCTCAAGCGATCTTCTTCTTAATCGAACCACTTCGCTGAAAATAAGCGACTGGATGGATACTATTGGAGAAGACGACGGAACAGCTTACCCGAACGATGATGGCGGCACCGCCCTTACCGACAGCGATGTATCAGTGTTCCATAATGTGCCCGAGCCGGCAACAATAGCTCTAATCGGCTTAGGTGCAATCGCTCTGAGAAGAAAACTCTGATATTCACTGCAAATCTTCACTAAACGAGCCTTTCGGATTTATTGCCGGAAGGCTCATTTTTTTTTGTAAAAAAATAACGGTTGGAGTTATATATAGTATGTAAGAATAAGTTAGTTCACTTATTGATTCTTGACTTGAAAAATTGCGGATTTAATTTGAGGTTTTGATGAAAAGAAGGACATTTTTAGCAGGCTGCGCATTATCTTCAATCAGCTTGACTGCAGGCTTGTCATTAGCCGAGAAGAGAAAGAAAAAACCAAACATCCTTCTGATTATGGCGGATGATATGGGCTACAGCGATATCGGCTGCTACGGGGGCGAGATCGAAACACCCAATCTCGACAGGCTCGCAGGAAATGGGCTGAGATTTACGCAGTTTTACAATGCCGCCCGCTGCTGTCCCACCAGAGCAAGCCTTCTTACAGGCCTCTATCCGCATCAGGCCGATGTGGGGCATATGGTTTACAGAGACCAGGGCAAAGGCTATCACGGCAAGCTCAACAAGCAGTGCGTAACCCTGGGCGAGGTAATGAAGAATTCGGGCTATCAAACTATGATGTCAGGCAAATGGCACGTTGGCCATTCCGAAGACGTTTGGCCTTCAAACAGAGGATTCGATAAGTTCTACGGGATACATCTGCATGTTGACAGCTACTTCAAGGTGCTCAAGGGCTGCGATGTTTATAAAAACGGCCGGAAGGTTATTAAGGCCGCAGACACCCCTGCCAACAGGCTTCATCCCGATCAGGAATGGTACACCACAAACGTATTTACCGACCACGCTATCAAATTCTTAGACGAGGCGGAAAAGGACAAACCCTTCTTTCTGTATGCAGCCTACAATGCACCGCATTGGCCTCTTGAAGCGCCGGATAAAACTATTCAAAAATACCGCGGAAAATATATGCATGGCTGGGAAGCACTTCGCAAAGATAAAATTGAGAGGATGAAGAAGCTGGGGATAATAAAAGAAAACTGGCAGCTCTCAAAAAGCGATGCACCCGAATGGGAAAGTCTCTCAGAAGACGACCGCAAGAACCTTGATTTCAGGCGTGCGATATATGCCGCCCAGATTGATAATATGGACCAGAATATCGGAAGGCTTATAAAGAAGCTCGAAGAGAAGGGTGAACTCGAAAACACGCTTGTGCTTTTCCTCTCAGATAACGGCTGCAGCGCAGAGCCGGAAAGAAAGATGTTCGGGTACCGCTTCAGAGAGAACCGAATTGAAAATTTCAGGCAGTGGAGGAAGGATTCCGGGCGTTCGTCAAGCCAGGGGATGGCTTGGGCGAACGTTTCAAATACGCCGTTCAGGAAATACAAGAAATGGACTCACGAAGGGGGCATCGCAACCCCGCTGATAGCCCACTGGCCTGAGGTAATTAAAAATGGAGGACAGCTCAACCATACACCAGGGCACGTTGCTGATATAATGGCAACTGCAGTTGATGTTGGAAGGGGTTTCTATCCGAAAAAATTCGGCGGGAACGAAATAAAACCTATGGAAGGAACGAGCCTGAAGCCGGCATTTGACGGCAGCGAGATAAAACGGGAAAATCCAATTTTCTGGGAGCATGAAGGCAACTGGGCAATACGTGAGGACAAGTGGAAGCTCGTTTGCGACGGGCCGAAGGGCAAAGTCGAACTTTACGACTTGGAAAATGACAGAACAGAGCTCAGTAACCTTGCTGAAGCAAAACCAGACAAGGTAAAAGAGCTTACTGAAAAATGGCACAAATGGGCAAAAAGAGCAGATGTTCTTCCTTGGCCTTATAAGCCGCAGTGGCAGGCAGATATTTAATAAATTACGAAAGACAGAAAATGAAACTTAGAGCAGCAGTATTTCTTTCAGCGGTTCTGTTATGCACACTTGTGAATGCTCAGATGGTTATAGATACCGTAAATTCAGCAGACACAAAAGCAAAAAACAGCAGTTATAAACACAACCTTCCCCCTCTTGAGCAGAGCCCTATGATTAGGCTTCCGCTCGGCAGCATAAAGCCCGAGGGCTGGCTTAAAACCCAGGTTGATCTTATGGCAGAAGGTCAGGTGGGCAAGCTTGATGAAATAAGCCGATTCCTCCAGTCCAACAGCGGCTGGCTCGGCGGCAAAGAACGCGGCTGGGAAGAAGCAACATACTGGTTCAGGGGTTATTACGACCTCGCCCGGCTCACGCAGGATAAAAGGCTTTTAAAGACAGCTAATAAATGGTTAGAAGCAATCATCTCATCACAAACAGAACAGGGATATTACGGCAGTTCATACAACCGTCTCGTTAAAGGCAAGAACGGGCAAAAAATTGTTGATCTCTGGCCGCATATGGTAATGAACGATGCGCTTATAAGCCACTATGAAGCCACTGGAGACAAGCGAATACTCCCGATGCTCTCAAAATTCTTCGAATTCTGCATTCAGCTCCCAGATGAGCTTTTCCTGCCGAAAATGTCTTGGGATTATTATGAAAACTACGGCGAACATTTCGGAAATTGGAAACCCAGGATTCAGTTTAAGCGAGCGGGGGACTTTGTTCCGCAGCTTATCTGGCTTTACAACCGTACCGGGAATAAAACACTGCTGGATTTTGCTGTGCGGGTTTATCATAAAACCCAGCCAGCACTGAATCAGTGGCTCGATAATCATACAGTTCATTTTGCCCAGCGTTTCCGGTATCCGGCTCAGATGTTTACAATTACCGGCGATGAGAGATACCTCAAAAAAACAGAGCTTTTCTATGATTCATTTATGTCTGCTTGGGGGCAGATGCCCCGCGGTGCTTATGCAGCTGATGAGAGAATACGGATGGGCAAGATTGACCCGCGGCAGGCAATTGAAACATGCGCTATTGTAGAAATGAATAAAAGCCACTATATACTTTCACGGATTACCGGCAGCGGAGAGTATGCAGATAAGGCGGAAGATATGACATTTAACCATCTCCCGGCCTCTCACCGGCCAGACCATAAAAGCCTTAGATACCTTACTGCTTGCAATATGCCGTACTCTGTTCCGAAGCTGGACTACCACAACAGAGGCTCACATGCGGTATTTATGGCAGACGGCCACCGCTGCTGCCAGCATAATACAGCAATGGGATGGCCACGATTTGTGCGTAATCTTTGGCAGGCCTCGCCTGATAACGGGCTTATAGCGTGGCTTTACAGCCCGTGCAAGGTAGATGCAAAGGCCGGAAGGAATGGAACGGACGTGAAGATTGACTGCGAAACTAATTATCCCTTCAGCGGGGATATACATCTGGCAATAAAGCCCGAGAAGCCCGCTTTCTTCCCGCTTTATATGAGAATCCCCGGATGGTGCAAAAGCCTTGAGCTTGACGTAAACGGAAAAGCTCGAACTCTGAATGATTTTGACGGGCAGTTTGTGAGGATTCTCAGACAGTGGCAGAAAGACGACACAGTAAAGGTCAAATTCAGAATGGATATTACTGTAAAAGAATGGCCGAGGAATGCAGGGGGCACAGTAAACCGCGGCCCGCTGAGCTATTCAGTTCGAATAAAAGAAAATTGGCAGAAGCACAAATCAAAGTCTAAAGGCTGGCCGAGATGGAGCGCTGAACCGGCATCTGCTTGGAATTACGGGTTAGCAGCAGATCCTGCCAATCCGGAAGATAGCATCAAGTTGAAAGAAGTTAAACAGGTAAACGGACAGCCTTGGAAAGAATCCGAAGCACCGGTTGTGCTTGAGGCAAAGGCAAAAAGGGTACCTGCATGGAAGGTTGATCCGGAAAATAATACTGTAGATCCGGTAAGGGAAGGGCCTGTGCGCAGTGATGCTGAGCTGGAAAAGATCGAGATGATTCCGATGGGCTGCGCTCATCTGAGAATGACAGTACTCCCGCTGATAAGCGAGAGAAAGGATGCAAGATACTGGCAGAACATCCCCGACCCGGAGGTATTTATGCTCGAGAGGCTGAAATAAATTAAACTGTTCAGTCTTGAACTGACAAATTGAAAGAGCCGGCTTGGGAAGTTTTTCCAAACCGGCTTTTCTTTGCGCTAATGCATTATGGGCTAATTGCAAAAAGTGTTATTCCGAAGTCCAGATAGATTTCAGGGTGTAAACATCCATCGATTCAACAAATGCATTTCCTCCTTCGCTGCAAAGTTCTAACGACTTCGGGTTTTCAGTGAGGTCAGCTCCTATCGGCATATAATATCGTCCGTTTTGGGCAAAGATCTCAATGCTCATACGGTCAGCAAGGATTTCCAGCGTTAGTTTGCCGTTTTTCAGGCTGACCGGTGCGGAACTGCCGAGGCATGTTAGCTGTTCACTGGAAACATCATAGGTAACAGGAGTGCCGCGGATTACAAATTCAACTTTATCCGCACCTCGCGGCTCTAAAACTGCTTTAATCCGGAAAAGCTCGCCGCTTACATCCGAGAGCGGATTTTCACCCGTACTCACCTCTTGGCTCTGCCAGTCCCAATGACGGTTGTGAAGTTTTGAGATTTCCTTCACGGGATTCTTGAACATTCGAACGCCCTGCTCGGTTGTATGAAGAGTTAGCGATACAGGGAAAAGGATCATCTGATTGAAGGGCATATCGGGCATATCTATTCCTCTGCCCCAGCCCATCTGTATCCGTCTTCCATCGGAGTCTGGAATATTATTGAATGTCTGTGAGGCGTAGAAGTTTTTCCCGTGCTGGAATTTGATTTTTCCTGTCTCGGGTGTAAATTCAGTACCGTTGAAATCGCCGAGCTTATAATCTCCTGCTGCCCCGTAAACCACCCATTTAGTATTTGAAGGGTCTCCATCAACTGGCAGTTCGAACATCTCCGGACATTCAAAGAAGCCTTTAATATCGCTTTGAATCCGCCAGTTTATCAAATTGTCGGATGTGAATATAGAAAATTTATCGTTCTCTATCCACAGAACCATAACCCATCTGCCAGTTGAGTCGTGCCAGAATACTTTCGGGTCGCGCGTTCCGCCTGCGATTTCGCCGATTATCGGATTCCCTTCATATTTTGTAAATGTCCTGCCGCCGTCATTGCTGTAGGCAATGGACTGGGTAAAAGGCACGCCCCGAGACCAAGGGCTGTTATTCCCTGCGGATGTATAGAAAGCTACAATAGGTTCTTCGCTTCCTGTACGAAATCCTGATGAATTTTTCTCATTAGCCAAAGAATTTATGCCCACAAAGCATTTGCTTTCGTCCTCGCTGCCTGCGGACGAGCTTTTATCGTGTTCTACAACAGCAGAGCCGGAAAAAATTGTGCCCATCTGGTCTGGGTGGATCGCATCGCCCCATTCCTCCCAGTGCACTAAATCTGTGCTCACGGCGTGTCCCCAAGTCATATTGCCCCAGTTCCAGCCGTACGGGTTGTGCTGGTAGAACAGGTGGTATTTGCCGTTGTGATATACCATCCCGTTAGTATCGTTCACCCAGCCTCTGCGTGAGGTGAAGTGGAACTGCGGGCGGCGTTTTTCCTGATACAAATTATCCTGCCCGGGGAATGTTTCAGCTTGGAAAACCGCATCGAATCCCGTCTGCCACTGAGTTGAATAGCGGTCTATCTCAAGAGTGCCTGTTTTGCCGGCAAACTCGCTTACATCGAGATAAACCCAGAAATCCGGGTCAGAGGGAGCGAGCCGGATATCAAATTCCCGCACCTTCTCACCATAAATATAAAGGCGTATCCAGCGCTTAGCTGCCCCGTTTTTTACGGGAAAATTCAAATATTTGCTGGTGAACTCAAACTCGCGCTGCTTATTATGCACAACCTTCCGCTCAATGCTGGTTTGGATGATATGATCTACATTGATATGCCCCCAGCCTCCGGTGCGGCTGTCAACAATTTGAATCTTCACCATCTCCCCCTGCAGATCTCTTACGTTCCAGGAATCCCACATCAGCTGCTCAGACCCGCCGGCCTGAGTGTTTGTGCCTTCGGCAGTTCTGACAACCTCGCCTCCGGAAAGAAGATTGATGCAGGTTTTGCCTTCATAGCCGCCTCCGCCAATCAGAAAGCTGATATACGGGCGTTTCACTTCAAATTGAGGAGAGGTTAGAGAGCCGGTGGCTTCGTCTCCGCCATTGAAGCTGTTCACAAGTCTCTGGCCTTGGAAGCCTGTTACTTCCATCTGGCCGGGAAGCGTCCCTTCTGCAGGGCCTTCGCCGAAAGCATCACCTTCTGACTGCCAAGCGCCGTAGTCTTCGCTTTCAAAATCGGCTATTATTATCGGCTCTTCCGCGAAACATAAAGGCGAAAACAAGAAGTAAATGAGAATCAGCATAAAAGAGAATATCTTAACACTGCTGAATTTTGTTAAAGATGCCGGCACCATAGCATTCTCCATAAAGTTAAATTACATTTATTTTACATAATGACTATACCATATAACATTTAGAATACTTCCATCTTAGGACGTGTCAAGAAGATTGTTCGCCAATAGGCGGCAATTGCCTAAAAAAGTAGTAATAATTTGTTTTTGCAGGAGTTTTAATTTGACATTTACTTTACTTAAAATAACATTACAGTTGCAGCTACTAAAAAAGCAAAGGTACGAAAAATGGCAAAGAACTTGAAACGATTTAAAGTAGCCGGGATTGGTGAAATATTATTCGACAATCTCCCGGGAGGTCGCCGCCTGGGCGGAGCGCCGGCAAATTTCGCCATTCACTGCTCACTTATGGGCGCAGAAAGCTCAGTTGTAAGCTCTGTCGGCGAAGATCAGGCAGGTAAAGATATACTCAGCGAGCTGGAAACTAAGGGCATTGACACAAGCTGCATCTCAGTGAACAGCCGCCCTACAGGCAGCGTGGACGTAAAGCTTTGCCCTGAAGGGCAGCCTGAATATATAATAAACGAAAATTCTGCTTGGGATTATATCACGATCTCTCCGGAAGCTCTGAAGCTTGCGGCAAACTGCGATGCGGTCTGCTTCGGCAGCCTCGCCCAGAGAAACGAAACTTCAAGGAAGTCTATTCTTTATTTTTTAGAATCTGCCGGAGACCAGTGCATCAAGGTGTTTGATGTAAATATCCGTCAGCAATACTACAGCAGGGAGATTATCGAAAACTCCCTGATGATCTCGGACATACTCAAGCTCAATGATGAAGAACTGGAGATTTTCAGGGTTATGCTTGGGATTGAAGGCTTAAACGACAGGCAAACGCTGGGGCATATACTGAATCACTACAACCTAAAGCTTATCGCTCTAACCCTCGGGGCGGAAGGGAGCATTATGGCAGACAGGGAGGAATACTCTCATGCTTCAGCAAAGGCGGCAAAGGTTAGAGACACAGTTGGGGCGGGAGACTGCTTCACCGCTGCAATGGTTTACAGCTTTCTATGCGGGGTAAGCATTGAAGAAACCAACGAATTCGCCTCGAAGGCGGCCAGTTTCGTATGCACTAAGGACGGGGCAACGCCCAGCCTGCCGGCGGAGATTCTGGATGAAATAAAAAATCGGCAAATTAATACTCTACAAAATTAAATTCACATATATAATAAAACTGCAATTTATGAAATGATCACTGGCAAGGAGTTTTATGCAGCACAAACGTTTATTTCTCTGGTCTGTAACGGCCTCGCTGGCCGGTTTTTTGTTCGGGTTCGATACGATTGTTATCTCCGGCGCCGAGCAGAAAATCGAAGAGGTATGGAATTTAAGCTCTGGGATGCACGGGATATGTATGAGCGCAGCATTATGGGGAACTGTGCTCGGAGCTCTTATAGGCGGCATGCCCGCTGAGAAATTCGGGCGGAGAAAAACGCTGATATGGATAGGCGTGCTTTATCTTCTCTCGGCAATCGGATCGGGTATGGCTCCGGATAAATACTTCTTTATTATCTCACGTTTTATCGGCGGAATCGGCGTTGGAATTGCAACGATTGCCTCGCCTATGTATATTTCTGAAATTGCCCCTGCAGGGCTTCGAGGACGTCTTGCGGGGATGTTCCAGTTTAATATTGTATTCGGTATATTAGTGGCATTTCTCTCCAACTACCTTATCGGCAGATATATGGATGAATCCATTGCATGGAGATGGATGCTGGGCATAGAAGCTCTGCCCGCCCTTATATACAGTCTGATGTGTATTATGATTTGCGAGAGCCCTCGCTGGCTCATCGTTCACGGAGGCAAACGCGAAGAGGGCGTCAGAGTTTTCAGCGAGATAAACCCCGATATGTCTGAACAAGAGCTCCAGTCGCTTGCGGATTCAGTGGAAGAAAGCTCTGAGATTGAAACAAAGCCTACTATAGGCGGAGTGAAGGCTCAAAAGGCAAAATTTTTCACTTCGAAGCTAAAGATTCCGATTATGCTTGCCTTTCTCGTTGCGTTTTTTAATCAGCTCTCAGGAATCAACGCAATACTCTACTTTGCCCCGAGAATCTTTGAATGGACAGGGCTCGGCGAGAGCGCCGCACTTCTGAAGTCGGTAGGAATTGGGATAACAAATCTGGTATTTACGTATGTAGGGCTGTATCTGATAGACAAGTTCGGCAGAAGAACGCTTCTGTATATCGGCTCATTCGGCTATATAGCCTCGCTCGGCTTATGCTCTTGGGCGTTCGCTGTTGAGAATTATGCTATAGTTCCCGCCTGCATATTTGCCTTCATCGCTGCTCATGCGGTAGGCCAGGGTGCTGTGATATGGGTTCTGATAAGCGAGATCTTCCCGAACCGCTTCAGGTCTGCTGGGCAGTCTCTGGGCAGCTTTACCCACTGGTTCTTCGCAGCCTCGCTTACACTGGTATTCCCAAAGATGGCCGAAACACTTCAGCCGGCAGCTATATTCGGTTTCTTCTGCTTTATGATGATACTGCAGCTTGTCTGGGTTAAGACAATGGTTCCCGAGACAAAGAATGTTTCGCTTGAAGAAATGCAGAAAAAATTAGGGATTCAGTAGGATTTGAACGGACTGCTTAATGGAAATTGATAAAGAAGCTGATATTCACATAAACTCAAGGCAGAAGTTTTACAGGGTTTACAAATCATTAAAAGATAAGATTGAAAGCAACGCCTTCGGCAAAACAAACAAGCTGCCAACTGAGGTTGAGCTTGCGGAGATATACGAGGTTTCAAGGCCTACTGTAGCAAAAGCGCTGGATCTTCTCAGGTCTTCAGGTTATATAGAGCGCGTGAGCGGGACGGGCACGTTTGTTCGTTACAACTCGAAAGAGGGTACTAAAAACTTTGCGCTGCTGATACCCGGGCTTGGCGAGACAGAGATTTTCGAATCGATATGCGGGCATATGTCTCATCTTGCGGAATTGGAGAATTTCAATTTGATCTGGACAGGCTCAATGCAGGAAGATGCCCGGGTGCGGCGTGAGCATATCAAATCTCTCGCCCAGAGATACATTACGCAGCAGCATATTGACGGCGTATTTTTCTGTCCGCTTGAGCTTATCAGCGAGAAGGATCTGGTAAATCAGGAAATAGCTGAAATGTTTGAGAGCGCGAATATACCGATAGTACTGATGGACAGGGACATCTCTGCCTTCCCCGAGAGAAGCAGTTACGACCTTGTGAGCGTTGATAACTTCCGTCTGGCTTTTGTACTTGCCAAGCATATGCTTAATCAGGGCTGCAAAACACTGAGATTTCTCGCACGGCCTTACTCTGCTCCTTCTGTGAAGATGCGAATCTACGGCTTCAAGCAGGCTCTGCTGGAGGAGGGCATCAACGCAGGCGATGAGAATGTTATAATTGATGATATGAACAGCGAAGGGTTTGCCGAAAGACTTCTTGGAGGTGCTGAAAAGCCCGGCGTTTTGTGCGCAAACGATACGACCGCCTCGGAACTGATGCATGTATTAGAAAGGGGCGGCTGGAAAATCCCGCAGGATGTAAAGGCGGCCGGGGTGGACGATGTGCGGTATGCCAAGTTTTTGAGAGTGCCGCTTACTACTTACCGCCAGCCTGTAAAGGAGATTGCGAAAGAGGCAGTGCAACTGATGCTCAGTCGGGTTCAAAAACCTCATCAGCCTGCCAGAAAGGTAGTTTTAAGCGGAGAGCTTGTAGTGCGTGAATCAACATACTAACTGCTTCGCTTTCCGGCCGAGCTTTAGATAAGAAAGCTTCACCCGGTGTGAGGCAATTTTTTTGGCAAAATGCAAATCACCATTCTGCAATGCTTTGCCAAAAAATATTATTGCTCGCCAAGTAAAAAAGGGACAGAAAGCAGTTGAATTTCAGATAAATCCTGATACACTGATTGCTGATTCGTGTTTGTTTTAGCTAAAGGAGTTTATATGAAATACGTTGTCCTGATTGTTTGCGCAGCTGGAGTTGCTTTCGGTTTTCAAGCCGGAAGCGGCACGCTGGAAGACCCTTATATCATCTCTAATGAGCAAGAGCTTAGCGATGTAAACGCTGACCTCTCTGCCTGCTATGTGCTCGGCACTGATTTATACCTCTCCGAAAGCGAGCCTGCAATAATAGCTCCCGACTCAACGCCTGAAGACCCCTCTTTCACAGGCGAGGCGTTCACAGGCAGATTCTTCGGGAAAGGCCGCAGTATAAGAGGGGTGAACATATCAGCAGAAAACCAATACTACTGCGGGCTTTTCGGCTTTATCGAAGATGGGGGCGAAGTTCATAACTTGAAAGTAAGCGGCAGCTTAAACACTTCTGGTACAACCGGTTACGCAGGGCTGGTGGCAGGCAGAAACAAAGGTATGATTACGGGTTGTTCTGTGAATGCAGACTTGAGCCTCTCATCTCAAACGATATACACCGGGTTTATAACAGGCTCTAATGAAGGCGGGATTTTACGCAGCAGCAGCAACGGGAACCTCACAGGCGCAAAACAGTATATCGGCGGTCTCGCCGGCTACTCCACCTCGCAGGCTTATTTTTCAGACTGCCTGAGCAAGGCGGTTATCGATCTTTCAGACAACCCGGATTACGTGGGCGGGATTTGCGGTTACTGCTCTTCGAGAATTGAAAATTCATTCTTCAACGGAAGCTTTCTAAGCTCTGCACATGCAGATAAATTCGGCAGCATAACCGGCAAGGCTAAAGATGCTTCTATAGAAGGCTGCAGGTGGAGCGAATCGGCAGGCTGCCAAAGCTATACGGGCGAATCGCAAAATACGATCCCCCAGAACACCTTTATGCTCGAAGAATCTCAGCTCGCAAGTGCGGAAAGCTATTCAGGCTGGGATATGCTCGGAGAAAGCGAAAACGGTGAAAGCGAGATTTGGCGCATTGCCCAGCAGGGCGCGGAGCTCTATCATTCGGGGATATTCGAGGATTACAACAAAGACGGGATCGTGGACGCGATAGACTTCTCTATACTTGCGCAATACTTCCCGATAAACCAGCAGAGCCAAACTGCCCTGCCGCTGCCATGCGACGGGAACTTCGACGGCCTGCTGAGCTTATCCGATCTTGCGTTTTTCTGCGAAAGCTGGCTTCAGGGCGAATAATCAGCTCGATTGGCCGAGAACCTCCAGTACGGCTTCGGAAAATTCTGATATATCTACAGTGAAATTGTATTCGGTCATATTATCGGGATACACCTGCTCACGGTTTATCACAAACACATCCGCCCCGCCCTGCATAGCAATTAGCGGCAGGTTGGATGCAGGCATAACACAGAGCGAAGAGCCGATCGCAGCAAAAGCCCCGCACTCAGAGGCAAGGCGGTATGAATAAGTGAGGGCTTTCTCGGGGATTGGATCGCCGAAGAACACCACGCCCGGACGTATCATCCTGCCGCATTCTCTGCATTCAGGCAGCTTGCCTTCCAGCAAAAACTCCTCTACCTCATTCCGGGTGTACTGCTTTGCGCAGCCGGTACAGAAGAAGCTCTTTATATTACCATGGAACTCGACTACATTCTTCGAGCCGGCCTTCTGATGGAGATTGTCTATGTTCTGCGTTATCACGGCCTCAATAAGCCCCCTGCTCTCAAGCTCTGCAAGCATTTTATGGGCAGCGTTCGGCTCGGCATCTGCAAGAGGGTGTATATATTCTAGGGCGGTTTTGTAATACTCCAAAGGCTTGGCGAGAAAGTTGTCAAGATCGAAGGTATCTTCAGAGATCTTGGAATAGAGCCCGTTTTTCGAACGAAAATCCGGGATGCCAGAACTCGTTGAAACACCTGCTCCTGTAAGCACTACTGCTTTGCCGGCCTTTTCGAGCCGTTCAATAAATATTTCTGCTTTTTCTCTTAGCATACTTCTTTGCTCCTTTCGACAGCTCTATTATCAAGCGATTTTTCCTGAGGCCTTCATATACACCTGCAAAACTGTTATGTCAGCCGGCGTGATTCCGCCTATTCTGCTTGCCTGTCCGAGATTGTGGGGTTTTATTTCCGTGAGCCTTTCCTTCGCTTCGCTTCGAAGGTGGGGAACGCTGAAATAATCAATATCCGAAGGCAAACGAACCTTCTCAAGATTGCTCAGCCCCTTCACGAGCTTCTCCTGCCTGCTGAGGTATCCTTCGTATTTGGCATCAATCATCACCGCCTCCAAAACCTCCAGCGAGGGATCCATACTCGCTATCACTTCATCGGTCTTGAGGTTTTGCCTTAGCGGATTATCGGGCTGCTGAAGCTGCTGCCAAAGGGAACGGCCAGCTGACCTTGCGGTTTTTAGATACTTCTCAACAGCCTGAATCTCAGCAGTCTTTTTCTGATACCTCTGCCATCTCTGCTCGCTGATAAGCCCTGCATCTCGTGCTAAGGGCGTAAGCCGGCGGTCTGCATTGTCTGCACGCAGGGTAAGCCGATATTCAGCTCGGGAGGTGAACATCCTGTAGGGCTCGGTGATGTGTTTTGTGAGAAGGTCGTCCACCATCACCCCGATATAGGCCTGGTCCCGCCTTATTATAAAGGGCTCCTCGCCCCGCAGCTTCCTGACGGCATTAACGCCTGCATAAAGCCCCTGAGCAGCGGCCTCCTCGTAGCCGGATGTCCCGCATACCTGACCTGCAAGATAAAGCCATGAGAGGTTCTTAGTTTCGAAGGTGATTTTGAGCTGAGTTGCAGGGCAGTAGTCGTATTCTATTGCATATCCGTAATGAACTACCTTTGCATTCTCAAAACCCGGAATGAGCCTTAGCATACTCTCCTGCACATCTCTGGGCACAGAAGTGCTTATCCCGTTCGGATACATCGTAAGCTCATCGGCTGTTTCCGGCTCGATGAATATCTGATGATTCTGCTTATCAGGGAAACGCATAATCTTGGTTTCTATGCTCGGGCAGTAGCGCGGGCCGGTGGAATTTATCTGGCCTGAATACAGCGGGGCACGTTCCATATTTTCCCGAAGCAGCTCGTGCACTTCCGGATTGGTGTAGGTTATCCAGCAGCAGATCTGCTTTTGCTCTATGCGGTCGTTCATAAACGAAAACGGCCTTGGATTTTCATCGCCGTTTTGCCGCTCTGTTTTGCTGTAGTCTATTGTTGAGGCGTCGAGGCGAACGGGAGTGCCTGTTTTGAGCCGCTCGATTTTCAGCCCGAGACTGCGGAGACTGTCGCTGAGCTCGTTGGCCGGTTCTTCGCCGCGCCTTCCGCCAGGGATGCGTTCTTCACCTATGTGCATTAGGCCTCGAAGGAAGGTTCCTGCTGTAACTATTACCGCCTTACCCCTGAAAATGCGGCCGTCTGCGGTGCGAATGCCGGAGGCGGTTGCGTTTTCGGTTAGAATCTCTGCGGCATTGCCTTCTGCTATATCGAGATTATCCAGCGAAGAGAGATATTCCTGCGTGAACTTTTTATATGCGTTTTTGTCTGCCTGAGCCCTTGGGGACTGCACAGCAGGTCCTTTGGAGCGGTTCAAAAGACGGAACTGTATCCCCGCGATGTCTATTGCTAAAGCCATCACCCCGCCAAGGGCGTCTATCTCTCGGGTAAGCTGTCCCTTGCCGATGCCGCCTATTGAAGGGTTGCAGCTCATCTCTCCTATTGAATCCAAACGAATCGTTACAAGAAGGGTAGAAGCTCCCATATTTGCGCAGACGGCTGCCGCCTCGATTCCGGCATGCCCGCCGCCGATTATTATGCAGTCATATTTTTTGTCTTTTGCCATATATTGCAGTTTTCCAGTTTTCTAAAAATGAATTTATAATTTTAACACAGAAGCAAAATAATTTCTACAAGCCTTAAAGACCCGCTTTTCTTTATAGACCTGCCGTATGGCAAATGAATCCTTTTACGTCTGCAAAATTGTCCATAACGCAATTGGCGGGTGATATTTATTGAACGCTCAATGTTTGAGCAGAAACAATTAAAATGGTCTGTAAAAGCGGGCGAAAATGAGTATAATTCCGCTAACAGAATTTAGGATTAAGTAGGAAATGTTTTTCTTAGGAATTCAGGGATGACCGATAAAACATCTAATACACTTTTAGATCAGCCAAAAAACAGAAATTCAGCGTCAGGGAAGAAAAAAACCGGTGCAACAGCCGAAACAATGGCCGGCAAGCAGCGGGATATAAGCATAAGTGAATTTTTTGCAAAGAACCGCCATCTTCTCGGGTTTGACAACCCCAAAAAGGCGTTGCTTACTACAATCAAGGAGGCCGTTGACAACGCTTTGGATGCTTGCGAAGAGGCGCATATCCTGCCTGAGATTTATATATCCATCAAGCAGATTACCGAAAACAAATATCAGGTTGTAATACGTGATAACGGCCCGGGTATTGTGAAAAGGCAGGTTCCGAATATCTTTGCCCGCCTTCTCTACGGCAGTAAATTCCACTCGCTCAAGATGAGCCGCGGTCAGCAGGGGATCGGGATAAGCGCGGCTGGCATGTACGGGCTTATCACAACCGGCGAGCCTGTGGAGGTGGTATCGAGAACGAGTTCGAAGCACCACGGCTACTACTGCAAGCTGAAGATCGACACGGCCAAAAACAGGCCTGTGATTGTGGAGGAGGGGCAGGAAGAAGACTTCCCCCATTCCACGGGCACAGCGGTTACGATTATCCTTGAGGGGAGATACAACAAAGGCAAGCAGTCTGTGGATGAGTATATCGTGCAGACGGCAATGGCCAACCCGCACGCAATAATAACCTATGACTCCCCCGACGGCGAACATTACGAATACCAGAGGCAGAGCAGCGAGATGCCTTTTATCCCGATCGAGATAAAGCCCCACCCTTACGGAGTGGAAGTTGGTATGCTTTATCAGATGGCGCAGGACAGCAAAACAAAAAAACTGCCTGAATTTTTGAATAAGGAATTCTCGCGTGTAAGCGTTAATCTTGCCAAAAAGATAACCAAAGATGCAGGTCTCAGCCTTTCGCTCAAGCCCTCGAAAGCGAGCCTTCCTGAGATAGACCAGCTGCATAAAGTGGTAAATGAGACAAAGATTATGGCGCCCTCTACCAGCTGTATCGGTCCGATTGGAGAAGAACGTCTCGAAGAGGGCATAAGGCGCGTTGTGGAGGCGGATTTCTACGCAACCTGCACCCGCAGACCCAGCGTGTACAGGGGAAATCCTTTCCTTGTGGAAGCGGCTCTTGCTTACGGATTCCAGAACGGCAGCGATAAAGAAAACAGAGATGACGACACAAAGCAGCTTATGCAGCTAAAGCGAATCGCAAACCGAGTGCCCCTGCTGTATCAGCAGTCTGCCGGTGCGATTCACAAGGCAGTGCTGGATATTAACTGGCGAAACTACGCCCTGAGCCAGAGCAAAGGGGCTCTTCCCGCGGGTCCGCTGATTCTTATGGTTCATGTGGCTTCGGTATGGGTGCCTTTTACAAGCGAGAGCAAGGAGGCGATTGCCCATTATCCCGAGATAATCAAGGAGATTAAGCTCGCTGTTCAGGAATGCGGCAGAAAGCTGGGGGTTTACCTAAGGCGGCAGAAAAAAATCAAACAGGAGCTCGCAAAACGCAGCTATATAAAAACATACCTCCCGCACATCGGCGATGCCCTGAAGGACATTTTGGAACTTTCAGAACCCCAAACCGAGGATGTAATAGCAAAGCTGGCCGACACGCTCGAGAGATCAAGAAAATTTTAATGCATTGCTGCAAGCTTAAAAATAATTTTGAGCCTGTAAATCCTCGAGTAATCCTGCACAGAAATGGCTTTTAAGCAGGCCGGTCTAACAGTCAACGGCCGCTTATGCCTGCCTGCTTTTGATGCTGTTAGCTAAATCCCTCAGCGTCCCTACAAGCAGGACTGCCATCAGGATTACCGCTGATGAATTCCTCAGCCATGCGGGCGGCATAGACATAGCCGCCTCGGCAACATTCATCCCCACCTCAAAGGTGAAGTAGTCTAAAATAATGCCTGCACCGAGCGCACATACCACAACTGAGCCAAAATACAGCAGAGCGCACCGGCCTCCGAAATGCTTCCACAAAACTGCATAAGATGCAGCGTTTGTCGCGGGGCCTGTCATCAAAAATACCAGAGCTGCCCCTGGAGAAAGCCCTTTCATTATCAGAGCCGCAGCAATCGGCACGGACGCCGAGGAGCATACGTAAATGGGTATCCCCAATACAACCATCAAAGCCAACGTCCAGAAACCGGGCTGAATCTGCTCAATAAAGAAATCATCAGGCACCAAAACTGTAATCAGAGCGGCTATTATCAGTCCTATAAGCATAGCCCGCCCCGTTTTCAGGGGCAGATGCAGGAAGCCGAAAGAGAACGTCTCCTTAAGCACGCCTCCGGCTCCGAGCCTTTTGAGCTGCTGACGGTAGGTTTCAGTGTTTTCATTTTCGCTTTGTTTTTTCAGATTTTCGGGCTGCTGGTCGGCAGAAGTTGCAAGCTCCTTATCGAATACGCTAACCGCCATTCCGCCAAAGATGCCGGAAAGGAAGGCTGCAATCGGCCTAACTATTGCAAATACAGGGCCTAAGAGAGAATATGTAACCGCTACGCTGTCTATACCTGTCTGCGGAGTAGATATAAGGAATGAAACTGCAGAGCCCTTGCCCGCTCCGGCCTCCTTTAGCGAAAGCGTTACCGGCATAACCCCGCACGAACACAGCGGCAGAGGCACTCCGAAAAGAGAAGCCTTAAAAACTGCCGGCAAACTTCCCCCGCCTAAATGCTGCCTAACAAAGGAAGCAGAGAGAAATACAGATACTAAACCCGCTATAAAAAAACCGAGAATAAGAAACGGCGACATCTCGCCGAGAATATCCCAGAAGTCTTTCATAAATGTTTTTAAAAAATCCATAGCTGTACCCCTTTTTGTTTTGTCATATCGATACTCTAAACTTTTTCCGAGGATTTAATACGAAAATGAGTGTTGTTTGTGCAATTACTATTTGCCCGGCGGGCAGCATAGAGCAGGCTAGTCAGCGAGTTTTACGGGATTTTCTAAAAATTCAGAGAATTTTGCGAGATATTTTGCCGCATAAAACGGCGAAACTGTTTTTGCGTTTACAGAAAGGCAGAAATTCATCCTTTTCTCGCCAATCGGCTTGCCTTCCTTCAGCACCAGCTCAGACTCAGGCCTTCCCACAGAGATAATCGCGTTGGAATCGGCTGGCGGGATTGCGACGAAAGAATTAATCCCATACATCCCGAGACTGCTAAGGGCAATTGATGCATTATTCATTTCCTCAGGCGAGAGTTTATCCTCACGACCACGGCGGGTCAGGTCTTCACTGATCTCAGCAATCTGGGCAAGGGAAAGCAGTTCAACAGCCCGTATAACAGGCACAAACAAAATTCCCGACCTGCTTGCAACAGCAAAGCTTATGTCTATCGTATCGGCAATTCTGATTTTTTCGCCCTCTACTCGTGAGAGCATAAACGGGAAAGCCTCGGCAGCTCGGGCAGCAGCAGCAAAGAAAATATCATTCGTTGAAATCCGCACCCCTGAGGACTTTGCATAATCACGCCGGAAGCGATTCAGAGCATTTGTGCGCACGGTTTTATTGATGTAATGCGAGGGGATAGTGCGTTTTGAATGCAGCATTCGCTGGCCTATAAGATTCTGTATTCTCGTTAAAGGTGCCCTTTTCTCCATAAGCTTTCCGTGTAAACCAAAGAATTGAACAATTAAGGAGGATTTTACATAAAGGCTGAAATATTGCAAACTGATTAAAAGGTTCGCAAATACATTTCCTTAATCACTCATTTAAAATGTGTGAGGAATAAATATAATAGTTTCTATTCTTGAGAAATGTATAAGGGGAAATATGATTTACAAAACATTCGGCAAGACAGGTTACAAAGTTTCAGCAGTAGGCTTCGGGGGGATGCGGTTCGATTTGAACCACAGCAACTTGAATAATTCCTACCTTCTCGACCATGCTTGGGATAAAGGAATCAACTTTTTCGACACAGCTCCGGCATATTGCGAAGACAACAGTCTTGATATATTCGGGCATTTCTGCGAAAGGACAAAATCAATACGCGATCAGTATTATGTGTCTTCAAAGATTATGCCTCAGATGGTTACATCCGCCAAAGACACCATCGAGCAGGTTGACAAAGCACTCAAGCGGCTCAACACCGACTATATAGATTTCTTCTATGTATGGTGCATACGGAATCTAAATCAGTATGATGAGGCTGCAAAGCCCGACGGACTGATTGAAGGGCTTGAAAAATGCCGTGAGCAGGGAAAAATAAGACATATCAACGTTTCCTCGCACCTCAGGGGCAAAAGGCTGAATAAAGTTTTGGAGAAGCGAGATTTTGCCGGTATTCTTGTGGGCGTAAACATACTGAACTTTATGTTCCGCTGGGATGCTGTTGAAACAGCATACAAAAACGGAGCAGGGGTGGTTGCGATGAATCCGCTTGCAGGCGGCATGATACCTAAGCACGAAGAGAGATTCAGCTTTATCTCAAACGGCAGCGAATCACCCACAGATGCTGCCCTCAAATTCTGCATCGGCAGCCCTGAAATCACTGTTGCTCTCAACGGCTTTACAACCAAAGAACATATCAATCAGGCCTGCAGGTGCGCAGATCAGAGCAGTGAAATCAGCAAAGAGAGGAAAGATGAAATAGCCGAACTGCTCAGCGATAACTTCGATGAGCTCTGCACGGCCTGCGGCTACTGCGACAGCGAATGCCCCAAAAGGATACCGGTATCATCCTATATGCAGTTTTACAACAGAAAGCTCATTGAAAACAAAAGCGACAAAGAGCTTTTAGAGGCTCTGAAATTCAGCAGGGAATGGGGCATACTCAACGACAGAACAGGCGAAGCAGCTGACTGCATTAAATGCAAAAGGTGCGAAGAGGCCTGCACTCAGCACCTCAATATAACAGAAAGGCTTGAGCATTTGGAAAGGCTTGAAGAAAGGCTCAAGGAAGAAAATCAGAAAACTTAAATGGCAAAAAAAACTCAAAGAGAAAAGAGCAGACAGCGCAAAAAGCTAAAAATACAGTTTCGTCTTCTGCTCAAGAGCATTGATCTTCGCCCGCACAACGTTGCGAGCAAGTGCAGGCTGCAGTTCGGGCTTGCGATAATCGTAATCCTTACCCTTGCCCTTCTTTTTCCCTATCTATGGATGAATAAGCTCGCAGACAAGGCCGGCTACGATACCGTGGTTACAGTTTCCAAGCTGGTCATAAAAAACGAGCTCAAAGGCAATTCAGACTTTTCAGAAAAGTATATCCAGCAGGAAGGCCTAAGAGATACAAAAGAAAACGAAAGCTTTATAAGATGGGTTGATCTTCGAACTGCTGAAGCAGAAAAAAAGGCAGACCTTACCAAAAAAGAAAAGCAGATTATCGAAAAGCTCAGGGAATCCAGCGAAACAAATATGCGTTTCTGGAGGACTAAATCGCAGGAAAAAGCGTACAATAATCTCCTAAGGCTCGTTACCAATGAAGAGGTTTATTCCAATGATGCGATTCAGGAGCTTAATGCAGCAGGCCCAAAGCAGATTGTCGGAGCAGTTATTGTAAAACTTCTCGATGAAAACCGCGGCAAAACTATGCTTATGAACAAGATCTGTATTATATTCGCCGGCTTTCTTGCAGGCTGCGGAGCGATTATTACTGTTTATGTCATTATTCAGCGCGTTATCCTCAGCCCGATACGCCAGCTTAGAGCTCTTGTGAGCAATGTCTCCGAGGGCAATATCAACGCCCGTTCCTCAATCAAAACCAACGACGAATATCAGCGGTTTGCAGAAGGCTTCAACCAGATGCTCGACGGGCTGAGAGATACCCAGCAAAAGCTCAAAAAGGCCAATAAGCAGCTCGATGAGAAGATTGTGGAGCTCTCAGAGAGGAACGTTGAGCTATTTAAGGCCAACAAGCTGAAGAATGAATTCCTCGCCAATATGAGCCACGAATTCCGCACTCCTCTCAATGCAATTATAGGCTTCTCAGACCTGCTCAGAGACAATACCCCCCGCTCACAGGAGAAAATATCGCGGTATGCAGGGAACATTTCCGAGAGCGGGAGGAACCTTCTCAGTATGATAAACGACCTTCTCGACCTTGCCAAAGCAGAAGCAGGCAGGCTTGAGCTTAGAATTGATAAAACAAGTATCCCCGAGCTTTGCAGAGGCGTAGTAAGCTTCTTCTACGGGATGGTACAAAAGAAAAATATCAGCCTTGAGCTGGAGGTGGATGATGAGATACCTATTATCAAAACCGACGCATCAAAGGTGCAGCAGATACTCTACAACTTCATCAGCAACGCTATAAAATTCACCCCCGAAGAGGGCGAAATCAAGATGGATGTTATGATGGCAGACGAGAAAACCGTTCGCATATCTGTAACCGATACCGGGTGCGGCATTCCGAAAAACCAGCAGGAATCGATATTCGGCAAATTCCGCCAGCTCGACGGGTCTATAACGAGAATGGTTCCCGGAAGCGGGCTGGGACTTGCAATATCAAAAGAGCTCGCCAACCTGCTTGCTGCCAATATAGGCGTGGAAAGCGAGCCGGAGAGAGGCGCAACATTCTATCTGGAAATCCCCGTTATTCTGGAAGAGGCAGACGAGGAAGATGGGGAAAAGCAAAACCCTAATCAATAATTTGCTGAAATGGAAAAGCTCAAACGAAAAAAGCCCTGAATCCGTCAGTTCGGTTCAGGACTTTATAATTCGGAGTGGCGAGATTTGAACTCACGACCCCTTGCTCCCAAAGCAAGTGCTCTAGCCAAGCTGAGCTACACTCCGATTTTGAATAGACGGGGTATTTTACACACACCCGTTTTCAATTCAAGATTATAATTTAGATTTTCGAGGTTTTTTCGGCTTGGGTGAGAAATCCACCCCATATAAACCGGCATGAAATAAAAAGCCCCGCTCTGCAGAATACAGACGAGGCTTGAATGTTCATCTCAGAATCTACCAGGCGAAATGAGCGAAAGCCTTATTCGCCTCAGCCATTCTGTGCACGTTTGTGCGCATTATCATAGCTGAACCTTCGCCGTTGTATGCATCGCAAAGCTCTGCTGCGAGTCTTTGCGCCAAAGGCCTGCCCTTCTTGCCTCTCACGCCGTCGAGAATCCAGCGGAAAGCAAGAGCCCTCTGCCTGTTGGGTTTAACCTGCATAGGCACCTGATAGCTCGCACCGCCCACACGCTTACTGCGAACCTCAAGCGAAGGCTTCACATTTTCAATAGCCTTCTCGAAGACCTCATTAGGAGGGCAATCTTTAATACGCTTTTCAACAATACCCATCGCATCATAGAAAACTTTGCGTGCTACGCTCTTTTTCCCATCAAGCATAAGGCAATTGATAAATTTCGCAATCAGCTTACTTCCATAGACCGGATCAGCCTTCAGCTGAGTTGCAGATGCTGTAAATTTCTTTGCCATACTGTGCTTTATCCCTTAAATTAAAACAAAAATTACTTATTCTTAGCGCCGTACTTGCTTCTTCCCTGCTTGCGTCCATCAACGCCAGCGGTATCAAGAGCGCCTCTGACAACGTGGTAACGAACACCCGGAAGGTCTCGTACACGACCGCCCCTTACAAGAACAGTACTGTGTTCCTGGAGGTTGTGATCTATGCCGGGGATATACGCTGTTACCTCTTTGCCGTTTGTAAGACGAACCCTTGTGATCTTGCGAAGCGCAGAGTTCGGCTTCTTAGGTGTCTGTGTTCTAACTATAAGACACACACCTCTTTTCTGCGGACATCCACGGATATCCGAAATCCTTTTGCGGGAAGGCTTCTTCCTTCCCTTTCTAATCAGCTGGTTAATTGTGGGCATTATTAAAAACCTTTTATAAAACTGTTAATATTTCGTTTTCATCAAAATCGCAGATAAGCAGCTCACTTAAAGCCCAAGAGCTTCCCTTATAGCTGCATCAGCAGCGGCCTCTGCATCCTTGCTTTCCTTAATCTCTTCAGGAATAGGCTCTTCGGCATTGTAAACCACATTCAGTTTCTCGTAGTCCTTGAATCCAGTACCGGCCGGTATGAGCCTTCCAAGAATTACATTCTCTTTAAGACCGCGCAGTTTATCAATTCTACCGCTTAATGATGCCTCAGTCAACACTTTTGTTGTTTCCTGGAAACTCGCAGCAGAGATAAAGCTCTCAGACCTCAGAGAAGACTTGGTTATACCGAGAAGCAGGGTGTTCGCTGTAGCAGGCTGGGGACGTTTGCCCTTTGCCGGCTCGCCTACGAGCAGCTCCACCTTCTCGTTGGCCTTTGAAAGCTCTTCTTTGCTCACTTTCTGGCCTTCCTTTAGATCGGTATCGCCCGGGTCTGTGATAATAAGCTCGCTTGCAAGAGCAGCATTAACACGCTTAAATTCGCTCTTATCGACAACCTCTCCCGGGAGGAAGCCGCTGTCTCCAACGGTATCAATCTCAACTTTGCGAAGCATCTGAGAGATGATTATTTCAACGTGCTTATCGTTGATCTTAACATTCTGTGCACGATAAACGTTCTGAATCTCGTTGAGCAGATAGCCCTGAAGAGCCTCTTCGCCTTTGATTCTCAAGATGTCGTGAGGTACAAGCGGGCCCTGAGTGAGCGGGTCGCCGGCCTGAACAGTATCTCCTGCGTGAACATTCAGGTGCCTGTCTCTGGGGACATGGTGCTCTCTTTCAAGACCGGACTGCTCATTGCGTACAGTGATTGTTATCTTGCCTCTTCTGCGTTCACGCTGAAGCTCGACAACACCAGAAATCTCAGCCATTGCTGCTGGTTCTTTGGGCTTTCTCGCCTCGAAGATTTCCGTAACACGAGGCAGACCGCCTGTAATATCCTGCGTACCGTCTGAGGCTCTCGGTAGCCTTGCAAGCAGAGCACCTGCCTTCACTTCCTGCCCGTCTTCAACGCCGATACGAGCCTTTGCAGGCAGATAATGCACGTCAAGAATTTTTCCTGTTTCATCTTCGATAACAACCTGCGGGTGCCTGTCGCCTTTGTGTTCGATAACCACCGGATAGGGCTTCTGTCCCTTTCGTTCTTCTTCGATTCGAATAGTTTCGCCTTCGATTATATCGTGCAGACGAATGCGGCCGTCAACCTCGGCAAGAATCGGGATACGGTGTGGGTCCCAGCGGAAGAGCTTCTGCCCTTTTTTCACTTTCTGCCCGTCTTTAACCTGAATGAAGTAGCCGTATTCGACAGGATACTTCTCAAGCTCACGCTCTCTTTCATCTACAATAGCCAGCTCAGACTTCCTCTTCAGACAGACGTATTCCTCGCCCTTCTCGGAGCTTACCGTAACATACTTGATATCACGATACTTTATAGTACCGCCTCTGGCAGCCTTTTGGGCGTCTTCAACTACTGCACGAGATGCAATGCCGCCTGTATGGAAGGTACGCATCGTGAGCTGAGTCCCGGGCTCGCCGATAGACTGAGCGGCAACAATTCCCACTGCCATACCTTTCTCCACCTCGCGGCTCTTGCTCATATCCCAGCCGTAGCATTTTGCACATACGCCTTCTCTGGCATCGCAAGTAAGTGCGCTTCGAACCCTTATTGAATCAAGACCGAGCTCTTCAATCTTCGCTGCTGCTTTTGGAGTTATAATCTCGTTCTCAGCAACGATCATCTCGTCGCGAATCGGGTCTTTGATATTATCCCTTGCCGTTCTTCCTACAATCATAGCGCTTAGCGGGATATCAACGGCCTCATCTTTGTAAACTGTAGTTTTGGTAACCCCTTGGAGCGTTCCGCAGTCGTCTTCGGTTACGATAACATTCTGCGCAACATCAGCAAGCTTTCGAGTTAGATAGCCTGAATCGGCTGTCTTGAGAGCCGTATCGGCCAGCCCTTTACGAGCACCGTGGGTGGAGCTGAAATACTCAAGCACGTTAAGCCCTTCACGGAAATTTGATTTAATCGGCGTTTCGATAATCTCGCCGCTGGGCTTGGCCATCAAAGCACGCATACCTGCAAGCTGCATAATCTGATCTACACTGCCTCGAGCTCCGGAGTGCCTCATTACCCAAATCGGATTGAGATAAGGCTTGCCGTCTCTTGTATCGCTCTGGAGGCTGTCGAGCATAGCGTTTGTAACTTCAATCCTTGCGTGAGTCCAAACGTCGATAATCTGGTTCTTGCGTTCTGTTTCGGTAAGCAGGCCGTCGGAGTAGTTTTTGGAAATTTTATCTACTTCTTTCTGCGATTTATCGAGGATCTCCGTCTTTGTTTCAGGGACTTTCAAATCTGTAATACCAAAGCTGAGCCCCGCAAGAGCTGCATACTTGAAGCCCAGATCCTTTACCTTATCGAGAATATCAACGGTAGCACCGCTGCCTATTCTCTGATAGCACTCGCTAATCACCTTCCCAAGCTGCTTGCTGCTCATAAGGAGATTGAAGAAGGGTATCTCAATAGAGAACATATCGTTGAAAAGACACCTTCCTGCGGTGGTATCTACGACGCCGCCCTCACGGACTCCTTTTTCATCCATAAATTCCTTACCCTCAGGCAGGCGAACTTTAACCTTGGCATGAGCAGAAACTACGCCCCTGTCGTAAGCACTAATCGCCTCATAAGTATCGCGGAAAATCATTCCCTCGCCCTTCTCGCCTGGTACTACAGTTGTAAGGTAGTAGATTCCCAGCACGATATCCTGCGATGGGGTAAGGTTTGGAGAGCCGTTTGCCGGCGAGAAAATATTGTTCGTAGCAAGTATAAGCGTATGCGCTTCAACCTGCGCTTCACTGCTGAGCGGAAGGTGCACAGCCATTTGGTCGCCGTCGAAGTCCGCATTGAAGCCTTTACAGGCAAGCGGATGGAGGTGTATCGCATTACCCTCTACCAATACAGGCTCAAACGCCTGAATACCCATTCGGTGCAGGGTCGGAGCGCGGTTGAGAAGAATCGGATGCTGGTAAATCACCTCTTCGAGAATATCCCATACGCAGTCTTCCCTGCGTTCAAGCATTCTTTTTGCGCTTTTAACTGTATCAGCATATCCCTTCTCGCGGAGTCTGCGTATTATAAACGGCTGATAAAGCTCAAGGGCAATCTTCTTGGGCAGTCCGCACTGATTGAGTTTCAGCCACGGGCCAACAACAATCACAGAGCGGGCAGAATAATCCACACGCTTACCGAGGAGGTTCTCACGGAAACGCCCCTGCTTGCCCTTAATCATATCAGTAAGCGATTTAAGTGCTCTGCTGTTGCTGCCTACTACCGGCCTTCTGCACCTGTTGTTGTCCAGCAGGGCATCTACAGCCTGCTGAAGCATACGCTTCTCATTGCGTATAATAACTTCAGGAGCGTTTAAGTCCATAAGTTTGGCGAGTCTGTTGTTTCTGTTGATGATTCGCCTGTAGAGGTCGTTGAGGTCGCTTGTTGCGAAGTTTCCGCTTTCGAGCATAACCAGCGGTCTCAAGTCCGGCGGTATAACAGGGAGAACCTTCATAATCATATTGCGCGGGTCGTTGCCGCTCTCACGCAGTGCATTTACAGTTTTGAGCCTTTTGCTGAGCTCGTTAATCTTCTGCTTGCTTCCAGTGCTGTTAATCTGCTCGTGCAGTTCAACGCTTAGAAGCTCGAGGTCGAGCTTGTCAACAAGCTCTTCTACTGCTTCAGCACCCATAGAGGCTCTGAATTCCCTGCCGTATTTGCCCAGAGCATCACGGTATTCCTCTTCGCTTAGAAGCTGATTCTCCACCAGAGGAGTATCTCCCGGGTCGATTACTACATAATCCTGGAAGTAAACGATTTTTTCGAGGTCGCTTGTTTTGAAGCCCAGAAGCGTGCTGAGCCTGCTGGGCATAGCCTTAAAGAACCATATATGCACCACGGGTGCGGCGAGTGTTATATGCCCCATGCGTTTTCTTCTCACACGGCTCGGAGCCACTTTAACACCGCAGCGTTCGCAAATGATTCCCTTAAACTTTGTGCCTTTATGTCTGCCGCAGGCACATTCGTAGTCCCTTTCAGGCCCGAATATCCTCTCACAGAACAGACCTTCCTTTTCCGCACGATATGTTCTGTAGTTAATCGTCTCAGGTTTTTTAACTTCCCCGAAAGACCAGCTCCTGATATCATCTGGGCTGGCAAGGGTAATCTTAACTGAGTCGAAATTATTAATTTTTTCAAAACCAGGTTCTATCATTTCCCAGTAGCTCCTTTACTAAGAGGGCTCAAAGATTTCACGCTTAAAACGGCGAATTGTCTTTTTTGGTTCTTTCGAGTCTCATATTAAGTCCGAGACCCTTAATCTCATTACAGAGAACTTCAAACGAAACAGGCGTACCGGCCTGAAGAGAATTATTGCCCTTCACCATAGATTCATAAATCTTGCTGCGTCCTTCGATATCATCACTCTTAACAGTTAGAATCTCCTGAAGGAGGTAAGCCGCTCCATAGCCTTCAAGCGCCCATACTTCCATCTCGCCGAAACGCTGTCCGCCTGCACGGGCTTTACCGCCAAGCGGCTGCTGGGTGATGAGGCTGTATGGGCCGGTGCTCCTTGCGTGGAGTTTATCGTCCACAAGATGATGCAGTTTGAGCATATACATATATCCTACCGTGCCCCTCTGCTCAAACGGCTCACCGGTACGACCGTCATAGAGCTGATTCTTCAGCGTATCAGGCACAACAGAAAGCAGCTGGTCTTGCGGAGGCGGGGTTTTGGTTTTCTCGCATTCTTCTCTAACATTTTTGACGTGCTCATTTGCATGCATTGTAAGCTCGAAAATTTCCTTTTCGCTAGCACCGTCAAACACAGGGGTTATACCGTCAAATCCGAGAACTTTCGCTGCCCAGCCAAGATGTGTTTCGAGAATCTGGCCGACATTCATACGTGAAGGCACGCCGAGAGGGTTGAGCAGGATATCGACCGGTGTACCGTCATCAAGGAACGGCATATCTTCTTCCGGCATAATCCTTGCGATAATTCCCTTATTACCGTGCCGTCCGGCCATCTTATCACCGACAGAAAGCGGCCGTTTCATAGCTACGTAAATCTTTACCTTCTCGAGCACACCATTGGGGAGCTCATCGCCCCGCTTCATATGCTCTGTAACTCTCTCGAGCTCCTGGCCGATTTCAACAATCTGCGGCCAGTACATATCCACGATTTCCTGGAATTTCTTCTTTTTATTCTTCTGCTTCAGCCAGCTTGGAGAGAAGCTTTCGATCTGCTCGGCGATAACGTCATCATCCTTGCTCACACCAGCCTTCTGGAGAGTGTCGGGGTCTATAACATCAACCTCGCCCAGCTCACTGTAAACAGTTTCCATCATATTTCTGAAAAGACGAATCTGCTTGCCTAAAGCTTCTTTCCTGAGCTTTTCAATCTTGGCGTTAAGCTCTTTCTTTTCCGCTTCATTTGTTGCTGTGTATCTGCGGAAATGCTTAGTTCCGATAATAACACCTTCATGCCCGCTGGGCATAACAAGCGAATCATTTTTCACATCTTCGCCTGCGCGTCCAAAGATCGCATGTAAGAGCTTCTCTTCTGGAGTGAGCTCAGTTTTGCTCTTGGGAGACACCTTGCCCACGAGCAGATCCCCCGGCCCAACTCGAGTTCCCTCGCGGATTACGCCGCGTGAATCAAGATTCCGGAGCATCTTCTCGCCCACATTCGGGATATCTCTTGTAAACTCTTCTCTTCCCAGCTTTGTTTCGCGAACCTCTACATCGAACTCATCTATGTGAACACTTGTGAAAGTGTCTTCCTTTACTACCTTCTGGCTGATAAGAATAGCATCCTCGAAGTTGTATCCGTCGAAAGGCATAAAGGCAACGAGAAGGTTTTTCCCGATAGCAAGCGTGCCATTGCAGGTTCCGCCGCCGTCTGCGATAATCTGCCCCTGTTCAACCTTCTCCCCAAGGGTTACTGTAGGTTTCTGGTTCAGGCATGTCCTCTCGTTCAGACCGCGGTATTTGCGCAGGTGATATTCGTCCCTGTCGTCGATAACGATTTTCGTAGCGTCAACTGCTGTAACAGCACCGCTGCGTCGAGCCTTTACCACCATAGGGGTGTTTTTGGGAACTTCATATTCCATACCCGTTCCCACAAACGGGGCTTCTGTTTTAAGAAGCGGAACTGCCTGCCTCATCATATTCGAGCCCATAAGAGCCCTGTTTGCATCGTCGTGGTCGAGGAAGGGGATAAGCGAGGCTGAGATACCCACAGTCTGCTGTGAGGAGACATCGAGATATTCCACTTCTTTACTGTCTATCTGAGTAAGCTCGCCCTTCTCACGTGCAAGCACAGGACCAGACCTTAACTTCTTCTGGTCTTTAAGATCTAAGGCGGCTGGAGGGGCACATACTACTTCATCTTCATTATCCGCACGCATAGTTACCACGTCTCCGGTGAGCTTGCGGTTTTTCACCTTCATATAAGGCGTCATGAGGAAGCCGTACTCATCGAGGCTTGAATATACACCTAGCGAGGAAATAAGACCAATGTTCGCTCCTTCAGGAGTTTCAATAGGACAAATCCTGCCGTAGTGGGAGATGTGAACGTCTCTAACTTCAAAGCCGGCACGCTTTCTGTTAAGACCGCCCGGGCCGAGAGCTGAGAGCCTTCTTTCGTGCGTAAGCTGGCTTAGGCAGTTTGTCTGATCAACTACCTGACTGAGCTCGCCTCTTCCGAAGAAGGCATCTATATGATTTGAAACGCTCTTGCTGTTTACAATATCAGATATCTTCTTGATATCTTCGGCCTGCTTGCTGCTCATCCTGTCTGTAACAGTTCTGCGGAGCTTCAAGAGCCCCTTTCTGATTTCATCTGAGCCAAGCTCGCCCACCGTTCTGACACGGCGGTTACCAAGGTGGTCGATATCGTCGATTTCGCCCTGATTTGCCCTTAGCTTAAGGATATAGCTCACTACATTGATATAGTCTTCAGGCCTTATTGTCTGATGTTCTTCGGAAACATTAGTACCGAATTTTCTGTTCAGGCGGAAGCGCCCCACCTTCCCGAGGCGATACCTGCTCTTATCGTAAAAACGTTCGTTGAATAGCTGCTCAGCCTTTTCAACGTTTGCAGGATTCCCGGGACGCAGCTTTGAATATATCTTTATGAGGGCGTGTTCGTAGGTTTCGCAGTCATCCTCAGCGAGAGTGTTGAGTATGAGCATATCGCTCAAGTTTTTCACTACCTCAATCTTATCGATGCCGCTGCCTTGTATCTGACCTACTCTCTCGCCTATCTGGTGGCCGGAGTCAACAATGATTTCTCCGGTTTCAGTATCTACAACCTGCCCCACTGCCCACATAGTAGGCTCGAGTTTGGCAGGAGATATTTCTTCTGTCTCGTAAAACTGTCTTATAACTGCTGCTGTAGTTCCGTATTCGGGAGCCATAGCACGCAGAAGCACAGTTGCCGGGAGCTTGTTGGACTGGTCTATCTTTACAATCAGCTGGTCTTTCTTGGTAACATTCACCTCAAGCCAGCTTCCCCTTTCTGGAATAATCCTTCCTCCGTGAAGAACCCTGTCTGCCTCTTTGCTTTCAATGCCAAAGTCCACACCCGGGCCTCTGTGAAGCTGATTGACGATAACCCTCTCAGCTCCGTTTACTATGAAAGTACCGCCGCCGAGCATTACAGGCATCTCGCCGAGGAATACAGCCTGCTCTGTTACTTCATCGAGCTTTTTGTTGGTCAGCCGGAACGTAACTCGAAGAGGGTAGCCGTAAGTAAGCTTCAGCCCCTTGCATTCCAAAGGCGTGTACCTTGGTCTCTCCAGGGCGTAGTGCAGATATTCAAGGGTAAGTTCCTGGCCTTCTATCGGAAAAGACTCCCTGAAAACGGCTTCCAAACCGAAATCTTCTCTCTCCGCAGGATTCTTGTCGAGCTGGAGGAACCTCCTATAGCTCTCTCTCTGCACCATTGTTAGATCCGGTACAGGGATAGTTTTGTTGATTTTCCCAAAATTTCGTACTGCTCTTGGCCCCATTCAAATTCTCCGCATAATTATGATAATGCAAGCACGGGTCTGCCGGAATAAACCTCCGGCATATATAAACGCAATAAAGGTGTACGGGAAGGAGAATATCTCTCCTACCCGACACCACTATAATTTCAAAGATATCAGGCTGCCTTGCAGCCGTTGGAAAGTTTTTAGTCGATCTTGATAGTAGCGCCTGCTTCTTCAAGCTGCGTTTTCATTTCTTCTGCCTCTTCTTTAGAGACACCTTCTTTTATCGGCTTAGGTGCATTATCAACTAGCTCTTTTGCTTCCTTCAGGCCGAGGCCGGTAATTCCGCGAACTTCCTTGATAACACCAATTTTCTTGTCGCCTGCAGCTTCGAGGATAACATCGAAAGAAGTTTTTTCCTCTTCCTCTTCTCCGGCGCCTTCGCCGCCTGCTGGCCCTGCCATCATTACTGCGCCGCCGGCTGCAGGTTCGATTCCATACTCTTCTTTGAGGTAATCAGCAAGCTCTTTTGCCTGCATAAGAGTAAGATTTACAATGCTGTCGCCGATCGATTTGATATCGTCGCTGAATGTTTTTGCTTCTTCGCTCATATTATTAATCTCCTTTTATTACCCGCTTATGCCGGCTGCCGCAGCTACGCCGCCGCGTTTAACCCTTTCGGGACGACCGACAAATGCCGTAATAACTGAATAGATTGTCTTCTGTTTATTATCCTTTTCAAGGCTGACTAAGCAGCCTGCTCTTCTTTTTTCTCGATGAGGGTTTTCAGGCAGCCTGCAATATTTGAAGCCGGGCTGGAAACAGCTCCTGCAACGTTTGAAGCAGGTGTCTGAGAAATCTGAACAATCTGCGCCTGCAGCTCTGCACGATTCGGCATCTTTGAGAGCTCAGTTACGCCTTCAGAACCGACCACACTGCCTTCTACAAAAGCCCCTTTCAGATCCAGAGCCTTTAGCTTCTTTTTGAGAGCTACCATCTCCTTGGCAACATCTACAATGCTGTCGCCTCCGTAAGCAACCGTGCACTGCCCCAACTTGAAAAGCTCTTTGGCCTGTTCCTTACCGGCATCGCTTAGAACCTTCCGCATAAGGCTGTTGCGAACAACCTTAACTGTCATTCCCTTCTCGCTAAGGTCTGCACGCATCTGGTTGTTGTCGTTTCCCCCGATTCCGTCAATGCCGATTACGAGAAAATTATCAATATCCTTGAACTGGGCTTCAAGTTCTCTCTGAAGTAATTGTTTTACAAACTTACTCATTTTTCTTCACCTTTCAGCTCAATCTCAACACCAGGGCTCATTGTTGAACTGATGCATACCTTCTTAATATACGTACCCTTAACCGATTCAGGCTTCATCTTATCTATCTGGTCGATAAAATATTTAATATTCTCAACGAGCTTTTTTTCATTGAAACTCAGCTTCCCGACCAAAGCATGCACATTCCCGCCGCTGTCGTTTCTGAATTCCACCTTACCGGCAGAAAACTCTTTCACAGCAGTAATGACATCCGGTGTAACCGTGCCGTTTTTAGGAGAAGGCATCTTCCCCTGAGGCCCGAGTACACGGCCGAGCTTTCCGACTTTGCTCATAAGCTTTGGCGAAGCTATGGCAACGTCAAAATCAAGCCATCCGCCTGAGACCTTTTCTACGAGTTCATCACCGCCGGCATCAACAGCACCGGCAGATTTTGCTTCTTCTGCTTCTGTATCTTCGCAGAATGCAATTACCTTTTTGGTTTTCCCGATTCCGTTTGGAAGGGAAAGCGATCCTCTGATAAGCTGATCAGACTGGCGGGGATCAATCCCCAGATGCATAACCACATCAACCGACTGGTCAAACTTTGTCGCAGAGAAACCCTTGAGCACCTCTACCGCATCTTTCACAGAAAGCGGCTGTTTTGGCGCTTTTTCCGCTGCCTCGCGGTATCTTCTGCTTTTATTCATTCAATTATCCTTTCGCGTTAAATCTTAGTCAACGCTCCCACTGAAGCCGTGGTAAGCAAACATTACTATTATGAGACCTCTATCCCCATACTGCGCGCCGTACCCTCAATGATTAGGTCTGCTGATTCGATCTTGTAGGCGTTAAGGTCTTTCATTTTCATCTCAGAGATTTCACGAATCTGAGCCTTGGTAACAGTGCCGACTTTGTTTGTATTCGGCTCACCGCTTCCCTTGTCCAATCCTGCTGCCTTCATAAGAAGAACCGCGGCAGGCGGGCTTTTTACTATGAAATCAAAGCTTCTGTCGTTGTAAACATTAATTACAACAGGAACAGTCATCCCGTTAAGCTCAGCTGTCTGGTCGTTAAACTGCTGGACGAACTGGCCAATATTCACACCATGCTGACCAAGCGCAGGGCCAATAGGTGGTGCGGGTGTTGCCTTACCGCCCGGTGCCTGAAGCTTAATCTGTCCGGTTAGTTCTTTTGCCATTTTTTATAAACCTCTTAAACTCGTAAAAAAGTATTTTTATCAAATTATCCCGCCGAAGGGCTGCAATCTGCCTCTGCCGGTGGTGAATCTCAAAATCCGGCTAAGCCTTTTCAATCTGCCAGTACTCAATTTCTATCGGAGTACTTCTGCCAAAAACGTTAGCTATCACCCTGACAACCCCGCGCTCGGTATCTACAGAGTCAACCACACCTTCGGTATTTTCAAAAGCGCCGTCTATAATCTTAACTAAGTCCCCAACACTGAACTCGAGTTTGAAAACCGGCTCTTCTTCAGTTTCCTGTTTTTCAACTTCCTGAAGCATCTTCGCCACCTCTGTATCACGCATTGGAGTAGGCACGCCTTCAGTGCCGATGAAATCGCCCACCCCGCCGGTTTCTTTAATCAAGAACCAAGGCTTTTCGGGGATCCTGCCGTTTTCATCAGTCTCAAGCTCCATAAAAACGTACCCCGGGTAGAGCTTCTGTTTTTTTATCCGCTCTTTACCGTCTTTGGTGCGTTCTCTTTTTCTCTCTGTAGGTACTACCACCCGTCCGACACATTCCTCGAGCTGTTCAAGCTTAACTTTCTTCTCGATCGTATCACGGACATAATTTTCCTTGTTTGAGGCCACCCTCAGCACATACCACTGCATAAAACAGACCTCACTTACGAGTAAATCTTGAACACATACTCAAACATAGAGCGGAAACCAACATCTACAGCACCAAGAAGTATTGAGATTATCACGACTACAGATATCACAATCATCGTAGAAGCTATAATCTGTGCTCTGGAAGACCAGCTTACCTTCTTGAGCTCTCCCTCTGATTCGATGAGGAAATCTGCAAAACTTGGTTTATTCTGGACAGAATAAATCAGCCAGCTCAGCCCCGCAAGCAAAGCTGCCGGTACCATATACTCAATCCACGGGTTCTCTGTCATTGTAAGCATCTCGCTGAGCCTGTAGCATCCCCAGCAGGCCAGCGCAAAACACGCAAGACTTGTCCATAAACGAGTATGATATCCCTGTCCTCTTTTATATATATATAGCTGCATGGATTACCTCTGCCAAATATTATGCGCCATTTTTATTATAAACAGGACACGAGGGAATCGAACCCCCAACCTTTGGTTTTGGAAACCAATGCTCTGCCGATTGAGCTAGTGTCCTAAGCGCGTTTTATTTTCGTCTGATCTTATGAACAGTATGCTTGCGTTCATTTTTGCAGTATTTTTTCAGCTCAATTTTAGGAACACCGCCCACCACATTTACAGGTGTTCGATAATTCCTTGAACCGCAATCTTTGCATTCAAACCAAACGTGTTCTCTTTTGAGTGATTTTGCCATTCTTTTTACCTCTTACTGGCCTCTAAAATAGAGCTGGCTGCAAACAATTCCGCCGATATTTGAAGAGAAAACGTTCCCGCAGCGGCAGAAAAGATCCTAATAAAAAATTTGAGATAAAAAAAGCCGGACGGCCGGTTTGACCGCCCGACTGATATTAACTTAAGCTGGTTACTCGATTATTTCGGTAACAACACCAGCGCCTACGGTATGTCCGCCTTCACGAATAGCAAAGCGCAGTCCATCTTCCATAGCGATAGGTGCAATAATTTCAACTTCCATAGCGATATTATCGCCCGGCATACACATCTCAGCTTCGTTACCTTCACGGCTCATAATCTTGTTTACAGAGCCTGTTACGTCAGTAGTACGGAAATAGAACTGAGGACGGTATCCTGCAAAGAACGGACTGTGACGGCCGCCTTCTTCCTTAGTAAGCACATAAACCTCACACTTGAATTTAGTATGCGGTGTAATAGACTTCGGAGTAGCGAGCACCTGACCGCGTACGAGGTCTTTCTTTTCAACGCCGCGAAGAAGAAGCCCAACGTTATCACCAGCCTGACCTTCGTTAAGTGTCTTGTTAAACATCTCAACACCTGTACAGGTTGTCTTTCGTGTCTCGCCGAGGCCAACGATCTCAACTTCGTCGTTCACGTGGATAACTCCGCGCTCTACACGGCCTGTTCCTACAGTACCGCGGCCTTTGATTGAGAACACGTCTTCAACAGGCATAAGGAATTTCTGATCTACAGCACGCTCAGGTACCGGGATGTAGTCGTCAACTGCACCCATAAGATCATCAATGCACTTACAGGCATCGTCATCCTTGCCGTTTGATTCCATAGCCTTCAGAGCAGAACCCTGAACAATCGGTACTTCATCACCCGGGAATTCGTACTTGCTGAGAAGCTCACGAATTTCCATTTCTACCAGTTCGAGCAGCTCAGGGTCATCCACCTGATCTACCTTGTTCATAAACACAACAATTCTGGGAACGTTTACCTGACGTGCGAGCAGGAGGTGCTCACGTGTCTGAGGCATCGGGCCGTCTGAAGCCGCTACCACCATAATAGCACCGTCCATCTGAGCAGCACCAGTAATCATGTTCTTTACATAGTCGGCGTGTCCAGGACAGTCAACGTGTGCATAGTGCCTTTTGTCTGTTTCATACTCTACGTGAGCGGTGTTAATAGTAATACCGCGCTCTTTCTCTTCGGGAGCATTGTCGATTTCATCAAATCTTTTGCCCTCTTCGCCGCGATTGTTCGCCATGCGCATTGTGATTGCCGCTGTAAGAGTTGTCTTACCGTGGTCAATGTGACCAACTGTACCAATGTTTAGGTGCGGTTTGGTCCTTTCGAATACTGCTTTTGCCATTTCAGGTTTACTCCCTAAAATTCAGATTACATAAATTCTCTTTAATTTTCGCCGATTTATTGTACGCTTATTTCAAGCTTAGCAAGGCTGGGCAAGTGCTGCTGATGGGACTTGAACCCATGACCCCATCCTTACCAAGGATGTACTCTACCAACTGAGCTACAGCAGCGGAACTCAACGCCTTATCAAGCACGGAGTAGCTCAGACCAATACTCACACCGTCCCCGCTAAAGCTCAAAATAGAGCGAACATAGTAATAAAAATTGACAAGGATGCAAATAAAAAACAAAAAATTTTAAAACTTTTTTTAATATTTTGCCAAAAAACGTGCTTTCGTAGTAATTCCAGCAATTCAAATCGCCAAGATACGACAATTAAAGCCAAGCAAACGCTTTAATATCCTGTAAAGCTCAGCCTGTCGCCAACGGATTTAAATGAAAAACTCTAACAGAAGTTTCCTAAAACTGGATCTTCGAAAAGCTTCTCTATCACCCTGACAAGTCTTTCTTAAAACCTTCTGCAATTTCATGCCATTTCGAAGCTAACTGATTAACTTTATCCGGGTGTTTAGAGGCCAGATTATTCATTTCACATCTGTCAAACTTTAAGTTGTACAGCTCCCAAGGCCCCGTCTGACCATTGCTTGCTCTTCTGGCAGATATCTTCCAATCCCCCTTGCGCAAAGCCCTATTGCTGCTGTGCGCCCACCATAAGCAGTTATGTTTTACTGCTCCATTTTTCTTGAATGCCGGCAGTAAACTTTTCCCAAGGCGTTTCGGCACGTTCTTCCCACCCTCAGTTTTTTCAGGAAATTTGAGTCCAGCCGCATCCATACAGGTTGGCAGGACATCAATGAAATGTGAAGGGTCATCTCTTAGTTCACCTGTGTTTTTGATTCCATTAGGCCAATGAGCAATAAAAGGAGAACTTATTCCGCCTTCATGATTCCAGTGTTTATGCAGTCTGAAGGGGGTATTAGCCGCTGTTGACCAGCCAGGCCCAAGGCATAAATAACTTTCTGCCGAACCCAAAGGTGCATCGGGGTTATGGCCGTCCCCGCGGATAAACTGCTCAGCACTTGCCCCGTTATCGCTTGCAAATAGTATCAGGGTGTTTTCATAGGCACCCATTTTCTTCAGCTGCCTTATCACCCGCCCAATCTCAATATCCATACGGGTAATCATAGCGGCGTGGATAGACATTTTCTTCGCCTGAAATTCTTTTTCCTGTTCAGTAAGTGTATCCCAAGCTACGGCGTAAGCGGCTTCACCTTCATCAATCTTTTGTTTTAAGCCCTTTTCGGACATATTCCAATGCGGGATTATATTGGGTTCACGCTCGGAGAGACCGCAATTAACAATCCCCATTTTTTTCATACGTTCTAATCTCTCCTGCCTTACAGCATCCCATCCCTTCCTGTAAACTCCTTGATACGAGTCTATGTCTTTTTGCAGTGCCTGCAGGGGGAAGTGCGGCGAATAAAATGCCATATACTGGAAAAAAGGGCTGTCCGGATGTTTTTCCTGATGAAGTTTCAGGCATGCAATAGCATGGTCTGCGATGGCAGTAGTTGAATAATACTGCTCACCTTTTTGTGCCGGTGCTTTGAGGTCGTCTTCCTGCCAAGGCTTTGAGTCGAAGAATCTGTCCCAGTCGCAGCCGTTATTATGACTTCCCCACGAACGGTCAAAACCGCCCTGTTCAGGACTGCCGTCAATGTGCCACTTTCCGCTGTGGTAAGACTTATAGCCCCCATTTTTAAAGAAATGAGGCGCAGTCGGCGCCCAAGAAGGTCTTTTCCCTTTTTTTATCCCCGGTAGGCTGTCGCGGCGTATATGCTGAGCGTAGTAACCGGTTAAAAGGCAGGCGCGGGAAGGCCAGCATCGGCCTGAAGAATAATGCTGGGTAAAACGCAAACCATTATCCGCAAGAGAAGATAAATTCGGTGTACGAACCTCTCCTCCAAATCATTCTGCATCCGAATACCCCATATCATCTGCCATAATGATAAGTATGTTTGGCTTCTCCTTAAACCCGGCTTCAGAGCTTAATACTGGAGCTGTATGAAAAGCTAATATCCCAGCAGTACTTTTCATAAAATCGCGTCTGTTTATCATTTGATAATCCTTTCTTGTATAATCAGCTTTTATCCAGTTCACTCAGTGCATAAGCGTATGCTCCTATTGCGATGGCTCGGCTTGTATCGAGGACGGCCCTGCCGATTCCAATACGTTTCATAGAGTCGTATGGAATTTCTTTATCAGTCCCGGGGACCTTCAGCTGCTTAACCTTGCCTTCGATAAATTCCCTCCGCCCTTCTTCGCTCTCCAGATCGAGGGTTTTCTGAATAATTCTCGGCTTGGGCTCGCCTGCATAGCTGCTGATAGTTCCGTTCATCTGCCTCAACGCTGAATCTATGAACATATCGTACGCAGCGGAAAGCCCGCCGCCTACTACGATAATCCCGTCTATAAGCGTGATTGCGTTGGCAAGCGAATCGCCAACAATCTCACCCAGCTCGGCAAACGAATCCAGGGCTGCCTGCTTACTGCCTTCTTGATTGCCGTTGGCGATTTCGTAAATATCCTTTGGCTCGGGAGCGTTTTGCGGCGATATCCCCGCAAGCTCTGCATACTTATTCTTTACCGCCCTTATGCTTACGCCCTCTTCAGCGAAGCACTCGGAGTACTTGCTGTTTCTGGTGATCCATATCTCGCCTGCTGCGGAGTTGTCGCCTATGAAGAGCTCTCCGTTTGAAACTATCCCCGCACCGAAGCCTGTTCCGATTGTTATGCCGAACAGATTCTTGAAGCGTGTGGGCGAGCCTGCATTCTCGAGCATACTGTTGACCTTAGGCAGGAAGCCGGCAATCGCCTCCCCGTAAACAAACAAATCCCCGTCGTTGTTTATATATACGGGTATCTGGAATTTCTCTTCCAAATAGCTGCCCAAAGGGATTCCCCCCGCATAGGCGGGAAGATTGCCTACGTTATCTATAATACCGTTGGGATAGTCCGCAGGGCCGGGAAAAGCAAAGCTGATTGCCGCCGGCTTCTGCGGGAGCTTCTCGATCACCTCAGAGAAACCCTTCACCATCGAACCAAGACTCTTATCCAAGTCGTCTGCGAAGGCGGGCAGTTTTACCGGCTCAACTATTTCCTTCATATCCTGCATCGCAGAGAAAACGAAATTCGTTCCCCCTGCATCAAGGGTTAATACAATTCTGTTATCATTTGCTGGATTCATTTCTCACCTCATTTAATCAGGAACTTGCTGCTGATTCTGGTTCAATCTGCTTGGGCTGGTCCTTCTCAAGGGAAAGCACCAGAAGATACACAAAGCATACAACTGGAACGATAAATGCCTTAGTACCAAGGCCCATATCAACAAATTGCCCCATCAGCAGAGGCACGAGAGCTCCGCCTGAGATTGCCATACACATAAGACCGCTGAGCTCGCTTCCGCGGGCGGGATCCTTCTCTACTGTAATAGAGAAAAGCATTGGCCATATATTAGCAAAACCAAGGCCTGAAAGCAATACTCCTATTACCGCTATATTCGATGCACCGAACATAAGTATCAATGCCCCGACAAGACCCATCAGGGCTGAGAGCCTGAAGAATGTACGCTGTGAGAGGAAGTTCAGTACAGCACCCCCGCCCAGACGGCCGACAGTAAGCATAAGGAAGAAAAATGCAGGGCCGAATTTGGTTGCAGTGGATTCTTCAAGTCCCATCTTTTCAAGAAGAGGCAGGAGGAACCTTGCCATACATACCTCAGAGCCCACGTATAAAAATATCCCGAGAACCGCTAAAGCGTAAACCGGCTTTTTCAAAAGACCAAGTCCGGACTTCAGGCTTGGGGGAACGTCTGCCTTTGTCTCGTTTACTTTGATAGTGCAGACCCAGATAAAGGCCGCTGCCATAAGCACGAAGAAAATCGGAAATACGCCTCTCCAGCCCAGTGTCTTGAATATCGCAAATCCCGCTACAGCCGTTACAAGGTAAGAGGAAACCGAGCTTCCAATCCCCTTGAAGCCTTGCGCGAAGCTGAGGTTTCGGCCGTATTTGCCCTCAGCGCTCACATCGTGCATAATCGGATTGCCCGCTACCTGAAGGAATGTTGTTCCGATTCCGAGAACAAAAATGCAGCCCAGCAGAACCGCAAATGTTGGTTCTGTAAGGCAGGGTATCAGCATTGCTATCGCATTGAGGCCGAGGCCGAGCAGAAGTAGCCTTTTCTTGCCGATCCTTGCGGCAAGAAGACCGCCCGGAACGCTGAAAACAGCGAACGCTATAAATACAAAGAATGAAAGAAGGGTTGCTGTTACGTTGCTGAGCTCGTAATTCTCCCTTACCGCCTCAGACATAGGCCCCATTGCATCGGCAACGCCCATCATCAGAAATACAAATAGTATTGGAATTGTTTGGATTCTCACGATTCTGCCTTTCGTAAAATTAAACTGTTATTAAATTCTGTACATTAACAATATAAACCCCGCAATATGTCTTACTCCAACTCTTCAGACATTGAGTAAGGGGCATCGGAAGGGGCATTGCCCCAGTCTTTGTTCGGCTCATCATCCATATCGAAAGATATTGTTCCGCCCTTCTGGATGTCTTCGTAATTCAGGTAAGTCTTTGAATACGGTCTGCCGTTCAAACGGGCAGATTGAATATATATATTATCTTTGCTGTTCTCTTCGGCCTCAACGGTAAAGATATTCCCGTTTTCAAGCTTCATTTCAGCCTCCTTGAAAATCGGACTTCCTATCACAAACTCCCCTGAACCCGGACATACCGGATAAAATCCAAGGGCTGAGAATACATACCACGCTGAGGTCTGGCCGTTATCCTCATCGCCGCAAAGGCCGTCCGGGCGTGGCTGGTAGAGCCTGTCCATAACCTCCCTGACCCATTTCTGCGCCTTCCATGGCTGGCCGGCATAGTTGTAGAGGTATATCATATGCTGGATTGGCTGATTCCCGTGGGCGTACTGACCCATATCAACAACGGTCATCTCTATGATCTCGTGTATCGGGAAGCCGTAATAAGAAGCGTCGTATTTCGGCGGCGTTGTAAAAACAGAATCAAGCTTTTCTGCGAACGCTTTCTTGCCGCCCATCAGATTCATAAGCCCCTTTGGATCCTGAAAAACAGACCACGTGTAATGCCATGCTGAGCCTTCAGTGAAAACCCCGCCCCATTTCTCAGGAGCGAATGGAGACTGCCATTTGCCGTCTTCTTTTTTGCCTCTCATAAAATTCGTGCTTTTATCAAAAACGTTTCTGTAGTATTGGGCTCTCTTACGGAAACGCTTAATATGCTCTTCTGGTTTATCCAGAGCCTCTGCAAGCTTCCAGACAGTATAATCGGCATAGCTGTATTCAAGCGTGCGGGCAATGCTCTCATTTACACCTACATCGCAGGGAATATAACCCTTTTCGTTGTAATAGTCAACGCCGAGCCTGCCTACCGAAGAGAGCTTCGGGTGCTGATTTTCGGAATTTTTCAGAATAGCTTCGTAGAGAGTTTCAATGTCGTAGCCCCTTATTCCGCTGAGGTAGGTATTAGCGATTATCGAAGCAGAATTAGAGCCCACCATGCAGTCTCTGTGTCCCGGGCTTGCCCATTCCGGAAGCCAGCCGCTCTGCTTGTAGGTGTTTACAAGGCCCTTCATAATATCGGCATTCAGCTCGGGGTACATCACAGTGAAGAACGGGAAGACTGCGCGGAATGTATCCCAGAAACCGTTGTCTGTGAACATATATCCCGGGAGCACCTTGCCGTTGTATGGGCTGTAATGAACCATCTTGCCGTCTTCATTGAATTCGTAGAACTTCCTCGGGAAAAGCAGAGTGCGGTAAAGCGCTGTGTAGAAATTGCCGTACTGTTTTTCAGTTCCGCCATTTACCCTGATTCTGTTTAACTGCTTATTCCATATATCCTTTGCTTTTGAGCGGGTTTGCGAGAAGGTTTCATTGCCTATCTCTCGTTTGAGATTCAGCTTTGCCTGCTTAAGGCTGATAAACGAAGAGGCCACTTTAACGTTCACCTTCTCGCCCTTGCCGGTTTTGAATCTGACAGCCGCTCCGACATGTTCGCCCTTCTTCTCACTGCTGCCCTTTTTGATTTTCCAGTCGCTCCAGGTGGAAACTTCTTCAAAATCCTTGTCGAAAACTGCAGCGAAATAGTTATGGAAGTTATCAGGTACGCCGCCGCTGTTGTTGCGGCAGTAGCCTATGATCATTCGCTTCTCGGGCAGGATCTTTACGTATGAGCCCTGATTGAAGGCATCCAGCAGTACGTAGGATTTATCTGATTCGGGGAATGTAAAGCGAAACTGAGCAGCCCTTTGGGAAGGTGTGATCTCTGCGGTTACATCGTAATCGGCCAGATAGGCCTTGTAGTAGTGCGGCTTTACCGTCTCGGCCTTATGAGAAAACCAGCTCGCGCGCTCTTCCGTTCGAACTTTTAGCTCGCCGACTACCGGCATAAGGGCAAAACGGGCGTAGTCGCTGATCCAAGGGCTGGGCTGATGGGTCTGCTTGAATCCGCAAATCTTATAGTCGTCGTAGTTGTAGCACCAGCCGTTGAGCTGATCAGTATTCGTTACCGGCGTCCAGAAATTCATGCCCCAGGGAAGAGCTATAGCAGGATAAGTGTTGCCGTTGGAAAATTCGAAGGCCGAATCCGAACCAACCAATGGATTTACATAATCAATCGGTGATTGGCTTTTCCCGGCCATTGCAGGACTAAAAATTAAAACGCTCAAAAAGAGCAGCAGAAATAAGTTTTTGTAAATTTTACCCATTTAAAATTTCTCCAATGTAAATGCTAACTTTGTTTTTTTACCAGAATATTTTAACACTTTGAATTTTTTCAAAAGCAGGCGATTTAAAAAACACGGTTTTGCTATGTTTATGCCATGAAAAATCAGCGAAATTTTTATTGTCTATAAGCATTCTGAGTGGCTTTTTAGGTAAACGGATTCGGGAAACAATTTTTACATCCCTTGGAGCAGACAGTTTTAATTCAATGCCGTCGTCAAGTTTTTCCCAGCTCTCAATCCTCGCTGCAGAAGCTATTGGCTGGGCTTTATTCTTCTCAAGCTTTTTCAAATCCATCAGCCAGATGCGCTGGCCTGGGCTTACAGATACTTTTTTCTTTACAGGAAGGTTGCTGTCTAACAGATCTACAAAAAGCCCTTCAAGCTCAAGCGGCTTTTTGCTGATTGAATCTTCCAAGCATGCCGCTATAACATAAGGCCCGCGATTGAGCTGCAGATAATTATTTCGGTTATACTTCATGCCCGCTGCCTTAGCTGCATGACTCAAAATTGAGCGATATTCATCGGCGGCTTTTTCAGACCGGCTGTAGTAGGCGGGATGCTTCCGGGAAAGGAAAACCTTTCCTTCACCGAAGCTGTAAATCCCATCTTCTGTTTCGGATTTGATGCCCATAAGTTCCAGTAAATGCCCAGAGGGGGTCTGGCATTCTTTATCACCCATGTTCCACCATTCAGAGACATTATTGAACGGGTCTTCATCAGCTCCGACATAGACCAATACACCGCCTTGCGCAGTCCATTCGGCCAAAGCCTGATTAACAGCAGGCGTCTGCGGCTTCATAAATTCGTAGCTGAGAACAAGAACCTTATAGTCCGTTAGGTAATTTGCAAATCTTACAGTATTATCCAGCTGAACGGCCTGAACAGGGATCCCGTGCTTTAGAAGAGGAAGCGTCAAACCGTAAAAAGCAGAGAAATCCTCAATTTCTGACTCGCTTGCCCTTTTGGGGTTATCCATATTTCCCGCTGCCTCACGAAAAACGGGCTGGGCTCTTTGGAACATCGCCGAATCAGCTATCAAAACTCCGATCCCGTGAGATGCATTTACCCATTCATTCTCTTCCTGACGCATATCTCGAAGCTGATTGAATACTGTGCAGAGCGTAGTGGCATAATCAGCCGGTATGGGTTTGGCGTTCTCTGAACCTCTGGGATAACTTCTTTCAAAGACTCTATGGGGCCAAGGACATATTTCATAACGCCATATATGGGGCTGAAGCAGGGAAGCGATCAATGTTGCTTTGTAATTATATTTGTAATCATCCCAGCCGTAGCCTGAATTATCCTCGATTGGATCGTGAAGAAACCACAAACGCCGATCAGTATTTCGAACTAGCTCCTGCATAACGCCATATTCCAGAAAAGCAGTTTCGAAAGTCCGTTCTGCCCGATTGCCCTCATAAACATTCGGGGTTCTGGAAGTGCCTGTCCAGACCTGAGCAATACAGCCGTCTATAACGTCTGAATCTATCAGAGAGGACTGGGGAGAAACAATATTCCAATGAGTATAGTTTATGAGGCTGTGAGTAGGAACATAGATCCTCAATTCTCGATTGTGTTTTCTAAGGGCGTAATCCTTGCAGGCCTCCGCTACACGACGAATGGTGCGCGTGTAAAGGTAATATTTCAGCTTGCTGGCCTTGTATTGCGCATTTATGGATGAGTCCGGACGTGTAAAAGGTTCATCATAAAAAAGCTTCCATTCCTTCTGAAACTTTTCAGAAAAACCAGTGTAAGCCCAAAATTCCGGCTCCTCCAGATGTATGGCCAAAACTCCGGCATCAATTGCAGTTTTAAGCTTTTCGGTAATATAGTCTGCAAACTCGATTGAGGGGACAATGTAAGGATTCATATGCCCGTGGAGCTTTTGCGAACCATCGGCATCCACTTGAGAGAGAGACATAATTGAGCTGCCCTCAAAATCCTCAAAATCAGAGTATTGCCCCCAAGCGATTCCCGTCATCAGGTGAGGGAGATAATCCTTCTGCTTCCAAGACTTAAGGTCATCAATGAGATCGGGACGGGAAGCACCATACACCATTGCGAAATCATTACGGAAATCGCATTCAGGAGAATACGGCCTGCTGTCCTGAAACCCCGTCAACTCGAGGCTTCGATCAGTTACAAGCCTTACACTGTTATCCGCATAGCTATGTAAGGTGCAGACTGATAAAACCAAGCCTGCAATCAATATTTTAAAGTTCTTCATCAAATTCACCTTTTAGCGAGTTGTATATCTTTTACACGCTTTCTTTGCCAGTTTTCCAAAACGGCACTTTATACTGAGAAACAGTTTGAGCGCAAAACCACTTCAGATTAAAAAAGCGAAACTTCTTTTGAATCAGAACCGGATGGCTGCCATTTAACCTCGAGCAGCTCTCCCCCTTCGTTCTCAAAATATTCTACCTTAACCGAGTAGATACCTTTACTTAGAGGAACAGTCATGGTCTTTGTGTCTGTGGCGTCATGCACGCCGTCATTACTCAGAACTTTACCGCCAACAGTTAAACGTGAGCCGTCATCTGAACGAAGGCTGAAAGTATAAACACCATCTTTTTCGATCGTAACAGAGCCTTCATAGAGAACCGCAAAATTGTCCTTAAATCTAAACCTCTTAACATTGCTGTCAACTGCAATTCCGCTTTTAACGGGCTCAAGAAATGCAAAGTCCGGAAGTTTCTGAAAATACCCCTTATAAAGCTGATATCTGAATCGGACGGGGTTTTCAAGATCCGGAGAGAGAGGCTCGGCCTTGGTAAAGGTCTTGCTTTGGACAGGACTGTACAAACCGTCGCTGGAAGCGACAGCAAGAACAGTTGTCTCGGTATCTACTTTGAAAGGTTTCGTGTATTTTTTACCTTCAGCTTTTGGGTCAGACCCATCAAGTGTATAGTATATATCGCCCTTCTCAGAAGCAATACTTACTTCAATGCTGTCAATAAAGAAGTCTTGAGCTGATTTTATCTCGGGATACTTCAATGATTTTGCCGGCGTATATTCTTTAAATGGTACTACTTCAATTTTATCGAGAATAGGTTCGTGTATTTCGGCATCTGTAATTGCATTATAATACTCAGATAAGTCGATAGTTTTTCCGGCCTTGAGGGTTACAGGGCTAATATCAAAAGTCTTCTGCTGAGCAAACGACTTTCCAACAGGACGACAGATTAAACGATCGATTTTATATTTCTCTTCGCCAAAGGTTTTGGTTACTTTGAGGCTCGCAGTTTTGTTATTGTTATCAAGCGTTACAACAGCCCAGAATTTAGGATAGAACAGCGGGAGCTGCACCTTGCCCTGCTTTTCCATCGAAACAGGAGCAAGGTACAGAGTATTTTTTGTAACATCAACGCCTGCTCCAGCCAGCACATCTGTTACAAACCATGTTACCGGAGCTGTCATATATGTAACCTCATCGGGCTGCCATAGATTTTGCGTCCATGTCCAGCCGTTACGCAGATGCACAAGCTGGATGTGTTTCATAATATCCAGCCCATCCTGCAGAAATCCTGCCTGCATTGCTGCCATAGCAGTATAGCTTTCAAGATAAAACGGCCAGCATGTTGACTTGCCGTAATCGCCCTGCTCGGCCTGCTTGGCTGGAATATCCCATACCTTAGGTGCATAATAATCAACCGAATTACCAACATTTGTTTTAAGCTGGGCTATAATTGAAGATTTGACCATCTCAACAGGGAAATTCTCGTTCCACTGACAATAACGAGAAACAAACTGGCCTGCCAACTGCCCGCTGAACATCACATCATCAAGGCGGTTCGTGCCGTCAGGATCGCATCCATAGGCAAAATACTTACCGTTCCACAAATAATTAACAGCATCCTGAACGCTTCTTTCCTTCTGATAACGGCATTCTTGAGCAAGCTGATTCTCGCCCAGAGCCTCAAAAAGCACAGCGGCAGCATCCATGAAGACAGGATAAGTTGTTGCGGTGTATGAATAAATATCCGGATGCCAGAAATCGTCATAGGTCGTGTAGCCAACGGGTATTTCCAAGTCGTAGAGCATTCTTTCTTTCAGAAAGGCAACAGCTCCCTTAATCTCATCACGGAACTGGGCTATGTATTCTAAATCGCCTGTCTGCTGATATTCTTTTGCAAGCTGCACGAGCCAGCTGCCGGAATTATCAAGCATCCAGCCCTCCGGGGTTGGAGTTTGGCCGTCTCTGGAGGCAATGCCGATGTAGTAGTGGCCGTCAAAGTGCAGAATTTGCCCCATTGAACCGGGCGTATGACCGAACAGCTCCATTTCAGAACGGTCTATTTCTGTGAAGAATTTCTGGAAGAACGGATGCGAGCTCATCCGCTGGTCCATAGTACCAGCCAAACCGCCCATCATACCCTCCATCACGGTGAAATCTCCAGCTTTGTTGAGAATGGAGTTTGTATAAATAACGTAGCCGCTGTTTATCAACTTGAATTTGAGCCAGTCAGGCATAGTTGAATCGAGAACCGGCTTATGCCATTCACGTGATTTGTTGAGAATTCTCGAGCGATTTTTCGCTGCATACGAAACAAGCTCTTTAATATTATCGAAATAGTTATGGTAATACCGGCAGTAATCAGCAGAACCGAAATAAGTAACTGGATCGGCTTTTTCACGGTCAATTTTGTATTCGGGAGCAAACCATGCCAGCATAAAACGGACCGTTTTGGATTCTCCGGCCTTGAGATGCGTTTTTATAGAAACAGCCGAAGCAGCAGCTCCTTCGCCATGCGAGGAGAGAGGCTGGCTCATATCAGGTTCAAACTCGCCTGACTTTACAAAAGATTTCCACGCTTTTGGATTATCAACTTTCCATTCGGGAAGAAAGCTTACTTTTACACCAGAACTGTTCTCAGCCAGAATTGCTGTTTTGTTGTTGTAGTTCTGGTAGGTCATTTTTGAAGGTTTAAGCTTCTTTGAATACTGCAAGAGCCCTGAAAAACTGCCTACTTCCAACGGGACTACTCGTGTTTGAGGTTTTTCCATAGGCTGTAAGCCTTTTTCGGGATGCTTGTCTTTTACTGTATTCAAGCTCCACGCGTTATTGCTTACTTGATTGAATATAGAAGGGTCAGCGTAGTCAGAAATGCCTCTGGCAATTACATCCTCCCATGAGAATGCAACGCTGAAATCACTGTCTTTGCCGGTTGTATTTTTCACAGTAACATCAAGCCATGCAACAGGCAGCGAGGAATCTTTGATGTTGTGGGGGATTAGGCCGGAGTAGGCGTTTAGTGTAACACCATTGCCGTAATCGCATTTGATTGTTGGGAAAAGCCCTGTGTAGGTAACGTTGTCTATCGTATCCATACCGGCAACGCTTTTACGCTGCAGGAGTTTTGCATCTTCCCCGTTCCAGAAAGCCAGGAAACTGCCCTGCACATCTTTCAAGACTCCTGCTTCGTGAGTATTATTCAGAGCGATACGAGTGAAAGCTCCGTTTGGAGCAATATCAAAGCAGCCTGTCCCGATACCGCCCAGCGGCACACCGCTCGGCCCTTTGTGGTTTTTTAAAGCCAAATAATTATAATCAGACTTCCCGCCCTTAACCATATCTCTTCGTTCCTGCATCGCATTGACTTCGTCTGCCCCGTAGTCAATCTCTTCAGCCAAAGCAGCAGCTCCAAGAACGCAGACAACAATAAAACATGCTAATTTTTTCACTTCCATAATTTGCTCCTCTTAGTTAAGGTCTGGATAAATTGAAGCAATTAAAATGATGCTCCTTACAATAAAAGAGCTCTGCTTTCAATTTTAATCGCAAACCCTAAGCCAGTTAAAAATTTATCACTTATTTATTAATCAAAAATGCTGATTTCACAATTACTAATCAGCAAAACTATTTTTGAACAATTCAAACTGCCTGCAAACTCAAAAAAAAAACTCCAGCAGAGTTTATTTTTCCCAGCCATCAGACAAATAAGGAAAATCTCTGAGGTCAACGCTTTGATTTTGATCAATATCCGCAGAAATTCCTTCACCGTTTTCCAGCCAGCTTTTCCCAAACTGCAAAAGATCTGTCTTATTCACCCGGCAGTCTTTATTCAAATCACCCTTAAGATACGGAGAACAGGGGCCTTCATTCATAAGAGATCTAATTTCTTCGTGGGAAAGCGGTCTGCCGTAGATAACCACATCGTCAAGTATGCCAAAGAAAGCTTCCTCAACTGCAGCTTCTGCGGGTTTTCCAATTCGAATCGGCACAGAGGTATTCGCCGGCGAATGAACGATATCAGTTCGTTCTGCAGCAAGCTCGCCATTTATATAAAGCCGCCCTACGTTTTCATTCAGCGTACAGGCTACATGCACCCACTCACCCGGCGAATAGCCGTTTGGTGCGATAATGGTTTGATTATTGGATTCACTGCCAACGCGGAACCATACCTCGCCGGTCTCACGCAATTTAACATTCCAGCCGGTGCCGCTGTTATCGTTAGGCAGCTTATCAACGGGAACCTGAAGCTGGAGTCTTCTGGATTTCATCCAGAAGGCTGCTGTGAGCCATTCGGATGAGCCGGCTTGATTGCCAAAGTCTATGCAGTCGTCATCGCCGTCAAAACTTATTCCACTAATACCTCTTTTGGCATTGTCCTCAGCAACAAATTCAGGCTCGCCGAACTTTTCGTAAGAATGATTATCCGCAAAGCGGTTTTCAGTATCTAATTCAAACGGCCAGTATGCTGTATCGGTGTTAAAATACAATTGATCTATCATTTCATCGGGTGTTACAACCCTGACATTTTCATCCAAATTCTGAATAGCATTATGCACCTGCTCAAGACCATAACTCCATGCGTGGACTATAACAAAACTATAACCATCCTCACTGGTAGAATCTGCCGCTAACTGATTGATACTGTTTGCCAATTGTTCACCTGTTCGGCTGACTCCTTCATACTGCTGCGAATCCCATAAAGTGTACCTCGTGGCTACCATAGGCTTACCGTCAAACCAAAGTATTTTCCCGTCATAGCGGGCGTAATCACCCTGCACATCAACATAGAAGAGCCCTTTTAAATTGTCAAAGCGGGTGTACTTGCCTGCAAAATCCTTGTATCCGCTGAATGTAAGAGGTTTATCCCATCCATCCGAATAATTGTCTAAAATCACCATCGACTCAAGGTCGCCTTTTTTCATATAACTATTAAGTACGGTTGAATAACTATCGAGCTCTGGGAATTTAGAAGGATACATATATCCCTGTCCTGAGTATGCAGAGAAGGAATTATTATCCCCTGCTTTGCGGTACCACCAATCCATCACTGAAGGGCCTACTTCAACCATAGAAGCCTGCATGCCCCAGCCCATAGGAAACTGGCCGAAATATTGAGGATCGAACCAATGTGAGAGCGGATGAAACACGACGTTGATATTGTCCATATCGCTCATCATAAAAGCAACATGGTGAACATCAGTTTTCTTTTCATACTCCTTATCGCTCGCAGGATGTTTCAATTCTATTTCCGGCTCATAAGAGGCCATCCCTGCAAATGTGGATAGGTTAAGCATCCAGTCTGCCGGCACCTGAAAAAGACTGTTTTGGCTGTGAAAATCAACAGCGCTCAATTCGCCCGGGGCTGCCGGATTATCCCATCCCCAAACAGAGGAATTAGGGTTCATTGATTCAAACACCTGCTGGGTTGCAGAGTAGTCGCTGTTCCACCATGAGATTGCCTTGGAAGCTGCTCCCAAATCCCGAAGGAAAAACTTTCTGCTGCTCTGATCAGTATCCTGAATAGTTATTGCATTATGGTTTAGCCTGTGCCAATAATTTTGATAAACCCATTGCTCTGTTTTGCCTCTGCAGTCAACAAGCATTTGCAGCTCCGGCCATCTTCGATTTACATCGCTTTCAAGCGAGATATCCAGAGGTACAGCCCTCAACACTCCCGCCAAAGACATAGCTGCGCTGAACGAATCAACGTCATCGAAATCATAAAGCACGTATCCAGCAAGCTCATCTTTGTACTTATCAAGGTAAAAAGACAGGTAGTCATTTCTGGTGGCAGTTATGCCATATCTGTTTTTCAAGTCATCCAGATACATTTGATACCTTCCGCCTCCATCTATAAAATACAACTCCGGCTTATTCTGCGCAAGTATGCCCTGCAATGAAGTAAGGGCTATTCGTTTGGCATCATTTAGATATTTAGAATGAAAATCAATTACATAGAGGTGCTCGGGAGATGAAATACCAAAATCCATAGGTGCGCGGTAAACAGATATGTCATCAATGAGAAAAGTTCCCTCGGTTGATTCATCAATTAAGAACCGGACATCCATAACATCAGCACCTTCCTCCACTGAAACTATATGCGAAACATAAGTCCATTCAGTAATTCCGGCATCAATTGCGAACTGCTCCTGTCCTAAAAATTCATTATGACTGGAAAAGCGAACATCAACTTGCCCGTCGCTGCTTGCCCCATCCATTGCCATGACGGCAAATCGAATCATTATTTCCCCGCAGCCAGTAACATTGATCTCATCGCTGCGAAGGTCTTGGTAACGGTCTGAGAAATCGCGTTTTAGCTCAAAACAGTGAGCTCCTTCGGTACCGTCATTAACTATACTCACGCCATAGGAATAATTCCAACCATAAAAATCATTTTCAGCGCTTCCGTTAAGAATCAAATTAGCTGCAGTATCACCGCCCACCCATTCCTCACCGCCAACAGCGATGCCGCAAAAATAATACAAAAGGAGAAGTGCTGTAACCGCTTGCTTTTTTAATGCCATAAATTAATCCTAATTGCCGTAAGGTTTAACTGCTTGATATTATGCCAAAGAATTGACAGGGAATGTTTAATTCCTGAAAAACATTTTTCAAGATTTTGTTTACATTAATTTTTTTTACTTCGGCTGCTAAATAGTGGCCGGCGTATTATTTCATACCTGTTTATTAGGGTTGAGGCCAACCGTCATGTATATACTTCATATCCGCTTTGCCTTCATCTGTTACGGGCGAAAATGTCCCTGGATGCGCTCTGAGACGCTCAAAAGCTTCAACAGTTTCGTCGCTCAAATCCCTTGTTTCAACATGGCCGTCCACATAACCGAAATTCGTCTTGCCTCTGTGCCACACGGAAATCGGGTCATGCCAGGTTTGATCTTCCCATCTTTGTTCATAAGGGCCAAGTGCCCATGAGCCGCGATTAAAGTTGCGGCCGTCATACTCTCCAACAAAGTTATAAGAAGTGCTGGGAGAAGAAATCTGGACAGTCCGATCAAGATGAGTCCACCCCCAGTCTAAACTTCCGTTAAGTGAATCGGGAATAGAATATGTCCTGAAATTGCCTGATTTATCTGAAGGACAGTGATAAAGATCCACGCTTTCAGTGTAAGGAAAGAGGCTTCCAAGCCGAATACCTTCCTTGCGATGCTCAATCGTTGGACTGTCGATTATTGCCCCGCCGCCCCTTTGGCCTTCACTGTTCCAAGGAGCCCAAGCCCAGTCCCATTTATGTGTCTCTATCCACTCCTGCTCTTTAGGATTGTACACGTTTGCCCCTGGGATTTTGCTGTCATTATCCGATGCGTAGGTATGCCAAGCAACGTTCAAACCACGTATGTTGCTCTCGCATACAAGCGTTTTTGCCATTTGCCTTGCCTGCGATAATGCCGGCATAAGGATGGCCATAAGCAAAGCGATAATGGAAATGACCACCAGCAATTCGATTAGCGTAAAAGCGCTGTTTAATTTAAGATATTTATTTTTCATTTGCATTCTTTCTACTTTTATCAATTTTGTCAATGACTGATCTGTATCAAGCTGCAGCTGATTTCACAATGATTATTAAAGATCGTTATAAAAAAACTTAAAAGGAGGAGTCCCGGAATAGTCCGGAACCCCATCGCTCAATCTCTTCTATTCGGCCGGATACATACCTGAATCAAGCCATTGATCAACCATTACCATAAAATCATCCATATTTACGGCACAGTCGTCTGTCAGATCGTACCATACAAGATCTTTCAGACAAATTGTTTCGCCCGTTTCGTCCTGATACAAGCCTGCAATATGCTCAGAGCTCAGAGCGTAATTATAAACTTGAATATCATCAATTGCACCATCAAAACGCTGGCCGAGGTCGTCGCCAATTCTTCCGATGTAGAATGTGGAGTCTTCGCCGCCCTGCATCGGATATTCGGCTTCACCTGCAAACTGGCCGTTGAGATACACTCTGCCAACTTCGCCGGTGTAAACTGCTGCGAAATGATACCATTCATTAGGCTGTACAGAATCCTGGCCGGAGCCAATATAGCCATCTCCCCAAGACTGCATCACGAGCTGCTTTGACGGGCCTGCAACGAGAATCATAAACATATTGTCATCGCTGCTAGTCCAGTTATCGCGCTTGGATACGAGAGTATTCCAGTCAACAGCAGGATCGCTGTGCTGAGTCCACTTGAACCATCCGCTAACGGTGAACTGGTCTGAATATTCGGCAGGGTTAAATGTTCCTGCATCAGCCCATCCATCGTTTTCATATATCTTAACAGCACCGTTTGCCTTTAATGTATTCGGGTCTTGATCGCCGTTTACGAAACCATCAACAAATTCCGGAGTTCCTCCAACAGAGGCATCATTCCCTGAATTGCTGAGGTCTATATACTGGCTTTCGGAATAATCGACATCATCAAGGCTCCAGTGCGCTAATTTCCGGCGAATGCCAAGCGAAACCACATTTGAATGCAGCGTAAGGGAACCGGAAGATACGGCGCAGTAATAGAATGTCTCATCAGTCAAGTCCACATCAGTGAGCGTCAATACATCCCCGCTGGTGAGAGCCTCGTCGCTATCGTCAACAACATCATCTGCGGACTTATACCATTGATACGAGATTGGCGAGTCAAACAAGGTTTCTGCTGCGAGAGTAAAGTCAACATCGCTTCCAGCATCTACAGCAGCAGTCTCGGGCTGTTCAGTAATTGACAAGGTTACATAGCTGCCGAAAGACCAGACCGGCCCTTGAATGGTTTCAGGGTCTTCAGGCCCGCTTACGCCGCCGCCTGCAAGGCTGACGCCCTCATCTACCCGCCAGAGGTATTGCTTATTGAAAGACAAACCTGTGAGCGTGTATGTCGCTTCGGGGCTGTCGGCGTTTACATCATCCTGAAGCGTCCATCCGCTGCCGTCGTTGAGATACACGTAATGAGTAACTATATTCGGATCAGGAATGGTAGGATCGGCAATTTTCAGCCCTGTCTTCCAGCTCAAGTCAACATCACAAGCTTCATTCTGAACAGTTCCAACATCTTGAGCACCGTTTTCCGGAACAGGATCCCAAGCAGACGGGCCGAACAGAGCAATGTTGTCAACTTTAACAGCTCCATTGAAACTGTTATAAGCTCCGTTACTGAGCTCAACAGTCGCTTCGGCAACATTAGCGAAATCCACTGTAAACTGTCCGGTCAGTGTGTTCCAGCCGAATCCAGTATGGTCAGTAATCTCTTCTAAAAGAATGTCGCCGACCCATTCTCCCTGATCATCAAAACACTGAAGTCTGAAGAGATAACCTTCAGTTTGCGGAGTAGCCGACACCCATGTTGCATAGTCAATACTGTAACCAAGCTCCATCCCCTGATAAACCGAAAACCGTTCACTGCGGGCAAAGGCTCCATAGTCCTCTGTGTCATCAAGATTCGATGCATTACTGTCCATGTACAGCTCACCATTGGCGAATGAAAGGTTTTGACCACCCCATGAACCGGTCTCCGGCCAATTGGCATTACCATCAGCAAAATCACCGTTAGTAATAAGATTAGCTTGTGCAATGCCTGTTATAGCTAATATCAGTAGAAAATAATAAGTCTTATTCATATCTTTCTCCTTATATTGATTTATTCAATTAATCTTTTTAGAAGGCCTGCGGAGTGTAATTACCGTCATTCAGCCATTCCTCTGCAAGCAGAGAAAAATCAACAAAATCTACGACGCAGTCACCATTTTGGTCAGCCTCTGGTCTTTGTTCCTCCAGACACCTGCGAAAACCTGTTTCATCGTAATACAGGTCATATATATCTTTGTCAGAGAGGGAATAGTTGAAGACCTTGAAGTCATCAATCGCACCATCGAACCATTCTGCAGTACTGTCATTGCGGGCGACCCAGAACGTGGAATCGCTCTTTGTGCCCATAACATAGTTATCATTCTCAGCCTCAAGCTCGCTGTCAAGCCATATCTCTGCGCGCTGACTGGAATCGTAAGTTATAACCAGATGATGCCACTGACCGGGTGTTATTGCACTGCCGCCGGTACCAATCCAGCCGCCTCCGGAAGTTTCCATGATTACAGCTCCGTCCCATTCATCATATACGTGCACCATATACTGCATAGAATCGAAACCCCATCCGTCTCGTTTAGACCATAAATTGTTGTAACCCGAATCAAGGCCTGTATCGTTCCAATTAAGCCAGAGACTAACCGACCACTCGCCTGATTCTGCAGCAGGGTCAAATGTTCTGGCATTGGCTGTTCCGGCTAGGTGATCAATTTCAACAGCACCGTTTGGTTTTAAGTTTTCAATATCCTGATCACCGGTTACTACGCCATCAACAAAGTTCACCGGTACTGATTGTTCTATATTTGCGCTGTGTCCGTTGCCGGTCAGATCGGAATAGTAATTGGGGTCTGAACCCGCTACATCAGCTTCGTCCATACTCCAATGCGCCACAAGATCACCAAAACTCAAGAAGGCAGCATTGGTAGTTATCGTACTTGAATTCACTGCTGCTTCACAGTAATAAAAACCAGTATCAGCGGATGTTACATCAGAAATCGCCAATGTTGCTGCTGTCTCTCCAGTGAGCAGCTGATCATCTTCGCCTCCAATAGTTGAATCGGCAGACTTGTACCACTGGTATGAGGGAGTGTCCCCGGAAGCAGAGCCTGCTTCAGCAGTAAAGCTAACGTCATCGCCTTCATTTGCCAATACACCTTCAGGCTGGGTGATAATCCAAAGGTCTGCTTCAATTAAAATATTATCAATTATCAAGTCGCCGGTAAAATCATTGAATACGCCCAAACTAACACGAATATCAGCACTGGACGTGCCGGCGGGAGCTGAAGCTGAGCCGCTTGCTGTTATTGTTGAACTCCCTGTATCAGCCAGATCTACATCCTCCTCGCCGAGAAAAGAGCCGGAGGAATCGAAAAACCTCAACTGAAACAGACCAGCCAAATCATCGCTGGAAAAATTGTCTACCGAATACTCAAAGCTGTAATTATAGGTTGTAGCAGAAGCGCTGAATTTGTCGCTTATTATATCAGCATGGTCGCTGGCAGCGTCGGTACGCAGATATCCGTCGTTATAAGAGAAATCAACTACACCGTTGCCCCCAGTACCGCTGTTCCAAAACTGGTCTGGCGGATCCGCTTCAAAGTCTCCGTTAGGAAGAATATTTGCCTCTGCGGCAACACTCATTAACCCAATGAAAGCTAAAACCAAAAAATAGTTAATGCTTTTTTTCATAATTTTCTCCTTAGTAAAGAATTTCATTTAATAGAAGCGATCTTGAAGTAAATTCAGAGTCCCTTCTGTTCACATAACTTTCACATAACTTTTTTTACGCTGAGCTTCTTTTTCGAATCAGTGCTGCAGCACCAAATCCGAGCAGTGAAAGCGAAGCCGGTTCGGGAACTATCGAAACATTATCAACCTTTACAGCTCCGTTAAAATTGTTATAGGTTCCGTTGCTCAATTCAACAGCGGCTAAAACCGCATTTTCAGGCCCCACTGTAGTCTGACCTGACAACGTGTTCCAAACGAACCCTGTGTGGTCTTTAATCTCCTCTAACACAGTATCTCCGACCCAGTTTTCCTGCTCATCGTAAAACTGCAGTCTGAAGAGATAACTCTCTGCCTGAGGCGTCTCGGAGATCCAAGTTGCATAGTCAATACTGTAATCAAGCTGCATCCCCTGATAAACTGAAAAGCGATCACTACGAGCGTTAGCTCCATAGTCCTCAGTGTTATCAAGATTTTCAGCATTAGTATCCATATACAACTCACCGTTGTCGAATGTAAGGGTTGCTCCGCCCCAATTGCCTCTTTCAGGCCAATTGTCAGTTCCGTTCTCGAAATCACCATTGGCAATAAAATTGGCCTGCGAGCTAACTGCTACAGCAATAACAGCAGCAAACATTAGAATACTTTTTGTTTTTTTCATTTTTCTACCCTCAAAAAATAATTAAATAAATTACACGATTTTGATTACTGCGGTAATACCTTAAAAAACACTGTTCACTGTCGATCAAATCTCCTTTCTTCTCTTCGATTAATGCTGCCGGCTCTGCAGTTGTAAAAAACCAAACCCTTCTATTCATAATTCTCTACGCTTTCAAAACCTATTAAATTCTGCTAAATTCTGCCGTATTACGCATTACATCAGAGCAGTTTAGAAATCAAAGCTCAGCGGCATTAAAGCCTCGGATATTTACAACTTTGCTGCCTTCAATCAGCAAAAAGCGAATCAAGGCATTTTTGAGATCTATCGCAATACTATAAAGCAAAAACCGAAGGCTCATTGTACAAATATAAGAAACATCAGCCTCAAAATGAAGGCCATTTTGCGTTAATATAAAGCCATTTTCCGCAAGAACAAAGTGCTGTTTGTATTCTCACAATCGCTTCCACAAACATCTCAGTTTAAGTTCATTATTCAACAGCTGAATTTGTCAAAAATCCGAAAATGCCTTCTGGAAAATTCAATCGCTTCCAATCCAGCTTTTTGCTATTTCTTCAAGACTTTTGCCTTTTGTTTCCGGGACGAATAAAAGAACGAACAAAAATGCAGCCCCGCACACATCGGCATAAATCCAAAATACCGAACCTTTAAAGGTTTCAAGCATATAAGGGAAAAATACAGATACAAGAAAGCAGGCTGTCCATAAACACACAGTGGCAACAGACATCGCTCTGCCGCGAATTTTAGTGGGAAATATCTCAGATATTACTACCCAGACAACCGGTCCCATAGCTACAGCGAATGAAGCAACGTAGGTCAGAACAAAAAGCAGAACCCATGGCCCTTCAAACTGTTCAAGACGAATTGCCCTGCCGAGTAGTAACAAACTTACCCCCATTCCAGCACTGGCCGCCAATAACAAAGGCTTCCTGCCAAGCTTATCCACTACAGCAATCGCAACAACAGTAAAGGTTAAATTGACAATTCCAACAATAACGGTATCTGAAAGAGCCGATTGCGCTGTCAATCCTGCATTTTTGAAGATTTCCGGAGCATAGTATAGAACTATATTTATTCCTGTGATTTGCTGGAGGATGGCGAGTCCTGCGCCGATAATCAAAGCCATCCTTATCCCGGGTTTGAACAGATCCCAAATCGAGCCGCTCTCCATTGCGATGGTATCCTTTATTTCTTTCAGCTCGAGTTTAGCATGCTCACTGCCTCCCACCCTTGTGAGGATATTCCTCGCCTGTTTTTCTTTGCCTGCTTCTGTTAGCCATCTCGGACTTTCCGGAACAAGAAAAAGCAAACCAAAAAACAGTATTGCCGGCACCGCTTCCGAGCCGAACATCCATCTCCAGCCGTACTGCACATTCCACATTTCACCGCCCTGACGAGCAATCATAGTGTTTACAAAATAGACAACCAGCATTCCACCTACAATGGCAAACTGGTTCAAAGAAACCAGACGACCTCTCATCTTGGCAGGAGATATTTCAGCTATATATAAAGGCGAAAGCATTGAGGCCGCCCCTACACCTAATCCACCTACAACCCTCGCTATAATAAAATCAAATAATTGATAAGGAATAGCCGACCAAACAGCAGAGATAAAAAACATTCCTCCCGCAAGCATCATAATACGCTTTCGGCCAAAACGGTCGCTAAGCGTGCCTGCAAACATTGCCCCGAAAATACATCCAACAAGGGCGGCGGAGGCTGCCCAGCCGGTCATCATAGAATTCAGTTCAAAATGGCTGCGCAGAAAACCTATCGCCCCGGAAATTACCGCTGTATCATAGCCGAACAGTAAACCGCCAAGCGCAGCTGCTGCCGCAACAACAGCTGCATAACTCAAACTACCTTGTGAAATTTCAGTGTGCTGATTATCAGTATTTATTTTATGTTCAGCCATCTAAAACCTTAGATTGAATTATTATAATCGTTAAAAATCTCTTCCAAGCGCCTTGAACATTGCAATGATATTATCAATTGGAACATTGCTTTGTATATTGTGAATCGAGGTGGCTACGAAGCCATTTTTTTGCTGAAAAATCTCAGCCCTTTCAGAAACTTCTCTGTAAACTTCTTCAGGTGTCCCGAAGGGCAGCGTGTTCTGAGTATCAACTAATCCGCCCCAAAAAGTAATATTCTGCCCGAAACGATCAGCCAACTCCTGCGGATCCATCCCTGCAGCCGAGCACTGTACCGGATTAAGAATATCAAACCCAGCATCTATGAACTCCGGAATCAATTGCTTTACAGCTCCGCAGGAATGAATAAACACCTTCCATGAAGTATTTTGATGTATAAAATCATTAATCGCTTTATGAAACGGCTTATACAAATCACGGTAAGCCTGCGGCGAAATGAACAGCCCTGTCTGCATTCCGAAATCAGTTCCGGTGGTAAAAACCGCCAGTACATCGTCTCCGAGAGCTTCTGCAAGAAGACCAAGATTTTCGAGAGCTATCTCGCATTGTTTTTCAAAAACTGCATAGACATAATCCCGCCGAGCAACAGTTGAGACATACCACTCTTCGACATCCCTAATGCCGGGAGTATGTTTCACTCCCACAGCCGGAATCATAGCAATATCTCCAAACGGCGCAGCCGGAGCTGTAAGGACCGCTCCTTTTCCACTTTCTGCAGCAGCTTTGGCTTCCTTCTTGTAATGCTCTATCTCACTTTCCGAGAGTACACTGAACTCTACGCAGTTATCTGCCGGATTAAGTTTTTCTTCGTCTATCGGCTCTTGCCGACAAATTGCGTCAAAGTAAAACCCGTCCTTGGGCATATGACCGCTGGGCGGTACCGATGTATCACCTTGCGGGTGCTGGAATAAGCCTCCCTCTCCATCCGGGGTTACATTAAAATTACCCGGCACGAGTACTTCTGTACCGTCAAAAAGCGTAAACGGCTTCCAGTCCTTATTTTCAAAGCCAAACATATTTTTTGGCCCGAAGACACCCATAACATCAATTCCCAACGCCTCCATTAGTTTACTGTCCAGCTCACCAAGCATCTGGTAAGGCTCGATAACTTTGACGCGATAATCCTTTTCACCAAGCACGGTCTGACGCAATTTTGATAAAGTGCTAACTGCGATGCCCGTTACGGCTGTAGCTCCAAAGTCTATACATAACTGATCGACCGATTCGTGATTCAATGTTTTCTGAAGACGCTCTCGAGAATTCAAAGGCTCTTTTGACATACGTATATTTCCTCTTTGCTTGATTGAACTTACAATATCTTCATAATTTGCCGGCAGCGGCCGAAGAGGTTTTTTATTATCGAACTTTAAAGCTCACAGCGCCCTCTTTAATTTCTTCAAAAGGCCCTGGGGTTGGGTTGCTTTTGCTTCTTTCAACATTTAAATAATCGGTGTCAACTTTTAGGTACGAGCCTTCGTAATCCAAATATGGCAAATCGGAGATTTCAGTTCTGCCAAGCATTTCTGTCGTAATCAGTTTGGTATCTGCTGATACCACAGACTCTGGGAACGTCAGCTCTATATTACAACCATTTTCAGAAAGCTTTAACTCAGGGTCGAATCCCGGCAAAAAGATCGGGGTTTCCTCGTCCTCAGAAGCTTCAGCCCCATTCAGGAAGACGTTCCCGTCCATATACACAGGCAGTATTGCCTTGTCGTAAGATGCAAGTCCCTCACCGCCAATGAAAATGTTGTTGTAGAAACGATTATCTCCGTTTTTGATATTGCTAAGGCCTGCAATTTCCGTGGAATGAGGCTTATGATAAGGCGTTTCTCGGTTGAACTCAGCACTTCTGAAAATATCTCCCGCAAACAAATTATGGACGTATGTCCCGCCCTGAGAATTATCATAAAATGCCCTGCGGGAAAGGAGAATATTATTGTCGACAACAAAAGGTCCGTGATTAACCTCAACGAACAAATCCTCATAGACATCATTATCATGGAATAAATTACGAGTTACCCGCGTCCCCTGAGTCATCCAGTCCAGCCACATCCCTCTGGCGGTACGGTAAATATGATTATTGGCGATCAAACAGTCAATTGGGGCGTGCAGTTTGATGCCTGCCATTTCAGCCCCGGAAAAGAGCTGCCGGATATGAATATCATGAATTTCATTATCCGTGATCGTGCTGAAAATAGCACCAAGACTTCCAACCAGCCCCGCCTGCTCGCAGTGTGAAATGGTATTATTGCGGACGATGTGGCTGCCGATATTATCTTTCGCCCATCCATTGTTTCCTGCACGTTTAATTGTTTGAACATAACCCACAGCCGTATCCTGAGATGTGTTGTCAAACTCATCGCCGTACTTGCCAAGGGTAACGCCTGTACATGCTGAGTAGCTGATTTGATTATTCTCGATTATCCAGCCCCTGCTCCAATGAGTTCCTATAAGCCCGATTTGTTCGGCCGTCGGAGGTGCCCAAGGGGTGGCAGCGTGCATCAATTTGAAGCCTCGAACAGTAATATAATCCCTCCCGGGCTTTTCAGGATAGAATACCGTCTGGCGTACATTGATCTCAACCTGCTCCCTGTTGGGATTGGCATCCTTGAACTGTGCCCATATCGTTGTTTGGGAATCGTTCACTTCGGCATACCATAAACCTGAATTAGAAGGGCTTATTTCGGGGCTCCATAGAGGGTTCTTAACAGGCTTTGAGCCGCTGCTTAGGAAAACTAAGCAGATGTTCTGATTTCCGCTTATGGGCTTAATCCGGGCGGTAAAGCTGTCCCAAGACTGCCATCCAGCGGTATTTGGTATATCAGCCGTACCCAAAAGCTTTCCTTCCGGCGAATCCAGACGAACTTCTATACGGCCGCCGTTAGTGTCTGAAGCTGCACCGAATGTGATCTGTCCGGCATTCTCGCCAAAATTAATGTTATCATACCGCGCCCAGTCGCCATGCTGTATATAAGCAATGCACTGGCCTCCCTTAGATGCAGGCTCCTTTCTAACCCCATGCTGGGAGGAAAAATTGGCGGCAGGAATGCGTTTGGACTGGCCGGGCTTAATCCAGTTCACATTCAGCAGATAAGAAGAGGGTTGTCTGTATGCCCAGATTGGCTGTTTATTCACAGGCTGCAAAACTTGAGATTTCTCAGAAGCTTCGGTTAGCCAGTGGCCGTTAAGATACACCGCACCGGTATGGTGTTCCCGTCCTCTCGGATCAAACCAGTCTCCTGAAATCAAATCATCATAAGGATTGAATTCACCAAAAAAACTGTTGGGCATGGTTATCTTCCATGTGTCGTTCTGCACCTTTTCCCAGCCAGTAACCCGCTCTGACCCTTTAATCACAACATCATCGCCTGCGGCTGCCTGATACACAATACGTCTCTTATTTGATTCACCTCCGCGCGGGGGATTGATTCGCTCACGATAAACTCCTTCGTGAACAGTTATCACATCCCCGGGCTGAGCAATCTTAGCAGCTGCGCTAATTGTTTTAAAAGGGGCATTTAAAAATCCGTCATTGTTATCACTGCCGTCTTTAGAGACGTGATACTGCTGCCCTGCCGCCAAAGAACAGAGCAATAAACCAGCAGCCAAAGATAAATTCACTTTAAATTTTATTACATTCATTTGATACTATCACTTTTTGTATTTAGAATTATTTTTTCAGATTAGCATTATAAAACAACCTGCTTCTTCAATTGCAACTTAACAAGGGCTAATCGTTTGCGTTTAACCAATTCTCAGCAAGAATGCGCAAGTCAGAGGTGTCATAAATGGTCTGCCATTCTTGAGCGATAAGAGAGAGGTCGAACAAGTTCACGCTGCCGTCTTTGCTGAAGTCTGCCGGGTTATAGAAAGGCTTAAGCGAAACGTTATCAATCCTGAAACCGCCTTTCCAATCGTTAGGCCATCCTCCGCGGAAACGAAGCTGCACATAGTCTGTACCATCCGGCGGATGGATCGTGCCCTCGTTCAAAGCAGAAACATCTGCCCAGTCTCCTTGAGTTTTCTGTATATCTATCCATTCCTGACCAAGCCAGCCTCCATCTGCTGAACCCAGATCATTATAAAACATAATCTGCAGCAGTGGGGAATTCCCCTCAGATGTCTCCTGCCAGATGCCAGAGTTAAAACTATACCTCAGGTTTGCTCCTGAAAGAACTTTGACTAATGGGCTCTCGAGCTGAGCATTTCCCTCGGTCTGGGTTTCAATGTACATAAAATGGCTGTCTCCATCTTCAATGAGACTCGCTTGCCCGCCATTGTCTCCCTCACCCTGCCAGCATGTCCAGCCGTCTTCAAAATCGCCGTTTATTATGAGGTTTGAATAGCCGGAACCGGTATCTGAGAAATTCCATTGAGCTTTGGAGGCTTGATCGGAAGACTCTGTAAGAGTTGCAGAGCCCGATTCTATTTTCAGTCTGCTTTTGAGCCCTGCTCTCTGCATACCCACATTTTCCAGGAAAAAGCTTTCATCAATTTGAATCAACTGCCATTTCACAAAATTATCATTCTGATTATCCCGAACGAGACCAACATCACGGCGGATTTCTGATGCGCTTAAACGAGACCTTTCTCCAGCATCTCTAGCGCCAATATTATCAATGTAATAAAATGCCCCTGCGGGACGGAATTTCCATTGTGTGAAAGCTCCAGTATCATTTGTTGAAGTTGTGTTGAGCTTGCCGTCAATTACAGCCATCCTGGCGGTCTCTGCGCTATTATCAACATACTGAGAGTAATAAGGAGGATTGCGGTCGCCCCAAGTAAGCTCTGCATGCCAGTGGGCATGGGAGCCCATAGTAATTGTTTTTCGTACAGCTGGGCCGAAATCATTTATAAAAACGTCTCGGGTCGTGCTTATAAACTCCCATTTTGAATTTTGAGCATTTCTCTCAGAGGAGCCGGCAAACAGCCATACCCTGTTTTGGGGATCACGGTAAACACTTGTTCCGCTCCATGTTACAGCGTCCATCTGATAAGCAATCCTCTTGCCTTTACAGGCCTGAATAAATCTGCCTGCCGCAGGAACGACATTGTCCCAGAAAACACCGCCTTCGCCAGGCCTGTCTCCGCTTAAATCGGCCTGAATCAAAATTTCCGCAAAACTGTGCACTTCAGGATTAACAAAAGGTTTGCCGTCATTATGTACCCACTCAATGAAACCTTTAAAGGATTCAACAGAGCCGTTTATAACGTGCGTCCCGCCAATGTCGGTATAGCCCTGGGTTGCTGCGTACCAATTGTAAGCTGAATCCGAGGATAATGTGGAAGGTCCGAGCAATGGCACGCTGTCAAGCTCAGGGCGGCTTCGAAACTCCGCCATTACATCTGCCATATTCTGAGGGCTGCTGCAGGGATACTCCCAATCCGGCTCGTTAATAACCTCTACAAAATCCCAGCGGTCTATGGAGTATCCGTAATTGTCTCCAATATAATTTATCATTGCCACTGCACCATCGACGGTGCGTTCCGGAATAAGCAAACCGTCGGAGCCGACATACCAAGCGTGTAAATCAGATTTCGCCGTCAGGTGCATTCCCAAATTAGCCCCTGGGGCTCGCAGTGCCTGATCCATCGCTCTGTCAACAAAATCTTTCATTGTTTGAGTTAGAAGCGGCTCGCCTGCTGCATCATAATTCAGCGGCTCAACGGCCAGAAAATTAATGCGGACAACATCGAAATCATCTTGGCCGATTTGAGCAATTGCCTCTTCCATATTCCACCCGTCTATCCAAGTCTGATCCATGCCCCAATAATCAAGGCGTTTGGTAACTCCAGGGTCGCTGAGGTCAAAATAAATGGGTAACGCTCCTTCGGATGGGTTAAGTTTGCCTTTAGCTTTGAGCTTAACATTTCCGATACGCGCGCCGCCTTCCCACGGGTTATGTAAACCAGCAGAGAAAACAACATCCATATACTTTGTTCCAGAAGGAGCCTCAAATTCACCGCTGTTTTGGGTGAGTATTCCCCACCAATCATTACTCTTTTTCTGGACATCAAACTTCACCTCGCCAATCATATCTCCATGGTTTTTGGATCCGTAAAACCTCACCTGAAAAACAGGATGAAGCTCTGAGGTAGTTTGCTGCCAAATGCCGGAGTTGAAATTTAAGCTGAAATCCGATACTGGCGGAACCGCAAACAGATCGCTTCGGATGTCCTGAGCTCCCATGCCGCCGCCGTTTTCCAGGCGTCCGCAAAGCATCGCGGAATTTTCTGGATGGTTAGCATTTTCAACCCAAGCGTTTGTGCTGAAATTCCAGTAATCACGCCGGGCTGAAAAATCATCATTGGGAACCAAAGCCGCCTGCGATAATGAAGTAAAGGCAAAAAATACTAAAAAACACGCTAATTTTTTCATTAAAACGTTCTCCTGTAAGTTTTTTCGGCAAATCCATTTTTCACATTTGCCGGCTATAAGAACATTGTATGCCTTAATCAAGAATCTGCTTATAAAACCGCTGCTGCTTTAAGACATTTTCCAAAAACCGCTTGCCGGATATGCCCAAAAACTGCGGGCAAATAATCGCCTCTTATTTTCTGACGCATCATGCAAAACGGTTTTCAGAATTATTAATTTCCCGCCGGCAGAGTACGGACTTTATCACTCGGCCGGGGCAATAATGTCATTTAACGGTTAGGCCGCTCTTCAATTCAATATTAGCGGATGATGAGCCGATCATTATTTCAAATTCACCGGGTTCGACAACAAATGTTTTCTTTTTGCTGTCCCAGTAATTCAGATCGCTGATTTCAAGCTCAAATGATACAGTTTTGCTTTGTCCAGCGTTTAAATTCACCTTCTTGAATCTCTTAAGCTTCCTTTTAGGCTGATAAACTGGAGATTCCACATTTCTCGCATAAAGCTGAACCACTTCAGCGCTATCCCTTGAACCGGTATTCTCAAGAGTGAACTCTACTGTAACAGCGTCATCCTCATTAATATACCTCTTGCTTATGTTAATATCGGAATATGCGAAATCAGTATAGCTTAGACCATAGCCGAACGGATACAGCGGCTCGCCCTCAAAATACATATAGGTTCTTCCATGCTGGGGCTCATAATCGTCCCAAGGCAGCAGCTGTTCGTCAGATGCAAAGAAAGTTACAGGGAGCTTGCCGGAAGGAGAGCTCTTGCCGAACAATATATCTGCCAAGCCATTACCGCCCTGCTCTCCGGGATACCACATATTCACAATTGCAGGAATGTTTTCGTCCATCCAAGTAATCGCCATAGGACTTCCGATTTGGAGAACAACAACGACGTTCTGATTTACCTCATAAACCTTCTTGAGAAAATCGAGCTGCTCTGGAGGGAAGGTAAGTGTGTTTTTGTCCCTGCCCTCAAATTCGTATCTCTGGTCCAGCCCTAAAGCTACAACGACAAGGTCGCTCTTTTCAGCGAGTTGGAGCTCATTGTTCAGAATATCAGCGGGATCGACATCCGGCTCTCGCCAATAAAGATGCACCTGAGCTCCGCCGCCATCTTCACGGTATTCGAGCTTCAAATCGTATTCTTCGCCGGCTTCGAGCCGCACTTTGGATTTAACAACACCAATCTGGAATTGCCATCTGTCTAAGACAAGCTTACCATCGATGTAAAGCCTCACCCCGTCATCAATGTTCTCAGTGAGGAAGGTATGAACGCCTGTCTGATTAGGAATGAGCTTGCCCGTGTAAACAGCGGAGAAATTGTCATAAGGTATCATTGGATCAGGAGAGGAGCTGCCCCAGTCGAAATCGACAGTTCTCACTGTTCTGGTAAAGGGGTCGCCTTGGAAATTCGGAGTTGGGTAATACTCAGCCCTTAATCCATGCTCTCCCTCTTCTTCTGTTGGAGGCCTGTAGTTTGAAGTTGGAATAATAGACTTCATATCGTCCATAGCGATGGAAGACCTAACATGCTTGACCTTTATTGATTGCCCAGAACCGTTTTTCAATCCTTCCAAAACCGACACATCACCGCCAACAGGTGTTCCTGAATACCCGCCGACATAATTCTCTGTTGCATGAGTTCCGAGAACCGCTAAGCTCTTAACCCTGCTTCTTTCTACCGGCAGAAGCGGCTTGCCATTAATTTTGTCATTTTTCAGCAGAACGATAGACTCTCTTGCTGCCTGTCTGGCAAGAGAGATGTGCTTATCGCAGCCTACAACAGACTTGGAAATTTTGGAAAACGGAACGGCTTCAGGCGGGTCAAAGAATCCAAGCCTAAACAGTGTCCTCAGGTTGGGATATAAGGCCTTATCGAGCTGTGAATCATTTACCATCCCCTTTTCATAAGCCTCAATAATGTATTTCGGGAAGTCCGGACGGAAATCATCAATTACGTTCACCCCGGCCTCAATCATAGGTTCAACCGTTTCCGGCGGAGTGCCGTAAATCCTGTGAGACTGCACCAGATCGCCTGGAACACCCACATCGGTAACCACGCTTCCATCGAAACCCCACTGATAACGAAGCAGTCCTTCAAGGAGCCATTTGTTTGTGCTGCAGGGGATGTTGTTGATGCCGTTATAAGCGCTCATTATAGATTCGGCTTTTGCCTCGGTAATAGCCTTCTCGAAAGCCGGCAGGTAATATTCCCGCAGAGCCCTTTCGCTGATAAACGGACGCGTTGAATGCCGCTTTGCCTCTATATTGTTAGCTACAAAGTGCTTGGGAGTGGCTGCAACCTTCAGATATTTTGGATGCTCACCTTGCAGACCGGTGATAAATGAATAGCCCATACAGCCTGTGAGATAAGGGTCTTCGCCGTAGGTCTCTTCGGTTCTGCCCCATCTCGGGTCTCGGGCGATATTGATAGTAGGGCTCCACATAGTCAAGCCTCTGTACTGAGTGTTTTTGGCGGGGTCGGAATTATATTTGCCCCTTGCCTCATCAGATATCGCCGATGCTATTTCGTTCATCAGGTCTGTATTCCATGTAGAAGCAAGAGCTATTGCCTGCGGGAAGACCGTTGCCTTACCAGCACGGGCAACACCGTGAAGGCATTCGTTCCACCAATGAAAACTCGGTATTTCGAGCCTCTCAACACCTCTGGTATTCATAACCAACTGCCATGCTTTTTCTTCTACTGTGAGACGAGAGAGCAGGTCATCTATCCTGTCTTCAACTTTCAGCTCAGGATTCTTAAAAGGATACTCATAACTCTCGGCGTAAACGAATGACGTTAACGAAAATGCTGTAAAAAAAATAACAAACATTACCTTCTTCATATCTGCTCCCATAGTAAAAATCAATTTCAGTATTATTGCTTTCAAAACGAATTGCACATCTTTGACATGCTGACCACTATACCCCAATCACAGATTCATAACAAGGCCAATTAGCGTATAAATTAAACCATTTTCCGCAAAGAAAAGCTTCGGGATCGAACCCCAAGTGCGATACTTTGAAACTGCCTTAATCATAAATCTAACCCATATCCCTGAATTATTTGCTGAGTCGGGAAAAATGCGCAGATATGTCCCTTTCTATCCCGAAAAATGCAATTTAGATGTATCCTTTGATGATGTTTTCCAGCATTTCCCGCCTCCTGCGGGATGACTGTTCAGCAACATTACAGAGAATCTCTCGGTCTCAGATATTGGAGGTGTTCTCAAAAACGCAAGACGGCAGAACTGTGCTTATGCAGAGATATACCGAACCTGAAGACGGACACAAGATGCTGCTGCAAAAAAAGAAGACAGAAATGCCGCCGCAAAAACCTCCGAAAATATACAGCGGCCAACTGAAAAAATAACACATCTTTGGTGACAGACCAACCCCTCTGACGGGGGCAAAAACGCACTTTTAACCCCCTAAGTGAGAAATCAGGGTTAACAAATAATCGGCAGCAGCCCCCTTTTTTCCTGAAGGGAGTATAATTGCCCCTCCTAAAGTGGCAATTTGGGCTAACGGAGAATCAAGCTGGCAGATTCTGAGAATCTTTTCACAATTTCAATGCAGATTAGTCAATGAACCGATATCCGCTGTCTGCTGCGTAAGGTATTAGCGAATCGTTCTCACTTCAAGCTTGTCTATGTTCATCCCGCTTTGGCCGTCGGTTTTCAGCTTAATAATATTTGAACCAAGGTTTAGCTTTCTCTTCACTTTAATGGTCTGCCAGTCTTTCTGCCAGTTTGAAGTGCTTTTGAAGCTTAGCTTCTCGGGGCTTTGGCTGTTGAAAATCAGCTCCATATCCCTCTGGCTCTCGGGATCATTGCCGGCATAATGGAATACAAGCCAAACTGCCTCCCCGCCGCCGTCTGTGGTTACAGACCATTCAATCGAACCTTCACTGCCATCGAAATCGAGATATCCAGTCCCTGTGTACCCTCTGCCGGCCTTGGAAAATTTTGCTCCATCAAAATCGGACGATTCGGCCTCGTAGTAAACGCCATTTTCCTCGAGCTTAGCCTGCTGCCATACAAGCCCTTCATCGCCAAAACTTTCCTCGCACTCGAGAACGAGCTCGCCGTCTGCGTATATCCACGCCTTTACAACGCATTCTTCCGGAACGCTGAAAGGTGCATAATACTGCTTGGCATCGCTTATCCCCGCATTCTCGCCAACTGCATATTTTACCTTCGTATCCAGCCTTTCAGGCGCTCCGCTCAGGGTAATCTGGGCGACATCAATCGCAGCCTTATTCGAGGTAATCTGCCTTTTCTCGCCGAGGATTGATGCAGCGAGCAGAAGGGCATCCCCGCTTTCCTTTCCGCTTCGAACGTAGGCCTTTGCAAGCCCCATAAACGCCTTTCTGTCTGGCTTATTGTGGGTTTCTGTGTCTATGGGGCTCCCGCTGCCTGTTGCCTTAATTTTGCCCGCCCCGAATAGCTTGAAGTAAATTCGGTTTTCCCCGTATGGGTAGAAATTGCCGTTTTCATCGGTAATGCTTACAGCAGCCTGAGCATAATCTTTTCGGCCGGCCTCCAGCGAGGAATTATCCGTTTCCAGCTCGATTCGGGCAGGAGCTGAGGCCGTTTGAACCGTCTCGGAGCAAACAAGCTGGCCGTTAATATATCCTTCTGCCTTAATCTTTCCGGGCTCCCATGGCACGAGCCACTCACCGTTCATTTTATCCCAGCGGCTGATATCGAGCTTCTGCGAGCCGAGATTCTTTCCATTGCAATACAGCTTTACTTCATCGCAGTTTGAATAAACGTGAACTGGAATTTCCGTGCCTTTAGGCATTGTTGGATGTGTCCAGTGAGGGAGGATATGCACCATAGGGTCTTCAGAACCGTCCGTCCAGAGACTTTGGTATAGGTAGTATGCATCTTTGGGAAAGTTTGCCATATCTATAACGCCGCTGTTGAAGAGTTTGAACGGCCAGCCGCCGGAGATATAACCCGCCTCGCCGATATAATCGAAAGCTGTCCAGCGGTACGAGCCGCTTAGCCAGTCGCTTTTCTGCGTTTTCAACTCAAAATGACGCACATTATCCCGCACAGTGCTGTTATCGTAGGATGAATTAAAGCAGCGTTTGTATGAGTGGGAGTCTGTCCAGTCGTAATGGAAAATTTCCTTTTCGGTTAGATCGGGAATTTCGAGGGTCCTGCCCTTTTTGAACCCGTCTCGATACCAAGTCTGGGTTCTGTAGCTCCCTCGTACGTGCCAAGTATGAACGCATTCTGTGCCGATAAACGGCTTATCCGATGGGTTTTTGTAGCTCACGGCCTCGGTTCTTCCGTTCTCGCCGAAAACCTCCATCATTTTGGAGCTTGAGCTTCCGCTTGTAACCTTGCGTGTTGGGTCGAGCTGATGGCAGATCCGCACCATCTTCTCGGCAATCTCATTGCCGTGGGTTTCATTTCCGAGGCTCCATATAATTATGCTGGGGTGGTTTCTGTCCCGCCGGAGCCAGTCGGTTAGGTCTGTTTTCCACCAGCGGTCGAAATCGAGGGCTCCATAGTCCTGAGCAGCCTTCTGCTTCCAGCCGTCGAATATCTCATCCATCACCATAAGGCCTATTCTGTCGCATATATCATAGAAAACCGGCGGTCTTGGGTAATGAGAAGTTCGAACCGAATTGCAGCCCATATCCTTAACCATTCTCAGCCTCTGCTCGAGAATCTTATCGGGAACAGCTGCCCCGAGCGGGCCTGCATCAATATGCATACACATCCCGCGAATCTTCATATTCTTTCCGTTCAGGAAGAATCCTTTTTCTCCATCCCAGCGGGTGGTTCGTATGCCGAAATTTTCGGTGTATGTATCTAAAACTTCTTCCCCGCTTAAAAGCTCTATTTTTATGGTGTATATTGAAGGAGACTCAGGAGACCAGAGCCGGGGAGATTTAACATCAAAGGCCGGGGAATACTTGAATTCGCCATTTGCGGGCACAAGAAACGGTTCAGATTCACTTTCGGCAACGCTTTTGCCTGAAGGGGCTTTTATCTGGGCTTTGCACCTAATCTTCTCAGCAGAATTCGCTGTATTGCGGATTTTAATTCCTGCATCAACACGTGCAGAATCTCCTTCAAGCTCAGAGATAATCTGCACGCCCCACTGCGCAACCTTCACCTTCTCGGTTGCAGTGAGCCAAGTATGGGCGTAGATGCCAGAGCCGGTGTACCATCTTGCGGCAGGCTGTTTTGTATTATCAACGCGCACGGCTATCAGCACCTTCTCTTTGCCCTGAATATGCGGGGTAATATTATACGAGAAAGAGATCCAGCCGTACGGACGATGGCCGAGCTTTTTGCCGTCAACGTAAACTGTGGACTTGCGGAATACGCCGTCGAAATCTATACGAACGTCTTTGCCTTCCCAGCGAGACGGGATTTCAAGCTCTTTTCTGTACCAGCCTATGCCCGTGGGCAGATAGCCGCATCTCGGGCCTGAAGGGGCAGCCTTGTCATACTCGCCTTCAATGCTCCAGTCATGAGGGATGTTAACAAATTGCCAGTCTGAGTCATCAAAGTTTTTCTTTTCTGCGCCGGGGAAATCTCCGCGAGAAAATTTCCAGTCGAAATCGAAGCTCTCCCTCTGCCTTGCAAATACAGAAAGACAGAGCATAAATACCAAAAACGTTAATCTTTTCATTGAATAAACCTATATTTTAACTTTTTATTTTCTGAGATTTTTAAACGGAAAGTTCGAATCTTCTGTGCGGGAGGATTCCATAAGCTTAGCCATTTGCTTGGCTTGGTCAGGATAATCAGCGGAAATATCATTATTCTCCCCCGTGTCTTTGGTTAAATCGTATAGCTCGAGGGGTTTGCCCTTATACCGAACGGCCTTCCATTTGCCCTTGCGCACCGCCTGAACAGGCCCCTGCCATTCATTAAATTCCCAGTACAGGCATTTGTGGGGAATTTGGCCTCTTGTATTGCCCTTTAGAGCCTGAAAATATGAGATCCCGTCGGTTTTGGCTTTCGGCTCAATTCCGGCAATATCGCAGGCAGTTGGGAGAAAGTCCCAAAATGCGGAGATATGCGAAGACTTTGTTCCCGGCCTTATCATTTCCGGCCAGCGGGCAGCAAACGGGATATGAATACCGCCTTCGTAGAGGTCTCGTTTTTTGCCTCGAAACACTCCATTACTGTCGAAAAAGCCCTTGTCGTAGTGATGACCGTTATCGCTGGTGAAAATAACGAGCGTATTTTTATAAAGTCCCCTTTTCTTGAGAAGCTCCATAAGTGAGCCAATATCCCTGTCCATCCTCGAAACCATACCTGCGTAAGTGGTATTGCCTTCTTTGTCGTGGTAATAATGCCCCTGTTTCATAGGGCGTTTTTTCCAGCCGAGCTTCTGATAAGGCTCTTTGGAATCTTCTGGAACTGTAAGCTCGTAATGCGGTATCGTATATGCAAGATAAAGGAAGAACGGATTGTTTTTGTCCTGCCTGCTTATATATTTGAAGGCCTCTTGAGTGAATAAATCGTGTACATACAGCCCTTCTTTCTCCTTAGGCTTATTCGGAAGGGACACCTGATGTTCATTGCGCCATATCTTTTCTGGATAGTAATGATGTGCGGGGCCGTGCCTCATAAAACCGTAGAATTCATCGAAGCCCTTTTTCGTGGGCATAGCATCGCCGAGATTTTCAGCAAGCCCCCATTTGCCTATTGCGCAGGTTTTATAGCCTGCTCTTTTTAGCTCGTCAGCAACTGTGGGCTCTGATTTGGGTATGTCAACAGGCTTGCCGTCCGCTGTCCAGCGGGGATTCCCGCGAACCGAAGCATGCCCAGTGTGCCTGCCTGTCATAAGGCAGCAGCGAGAAGGCCCGCAGACTGTGGAACCGGAATAATGATTTGTAAAAACCGCTCCCTCTTCTGCAATAGAATCTATATTCGGCGTTTTGATTTTAGTCTGTCCGTTAAATCCAACATCCCCATATCCAAGGTCGTCTGCGAGGATAAAAACTATATTTGGTTTTTTGCTTTCGGAAGCAAAGCCAGCTGAGCCAGCAGCAAGAAAACAGCCCGCTGACTTCAAAAAATCACGTCTTTTCATATATATTCCTAAAAATAAGCATAATACTTCTATGTATATATTTATTGAGGCAGGAAATTTTACACAAAAAAATAAAAAAATGAGCAGGCCTTTAAGCCGGGTTCTGTTCCGCAAGTGCGGAGCCGATCATTTAACTGGACTGAATGTTGCCATTCAGCTCTGCATTTCTGCAAGCAGCCTACCCGCCGGTATCTGCCGGGCCGGCACCGGCATACTTGGTCTTGCAGGCGGAGGGGTTTGCCTTGCCGGAAACGTCGCCGCTTCCGCGGTGCGCTCTTACCGCACCATTTCACCATTACCTGAGGCACAATGGCCACAGGCTGTATGTTTTCTGCTGCACTTTCCCTCGGATCGCTCCGGGTGGCCGTTAGCCACCTCCGTGCCCTTTCCTGCCCGGACTTTCCTCCGGCATATCTCAGCCGGCGATCGGCCGGCCTGCTCATTTAAGACTTGTACTTACTTTATAGGCGGGTTCTTTGTTCCCTGTTCAATCATTTTGAGAGTTTTATTGGATGGGTTGAAAATTGCTGACAACTGAACAGTAAGATCCTCCATATTGGAGGTGTCAATACTGGGATTCCATTTATTTACGAGCTTATGAGTTCCAGATTCCTGAAGGATGTTATCAACCTTTCCGCTAACCTTTTCAAGAATCATATCTGCTGATTCGCCGCTGAAAGCCATTTTGTGGAATTTTTCCTGAAGCTCAGTCATTTTTTTGTCTATTGCATCAGCTGCTTTTGTATTTCCCGAAGCATCAGCCTTTTCATATTGCCGGCGTCTGCCCTTGAGATAATTATCGAACATCTCAGAATTAGCATAGGCTATTGCAACCGCTCTGGGGTCGTAGCAGGCGGTTTTTAAGCTCTCTTTTTTCAGAGTAATAGATTTCCATAAGTCTTTCTTTTCTGCCGCTTTCACGTAGAAATCCCTCAGCTCTTCAGAGCTTCCAGTGAGAAATATGTATTGGGGAGAGCTTTCTTTTACTGTGTAAGGCGTTTTCATTTCTTTGAGAAACTTCTCGAGACTTTGATACTCCAGAAAGCCAAGCTCGATTTTTTCAGAATCTATATCCTTTACAAGCAAAGTATTATACATCGGAAGAAGCTGATTGAAATAGAACACGCTGATATCTTCATCGTTCAGTTTCAGCTCTTTGGTCTTTGCAAGCAGCTCAGCAAAAAGCATATCTTCAGCCTTTAAAAGCTTTAGATTGAAAAATCCTGTTTTGCTTTCTGCCTCCGTTTCCCCCTCTTTCTGCACAATCTTTAGCTGGTAGTCCTTGGCATCAGGCTTGAGGAATTTTGCCCCTAAATTGCTGTCATCAACTTTTGCATCAATTTCATTGGAGCGTTTGATCTCAGCTTGAAAATCGCCGCCTTCACTAACCCACCGCCCTTCGATATTCTCATCTGTTACCTGCGAGACTGCACCGACCATACTGTTAATTGAAACTACTCCGCAGCCGGAGAGAAAGGCAGAGGCAAAGAGCCCTAAAACTGCAATGACACATACTTTAATTTTCATAATCAACTCCCTTACTAAAAAATCAGTTTATTTAAAGTTTGATTATAACAAATTATCTGAGGAAACCGAAATATGTTTTTCAAATTTTTCGGACGGTTCCGGAAAATCCTCCCTAAAATGCACACCCCTGCTCTCTTTCCTCTCAAGAGCTGAATTGGCCATAAGCAGTGCTGTTGTGAGCATATTCTGGCATTCCCAGCCCTCTGCGGCATCGAAGACCTTATCCATAACGTATCTCTGCCAAAACTGGATTATCTCTATCGTTTCGCGGAGCGTTTGGTCTTTTCTTGAAATACCTAAATTCCTCCACATAAGTGCACGAAGAGAATTGCGGATATCTGCGGTGTCGAGCATACTGCGGTCTGAAACTTCGATGTCATACTTGATTCTTCGGAATTCATTCTCCGAGCCGTTTTCGTGCAGTCCTATTGCGGCATTTTCTCCAGCCGCTCTTCCGAAAACGAGCCCTTCAGCGAGTGAGTTGCTTGCGAGCCTGTTAGCCCCGTGAAGTCCTGTAGCTGCGCATTCACCGCAGGCGTACAGCCCGGGGATGCCGGCAGCGGCGTTTTGGTCTGTCTTGATTCCGCCTATCATATAATGAGCGCTCGGACGCACGGGGATTAAGTCTTTCTCGGGGTCGATATCGAATTCTTTGAGAAAGCTGAAAATGTACGGAAAGCGGCGATGGAAAAAGCCCTTTTCAAAATGCCTTACATCAAGGAACACGTGGGTAGTGTTGGTTATTCGTATCTGATTTATTATAGACCTGCTAACGATATCACGCGGTGCAAGCTCGGCGCGTTTATCGTAATCGAACATAAAGCGGTAATTGTTCGAATCAACCAGCACTCCCCCCTCGCCGCGGAGCGCCTCAGACACCAAAGCCCTTGTTGCTCCTGCAACGTAAAGCGTGGTCGGATGGAACTGTATAAACTCCATATCCGCAAGCTCCGCCCCCGCACGGAACGCCATAGCGAGACCGTCGCTCGTGGCAACGGAGGGATTTGTTGTTTCGCGGTACAGCCGGCCTGCCCCGCCTGTTGCGAGGATTACCGAATTCGCCCATATAAGCTCTAAATCGTTTCTGCTGTTGAGCCCGTATATCCCCGAGCATTTGCCGTTTTCGCCTGTAACGATATCGATCGTGAAGAAATTCTCCATCAAAGTTATACGCGGATGGTCTGCAGACTTTTTCAGCAGCGTCTGAGAGATAGCTTTTCCTGTTGAGTCTCCAAAAGCATGCGCTACTCTGCTTGCGCTGTGGCCGGCTTCGAGGGTGGCAGCGATTTCGCCCGAATCATTCAGGTCGAATTCTGTGCCCCATTGGTGGAGCTCTTCGATCAGCTTCGGTGTTTCTGATACAACTTTCTGCACAGACTCATCTCTGCAGAGACCGCAGCCGGCATCAAGGGTGTCTTTGGTATGCTTTTCCGGGCTGTCTCCCTCTTTCATAACAGCCGCTATTCCGCCTTGCGCCGCCCAAGTGTTGCTTTTGGTGAGCGATCGCTTGGATACAACGGTAACATTACAGGTCTTTGCTGCCTCCAGAGCCGCCCTTAGCCCCGAGATCCCGCTGCCCACTACAATCACATCTGTAAACAGGTGCTTTGCTGTGCGTGTGCTGATATTTGTAAGGTATCGTCTGAAATACGGTATCTTCATTTCAAATCACCTTTTCCTGCCTTGAACTCTACTTTCCTTCCCCGGCTGTCTTCTATCAGAATGGTGCTGTCTGAACATCAGCTTTATCGGCACCTCGCTCACCGGCAGGAGGTCTCTGAGGCGGTTAAGCATAAATCTCTTGTAGTTTTCGTCGAAAAGGTCCGGGCGGTTTACGAAAATCAGCAGAGAAACAGGCTGCACTGACACCTGCGTTGCATAGTATATCTTAGGAAAAACGCCCTTATCGCTTTTGCCGGTTCTTTGTGCCCTGATAACTTCCATAGCCTCATTCAACTTGCTGGTAGGCAGACACATAGTGCTCTGCTTGTAGAGCTCTTTAGCGAGATCGAGGGTGCTGGAGATATTTCTGCCTTCGGTAGCAGTTGTAAAGGCAATCGGGGCGTGCCTGAGGCCCGGGAAGGTTTCAGTGAGGTAATCGGAAAAGTCTTCCGGCTCGGCGTCGTAGCCCTCTTCAAGAACCTTGTCCCATTTGTTTATTACGAAAATGCAGGGCTTCAAATAATCTGTTATCATCCTTGCAAGCTTCTTATCCACCTGCGAGGACGGCAATACCGCATCAATCATAAACAGCACTACATCCGCCCGCCTGATAGATTTCTCCGCACGGGTGTAGCTGTAGTATTCGATGCTGTCGGACATTTTCCCCTTCTTTCGCACTCCAGCTGTATCTATGAGCGTTACTGGATAGCCGTCCTTGATGAAGCGAACGTCAACTGCATCTCGGGTTGTCCCTTCAACCTCACTTACAATCATCCGCTCCTCCCCTAGAACCGCATTAACAAAGCTCGATTTGCCCGCATTCCTCTTGCCGACAACGGCAATCTTCATAAAAGCATCCTTGGGCTTCTCGGAGGAAATATCACCAACCTTCTCAGTGATCTTCTCAAGCAGGAACGATTTATTGAGATTGTTAGCAGCAGATACGCAAACAGCCTCGCCGAAACCGAGACTCATAAACTCCACAGCCCTTGAGAACATACCCGCATCATCGGCTTTGTTTGCTGCAAGAAGCACATTCGAACCGTTTTTCCTGAGCAGCCTTGCTATCTGCTCGTCGAGAGGCGTGAGCCCTTCTCTGATATCAACGAGAAACACCACAAGATCCGCCTCTTTCACAGCGCGGTCAATCTGGGAATTTATATCACTGCTTAGCTCGCGATTATCGAATATCCCGTATCCGCCGGTATCAACAAGCTCAAAGTATATGTCTTCGTATTCAAGGAGAATGCTTATTCTGTCTCTTGTTACTCCCGGGGTGGCCTCTACGATGCTTATCATAGAACCTGCAAGAGAATTCAAAAGAGAGCTTTTGCCCACATTCGGCCTTCCGACTATTGCTATCTTAGGAAGCGACATTAAATGACCTTAAAATAAAGTTATTGTCAAAAATTCGATTTGTTTACCAAACCTTAATTATACAGTCTATATGCATAAAAACAATTCCAGCAGAAATAACCGTTTAAGTTTGACAGAAAAAACAAGAATTTTCTGCGGCATAAGATAATCGACGGCAGGGACTTACAAAATATGAAACTGCAGTGTCATTCAGAATTAAAACAGCGAAAATATAAAATTCCAATTTGCCCAAGGTTGACTTTCAGCCCCAAATAGCTATAAGGATATTCCTATGGAGGAACTAAACAAAGAGCAGAGTTATTTAGTTACTGCCTCGCTTCTGATACTTGCTTCAGTAGCGATAGGATTTGTGCTTCAATATTCCAGCTCCATTATGATACCGTTCACTTTTGCGGTGTTTATAGTGCAGCTTGTCTCTCCGATACTGGACTATCAGGTGATCAAACTCAACGTATCCCGTAAAATCGCCATAGCCACTTCGATGCTCTTAGTTATCATAATTCTTGCGGTTATCTGCGTGCTGCTTGTGAATACCATAAGCATCCTTCTGAGAACTGCCAACAGCTATACCGATACATACGTTGGCTTTATTGAAAAATATCTCTGGAAGAGCGATCTTTTCGGCATCGAGCTCGACCGTGCCCAGCTCACATCCCAGATACGAAGCTATATCCCGAGGATCGTTTCAGGGACTTTCGGGACTATTATGAGCTTTCTTTCCAAATTCACACTCGTATCGATATTTGTAATGTTCCTGCTGATAGGGCGTAATCCGTACGTTATCCAGAAGGGCATCTACGCAGAAATCGATCATCAGGTGCGAAAATACCTCATAATAAAGACGATAATGTCTATTCTTACCGGAATTCTTGTATGGGCAATACTCAGCGCATTTAATCTGAAGCTTGCAGTTGTTTTCGGCACACTGGCATTCCTGCTCAATTATATTCCTTCTTTGGGTTCAATTATTGCGAGCATACTGCCTGTGCCTGTGGTTTTGGCTCAATTCAGCAACCCTTGGATGGCTGCTGCGGTAATTGCTTCTCCTGCGGTAGTGGAATTTACGATTGGAAACGTGATAGAGCCCCGAATACTCGGAAAAGGCCTGAATCTGCACCCTGTTACCGTGCTTTTCAGCCTTACATTCTGGGGTCTGCTATGGGGGGTTCCCGGGATGTTCCTGGCAGCACCGATTACTGCAATAATAAGGATCATACTAATGCAGTTTGAAACCCTTCGTCCTGCTGGGATGCTGCTTGCAGGACATCTGCCTGAAAGAATAAACAATTCGGAAAACTGAAATATTGTTTGATTATCAAAATTTTAATCTGAAGCGCAACTTTTTTCATCGCTCCAGAGCACTTCATTTGGTGTCCGATATTTTAAACATTTCCTTGGTCGATTATTGATTAAGGCGACAACTTTGTCAAGTTCCTTATCACTAACTTTCTTAAAATCAGTTCCCTTAGGGAAGAACTGACGAAGCAGGCCGTTTGTGTTTTCATTAGTTCCACGCTGATAAGAACTGTATGGATCAGCAAAGTAGCAGCATAGGCCGACTGTTTTTTCCATCTCTTTAAACTGGGCAAACTCCTTGCCATTGTCAACTGTCATCGTTTGACGCTTGGACTTTGGTATCTTCCTGAACAACCTTCGGGTGGTTTCATTCATGCTCTGGGCACTCTTATCTTTCATCCTGCCAGAGAGCAGATAGCGGCTTGCACGCTCGACAAGTGTCGCAATAAATGAACCGTGTCCTTTACCGCTGACGCTGTCACCCTCCCAATCGCCGAAGCGATTACGCTTGTCAACAACCTCCGGACGCTCACTGATCGAACGTTTGTTCGGTATCCGGCCACGCTTGTCATTACTGCCGTGCTTCTTTCGTCGTTTGCGACGGCCTTGACGCAAAAACTTGTAAAAAACACCGCCGTCAACCTTGTCTCGTTTAACCCAACTATATATGGTCAAAGGGCTTACACGCATTTGGGCATTATCTGGATAGTCGATTTCAAGACGGCCTGCTATCTGTTCAGGCGAGTGATATTGCTCGAGTTTACTGCATACTCGACGACGAAGACGGCCATTCTGTTCAAGCCGATATGGCTGCTTGGATGCGGCCCTGCGTTTGCTGTAATATCGCTGGGCCAGGTGGGGCTTATAATCATGGGTTGAGGACATGTTTCGATTCAACTCACGGCTGATAGTGCCCTTGCTCCTGCCGAGATATATGGCGATTTCCAGTAAATTTTTTCCTTCAGATCGCATTTTTAGAATGCTTTCTCGCTCATTAATGTTAAGATGTCTATAGCCCATTGCGGTTCCTTAAATAGAGTATTTTTCGTCAAAAAAACATTCTATCGAAAACAACCGTAATGGGTGCTCTTTTTTTACTTTTTAAAAGCAATCGCCATCGCTATAATAGATTATCTTGTTGCAGGGGATAGGGCAATGCTGGAGAGCTACCCGAGCACCGCAACAATCTATACTGGATAGAGGCGGCTTAACCGCCGCCCTTATTCTTTATCTATCCAGGCAGCTAAAAGCGATAAACTCCAGCCCGCCACGCGGGCTGATTAAATTAGCGAAGCGTTGCGCTTCAAATTAAAATCTAAGTTACTTTTAAGGCCGTGGAGTGAAAAAATTTTGAAATTTTTAATTTTTTTGTTGTATTTTCATAACAGTCAAATATAATTCTTCTTAGTGGGAGAAATCAGCAATTAATAAGTTTGCCCTCTCTCCGTTTATTAGCTCTTTATTAATTAAATATTAAACAGTTTTCATTTTTTTAAGAAATTAAGCTCTTTTCTGCGAACAAGCCTTAAAGGCGAAAGTAAAATTCTTTGGAAAAAGAAATTAACTATTACTGAAAGGGCTCAATTATGAAAACTAAATACTTTACAGCGATGGCAGTAGCGGCCTTACTGGCTGCATCAGCTCTCACGTTGCCCGTACTTGCAGGCTCAGAAACAATGCCGGCAAGCTCAGTCTCGCAAGAGGCTTCACTATCCTGCGGCGAATGCAGCTGTTCAGAAAACGGATGCAATAAAAATAAGCAGAAATGCGAAAAAGTCGAACAATCCTGCGGCGAAGAGAGTAAAGGTAAATGCGGAAGCAAATGTGAAAAAGATTAAAAAATCTTAACTTTGCTCGAACAAAATAAAAATTAAACAGTAGAAATGGTAATAACAACAACTATTTAATATCCAATAAACGCTACAACCAACGCAACCAGACAGTACACTAACAACAACTCCAACCAATAACTTACAACACACAGAGCGGCGCTTCCCTCCTGGCGCCGCTCGCTCTTTTTAAAGAAATTTAAAAATCTAACGAAGCGAAATCTCGTTATCAGATATCAATTAAGTGAGCCGGTAAGCTCGCTTATTTTTTTTATTCCCTCAGATTCGCAAAACCGCCTTAATCCATCTGAAACTTTAACAGCAGCGTCAGGTCTTGCGAAAGTTGCTGTTCCTATGCACACCGTCGATGCGCCGGCAATCATAAATTCAGCGGCATCCAAACCGTTTCTTATCCCCCCGAGCCCCATAATCGGAATGCCCGCATCCTTAGCCACATCCTGATAAACCCTGCTTACAAGATAAACAGCCATAGGCTTTATCGCCGGTCCGGAAAGCCCGCCGGTACGATTTGCCAGAACGGGGGTTCTGGTGTGAACATCAATAACCATTGCCGTGAACGTGTTTACAAGGCTCAAGGCATCCGCCCCGCCAAGCACGGCAGCCTCTGCTGTTTTGCTGATATCAGTTACAGACGGGGTTAGCTTTACCATAAGCGGCTTGCCTCCGCAGGCCGGTTTAACCTCACTTGTAATCTTTTTTATCTGGGCTGGGTCTGTGCCGAAGGATATACCGCCCTGTTTTACATTCGGGCAGCTTATATTGAGCTCAAATCCCGATATGCCATCTTGCCCGGAAAGCCTTGATGCCACCTCCACATACTCATCAATTTTCTGGCCGGCGAGATTAACAAAAACAGCAGTATTCTTCTGCCTTATAATCGGGAGCTTCTCGGCAATAAATTCCTCCAGCCCGATATTGGCAAGCCCTATCGCATTGAGCATTCCGCCGTTAGTTTCTACAACACGCGGAGCGGGATTCCCCAAGCGGGGCTTGAGCGTAATGCTTTTTGTTATCCAGCCGCCAAGCTGATTGACATCGAGATAATCATCAAGCTCGTCTATATATCCGCAGGTTCCTGAAGCGGTAAACACCGGATTTTTCAGATTCAGCCCTGCAAATTCAATTTTTTCATTCACTATCGACATATATCACCCATTTCTAAGTTGTTTATTCTGCAAACACCTCGCGGCTGTCAAAGACAGGCCCGTCTTTGCAGCAAAGCTTGTTCTGCTCTCTGCCAAGCTGTGATTTAACCGGCACAATGCAGCTCTGGCATACTCCGATCCCGCAGGCCATCATCTTCTCAAGACTCACCTGAGCCCTGATCCCGAGCTTATGTGCCGTTTGAGCTATTGCCCGAAGCATAGGCTCAGGTCCGCAGGCTGCAATCTCGCAATCGGCCGGGGAAAGCCCTGCACCGGCAAACCAGCTCTCGAAAACCTCGGTTACAAGCCCTTTATCGCCGAAAGACCCGTCATCAGTGGCAGCGGCAAAATGCTTGCAGAAACTGTATTCTTGGTTTTCAGGATTTTTGCCCTGCTGCACGCTTGCTATGGGCATATCTGCCCTTGACCTCGCCCCTGCAAAGGCAAAGCATTCCTGCTTGGGATTATCCCTGCACAACTGACGCAAAAAATGCTCCACAGGCGGTATGCCTATCCCGCCCGCTATGCCGATAACCTTTTTGCCCTTTTCAGGCTTTGCAAAGCCCCTGCCAAGCGGGCCGAGAATGCTCACCTTATCGCCGGCTCGGAGCCCGCTGAGACGAGCGGTGCCTGTGCCGATAATATCGCACATTATTTCTACAATCATATCCTCACCGTACGGATAGATATCCAGAAAACTGAAAGGCCTTCTGAGTATCGGCTGGCGGAATGCCCTGTCCTCAAGCCCTTCAGGCAGATTGGAAGGCAGAGCCAGCCCCTCAACCTGAAACTGAGCAAACTCCCCGGGCGAGGCAAGCTTGAATGCATCTGCGCCCTCACCGCTGAGGACAAATTTGAGCCTGCATATCTTTTCACCAAAATGCTCGCTGCCGGCAACAGAAGCCTCGAACACTCCCGAGCGGTTATTTTTGTTGGTCATAGCAAAAAATCTCCAAAGTAGGCTAATATATATAGCAGTATTTTACAAAAACTTATTAAACCTGTACAGTAAACACTAAAAGGGCGAAGATTTATAACAAATACGAAATGACCAAAAAGATAGAATATCCAGCTGCCCTTTATAACGAACAACTGGATAAAATATCATATTGAATGATATAAGAAATTAAATTTGCGGTTACGCTTTTCAATAAAACTCAGTTATCTTCAGCTAACGCTTGAATCAAATCCTCAGAAAGAGCAGTATCGTATATTCTAAGTTCATCAATCAAACCTTCATAAAAAAACGGAGACTCAGGATACCCCCCAATTGTTACATCTATACCATCAGAAGTGTTAATCGAAACCTCAGATATTCTCGACTCTTGGTCTCTCTGACCATCAACATAAAACACAACATCGCTGACCTGCGGGTTTTCGAGCTTGGGAAGAACAATTGCAATATGGTGCCACTTGCCGTCAACCAAATTGTAAGTTCCGTATTTATATCCGCCGCCAGCACCAATTGTCAGATTGCCCGAATCATTAACCCTGACAACCCACTTTTCACCCTGTGCCTTAGAGCCCCAAGACAAAATCTGCATATCCCTCCCAAAAGGCTTGATCCACATAGCACACGTCCTTGGTGTCGTGCCAAGAATTCCTTTGGAGTTATTCAGTTTCACAATGCCGTTACCATAGAAATATAAAGACCTGCATACTTTGGCTTCTGAATGTTGAGAAACCTGACCAAACGAGAAAATGTCAGCATCATTTCTTCCGCTGTCGTAAAAGCCGGCATCAAAGGTCAGCTTGTGAACCGGAACAGGTTCAAGCCATAAATCAGCAAAAACGGATAAGTCTGAAAACTGCACATCGCCATTCATATCAAAATCGCACCCGCTGCACCAATCAAAAACTGCACACCCGCTGTCGAACCAATTAGAGCTGAAAGTTGCATAATCAGAAAACCCAATAAAGCCGTTTTTACCTAACCCACGCCCTGGCATAACAGAACTGATTTCTCCTTCTGATGCAGTGAGCATAATCCTGTCTATAGCTGCCCCATCTTCTCGGGGATAAAAACCAAGTTCGTGAGTTCCAGCAGATAAATCGGCAAACGTATGAACTTTCAAATTCATCCATTCGTGATAATTGTTGTTATTTTGGTCAAGCCATGGCCCGCCATCTATATTGTAATAGAAAGAATCATCGGAGTCTCCAGGGAAATTCACCCTCGCTTCAAGGGATACATCAGAGGCATTGCTGAGGTTAAAGCTGAAAACAAACTTAGCGGAAGTTTGCTGTGACGGGACAGGGCTGTAAGAACCTGTTCCCTGTTTCATAATATAGCTGCCATTTGAAGCCTGCGCATCATTGTAAACCTCAAAAACATCAAATGAACTTTGAACTGCCCCTTTTTCAACTTCAAAAACAACAGTTCTTTGGGCTTTAGTACCTTTCCAGATTCTCCCCTGAGTTGTACCTAATATAATCCTGTCAATCTTTGCCCCGGGCTCTTTGGGAGCTATAAAAAGCTTATGGTCTCCAATTTCAAGGCCGGGAAATTTAATAATATCAAACGCCTCAAAACCGGAGGTTGTTCTTCCGTACTGCGAAACCCAAGGCCCACTGTCTATTCTGTAAAAAAACGAATCGCTTTCACCGGCCGGCATATCTGCATCAACCTTGAAAACCACATCAGCCTTGGTATCTATATTAAACGCAAAGCAAAGCTCTGCATCGGGCGATGTAAGGTCTTCCTTGGCGAGCTTTGATGAACCGTTATAAGCCATATATGCCCCGCCGGACGCATTTGAATCTGAAACAAAATCAAAATTTGTATTAGAATCTTTGGAGCTGGGATTCTCGGCCTCAAAGCTAACTTCCTCAATCGGTTCACCAGAACGAAGCGGGAACCAGTGCAGATAAGAACCGGTATAGCTGCTCATATGCATTCCTTGGTCAGGGGTATATCTCAGGTTGCTGCCCGAATTAACGTTTTTCAAGAGCTTCCAGCCTCTATCCATATCCACAATTTTCCACCTAACTTTATCCCCATAATAGTTTAATGGAACAAGCTTTATATCGCCATCCCTATCCTGAAGCTTAAGATTTTCCTCTCTGCTTACAATATAGAACTGGTCGTCAACATCTGTCTTAACAAACTTCCAGTCAACGGATGCTGAATCATCATAGATACCTGCGGTGTTTACCTGATTTGACTCTACCGAGATTCTGTTATGAAAGGCTTTATTATGGAAATTGTACCAAACTTCAGGACAAGGTCCTTCAAGGTCTGCATCAGTAAAATTTGCATAAATTTTACCTAAAGGGCTTAATTTGCCATCTACCATTATAGGGGAAGCCTCTGAGGCTGAGGATGAACCGTTCCACGGGAATATTGCATATCTTTCTATTTTATCGGAATGTCCCATTCGCCACAAAGCCTCGCACATAAAAGTACAAGATTCTTCCTGCGAATAATTATTCGGATAAGACCAGTCTGCAACATTGAATTCTGTAATCCAAACCTTTTTATGACCGTAATTAGAATAGCTGTAGTTTATTGCATTCATTAGGCTGTCAGCATTGGGACCTTTGTACCAGTGAATACATGTAAAATCAAAGGTTAATCCTTGTGCGGCAGCTTGAGAATAGAAATCCTGCATCCAAGAATTATTGTAGTTTGTCGCAGCAGGCGTTCCTACTAAAAGGTCATATTGCTGTGCATTGGGGAAAATATTGTTTATGTAGTCGTTTATAGACTGTTGAACCGTCATATCTGCCTGATTTTCACCATCCGGTTCGTTATGGCCAAGAATGTGAGTAGCCCCCATACCATCTAGATTGGCAAACCCTGGCCACCACCTTCCCCAGCGTTGAGGCGTATAATCTATTGAAGGGGGCAGTTCGGGATTTTTCGCAATATCCCAATTGCATGTCCAGTCGACCCCAAGCATATAATGTTTTTTTGTATATTCACCGGAGGAATTTGTCAATCCTACACCTTTCTTTGAATTGTTGCCGGCTAAAGAATTCGGCGAAAAAGCCAAAAAAAACAGCAAGAAGGCTAAAAAAAACTCTTTAATCATAATCACGCTCTTTTTTAAATCATAAGTAACTTCATTTTATATTATAATAGCGGCTGAGACAATTTTATGCAAAAAAAACTAAAAACAAAAAAGAGTATCAGACGATAAATATTAGTCAAATCACCAGTTTTATAGGGCAGTTATAGTTATATGGGCGAACTTCTGGTTTATCTGGTTCATTCAAATGCAGATTTGAAGTATTTTATCTGGCCTCCTCATTAGTTAAAAAAATCGGGCAAATTCAAGTCCCTGCCATATTTTGAGTATTATTTCGCTGGAAATCAGCAGAGTAAAAATTACAATACGCCAAAATCGATTTCAAACTGAAACGGGAGAATTCTCTATGATAGACGAAAAGATATTCAAGGCATACGATATTCGCGGAATTTACAAAGAGCAGTTCGATGAAGAAGCGGCTTGGAAAATAGGCTATGCTTCTGCTCAGTTCCTCCGTTCGCACCTTCGCGGCTACGACCGCGGGCAGGAAAACGCTCAGGCGGTTTGTGTGGGCAGGGATATGCGCAAGCACAGCCCCTCGCTCTCGAAAGCCCTGATAGAAGGAATGAGATGCGCAGGCACTAACGTTATTGATATCGGCGTTATCGACACGCCGCAGATGTACTTCGCTATCAACCACTTCGGGACTTGCGGAGGTGTTCAGGTAACAGCGAGCCACAACCCCGCTGCCTACAACGGATTCAAAATCAGCGGGCTTGAGGCAAAACCAGTAGGACAGGCTACCGGCCTTGCAGACATCAAACACATAGCCACTTCGCTTCTGCATACAAAAGGCAATCCTACGGGAACAGTTACCGAGGTTGACCTTACAGAAGAATACAAAAAACACATACTCAAATTCCTCGACAGCAAGATCAAGCCGCTGAAGGTGGCAGTGGATGCCTCCAACGGTATGGCAGGGAAGATGGTGCCGCTGATCTTCGGGGATTTGCCGATAGAGCTTAAAATCCTGAACGAAACCACGGACGGCACATTCAAACACGAACCAAATCCGCTTGTAGAAGAGAATCTCGCAGAGCTCAAGGAGCTTATCAAAGCTGAAAAAGCGGATGTGGGCGTATGTTTCGACGGCGACGCAGACCGTCTGCTGATGATAGACGAGACCGGCAGAAGCATAGGCTGCGATATACTCACCGCACTAATGGTCCCCTATTTCCTCGAACAGGAAAACGGCAGCAGGACAGTAGTTTACGACCTCCGCAGCAGCTGGGTAGTACAGGAAGAAATTATCAAGTCCGGCGGAACGCCCAGACGCGAGCGTGTTGGCCATTCATTTATGAAAAAGACGCTCAGAGACAGCCATGCGGTATTCGGCGGTGAGCTCTCGGGACACTTCTACTACCGCGACAGCTTCAACACCGATTCGGGTATGATTACATTCGTTCATATGCTCAATATCCTCAGCAGAACTGAGAAAACGGTATCAGAATTGATCGCCCCTCTGAGAAGATACTACGCCTCCGGCGAGCTGAATTTCGAAGTGGAAGACAAAGAGGCGATGATTAAAGAGCTCAAGCATAAATTCGCTGACGGGAAGATAGACGATCTGGACGGCATAACAATTCAGTTCAAAGGCTGGTGGGTGAACGTTAGGCCGAGTAATACAGAGCCATTCCTCAGGCTCAATATGGAAGCAAAAAGCGAAGATGTTCTAAATGAAAAGCTCTCCGTTCTGAAAGCCATTCTGGGTGAACCATCCGGCCATTAATCCAATAACCCCGACCATCGAACCCTTAACAGCAGAGGTGAACTTATATGTTTGTCTCTGCTGTTTGAATAATAGCTTTTGCCGAAATAGAAATTCTATCCGCTTGTTTCTGCTCGCCTCCGGCGGGTAACGAGCGGGAGGGTGATGATAATTCTGGCTCTTCGTGCAGCGCATAGAAAAGCAGAGCCCAGAAACCTGAGCTCTGCTGTAAATGTTCTGTAATCGAAAACTACTTAGACGCTGCCTGAGCGGCCGAGAGCCTTGCAATAGGCACACGGTATGGAGAGCATGAAACGTAGTTCATTCCCTGATCAGCGCAGAAATCGATAGTGTTGGGTTCGCCGCCGTGTTCGCCGCAGATACCAACCTTGAGGGTTTTCTTCTGCTCACGTCCAAGTTTGACGCCAGTTTCAATCAATTTGCCCACACCGGTCTGGTCGAGCACCTGGAACGGGTCGTCCTTGTATATGCCGTATTCAATATACTTGGCAGTAAACTTGGCAACATCATCACGGCTGAAGCCCAGAGCCATCTGGGTGAGGTCGTTTGTACCGAAGCTGAAGAAGTCTGCCTCGGCTGCAATCTCATCAGCAGTGAGAGCAGCTCTTGGAACTTCGATCATAGTTCCAATCTTGTAGGTAAGCCTTGTGTTATTGCTTTTGAGAACCTGCTTGATCTCGTCAACGATCTCTTCCTTGACGATCTTGAGCTCTTCCACATGGCCTACAAGCGGAATCATAATCTCCGGAACAACCTTCTTCTTAGGCGTGCTTGCTGCAATAGCGGCCTCGATGATAGCCTTAGCCTGCATCCTGTAGAATTCAGGGTATGTAACAGCGAGCCTGCAGCCGCGGTGTCCGAGCATCGGATTGAATTCGTTGAGCTTTTCAACCTGCTCTTTTACCTTCTTCAGCGAAACGCCCAAGCGTTTGGCCATCTCAGACTGAGTTGCCTTATCGTGAGGCAGGAATTCGTGCAGAGGCGGGTCGAGCAGTCTAACCGTAACCGGTTTTCCTGCCATCGCCTTGAATATACCTTCGAAATCCTTCTTCTGATATGAAGCAAGCCTTCTGAGAGCGCTTTCGAAATTCTTCTTGGTCTCAGAATACTTAGACTTAATCTTCTGCTGGTCGGTTTTTGTGTCGGCTTCTGCCAGCTCTTTTTTCATCTCGGCATAGTTGTCTGCCTCGAGAATAGCCTGACGAACATACCAAACTCTTTTGCCTTCGAAGAACATATGCTCAGTACGGCAGAGACCTATACCTTCAGCACCGAATCCTATTGCCTTTTCAGCATCTTCCGGGGTATCTGCGTTTGTGCGAACTTTAATCTTGCGAACCTTATCGCAGATAGACATAAACTTCTTGAAATCGCCGCTCATCTTCGGCTCTACAGTTGGCACGGCACCAGCCATAAGCTGACCGCTAGACCCGTCAAGACTGACCCAATCGCCTTCTTTGAATGTTTTGCCGGCAACGCTGAACTTCTTGCTCTTTTCGTTTATTGAGATATCACTGCAGCCTGCAACGCAGCACTTGCCCATACCTCTTGCCACAACAGCAGCGTGTGATGTCATACCGCCGCGGACGGTGAGGATGCCCTCTGCGGCTGCCATTCCGCCGATATCTTCAGGGCTTGTTTCCGTACGCACAAGCACTGTCTTTTTGCCCTGTGCTTCCCATTTCTCAGCTGCTTCAGCATCGAAGACAACCTGCCCAACAGCCGCGCCCGGAGATGCCGGCAGACCTTTTGCCACAACATCCCTCTTGGCGTTTGAGTCGAAGCTGGGGTGAAGAAGCGTATCGAGCTGATTCGCTGTTACTCTGTGAACCGCTTCGCGGTTGTTTATCAAGCGTTCTTTGAGCATATCAACTGCAATTTTGATAGCAGCTGCAGCTGTTCTCTTGCCGTTTCTGGTTTGAAGAACAAAAAGCTCACCTTCCTGAATGGTAAACTCAATATCCTGCATATCCTTGTAGTGTTTCTCGAGCTTGGTCATTAAGGTTGTAAGCTCTTTATAGAGGTTCGGCATTGCTTTACTGAGGCTCTTAAGCGGCTGGGGAGTTCTGATACCCGCCACAACATCTTCGCCCTGAGCATTAATGAGATACTCGCCGTAAAACTCTTTCTTTCCGGTGCTGGGGTTTCTGGTAAAGCAAACGCCCGTACCTGAACCCTCGCCCATATTGCCGAAGGCCATAGCCTGAACGTTTACCGCAGTTCCGAGGAGGGATTCAATCTTGTTGAGCTTGCGGTACTTGATTGCTCTTTCACTCTCCCAAGAACCGAATACAGCATTCACTGCATTTACCAGCTGCTTCTTCGGGTCCTGCGGGAAGGCCGAGCCAACGTGCTTTTTATAAATAGCTTTGTATTTCTCTACTACATCCTGAAGCTGCTCGGCAGAGAGCTGATTATCGTTTTCAACTCCGGCCTTTTCTTTAGCGGCATGGATTGCTTTTTCGAAATTGCTGTGAGAGCAGCCCATTACAACATCAGCAAACATATCGATGAATCTGCGATAGATGTCGTAAACGAATTTGGGGTTGCCGGTTTTCTCGATAAGTCCTTCAACGGCTTTGTCGTTCAAGCCGAGGTTGAGAACAGTATCCATCATACCGGGCATGGAAACAGCTGCCCCGCTTCTAACACTTACAAGCAGGGGGTTCTTGTTGTCGCCAAATTTCTGCCCCATCGCCTTCTCAAGCTTGGCGATGTTCTCATCGACTTCCTTGTTCAAGCCGGCAGGCCATTTGCCTTTGTTGCTTTCATACTCTTGACAAACCGAAGTGGCTATTGTGAAGCCCGGGGGGACCGGCACTCCAAGATTTGTCATTTCTGCAAGGTTGGCACCTTTGCCGCCAAGCAGATGTTTCATTTCAGCCTTTCCTTCGGCTTTGCCTTTGCCAAAGAAATAAACCCTTTTCTCAGCCATAAGATTTCTCCTGAATTAAGACGAATTAGTTTCATGTATCGCCGGAGGCAACACAAAACTCTTTTTTATGGAGTATATAAGCACAGAGCGCTGTGTCAACAGAATATCGCTTCTGAGAGGCTAAAAGAGTGAATATTATGAGCAAAATTGCAAAGATTAATGCAAATTCTTATTCGGATCAGCAAATAAACAGAATTATAAATTCTTTCAGCTGAGCAAATCTAAGCACACTTTTGCTCAAGTTCTGCGAGCAGCTCTGCCGCCAGCCCCACACATTCCCTGCACGGGAAACCGAGCTTTTTGAGCTCTCTGCATTTTGTATGCCCTGCTTTTTGCTCAAATCTTTTGCAGAGCTTTTCAGCCTGTTCGGGTTTGTTTTCAATCAGCTTTAGAGCTGCAAACAGAGCACCGCAAGTTCCGCCTTCGGCTCTTCCCCCGCCTGAGGCTCTAAAGTTTTTTATGCAGTCGTCTGAAACTGCGTATTTATCGCTAAAGGCAGAAAGAACTGCCTGAGCGCAATTGTATCTTTCTTCGCCGTGAAATTTCTTCTTAGCTGTTTCTACCATCTGTTAATCCCAGTTCTTCCAAAACATTTCTGTGTACTTGTTCAATAGTCCCATATCCTGAAACAACCGATACGTCAAAGTCCTCGAGGTGTTTGGAAAAAGCGGCCAGCTCCAAGAATCCTTCATAAACCAGCCGATGATAACCAATACCTTTCTGCTCCATTCTGTCGAAGCTGCGGGTAATTCTATTGAGCCCTTCCTGCGGGTCAACCTCAATTATGAAAGTTTTATCCGGCCATACCCTCGGCAGGCTGAGCTGGGCGATTTTTATAACGTTCTCAATTCCAAAACCTCCCGCCTTGCCCTGATATGCACAGGTGCTCGAGAGCCAGCGGTCCATCACAACGCATTTTCCCGCATCAATGGCAGGGTAAATTTTCTCTTTCCAGAGCTGGGCTCTTGCAGCCATATACAGAAGAACTTCGGTATTATCAGACATCGCCGAATGCTCAGGGCTGAGAAGAATATCCCGAATCTTCTCAGCAATTACAGTATCGCCCGGGTCTCTGAAAGCAGCCGTTTGAATGCCTGCACTGCTTAGGGCCTCTCTGAGCATTTGCGCCTGAGTGCTTTTTCCGCTGCCGTCCGGGCCGTCGAGCACTATAAACTTTCCTTTGTATGTCTCGGGCGAAATCATTTTTCTGTCTGCTTCTTTCTGTCTGCTCTTCTTCTGTCTGCTTCTTTGAGATAAACTTTCCTCATTCTCACAAAATTCGGCGTAATTTCAACAAGCTCATCATCCTGTATATATTCAAGCGTAGCCTCGAGGCTCATTTTCCTTGCAGGCTTAACCTTTGCAGAATCATCCTTGCCCGCAGCCCGGACGTTGGTTAGGGCTTTCTGCCTCACCGGATTAACAGGTATATCCTTATCCTTGCAGTGCTCCCCTACTACCTGTCCTTCGTAAACGGTATCTCCCGGAGAAACGAAGAAAAAGCCTCTGTCGAACAGATTGTCCAGCGAATACGGCGTAACCTGCCCTGGGTCTGTAGCAATCATCACGCCCGCCTGACGCTGGGGAATCGAACCTCTCATCGGGCCGTATCTCTCGAAGCGGTGGTGAACCACAGCCCTGCCCTGCGTGGCGTTGAGCAGTCTGGCATGCAGGCCGAAAAGGCCTCGGCTGGGAATGAGAAACTCAATATGAACGAAATTATCTGTTCCTGATTTTGCGGTAAGGTCCTGCATTTCTGCCCGGCGGTCTCCAAGCAGGCTCATCACAGAGCTCTGGCACTCCATCGGGCAGTCTATGCTTAGGATTTCAAGAGGCTCCTGCCGAACGCCGTCGAACTCTTTGAATATCACCTCAGGCTTGCCCACACATACCTCGTATCCCTCTCGACGCATATTCTCGAGCAGAATCCCGAGATGCATAAGCCCCCTGCCGGAAACCTTGAACTGCTCGCCTGTTGCCCCGGGCTCCGCCCTGAGAGCAACGTTTGTCTGAAGCTCTTTCTGAAGCCTCGCCCATATCTGACGTCCTGTTACATATTTCCCGTCTCTGCCTGCAAGAGGCCCGTCATTAACGCGGAAGGTCATTGTCATGGTAGGCTCGTCAACAGATATAATCGGAAGCGGCGAGGGCTTATCCGGACAGGCAATGGTATTGCCTATATCCACAGGTTCGAGTCCTGCAACGGCGCAGATATCCCCGCATTCAATCCAGTCAACAGGCCGTTTGCCCAAGCCTTCAAATTCATACAGATCAACAATCTTCTGCAGTGTGTGTTTGCCCTGTTTATCAATCACTGTAACCTTCTGAGCCTTCTCGATCCTGCCGGCAAACACCCTGCCCACTGCAATCTTGCCCACGTATTCGGAATAATCCAGCGTAGTAACGAGCATTTGCAAAGGGGTTTTCTCGTCGCAGGCCGGGGCAGGCACGTTTTCAATAATCGCATCGAAAACAGGCTTCATATTGTCATTCCCGCTGTCCAGATCGGTTCTCGCCCAGCCCTCCTTCGCTGAGGCATAAACTATAGGGAAGTCGAGCGTTTCATCATCTGCGCCCAGCTGGATAAGCAGCTCAAACACCTCATCTGCCACATCATCGCATCTAGCATCCGGGCGGTCTGCCTTGTTTATAACAACGATAGGATTGAGCCCGTTCTCGAGGGCCTTTCCGAGAACGAACCGCGTTTGGGGCATCGGCCCCTCGAACGAATCGACGATTAGAATCACGCCATCGGCCATTTTCATCACCCGCTCAACCTCTCCGCCGAAATCGGCGTGGCCGGGAGTATCAACTATGTTGATTTTGTATTCCTCGCCATCGGGCGTGGTGTAATTAACAGCGCAGTTCTTGCTGAGGATAGTGATCCCCCGCTCACGCTCGAGCGGATCAGAATCCATAACCAGATTGTGCTGCCCGCCGGCTAGCTTATCGAGCTCTGCACTTCTGAACATACCGCTCTGGTAAAGCAGCTGATCTACGAGCGTTGTCTTGCCGTGGTCAACGTGCGCTATTATCGCAACATTCCTTATATGCTGAATTTCCATCTAATATCCTTTTCGGGGTAGAATTGGTTCGTGAATGATTTGCGCAAAGAGTACAAAGAACTCACGCAAAGTAAAGCCTATTTTCATCCGCATTACACTTGGCTTCGATGATTTCAACTCTAATGAGCACAGCGGCCCAAAGAAGAATTCCCCGCTTGAAGCCCTTCGGTGCTTCCGGCAGATGGCTGAAAGCGCATCTTTAATACCAACTGCAATATATGTTGCAAACGGTCTTTAATGGCAACATTCAAAACATAACAATCAATCTATTGGATTTGGCTCAACTCCTTCAAACGTTATTTCTACAGGCTTGATGCGTCCGTTTTCGTCAAATTCCATCCTGTCAATACAGGTTACTCTGTGATTAGCGTCGGTTTCGCCAAGGGGGCGTCTGTGATAGACGATATACCACTGCTCACTGCCCGGGACGTTGGCAACGGAATGATGGCCTGCACCAGAAGCTACTGAGGCATCCTGTTCAAGGATTTTATCAAGCCTTTCGAAAGGGCCGAAGATGCTGTCTGAAATTGCATAGGCCACAGAATAATCAGGTCCTCCCCAGCCGCCTTCAGACCACATAAAGTAGTACTTGCCGTTCTTTTTGAACATACAAGGCCCTTCGACATATCCCTCCGGCGTAACCTCCTTATACATATCGCCGTCTTCAAAGGGAACAAGCCTTGTAAAGCTTTCGTGAAGTTTAACAATATTGCAGTGTCCCCAGCCTCCGTAGTACATATAGTAAGAACCGTCTTGCTCAAAAACGTACTGGTCTATGGGCTGAGCCCCGTTTACGATTTCGTTAATCAGCGGTTTGCCTATTAAATCTTTGTATGGGCCTTCAGGGCTGTCTGCTACGCCCACTCCAATACCGCCCACTTCACCTTCGTGAACATCATTAGCCGCGAAGAAGAAATAATACTTCCCGTCTTTCTCAATAACTCCGGGAGCCCACATCGCACGATTCGCCCAGCTCACCTCTTCAGAATCAATGATACGCTCGTGCTTTGTCCAGTTCACAAGATCCGGCGAAGAGAAGCAGTCGAAAAAGGTTTGCTTTTCGTACGGAGCGGAGTATGTAGGGTAAATCCAGTATTTATCATCGTATATGATAACCTCCGGGTCTGCATACCAGCCTTCAAAAATCGGATTGCCGGATATTTTTTTATCTCCATAACCTTTGCTTTCTACGCCGCCGCCCTGACAGTCGGCAGCAGAAGTCTTAGAAGCGTACTGCTTAAGCTTTATGAATTGCACATCACAAAGCGTGTTTTCTTCTTGCCTGCTTCGGTCTTTGTTGTACTTTTTCCTGTCAACATTATGAATATTATCTCCGAAATTAGGATTCTTCTCTAATCCCTGTTCAGCATAAGACCCGAAAACCGTGCCGGGAACAACTGCCTTTACCCAACCTGAATCTGAAAAGTCATCTGCGAACAACTCTAAATAATCATCTACCTTATCAGCAGGCCTCACCTTCCATACAGTTTTGCTGCTGTTAAGGCTGATTTCACTAACGCCGGCAAATGCTGGCAAAATCATAATCATCGAAAAAATGACCGCTGCTGGGCAAAAATATCTTTTACTCATCTTCAATCCCTGTTTAAATATGCAAAAACTGCGCTTATCATACCGGCAAACTGCTTTGACTTTTTAATTTGCTCTTTGCTTTACTGCAGGCAAAACCAGCCTGCCTCACAGCTTAATTATCCGAAGAAGTAAAAATGCAACTCCATCAAACATTATTTTTGGAACAAAGGCAAAAAAATTGCTCTTACGTAAAATACGCAGTCAAAAAGTGCTGAACAGGAAATAATGCTTAGATTACTCCAATATTTCTTCAGCAAACGGAACCAAGGCGTCTGCAATAATTTCAAATCCAACATCTGTAAGATGGATACCATCAGCAGTTGGATGATCGCCGCCTGCCTGTATCAAGGCTCCTGAATCAAAGAGATAAATATTATCATCACCCTCCTGCTTTAACTTGTCATAGGTTCTGAATAGGGCTTTGTGCTGTTTATCATAATACGACCTGCTCTCATATATATTCGCTGGAAGCGCCTCATAAGCGAAATGTATTTTAGTCATAAGAATCACAGGGGTATCAGGCTTATTTTTACGAAGTATTCTTACAAAATTCTCATATCTCTCTTGCATCACTTGTGCTTCCATATTCGCAACAGAATCTACAATATACAAAGATGCATCAATCTCTGTCATAAGCTCAGCCATTACGGGTTCGCCGCACCCGCTGCCGGAGAAACCAAGATTAATCACATCAGTGTTGAGCCTTCTCTGCAGTTGAGCGGCGTAACCATTGGATCCTCGGCTTGCACAAGCTCCCTGAGTAATTGATGTGCCGTAGATCACAACAGGTGCCTTTCTTTTATATGGAATTGGGGCAAGCAGGGCTGCATCATTCGATATACCAATCTTTAAACTTTTAAGCTCTGCGTAAGAAGGTAAATAGAGAGTAAATTCTCTGAGTTTCTTCTCCATACCGCTGAAATATTTATGTACATAATCACCTTTTGCCTGCTTAGGGTTCGATGTAAACAAGAAGGACATATTATCGGGCTCTCCAACATACAAATCAATACCACTAACCGCAACAGAGCTCATATGCCACATCTCAAGCCTGCCTTCTTCTGTCATTCCGTGATCAATACAAACTGAAAGCGTCGGCGAATCTGTTTTGAAACGTACCCGAGCTGCAGCTGGGCAAAGACTCATTCTCCAGGCAAGCTTGGTTATATCGTCTTTTCGTGCAATCGGAAGCCTGATAAACTCACCGTCATTTTCCTCAAACCAGCCCAGCCCATCAACAGAAACTGCGGTATCATTAGAAACATCAATCCATTTAACATCTTCAGCAGCCGAAAGCACCGCACAAAAAATCAGTATTGAAAAACATCGAAACATTATCAGTCCTTTTATAACTGAGAGGTAAAAAGCAATGCACGCGGGACATGGAAAAAGCCTTTGTAATTTCCGCCTTTGCAGGTGTGGGTTAAGCTTCCTCGCCTATCACAGTAGCCGAACCAGCCGCCATAATCATAGTCTATAAAGTGGCTGTATGCATATTCATGCACTTTACTTAACCAGTCAAGCCATATTTGCTCACCTGTGTTTCTGTATGCAAGGCCAAGAGCGTATATCGCTTCAGTATGCGGCCACCACAACTTCATACTTGATTCAAGCTGAAGTGTTGGTTTGTTTTGCAAATCCATAAAATAGTATATCCCGCCATACTTCTTGTCCCAGCCATAATCCAGCGAACCTTTAATAACATCATAAGCCATCTTTTCCATAGCCTCATCAGGGATAAATTTCAGCAGATGAAGCAAAAACCATGCAGCCTCAATAGAATGGCCGGGATTAAATAGTCTGCCTTCAGGGTGTTCTGAAATATCTTCACCGCCCAGAGCAGCTGTTTCAATGAGTATATTTTTATCAGAAACGAAATGAGCCTTGATATCACATAAAGACTTCTTCATTACGTCAATGTATTCCTGTTTCGGTTCAATATACGCAAGCTCTATTGCCATACTTGCAAGAACCATAACATCAGCTAAGCTGCTTGTCGGAGGCCGCCCTGGCATATTTGGTCTGCCAAGAAGCGATGGATCGGCAACCCATAGTTTTATCTTCTCAAACAGCTCCACAGCTTTTTCATAATACCGAGAATCGCCTTTAAGATTATAATACTCAAGGTAAGCCAGCATAATGAATACTGCGCTGTACACCTTTCTCTGGTAAAACCATGGCTTACCTTCTTTGGTAAGTGAAAAGTAGTATCTGCCTTGCGGGTCAACAGCATTCTTTTCAATAAATCTTAAACCAAGCTCTGCTGCTTTGAGATATTCCGGATTTTTATCAAGGCTGTTGTACAGCCTGCAAAACATCCATACAGAGCGTCCAACAAGCCACATATACTTTTTTCCATCGTAAACAGCGCCGTCTTTATCCAGACATGAAAATGTTCCGCCATCAGCCCAGTCAGGTGAATGCTTCAACCAGAACGGGACAACCCTTTCGCAGAGATCTTTGCTGTATATCTTTTGGTAATCTTCAAATTTCTTCATATAAAACTCAAGTTCTTAAATAAATCTTTTTCTTGGAAAATAAACTCACCCAAATACCAATTGCTGCCACCAGAATAACTGTAATACAGAAACCAAGCCAAGGATATTCAGTATAGACCCCCGTAATCGGCTCTCTCAAATTAATTAATGCAAGGGCAGGCCAGAACACATTCTGCGCCGCCAAATATGCGGCCATAGGATTTTGGCCGTTATAAACAAACAATTTGAGGTATTTCAAAAGCCCATAATAATGAACTAAAATAATTATCCCTGCAGCAGAAAATCCAGCAAGCCCAGCGGTTACAAAGTAATAACTGATTGTGCTGGGGTCTTTTTTTATACCACCTTCATACGGCTCTAATATTAAACCGAGAAGATACCAAAAAACTGCATTTCTTATCAGCTTATTCAATAAAAATTCAGTTGGGTTTTCTGAACTTCGAGCAATAAACACAATAGCAGCCGAGAGCAGCAGGCCAACAGCAAATGTACCCAGCACCAACCTTGACTGCAGTCCAACAAGTGTAGTTATAATCAATAAAGGCACCAAAAAAGCAGCAATAAGATATCTCCACCTGCTCCATTCTCGAACCAAACTGCTGTCTGACTTACGAGCCCATTCGTTAAAGAGATCACCCACTGCAGTTGCAGGTATTATGATGAACAAGTACTTGAGGAAGCTCCAATTCAAAAACCAGCTGTAATCATAAACCCAACGCCAATGCCCGCCTTTATCATGCAGCATCTCTTTTAAGAATGGGACTTGTATAAAACTTCCAGCCTGTGAGATCCAGCTGCCATCAACCTGACTTACAAGTCGAACAGCTAAAATAAACGCAAGGACACCAAATCGCAAAACTATATTATTCCTTGTCAAGATCCAGCAGAGAGCTCCCCAAAAAGCCAGATTAGAAAGCACAAACAAAATTATATCGTTACGATAAATATCAAACCCCTTGTCTCCATAATCTGCAAATGCAAAAAATACCGCAGCCGCTGCGATTCCCGCTGACTTAATCAGAAGCCTTATTTTGCGGTGCATCGCCCACGGCAATCTGCCCCATATAGAAAACATCAATAGATAGAGCAGAATAGCAATTACCCACTTCCATTCTCCATAAGAATCGGCCAAATAATAAGGCGAGATATGCTTTGCATAAACAGCAAAACCAACCAAGAAAAACCACCTTTTAAGGCTAACCAACACTGCTCTGGATTTTGACAGCCCGTTGTTCAGGCGTCTTTCCAAGGATAATGGGATAGCCGCTCCCATTGAAAAAATGAAAAATGGGAATACAAGATCAACCCACGTAAGCCCGGGCAGCTGCGGATTGAATTGGTGAGTTGGCGGCGGAGTTTGAGCATGATACATCCACGAGGGCAAACTGCCAAACGGCTCATTATTGGCAAGAAGCATTAGAAGAATAGCAATACCGCGGAGGATATCCAAGCTGTAGATCCGCTTCGGTTCTGATATGGAATTAAACTGAACACTCATTAGCTTAAAATCTGTCAAACAGGACAATGCCCGGTTGACTGCCTTTCTGTCAGTTTATTTACTTTCCATATATCTCCAGCACGGCGATTTGTTTCGATCCAATTAACATTCCTGTCGATGTAGTCTATAAGTAAACAAGCAGCTTGTGTTCCTGCCTGATGCATAGGCAGATTAATCGCAGTCATAGACGGTCTGCTCCACTTACACAAAATGGTATCGCAGGTGCATAAAATGCTAACGTCTTGCGGGCAGGAATAACCCGCCTCAAATACTGATTTCATAAATCCAGTGCACCATTGGTCATGACCAATAACCGCAGTAGGCCTGCTGCGAGTACTTGTATGAGCCCATTTCTTTCCATCCAAAACAGCCTGATTCATAACATCATTACAATCATCAGGAACAGTATAGTTGGAAAACTTCACAAAACTGGTTTCAGAATTATCTTTGTATTCCTGAACAGCCTCTCGAAATATTTGCTTTGCCAATTCTGTCTCAATACCGCCAACGGCAATGTTTCTATGTCCCAAGCCCACCAGATAATCAAAGGATGATTTCCAGTCATCTTTTAGGTTTCTTGTTACAGATAATACTCCTTCAACAGGGAAATCAGCATTTATGCCGACCAGTATGAAAGGTATGCCGCTGTCAATGAACATTTGAAGAATATCTTCTTCTATTCTCCCTGAGATAACCAGCCCATCTACAAACTTCCTTTTCAGTTTAGAGGGCATCACGAAATCTTTCACTGTGGAAAGATCGTAACAGTTTACGATGCAGTTGTATCCCTTGGAAGTTGCGCCGGCCTGAACACCGGCCATAATTGAAGCAAAAAACGGATTTGCCAATCCGTGATTTACTTTAGAAGAAAGCAAGAAGCCGATATTGCCCGTTTTGCCTGTAACCAAAGCCTTGGCAGCAGCGTTGGGTATATACCCCAACTCTTTTACTGCAGCATGTATCTTTTCCCTTGTTTTTTCGCTAACCTTTACCTTTCCCCGGCGATTTCTAAGCACATCAGAGACAGTTGACTTTGAAACACCGACATGGTCAGCAATATTCTGTAATGTAATATTTTGAGCCATCATCTCACTTTCAATTATCGACTGCATTATTTTAACGTATCGGTACGTCATATCAATATTTTTATAATAAAATAAAGCAATAAATAAGCGATTCAAAGCAATATTAATGATTTATTAAAGACACTTAAATACGAGCAGCCTTACACGTATCGATACGTTATATTTGACTTTCTAAAAAAACCTTCTATCATATTGGAAGCTTTTAAGATTATCAGGGTTCTATAATATGTTTCTAAAATACAGCAAATCCATACCAATCAAATATGACGTTGATGTATTTATTGGAGGCGGCGGGCCTGCTGGAATTGCCGCAGGGGCAACAGCCGCAAAGTCTGGCGCAAGCACATTTCTGGCAGAATCACATACATGTCTGGGAGGAATGGGAACGGCGGGACTTGTACCGCTGTTTATGAACTTCTGCGATGGAAAGAACTTCCTTGCAGGCGGATTCGGCAAGGATATTTACAATGCTGTCATAGACAGCGGCGGGGTAAAATATAACCGCTACCTATCCATCAAAGCAGAACCGCTCAAACGCATATACGACCGGATTGCTGCTGAATCAGGCCTCAAATTAACATTCCAAACAAACGTGGTGGATGCTGTTGCAGAAAACGAAAAATTCAATATATTATCTGCAGCTCCAAAAGCGGGATATTCGCAGTGAAAGCAAAAGTATTCATAGACTGCACAGGAGACGGAGATATCTCTGCAAGGGCAGGAGCAGAATATGACAGCGGAGACAAAAACGGCAATTTAATGCCGGCAACCCTGTGCAGTCAGTGGTCAGGTGTAAACTGGGATTTGGCCGATCCTGTGAATATGCAGCTTATATCAGAAAAACTCGAAAAAGCCTTCAAAGATAACGTCTTCAGCGAGCCGGACAGACACCACACAGGTATGGCACAAACAGGCAGAACCCTGGCTTCAGCCAATATGGGGCATATCTACGACATCGACAATACTAACGAAGAATCAGTAACAAGAGCTCTGATTAAAGGCCGCGAGATGCTGCCTGAATTTGAACATTTCTATCAGGAGTACGTGCCGGGCTATGAAAATATTGAGCTTTGCTCCAGCGCATCCCTTCTTGGAATAAGAGAGTCAAGACGTATCAGGGGTGATTATCAGCTTAACATAAGCGATTATTTAGAAAGACGCAAATTCAACGACCAGATCGGCTGTTACGCTTATGAAATAGACATTCACCCTTCAAGCAGCTCGAGAGAAGATTATGAAAAGGCGATTCAGACTTTCAAAGACAACAGATATAAAACAGGTGAGCATTACGGAATACCATACAGAGCACTCACCGTTAAAGGTTTCAGCAACCTCCTTGCTGCAGGAAGATCAATCTCAACAGACAGAGAAATGCAAGGTTCAATACGAACAATGCCCGGCTGTTTTATAACCGGTCAGGCCGCCGGAATGGCTGCATCATTGGCAAGCAGAAGCAAAACTGCCACTCGGAAAATTGACATAAAAGAATTGCAAGCCAAGCTGGCTGATATCGGTGCATTTATCGGAGAACTGCCAAATGAGTAATTGGCCTCCAATAAACCAGAAACAGAATATAAACTATGCCTGATTAACACGAAAACACTTCTTGGATCCCGAAAGCCGAATCAGCACTCACAGGAAAATGCTAAAAACCTATCTCAGAATTGAAAACTTTGAATTCTGATACATGAACACTCCCGTTGGCACTGTTTTTTACCATATTAAGACGCACGTAACGAGCCTTTATACCTTCAGGATGCGCAATCTTAATTTTGTGCAGGCAGCCGTTTCTTCCTGCCTGACGCGTATTGGAAAGCATATCTACAACGCGCACCCACTTCTCGCCATCAAGAGAAGTTTCGATCTCATACTGATAATACCTGCTGTCTCCCCAGTATGTATAAACCTGAAAGCCAAACAATGTTTCAACCTTTTCCAGGTCAATTGTAATAGCGGCCGGGGCTGCTGCCCACCATCCATTGTCTCGCTTAATATCCCCGTCAACAGCGTACTCAGGTTTTCGGTAATTCTCCCAAGAAGGAGCTTCTGCTTTTTTACCAACAGCAATACCAGAAGGAGTTTTAATAATGCCTTTGCCATTATTTTCTTTGATCTCAATGCCATACTTCTGCCAAAGCCTCCTGCTTACTTCGACAGCACAACCAACTGGCTTAGTACTTAATTCGCTATGAGAAGAAGCCCATTTCTTTCTGAAAACAGCATAATTTTTCTCAAGCTGCTCATCGCTTACAGTTTCACCCTGCATTCTCTTTTTAAGGCAGTTCAGATATATCTCCCACAGCGGCTTAGTATAGCTGCTGAAGATCCCTGACCACTCTTTAACCGCATAAGTACCATTATTGCCGCCCCAATCTGTAATCTGCCTTTTAGCGTTCCACTCCATAAGCTGTTTCTCTTCAGGAGTGCTGCCTAATGAGCGAAATCCTTTTATCCATCTTCCAAGGAGAAAATGTTTATTCGTGGCAAGCAGAGAATCGAAATCGTCGATAAATTCAAGCATATCCTTAGAAGCCTTCTCAAAACCTTCTACGTCTTTACTGTAAAATTCATTTTTTATAGCATTCGAATAATGCGAGGCATACAAACCCATCACCTCTCTTCCAATGTTAACCAGATCGTATCTGTACGCCTGGCAATCTGCCAGTTCTTCTGCGCCTGCAAGCATCAGCTGCCAAGCGTTTACAAGTCTTACATCAACCTGCGCATCATCCCAAAGCCCTGGAGCGTAACTAAGCGGCGTGCCGCCTGTCCTTTCGTGCCTTGTATAACGAACGGAATAAAGTATTTCCCATGCTTTCCTGACGGATTCAGGAACCACACCGTAGCGTTTGAGCAGATACTTTTCTTTCCATTGGTCAAGGTCATGCACACCCTCTGCCCACATCATATCGAAGAGCAGCTCGAAGACCACAGGGTTATACCCCAACCCCTCCATTGCGATACCCATACCAACAAGATTGCCTTTGTTATCAGATTCCACCATCATCTTGTAATTATCTGTTATCTGAGGCAACCCGCCATATATATCAACTGTATAACCGAAGTTCTGTATGGCACACCATATCCAAGGTTTGCCGTACCAGCCATTTTGCCTAAACCATCCTGTCCACTGAAGGCTGTCGGCATGGAGCTCAAGAGCAAGTAGTTTGTCATTCGGGATAGAATCAAAGAAAATTTCGGTTATGTCTGTCTGCCAATAATTCCAGTCGAATTGAGGACTTTTGCAAAACCATGTCATAAGCACCCATGTGCCTTGAGGATCCCCTTCCAACATTGAATTAAGAATGGTTTTACCCATATTCCTGATATAATCCGGCTCATCAGAGGGAGGCCTCATCTCATTGAAAGGGTCAATTGAATAGTAATGATCCGTGCCGTAAATCTCTTTCTGTTTTTTGATAAATGTTGAGCCTATTTGCTTAAAAAGTGGCTCCTGCCAATCCAGCAGATATGTCGGCCCGAAACCCTGCCATTCAAGTTCGTGAACTTCCGCATCAGGATACTTACTTACAACTGCGGCTGGTATATGCCCTGAGAAGCCGGAGAGGACAGGCTTCATACCTAGTTCGCGAACACGTGATAATATCTTTTTCTGCAAATCAGCCTGTTTATCAATCACACTCTGCGGCAAAGGACCACCCCAGCCGTCAAGGTTTCCCATCCATTGCCACGGCATCCATGCAGGGCCGGCGAAGAAATCCTTCAAATCATCTTTGTCAAAACCCAATTCAAGGTATGTTTCCTGCCAAACTTTCTCCTGACCAAGCAGACAGAGCGGCAGGTTAATGCCGTTCAATGCCATTATATCGATCATCCGCTCCCACTGCTGCCAATTCCATCCAGCAAGCGAATAGCCGTAAACACAGTTATTGAAGAAGTAACGATACTCAAAAGGCGTGCTCTCACGCGCCTTTGATTCAGGCATCGGCAAAGGGGAAGGCAGGTTAAGATTATCTCCCCGCCAAGAGAGACTGCAATTACAGTACTCATTCAAATAATACTTTAATGCTCTGCCGACAGATACGGGGTTTGAGCCTCGCAGATGAATCTTATTTTTAATCGTCTCTATCTCAAAAACATCATAGCCGTCCTGCTGCGATATGAACTCTACCTCAAACAGAGCGGCATCACTTTTACCCAAAACCCTTTCAATCAAACCCTCTGCCGCTGATACATTCTCCTGCATAGAAGCAGCAGTGAAAGGAGCAAATAAAAGTAAAAATAAAGCCGAGGTGCACAAATTCTTCATCATCAAAGCCGCATTATTTTCATATATTATTTTTCAGGATCATTACTCGAAAGCCAAAACTTTGAGAAATACCCAAGATCTATCATATCAACCCTTCCGCTTGAAGTAGAAACCAAATCATACACAGAAGAGCATTCAAGCCAATTTCTCGCAAACACCTCAAGGTCTTGTGAATCTATAACACAGTCCTGATTATAATCAGGAGCCATCCCCCTGCCTGACTTCCATATTTGTTCGCAATTTTCATAACGCTCCAGCGAACCAGCCGCATCATGGCTTATATCATCAATATAGACCACTGCATTAGTATTTGGACCTAATAGTTGAATGCTGTCTATAGTGAAAGTATCTTCCGAAACTGATCCGTCTCCATTGTACCACCCTTCCCACTTCGAATCATCTTCAAGCGACCATTGATAACAATGCCAATATCCGTCCGGCTGCATTTCTACGGGTACGCCTCTCTCCATTTGAGAATCATTATCAATGCACATAGAGACCTGCAGTCCTTCGTAGGAAGTCCTTGCCCAGAAGCCTATATAACCTTCTGCCGGCCGAGAAACATTTTCAGAGGGGCTCGCAGATGCCCCGGAGACCCAGCGAACAAACCAGCCGCCCTGAGGGTTCTCGCTTACACTGCTAACAGCAGGGTCTTCAGCGATCACAAGCTTTTCCGACCATTGGCCTGACCAAAATCGAGAAGTGTTTGGGTATGCTGTTGAATAGGAGGAGATTATTCCTTGGGTTGAGCCGGAATAGCCGGGAGAATAAGTAAATGTTCCTTCACTGCTGTTCTCAAAGCCGCTGAAAATGTAATACTGCTCAATATCATCATCATAATTTGCATAAACTCCAAGATGGTTGGCAACAGATCTTTGTGAACCGCCTGAAGGAGAGTTCACAACTCGCGGTGCAGGATCGGCAAAAGCCATTGTTGTAGAGCCGCCGCCGTCAAAATTTATGCCCTGATATACTCCAAGGTCAACAAGGAGCTGTGCAACTTCTTGAACTGTCATTCCTTCGCTGAAGCCGTTTTGCCTGCCGTCAACCGTTACCAAGTACAATATGCTCTTGTCCTGATTGTACCCCCCTGCGGTTCTTGGATGCAGGCCTGTATTAACAGGCCAGCTGTCATCAACAATCGCAGCACCTTCACGAACAATCCACTCACTGCCCGGTACAGCATTCCAAGGCTGATGCACAGGTGTGGAAGCAGTACCCAAAGGCTGGTCATCTGCCGGGAATATCATATCAGGCTGATTATATGGTGAAATATTGAGAGCTGCATAAGGCTGCGGCCATGATTCCGAGCTTAAATCCATAAAAGGAGAATACGCATAGCCCCTGGCGCATACATAGCCCAATACATCATTTGTTATCATATTATAGAAACCGGCATTGACAGCAATCTGGCAGCCGGCACTCTGCATAAAGCTTGTAGTGGTGCAGGCGTCTGCATCGCCTGGGCTCTCGCCATTGCTTGGAGTAACTGCGAAACCTATACCCTCAGCAGAAAGCTCTATCTCAACAATATTTATGTTAATGTTTCGCGGCTCTGTTAAGGTTCGATGAATATGCTTAACTCCTTCAAAAGGGTAATCTACAATATCGGAAGCATATAAAAGAACCGGAGCAAGCAAAATTAAACACTGTAATATTTTTTTCATTTTAACACCCTTTATTTCACAGCAGTTACAGCGTAAAGCAGCAGCGAGCTGTCTGTCTGCCCGCCTTCAATTTCTATTGAAGTAATCTGCTTGTTTGGCCTCGGATTTGGAAGTATGTATTGATGGACGCAAATTTCTTTACCATTTTGATTTTCACCTATCCAAACCATTTGCGTATTAGGAGCAACCCTTAAATCTGTATAAGCCAGAATATCCTCGCCATACTTGAGCGGTTTGCTGTAAGAAGTATTATCTGCATATTTGAGTGTGAGCTTCCCGACCTCTTTTCCAAACTTATTTGGGAAAGAAGTATCAATAAGCATCCTTATCTCATCAGCCTTTATATCCGCATTCAATACTGCTTTATTTGGGTAAGCACCTTTAGGATTGAGATTGCCGCTTGTTAATAAAACTGAATTTTGCTCAGCCCCAGCCTTGATAAGGTAGTTAGTGTCGGTGTGCAGCTCCTGACCGGAGAATGCAGACATATCATTTCCAGCTCCATAGCCAAGCCAGTCGGTGGAATCCTCGTCATCCTTTAATCTGCGATTATAAATATCGCTCAGGTCAAAAAAGTATCCGTCCTTATTCTCTGCTAATGGCTTGGTTTCGTTCCATATATCCCAGAACAGCTGCGGCGCACTAAAATCAAGCTCCTCCTGCGACCTTGTATCCGCTGTCCATGCATAATATGCAGCATATAAATATGCCCAATACTGGTTCCACTGAGACACATTTCTATCTACAGCAAAATTGTAACCCGCCCATGTTGTCTGCAAAATACCTTTCTGTGAATTATTTTTAACCGCCTGCACCATATTCTTAATGTTCTCAGGCTCAAACCAAGCAGCGCCTACTGTTTTAAACCCATCCTTTTTGAAAAGATCGAGAGATATATATTTTTCAGGCTCATTAACCTCATAATGCCAATCACAAATAAGAACATCTCGGGCAATCTTATCTCGCCTTTTCTTAGACTCCTCAGGATTCGGAGCGTGAGCAGAGCTGCTTGCCTCCTCGCCGGAGATCAGCATATCACCCCACATTGATATTTTAACATCTCTATCGGCAAACCATTCATAAAGCCTGTTGGTATCCTCAAAAAATAATTCGCTTGCGGTTTTTCCGGTATCCTTGCTTCTGTATGGGAAACGGCCTACGATGGTAACTTCATCATGACCAATATGGAAATATCTCGGCTTCTCAACGCAAGCATCAAGAATCTCTTCAAACAGCTCAAATAAAAACTCATAGGTATCAGGATTTGTTACACAGTAGGCGTAGGGGTAATCCGGATCTTCTGCTAAATCAAGATTCTGGCCATTGGCAAACAGCCATTCACAATGTCCAAGGCAATTAACAAAAGGCGTCATTTCAATGTTGTACTTATAAGTATCCTTGAAAACCTTCAAGGCATCCTTTTTATCCATGCCGTAATGCGGGTGCCAAGATTTTTTCTTCGATTCCCAGTTGACATACTCACACTCAAAGGCCAGCATATTGATCTTATGCCTTGCAAGCAGATTTCTCAAAGTTTTGCTGATCTGCGAATAGGCATTCTTGCCTGAGAAAAAATGAACGCCCCTGAAATCCAATGATGGATAGTCTGCGATTATTGCACCCTTAAAGTATTGCTTCTGCTCTTCGACAACTGCAAGCTGAATAAGAGAGGTTAGAGAATAGAAAAGACCTTGATCGGTATTAGCTGTAATGTATATTTCTTCATCACTGCATATTAGATTATATGCCTCTGCGTGCTTATTGAGTTCTAAAGCGTTTTTTTCGAACTCTTCGTCCACTCTTTCGCATTCGCCGCTCTTGGCGATTACAACAGTATTTGCTAATTTACCAGAATTCTTACTGACAACCTTCGGTGCAAAGCCAAATACTGCTTCAAAATCTTCAAGGAAATAATCTATGCTCCTTTGCAATTTTGGCGTTACTTCTTCGGCAGTGTAAATCTTTGTATGCTGATTAATGTGAAATTTGTCATCAGTATATTCAAGGCTCTTAGGCTCAGGCATAATATAATCCTGTCCCCACTTACGAACTCTTGCCTTATCAGTAGCTTTAACAGAAAGCTTGTTTTCAGCTGTTCGCTCAACTCTGTTTTCGGCCTTCTTAAGATCAAATCTAAACGCAACTTTATAATTTATCCCATCATCGGGAAAAGGCCTCTCAAGAAAACCCAACCAAAAGATCGGATTTGTGGAATCTGCCCATGCATTCTTTCTGTAATCAAAGAGGCGAATATTATCGCTGCTGTCCGATATTATCTCTATCTGTCCAAGCCTTGTCTGCAAGATAAGCTTATCAAAATCACAGGCAACCGTAGCTTCTTCTGCATCTGAGCTGATCGCTTCAAGAGGCACAATACCTGTCTTCTTAACGCCATCAGCATACGAAACAAATTTCTCGCCAACAATAGGCAAAGCATTTAATGCACCTACCTGCCCCTCATAAAAGGCCTGCCCTTGCCCTGCAAAGGCCAAATCATACTCGATTGTAAAAGTATTATCAGGCAGCATAGTATAAGTTTCGGTTCCTGTTACAAGCTGCTCGGGATCAGTTGAACTTAAATGATGGAGGATAAGTCTTTTGCCGCCATTATAGTCCTCAACCTCCAGCTTGTGGAGTCTGGTCTGGGCCATGGTAGCAAAATACTTTTCTGTCCAGCCAGCAGAAACAACTGCAAAAGAACTGCTTGTTATGACATTCGTTCCACGAACAGAAAGCGACATACCAAGCCTTGGAACATACGAGAGATGCATATCACCAACAGTTTGGGAAAATGACTTCACAGACCCGCCATCATCTCTTGCGATATAATCAGCAAAAGAAATATTTAAAAGTGAGATAAGCAATACAAATAAGAATTTAGTTTTCATAGCAGCCACTGTTATTATCAAATATCATCAAAACATCTGCAGGATAATTTGTTGTAATCCCATCAACGCCCCAGGCCCTCATCCTCTCTGCATCAGGCAGATAATTGACTGTCCATACAAAAAGCTCAAGACCATTTTTATGCACCTGCTTAACAAAAGACTCACTCAGCATCCCATAGCTTAAATTAAGTCCGTCAAGGCCATGCTTCTTTGCAGATTGAATATATTCAGCATCGAAAGGCAAATATTCACCGCCTTCTGCTTTTCGCGGCGAGGCAAGCCAGTACATCGGCACCTGCGGCATAACCTTCTTTGCCTTACCAAGCAATTCAAGATTGAACGATATTATGCAAAGCTGCTGAATCTTCCCGCTCTTGGAGAAAATGTCTTTGAGGAACGGAATAATTCTCTCTGAGCATTTAACCTCTACAAATAACTGCTTACCTTCCGGGACAGTGTCAATAATATCTTTCAGCAGCGGAATTCGTTCATTCCTGAAATGCCACCCTTTATGCGAACCAACATCTAAAGAGGCAATATCAGCATAGCTGCAATTTTCAACAACGAAATCTTCTCCGCTTGTGCGTTTTGTGTTTCCATCATGCAAAACTACTACCTGATCGTCTTTTGTGATATGCACATCCACCTCAACAGCATCAGCCTTTACCTGCCAAGCGCTCTTAACGGCTGCTTCTGTATTCTCCGGTGCATAGCCGGAATTGCCGCGGTGTGCAATAATTATCGGTTCGTATGAACTGCATCCGGTTAGATAAAACGCAACAATGAAAAATAATATTAAGATTACTCTACGCTTCATCTTGGCCCAGTCCCTTAAGAGTTTTAATAAAGACCTTCAAGTCTTTGAAACCGCCAATCGTGAGCCATATCATAACAATGATACCCACTATATACATAACCCACATCCAAACATACCAGAAATCCAGCCACTGAGTATCAGTAATACTCTTCCGCATTACAGAACCAGCAATAAAAACTATCAGCCAGAATACAATCCAAACGATAGAAACTATTGCAATAGCACAATCACCCTTCGTAAAGCTCTTTGATAAACCCAGACGAGAAGCAATTGAATCTTCCTTGTTGAGCTGAGCAATCTGGTCATCCTTGATCGCATACTTTCCTCTGTGAAGAAGTTTGTCCATATTGTGAGCAGGTTCTTTGGAGACCAGCGAGGTTATTACGTAAATCGTAATACATAAACAGCTTATGATAAACAGAAACTCCTGCGAGTTTAAAGCAAAAATATTTCTCGCCATTTCCCAGAAAGCTTCAGCACAACCTATCTTCTCGAGGCCGCTGGTTACAGAAACCCAAAACGGCTTTTCTATCGCCCCGTCAACAGCGGAAACGCCCGACTGCGTTATCATTATAGCAATTATTGAAAATATTACGCCTGCTGCCATTGCAAACCAAGCGGCTTTATTTGTACCGCGTTTCCAGTATAGACCGCCGATTATAACAGTACCTGCACCGGCAAAAAATATAGAAGCTGTTATCTGGCAGTAGAGCATAATGCGCTGGGCATGTTTGAAATTAAGGCTAAAGAAAAACACGTATATCGCCACACCAATCATTGCAAGCTTCAGCAATCTGAGATGATGCTTATTTGAAAGCGGCTTCTTCCTGAAAGGAAGCACAACATCCTGCATAAACATACTTCCCCAAGAATGCAGATAGGTATTGTGCGTGCTTATGAATGCCGCCAACATCGCAGCACAGAACAGCCCTTTAAGCCATACAGGGATAATATTACCAATCACAAGAGGCAGCCTCATCTGACTTGACACTTCATCTGTCTTATCGTGATAGAGCCTGGCCAGCTTTGAAACCTCCTCAGGTTTCCTGCCCTGCAACGGCTCAACTCCTGCATAATCTGATTCTTCGAGAATCTGATCAGACTTCTTATATATTGCAGTTAGCTGCTCAGCTTCAGCATTATTCAAGGTGCTCAGCAAGAGATAATCATCTGCTCTGGAATCATTGTCTTGGGCTAGCTTAGCCAGATCCTCAGCCACATACTCATTCAAAGCTGCATTAACTTCAACTGCCTTATCTGCATAGTTCTCATGTTGAGTATATATCCTCACTCCAATTGGCATAAATACCGTTAAAACAGGTATAATCCCCAAAAGCTTCCAGGGCTCAAGCACCTTTGCCATCTTTGCTTCATGCGGATTCTTAGCACAGCAGTTGTATCCCGCTGTACCCTGCCATGCAAGAAGCAGATAAAAGTTCATAAAAATAGCAATGAGATAAAATCTAATATTAAAGTTTTCCTCTTTGGCAAGGTCAAAGGGGTTAACAAGAGATCGGCCGGATGAAGCGGAAAGAACTGTTTCAGCAATCTCCGTCTTAGAAAAAGTGTGAAACAGACAGCCAACCACCAAAGCAAATACAAAAGTAGTAAATGCCCCCTGTATGAAGTCAGTAAACATCACTGTTATCTGGCCTCCGGAAAAGGTAAAGAATACTGAAATGCCAAGAATAATAACCATAATGAATGGGAACATCTGCACCTCAAGCGGGAGACCAAACAACTTGAACGTTTCCGGCAAATCGCAAAAGAACATAAAAAATCTTGCTCCAATGGAAGGGAATATGCCAAAATTCAAAATGCCTGATACAAACGCTACAATCCCTGCAAACACCCTGAAACCTCTGCTGTATCGCATTTCTAAGAATTCGGGCAAAGTCATTGCTCTGGTCTGCCTGAATCGATAAACCACCCACCCAGAGAGAGCGATAAAAATAGCCACAGGGCTGAATGTACCGGATACCATAAACCACCAATTGCTGGTAAAACCAGTGTCGTAGCTTATCTGAAATAAATACATTAAAGATATAACACCAAGCCCAGCCATACTGTTTGAGACAGATATCATATACCTGCCGCCGCATCTTTCTGCGGCTAAAAAGCTTTCCACGTTTCGTAAATATTTCCTTGTGTATGCTGCACAGGCAGTAAGGCCGCAGATAAATAATAATACGACAATCCAGTTTAGAGTAATCAAGCCATTGCTCCTTTTATCTCAAGCGTTAAGATTCTGATATGTTATCCAAGGTCTTTAAAAACGTCTTCCATCTGCTGCCAGATACCAGCATAATTATAAACACAACCTTCATCCAGAGCTGCGTCAATGCCAAAACAAGTAGCTGCCGAAACAATAGCGTCATACATACTCGTCTGCGGCTCGCTTTCGCCGTCAAAAAGCTCTTTCAAGCATTTGCACAGATATTCATCGCCCCCTGCATGACTGCCCTTAGCAGAGGTGCTGACATCAACAAATTCTTCATCAAAACCAATTCTTCGATATTCGATTTTACCTTCTATCGCATCACTTCTTATGCAGCCTTTATCGCCGATGATATACATTCGTCTCTCAGGTATGCCCGAACAGCAGTTTGTGTGAAAAGTTGCGCGTGTACCATTTTGATATTGAATTATTGCTACCTGATTATCAACCAAATCCTTAAAATTTGTAAAAGGGTTTGCAGTCTGCCCCCATGAATGAAATGGCTTTTTATTATCTGCGCTGCACTTCAATTCATCAACAATACCTGAATTTTCAGGCTTAAAAACATCTAATCCGCCAAAGCTGGCAGCCATTACAGGCCTGCTTTGAATGAGCCAGTTGACAACATCCATATCATGACAGCATTTTTCCAACAGATGTGTGCCTGCCTTATCTCGCTGGCTTCTCCAGCCGCCCATAATATAACCGCCATGGTTGAAGTCTAATGTCTCATTAAACTCCAGACTTATCGGATTACCGATTATACCCAGATTTATAACTTCCTTTATTTTCTGATAATGCGGAGAATACCTCAGCGTAAAACCTATCATAAATTTGCTGCTGCTTGCTTTCCAAGCATTATATAATTCAATACAATCAGAAGCATTTGTAGCGAGGGGCTTTTCGCAAAAAACATTTTTTCCAGCCTCAAAAGCTGCTTTTACATGCTCAAGATGAAAGCAATTCCACGACCCGACCATCACCCAGTCAACATCTGCCGAATTTGAAAGCGCCCTGTGATCTTCGTAAACAACAGGCATTATTGAAAATTTTTTACAGAAGCTTTCGATTGAATCTTTAGACGGATCACAAATTGCTGTGATCTGAACATTATCTGTTATATTCAAGAAACCCTGTAAAACCTGCTCTACCCTTTTTCCGCAGCCAACTACGCCTATTCTCGTTTTCTTATCGTCCATTGCATATCCTTTGCATTTACCGGGCGAATAATACCACGGTAATTTGCTTTATTTATATAACATAATAGTTTTTAACATTGCTCTTGGAACATGGAAAAAGCCCTTTGAGTGGCTTCCTTTAGCCTTATTTATCAAATTGCCTTCTCTATCACAAAAACCAAACCATCCGCCGTTTTCATAATCATAAAAATGTTCATAGACATATTTATGAAGTCTTTCAAGCCAACTCAGCCACATTTCATCGCCAGTGAGCTTATATGCCAAAACCACAGCATATATTGCCTCAAACTGCGGCCACCAAAGCTTTGTATTGCCTTCCAGCCATAGCGATGGTTTACCTTGCACGTCAATATAATTCAGCAAGCCGCCGTATTGTCTGTCCCAGCCGATCTGCAAAGTATTTCTGATCACATCTAGAGGGTCAAAACCTAAAGACTGGCTGCCAGCATATTTTTGAGCTTCTAATAAAAAGTAAGCGGCTTCTATAGAATGCCCGGGGCTAAAATGACGACCTTCGGAAATATCAGAAATGTCGGTCCAATCACGAGAAACCACTTCCATCAAAGCACCAATTTTTTCAAAATAATGCTTTTGAGCAGTTTTAAAGTAAACGGCAATATCATCGCAGTATATCTGTTCTTTTGTTAAATCGTATAATTGGCAGGCCATATCGATCAAAACCATTGAATCTGCCAAAATGCTGAAATTATGCTGATCTGCCAGTGTAGAATTCAGCACTTCCGGGAAAAATATGTTTTTTTTGATATCCTTATAAAGACTTACGGCCTTATTGAAATAATTGTCATCATTCTTAACGATAGAATATTCAAGATATGCCATCATGCAGAAAACCGGCTCATAAGACTCTGCCTGATAACAGTAAGGTTTCCCGTCAATCCTCACACCAAAATAATATCTTCCATGAGGATCAGTTGAATATCTTTCAAGAAAATCAATACATAGTTCAGCAGTTTCAAGGTAGCGGTTCTCTTTCGCTAAATGCCTGTACAGCCTGCAGCATGTCCAAACAGCCCTTGCCTGATGCCATATATACTTTTTTGTATCATAGACAGAGCCATCTTCGGCCAGACAAGTAAAAACACCGCCATTAACTTTGTCGGGTGCATTTTTCAGCCAGAAGTGAACCACAGATTCTTTAAGATCTTTTCTATACAGATCAAGATATTTATCTAGTTGGTTTTCCATTATATGCCAGTCCTTAATTTAAGAAATACAATACTCACAACATACAAATATTCTGTCATGAATACTCAATTTCATCGGCTCACATATTACTTAAGGCACTGGTATCAGCAATTGAGTTTTCGAGCCTGTCTGACAGAATCTCGCCTAACCTGATTGTATCAGATTCCACTCCAGCATTCAACGGAGTCAACCCAACTGATTCACAATATCTGTCATAAAGATGCCTTGCCGCGGGGTAGATTGAAAACGGGCTCATAAAATGAGAAAACTCGAAAGTTATCATCTTATCCACGCCAGATCTCGTCGCTGCATCCATTTTGTGGCATAACGCCGGCCAGTTTATCGGCGGAAATTTGATTAGGACATCCCTGTCAAAGGTCTCAACATTAGTCCAGCCTGTCAGCTGATATTTTTTTGCAAGCTTAGAATTCACAAGCAAATAATCATAAAGCTCTGCATAATCAACATTGCCGTCCTGAAAAGCGACGATGTCAACACAATCTCTTATCTCTGCAAAAACCTTATCCCAAGATTCTTTATGCTGCTCAAGAGAAGTGGGATCTTCTGCAAATTGCTTTTTACCATGAATATAAGGTGAAATAAGAATTGGAATATCTCTCAGGCCTTTCAAGTGGTTTCCAAGCTGCCTGTAAACATTCATAACATCAGGATTGTACGTATCAATCTCATGGCTGATATACCATCCCTGAAAAGACGGATGATGACCATATTTATCGTTCACCTCTTCTGTAAAAGCCTTATTAATATCAACTTCTCGCTGATAATCACCATTCATCCAATATTTGCCGCTGTCATAAGTTCCGAAGAATAGATTTATGCCATACTTATCAGACAGTGACAGAAAGAGTTCTAACAGGTCAATCGGAGCATTGATCATATCAAAATTGGAACTCAAAACCTTTGAGTTAAATGTCGCAAGATTGCGATAGCCATTCCTAATTATGATAACAGTATCAATGCCAATATATTTCATTGCTTGAAAATCAGCTTCCCATTCTCTTTCCCCCCAGTTAGATGAAGGAATGTCATGGGTGATCTCATCTATAAATGTTCCAGTTATTTTCATAGCTATTTACTCATCCTCGCTGCTGATGATTTGATCTAACAAATCATTTATCCCTTAAACCATTGTCAATCATTCTAGTGCCTACTTTGTCTTTAGTAGGGACATTATCCCTTGAGTCGTCAACAGCACTTTCATCTAAACTGCTTCTGTTTATGCCCTCTACGTGTCCATCGACAAACATTACATTAGTCTTGCCCTTTTCCGCAGATTCATGACTTTGAGAACCATTTCCAGCACCGTGTCTGCCAGGTATCACATAAACCTCGTCTTCCTGATAGTCGCCGAGATATCCGCTTGTCAAATCCCTGTATTTATCCCAAAGGACCGTTGCAGTACTTGGCTGAGATATCCATGGCTCTTGAATGCGGTCATAAGTAAAGAAATAAAATGTTGAATCAGCAAACAAAACCCTGTCCCCAGGGCGGCTAACGCCTGCAAAAGATGCAGTTGTAAACTCAAAGTTCATACCATAACATACACCTGTAGGGAATACGTCATTGAGCTGTCTTTTAGTTAAACTTGGACATAACAGAACAGAGCCGGATTCAGGCATAGAATTGTTTTGAAGAGGATTTTCTTTCAGCCTAACGTCGATATACGCACCAACACCAGGATAGTTTCTTGTCTTTCCATCAATATAAACTTCCCCGCCGCTGCCGTATATGCCAGGATTGAACCATGCGCCAGTACCAGTTGGATTCCATGATTCATTTTTTTCTTCATAAGGTACTGCGGAAGGCAAACGTCCATTGTAATCAGCTACATACATTGCTGTACCAACACCAATCTGTTTTAGGTTTGTACCGCAAATTACATTTTTCGCAGACTCTCTTGCCCTTCCTAATGCAGGCATAAGTATTGCCATAAGCAATGCTATAATTGATATCACTACGAGCAATTCAATTAATGTAAAGGCCTTTTTTCTCATAGTCTTTCCTTTTTTATATTTCTTCATTGACGCCTTTTTTTAATAGGGGCCAGTCGAAACCGGCCCCCAAAACCGACCTTAAGGCCGGCCCCAAAACAATTTATTTAGTTAAGAGATGTTTTCATTTTAGCCAATCTTCAGAAAGCTGTTTAACATCAGACATATTAACTTCGCAGTCATCGTTGAAGTCTCCTTCAATAGCCGCTGTACATTCCGGAATAAATACAAATTTGATATCATCAAAGAAAATTGTACCAGTCCCAAACGCATCTGAAGTAAACGGTGCAGATGAGCAGCCGATCTGGAAACCATGGATATCAGTCAAGTCTGAATATTGCGTAAGATCGCCTGTTATCTTCTTCCAGCCCGTTGATTGGTTAGTTGTAGCATCAGGAGTCTCAGCAATATACAGTGAGGGGCTCTGGAGACGGTAATCACCGTCATCACCGCCAGTACCGCCGCAGCCGATACCGCCTTGGAAGAGCTTTACATAGAAATATTGTTCTTTGCTGTTAGCTTCTCCAAAGTTAACCCACATTTCAAACTCATCGTAGGCAGAAAGGTCTTGCGGAGTATCAAACTCGTACATAAAATCTGCAATAGCCCAGTCTGCTCCACCGTCAGTGAAGTCGTAGGTAAGCTTTAATGCGCCGTCACCATTGTAAGGGGCATAGTTAGGATCACCCGTTCCCAGCAGACCCAGCTCACCTTGGCCAACATTAACTACTGTAAAATAATCATTTGGAACAATTTGCCAGTTTGCATTCATTTCAGAAGTTGAAGCATAGCTTTCAAAGTCATCAATTGGCATATCGGTTCCGACTGTCAGATTGCTTTTGTTATAATTGTCTGCAACTGCAGCATAGTCAATATTATTTACATAGGCATCTTTGTTAAGATCAGTGTCAAGGTAGTAATACTTGAAGCTCCATACAATACCGGTATTCGTTGTATCGCCATCGACTACATCGACTCTCCAGTAGTATCTCTTGCCCTCTACGCAGCCATCAGGAACAGCAACGCTTGTTGCAGAGATTCCAGCGGCCACTTGTGTATCAGCAGGCAGAGTTGGATTTGTACTAAAATAAACATTATATGTCGGAGCTGTTACTGCTGAAGGAGCTGTCCAGCTCAGAGAATCAGAAACCTGTGAAGCAGTAACTTGACCTGCAGCAGGCTGCGGATTTGTTGCAAGAATACCGTCCTCTGCGTCAGTTATCAAAGATGTAACCTGATCTGCTGTAAGGGCACGATCAAACAGATATACCTCATCCATCCCGCCATCAAACTTGGGATACCATGAGAAGCCGCCGCCGATCCTGAACACATCTGCGTGAGCATCAAAGTTCTGGGCCTCAGAGCTAACCTCAACGCCATTAATATAAAGAACAGTATCAGCCTGCAAGCCAGTCTTATCCCATGTCCATACAATATGGAACCAATCTGTGAGGGTCTCAAGCGTTGTTATGTTTGGAGCCCATTGGCTTGCAGCAAGACGAGCATATAAAGATGTCCCTGCTGGGTAAAGCTTCCAATCATTGCCTGCAACAGAAGCATCCCAAAGCACAGCATTAGAATTAACAGCAGCAGTATCTGCGTATTTTGCCCACATAGCAACAGAACCGCTCTCGCCTGGATGTTCTGCATAGAGAGAATCACCCTGAGGATTTGTGTTAGGATTGGTAAAATTACCATACTTTCCAATAATACCATTCTCAGTGATAACTATATCGCCTTCAGCATCGCCCTGGTCGTCAACATAAGCAACACCTTTGATCTGGTCGTCCTCAAAAGAAACGTGTGCAAGAGCTACAGGAAGGTCATTGCCAAGCATAGTATCAAACTGCCAGATTATTGGAGAATATGCAGTTGAACCTTCAACCACTTCCACTTTCCAGTAGTATGTTGTTGCAGTTTCAACTGTAATATCAATTGAAGTTTCTGTTGTAACAACAGGCGTTACATTTGAAAATACCGGCTCGTCAGCAGCGACATACACGTTGTATGATGGAGATGTAACGCTTGCTGGCGCCGTCCAGCTTAAAGCAGTCTGCTCGTTGTAAACGGTTTCTGATACCGAGGGTATTGGATTTGTTGCAAGAACTCCGTCCTGAGCATCCGTGATAAGTGCTGCAACCTGATCAGCGTTAAGTGCGTTTTCAAACAGATATGCCTCATCCATCCCGCCATCAAACTTGGGATACCATGAAAAGCCTCCGCCAATTTTGAATGCATCTGAATGAGCGTCTAAATTCTGCATCTCAGTGCTGACTTCAACACCATCAATATAAAGAATTGTTTCGGCTTTTTCCCCGGTCTTTTCCCATGTCCAAGCAATATGGAACCAATCTGTGAGGGTCTCAAGCGTTGTTATGTTTGGAGCCCATTGGCTTGCAGCAAGACGAGCATATAAAGATGTCCCTGCTGGGTAAAGCTTCCAATCATTGCCTGCAACAGAAGCATCCCAAAGCACAGCATTAGAATTAACAGCAGCAGTATCTGCGTATTTTGCCCACATAGCAACAGTACCGCTCTCGCCCGGATGTTCTGCATAGAGAGAATCACCCTGCGCCGGATCGTTTGGATTAACGAAATTTGCATACTTGCCGATAACACCATTATCTGTGATAGCTATATCGCCGGCAACGCCGCCCTGATCATCAATATAATCTACGCCGCCAAATCTGTTATCCTCAAAAGGCAGATAAGCTGCAGCAACAGGAAGGTCATCTTCCAGAGCAGCCGAGAACTGCCACACAATACCTTCATAAGTTGTATCACCGTCAACAACATCAACTCTCCAATAATAAGTATTATTGTTTGACACTGTCTTGTTGATTGAAGAAGAAGCAGTTGAAACAGGTGTTACAGCTGTAAAATCTGAATCGCCTTCTTTAAAATACACATTATAACTTGGGGAAGCAGCACCTGATGGCGCATCCCAACTCAGTGTTACGCTATCAGTTTCAACTTCTTGAGAAACATACGGATATGGATTGGTTGCAAGTGTGCCTTCATTTGCTGGATTAACAAAAGAGTTCATAATATCATTAGGCTCCATTACAGAGTCCATAATATAAAATTCATCCATCATACCGTTATACTTAAAGTTGCCTTCCAAACCGGCACCAACATTGAATGATGAACCAGATGCAGCAGAATTCTGAGTAACAGAATCAACCTCTACACCATTGATGTAAAGCTTGCATACAGCGCTTCCGCTTGTTGTATCCCATGTCCATGCATAATGGAACCATGAATCAAGGGAATAGTCCGAACCTTCATACATCCTGCAGCCGGGCCAGCCATCTATCTTTGTGAAAAATGTTCCGGTTTCATCGTTGTACATTTCCCATTGCCAGCTGCCAGTACCACAATCCCATATATTCTGGTAGTTGTAGCTTTGGTCGATATTGAGCCACATAGCAACTGTGCCTTTTTGCTCCATTATTTGAGAGAGCTTCAGGTAATCACCCTGGCTGGCTTCTGTAGGATTTGTAAATTCTGCCCCCTTTCCTACTGGAGCACCCGTAACATAATCAATAGCCCCGGCAACGCCGCCTTCATCATCAACATAGACAGCATTGCCAAAATTATCATCAAATGAAATGTGCTGCAAAGCAACGGGCGATGCCAGCAATGCATAAGACAGCACCATGAATGATAATAAACTAACTAATTTCCTGTTCATTTTAGTTCCTTTCTAAATCTTTAATCTGTACGTAAGAACACCTTCGAAATTGAAACTCGGCCGCAAGGCCTCAAAACATCTAATATCATTATTAATTGTAATGAGCTAAGGCCAGTTTATTTTCAAAAAACCTCAGTCTAAAGCTTCAATTTCTGGCACGGAAAAGGAAAACGTTTTACCTAAGCACAAAATACAAGCCCACAGCCCAATATTCAAGCTTTTAATTCAAAAACTTTTGCAGAACGACACATTTTTTTTAAATTATGCAAACAATTAGGTAAACAATTAGGTAAACACAATGAAATCGTTTTCCTTTTAACTTGACTTCCTTCATATTTCAATTAGCATAGAACTTTAAGAACAAGAAAACTATTTTTCAAGGCCGCAGTTTATGACAAAAGAAAAACCAACTATAAGAGATATAGCCTCAAACCTTAATGTTTCTGCGGCAACAGTGTCCAGGGCACTTAGGGATGCCGGGAAGGTAAGCGAAAAGCTTCGCCATAGAATAATCGATGAAGCTGAGAAAATTGGCTACAAACCTAACTTCGCAGCAAAAGCACTACGCAATCAAAGCTCACAGCTTATAGGATTAATAATATCAAACTTCTTTTCCTTCCAAATAGATGAGCTTGTAAGTCATATTCAAAGCTATGCAGAACAGCAGCAATACGGCATCATTCTCGGCGTAACACAATGGGACACTGAGCACGAAATTCAACAAATGGATTTTATGGTAAACAAACGCGTTGATGGGATAATAATAAAGTCAAAGGGGCTGCACGAATCTATAGACAAGATACAAAAAGTAGCCCTTGAAGGCACTCCTGTAGTAAGCCTGCTTGACAAAATGAATATACCAAATGTAAATTCCGTGCTTGTTGACAACGTAACCGGCGGATATCTGGCAACAAAATACCTACTCCAAAAAGGACACCGAAACATTCTGTATGTTACATATAAACAGGCACAATCAACGGTAGGAAATGATTCACACTTCTCACGTGAAAGGTATTTTGGCCTGCTCAGAGCCCACGCTGAAATGAATACCCTGCGACCGGACGGGCTGGTATTCTATGACCCAAGCAGCTGCGAAGACAACGACACTGAAGGGTGCTTTAGAGAATACTTCCGAAAAAACAAAAACTATACTGCAATATTTGCCTATGACGACCAGATCGCAGCGGGAATAGCACGGGCTATAAAAGCTGAAGGCTACAAGATCCCGGAAGATTTCTCGATTATTGGATTTGACGACAGCGCTTTGGTTAATAAATGGAGCACCCCTGCTATCACTGTAGTCAAACAACCCGATAAGCAGGTTGCTTATGAAGCGGTTAATCTTATCACTAACAGAAAAAACTTCAGCAGCATTACAGACCATAACCCATACCTCTGTCCGGAACTAATAGAAAGAGATTCAGTAAGAGATATCAGCAAAAAGTGCGAAAATTATCTGTAGGGCTTTATTTTTTGATTTCCTATTTATGCGGGGTGGTTGCGCAGCCTCTATAAAACATTTAATCTGAGCACAAATACTGCGTCCTACAAAATGTAATTTCACCCCTGAAAAAGCTTGGCAAAACAGGTTTGTAGTGCCTGCGCAAAAAATCGAGTCCTTTACTGACAAGGGTTTATGAAAAACTACCGCCGAAGCCAGGTCAAAGTATGCCTGAAATTTATCCCTGCCAGTATTCAGCGAGAGCTGCGTAATCTTCCATATCCACTTTCCCGTCGTCGTTGATATCAGCGGCATAATCGCCGGCAAGAAGCCATTCAGCTGCCATCATTGACAGATCTTCGAGGTTCACTTCTCCGCTTCCGTCTATATCGCCTTCAATCTCATACCCGAAAACAGCGAGCTTCGGATAACTCCCCGGGAGCATAATCCAAACCTGCTCATCGCCGTCGTCGCTGGAGAAATCCCAGCCTTCATCAGTAAATGTAGATTTAGACTGCATTTGAGCTGTGGTCTTACTTCCCGCAACGCCTTGAGAGCTGTAAACGGGGGTGTAGTCGAAGGCTATTGTGTAAGCCTTGTCTTCTCCTGAAGTTTGAATATCCCAAAAACATCCTGCGATATCCCCCTCATAGCTGCATCCGGCAATCGCTGCTCCGGACAAGCAGTCCGTAACGCTGCCGGTAGAGAAACAGTTTTGTATGCTTCCATAATTGAACCCGACAAGGGCTCCCGTTTCGCAGCCGCTTCCGGTAAAGGATGCTGAGGCATCTCCGAGGGCATAACAATCCGAAACAGTGCCCCGATTCTGGCCAATAAGAGAGCCTGTTTTCGCGTAGCCCGTTACAGCCATTTCTGAATATGACTGTGTTACAGTGCTGTTTGAGCCTGCATAGCCCACGAGCCCGCCAGTGTAGGTATTGCTGCCTGAAAGCGTTCCAGCGGTATAGCAGCCGGTAACTGTTCCGTTGTAATTCTCGCCTATAAGCCCGCCGGCATCGGTTGCCGAACCGCTAACGAGGACAGTGGAATAGCAGTTTTGAACAAATCCGTCGTTATAGCCGAGAAGACCGCCAAGTTTAGAGCCGCTCGCTGTAACGCTTCCGCCGGTTACGCTGCAGCCGATTATATCGCTAACCTCGCTTGGGCTGCTCCCTGCAAGAGCGCCCACATACTCATCGCCAGATACATCCACATTCACAAGCTTTACATCCATAATCAGAGCCTGTGAATCAAATTTGCCGAAAAAACCGATATACTCATCTTCTTCGCCGCAGTCTATTGTGAGCCCTGATATTTGGTATCCAGCCCCGTCAAAGCTGCCGGTAAAGGGAGTGCCTTCGCGTAGCTGGAGCTCCAGTAAGACGCTTCATTCGGAGAAATAACGGCTTCATCGTAAGTTGTGGAGGATAGATCAATATCGTTTACGAGAATGTAATGGGCTGCTGGAAAATTGGTAACCGCCTCCAGATCAGCCTGAGATGCGATTTGATACGGATCGGATGAACTTCCGCTGCCACCTGCAAAACCGAAACAAAATCCTGTTAGGCAGCAGAACGCAAATTGAATGATGACTAATGAAACAACAACTCTATTTTCCATTTTCAAAACCTTTCAATATAAACACGTTTAGCTGTATATTACCATTTTACTCTCAAAGATTAAACTTTTTTTTCAAAATTATTGGCTTGGCTATAAAAAAACTAAATATTCTTCTTTAAAAGCTGTTCTTAGTGAATATAATCTGGAATAATTAGAGTTATTTAAGCAGGCTTCAGAATATGGAGCTTGATTCAGTATTTATAGAGATGCAGCTGGTAAAAGGCGTTGTTTTGTGCGTCTGGTTCTATTTCTGCGTTATACTTGTAAAACACTTCAGCGGCCACGTATTTATGAAAAACAGCTTCCAGCCTATCATAAATGCGGTATCTCTGGTGCTCGGGCCTCTCTCGCTTTTTGCGGCATTTTCTGTGCAGTTTGCCCGCAGGGCATCAAAGAAAAACATCTCGCTCTGGGATGCCCTCAAGAGGCTTTTCAAGGGCAGCTTCTGGGGGAAAGGTCTGGATTCAGAGATGATAAATGAGTCTCTGATCTCCGCAGACGATATAGACATATTAGACAATACAGGCAAAAGCATTGAAGCTGTTTACGGGAATAATACATCCCGCTCTGGTACTGCTGTAGCGCTTTTGAGCAAGCAGATTATTGCCGATGCGATACAGTCCTCCGCAAGCGATGTGCTTTTAGACCCCTCGGGGACAGAAGGATACACCGTAAGGCTGAGAGTGGACGGGAAGCTCAGGCTCAGCAGGGAAATGAACACCGAGGTGGGCGCTGCTGTTATAAACTGCATCAAGGCAGTTTCGGGGATGGATATTTCCGAAAAGAGAAAACCGCTGGACGGGGCTTTCACAGCAAAAGTGAAGGAAGAATCCGCTTCTTTCCGCGTAGCCACTGCGGGCGTTGTAAACGGGCAGAAAATGTCTATAAGGCTGCTGTCCTTGTTTACCGGCCGGCTCGAGCTTGAAGAAATCGGCTTCAAAGAGAAAGATCTTGCCAAGGTGAAAAAGGCAATAAGCAAAAGCTCTGGTATGATTCTGCTCTGCGGGCCGACAGGCAGCGGGAAAACAACAACCATGTATGGTATGCTCTCTGCTGTAGATCGGGTTGAGCGGAACGTAATCACGATTGAAGACCCCGTGGAACACAGCCTGAAAGGTGCAAGCCAGATTGAGATTAACCCGAAGGCAGGTATTAACTTCGGCGATACGCTCAAAGGCATACTAAGGCAGGACCCTGATGTTATAGGCATTGGCGAAATACGAGATTCTATCACTGCCCAGACTGCTGTTCAGGCTTCTCATACCGGACATCTGATTATTGCCTCTATGCACAGCTCCGACAATCTAACAGCGATAATGAGGCTCAAAGAGCTCGGCGTGGAAACAGGGCTTCTGGCGAGCAGCATCTCGCTGATTATTTCGCAAAGGCTGGGGAGAAATCTATGCGAAAAGTGTAAGGTGTCGGAGAAAATCAGCTCTGTAAAACTCCAAAACCTTCAGAAAAGGCACATTGATACAGAGCACATTATGAGGCCGAAAGGCTGCAAAAGCTGCAGCTTCACAGGATACAAGGGCAGAACCGCCCTTTTTGATGTATTGGAAATGGATGATGAAACAAAAAACCAGATAGCTGACCTTTCGGAAATAACCAGAGAAAATCTGCTGGCGGCCTCTTCGGGCAAAATGAAATCCAAAATAAGAAAGGAAGCTCTCAAAAAGGTTATAAGCGGAGAAACCAGTTTTCAGGAAGTTAAGAGTTATCTTTAGAGGCATTTATGTTAATTTTACTGGCTTTAACAGCAGCTGCTGCCGGCATTCTAATCTCATTGAAGAAAAATTTTATCTCAGTATGGCTGCACAGTTTTAATGTAATAATATCAGTGCATCTTTCTATACTGATTTTAGGGATGCTCGGGAGCGCAGAGGCAGCGTCGCTGAACACAGCCGCAGTGAAAGGCGGGGCTTTGCTTGTAATAGCAGGCGTTATTTATGTATTTCTCACTTTTGCTGCCAAACTCCTTCTGAGCAATATACCAGATTTAAACCTGCCTGCGATTCTGGATTTAACCTTGAAACCTGCGGCGGCCGGTTTTGCGTGCTGGCTGGGTTTCTGGTTTATTATTTTCGCAGCAGGAACGACAGCTTCAGGCTCATTACCCGCTATTCAGGATAAGCTTCAAAAGACAAACAAAACTGCCGCTAAGCAAATCACTGCATGCGAGAGCATAGCAAGAGAGCTCTCGCTCTGCGAAGATGAAGATGTTCTGCCTGAGGTAATACGCTGGATAAGAGAGTCTGAAAATTAATCAGCAATAGGGCTCAATCGTAATTGCTGCGTCTGTCTGTGGTGGGCGAACCTGCCCACTTATTTCTTCCGCCGAAGGCGGAGCGGAACAAGCGGACAATCAAGGTCTATTATAGGCTGGCCGCAGCATTTACGGACTGAGCCAGCGGTTCGCTGCTTAATAATGCAGCGTCGCAGAGCGGTGGAGCGCAAGCTCCCCGCTAGGATAGCGAAACGTGAAGAGCCGGCGGTAAGCGAAAAATCTTTTCGAAAAGAATGCCTGGCGGGCGACTTGCGTCGCTCCGCTGTAGTACGGAGGATGTTAAACATTGAGCCTGTCCGCCTGTCCGCCGCAGGCGGAGAGTTATCGGAGATATCGGAGAAATGCAGATAAATGTTCGTTTCGTGAAATCGCAGCGTAATACTAATGACAATTAGAGCCGTGCGTGGAGTCCGCCGAAGTCGGGGAGCCTGTCCGCCGCAGGCGGAGAAAACAAGCGGGCAGATTCGCGGCGTGTGGTTAGCGGCGTGTGGCTCGCAGCAAAATCATCAGCAAAAATCAGCGTGAATTAGTAGTTCGTCAAACCCTCAGTGCTGCTCAGCGGCTGAAAAAAATTGCCGCACACGATTTTTTTCTAAAGCTCAGCAATCCTTAGTTTTTCTAAGTTTTTCAAACACATAGGAACTCTCAGATTCAGTGAGGGATTTAGGTCGAAATAGGAAATTTCAGAAAAGGACTAAGATAAAGTACACAATAATGGTTTTGGTGGTAAAATATACTTGTTAAAGATGCTTGATTATGTTAGTATAAATTCAGAAAGGAAAATATATCTCTCTTATTTGCGATGTTCAGCAAATGAGGTTCAGCATATTAATAAAACCTTTTATTCTATTGTTACCTGAGGTTGGTAAACAGCCAAGGCGGGCTCAGCAAAAAGTTGGATGAAAAACTTGTACAAAAAATACACGCGTAAATGGAATGATGAGCTCGGGCTATCAGCAGGGCTGACCGGGTGCAGAGCAGTTTTCCTCACCTTTCTGGAAGAAAACAGCTGCAAGCTGCTCGCTGCGGGAACTCAGAACAAACTCCAAACGCCAAACATCTCCCTTTCCAGCGAATTCACAGAGGCGGCTGTAAATGCAGACAAAAAAAATGCCTCCTTAAGGTTTAAGACAAAAACTCTCTGCTCAGGCTGCAGTGAATGTCTGATTTATCCTTTTGAATACAAGGGGGTTTCTTATCAGCTCTGCGCTTGCAGCTCAAAAGCTTTTCCAGAATCTGCTGAAAGCAGTCTTGAGGTTATAAAAAAACGTCTGATAAGCGATATCGAGCGGGAAATCTCAGACCCCACCTCCACTGCACCAATCGATATTGATCACTCAGATACGCTTGTAAAATCCGCTGCATGGAACTACGACCCTAAAACAAGGCTCTACACCGGCAGCGATTCTTTCTACGAGATTTTCGGCGTTGAAAAAAATCCCTGTCCAGAGAAGAGCTTTTCAGTTTTATCCACCCTGATGACCGTGAAAATGCCGTAAAAAAAATTGATGCCGGAATTAGAAATGGGACAGTTCACCAGAGCTATTTCTATCGCCTAAAGGCGGGCGACGGAGAAATCAAATATATAAATATCAATTCAATCAACGTGTTCGATGATGACGGCCGATTTCTCAGGCGGTTCGGGGCGATTCAGGACGTAACAGAGCAGAAGTTCGAAATCGAACGTTTAAGACAGAGAGAAAAGCGTCTCGAAAAAGCGCACAACCTCTCGCTCACCGGCTACTGGAGTTATGATGCGTCTAAAGATGAGATGGTTTGGTCTGAGCAGCTTTATTCAATCCTCGAAGTGGACAAATCCATAAAGCCCTCTCAAAGCTTCTTTATAAATCTGATTCACCCTGAAGACCAGAAGCAGTACAGCCGGCTTTTCGAAAATTCTCTAAATCTCGGCGGCCTAGACAGCTTCGATTGCAATTTCCGCATACTCCTGAAAGACGGCAGAATCAAATGGCTCGAAGGGTTCACAGAGGTGATACGGGGCGAAAAGGGAGAGGCGATTTTCCTCAACGGATATCTGAGAGATGTAAGCAGTTTGAAGCTTCAGCGGGAGGTTTTCGACACAAGCTCCTCAGTAGGTGATGTGGGAGTTTTCGATTTAAACCTTAGCTCAGGAAAACTTAAGGCCAATAAGCAGTGGTTCGTTAATAACGGCCTTGAATACAGGGCGGAGGAGCAGGACATCTCAATCATTCTCGAAAAGCTCCACCCTGAAGACCGCAAAAAGATAAACAAAATTCTCGCAGACTGCGCTGCTGGAAAAACAAAGCAGTTTTCAGCTGATCTGAGGGTAAATATCAGCCCTGAGAGATACAAATGGACAAAAGTTTCTGCTCAGGTTAAAGATTATCTGCCCGCCAGCAATATCATAAGGCTTGTAGGCGTGGTGCTGGATATAAACGAAATCAAGAAGGCGGAAACCGCTTCAAGGATAAATGAAGACAAATTCAAGTCTATGTTCGATAATGCTCCCCTGCCCTATCAGTCGCTTAACGAGGAGGGGCGATTTATTGAGGTTAATCCTGCTTGGCTTGAGCATCTGGGCTATTCAAAGAAGGATGTAGTCGGCAGGTGGTTTGGCGATTTTGTTACCGAAAACTACAAAGATGCCTTCAAAGAAAAGTTTAAGGAATTTCAAAATTGCGGCGAGATTGACAATGTAATCTTTGAGATGATAAAGGCAGACGGGAATCTGATTACTGTATCTTTTCAGGGGCGATTTCCCTACGATTTGGAAGGAAATCCAGTAAAGAGCCACTGCGTTTTCAGAGATATAACCGAAGAGCTTGAATCAATAAAGACAATCCGCCTGCTCTCAAAGTTTCCCTCGGAGAATCCCAATCCTGTTCTCAGGATGAGCGAGATAGGCGAGCTTTACTACACCAACAAAGCAGGCGAGGAGTTTGTTGAAATAAACGAAAATAACAGGAAGCTAAAGAAAGAATTCAAAGATCAGGTGCTAATTGAATGCTGCATCAGCTCTACAGGCGTTTTCAATTATAAGCTGGGCAAAAAAACTTACCGAATTTCCTATACAAAAATCTCGCCGGATAACTACATAAACATCTACGCCTCGGATATATCTAAAGAGATTGAGGCGAGAAAAAGAATAGACGACCTGTCTAAATTCCCTGAGGAAAACCCCAACCCTGTACTGCGAATCAGTCCTGAAGGCGGGGTGTTATACAGCAATGAGGCTGCTAAAAAATTCACAAAATTTGAAGACAGAAAAGAAGTACTTATTGGTGCAATGAAAGATAAAGCTGCTTACATTTCACCAAAAACAGAAGTAGGCAAATTCGAAACAGCAAATAACGGGCGAATCTACAACTTCTGGTATTCCTTTATAGACCCGCCAGGATACATAAACCTCTACGGGACTGACATCACCGACAGAAAGAGTGCAGAGCTGGAAAAACAAAAGCAGGCTGAAAACCTCCGCATCACGCTAAACTCAATCGGCGATGCAGTGATTGCTGCTGACACGCAGGGGATTATTACACTGATGAACCCCAACGCAGAAAAGCTTCTTGGAATAGATTTCAGCAAGGCCGAAGGCAGGCCGGTTTCAGAAATTCTCAATATCAAGAGCGCGAGCACAGGAAAGAAAGCTCCAAACCCTGTGAAAGAGGTTCTAAAAACAGGCAGGGAATTTGAACTTTCCAACGACACTGTTCTTACCTCAGCAGACCAGAACGAGTATCAAATAGCTGACAGCGCAGCACCGATAAAGGACGATAAGGGAAATATTACAGGCGTTGTGCTTGTGTTCCGAGATATAACTGAACAGTACAAGAACCGCAAAAGGATAGAAGAAAGCGAAAAAGAGCTCAAAAGGGCTCAGGAGATCGGGGAAATCGGCAGCTGGAAATTCAATATGAACACCTCCGAGGTTACGGCCTCCGCGCAAACTTGCAAAATTTACGGCTTAGACCCCGAAAAAAACTATACGATCCCTGACGTTCAAAAAATTCCGCTGAAAAAATACAGAAAACAGCTCGATGAAGCTATTGAAAAACTCATCTCAGGCGAGAAGAAATACGATGAAATATTCAAAATCAAACGCCCCTCAGACGGCAAGATACGATGGATTCACCCGGTCGCTGAATACAACAAAGATGAAAACGTTATCCGCGGAACCCTGCAGGACATCACAGAAAGCAAAGAGGCTTCCGATAAGCTCGCTCAAAGTGAAGCCAAGCTGAGAAGCTATATAGACAACGCGCCTTTCGGGGTATTCGTTGCAGACTCCAAAGGCCGGTATATAGAGGTTAATCCCTGCGCCTGCAGGCTAACAGGATACAGCAGAGAAGAGCTTACGAAGATGTCTATCCCGGATATGCTCACGCCTGAGAGCAAAAAGCTTGGAGAGCAGCATTTCAAACAACTCGTTCAAATGGGCCTTTCCTACGGGGAAACAGAGCACTTCCACAAAAACGGCGAGAGGAGATGGTGGTCTGTTTCAGCAGTGAAGCTCAGCGAGGACAGATTCCTCGGCTTCACAGAAGATATTACCGAAAAGAAGAAAACTCTCCTTCAGCTCGAACAGAGCGAAGAAAATCTCAGGATTACTCTCGATTCAATCGGGGATGCGGTTATATCAACAGACCTTCAGGGGCGTATAGTTCTGTTTAATCCCGTAGCAGAGAAGCTTACGGGCTTCAGCCTGAAAGAGGCTCAAGGCAGGGACATATTTGAGGTTTTCAATATTTTCAAGGGCGGAACTAACGAACCAGCAGAAAATCCCGTGGAGAAAGTTCTTGAGAAGGGAATAATCGTTGGTCTTGCCAATCATACCGTGCTGACATCAAAAGACGGCAGCGAATACCAGATCGCAGACAGCGGAGCGCCTATCAGAAATTCAAAGGGCAAAATGACTGGCGTTGTTCTTGTGTTCAGAGATGTTACCAAAGAGTATGAATACCAGCGCAAAATAAGGGAAAACGAGGAACGTTTCAACAAAGTGCTCCATACCATCCCCGATATGGTATCTATTCACGACCGCGATATGAACATAGTGTTCAGCAACTGGAACGGATTTGCCGCTGTAGCTGAAGAAAAAAGATTTACAGGAACAAAATGCTACAAGACATACCGCGGGTATGATGATATCTGCCCGGACTGCAAGGCGGGCGAAGTTCTCAATGCCGGCAAACAGATTCACAGAGAAGCCCAGCTCCCGGATGGAAGATGGTTTGATATAAGGGTTATGCCTATAGCTCCCGATGGAGAAAAGAAGTGCCAATACTTCGTTGAATGGGTTCGGGATATAACAGAGCTGAAAAATTACCAGCAGTCTCTCGAAATAGCAGCAGAGGAGGCTGAGAAAGCGAATATGGCAAAGAGCCGATTCCTCGCTAATATGAGCCACGAAATCCGCACGCCTCTCAATGCCATTATCGGATACGGCAATATCGTAAGGCAGAGCAACCTGGACCCCGTTGTTCTCAAGCACGTTGAATCTATGAATATTGCAGGCAAATCCCTGCTTGCCCTTGTTAATGATGTGCTGGATCTTTCCCGAATAGATGCAGGCAAATTCACGGTGAGCAATAAGCCGCTGGATATCGGCTCGCTTATGAACGAACTGGAAGCTATTTTCGAGCACAAAATAACAAGCAAGGGACTTAAATTCAATCTTTCTAAGGAACTCACCGTAAACGGGATTCTGATTGACGGAACACGATTAAGACAGATTCTGGTTAATCTGCTCGGGAATGCCGCCAAGTTTACAGAAAAAGGACATATCGACCTGAAGGCGGGTGTTTACAGATCGAGCGAAAAAAGCGATCTCTATGATTTAGAGTTCGCGGTTAGTGATACCGGGGCGGGGATAAAGAAAGAAGATCAAAAGAAAATATTCGAATCTTTTGAGCAGATCGACGGCGGCCCAACCAAAAAGCACCAAGGCAGCGGGCTTGGGCTTTCAATTTCAGCAAAGCTTGCAGAACTGATTGGAGGAGAGCTCTCTGTTGAGAGCGAAATTGGAAAAGGAAGCACTTTCCGCCTGCATCTGCCCAAGCGAAAATATGCTGAGATAGATTCTTATGACGACCGCTTGGAAAACGTTGTCTTCAGCCCTTGCAAGGCAGTTGCTGTAGAAGATGACGAGGATAACCTGAAGGTATTATGCGAACTGCTTAAATTACTCAATCTGGAAGCTGTTCCGTTTGATTCAGGCAGAAGTGCTGTGGAGTATTTCGAAAAAAACTCTGCACCGATTGTGCTTTGCGATTTGAGAATGCCCGGGTTGGCCGGCGATGAAACTGTTAAGCAAATAAAGCAAACCAAGCTCGGAGCTAAAGCACGTTTTATCGCAGTTACCGCGGATATCTTCGAAAAACAGCATTACGATATAAGCCTTTTTGATGATGTATTGCATAAGCCTGTTTCAAAGGCTGATTTAGTAAGAGTAATAAAAAAATACGTCGATAGCGCAATATCAAAAAAGACCGCCACAACTAAGAACAAAGGCACTGGGGAAAAGCTCAATAAAAATATTAAGCTTTCTAAAAAGGATGCCGAAAAATACAAAGAACAAATCTATCCTCTCGTTGAAGAGGCAAGCTCTGCCGGGCTGGCGATGAAACCAATAACAGAACTGACCGGGACTATTAGTATATTCGCAGAGGAAAACAAAAATGAAGAGCTTAAAGTTCTGGCTCAAAAGCTTGATTTTGCTGCAAAATCTTTCGATATAAACCAGATAGATGAATGTTTCAGTATACTGAAAGAGCTTGGCAGATAGAACATTTCCGCCCCTGACCGAGTCCTCCTCGTCCACCTTGTCCAGCAGCTAATCTCCACTGATGATTTTGCTGCGGGCTCGCAAAATCAACAATCCGCTTGCTCTCCGCCGCAGGCGGACAGACTCTGATTGCCCTTAGCCCCGATTTCTCACTTAGCGTTCAAAATCGTGAAAAATCAAAATTTTTTCTTTGATTCTGCGTTGTAATCGGCGTTTTAAAGTCTCTTTAGTCTCTGGTACAGACCTGCCCTATTGCAAGTGATTTTTCATCAGCAATAATATTGTTATGTACTTGAAGAAGCACAAGCGAAAGAAGAATGGTAAGATCAATTCCTATTACAGCATAGCGGAGAAGCGTAAGGTTTCTCGCGGGCGTTATGTTGAGAAGATGGTGCTGTATCTTGGTGAAATCTCTGATTCTCAGAAGAAGTCTTGGCAGAGATCCATTGAGATAATCAACGAGGACAACAAGCCTGTCCGCAAGTCATTATTCGCTTTTGATCAGGACAATCACACACATCACGACATAGATACGATTCCGGTAAAGCTCTCAAAGATGAAGCTTAACAACCCCAGAACATTCGGGGACTGCTGGCTCGGCTGCGAGATATGGGATATGCTGGGATTAGACACCTTCTGGTCGGAGAGGATAGACACTGCCAAATCGCCGGTTGACTATTCAAAAGTTGTAAAATTGCTGACAGTAAACCGTCTTATCAAGCCCGGAGCGGAGTTTTATGTCCACCGGCACTGGTTCACTCAGACCGCAATGGATGTATTGCTGGGCTGTGAATTTGATGTTGCCGAAAAAAACCGGCTTTACCGTTGTCTGGACAGGATATTGCCGTATAAAGAAGAGCTTTGTTCTTATTTGAAAGACACATGGCAGATGATGTTCAATCTGGAATATGACATTCTGCTTTACGATATAACCAGTACTTATTTTGAGGGATTATGCAAAAGCAATCCCAAGGCAAAATTCGGCCACAGCAAAGACCGCAGAGGCGATTGCAGGCAGATTCTTATCGCTTTGGTAGTTACCCCTGAGGGATTTCCGATCAATTATGAGATACTCGCCGGCAACACCTCAGAGAGAACAACGCTTAAACCCTTGTTAAACAAGATAGAGTCGAAATACGGCAAGGCAGGCAGGTTATGGCTGATGGACAGAGGTATTCCAACAGAAGCTGTGCTGGAGTATATGCGTGATAACGGGATTGATTATCTTGTCGGAACGCCCCGTAAGCTGCTGGATGAATTCCAAGAAGAGCTTTCTGTGAAAAGCTGGTTTGATGTAAATGGAAGCGTTCGCATAAAGCATATAGCCAAAGATGACGAATGCTATATTCTTGCTCGAAGCAAAGAGAGAATGGCTAAAGAACGGGCTATGCGTAAAAGAAAGCTCCGTAATTACTTAGAAGGACTGGAGAAGTTAAAGAAATGCCGCAGCCGAGATGTTTTTATGCAAAGGCTCGGCAAACTCAAACATCAGGCGGGCAGCTGCCGTAAGTGTGTAACTCTTACGATTCCCCGAAATAAGGAAAGGATTGAGAAGGGCGAGTTTGATTATAAGTTTGAAGCGAGCAAATATAAAGAAATGATATACCGCGACGGCACATACTTTTTGCGTACAAACCAGTCTGGCAAGGATGGTGCAGCCCTGTGGAAGGAATATATGCTTCAGTGCAACGTTGAGCAGGCATTCAGGGAGCTCAAGAGCGATCTGGGAATTCGTCCTGTCTATCACCATAAGCAAGACAGGGTTGAGGCTCACGTGTTTGTAGCGTTTATGAGCTATTGTTTGCAAGTAACACTGAGGCATAAGCTCAGGGCAAGCGCCTGCGGGATGACTGCTCAGGCGGCATTAGCAGCAATGTCTCGGATCCAGATGCTGGATGTTTCATTTGAAACGCAAGACAGCAGAACTCTGCTTATGCAGAGATATACCGAACCGGAAGACGAACACAAGCTGCTGCTGCAGAAATTGAAGATAGAACTGCCGCCGCAAAAACCTCCGAAAATATACAGCGGGAAACTGAAAAAATAACACATCTTTGGCGACAGACCAACCCCTCTGACGGGGGTAAAAACGCACTTTTTACCCCCTAAGTGAGAAATCGGGGTTAGTATCACGAAGCGATTCCACGGCCATATAGGCAGCAGTAAATTCTGCAAAGCATCGCAGCATTACGATTCGCATTTTGCCAAAAAAATTGTCGCACTCTTTATCTTTCTTGCGGGAAAATTTGCTGGTAAAATTGCGTTTTTTCAGTAAATTTATGTGCAGTAAATTTGAACTAATTAACAAAAGGGGAAGCGATGTTTCGCAAACTTACTATCCTATTTTTCGCTGCTGCTTTATGCTCAATCTGCTCTGCAAAAGAGATTATATCACTTGCAGACCCAGCGATAATTCAAGATGATGACGGCTGGTTCTACGCTTTCGGGACAGGAAGAGGCCTGCCGGTGTATAAGACCAAAGACATGGTTGACTGGCAGAAGGCTGATACCGTTTTTGATGCTCCTGTGCCGGAATGGGCGAAAAAGCCGATGAACAACCCTAATGCAATATGGGCTCCGGATATAGTTAAGATGGCTGGGGATTATTACGCATACTACAGCGTTTCGAAGTTCGGAAGCCAGCGGTCTGCCATTGGTGTTGCACGGAATAAAGCCCTGAATCCCGATTCGCCTGATTACGAATGGGAAGACCTCGGAATGGTTGTAGAATCTTTTCCGGATAAAAGCAGCTTCAACGCGATTGACCCTTGCGTTTTTCAGCTTGAGAACGGCAAGGCATATATGTTTTGGGGGTCGTTCTGGAGCGGGCTCAAGAGCGTTGAGATCAACCCTGAAACCGGCAAGCCCCTCAATCAAAACCCCGATATCCAGCCGATAGCTGCAAGGCCGAACAGCCATCCGCCAGCCATCGAAGCCCCCTACTACTACGGAAAGGACAACATCCATTATCTGTTCGTGTCTTACAACAGCTGCTGCGACCAGGCAGAAAGCATATATAAGATTATGGTAGGCCGTGCGGGCAAACCCCTCGGGCCTTACCGCGGCCTCGACGGCGAGAAAATGCTGGACGGCGGCGGGGCTCTTCTGCTCTCAAACAACGACAACTGGCGCGGCCCCGGGCACAATTCGGTAATCGAAGCGAAAGGGAAAACTTGGCTCGTTCACCATACATACGACACATTCAACCTGCACAGAAGACGCATTATTCAGGTGCGCCCGCTGTACTGGACTTCCAGCGGATGGCCTGTTGCAGGCGAGCCTCTGAGCAAAACAAACCCTATGACCGCCGAGAAGACTAATCCGTCCTCCAGAGACCTTTTCGGCAGCTGGAGACTGAGCATCGATTACTCAGAAAAAGGGATTTTCGATTTCGTAAGAGACGGAAAAATCGCCTCGCATCCAAAGGCCTGGTGGAAGCATTCAGGCAGCAGGATAAAGGTTTATATCCCGGGCAAGCTCACCGGGCAGAACTCCGAGGCGGAAGCTGAAACGCTTTTCATCGAACCTTCTGAGAGCTGTATGGTAGGCAGAAACCAAAACGGAGAAATACTGAGATTCAAGAAGGTAGGCGTTTGCAGGTAATATAAAGCTTGTATTAGCTTGGATTTTGCTCATTTTTAACGGGAGAAAACAGAAAACGGCAGTGGTGGAAACTTTCGATGCTGTTCAAATTGAAAAACTCATAAACAAGCTTGAACAGATATGCTCTGCTGAAAGGGAAGAGGTTTAGAGCGAGATTATTCTTTCTGCTATAAGCTCTGCCGGGTTTTGCCTGCTTTGGCAGTTATTCAAAGCGCGGTTTTTCATTTCCTCTAATCTGTTCTGATCTTCCATAAGCGGGAATAATGCTTTACTCAGATTATCCGCTGTGCTTTGATAATCCTCACGGCAGTCTTCAGCTATCAAAGCCGCACCTTTATCCTGAAGCTTTCGGGCATTAAGGAGCTGGTGCTGGTCTTTGTGGTAGGGGTATGGAATGCATACCACAGGCACGCCCAAAAAGGCATATTCCGCCACGCTCAATGCCCCGCTCCGTCCCGCTGCAAGAGAAGCATTTGCCAGAAGAGCGGGCATCTGGTCGGTGTATTCAAGAATATGAGCCTCAATTTCCCTTTCCTCATAAACTTTGCGAAGCTGGTCTGCCTTGCCTCTTCCTGCAATAACGGTAATCTGCCAGCTTCTGGCGTATCGATCGAATTGCTCAGCTAAAAGGCACATCGCCTTGTTGATGCTCAGTGCGCCGCTGGATGCCCCGCTAATGAGCAAAAGCTTTTTGTCCGGCGAAAGGAATGCCGGCTTCTCGAGCTCTGCAGATTCGGCAAACTCGCTTCTCAGCGGACAGCCCGTTACAAACGGAGCAACCCTGCCCTTATCAAAATATTCGAGCGTATCTTCAAACTGCAGATAAACCTCTCTGCACATATTTATAAAAAGCCTGTTTGCCCTGCCCGGGATTATATCGATATTTATAAACACCGACGGGATTGCCAAAAGCTTTGCCGCAGCGAGGACAGGGGCTGATACAAACCCCCCGCACCCTGCAACCACGCAGGGCTTTGCCTTCTTTAATATACTGACCGCTTTCGAAATGCTCTTAAGGAAGCCGGCAGCAAAGGGGGCGTTAAGGCCAAATTGTTTGGCGGGGAGCTTATAGAAGCTGTAAGGCTGACTGCCCAAAATCTCACTGTCAACCGCCCTTTCGCTGCAGAAGAATGATATGTCGATATCACTGTTTTTCTCCATCGCCTCGGCAACGGCGAGAGAAGGGTATATATGGCCTCCTGTTCCGCCCCCAGCAAAGAAAATTCGCTTACTCATTCAAGCCTCAAATACAAATGCATCAATAATTCTCTTCAAGGCTTTTGGAAGACTGACGCGCAATATTCATCAGTATTCCTATACCCATACAGCTTATAAAAAGGCTCGTTCCGCCCGCACTGATAAACGGCAGAGGAATCCCCTTGTTCGGGAGAAGCTTCAATACTACAAGAATATTCATAAACGCCTGTATGGCAAAAGCAGCGGAGATAGTGAAGGCAAGGAGTTTTCCAAAAGGCTCTCTGCACTGCTTCGCTGTTTTCAATCCGAGAATAAGCAGAGTTACAAAAAGAGCTATCACCAGCAGAGCCCCCAGAAGGCCGAGCTCCTCGCCTATTACGCTGAAAATAAAATCGGTTTCTGCTTCAGGCACAGCCCCCCTCTTGCATATTCCTCTCCCGAGCCCCTCCCCGAATATGCCGCCGTTGTATATCGCAGCTAAAGACTGGTTCTGCTGATAGTTAATATCCTTGTACTGCCCGTTGTCATTGAGGAAAGCGAGAATCCTTTTTACGCGGTAAGGCCTGAGCCAAACGAAAACGGAAAGCAGAGGTATCCCCGCTGTCACCCCCCCTGCAAGCATCCAGAGCGGAAGCCCTCCGATAAAGAGAATCAGAGCCGCAATAAGACACATAAAAGCCCCTGTGCCGAAATCATTTACTATCACAAGGAGTATGTAAACGGCCGGAACAATGAATGCCATAAAAAGCAGGGCAAAGAATTTTAAGCCCCTCGGGCCGTTATAAGGCGAATCTAAGCTGTTTTTGGGCTTTATGATGCTGCATCTCTGCAAAACATGGTTATGCTTTACAGCAAACCAGCATAGAAAAAATATAACGCAGTATTTAGCCATCTCGGAGGGCTGAAATTTTATCGGTCCAAGCACGATCCATCTCATTGAATTGTTTACGCTTTTCCCGAAGCCGGCAAAAATCAAAATCAGAAGGGATAAAGTGGCAAGCATAAATAAGGGCAAAGCGGCGCATCTTAAAACACCCCGAACAAATGCCAAGAACTTTGAACTGCCCAGCTCATCGGCCTCTTGTATTCTGCCCTTTATCTCGCCCCTTTCGGGTATCGAAAACCACTGATAGGGAACAATACTGAAGAGAAAAACAATCAAAACCGCAAAAGCATATAAGAGCAGGCGGTAGGAGGTGAACTGAGAATCCCAGCCTGCTTTTGAGGAATATACCATCACAACACCAATCCCCATCAGGGTAAAGGCGGTCATTGCGATTGCATCTGAATAATCCTTTTGCTTTTCCATAAGCTTCCCGGCACTTCCGTTATGCCGATTATATTAAAAAATTAAACTTGCGGCAAATATCCCCTGCAAAGAGCATAAAAATTATTCGCTATTTTCAGGAATTCTCAAATTCATCCCGGGCTTAAGCTCGGCTGCGGAATTTATTTTATCCCGATTGGCTCTAAGTATCTCGTTCCACTTAGAAGACTTGCCGAAATATTTCTTTGAAATTGAGGAAAGCGTTTCGCCTTTTTTTACAATATGATAAACAGCAGGGCTCTCGGGATTTTGCCCGATGAGGTTATTGTTCCCATTTGCCTCGGTTATCTGGCCGGCAGAGAAAGAATCGCTTTGCCCATCTTCGCTGCTTTCAAGGATAGCCCTGAATGAATCTGGAGTATGAGATTGCACAGCCCCGTTTTTCTGCTGATTATCTTCAAAAACAGAAAGACCCGAAGACGAAATCTCCGTCTCCGGGTCAGCTGTTCTTACTTTTATGTAACAAGAAAGTATAACTGCCGATATAAGCGATCCGACTATTAAACCGAATTTATAGTCTTTTCGCATTTCTCAGCTCACTTCTTGGATTTTGTCTTTTTGCTTCCTGCCCCTATAAGCAATACAGGAGATGCGATTGCTATTGAGGAATACGTACCGGCAAGCACGCCAAGCAGCATCGCAAAGGTAAATCCTCTCAGTCCTGCACCGCCCCAGATGTACATAATCAGCACAACTACGAACGTTGTAACGGATGTAAGGATCGTTCTTGAAAGCGTTTGGTTAATACTTCTGTTCAGCAGCTCTTTCCATACATTCAGATTTGAGCCGCGGTTTTCTCTGATTCGGTCGAACACAACAATCGTATCATTAAGCGAATAACCGATAATCGTGAGGAAGGCCGCTATTATCTCAAGATTAATCTTGAAATCACGTATCCCGAGCATCTCGCCAACTGCTGTGTTTGCAACAAACACGCATCCAGCGAGGATTCCAAGCGTAATGCAGACATCGTGAACGAGGGCTGCGATCGCCGCAAGACCGAACGAGAGATTCCCGAATCGTATCCATATATAGGCGATAATAGCAATCAGCGAAAGCACAATCGCCACTAAAGCCTTCGTTTGCGATTCGCTTCCTATTGAAGGATTGATCTGGGTTACCCTCGGCAGAGATGTTTCGATAGCTGCTGCCGCCTTGATTTTAGTAAGCTCATTTTCCTTGAAGGTCTCGATCTCGTCCTCAGAGAGCTCTCTTGAGCCCGCATCTGGATGAAGTGCCACATACTTAAACTCGCTTACCTTCTGGTTTTCATCGAGCTTCTCGCCGTTCTCGCTCAAAATATGGAACTTAAACCATGTAAGGTCTCTCATATCCGGCTTGAAGCGAAGATCGTTTAGTCTTGCCTCTATTTGGCCGGCTTCGGCTGGATTATCTATGGTGCAGTTGATATAGACTCCGCCAATATAATTGAGCAGAACAGGTTTCTTATCTGCCACCTTATCATCAATCACCACAGGCTCTTCAGCTTCCAGGCCGAGTGCCATGCGTCTTTCGAGCTCCTCGCCGAAGGCCTCGATTATAGCGTTGTTTACCACCTCATCTACCTTCAGCTCGCCGAGGTTATACTCATAATTACTGAAAGCCTGAGAAAGCAGATCACGCATTTCAGATTTTGCAAGCTGGCTGGTAGAAACTTCGAGGGTGCTGCCGCTTTTGCTAACCTCTATATGCTTAACATAATCGCTTGAATTTGTGTTAAGCAGCTGTAAAGCCTTCTCTTTCGATGGAGCCTGGCCTTCAAAATTAACATCCACCCTGCTCTTGTTAGTCTCGGTTGTATTTATTTCGTAGCTCTGGTTGTTATCGCCTACGCTGTAAACCTCTGCCGACTCAAGACCGGCTTCTTTAATCTTCTTCTCAACTTCATCGCGCTCATAAGAAACGTTTTCCTTGAAGTTCACCTGAACGCTTGTACCGCCGGTGAATTCGATGTCGTATTTATCGCTGCCGCGAGCGAAAAAGATAAACAGCCCAGTAGCAACAACCACGCCGGAAACAGCGAAGAAGCCGAAACGCATATTCATCCACTGCACATTCGGCCTGCGGATCATTTTGAGCATAACGAGCTTATCTTTAACCAAACCGGCACCGATCAGCCATTGGAAAACTGTCCTTGAAAAGAACAAGGCTGTAAACATACTCGAGACAATACCAATCATAAGAACTATTGCGAAGCCCTTGATCTCCTCGGAAGCCACTCTGTAGAGAATGAAGGCTGTGATGAAGGTTGTAAGGTTCGCATCGAATATTGTCCAGAAGGCCTTGCCGTAGCCGGATTTTATCGCTGTTTTGAGAGTTGCGCCTGATTCCTGCTCCTCTCGGATACGCTCGAATATCAGCACGTTTGCATCAACTGCCATACCTATTGTAAGAATCAAACCTGCAATTCCAGGGAGGGTGAATGTAGCGCCGGAAAACGCCATCACGCCGAGTATAAACAGCATATTCAGCAGAAGCGCTATATCTGCAATCGAGCCGCTTAGGGTGTAGTAGATCAGCATAAAGATCATCACCACTACCAGACCGATAATTCCGGCAGTTATTCCCTGATCGCGGTTGTCCTCGCCTATTGTAGCTCCGATAGTCTTCTCTGAGATTGGTGCAGGGCTTATCCTTGCAGGCAGAGAGCCGGCATTTAGCTTGTTCACCATATCGGCCTGCTCGACCTGCGAGAAGTTTCCTGTAATGATACCCCGCTTGCCTATCGCAGCCTGTATTGTTGCGCTGCTGAGAAGTTTGCCGTCCAGAAGAACGCCGAGCTGACGGTTCAGGTTTGAATCGGTGAGCTCGTAGAACATATTAGCGCCGATTTCGTTCATCTGGAAGCCTATCGCCCTTCTTCCGGCCTGATCGGTCTCACGCCTTGCCTTTGCGAGCTTCCAGTCTTTCCCGTCCTGATTATTCAGCAGCACTTCACCATCTTTATTGCTTGCAAGAACGTATTTCTTGCCTGCAAACTCACCTGTTACAGATCCCGGGAAGCCTTTTCCGTGCGGGTCGTCCACCTCGCACCATACATAATCAGAATCTGATGCGAGCTTCGGTCCTTTGGTTTTGAGCTGCTGGATGTAGTTCTGAGCTTCCTCGCTGCTGATGTCTCCTGAAGCGGCTCTCGGTATAATCCTGAATTCCAGAACGCCCGCTCCCTTTAGCATACGCTTAACGTCTTCAGGGTCGTCGAGCCTTCCGCGAACGCCTGCATACGCATCGTAAGCGGAAACGAAGTTTTCAATTTCCTCGATTCTGTCGGGGAATTTGTTTTTGGTCTCTGCAAGGTATTCCTGCCTGCCGGCAGAGCCGAGCATCTCGGTGAAGGCCTCAAGGCTGATGTTGAGTTTTGAAATGTCGTTGAGGGCGTCTTTGTATTTATCCGCCACTTCACCTGCAAGCTCATCAACCACCTGCACATACTCGTTCCTGCTTTGGATATAGTCTTTCAGCAGGGAAACTTTCTTCTGCGCATTTTCGGGCTCCTCGCCTTCCTTTGCAGTTTTTTCTACATACGAGTTAAGCGCTTCTGTAAGCTGTTCGCCCTCTTTCTCAGACCAGTTTTCATACTGATACTGAAGGCCTGTTGTGCGCATGCCGAGATCTTCCATGGAAGACTTGGCATTCTCCATCGCTTCTTTCGCCGAATCTCTCTTATCCCGAAGCCTTTCACGCTTATCGTATATTGAAGCAAGGGTGCTCAGCAAGTCTCTGTGTGATTCAGACTTCGCAAATTCCTTGAACTTCTCCTGACGGTCCTTCTCAGGCAGAGACAGAGAGTTGATAACCACCGCAAGATTTATGTTGGTATCTGCGAGGGCATCGTAAGCCTTCTGGTATTTCTCCCTGAGCTTCTGAGTTTCCTCGCTTGCGAGGGGAAGCTGAATTTCGAATCTCGTGTCGCCCTGCGGGCGTATAACAATATTCGAAAGCCCGTCCGGGTCTAAACGTTTCTTGATAACCGGAATTACCTTTGCGGCCAGTCCATCGGTTTCAGAATCGCTCATACCTTCGGTGTCGATACTGTAAATCAGACTTGCACCGCCGGCCAAATCGAGCCCGGGCTTGAGCTTACTCTGCGGAGGCCATAGGGAAAGCCCCGCAAAAACTACAAGAACTAAGATTAAAACACCTTTCCAGTGCTGTTTTTTCTCCATCGCTATTTTCCTGACAATGTCTTTACACTAAATATATCAACTCTCCGCTGTGATAATCAGGCCTGCTTCTCTTCTGCCTTGCCTGCAATAGCGGTGAGCTTCATTTTTACCTTCGCATTAGTCGATTCATCGACCTTCAGAGTAACCATACCGTCTTTTATCTCCAGGATAGTCCCGTAGATACCGCCGATAGTAACCACTCTGTCATTCTTGTTCAGCGAATCACGCATTTGCTGCTGCTTTTTCTGCTGCTTGCGCGGGCCGTGAAAAAGAACAAAATACATCATTACAAGAAGACCAACAAGCAGAAGAATCTGTCCGGGAGGCATCCCCTGAGGGGCCTGCTGCTCACCTGTTCCTTCAGCACCGGTTTTACTTGTGCTTTCTACCGTTGAATTTGTGCTGGCTGAACCGTCAGCCTGCTCCATTGTTACTGTGTTCTCGCCAGAGGCCGGATCGGCCGCTGCTAAAACCCATAAATTACGCATAATACTACCTTATTTATACAATATTTCGCTGTCGAGTAAAGTATCGAAATTATAAAAGAAAGCCTTTATAAGGCAACAGGTTTTTAACTTTAACACAACCTTTTCAGCCGTCAAGCCCGGAAGTGAATAAACTTTGCAATTAGTTTTATTGCTTACTCTGTTAGAATCACCTGCAGCCGTTTGCCCTGAGCGTCTGCTGAAAACCCTAATCATATTTGAATAATTGTAAAATTTTTCGTATTTCTAAACGATAATCCAAACTTATTTTCGCTGATGATTTTAGATTGAAGGGGTGTGAGAATTCAAAGGGTCAGGTATCTTCTTTAAACTCGCTGCCAAGAATGAAACGCCCGCTCTGGTTCGCCTCTGCATTTTACAAACCAATAAGCTTAAGAGGCCCGCGAAGATTTTTAATTATTTCTGAAAACGCTTTACATTTCCATTTGACAAGAGCCGATTGCCTCTTGCTGAAGAAACTGTTGTCAGCTTGATTTTAAGATACAAATCTTCGAGGGCCTCGCCGCAAAACAAACATTGAATATGTGCAATAATTTTATCGAAGCCGCCTGCTGGCTGCTATTTATCCAGAAGACCGAGATTCCAGTCTTTCGGCGGAACGAACTCGCCTTTCTTTTCGGGGCCGAGACTGCATTTTTCGCCCGCTTTGGATTCAACCTTCTCTATAAAATCATTGAGCTTTTTAACGATATCAGGCCGCTTATCGGCAATATTATTCTTCTCGTAAGGGTCTTTGCTGAGGTCGAAGAGTCTGCCTTTGTTTATCTTCCAGCGCTGCATAACCGCAGAGCTGTCGCCCAGATACAGCTTCCTTTCGGGATCTGGTTTTTCCTCGCCTTTCAGCACAGGCCAAATGCTCCTTCCGTCGAGCTGGGCTTCGGGCTTCTTGGCGCCGGTGATTTCAGCAACGGTTGGCAGTATATCCACAGCTCCGGTAACAGCGTTCTGCTTAACCCCGCTGGGGAGTTTCTTAGGCCAGCGGATCGCCGCCGGCACGCGGACGCCTCCTTCCCAAAGAGTAAACTTCCCGCCCCTGAGCGGTTTGTTGCTCCCGCCGAAATGAGCAATGCCTCCATTGTCGCTTTGGAACAGGACAATCGTATTCTTGCTGATTTTATTCTTATCGATGGCTTCGAGGATTTTTCCTATCTGGTCGTCCATAGAGTCAACCATTGCGCTGTAAGTTTGGCGGACTGTGTTCCCGCGTCCCTTCAAGCCGTATTCCGGCTGCATTTCTCTTTTGCCTCTATTCTTGCTTGAGTGCTTTATAATGCCCTTGTCATGATCGAAGCCGTATTCTTCAAGGTCTTCTCTTTTTGCCTGCATAGGGCCGTGAGGCGCATTGAACGCCACATACAGCAGGAATGGCGAGTCATCAGAATGTTTGTTTATGAAATTCACTGCTTCAAGGCCGAGAAGATCGGTGCTGTAGCCTCCGTCAACGCAGGCCTCGCGGTTTCTGTGCCAGTCGAGCTGGCCGTATCTTTTGTGTGTAAAGTAGTCCAGAGCTCCGTTGTAATGCCCGTAGAAGTAGGTGAAGCCTTGGCTGATCGGATCAAACTTCTGGGAATTGAGCCCCAGATGCCATTTTCCGAGGCAGGCGCGGTTCTTATAGCCAACACTGCCGAGCATTTCTGCGATGGTTATCTCCTTTGGCGGGAGGCCGTGAGTAGTAAGCGGGGTGCAAACGCCGTCCTGCATTCCGTAGCGAAGCGGGTGCCGGCCGCTGAGAAGCGTTGCTCGGGTTGGCGAGCATACCGGACAAACATAATAACGCTCCAGCTCCACGCCCTCTTTCACGATTCGGTCTATATTAGGCGTTCTTATCTCACTGCCGTGATAGCTAACGTCGTTCCAGCCCAAATCGTCAGCAAGAAGTATAACTATATTTGGTTTTTCCTCTTCTTTTGCCAAAAGCCTTTCCGGCAAAAGCATACTCCCTGCCATTAGGGCACAGCCTGATCTCAAAAAATTTCTTCTGTCCATTTTTTCTCCCAAGATTTTTTAAAATATCACCAAGGCTTAAAACAGCCTCCCTTTACCGTCAATTACAGGATATATATCTGCAAATGCCGTCTTCTTTAATCATTAAATGCAGGGCTGGAAGAAATTTTTACATTTTTTTTGTTTTTTAAAGCCCGCTGACCGATTTAGGCAGTTTAACCGCCCTGCTGGTCGTTATAAAAGCTTTACACTTGCTGAGATTGCGTTATATTAATTACTTTATTCTATATTTTAATAAGGAGATATCTTTATGGACAAACAAAGACTCGACTTCTTCAAAGAACTTCTGAATACCCCAAGCCCTTCCGGTTCTGAGCTGCCGGCAGCGAAGGTATGGCGAAGCAGGGTTGGCGAGAAGGTTGAAAACATAAGCTCAGATTCACACGGCAACAGCATTGCAGTGCTTAATCCTGAAGCGGATTTCAAGTTTATGCTGGCAGGCCATATCGACGAGATAGGCCTGATGATAACATATATCGACGACGACGGCTTCCTTTATACAGGACAGGTTGGCGGGATGGACCCTGCTCTGCTTGTAGGCCAGAGGGTTAGAATACTCACCGACAGCGGCGAGGTTCCCGGGGTTATCGGAAGAAAAGCGATTCACCAGATGAAGCCCGATGAGCGCAAGAAAAATGTTGAGATGGAGAATATCTGGGTTGATATCGGTGCATCCGGCAAAGAAGAGGCTAAGAAACTCGTGAGCGTGGGCGATCCGATGGTAGTCGATGTAAACTGCAGAGAGCTCACAGAAGACAGAATCACCTCACGCGGAACTGATGACAAGGCGGGTGCGTTTACAGTGGCAGAGATAATGCGCGAGCTTGCAGACAGAGACCTCAATATCTGCGTTGCAGGCGTGGCAACTGTGCAAGAAGAGCTCGGTATACGCGGGGCGAGAACCTCTGCGTTTTCTGTGAACCCCGATGCGGGCATCGCATTTGATGTAAACTTCTCCTCAGACCACCCCGAAACAGATAAGAAAAAACTCGGCGAGCTGAAGCTCGGAGAAGGCCCGAATATCCAGAGAGGGCCGAATATGAACCCTATCCTGAACAAATGCCTCTTCGAAACTGCAAAGAAACACGATATAAAGTATCAGGTTACAAGCGCCCCCAGGGCTACCGGTACAGACGCAAACGCTATTCAGGTAAACCGCGGGAGCGTGGCAACGGGGCTTATCGGCATACCAAACCGGTATATGCATACGCCAGTAGAAATCGTTTCGCTGAGCGACATCGAAAACGTTATAAAGCTGGTTACAGAATTTCTCGCAGAACACCCCGCTCAGAGAGACTACAGACTGTAGCAGGCATTAGCTTAATCTGCGAAACTGCGGGGCTTTCCATTGCAAAAGCCCCGCCTCAAGGGAAAGGCAGCCAAATGGCAGAGATGGGAGAATATACATACAAATGGCCGAGGCCTATGGTAACAGTGGATACGCTTGTATTCTCCGATTGCAATGGCGAGCTGAGCGTGCTTCTGGTTAGGCGCGGCAAAGCCCCTTTCAAGGACAAATGGGCAGTTCCGGGCGGATTTCTCGAGATGGATGAAGACCTGCTTGACGGGGCTCTAAGGGAGCTTGAAGAGGAAACAGGGCTCAAGCTGAAAACCGCAGAGCAGTTTGGCGTATTTGGCCGTCCCGGCAGAGACCCCAGAGGCAGAACGATAACAATATGCTATATCGCCTTGATTAAAGCGGGCAGACCTGAGGTGCAGGGTGCAGACGATGCGGCAGAGGCTCAGTGGATTCCGGCAGAAAAGACAGGCGAGCTGGATTTCGCATTCGACCACGATATGATCGTGAAAACAGCCCTTGAGAGCCTGCCCGAACTGGAGAAGCGGCTATTATGAAAACGGGAAAAGATATACTCATAGCTGCCCCGAGAGGCAGATGCTGGGGACTGCCGGAGAATATTGCCGAAAACCTTGCAGTTTCTGAAAGCCCGGAAAGCCTGCAAAGCCAGACAAAACCTTGGGCAAAGATTTTTTTCATTCTCGATTCTGCGGCTGATTTCGGCTTTACCAAACTTGCAGAAACAGCAAAAAACTTCCCTGATGCTTCAATCTGTCTTCTCGGCGAAACCATCTTCGAGCCGATAATGCAGAGGGTAGTGGACAAGGGCATTTGCAGCAGTTACTGCACGCTGCCTCTTACAGAATCCGAATTCAGCCAAATATGCGAAAACGGCAAGCTTGATTCAGTGGAGTCAAATTCATACGAAGCTCGAATCCGCAAGCTCAGCAGAATTGCCTACTGCGACGAGCTCACCGGCCTTAACAGAAGGCGGTTTTTCATAGAATCGGGAAATCAGATTTTAAGGCTTGGTGAATGCTGCGAGATAGCTGTTTCTGTGTTCCTTTTCGATATAGACAACTTCAAAAAGTACAACGACCAATACGGCCATTTTGCAGGTGATCAGATTATAAAAGACACATCCGGCGCACTGAGAAATTCATTCCGTCCCCACGATTTGCTCGCAAGGATTGGCGGAGATGAGTTTGCGGTTATGATCTGGGATTTCGAAATCAAAAATGAATCCCTCGAAACCGAAGACGAGGAAAGACGGCATTACTACAAACATCCAGTGAAAAGCTCTGAGATTTCAAAGCGAATCAGCAAAAACGTGGTGGAGGTGGAAACTTCACGCGGCCGGCTCACTCTCAGCGGCGGGATGTCCGCGTATCCCGAGGGAGGCAGGGAGCTTGACAAACTGCTCGAATCAGCAGACAGCGCCCTTATGAAGGCCAAGAAAAGCGGCAAACATACAATCCTGTTTTCGTGAAACAGCCCGAATGGATGAAAAGCTGAACATACTTATCATAGAGCCCTACTTCGACGGAAGCCACAAGGAATTTCTCGAGGGCTTCTGCGAAAACAGCCGGCACAGCAGTCATCTGCTGACTATGCCCGCAAGGAAGTGGAAATGGCGTATGCGGGCAAGCGCATTTGAGATGGCGGGAAGAATAGATGAGCTGAAATCCAAAGGACAGAAATTTGATGCAATCTTCTGCTCGGATATGCTCAACCTCTCAGAGCTCAAGGGAATTTGTAAGGCAGCGAATCTGCCCTCTGTTATCTATTTCCACGAAAATCAGTTTACCTATCCCAATCAGGTGGAAGACAAGAGAGATTTTCAGTTTGGAATAACGAACCTATCAAGCGCATTGGCAGCTGATAAGGTGATGTTCAATTCCGGGTATCATCTGGAAGACTTCCTCAGCGAATCGGAAAAAGTTCTCAGGAAGATGCCGGACTTCAAGTGCCTCGAAATTCTCGAGCAAATAAGAGAAAAATCCCAAATCACATACCCCGGAATAAGCGGTGAAATAGAAAGCAGGATTCCGCTTCGCAATGTGCCAAGAATCTCTTGGGCAGCCAGATGGGAACACGATAAAAACCCCGAAGACTTCTTCCTTGCCGCAAGGATTCTGCAGGAGAAGGGAATCGAATTCAGGCTGAACGTTTTGGGGCAGAGCTTTGCAAACTCGCCTTCGATTTTCGAACAGGCAAAAACTGAATTTGCGGATATCATAGAGAATTGGGGCTTCAAACAATCAAAGCGGGAATATCTGGGTGTGCTCAAAGACAGCGATATATTCGTTTCCACTGCCAATCACGAGTTCTTCGGGATTTCTGCTCTGGAGGCCTCCTCTGCGGGCTGCGCCTGTGCGGTTCCAAACAGGCTCGCATACCCCGAAACATTCCAAAAAAGCGAACTGCTGCTCTACGGAAGCACCGCTGAAGACTTAGCAGAAAGGCTTGAAACCCTCATAACAGACAAAGCCTTTCGCGAAAGGAACGCCCGAGAGGCAATAGAAAACGCCGGCAGATTCAAACTGGCAAAAACAGCCCGGCTCATAGACAGCGAGCTGCTTAAAGCTGTTCAGCCATAACAAGAGAAGGGACGGCATTGCGCCGCCCCTTGCAAGGAGTGGTAATAGGTAATTAGTGTTATGGTGTAATCTTTTCGAAAGGCCACATTACAACGCCGCCGTCGAGAACTTTTATGTCCTTCCAGCCTGCGTTTTCGAGTATGAGCCCTGCTTCGTATCCTCTCAAAGAAATCTTGCAGAAAACAACAATCTGCGTGTTTTTGTCTTCGGGCACTTCATCAAGCCTCTTGCGAAGCATTCCGAGCGGGATATTCACTGCCCCGGGAATCCGAACTTCATTGAATTCGCCCTCGCTTCTTACATCAAGCAGGAATAAATCTTCTCCGCTGTCCATCTTGTCTTTCAGCTCTCGAGGAGAAATGCCTTCCATATCCCCTTCAAGCTTGTTCCGCATAACGTTTGCTGCTGTTATGAGATTGTCCATTGCAGGAGAGAATGGCGGAGCGTAACACAGATCGAGGTTTGATATCTGCTCCATCGTCATACCGGCAGAGATTGCCGCTGCTGCTGCATCAACCCGCTTGTCACCTGCCCCCGGACCTATTGCCTGAAGCCCGAGCAGCCTTCCTGATTTCTTATCAGCCACCAGCTTCAGCATCAGCATCTTCGCCTCGGGCATAAAATGCGCCTTATCCGGGGACGGGGAAAGCACAGTTTCCACGTCAAATCCGGCATTAGCTGCCTGCTCTTCGCTCAGGCCGGTTCGAGCAACGCAGAAATCAAACACCTTGCATACTGCGCTTCCGAGAATGCCCGGGAATGAATCTTTTCTGCCGGAGATATTATTCGCTGCCACCCTGCCCTGCTTATTGGCCGTTGAGCCAAGCGGAACATAGCATTTGTCTTTGGTGATAAGGTTCTCCATCTCCACACAGTCTCCGGCGGCGTAGATATCGGGGTCTGTTGTCTGCATCTTCTGGTTCACTTTAATCGTCCCGCCAACTCCCAGCTCGAGACCCGCATCTTTGGCGAGCTTTGTATTCGGGCGCACCCCTACAGCCATAATAACCATATCGGTGCATATTTTCCCGTTGGAAGTCCGCACGGCCTCAACAACGCCTGATTTTCCATCCACCTTTTCAACCTTCGTGCTTGTCAGAACCTTAACCCCCTTTGCCTCCATGTGCTGCTCAACGAGCTTTGCCATCTCCCAGTCGAGCATGGTGAGGATCTGGGGCATCATCTCAACCATCGTTACCCTGCAGCCTGTATGAACGAGAGATTCGGTTATCTCGACGCCGATAAGACCGCCGCCGATTATCACTGCATCTCTGGCCTTATGCTCCGCGAGCATAGCCTTTATGCCCTCTGCATCATCCACCCCGTGCAGAGTGAATACGTTCTTAAGTTTCGTGCCTTCAATCGGAGGAATAAAGGGCGATGCACCCGTTGCAAGCACAAGCTTATCATAATCCAGCGAGATCTCATTGCCCGTTCTGATATCCTTCGCATAAACCTTCTTTCCGCTACGGTCTATCGATACTGCCTCTGTCTGCTCGAGAACGTGCACGTTTTTCACGTTCCTGAAAAACACCGGATCCCGAACCACACCTACAGGCGTACTCATCAGCTCTGCCTGATCTTCCACTACGCCGGATACATAGTATGGAAGCCCGCAGCCTGCATAAGAAAGGAATCTGCCCTTCTCAACGCAGGTTACCTCTGCATCAGGCATCTGCCTAATAATCTTCGAAGCCACTTTCGGCCCCGCAGCCACTGCACCTATAACCACTACCTTCATACCTTTTCCCATTGCCATCTCCTTTGTTAATTTTGTTTTTTGTTAATTCTGTCAGCAGCTTTCCATATAGACTCAGCAGACTGCACACCTATAAGCCGGCATTTTACACTTCCGTTTCGGATTATAAGGATTGTCGGGTAGGCAAGAATACTCCATCTTTCTGCAAGCTCAGGAAAGTTCTCAGAGCTCAGTTGAGCTGTTTTTAAGCCCATCTCGCGAAGGCTGTCTTCTACCGCTTCGAGTATTTCAGCCTGACGCATGCACGGACTGCTCCATTCAGCAGCAAACATTACCAGCCAGGTGCCGTTTTTTATTCTGCTGCCGAGTTCTTTTATGGATGTTGCTTTGCTCTCTTGATTCATTTAATAGCCTTGTATAACCACTTACATAGAGCTAAGAAAGAAGTATGCCAAAAAACAAAAAAGGAAGTATGCGCTTTCAAAAAGCCCTAAAGGCCTTTGTTTTGCGTGTTATAAACCGATGCGCTAATTAAATATGCGCTAACAGGATGAGGTTTGCGCTAACCGGCATCTATGCCGAAACGCTTCAGCCTTTTGTAAAGCCCTGCCCTTGTTATCCCGAGCAGTTTCGCTGCCTTGGTTTTATTTCCGCCAGTCTTTTTTAACGTCTCCAAAAGCTCGGTTTTGGGATCTGAGTGAAGGCTGGTATGTTCTTCTTCAAGACTGATTGACCTCGGTTTCACCGCAGGCAGAGATTCAATAGTAATAGTTTTCTGCCCCCTCAGCGAAACGGCAAACGCATGCTCTATAGAATGCTTGAGCTCACGGACATTCCCTGGCCACTCTCTGCTGAGCAGATTCTCCATAGCAGAAGGCGAGCAGCCTTCGATGTTCCTGCTGTACTCGGAATTGAACTGATGGATGAAATGGGTAACCAGATCAGGTATATCTTCCGTTCGTTCGGAAAGCGATGGGACACGCAAATTAACCACATTGAGCCTGTAGTAAAGGTCTTCGCGGAAAATGCCTTCCTGAACCATCTTATAAAGGTTTCGGTTTGAGGCGGCAATAATCCTAACGTTAATCTTGCGGGGAGCCGTTTCGCCGATTCTCGTTATTTCCTTCTCCTGTATAGCGCGGAGTATCTTCACCTGAGATGTAAGCGGCATCTCGCCAATCTCGTCGAGGAAAAGCGTGCCTCCGCCGGCGGCCTCAAAGCAGCCTGTACGAGCTTGAACAGCCCCTGTGAACGCGCCCTTTGCATGACCGAACAGCTCTGCCTCCAGCAGAGATTCGGGAAGAGCCCCGCAGTTTACAGCCAGAAATATCCCCTTAGACCTCAGGCTCTCGTTGTGGATGGTTTTGGCGATAAGCTCTTTGCCTGTGCCGGTATCACCTTCCACAACTACATTCGCATCGGTCTGCGAGACCACTTTAATCGTTTCGTAAAGCTTCTGCATTCTTGAAGACCCGCCAACGAGCTGCCCGAAGCTGCCCCGCCTTGCGATTTCATGCTTTAGTATGCTGATTTCTGTTCTCGCCTGCTTTATCAGGCTCACATCTATAAGAGCCTCGATCGCTCCGATCATCTGCCCTGCATCATCGTAAACAGGCTTGCTGCGCCGCATAACGGGAACTGTGCTGCCGTCTTTGCGGATCATCTCGCATTCTACCTCAGCCCCTTCGTTCCCAGATTCAAGTGGGCAGAAAGTTTTGCGGATTTCCGGATCCTTGCTCGCGCATATATTCATCCTGAGCTTGTAGCAGGTGCTCCCGATAATCTCCTCAGCGCTGTAGCCTGTGAGCTGCTCGGCGGATTTGCTCCAGAATATAATCTTGCGATTCTTGTCCACTATAAAAACCGAGCACGGAACTGTTTCTATCAGAGCCTCCCGGAAATGTGAATTCAGATTGCTTGAACCTGCCATATATGCCTCAGAAATAAAATGCAATTCAAATGCGCTAACTCTGCGCCAACTTAATTTTACATCATTAAATTTGACGGTCAAGCAAAGTAAATCAAAAAAAAAAGTCAAACATTCGCCCTGCCCGAACATTAAATATTAGAAATGTTAAACAGATATTTATTCTAAGACTTTGCAAACCTTTTTAAGAGGCTGATTATGAAAAAGTTTGGTTTTGTGTTATTTTTAAGCGTATTCTGTTTTGTTAAAGCAGATTTCAGCTCAGTCCCTGGCAGTGTTATCAACTACATCGAATCGCCTTCACGCTTTTTTGGAGTACCAATAAATCCGGTTTATATTTCAGACCCCTGTATAACAGTGCTCCCGAACGGGGATTATATCACCTCTCATGCAAGATTTGGAGGGGGCTCTGATGCCGATAATTCCGGCAAAACCTCAGTGTTTCGTTCTTCAGACAAAGGTGCAAGCTGGACTCATTCAGCCACCCTTAACGGCATTCTCAGAGCCAGTCTTTTCGTTCATAATGGTGATTTATACCTGCTCGGTTCCTACAACTCCGACGGCGGACAGAATGTAATACGCAAATCTACAGACAACGGCAATACTTGGACAAATGCAGATAATTCGCAGACAGGCCTTCTCGGCAATCAAGGCATAGGCTCACCGAATAATCCCCTGGTTTTTAACGGGCGAATTTGGTCAGGAGCGACAAGACGTCTTATTTCTGCTCCAACCGGCGCAGATTTGCTCAAAGCAAGCTCTTGGACAATGACCAACTGGGCATCCCCAAACGGGCATCCGCTGGGAGACGAATGGGACGGAGGCTGGACTGAAGGTCAGGCCGTGGCATCGGCTCAAACCGGGGTTTATATTCTGCCCAAAATCCGCGGACTTCCTCATACAGCTCGTATAAAAGCAAAATCCCCTTCTAAGGTAAAATTCAATGCATCCGCTGAAGATGCCTTCCCGCATCTGCCCGGAGGCGAGAAAAAGTTCGGAGCTTCATACGACCCTGTTTCCGGCAAGTTTTATGTGCTTAGCAATCCTGTATTAGACGTTCACAAGGGAGAAGGCACTCCGCCTGAGCTTGTTCGCACTGCGGGAGGACTGCTCAGCTCGGAAGACTTGATCAATTGGGAGCTGCAGAAGATTTTCATTTTCACCGAAAACCTCGATAACGGCTCTTTCGGCGAGGGTTTTCAGTATTTCAATTTTGACTTCGACGGAGATGATATGGTTATAGCCTCACGCACCGCTTTTGACGTAGGCGGGGGCGATGAAAAACCGCCCCGCGGCCACGACAGTAACCTGATGACTTTCCACAAAATCGAAAATTTCAGGCAAGCCTCGCCTGAGCATTTCCTCGTTATTGATTCAGCAAATGGAGATGTTCTCAGATTCGAAAAAACGCAGCATCAGGATGCACCTCTCGGAAGTTTTACGCTGGGCAGCACTTTCGAAGGACAGCCGCTTAATAACCCTGAAGCATTAGCTCAGGACGACAATGGTGATGTATATATCCGCCAGCAGAACGGGAAAATACTGCGTTTTGATGCGCTGGGCAATTATATTGATTCCCCGGCAAGCTCGCCGGCAGCTTTTCAGAGCGGGCAGCTGGATATCTCCCAGCCCGCTGAGGGAGAAAAGGCTTGGACAAAAAGCGGCTCGGGAAACTGGGAAGACCTTACCAACTGGTACTACTGGGGAAGACCTGAGAATAACAGCGAAACAGCGAATTTTGGAAGCGCAGCCGGATCGCCTGCCTCTGTGAGCTTGAATAAAGACTACGCGATCAAGTCTATCCGATTCAATAATGACTCCGGCTACACTCTGCAGGGCCCGGGCAGCATCACATTTGAATCAGATACTTATCAAAGCGTGATTGAAGTGCGAAGAGGCAGCCACGAGATAGCAGTGCCTGTGTGGCTGAACAATCATATTGATATTATTGTTGAAAACGGAGCTGAACTGCACCTTACCGGCGAGGTAGATCTAAACTATAAAAAGCTCGCTGTAAAAGGAGAAGGCACGGTTTATATCGAAGATACCTTCAAAATGAGCAGCGGAACTTTAGAATTAGACGGCTCAGCCAAGCTCAGCTTCACGCAGACCAGCCAAACTTTTATTACCGGCAGATTGTATTTCAACCCCCACGAAAGCCTAAGCCTTGAGCCAAACGCTTCTTATGAGCTGATGGAAGGGGTAAACCATCTCAGCAGTGAATTCTACTTAGAGATTATGCCCGTTCTCCCGGAGGGGCTTTCGTGGGACAGCTCTATGCTGTACTCAAACGGAAAAGCAGAGATTTCGCCTGATAACTCATATCTAAACTTTTCGCATATAGCGTATTGGTGGCTCGCTGAAGACTGCCCGAATAAACAGGGATGCAGCTATGCTGACTTTAGCCGCGACGGATTTGTAAACACGGATGATTTGATTGAGCTTGCAGAAAGCTGGCTTGAGTAATCAAAACGCTCCTTTCTATTATCCTAAACCCCTCGCCTGAACTAAAACTCACAGCACCCAAAGATTATTTACAGAACAAGGCTTATATTCAAACCGAGCAGCGCTAAAATCCGCCTGTCCGCCGCCGGCGCCGCCATTCGTCCCGATGGTAGCGAGATCGGCCCGGTATCCGAGGTTTACTGCCCGTGGTCACTGATAACGCCAGATTCGCCACCAAACCAGCAGGCAATCCATAAAATAAGCTAAGTTATTGCAATTAAACAGCTTAATTGACTTGATGACTGCCCGAATCAATGGCTTAATGGGGTTATAAAGTAGTCGTTCCTGAAAAATCAATGATTTTGGGGAAACTAAAAAAATATATCAGGCTAATCGAGTCTTTAATTTGCTTTTCATTGCCAAATTTCTGTAAAATTCAATAATTTTAAGCATAAAAATATAGGCAAAAGTAAACTTCTTTAGAAGTTTACGCATATTGTACCCAAAAGCGCTGCCGAGGGCGTTCATTTTGTCCCCTTCTACACCTTTCAAGAAGTTTCTTCCCAACCTGTTGTCTTCTTTGAGGTGGCCTATCGTTGGTTCTATGCTCGATCTTCTCTTAATCCACCTCTTGATACTTCGTTTCTTTTTTCGCCAGCCCTTTTCTACAATTTCAACATTTCCAATATCCTCGCAGCCGTGTTTCTTGTATCCTCCATCAACATAAACATCTCCAAGCTTTTCTCTCCCGATTAAATTCATTGTCTGCTTCAGATTAGCCCGAAGAGTATGGCCATCATAAGGGTTTCCTTCAAAGCCCAACGCTCCTACGATAAAATTATTCTTGGCAGTAGTTACAATTCCAACCTTATTTCCAAACTCATATTTCTTGTGGCTTTTGCCTTTCCCAATGCAGCAGACGTGAGGTTCGTGAATACTGTAGAGTTTATTTTTGCTTTTCTTTGTCTGGGCTAAAAGCTTCTTAGCGGCTTGAAGCAATGTATCAAAAATTATTCTTAACTGCTCATTGCCTGCTATATTCCGCTCGACCTCTTTCGTAATTCGCCGCAGGTAGTTCCTTAATTTCTTCACTTCTTTTTTAGCTCTTTTGAACTGTCTTGCACGTCGATACCTGCCCTGCATTACATACGCCCTTTTCCCAACCCTTTCGTAGCTTTGGCGAAGTTGGAGTTTTGATGCTTTTGCAAGATCTACAAGCTTAATGCGCAGTTTGTGGCAGAGTTTTGCGTCGGTCGGATAAGTGATGTTCTTCTGCTGAACGGTTGTATCTGCAACGAGCTTGTTGAAATCGTTCTTTTTGATAACCTTAAGCTTCAAGCCGGCTTTGATAGTTTCTTCGAGCAGCTCTTCAAGACCATCAGATTTTACCTTATTACGCCACTTAGTCATACTGGTTGGATCAATAGGAGGCTCGTGCTGGAAGTATCTTTCGCCGCAGAAATACTGCCAGTAAGGATTCTCAACCCAGCCGGCAACGATTGCTTCATCGCTGAGATTGAAAGTGTACTTGAGATACTGAAGGCCGACCATCAGGCGAATCGGCTTGGCCGGCCTGCCTGAATCAGGACTGTATAAACTGCCAAACTTTTCTTCAAAGCGAGACCAGTTGACAACCTCTGAGAGTTGGACTAAAGAGTGATCAGGATTTACAAGAGGTTTTAATGGCTGCTGAAAGAGTAAGCCTGCTTTATTGTTTTTTGCCTTCATTATTTTGTCCCAATATTGCAATGTTTTGATAGATGTAAGATAAACACTTGCAATATTATACCATATCTCGAAAGCTTTTCAATCATATAAACCATTATCAGGAAAGAATTTAAGGAAAATTTTAAACTTTTTCAGGGGCGACTAAAGTAAACGTAAACCATTGAATAGAAAGGTTTTAAGATGAAAAAGCAAATGCAAAAGCTGATAAAAAACGCGACGAGACCTTACTGCAAATAGCCAAGGAAGTGCTTTTCCTTGAAACGCTTGAAACCCGCAACTGGGATACCCACGATTTCCATGAACACGCCGTCTGGAGCATCAAAGAAGCCCTCGAAAAAGCCTATCAGGCAGGAAAAGAGTCATGCCGGTGAAGCTCTTTAAGGTCGTAGCAATTCAGCCACCAACTCGGTTGAACGCTTGTAGCCATTGGCTTTTAACGGTATTTGCGAAAGGCTCTCAAACATCGCCGGACTATCCACATCAATTTCATGGTAATCAGATGAGAATTTGGCCTGTGCTATAATATCGTTCATTGAACCAACAATGCTTCGGTTAGACGTTTTTGCGAAGACCGCTTCATCCATCTCCACAAGCTCTGGCATAAATTTTTCTTCCGGCAATTGTAGAAGAAGAAATGCTTTGAACAACCGTTGCTTGAAAAGTTCAAGAATATCCCTGCTTGTTTTCAATCCTTTAACTGAAACCACAATTGGCAGCAATGTGCGTACATTGACGAAGATCAGGTATTTTCGCCTGGATGTGGTAAATTCATTACAATACCAATTCCCCAATCGGGTGGTTGGCTCGGGCAAGGCACTAACCGGTTTAACCTTCAGGCGATCCTGTGCCTTTTTTGTGCAGTGTAATGCGAACATGAATTTACCTTTCAAAATCAGGCCCCGTATTTTTTGGGGAAATAGGCCTTCCCTGCTTGCCACAGATACTTATCAATTTGTTTTAGTGTAAAATCTCCAAGTTCATAAAATTTTCTAAATTGCATTAAAACTTTTCGATAAGTTGGATAGTGCTTGAGGTCATTTGCCTTGAACCTGAAAAACTTGTCCTTTCCTTTGAAATACATGAGCATTTTTTCCACAAAGCTGTCATATATGGGGTAATCTTCAGGCAAGTGATGGCTGCAATATTTGGTAGCGAAGGAGTAGAAATTGATGGTTTTATGGTCATTTACTTTTACAGTAGCAATATCATTTACAAGGTTGAAGTCTCTATCAGCAAGCCGCTGATCTATTTGTAATCCAACAATATGTTTCGCTACGTTGAAAGGGGAAAAAATGTTAGTGCTGTAAAAATCATTTAATGAGCAGACTTTTATCAAAACATCATCCATTTCAATGTTCAGTGGATATGTTTGTGTGAATAACTTTCTAAGGCTGCTTTCCTGTAACACGTAGTTTTCAAGGGTGTCCCATTTATCGAGATAGTATGAAACTTCTTTAGGATAGGGATTCTTTATTTCCATTGATTTTTGTCCCATTTTTTGTCAAAATTTTCGCTTGTCGCTAACGCCCTGATTACATCATCGAAAAATAGCTGTAATCTTTCAACGACTGCTTCCAATCTTTTCTCGACTATGCCCAATTCTGTTTTTCTAACAAAAGCATTCCATCGTGTAAGAATAATTTCATCCTTGTAAAATTCATCTGTTAGCCCAAGCGGCATTTTTTCTGGCAACGATGTCTTTCGCCTCTCAAAAGTTGTCTGGATAGCTTTTGCCAGAAGATTTCCGTCGAACTCATATTGCTTCGATAGTATCCACAGATCGTAGTAGTCTTTCATTCTGCTACTTGCAAGCCCCAGTACATTTATGGCATGAAATTTTTCTGCAATTACCGTCTCTCTATTATAAATTAGAATTTCTGGTGCAGGCATCTCTAACAGAGTGGGAAACTGAATCTTTTCCGGTACAGGCGTTATGGCATCTCCGAAGCCAATATCAATTTGCAAACGAATACGGGCATTTCCAAGCAAGGCATTCAGGGTAATTCGCTGTCCTCCGTATTCCTGCTCTTCACGAATAGGCTGTACACTAAGGCTTTCACTTAAAAACACAAGGCCGTCATTCAAGTCGTCATTTATTTGAATAATCTCAGTAAATAGATTCTTGAGATCTTGCGCTGAAGATTTGCCAAAACCTAAAAAATCAATATCTTTTGTTGGTCTGAATGATCTCCCTGACCAAACAGTAAAAAGCATAGCACCCTTAAGAATGAAACGACTTGAATACTTAGACCTGCTAAGTCTATAGAGCAGCCGTTCCAGGGCATACCAGATTAGAGTGAGGTTATAATCGACAGATCTTTCATTGGTGATATTAAGAAGTTGTTGTCGAATGGACTGAGCTTTTCTGGATGTCACGTTATTGCCTCCATGTAAGGTCTGATGACTTTTGATACTCTGCATATTTTGGCGAACTGCCAGATTCGATCTCGCGTAGCTTTTTTCTTACGAATACAATCAGTCATTGCTTCTATTGCTATTTCCAGCCCTATCTTGTTGCGATACTTAAAGCAGTCTGCCACGGTTTTCGCTGCACTGTATATTTGAACGTGAACCCCTTCGATACTGTGAGTTTCAATACCCTGTGAAAAAGAATCTCCTGAAAATCGAACAATCGAAACCGGCTGGCGACTGCGTTTCGGATTCCTTCTGTCCGCTTCTCGGTCAAGAGCAATCCAAACGTTATGGGGATTCTGTGTTGTAAGGTTATGAAATTGAAGTGCGGAAAGCAGACATATTACAGATTTAGGGAAAGCCACTGCTACAGTAACGTAAGTATGCCATTCGGTCGGCTCAACATTCCGAATAGAATATGTACCACGGTCTACTCGAACCAGTTTGCCTTCACGATAAAGTCTATAGAGCTTTTGCCGTGAAATACCCACACTCTCGATTTCTCTGGGACTGATTGCCCCTTTTTTAGCAGCATATTTCAGTATTTTTTCTTTGTCGTTCATTTTCGCAGCACTACAATTCAGTGACACTTATAAATATCTGTCATCATATTGTAACAAGCAAGCATCTATTTTCAAATAATTTTCATCTAAGAATAAAAAAACAAGAAAATTCGAATCCCCTCCATGATGGCCGCTAAACAGCTCTTTACGCAATATCCCCGAAACTTGCCTCCCATCGCTGACTCTGAAGTTTGTAAACAGCGGACGAAAGGTTATAATTCGTTTAGAATTAAGGGATTTATTTGTAATTTTTCAGCCGGCAGGATGCTTTATGCGTAAGAAAAAGAAAATACTCTTAGTTATCAACAGAACAAAGAGCAACGGACGAGAGCTCTTGAGGGGTATTATACAGTATGGGAAAACGAAGGATTATCTGGAGTTTACAACAATCGACTCTGAAAACTCGCTCTACCTGAATACCCGACAGTTTGAAGAATGTGTTATAGAGGCCGCAAACGAGGCACAAGGCATCATCATGGTAGAGCTTACGTGTTTGGATAAGGTGAAAGGGCTGAATAAACCCATAGTTCATTCGTATGTTTACAATTCACAGATCGAAGATAAATACACAATTACCACAGACCCTGTTACGGTTAGCAAAGCCGCTTACGAACACCTTCGCACAATGGGCAATATAAACTTTGCGTATATCGGCTACAAAGATGTTGTTTGGGCTGATGAAAGGCGAGATTGCTTCGAGAAAAATCTGCCTGCTGATAAGCTGCCTTTGAAATTCTTCTCTTATAATATGCCCAAAAGCACCGGCATCACCTCCGAAGGACTGGAAGAAATTGCCGCTTGGCTTAAAACTCTGCCAATACCTACAGGCATAATGGCCTGCAACGATAACTGCGGTGCAGATTTAATAAATGCATGCAAAAAAGCCAACTTGAATGTACCGGACGACATATCTGCAGTAGCAGTGGACAATGACGACCTCATCTGCGATTTCACTTCGCCTACGCTTTCAAGCATAGACCTTGATACCGACAGCGCTGGCTATGAAGCCGCTGAGCTGATAGATAAGATCACGGAAACCAAAAATATTCCGCCCAAGTTGATTCGAGTAAAACCGAGAGAAGTGATAATTCGACAGTCTTCGGATTTTGTGGCAGTGGAAGACAGGGAAGTGGCAGCTGCGCTTAGATTTATAAGGCTCAATTCAGACCGCTCCATTCTGGTGCAGGAGGTTTGCGATTTTTCCTGCTGTTCAAGGCAGTATCTGCATAGAAAATTTATGAACTCGCTGGGAAAGTCTGTACACAAATGCATAAAAAGGGCGAGAGTGAAGGCGATTTCCTCACTGCTTCTGGAAACTACCCTGCCGGTTACCGATATCGCATACAGGCTCAACTTCCCGGATTCGAACCATATTTCAAAGTATTTCAAAGATTACACAGGCCTCACCCCAAAAGAATACAGGGCGAAATATCAGCCCCTCGGCACTGAAAACATAGAGGGACTTGATTAGTCTTTCGGAAAAATTCTTTCAATCAACACTCGCCGGCATCAGGGCAGGGGTTTAAGGTTTATATCTATTGGGTAAGCAATTCACACGCCGAAATGGTTTTGCCGCTGATTTTAGCTGCCGTATGCTGCTGAGAAAGGGCGAGGGTTCAGAGCTTTTCGAAATGTCTTTTCAGGCTCTGCACGGTTTTGGGCATCTTCCCGAGATGGCAGGTGATATATTTGAGTATAAACTTTTCGATATACCATATCATCTCCCCGTCCTCAGAGCTGCCGATAGGATCTCTTTCGAGAATCGCCCAAACAGCTGCAGGCTTGAGCGGAAAAGCCTCTCGGGCCTTGTCTTTGCAGTCCGGGCAGTACAGCGAAACATCTGTTTCAGAAAAAAATGCTTCCTTCCAGCCTGAATCGAAATTCCTCCCGCATGCGCTGCACAGCGATATATTGATCGAATTTCCGGTAAGCTCAAGCATATCGAGCTGGAAGAGGATCAGTTTTTTTGCAGCAGCGAGCTCGCCTGCAGTTGAGACAGCATTCAGGAAATCAATGAATCCGTCATAAAGCTCAGGATTGGGCTGATATTCGTTTACAAAATAAGACAGAAGGTCTGCTGCGCAGAGTGAAAAATTCAGTCCCGCCCAGCTTTTGCGTATCTTATGGAATTTTTCGGTTATATCAAAGTCTGTAAGCGTTCCGAGGTTTGATTCTGCATATTTAGCCGGAATAAAGACAGCCTCGCCTAATGTGAAGATCTCTATATTACCCGCTAGGCCTTTTGTCTTTCTCGCACCTTTGGCGATCAGCCGGAGCTTTCCGTTATCTCTTGCGAAAAGCGTAAGTATCAGCGAGCTGTCGGAATAATCAACCTTGCGGATGCATACAGCAGTATCTTTTACCGGCATAACTGCTACACCGCCTCAGCCTCGGCCTTCTTCTCGATTCGAAGCCGCTTGATTTTGCGTTTTTCAGCTGCCAGCACTGTGAAAAGCAGGTTGCGGTAAGTGAAGGTTTCCCCGGGCTTGGGGATATAGCCAAGATGCGAGAACACAAATCCGCCTACGGTATCGTAGTCTTCATCTTCGGGAAGCTCGATATCGAAATCCTGGTTCAAATCATCCACGTAGATCTGGGCATCCAGCTCCACGAGATTCTCGTTTACCGGCTTGATAGAGGCGGGCGCTTTTCGTTCATACTCATCCTCAATCTCGCCCACGAGCTCCTCGAGCACGTCTTCTATCGTAACGATCCCCGCTACGCCGCCATACTCATCCAGCACAACCGCAAGGTGCTGCTTTTTCTTCTGGAATTCGTGCAGAAGCTCGCGGAGGGTTATTGTTTCGGGTACAAAATACGCCTCACGAACCTTTTCTCTGAGGTTGAAATCCTCGGTATTCTTATCGAATTCGCTCAAGAGGTCTTTGGCGTATATAAGCCCCACGATATTATCAATCTTGTTCTCATACACAGGGACTCTGGAATGCCCCGCCCCCCGGATTATCTTTACTACATCCTCAAAATTCGTGCTCACCTCTATCGCAACAAGGTCCGTACGGGGAGTGATGATTTCGATGGCGTTTGTTTCATCAAGCTCGAGGATATTCTCGATCATTGCCATCTCTTCATTGTCCACAACTCCCTCGTCCACGCTCTTCTCAACTACATCGAGGATCTCGTCGTGCTTTTCTTCTATCTGCTCTTCCTCGGTAGAATTCTGAACGCCTGAGAGACGCATAACCACGATATCATTAAGCCGGAATATATAAATCACCGGCTTTATAATCTGTGAAAGCAGGAAAACAGGTGCATACATAAGCCTTATAACATGCTCAGGCACATAAACCGAGAGCGGTCTTGGAATTACTATCGAAAACGTGCAGACAACTACAAGCGAAATCAGAAAACAATAAAAAAGCTCCGCAGCTGATAAGAAATTGTTCTCGCCAACGGTAAAGAATCTGACAATGGTAAGTATAGCAGCGGCATTAAAAAGAAGCTGAAAAAATCTCGATGTCATACTGAGAGTTTCAGAATTTTCAGAAACATTTCTCGCAAGCTCCTCAGCCTTATCCTTATTTTTGGAGGTTTCCAGGAGCCTCCTTCTCGAAAAAGACTTGAACGACAGAGAACTGGCTGAAAAAAGACAAGACCCGACCGCCGATACTGCCGTAATTACGGCTAACCATCCAATTTCTTCCAAATTGTTTTCCTTTTCATATTAACAGCATTTCCTCTCTCCGAGGCCGGAAAACAGAAACTACTCATCCCCGTACCGGCAGAATCAATTATAACCCACGCCGTAAAATTTTCAAATATGCTGTGCGATTATTATAAGAGAAGCAGATTTTTCAGTTCTTTAGCAGCTTTTTCAGGATTATCAGCCTTTGTTACCGCAGAAGACACAGCTGCGCAGCGTACGCCCGCCTCCCTGAGCTGCGGTATTGAACCGGCATTTATTCCGCCAATAGCAGTGTGATATACCCCGCTTCCCTGTAAATGCTTGACCGCCTCTTTGATGTATGTTAATCCCGAGGGGGTTAAGCCGGGCTTTGTCTGCGTTTGTGCGAACGGGCCTATCCCCACATAATCGGCTCCCTGCTTAATCGCATCTTCGAGCTCGGGGATATTGTGCGTTGTGAGCCCGAGAACCATCGGCCTTGTCGAGATATCCCGAAGAACCTCAGCGGGCACGTCAGCAAGCCCGAGGTGCACCCCGTCTGCACCGCTGGATACAGCGATATCAGGGCGGTCGTTTACTATGCTCACTGCCCCCGCCTCTCTGCACCTGCGGGCAAGAATGCAGGCCAAACGATACACAAAAGCCGCATCCTGATTTTTCGCCCTGAGCTGGATGCAGTCTGCACCGCCTTTGAGGGCGGCTGAGAGCATCTTCTCGAATCCCGTCTCTTCTGCGGCATCAAGCAGAACATACAGACGCACGTTTTCGAATTTCTCTCGTGCATTCAAGGCGCGTGCAATATCCTTCTCGAGCGTATAAGCTTGGAATCTTGCCTTCTCAAACTCCCCCGCAGATTCAGGGCTGATGGTTTGGGCAGTTTCCGCCAGCACCCTGAGCGCCTCGGGGAGTCTTTTCGCAGCTGCGGCGAAAACATCTTCCCCACCGGTTCTTTTCATCTGCCCGAAAACCTCGAGCCCTGCGCCGGGGTCTTTATCGCTTTCCCTTGCTGCAAGCATCTTTTTCGAATCGAGCTGAGCGGCTGCTGAAGAAATCTTATGACGCAGCTGCTTTGCCCTTGCGGCAAGGGGTTTCGAGCAGAGAACGAACCTTGCAAATTCCTCCATTACCCTGCACGCCTCACGTGAGCGGTTGAAGTTTGCATCTATTATTCTGTAAATACTGGTCTGCATATTTTCGCTAAGTTTTATGTATATTTCTCTGGGCAAAGGCCATTATCAGCATAACAACTCCCAGCCCCGCCCAAATAAGAACGATTCCTGAATCGCCGGAGCGGTCTGTATGGGAGATTATATTTTTTGTGAGATTTTTGCCCATCATTATAAAAACAACAAGCACAGCAAGAGGAATTATCCCAGCTCCGAAGGATGCAAGAACGTGGCTGCTGCGCATAATTACTCCGAAAGCGGCGCCTGTTATCGTAATGAAAAGGCAGGCAATCCCGAATACGAGGCGGTAGTTTATCTCTATAGCCACCTCACCTGCTGTTTCGTCTATCCTCTGGTTGAGCTCTTCTTTGAGCATTTTAACATCTATGGAAGGGTTTACCAGTCCGGAATCAAGAGCAGCTGAGAGGCTGTCTTGACTGCTGTATATCTCTTCGATTACAGAGGGAGTTTCCAGATGCCGGAACGTTCTTGATTCTACTGCCTGAGAGGATGTCCCTTCGGCGGGGGAAACGCTTTTCAGCGAGAAATTCCAGTAATCCTCGGGGCTGCTCCCTGCGGCATAGAGCTCGGCTGATTCTGCCTTCCAGCGGTTCTGAGGAACTTCCGCGCCTTTGGAATACTCCAGCACTTCCACGCCTTCTGCCTCAAGCGACAAATCCGAATCCAGCCGGCAGCTTTCAGCTCTAAACAGCAGCCTCTCGCTGATTCCTTCAAGTTCTATCCAGCTGTCATCCTCAGCCGACTCTGCTGTCTTCTGTGCTAACAGCTCAGTGGAAATCCTCTCGATAAGCTGGTCTGCCTTTTCCCGAACCGGCCCGAATAGAACTGGTTTTTTCTCTATCTCCCTGAGCATACTGAGCTTCTTGAACCTGATGTTATCTACAATCAGAGACCCCACTTTTGTTGTAAGCGGGAGCTTTGCGCAGTAGGAGTAGCCCGATTTATCCGCCTGAAACAACTCATAGGCGGTTACGGAAATCTCATTGCCCTTATCTGTTTTGCTGAAATTCACCTTCGCAAGAGAGCTTGTTATTAGTGAATCTGCCGAGCCGTCCTGCACCCTGAGAATGTTTACGCCTGAGAGGATATTTTTCTCCTCGTCCACCTTGTCTGCTATGATGAATGTTTTGGAGTCTTTATCCTCAATCTCATACATCCCCTTGCGTTTTATGCTCCTGAATACGATCTGCTTGATGTTTGCCTTTACGTTCACCTCGGCTTTGTGTATGTAATGGGGGACAACGTAAAAATTCAGCAGAAGGTTCAGAGCCATAACAAACAGCCCAAGATACACTGCCGGGAGCATTATTGATGTTGTGCTGATTCCGCCCGCACGGCAGGCGTTGTATTCATTCTGGCCGGCAAAACGTCCGTATGTAACCGCAGCGGCGAACACCGCACCCACCGGCAGAACAAAAGCCAGCGTTACGGGGATGAAGTATATGATAAGACGCACAGCCTGCGCAGGGCTTACGCCGTATTCCCTCGCAGGCGCAATAAGGCCTCCAAGGCTCAAAATCAGCGTAAGAGCGGCTGTGGCGAGCAGGAAAGATTTTACCAAATCTTTCAGCAGGTATCTGTGTATTATTTTATTCACGTCTGTTCCTGTGTCTTCTTGTAAACTATGGCTGTATTTTAAGTTTCAGAATATTAACATCAAGAAACATATTTCAATCTCGGAATTTAACTTTCATTTGCTGTTTTATTTAGGGCGAAAAAATCTTTTCCAACGGGATTTACAGGATTATTGGGGAGGGTAATTTTTTTGAACCACGCAGCGCGCGAAGCCCTCGAAGATTTTTTATAAATTTTTTGCAATGCTTTACAATCTTAAATACAACCAGCGGTAATCTGTGGATAAAAAATTTCGCTGCGGGCTCGCAAAATCATCTATCCGCTTGTTGCGTCCGCCGCAGGCGGAGAAATAATTGGATAAAAACCATTGCAAATAAGCAGAAGGAAAAAGTAATAAGGCATAGAAATAGAGGACAGCTGCCTATTTTTAATAATAGAAAGCTTCCGAGAAAGGGTTTGTAGTGCCTGCGCAAAAAATTGAGTCCTTTATTGACAAGGACTTATGAAAATTTACCGCCGAAGTCAGGAAAAAAACACATTTTCCGCATCAGAATAAAATTATGTATTGCGCAGCAACTTAGCTGCCGGCAGAGAGCCCCCCATTTATGTGCCTGTACCCCTCCAAATGTAAATGCAATTTACAATAACGGAGGAAGATGTTGTTATATTATATAAAAACTCTGTGTAATCTGTTGATTAAATATTTCCCCTGCGTCTGTGCGGACAGACTCGGCTTTAAAAAGCTTTGCCAAAAATATTCTCGCACACTCTGCGGTTTAGCCTGCGATGAAATATTGACAAACTAATCTGAAGCTTTAATTTGAAACCAGTAAGCTAATTGATTATACTTAACATACAGGGGAAAGCCAAAATTGGCAACTACTAGCAACTGGGATGCAGAACAATATTGTAACTGTCCCCCATTTCCAGACGAATTTTCTTCTATTCATTTTTGTCCCTTTTGATCTGGTCAAAAGCTTTGGTGATAAAATCGAGCATTATCGGCATTGCATTTTTTTGAGTTTTCCGGCTCTGATAAAAGAAGCCGTGTCCCAGGCCTTCGAAAAGTTCGATTTGTACATGGGAGCCATTTTGCTTTAAGGCTTTTGCAAACCTGATGGCCTGTTGACAATCTATGGTAGTGTCAGCGGTTCCATGCATAAGCAAAACGCGGGGAGGTTTTTGGTGGATGTTATAAATTGCGGAGGCGTTTTTTTTGTCTTTGAGGGTTTCTATGCCGTAATTTTCACATGTTTTGCCGAATCTGCCCTGGCCTATGTCAACCAGATCATAGAGGCCGCAAAGTCCCACGTAAACTTTGATGTCGGGATTTTTCTGGGCAAATGTGGAGGAAAGCTGCGCGCCGGCCGAACCCCCTGCCATTGCGATTCTGTTTTTATCGAAACCATAGGTTTGGGCATTATGTTTTACCCATCTGAGAGCGTCGGCGATATCGGAGGTTGCCCTATCGAACTGGCCTGTTTCAATCTTTTTGGCGTGGCGATCATTTTTCCAGTCGTAGAGTCTGTAGTCGATACTGACTACTGAGATACCCTTTTGGGCAAGTTCAAGAGCTTTTTGTTTTTCACCTGTGCGTGAGCCCGCAACCCATCCGCCGCCGTGAACCCAGATTATGACGGGTCGTTTAGTTTGTTTTTTGCCTTTTGGCCAATAGATGTCTGCGGCAAGTTCGAGTGAGCCGATCTTTTTGTAGATAACAGTATCAAGGCAGACGTTGTCATTTAAAACCTGAACGCCTTCAATAACCGGCTGATATTTTAATTTGCGGCCAGGTTTTGAGTAAACCGGGGTCATTAAAAAAAGGATTGTTATCAGCAAGAGAGTTTTATTGATAATGCCCATGTGATTCCTTCAAAAAACTAAAGTTGTATATGCATATTAAATTTCACAAACATCTCATAGAAGAGCAAAATACAAGATGTTTCTTTAAAATCAGCGGGGTATGAGTTACACTAATTTTTCAGTCTAATTAAACAAATTAAGAGTAACCCATGACACCCGCCAAACATCAATATATAATTCTTAAGCAAATATGCAAACATTTTACCGCTCATCTTGTCTCAAAATTGTCTCACTCTTTCAAAATAGGGGACAGCATTTACGGACAGAGCCAGCGGTTCGCTGCTTAATAATGCAGCGTCGTACAGCGGTGTTCGCCGTGGCGGACCCGCTAGGATAGCGAAACGTGAAGAGCCGGCAGTAAGCGAAAAATCTTTTCGAAAAGAATGCCAGCGGGCGACTTGCGTCGCGCCGCTGTAAAAACAGGGGACAGTTACCTATTTTTAATACTTAGAATAAAATCTGAAGCGCAACTTTTTTCATCGCTCCAGAGCACTTCATTTGGTGTCCGATATTTTAAACATTTCCTTGATCGATTATTGATTAAGGCGACAACTTTGTCAAGTTCCTTATCACTAACTTTCTTAAAATCAGTTCCCTTAGGGAAGAACTGACGAAGCAGGCCGTTTGTGTTTTCATTAGTTCCACGCTGATAAGAACTGTATGGATCAGCAAAGTAGCAGCATAGGCCGACTGTTTTTTCCATCTCTTTAAACTGGGCAAACTCCTTGCCATTGTCAACTGTCATCGTTTGACGCTTGGACTTTGGTATCTTCCTGAACAACCTTCGGGTGGTTTCATTCATGCTCTGGGCACTCTTATCTTTCATCCTGCCAGAGAGCAGATAGCGGCTTGCACGCTCGACAAGTGTCGCAATAAATGAACCGTGTCCTTTACCGCTGACGCTGTCACCCTCCCAATCGCCGAAGCGATTACGCTTGTCAACAACCTCCGGACGCTCACTGATCGAACGTTTGTTCGGTATCCGGCCACGCTTGTCATTACTGCCGTGCTTCTTTCGTCGTTTGCGACGGCCTTGACGCAAAAACTTGTAAAAAACACCGCCGTCAACCTTGTCTCGTTTAACCCAACTATATATGGTCAAAGGGCTTACACGCATTTGGGCATTATCTGGATAGTCGATTTCAAGACGGCCTGCTATCTGTTCAGGCGAGTGATATTGCTCGAGTTTACTGCATACTCGACGACGAAGACGGCCATTCTGTTCAAGCCGATATGGCTGCTTGGATGCGGCCCTGCGTTTGCTGTAATATCGCTGGGCCAGGTGGGGCTTATAATCATGGGTTGAGGACATGTTTCGATTCAACTCACGGCTGATAGTGCCCTTGCTCCTGCCGAGATATATGGCGATTTCCAGTAAATTTTTTCCTTCAGATCGCATTTTTAGAATGCTTTCTCGCTCATTAATGTTAAGATGTCTATAGCCCATTGCGGTTCCTTAAATAGAGTACTTTTTCGTCAAAAAAACATTCTATCGAAAACAACCGTAATGGGTGCTCTTTTTTACTTTTTAAAAGCAATCGCCATCGCTATAATAGATTATCTTGTTGCAGGGGATAGGGCAATGCTGGAGAGCAACCCGAGCACCGCAACAATCTATACTGGATAGAGGCGGCTTAACCGCCGCCCTTATTCTTTATCTATTCAGGCAGCTAAAAGCGATAAACTCCAGCCCGCCACGCGGGCTGATTAAATTAGCGAAGCGTTGCGCTTCAAATTAAAATCTAAGTTTCTTTATATTTGCTCGCTTCAAACTTATAATCAAACTCGCCTTCTCAATCCTTTCCTTATTTCGGGGAATCGTAAGAGTTACACACTTACGGCAGCTGCCCGCCTGATGTTTGAGTTTGCCGAGCCTTTGCATAAAAACATCTCGGCTGCGGCATTTCTTTAACTTCTCCAGTCCTTCTAAGTAATTACGGAGCTTTCTTTTACGCATAGCCCGTTCTTTAGCCATTCTCTCTTTGCTTCGAGCAAGAATATAGCATTCGTCATCTTTGGCTATATGCTTTATGCGAACGATTCCATTTACATCAAACCAGCTTTTCACAGAAAGCTCTTCTTGGAATTCATCCAGCAGCTTACGGGGCGTTCCGACAAGATAATCAATCCCGTTATCACGCATATACTCCAGCACAGCTTCTGTTGGAATACCTCTGTCCATCAGCCATAACCTGCCTGCCTTGCCGTATTTCGACTCTATCTTGTTTAACAAGGGTTTAAGCGTTGTTCTCTCTGAGGTGTTGCCGGCGAGTATCTCATAATTGATCGGAAATCCCTCAGGGGTAACTACCAAAGCGATAAGAATCTGCCTGCAATCGCCTCTGCGGTCTTTGCTGTGGCCGAATTTTGCCTTGGGATTGCTTTTGCATAATCCCTCAAAATAAGTACTGGTTATATCGTAAAGCAGAATGTCATATTCCAGATTGAACATCATCTGCCATGTGTCTTTCAAATAAGAACAAAGCTCTTCTTTATACGGCAATATCCTGTCCAGACAACGGTAAAGCCGGTTTTTTTCGGCAACATCAAATTCACAGCCCAGCAATACATCCATTGCGGTCTGAGTGAACCAGTGCCGGTGGACATAAAACTCCGCTCCGGGCTTGATAAGACGGTTTACTGTCAGCAATTTTACAACTTTTCCTGACTTCGGCGGTAAATTTTCATAAGTCCTTGTCAATAAAGGACTCGATTTTTTGCGCAGGCACTACAAACCCTATTTCGGAAGGTTTTTCGGCGGGTGAAATTACATTTTGTAAGGCGTTGTATTGGTGCTGAGATTAACTGTTTTATAGAGTTTTCTTGCGTCCTCGTTAATCTTTGATGGCAGGGCATATCTGCACTCTGTTTTCTTATCCCAGAGTATGCTCAGCTGCACGTGGTTGAGCGAATTTACAATCCTCGCCACAGACATCGGCTCAAATCTCAGCCGAACCCTGTAGGCCAGATTTCTCGCGCAGGTTAGAGCGATAAAGCATATCAGTATATGGGCTTTGATTCGTTTCGGCGTCCAGTGGTATATCGGCCGTATCTTCAGATCGTGCTTGCTTATCCTGAAGCACTCTTCAATCAGCCAGAGCTGCCTGTAATGATCTACTACAGCCGAATCATCCATATCCTTAACATTCGTTATAACACCGTGAAGACCATCAAAATTCGCAGCCTCTTCATATTTCTCTTCATCTATCCGGCAATCTATATCGCCGGTAACACGCATAAACTTCTTGTAGCCGTAGTTGCTTATAAGTGATTTGGGGTTGCTGCTCTTTTCAAGCTTCTCCTGGAGCTTTCTTATAGCTTCATCCCTGTCGTGCTTATTCTTTTTAGCGAGTTTATCGCTGTAGGTAACAATAAGCCTTGTATCTTTGCCGTAATCAAAGCTTCTAAGCGGGGCATTGGATTCTGTAACCTTTGCTTTCCATTTATCAGTGAGGCTTTTAAGCCTCGCTGCCACAATATACTCAACTCCCTGCTTTTCAAGGTAATCAAGATTAGCCTTGCTAAGCATTGCGCTGTCTGCGGTGAAGATAACACGCTTGAGGTTGTATTTCTCTTTGATCTTAGGGATTACAGTATGCAGCGTATGCCCTTCATACTGATTGCCGGGGAATACCTCATAACCTACTGGAAGCCCTTCTGATGTGGACAGAAGACCAAGGACAACCTGCGGCTGATTGAACTTCATATCCTTGCTGTAGCCGTTCTTTTTGAGCTCATCTTCTGTAAATGATTCAAAATAAAGCGTGGTGCAGTCGTAGAAAAGAAGACTTATCTCTTCGCCGAGAAGGCCTTTAGCAGCACTGTGAGCACAGTTTTGAGCCTTGCTGATAATATCATCTGTGATATTATCCATCATACGGTAAACGCTGTCTAAAGAAAGGTTAATGCCGAAGTCTTTGGAGAGATCCTGAACGCTGCTGCGTTTGCTCACTGGGTTTGCAAGCCTTGCCATTGTGATATGACGAAGGTTTTTGCCTGCAGACTCTTTGCGTCTATCGAAAAGATTGTTAAAGCCAAGCTCATTGTAGATGCTGCCGAATACCTCATGGATGCCTGTAGTTATGCGTGCCTGTTCCCTGAGATTCTTTAGATTGACCCGCAAAGGCTTATCATCAATGTTTTTGCGGGCAACTATTGCAGCTTCTGCAAGATGCTCAGGCTTGAAAAGTGCCGGCGTTTTCTCGGCCTCAAGCTTGGCCTTCTCGAATTCGGCAAAATCCTTGAGCCGCTTAAGCTCTTCTTCTGTGAAGGCTGTGCCGAGATGACGAACTATACGCTGACGAGGCTGGTTCTTCTCGTTGCGATAACTCTCTACAATCTGTACCGACTGCTTCGGACTGTTTTTTGATGTCTTTACTCGTATAAACATAAATGCAGATTATACGAAATCAAAACATTGTGTCAAAAAAAATAAAAAATTAGGCACTACGAGCGAACCGAACTTAACAAACCCTCATAACAGCCTCAAAACGCACTTTTTGCAGAGTTTTCCACAATCATACCGCCGAAGTCAGGAGTTTGCCGAGCCTTTGCATAAAAACATCTCGGCTGCGGCATTTCTTTAACTTCTCCAGTCCTTCTAAGTAATTACGGAGCTTTCTTTTACGCATAGCCCGTTCTTTAGCCATTCTCTCTTTGCTTCGAGCAAGAATATAGCATTCGTCATCTTTGGCTATATGCTTTATGCGAACGATTCCATTTACATCAAACCAGCTTTTCACAGAAAGCTCTTCTTGGAATTCATCCAGCAGCTTACGGGGCGTTCCGACAAGATAATCAATCCCGTTATCACGCATATACTCCAGCACAGCTTCTGTTGGAATACCTCTGTCCATCAGCCATAACCTGCCTGCCTTGCCGTATTTCGACTCTATCTTGTTTAACAAGGGTTTAAGCGTTGTTCTCTCTGAGGTGTTGCCGGCGAGTATCTCATAATTGATCGGAAATCCCTCAGGGGTAACTACCAAAGCGATAAGAATCTGCCTGCAATCGCCTCTGCGGTCTTTGCTGTGGCCGAATTTTGCCTTGGGATTGCTTTTGCATAATCCCTCAAAATAAGTACTGGTTATATCGTAAAGCAGAATGTCATATTCCAGATTGAACATCATCTGCCATGTGTCTTTCAAATAAGAACAAAGCTCTTCTTTATACGGCAATATCCTGTCCAGACAACGGTAAAGCCGGTTTTTTTCGGCAACATCAAATTCACAGCCCAGCAATACATCCATTGCGGTCTGAGTGAACCAGTGCCGGTGGACATAAAACTCCGCTCCGGGCTTGATAAGACGGTTTACTGTCAGCAATTTTACAACTTTGGAATAGTCAACCGGCGATTTGGCAGTGTCTATCCTCTCCGACCAGAAGGTGTCTAATCCCAGCATATCCCATATCTCGCAGCCGAGCCAGCAGTCCCCGAATGTTCTGGGGTTGTTAAGCTTCATCTTTGAGAGCTTTACCGGAATCGTATCTATGTCGTGATGTGTGTGATTGTCCTGATCAAAAGCGAATAATGACTTGCGGACAGGCTTGTTGTCCTCGTTGATTATCTCAATGGATCTCTGCCAAGACTTCTTCTGAGAATCAGAGATTTCACCAAGATACAGCACCATCTTCTCAACATAACGCCCGCGAGAAACCTTACGCTTCTCCGCTATGCTGTAATAGGAATTGATCTTACCATTCTTCTTTCGCTTGTGCTTCTTCAAGTACATAACAATATTATTGCTGATGAAAAATCACTTGCAATAGGGCAGGTCTGTACCAGAGACTAAAGAGACTTTTAAACGCCGATTACAACGCAGAATCAAAGAAAAAATTTTGATTTTTCACGATTTTGAACGCTAAGTGAGAAATCGGGGCTAGTGGGTCCGCCGCGGCGGACTCCGCTGTAGTACGGGGGATGTTAAACATTGAGCCTGTCCGCCGCAGGCGGAGAGGTTATCGGAGAAATGCAGATAAATGTTCGTTTCGTGAAATCGCAGCGAAGTTTATTATCCACAGATGGCACAAATGGCACAGATAATTTTGTGACTGTAAGAGCTTGCTGTAAAACAATTTATAATAATCCTTCGCGTCCTTCATGGTGAAACAGGACATACAATACGAGACGGTTTCAAGAGATTTCCCGATGTGCCTGTGAGCGTGGAGGAGATCGAGAAGCTCAAAAACGATGTTAACGTAATGAAAACCGCAATTTAAAAGCCAGGGCCTACTGTTCAAAACGCAGGTCTATATTCTCGTATCTGCCTTTTAGGTTTGGATGAGATTCAAAGATTGTATATAGCACAGCGAGTTTTTTCTTCTCGGGCATCTCGAAATACGCCTCGGCATCTCCCGGCGCAGCTCCCCAGAAGATATCCAGTTCTTCCTTTGTTTTGATCACGATTTGGGGGATTGAGGAATCTGTGATCCCGTAGTTCTCAACGTCTATGCTTTCAACCTGCTTCAGGAATTTGCGTGATCTGGATTTGTCCATCGCCCTGAACAGCTGGGTTAGCTTAACAGAAGCCTTGATCTGCTCGTGAAAAAGCGGCTCGCCCGGCGAAGGCGCAGATGCAAGCACCACACCCGAAACCTCCGGCACGCTCAAGCTGTCAATAGGGATATAATCCAGCACCGTCATATCCTCAGAGATATAGTATTTAGCGGATTTGTGCCTTAAAAGCACAGCGGGCTTTCGGTAGTCCGCATCTATTGTGAGCCGGTTTATCGAGGTCTGAACCCGAACATTTTTCAGCCAGGGAAACTTAGACTTGAGGTTCTTCGCAACGAGCTTTGCGGTTCCCGGGCTCGCAGTAAGCTTTTCAAGGCCGATATAGCCCTGCTCCACGATCCTCCTTTTAAGCGAAGCGTTAATCCAGTTTGGATAGCCCCGCAGAACCATACTTATCTCCCTTTCAGACTCTCTTATAATCTCCTGCTTTATGTGATTTTCAGCATTAAGGATTCCCCAGACGGACGCATAAACCGCACCGATTATAAGAATTAAACCCGGAAGCCGAAATAAGGCTCTCCAATAAGATCTTCTGGCAGATTTTTTAGGAGATTTATTCTTTGAGGCTGTTCTCTTTGTTTTTCCTGCCATTATTCTCACCTCGAAAGGGCAGACTGAATAATCTCTGAACAAAGCTGAGGCTGGCTTATTCCGATATGCTCAGCGGCTGCGGGAAGCAGTGAATGGCTTGTAAATCCAGGTATGGTATTCACCTCGATAAGAAGCGGTTTGCCGCTGTCTATCATAAAATCCACACGAGCCAGATCCCTGCATTCAAGCAGGTTGAAGGCCTTTTCAGATATCTGCTGCATCTGCTCTTCCAGCTGTTTATCAGCAGCTCCAAAGAGGAAGCCTGTGTTATCGGAGATGTATTTTGCGTTGTAGTCGTAGAAGCCTGTTTGAGGCTGAATCTTTATTGAAGGCAGTATATTCGCAGCTGCTATGCCTACGGTGAATTCCTTGCCCTGAATGTAAGACTCGATCAGGGATTTGCCGTATTTTTCGGCGGTTTTCTTTGCACTTCTCACCGCTGCCTGACTGCCCACACGTATCTCCACTCCGACACTGCTGCCCTCGCAGGCCGGCTTCACTACGAACCTCTCGCTTTTGCCCCTTATCATCTCTTCGGCTTTGTCCCAGTCGCTGTCTTCATCAACAGAAATACCGAAAGGGCATTCTATTCCGCTTTCCATTAGCTTAAGGCGGGTTATATCTTTATCGAAGCAGTTTTGCGAGCTTAAAGACCCGCTGCCTGTAAATTTTGCGTTTCTATTTTCGAGGATCTTCTGTATCTGTCCGTCTTCCCCCCACGTTCCGTGGAGCATAATAAAGAAAAGACCGTATTCCCCGATTGCCTTCTCTATCGTTTCGGGAGAAACATCGATAAGCTCGGCATTGTACCCAGCTTTTTTTATTGCGCTAAGTGCATTTTGCCCGCTCTCAAGCGATACTTCCCTTTCGCTTCCTATTCCGCCGGCCAATACAGCAATTTTTTTGCTAAAATCCATTATTAAATCGCTTCAGTTTCCTGCAAATCACTATTTTTTGATGCCTTAATCCTGTGGAAGCTCCATATCAAACCGCCCACTACTACAATCGTTACAAAAGCGAGTATGATATATGAAACAGTTGTCAAAGAATCCGGTATTTCTGCCTTTGCCTTCTCATCAAGCAGAAGTTCGGAAAGGTAAGTAAGTATTACAGAGAGGCATGCGCTTATGCTCATAACGCTCATAACCCCCGATGCGCCCGCTTGGATGTTGGGCAGTTTTCTAAGCTCGCCCAAGCAGCTTATATTCTTCTCAGCCTGAAACGCATCCACCGCAGCGGATATTATAAGCAGGTATGCAAGGAACATCACAAGCTTCTGACCAAGTATTACCGAATCGGGGCGGGTGGTATTGTGTATCGTCAATCCAAACGCAGCAATCGAAAGTGCAAATATTACGCACGAGGAAGAAAAGTGCCTTCTGATTTTTTTGCGGTTTGCCATATCGTTGAGCTTGAGATGGGGTATATTCGGCACTCGATCCTGTATTCTGGTTTTTGCCAGCGTAGCAAGGCCGGCCAGCAGGAAGCCCAAAGCGGTTACAGCGGTAGTAACGAGCACATTAATGTTATACCCGCCTTCTGGATTTTTGATAGGGGTGCCCGCTGTTGACTTGTCGAATATGTTCCAGAAGAAAAGTGTTCCGAGGATTATCGGAATAACAATCCTTATGCTCAAATCCCACCACTTGCCCAGAGGCCATTCACTGCAGGAGTTGCTGTGTTTCCTGAGGTAGTCGAGCCGGTAAAACCAGCCTATTGCAAGGCATTCCAGCAGGCCGAGAAAGGCGGCGCCGAACGTACCGTTTACAATTCCGTCTATCTCGCCTACCCAGTTAAGCCCGCCTTGCGTGGCGAAAACAGAGCTCACAAAAATCCCTGCAACTGTCATTACCACAAGAACCTTCCCGCGTGAGAAGCCGGTTTTATCAACGATGCTCGCAAGCAGGGTTTCTGTTATAGAAAATGCCGAATCTATACCAAGCGTTACAAGGGCGAGGAAGAAGAAAAAGCTGAACCAAGCCGAGAACGGCAGCTGGGCGAGAGTATAGGGGAAGGCGATAAATGCAAGCGAAACCCCTTTATCGGCCACCTGATCCACAGGCACTGCATTGCCCGCCTGAGCGGTAACGTAAGACATCCCGCCGAGCGTTGCGAATATCGCAATACCAGCGATGAAGCTTGTCGCAAAGTCTGTGAGTGTTATTATTCCCGCATTGTTGTTCAAATCGCTTTTCCTGTGCAGGAAGCTGGAATATGCAATCATAGTCCCCCAGCCAAGGCTCATAGAGAAAAACACCTGGCCGAAGGCGTATCGCCATGTTATCGGTTTTGCAAGTTCCGAGAAGTCCGGAGAGCTGCGCACACCGCCGCACGCCTTGCGAGTTATCGGTTTTGCAAGTTCCGAGAAGTCCGGAGAGAGGTAGTATGCAAGGCCTTCGGTGCTCCCGTCGAGCGTAAGCCCGCGAACGGTTAGGATTATCAGCATAATCCAAGGTATAGGAACTGTGAGCCATACAATCTTGCCCACAAGATTAACTCCCTTGAAAATACAAAGATACATTAGTATCCATACTATGATTACAGGCCCGAGAACCTTGAGCTCAAGCCCGCCGAGGCTGAAGCTGTCCTGATAGTTGAGGTATTTATCGAAGAAAAAGCCCTTTGCCTGATTGATCCCCTGAATTCCTTCCGCCGCCCAGGGCAGCTCGCCTCCGTTGAATATACCCTGAATGCTGTAGCCGAGGTATGTAAGGCAGTAGCCGAGGATTACCGGATAATAGCAGATGATCAGGATGCACATAAAGCTGCCGAGCCATCCAATCCCCTCAAACGGCTTCACGCAGCGCCGCATTGCATTTGGAGCAGCTCTCTGGGTGTAGTGGCCGAGGCTGAATTCGAGAATAATTAAAGGCAGGCCAACGGCAAACAGCGCGATGATGTACGGGATCAGGAATGCCCCGCCTCCGTAACTGTATATCTTGTACGGGAAAGCCCAAAGGTTGCCCAGCCCTACAGCCGAGCCCACGGCAGCCAGAATAAACCCGCCGCGAGAGCCCCAGTTCTCTCTTTTTTCAAGAAGATCAGTCATAAACTATGTACCTTAAAAATTCAAGATTGCAAAATCAATGCGAAGAACCGGAAATCAGCGGGTGAGTTTATTTTTTCTTTTTGGCCCTTTTTTCCCCACTCTTTTCCTCTTCTGAATCGTTTTCTGAGGAGCTGCTGCTTTCTTCCTCTCCAATAGGCTGTTTTGTCTGCGCATCTACTACTTCGGATTTAGGAGGCGCAGAGAGGTCTATAGAGAGTTTTTTAGGAACGTTTGCATTAACAATCTTCCTAATCTCATCAAGCGGGACTACTGGCAGCTGTGTATTGGCAATCATCCTGTTGAAGCCCAGCAGCGTTTCCAAACATTCATTCGGCTGATGACTGGGATAATTGCTCGCAAAGAGCAGCTTGCTGATTGCTTCGCCCTCAAAAAATCTTACAAGAAGGGTATATGTCTGATACCATTTAGAAGGGTTTACTGGCAATGAGGAATAAACGTTTTTATTCTTTGCAAGAACTGCCACAGTCTCGCTTTGAAACGGGACGCCGCAGTTGCTGATGATGATTTTCATATCGGGGAAATTTCTTGCTATCTCGTCTATGAGATAAGGCCTGCCATACTCCAGTATGTCGGTGGGGTCGAGCTGTTCGGGCATATAGAAGTATATAGGCATCGAATTCTCGTTTGCATATTCGTAAAAACGCATTGCCTGCGAATCTGCCGGATGGAAGCCGTGCTTGGAGCAGTACAGAGCAAAACCCTTGATGCCCCATTTCTCCGTTACTTCCTGCGGGCACTGCTGGCCTTCTTTTACCAGCGGATTGACAACACCAAAACCTATTGCCTTTGTATTTTTGTTCAGAAAATCTCCAAGCACCTCATTGGCATTGGGGTCCATGGCCAGCTTCGGCGATGCCAAAACCAGATAGTTATCGAGCCGTTCAGTAGCTTCATTAAATTCTGCAAGCTCTATCGGGCTCAGACGGCCTGTAAGATTGATCTGGCAGTCTGTTATCATACTAAAACTCTACCAAAAAATTAAAGCGGTTATCGCATAACCCAGCTTTTATCAACAAATTCCAGCTTCTGCGCCGCCCGTTTTCTCGGGTCTCCGGGCAGAAGATACTCTAAACAGAGAGTTTTCTGGAGAATAAACTTCCTGTCCTCTCCGTTCTCTTGCTGGATATTTACAACTTCGGTCTCGTTGCTCAAACCTGCAAAAAACAGCTTTATATTCTTCGCTTTTTTATCAAAGTCTTTCCAAACTGCAAGCAGGTCTATCTTGTTATCGTCGCCTTGGAGGATCTTATCCTTAGTTTCGTCAAGGGTCTGCAGGAACGGATACCTCCCCTGATTGATCAGCTTAATCTTCTCATATACGGGCTTTGTTATCCCTGTATCAGAAGGATAAAGCTTCCAAGTGTTTGTCATAAGCTCAAAATCCGGATAGAAATCAACATCCTCACCAGTTTTGTTGGTGAGAGTGAGAACTATATACCAGTATCTCTGAGTCTGCTCACCGGTTTTAAGCGTAATCTGCCTTGGCATATTGAACTCAACGTCAAGAGTCCAGATGCCGGGCTTAGGCGCACGGCTCGGCTCCGGAGCGGCAAATGCCGCTGCTGTTAAAGCTGCTGCAAATAGTATTAAAGCTTTTTTCATAATTAGTATTCCTAAAATCAGGACATCTTTCAAGCTGAATTAGCATACATTCAGCTGTAAATGGTAATAAAAATTTGCGTTAAGGTAAAGTCTTTTGTGAGTTTCCCTGCAAACCTTTATTGAGAAAATTTTGCTTATTCCCCGGCAAACAAAAGCAGTTAATCAAAATTATTACCCGCAAGGTTTCCCTTCAGGCATCTGAATTTTATTACTGAATAGGCTATTATCCAGCTCAGAGAGATTCCTGCAAGCCGAAAAACTAAGAGAGCTGGGGGCTGAATATTCTCTTCAAGACCGCTGATAATCACCACAAACATTATAATCAGCGGAAATATAAACGTCGTAATTTTTGATTTTCTTCCCCATACAGCACATGCGCAGGATGAGAGAGGAGTTATAAAGAATAAAAGCCACACTTTCTGAAAGCAGGGCGGGGCAAACTGAAATTTATCGCTTACTATACCCAAATCCGGCGCAGGCATATACGGAGCCGCTGCCTTGGCAACCAGCCCTGCTAATAAAAACACGCAGGCTGTAAGCATCATATAGGCAAGCAGGAAAGCCAATGAAGCGTTCAATTTATCTTTTCTGCTCGAGGTTAGAGCCATAGATGGATTAAGCGGGAGCTCCCACATCCCAGCCCACATGGCAGGCAATGCGAAAAATACTCCCCAGTGTACTGCCCCTGCCGAGAACGGATTCGATTCAACAGAAGGCATAAAACCGAGTATGTAGCCGAAAAGCAGCAGCACCAGAAACGGAGCAAACAAGAACTGCTTCCAGTTTAAAAGAAATTTGTCCAGCATAATATATATATAATCTGCTGATGTTTTGGCAGAGCTTCCTTTGAGTTTCTTGTTTACAGAAAGAAACAGCTTCTCAGCAAAGCAGGGCGATACGGCTGTATTTCGTTTCTCTGCCATGTTTGCAGTTTTTAATTTTAACATAGCAAAATTCGAATTCCAGCCGGACAAAGTGCTTACAGCATCCTCTTTCCCGCAGATTTCTCTTCTTGAAGCGGGATTATTTATATTAGATGCCAGATAGGCCGATACTGCCGCAATCACCAGTCCCGAACAGACCGGGAAACCGGTTAAAACAGCGTTTACAAATCTCGAGCCGAATATAATTAATAAAGCGGCTGCAAAAGGCAGTACGCGCAAGGTGATGCTGGTTTTAAGCGGGTCTGTCTTAAAGCCTATAAGTGCGGCATATAAATATACAAATATGCACAGCAGGATATTAACGGCGAAGTAAAAAGGATTTGCAAAAGGACTGCCCGCTCGCGTGAAACCTGCAAAGAAAAACAGCAGCAGCATTGCTGCAAGCATCACAATCCCAAACCCCGCTATTGCCTTAATCGGCATATTCCTCTGTCCGGGCAGGCAGAAAGTAAGCGGGGCGGAAACTATATCCTTCTGTACCGCCCCGGCAAGAACACCAAAAAACAGCGGTATAATCAGAAAGAGGAAAGATTCTTCGATATGCCCTGTGATGCTCATTGCAGCCGCTGGAACCTGGCATAAAGTAATGAAATACCAGAAGTATGCCATAGGCCTTTTATAATAGATGCTCAGATTTGCCGATAGAGGTTTCATAATACATACTCCGCCTTTCCCGCTATTACCTTGTATATCTCTTCCAGAGGCAGAGGGATTATCTCAGCGTCGATTTTTTCTTCAGAGAGGATTTTTTCAGCCTCCGCCCTGCTTATATCCTGAAGGACGAGCGATGTCTTTGTCCCGTCCGAGCGATGGTGGGCAATCTTCCCTGAAAGAAGCAGGTTAGTTAAATCAGCCCCTGCACCGTTCTCTACGACAGCCTTGAATATATTCTCTTTGAGCTTGTCAAAATCGCAGTCTTTGAGGATTCTGCCCTTATCCATAATTACTGCACGGTCTATTACCTTCTCTATATCTGAGAGTATGTGCGATGAGATAATGATGGTTTTCTCCCCGTCATTCTGCAAAAGCTCAAGGAGAAGATCGAGAAATCTGCTCCTTGCAAGCGGATCGAGAGCGCTTGCCGGCTCGTCGAGAATCAAGAGCTCCGGATTATGGCAGATTGCTGCGAGGATGGCTGTCTGCTGCCTCTTTCCCGGGGACAGCTTTCCTACTACCGCCTTCGGCTCCAGATCGAACCATTCAATGAATTTCTCTTCCAAATTCTCATCCCAGTTTTGGTAGTGCGAGCGAACGTACCTCAGCAGCTGCCTTATGCTCATCCAGTTTAGAAGCCTGCCCTCCTGATGGACATAGCCGATTCGTGAAAGCGTTTGCGGGGAAAGCTCGCAGCTTTGTTCGCCGAACACCTGCGAGGTGCCTGCATCTGGCAGATAAAGCCCGATCATATTTCGCAGAAGCGTGCTTTTTCCGCAGCCGTTTGCTCCCATAAGCCCGATGATAGAGCCCCTCCCGGCCGAGAAGCTTATATCTTTAAGAGCCTTTAGCTTCCCGAAGCTTTTACTGAGCCCGCTTACTTGAATGATATTATTCATCGTTCTCTCCTTTTGAATAACTTTCGTATAAATTCTGAACAATTCTGGCGAGCTCTGCTTTAGAGATACCGAAAGACCTTGCTCGGGATACAGTGCTCTTCAGGCTGTCTTTGATTATCTGTTCGCCGTTTTCTTCCCTGAGCTCTTCAGACTGAGGGTTTACAAACATCCCGACGCCGCGTCTTCTCTCGAAGAAACCTTCCATCTCAAGATTTGAGTATGCCTTGCTAACGGTCATTGGATTTACGCGAAGCTGAGCGGAAAGCTCACGTACGCTCGGCATCTGCTCGCCCGCAGTAAGCGTCCCTGAAAGGATGAGGTTCTTTATCTCGCCTGTTATCTGCCGGTATATCGGAATGCCTGAATGAGTGTCTATATTTATTATCATTATCAAAACCTTTGTATTACTGTATTAAGTATATAATACACTAATGCGCTGCTGGTTCAACAGAAATTTTATTATTTTTCATAATCAAAATTTTAATCTGAAGCGCAACTTTTTTCATCGCTCCAGAGCACTTCATTTGGTGTCCGATATTTTAAACATTTCCTTGATCGATTATTGATTAAGGCGACAACTTTGTCAAGTTCCTTATCACTAACTTTCTTAAAATCAGTTCCCTTAGGGAAGAACTGACGAAGCAGGCCGTTTGTGTTTTCATTAGTTCCACGCTGATAAGAACTGTATGGATCAGCAAAGTAGCAGCATAGGCCGACTGTTTTTTCCATCTCTTTAAACTGGGCAAACTCCTTGCCATTGTCAACTGTCATCGTTTGACGCTTGGACTTTGGTATCTTCCTGAACAACCTTCGGGTGGTTTCATTCATGCTCTGGGCACTCTTATCTTTCATCCTGCCAGAGAGCAGATAGCGGCTTGCACGCTCGACAAGTGTTGCAATAAATGAACCGTGTCCTTTACCGCTGACGCTGTCACCCTCCCAATCGCCGAAGCGATTACGCTTGTCAACAACCTCCGGACGCTCACTGATCGAACGTTTGTTCGGTATCCGGCCACGCTTGTCATTACTGCCGTGCTTCTTTCGTCGTTTGCGACGGCCTTGACGCAAAAACTTGTAAAAAACACCGCCGTCAACCTTGTCTCGTTTAACCCAACTATATATTGTCAAAGGGCTTACACGCATTTGAATGTCATCTGGATAGTCTATCTCAATGCGGCCTGATATTTGTTCAGGGGACAGATATTTTTTGAGTTTACCAATCACATACCGCCTCAGCCGTCCGTTTTCTTCAAGGTGATAAGGCTGTTTGGATTCAGCCCTACGCCTGCGATAATACCGCTGCGCCAGATGAGGCTTATACTCGCCTGTTGAGCTGATATTACGCGACAGTTCCCTGCTGATCGTACCTTTATTACGACCAATCAGTTTGGCAATATCCGTCATATTTTTTCGTTCTGAACGCATTTTTAATATGCTTTCCCGTTCATCAATGGTAAGATGTCCATAGCCCATTACGATTCCTTAAATAGAGTTCTTTTTTTGTCAAAAAACACTCTATCGGAAACACCCGTAATGGGCACTATATTTTCTTTTCAAAAGTCATCGCTGCCGCTATAATAGCTTGCGTTATCACAGAGGACAGGGCAATGCTGGAGAGCAACCCGAGCACCGCAACAATCTATACTGGATAGAGGCGGCTTAACCGCCGCCCTTATTCTTTATCTATTCAGGCAGCTAAAAGCGATAAACTCCAGCCCGCCACGCGGGCTGATTAAATTAGCGAAGCGTTGCGCTTCAAATTAAAATCTAAGCCATCATTAAAACCAATCCTAAGATTAAATATCACCGTCAATTTATTCGTGCAGTCCATGGCTTGCATACTGGTAAGGCAGGTTCCAGATGCTCTGTTGATTATTTTACTCTCAATTATGATACGTTGATTGAAGATGCGTTATTTTTGGAAAAAATCCCTGTTGCAGATGGTTTCAATGGAGGAGTAACAGGGTGGTGGGACATGAGAGCGTACAATTCTGATGAAGCGGCAGCAAAAGTTTTTAAGGTACATGGTTCTGTGGATTGGTGTCTTTTAGATGATGATATATTACCAAGGAGGATACGACATAGCATCAAAGAGGAAATTGATAACGAACCTGTGCTGATTTGGCCTGCAGCTACAAAATATATAGAATCACAACGCGATCCTTTTGCTCAGATATTGACTAAGATGCGAGAGACTCTAAGACCACAACAAAATGAGGTTATCCTAACTATAATCGGATACTCATTTGGAGACGCTCATATAAATGATGAATTAAATAGAGCTTTACTTGAAGCCGATGGCCGCTTAACAATTATTGTGTGTACTGAAATGGAAAAACCAGAACAAATATGGGGTGATTAGCATGTTGAGGATCGGCTTAAAGAACATGTTCGCATATACGCACGGCGAGGTTTTTTCCACTCAAACGAAATCATCGACTCTAAAGAGGATTTGCCGTGGTGGAAATTTGAAGTTATAGGCAGGCTTCTGGGAGGTGAAAGATGAATTCTCGAAGCAAAAATCCAGGGGAACCAATTGAAAATCTTATTAACGTCCCAAAGTTTGTGGGTTCTGTACTTTTATAGTCTTTAGAGCAAGCATTACATTGTCCAATAACCTCAGTTTTTCGTGCCAGTATTTTTCTCATTGATTTTCTGAAGTAAATCTTTTAATGATAATTCTGGCCATCTTTGCCGCTCCTTCTTCGCTCCAGCCAAATGCGATGCGTTTAAGGCGTCGACCAAGCTCTCGCATCATCCGTTCTATCATGCTGGAAACCCGCGGAGTTACAATACCTGTCTCCAGCCAGCGGCGAGCATAGCTGAACATATTTTTAGCTGAACGGTTCAGGTAATCGGCTGCTATTTTATATTCCTTCTCCAGCAGTTTGCCTATCAGCTTACGAAGATCACTTTCGGCACTATTGACAGCATCTTGCAAATCTTTCTTGTCATCATCACAGACCTTTTCAAAATCTTCCTCGGGAATTTCAATACCAATTACGGCATTCAATTCTTTCTGCTTTTGCTTACGTTCAAGTTTGCCGGCATCATACTTCCACATCGTATAATTCAGATCCCGAACCAGGTGCCAATGGCTTCTTTGGCTATCATTGCAAAGTTTGGCCAGACTCTTAACCAGACCTGTTTCGCCCTCGCTTACAAGCATATCGGCAACAAGCTCTTTGTTCTTACGTTCGCCCTTGACCAGCGAGGATATCTCGTCCCAGCTTTTACCGCTGAATGCCCCTAAAGGCACCACAGAACTACTTCTGGTGACTCCTAAGGCAACTCTGAGCTCACCGCGATTACTTATGCGTTTGTCCTTATCGGGCCGACGCTTAAAGCCGGTGCCGTCAGCAAAAAGAAGACTGAATGTATCTGTGCCGGTATCAATCTGATCGCAGTCGGTCTGTACAACCCAGCGATGGGCAGTGCTCTTTGGAACAGGTATGCTGCCGATAGATTCAAGATGAGTGCTGCTTCGGCGATAACTTTGTTCGCTTACAATTTCTGTAACCAGCTTTTCCAACTCCAATGTCTTTGACTGGTAGGGTGCAAGGCCTAAAAAATCTCTCAAAGGAGTTATTGTCTTGCCGCATTTAACGCACTTTAAGCGACGCCAGCTAATCTTGACTGTGCCGACAGAAGTCCTGAACTGGCGAAGAGACCTATCATGATATTCAAACCGCTCATTGCAGCAGCATGATTGGCCGGTATTATCCGATTTACCTTGAACAATGTTCATACATATTCGCTCATCAATCAACTGAAGAATCAGGCTTACAAAACCTGCCATAGCCTCAGTTTCAAATAACTCTTTGGTCCTGAAAACCAATTCATCTAAAGAAAATCCATTTTCTGATGTGGCACTTATCAGTTCTAATGATATAATGTTCTGCATGGCTTGAGACTCCTGTGATAAAAGTATTATCTTATCTATAACACTATATCACTTCTCAAGCCTTTTGCAATTTATCCACAAACTTTGGGACGGTATCTAAAAATTGTATTTTTTTGGGCGATAAGCCCCTTGCAGACGCTTATTTGTGCGATTTGAACAAATTTTAAAGGGATTTTGATCAATTTTAATTTGCTTTTACTGTTTCGTTATGGTAAGTTAAGTAACAGAAGTTTCTGTACTGCCTCTGTTAGTATTGCAAAAGGTATTTATAATGCAGTGTTTGTTCAGTATTCTTGTTGAGTGTTTATTTACAGCCAGCCCAAAACCAGCTGCGTATAAGGGAACTGCCCGCAGCGAAGAGAATGTGCGCAATCTGAAATTATTTTACCTTCCCGCCCTTTACTTCATCGTAAACGAAACATATATTCTCTGCGGGAAAAGACTGACAAACTTAGCCCGAAATCGCCTCTTACCGCCCTTCAAATCTGACTGCCGGCTAAGCAAGATAAATGCAAACTCCAGCAGATCAGCGGAGGCCGCCCTGAAATCGGGACAAACCTTTAACTCCTCGAAAATGCTCACTTCTTACTGCTTGAAGAGGGTGGATGGGTGAAAGCGGCATACTGGAATGGATGCATTTTCCAGACTCCTGCCGCCAAAAATGGTGAGAGACCTGAAAATGATTACGGCAAAACCGGCACCGGCTCGAGCTGTAAAAAACTCGCCCTCACAGAGCACATCTGCAGCCTAGCCCGCTTAAAAACAGCTCCCAAGCAGCTCAGCTCTGCCTCCATTATGACTGGCAGGGTATTTAAGCAAAAAGAAAACAATTCGTTCCAAAGCGATTACAGCTTTGCAAGCTGTTGCCGGCAGAAGTGCGGCTATTCCTGCAAAAACAAGCAAAGGGTGCCGCCTTAATCTGCAAAAAACGCAAAGCGTAATGCGGTTTTACCACGAAGGGCGATAAGCCGCGAAGATTTATTGTTAGTTTTCAGTAATCAGTCCTCAGCAAGAGGCTTACGCTGAAAATGAAAGATTGAATTTTCTTCTTCGTGTGTTTCGTGCAATTCGTGGTTTATAAAAAGCACAAAGAACTAACTCCCGCTCAAAAACGCGTGAGCCTTTGGGCGGGAATTCTTATTATCTACTCCTTTCTGCGCAGGAGATACAATCAAGTTATTTTAATTATCCTATTTTTTTGAAAGGACTTCACTATGAACAAATTTTCTGTTTTATCTTTGGTTTTCGCTGCTTCATTGTCTTTCGGGAAGCTTCCGCCTACCGCATGGGAAACGGTTGATTTTTCATGGACTGGTAACAGCGGCTATGATGTGCTGGGTTCAATGACGTACGATTCGGATTTGGATATCATCTCATATTCAAAAGGTTCCGGCAGCGGGATCAATAACTTCGAGGTAAGTATTTATGATTCTTCTAATGAATTTCTGGGTTCTTTCTCAAATGTAGTTAACAATACAGTCAACTACAGCGCTTTTTCAATCTTTTTCGATACAAATGAGCTTACTTTTGGAGACGAGACAGATATTGTTGCCTTCGGTTCAAATATTTTCACTTTTCAATACTCCGCAACCGAGCCTCATTTCACACTTAATAATGCACAGACACTTGAATTATTGGACAGTTCATCGGAAGGAATGAATGCTGTACCGGAACCTGCAACAATGGCGCTGCTTGGCATCGGCGGATTTATCCTCCGCAAACGCAGAGCATAAGTACGAATAATCTTTGGATTTTTTGGGCTTGCAATTTGTTTGAATCACGAAGGGCGCGAAGGGCTCGAAGGATTTTTGTAATTTGTTTAAACCACCAAGGGCACGAAGATTTTTATTATAAATTGTTTTACAGCAAGCTCTTACATTCAAATAAAATCTGTGCAATCAGCGGGAATCTGTGGATAAAAAAATCAATTGAAACCATATCCCCTTCGTGTGTTTCGTGTGCTTCGTGGTGAAAAAAACATAAAATCTGTAGGTAATAAATTTTACCAAAAACACGTCCTTTTAGTGCGATTGGAGGTTTAAATCCAATTCCCCTCACTGAAAAAACAATGTACACTGCCTAAATAACGACCCTGTAAGTTTCGTTAAAAATACCGTCCGCCAACTGAAATCCTGCCGGATAAATAGATTTAAAAATCCAGCGAAAAAGCGATAATAATATGCTTTAGAAGATAATAATATTTCATCCTCTGGAGAAAATATGAGAATATCAGTAGAAGAAGTTTACGAAACCGTAAAAATGACCGCAGAGTACAGCTTCGACATCCGAACTGTTACTCTGGGGATAAACCTAAAAGACTGCATCAGCAGAGACCAAAACGAGATGAACGCCCTGATATACGATAGGGTCTTAGAAATGGGCAGCAGGCTCAACAAATATGCAGACGAGCTTGAGTCCAGATACGGAATTCCGATTATCAACCGGCGCATTTCTATAACCCCCACCTCGATTCTGCTAGAACCTCTGCCTTCGAAAATCGAATCGGTCGTGAGCCTTGCAAAAACGCTCGACAAGGCCGCAGAGAAGGCAAACATCGATTTTATCGGCGGCTTCGGCGGTCTAATGCAGAAAGGTATGACCAAAGCGGACAAACTGCTTATGCGGGCAATGCCCGATGCCCTTAACCAAACCAGCAGGGTATGCGGCTTTTTCAATCTCGCCTCCACGCTTGCAGGTATGAATATGACAGCAATCAAGGAAACCGGCGAGATGCTCAAAAACCTCGCAGCAAAGGGCAAAGACGGTATAGGCTGCGCGAAGTTTGTGGTGTTTGCGAATGTCCCGGAAGACAATCCTTTTATGGCAGGGGCTAATCACGGCGTAGGCGAGCCGGACTGCTCGCTGAATATAGGGATATCCGGGCCGGGAGTAGTTCGGGCGGTGGTGGCAGAGAATCCAGACTGCAGCCTCACAGAGCTGTCTGAGGTAATAAAGCGCACGGTTTTCAAGATTACCCGCGCAGGCGAGCTTACCGGCAGGGAGATGGCTGAGATGCTCGGCGTGGAATTCGGGATTGTAGATATCTCGCTCGCCTCCACTACCGCTGTGGGCGATTCTGTGGCGGAGATAATCGAGGCGATGGGCGTTAGCAGGATGGGAAGGCCCGGGAGCACTGCCGCCCTTGCACTGCTGATTGATGCAGTGAAGAAAGGCGGGGCGATGGCCTCGGGAAACGTAGGCGGGCTAAGCGGGACGTTTATCCCCGTAAGCGAAGACCTCGGGATGATAAGGGCTGTAGAGCAGGGAGCTTTGAATCTCGAAAAGCTCGAAGCGCTTACCTCCGTATGCTCTGTGGGGCTGGATATGTTTGCCCTGCCCGGCGATACGCCGGCAGAAGTGCTCAGCTCTGTGATAGCCGACGAGCTGGCGATTGGTGTAGCCAACAACAAAACCACAGGCGTTCGCGTGATTCCAGTTCCCGGGATGAAAGAGGGAAACTGCGCAGATTTCGGCGGACTGCTCGGAAGAGCTCCGATTATGAGAGTTCCCATGGAGGCATCGCCTGCATTCATAGAAAGAGCAGGAAGAATTCCCGCCCCGATTAAAGCTCTGCGGAATTAACTTTAAAATGAACAAAGGGCGAACCTTTCTTTGCTCGCCCTTTGCGTTTTCAAGGAGGCTTTTGAAAACTGTTATGCCATTAATTCTTCTGCCAAGTCAACTGCGCTTGCGGCGTCTTCTGAGTAGCCGTCTGCGCCGATTTTATCCGCAAAGCCCTGAGTTACAGGGGCTCCGCCTATCATTACCTTGCAGTCCAGTCCGGCTTCTTTCATCGCCTTAACGCCCTTCTCCATTGCAGGCATTGTTGTAGTGAGCAGTGCGCTCATCGCCACGATCTCCGCTCCGCTCTCTTTAGCTGCCTGAACGTACTTATCAGGTGAGCAGTCAACGCCGAGGTCAACCACATTGAAACCTGCTCCTTTTAGCATCATAGCCACGAGATTCTTGCCTATATCGTGCAAATCGCCCTGAACAGTACCGATAACTACAGTACCTTTGGGCTCTACGCCGGATTTAACCAGCTCAGGTTCGAGAAGCTCCATTGCTCCCTTCATCGCTCTTGCTGCAATGAGAACCTCAGGGATATAAACTTCGTTATTCTTAAATTTCTTTCCAACTACCGCCATACCTGCAACAAGACCATTACTGAGCACCACATCCGGGCCCATGCCTTCTTCGATAGCTTCTTTAGTAACATTTACTGCGGTGCTCTGATCACCGCCAATGATGGCGTCAGCCAACGCTTGTAAATCTGCCATATAAATACCTCTTTAAAATAAAAATTAACATATCCGCAGGATATAGTAGGGAAGATAGCGGTACAAAGCAAGGGTTTCAGCAAAATTTTGTTAAAAGAAAAACTAAAAAAGCATATTATTGCAAGTTAAGAGCAGGAAAGTTACATTTTGCACTAAGTTGCTTTCCGTTTTTTTGTAATCCTTTTGCAAGTTGAAAGGATATGAACGATCCTTTCGTTGTGAGGCGGGTGTGTGGAGAAATATTTCATATAATCGTCTCGAGCTGGATTCTTATCGCCCAGGGCTTTCATCATCCTCGCACCTGCAGCAGGGTTAAACCCCGCTGCGTAAGAGAGATACACTGCAAATTCATCCGCCTGAGTTTCCTGCTTTCTGCTGTAGTTTTTTATAAAGAAATCCAGACCGGCATTTTTTATTACAGGTGCGAACTTACCCTTTGCCGGCACGGTTTTCAGTGTATTTACAGCATACTCGTTTATCGTCCTGTGGAAGCAGTGCCGCTTTACTACGTGCCCCATTTCGTGAGAGAGGATAAATGCGAGCTGATTTTTATCTGTTCCGCAGAGGTCTATGAGGCTGTCTGCGACGAAGATAAAGCCGCCGGGTATGGCAAAGGCGTTCGGTGTTGGGTCTGAGTATAGGTAGAAATGGAATTTCCAGTTTTTATCAGAGACCTTGCTCCCCAACTTTGTGCCTATGCCTTTGATAAGACTGGCAAAAGAGGTGTTGGAGTTGAGGGTGAGTTTTTCGGCCACCTCGCTATAGAGATCGAGCCCAAGCTCATACTCTGCCTTGATGCTCTCTTTGCTGCCCTCAGACATCGTTTTGTAGAGCCATTTTGCCTTGCGGAATTTCGGGCCGAGCTTCCTGCCGAGCCCGTAAGCTAAATTGCCAAAAAATCCGGCCATATTACCTCCCCGTCTGTTTCTGCTCTGGAAAAATGTTTAATCTCATACCATTATTATCCAGCAAAAAGCTTATTTATCAAGGTTAAACTAAAAGACGAGCTTAGGTCAGATGTTCGTGCTTATCAAAAACAGAGCAGAAAAATATCGCCCCCGATTTCCCGCAGCCACAGCCGATTTGAGCATACGATAAGGATTTACGGTATAAACAAAGCCGCAGTCAAAAACGTTTGCAAAAAATAATTGCAGCAAGAAGCCGCTGAAACTTATTTACTGCTCAGCATTTGAAAAGGGTCTTGTGTTAAAGGCCCTGTTTGACAGTACTCACTCAGGCTTTTTTGTTTTTATTTGCTTTAGCTTTCTGAAAACGAAGGTGAATATGCACCCCATAAACGGCATAACAATCACGGTTGCAAATCCGTAGGTGTAGAGAGTGAGCAGAAATGCCGCGAATACCGTTAGAATGAGCTTGAGCATTAAGCCGTGTTCGCTTCCTGTCATAGCGAGGCTCGAGAGGACAGATTCCCGCACTGTCATTTTCGTTTCGGCAATAAAGAAAAGCGCAAAAATCATCCTCATCACCAGATAAGCCGAGATTCCGAATGCAATTACAGTGCCCGTTCCTCCGGCAATTCCGCCCAGCCCGAGCACTTCTGCGGCAAACACCGGCACAAGCGCAGCAATATGCATCGCAAAGTAGCAGCCTAAAACTTTCCAGAAACAGTCTGAGCAGTTTGTGAGCGTTGCTGCTGAATGCTGCTTTTCTTCTATCATCGCCCCGACGATACGTATAAGCCCTGTTATCAGACAAACTCCGATAAGCTGCGTAACCACTGAGAGCATAAATATAACTGCAAGCGAGTTTGCCGAGAGCTTTTTGAAAAACTTGATAAGGTCGGTGTTTTCCCCGTAGCCCTGCGAGAATAGATAAACCACAATCGGCACCTGAGCTAGGGTCATTATGATAAAGAAGATCCCGCCGTATTTAAGAAGTCCCTGCCAGTTGGCCTTGTAGAAATCGTAAGCCTTGTTGACCAATTCAAAATAATTCAGTTTTTTCCCGTCGTCCATATATCCCCGTAAAATAATTTTTCAAAACCAGAACGGTAATTTAATCGAAATAGCCGCATTCTTCAATCACTTTAAATAGCTCTCTTCCGAGAGGAGCTCCGTCTCTTGCTCCGCTCTGCCCGCCTTCAATGATAACTGCAATCGCAATCGTGGAATTTTCCGCCTCGATGTAGCCTGCGAAAAGGGCGTTTTCCGGGTTCTGGGTGGAGCCGGTTTTCCCGTAGATCTCAATGTCCAGCTCTAATAGGTCAGAGCCCTTAAACTGCTTGTATGCTGTGCCGTGTATCTTGTTCACCACCATCCAGAGCCCCTTTTGAACATTTTCAACCGTTGACTCAGACCATCCCAAATCCTGCTTTCTCCGCGGTTCGGAGATGTTGGAGTAAATTACGGGCCTTTCAAACACTCCGTCCCTCGCAATTGAGGCGTAGAGGTTTGCTATTTGAAGAAGGCTCACGCGCAGATTCCCCTGCCCCATTCCGAACCATCGCCGCTCGCTGCTGCTCAGCGGAGGGATGCCCTCAATGTCCCTGCCTTCGGGGGTGTCGTATCCGCTCCATATTATACCCCGAGATTCAGGCAAATTCCTGTCTTCTGAAGGCATATTCTCAACCTTCCAGCCAACGAGAGAAAAATCTATCGGGCATAGTATTTCCCTTCCGAAGCCTGAATTGAAGAGGTGTTTCTGGAGCTTTAGCGGTGCGAGCCGGTGGGCGGCCTTTGTGAAATACACATTGCAGCTTCCCCGAATGGCGTTTCTGCCGTTATTGCCGCCTTCGCCTTCAAACTGGTAATCATGGCAGCTTCCAAGCCTCTGAAGCCAGCATCGCGGCCAGTTCTCATCGGCAGGCAGAGAGCAGCTTATCGTTTCATTAATTCCAACTTCTCCCTCCTCAAGGGCAGCTGCGAGAATAAGCGGTTTTATCGTAGAACCAGGCGGATAAAGCTTTTCGAAAGCCTTGTTAACTGAAGGTTTGTTTGGGTCTGAGATTATCTGGTTGTAGTTTTGTCTTGCTTTTTGCAGGTTGAAGCTAGGCTGTGAAACAGCGGCAAGGATCTCCGATCTGCGTGCATCAATAACCACCGCATTGCAGATTTTATCGCTGTTTGGGTTTCTCAGGGGGTCGTTGAGCAGTTTCTCAATTTTTTCCTGAAGTTTGATATCCAGAGTAAGCCGAACGTTGTCGCCGAATTCCCTTGGCTTCTGCTCGGGGGGCTTATCCCGTTTTCTGTACACAATCTTCCCCCGTCTGCCCCTTAAAAACGGCTCGCAGATCCTCTCTGTCCCTGCAAACCCTGCCACTTCCTTTTCTCTGTAGCGAATCAGTTCATCATTCTTGAAAAGTTCTTTATCGGGCTGGGAAGGATTAACCCAGCCGATAATCTGCGATGCGGTTTTACCGTAAGGATATTTTCTTCTGCCTCTGGTGGATATCTTTACTTCCGGATTGGAGGAAAGGGTGTTTTGAGCGTGATAAATCTTGTCTTGCGAGATATCGGCTATTGGAAACCATTTCTTTTTCATCTCCCAGAGATCATTTACAAAGGCCTCTTTAGCAAGTCTTTCACGTTTTGGGAGGCTGTCGAAATCTGAGATTGAGCTGGAATTGGGAAAGTTTCTTCTCCAAGCGAAATACCTCCTCAAACGCCACATTCTGTCGTTTATTTCAGATATTCTCTGCTTAATATCCTCAAGTCCTGCCGGCGAGTATTTCTCTGCATATTCGAGGACGGTATCAAGAAGCTCAATATCCGAGGCGAGCTGATCCTCCCAATACTCCCTCGCCTTCTCTAAGCTCACCCCTTTATCTTCCGAGCGGACAACAGCGTTGGCCTGCCAAAACCTCTCGTCAAGCAGTCTTGAAAGCTCATAGCGAATCATTAGCTGGAATACAGGACTGTCAACAGCGAGCTTTTCCCCGAAACGGTCGGTAATGCTGCCGCGAACTGTAGGCAAGACCTGCGCCGATTTAACACCCGTACGCGAGATCTGGTCTCTGGTAGCCTCGCAATGGACTAACTGGAGGTTTATCAGCCTCCCTGCGGTTATGCAGAGAAGAAAGATAAACACTGCCACTATAAACTTGATTCTGCCTTCGTACATCTAAAAAGTCTGCCTGATTAGTATTTGCATTGGAGAAAACTGCATGGATATAGTCTTGCTTTCAGTGGTCTGGGTTACAAGCATTTTACACCCAAAAATCCGCCTGCTTTTGATAATTCAAGGCTCTTATCAGCAGGAGAGTATTTGTAATATTGTATATTTTCCTCCGGGCAAATCAAAGATAACACGTTTCTGATTCATCTTCGTCTGCTGGTTGGTTTTAGCATTATTTCCTAACCCCTGCCGGAAACAGAACCCAAGACAGAGATAAAAAGCTTGATTGCTGAAGATTTCAGCCTTAGCGAGAGGATTTTCGGTAAGTTTTTTTACCCGAATCAATTAGATTTTCCAAAATAATATGATAAGCAGTTGACATGTCTCAATGGTTGCATTAAAATAACCAAAGTTGCAGTCTTAGCTAACTGCGGCGGGAAATGTCTAATTAATTATAAAGACACGTGAGTGTCTTTTTTTTGTGAACAAATTACTTATAGCGGGTTTATGCTTCGTTATACTGAGAAAAATATTTTTGGCAAAGGCGATTGCAGATGATTACGTAATTGCTCCGTTTTTCGAGCTGCTGCGGCAGGCGGCGGTGTATATTTTTGTCAGTTATAGAGAGGCGGCGCCCGTGGGTTCCGCTTTTTTGTTTTTATATGGAACGGAAAAAATATGAATCAGGAACTTGTCAGGATAATAGAGAATATAGCCAGAGATAAGAATATAGATCTGGAGTCGCTTTTTCAGGATCTGGAAACTGCAATGGTTTCTGGTGTGCGCAAATACTACGGCGTTCAGGATGCCGAGTACACCATCCATATAGACAGAACAAGCGGAGAGATAACTGCATATATGGACGATGAACTGCTTGATATAAGCGTTATGGGCAGGATAGCTGCCCAGACCGTTAAGCAGGTGATGATTCAGCGGATTAAAGCAGACGAGAGAGGCAGCATCTTTGCCGAATTTGTACAGCGTAAGGGCGAAATAATTACGGGTGCTGTTCTGCGCAAGGAACGCCGCAAGAAAATCGTCGTAGGTCTGGGAAATCGTGTTGAGGCAGAGCTGCCCAAAGAGGAACAGATTGCAGGCGAGAATTTCCGCCCTGGCGAAACAGTACGTGCTCTTGTAACAGAGGTTAAAGAGGGGACGAGTCAGGTAAGGATTATCCTGTCTCGAACACACCCGGATTTTGTACGAAGGCTGTTTGAGCTTGAGGTCCCGGAGATTGCAGACGGTATCGTGGAAGTTCGCTCGCTCTCAAGAGAAGCAGGATACCGCACAAAGATTGCTGTTGAATCTGTTGACGACCGCATAGACCCGATAGGTGCTTGCGTGGGCGTTCGAGGCAGCAGGATAAAGAGCATTGTAGATGAGCTCAGCGGGGAGAAGATTGATATTGTACCTTGGAGCGAGTCTTCTCAGGCATTTATAATCAACGCCGTAAAGCCGGCGGCTGCATCGGAGATTACGCTCTGTTTTGAGCTGGGCAAGGCGGTAGTAGTGGTACCTGAAGACCAGCTCAGCCTCGCTATCGGCAAGCACGGGCAGAACGTACGTCTTGCCGCAAGGCTTACAGACTGGGATATTGAAATCCTTACACCTGATGAATATAATGAAAGCGTAGATACACTTAACAGTGCCCTTGAACATCTTTTAGAGGATGAGCCGAGGCTTGTAGATGAATTGATAGCCTTGGGCATAATCTCCCTCGATGATCTTGATGAAGTAGGCAGTGAGCCGCTCGTTGAGGAGCTCAATTTTGAGCCCGGGCTTGCCGAGAAGGTTATAGAGGCCGCAAGAGAAAAGCTCAAAGAGGAATTTCCGGAGCAGGCGGAAAACGATGGTCAAGCCGCTGAGCAGAAAGATGCTCAGCAGGAAGATGAGCAGACAGAGCAGCAAGCAGACCTGCAAGAGAATCCGGAAGAATAAAAGTTTCAGGGTTTCGAGCCCAAAAAGGGAGCAATAATTTGGCAAAACCGGTAACAAGAGTTCATATTTTAGCTAAGGAACTTGGCGTTAAAAGCAAGGTGATTGTGGAAAAATGCCAGGCAGAGGGTATGGATGTGAAAAATCATATGTCAACCCTGTCTGCCGGACGCGCAGCTACAATCAGAGAATGGTTCTCGGCAGGTGAACATAAAACTACTGTGGAAACCGCTGCTCCCGTTGATGATAAATACAGAGTAAATGAGCAGAAGAAAAAGACTGTCCAGTCTGAAGCTTCTTCAGAAGAAGATAAGTCTGAACAGCAGGAAGTTCAAGAGCAGAAAGCTCCTGAGCAAAAGCCCATCCCGAGAAGCAGACTAACTGGCAAAACATCCACAAGGCATAAGACTGCCGCCAAGGCTGAAAAGCCGGAAGCTGAAGAACATAAGCCGGAAGAAAAGAAGGAACAGACCGCTTCACAAAAGAGGTCTGCCTCTGATGAGCCTGAGCAGAAGAAAACCGACGATGGAAAACAACCTCAGATGGTCGAGCTTCCAAAGGCTGAAGACATCAAACCAGCAGGGCCAAGGCTTGATTCCCCGGCTCCTGCCAAGCTGAGCGGGCCGAAGGTTGTGAGGATGGAATCTGTTCACAAACCAAGGCACCACAAAAAAAGGCCGGGTAAGAAGGGCGAAGAAACAAAACCGCATTTCAAAAAGAAACCTCAGACAGCTCCTCAGCCTGTACCAGAATCTGCTCAGCCCCAGCCGGTGAAGAGCAAGAAGGATAAGAAAAAGAAAGAACACAAAGGCGGAGAAGAGGAAAAAATCAAAATACCTAAAATTGCTAAGAAAAGCAAGCTGAGAGGTCGGGATGTTGAGGAAAGAAAAGCCCGCCTTGCAGCTGCAAGAGGCAAGAAAGTCGGTTTCAAAACTCCCCGCAAAATAGAATCCAAAAAGAAGGGTGAGCAGCAGAAACCTGCTGAGCAGCAGCGTCCCAAGAAGGCCTCTATATCAGAACCAATTAGTGTTAAGTCTCTTTCATCTGCACTTGCCGTTAAGGTGAACGATATAATCCTTCAGCTTATGAAGCAGGGTGTTATGGCAAATGCCAATCAGAGCATCTCTGTAGAGGCAGCCGAGCTTGTTGCACTTGAATTTGGTGTAGAGCTTGAGATTGAACACCAGAAGACGATAGAAGAACAAATCAGCGAGGAATTTGAAAACCGTGAGCGAAATGAAGTTAAGCGTCCAGCAATCGTAACGATGCTCGGCCACGTTGACCACGGAAAGACCTCGCTGTTGGACAAGATTCGCTCGGCATCTGTTGCCTCAGGCGAGGCAGGCGGAATCACCCAGCACGTAAGCGCTTATCAGGCGGAAATTGGAGGCAAGAAGGTAACCTTCCTCGACACTCCCGGCCACGCTGCCTTTACCTCAATGCGTGCAAGGGGAGCGAATATGACAGACATTGTTGTTCTCGTGGTAGCAGCGGACGACGGGGTGATGCCTCAGACTGTTGAAGCTATCCGCCATGCTCAGGCTGCTGAAGTTCCGATAGTGATAGCATTGAACAAGATAGACATCCCGGGCGTTGATACCAACAAAATTTACGGTCAGCTTGCCGAGCACGACCTAGTGCCCACAGAATGGGGCGGGCAGACCGATGTAATAAAAACCAGCGCCGAAACAGGCGAAGGAATCAGCGAGCTTGTAGAACACTTAGACCTTGTAGCAGATATAAATGAATTCAAGGCCGACCCGGGAATACCCGCTACAGGCTGGGTAGTAGAGGCGAGGATGACCAGCACTCAGGGCGTGGTTGCTACCGTGCTTATCAGGGAAGGCTGCATGAAAAAGGGCGATGTGATCCTTGCAGGAAGCGGCTTCGGACGAATCCGCTCAATGAAAAACAGCTTCGGAAAATCACTCAAGGAAGCGAAGTCTTCAATGCCGGTAGAGGTAACAGGCCTTAGCGATGTGCCTTCTGCTGGCGATAAATTCTTCATCCTCAGAGATATAAACAAGGCCCAGAAGGCCGCAGAAGAGATGAAATCTCAGGCAAGAGAACGCAGGCTTTCAAAACGCTCTCAGGTTACTCTCGACAACCTCTTCTCACAGATTGAAGCGGGTAATGTTCAGGAGCTGAAGGTGATTATCCGTGCGGATGTGCAGGGTTCTGTAGATGTGCTTCATAAATACATCTCCGACTTAACCACAGAAGAGATTAGAATTAATATAATCCACTCCGGCGTAGGCGGGGTTACTGAGGGTGATGTTGTTCTGGCTGAAGCATCCGATGCAGTAATTATAGGGTTTAATGTGGTTCCTGATGTGAAAGTAAAGCAGCTTGCTGATGCAAAGGGCGTGGATATAAGGCTTTACAATGTAATCTACAGGATTACTGAAGAGCTCAAGGACGCTATGTCGGGTATGCTCGCTCCTGATGAGGTAGAACAAACCCTCGGCAGGCTGAAAGTCCGAGACACCTTCAGAGTCCCGGGTGTTGGAACTATTGCCGGCTGCTATGTAACCGACGGAAAGGTAACAAGAAACAGCAGAGTAAGACTGATCAGGGATAATATTGTAATAAAAGATAACGCTTCTGTGGATTCATTAAAACACTTCAAGGAAGATGTCCGTGAAATTAAGAGCGGATATGAATGCGGGCTGAAAATTGCCGGCTATGACGACGTGAAAGTGGATGATCAGATAGAAGCTTACGAAATTGTAGAAGTAAAAAGGACTGTAGAATAAGTCCTTAGAAGGCTGGTGCTATATGAACAGTTCCAGAAGGCAGCTTCGGGTGGCCAGAGTTATCCGAGATATTGTAAGCGAGGCTATCAGGGAGCTTCAGGACCCGAGAATAAAGTCGTTTGTAAGCGTCAATTCAGTGGAGTTATCGCCGGACATGCGTTATGCGGATGTTTTCCTGAGCTGTTTCGGCGTTTCGGAAGAAGAAAGCAGGCTTTCATTCAAAGCCATAGCCCATGCAAGGGGCTTTATTCAGTCTGAAATCGCCGGCGAGCTGAAAATGAGATTCTGCCCATTGATAACACTCCATCAGGATGTCAAACAAGACCAGACTAATGAAACGCTGAAAATAATAGATAAGATATCCAAAGAGCTTCACCAGAACGACACCGAGGCTGAAGATAAACCTGAAGAAAAAGAATAGTTGACCCCGAATTAAGGGCAGTTGTAAATGAAAAACTCCAAGCAGTATTCAGAAAAGCTGAAAAAATTTCTTAAAAAGTCTTTGCAAGACAGGAATTACGAATCACCCCAGTTCCCCACCAATACAGACTGCATCGTTAGAGGGATTTTGAGCGAGTTTGTTTCTGAAAAGATGGTGGATAAGTGCATTGAGCTTATGCGTGAGCACTTTGTTGACTGGAACGACCTAAGGGTCTCGAGGAACGAAGAGATTATTTCTATTATTGATAATGCAGGGGTAAACCCTGATTTGCAGAGAGAGATCTCCGACGCCCTTATAAACACCCTAAACTCTATTTTTACAAATCTCGACAGAACCACCCTCGAAGAGCTTGATGAAGCCGGCAAAAAGCAGGCCAAGCAGATACTTGATGATGTGGGCGGAATCTCTGAGTTTGCAATAGATTATGTACTGCTCTTCCTCAAGCATTCACACGTTTTGCCTGTAAATCAGAGCATTGAAGATATGCTCAAAAGCGAGCAGCTCGTTCATCCAGACTCCAGCAGGAGAGAAATAAAAAATTTCGTTGTAAGGCAGATTACCAGCAAAGATACAGAAAAAACTTTTTATATGCTCAGAGAGCTTGCTGCTGAGTATGAAGAAAAAGAAATGAAAAAGAAAAAGTCTTCTGAGAAAAATAAGACTGCCTCGAAGAAAACCAGCAAGAAAACAGCAAAGAAGAAGGCATCTGGAAGCTCGGCAAAGAAAAAGGCTGCTGCTTCTGATAAGAAAGCCGCAAAGAAATCGGCTGGAAAGGCATCCCCGAAGAAGTCTCCTGCAAAGAAAATTTCAACGAAAAAGGCCTCTTCGAAAAAGACTGCCTCAAAGAAGAAATCATCAGACGCTGAGAGCTCTGAAAAAGCAAAACCTGCTTCAAAAACCAAGACAGCCAAGAAATCCGCAAAAAAGGCAGCTAAGAAAACGACTAAAAAGACAACCAAGAAAACCGCAGACAAGAAGAGCTCTTCAGCAGCGAAGAAGAAGGCATCTGGAAGCTCTGCCAAGAAAACTGCTTCCAAAAAGACCTCAGCATCCAAGAAAACTTCTTCAAAGAAAACCGCTTCTAAAAAAACTGCTTCCAAAAAGAAAACTGCAGCGAAGAAAACTTCAGGCAAGACTTCAAAAAGCGTATCTGCCGGCAAAAAGGCTTCCGCTAAAACAAAGAAGACAAGAAAGAAAAGCTGAACTGAACGTCTCATATTTGAGATTTGTAACATATAACGATTTTAATTTAAGGAATTAACATAAATGGCAGGTCATTCACACTGGGCTGGAATTAAACACAAAAAAGCTGCAAACGACGCCAAACGCGGCAAAATATGGAGCAAGATTTCCCGCTTGATTATGGTAGCCGCCAAGAACGGCGGTGGCGATCCGAACACGAATCTGCCCCTGCGTTACGCCATCGACAAGGGCAAGCAGGCCAATATGCCCAAAGATACTATCGAAAAGGCCATCAAAAAGGGCACCGGCGAGTTCGGGGCTGTGAGCTTTGAGGAAGCGTTGTATGAGGGCTACGCGCCTGGCGGTGTGGCTGTAATGGTTGATGCACTTACAGACAACAGAAACAGAACAGCCCCCGAGATCCGGAAGCTCTTTGAAAAGAGAGGCGGTTCTATGGGAACCAGCGGCTGCGTAAACTATATGTTTGCCAAGAAGGGCGTAATCCTTATTTCTGCTGATAAGGCTGATGAGGAAGAGCTTATGGATCTTGCCCTAAGCAGCGGGGCGAATGATATGGAAAATCACGGCGATATGTACGAGATAAACTGCGCTCCTGAGGCATACAACGACCTCAAATCAGCGATAGATGATGCCGGCATTGAAGTGGAAAGCGCTGAGGTTTCTATGATTCCAGATAACAACGTGGAAATATCAGACCCCGAGAAGGCAAGGAAAATTCTTGCTCTGATAGAGTCTTTCGAAGAGCACGATGATGTGCAGAACGTGTACTCGAACTTCGATATACCCGATTCTGTTATGCAGCAGATTGAGTCTTAACGGCTCTCCGCCTGCTCAAAAGTCTTGAGAGACCCGAAAACAGACCGATAAAACTGCCAATAGCTGGAAGATTCCCCGAGAACTTGCATTAGCTGATGGGTGTCGTGTTTTACACTATCTAAAATTGTAAACTCATGAGGGATATCAAGCGCCTCCAAATGCCTGTGGAATTCGATATTCGCCGGCAGGCAATAGTCTTTTTCGCCTATAATCTGACGGATTTGAAGATTTTTGCGAATCTTCTCTGCGTTTTTCTCTGCAAGATAAAGCGGGCTTAATCTCTTGAAGTATTCCTGATCTGAGCCGTAAATTTTCCTTAGAACCCGCCCTCGGGTGCGGGCATTGCCTTCCGGCCCTCTCTCAGGGACGAATACCTCCTGAAGCGGCCCTGCCCCGCGCATCGAAACAGCGCAGAAGAGCTCGGGGTATTTGAATCCAAGCCTTGCAGCTCCGTATCCGCCAGCGCTGTGGCCTGCAATCAAACGCCCTGAATTATCGGCGATTGTTCGGAAATTTTTGTCTATATGCGGGATAAGCTCCTTGATAACGAGCGATTCTACTGGGGTTTTCCCGTCTTTCGAATCCACCCACATTCCCTTTCGAAGACCGTTGGGATATACAATAATCATTGGCGGTATTTTGCCTTCCTGCATAGCTGTGCCGAAATGCTTTGAGATCGCCGCAGGCCCTCTGCCTCCGCCTGCCCTGTAATCTTGTGAAGGCTTTCCCCCGCTCCCGTGAAGCCAGTACATAACTGGCAAACGCTTCTCCGGACTCTGATAATACTGCTTTGGCAGGTAAATATGAAAGCTGGCCTCCCCTTCGATTATATCGCTCTGAAAGGTTTTGTGTTCCAAGCCCTCTGCCTTTAACGCCTTTGAAACCCATTCTATGCAGACCTCATTTCTCCCGCTCCCTGCCGATAAAGCCAGCTGAAGAAGAATTACAAACAATATAGTAACGTTTTTCATATTTTCTCCCTTTATAAAAGATCTGCTCCGTTTTGAGCATCAAGAATAACATTGTTCGGCATATAAGACGAGATAAAATCGCTGTTCATTTCAATAAATATAACGCTTTACTTCAAGCGGCAAGGCTAAAAGTTTTTTTCGATTTTTCTAAAAAAAGCTTTGAACGTGACGAATTAGTGGTAGAATGGCTGTAGATAATTTTGTATTGTTTTTAGGTTTTAAAGGAGAATAAAATGAAGTATCTTATTTTTTTAGTATCAATCCTCTTTATCGCAGCAACAGTTTCTGCTGTCTGGGATCCGGCAAGCGATATAAACAACGACGGAATTGTTGACATTGAAGATTTCTCTCGCCTCTGTATGCACTGGCTGGAAGTTGAGTTTGTTCAGGTACCTGATGTTGAAGGGATGGTTTATAATGATGGCGAAGCTGCCATACTCTCTGCCGAGCTGATTGTGGGAACTTTATCACAGCGATACCACGATTCTGTTCCGAAGGGGTATATTATCAGCCAAACTCCCGCCGGCGGTGAAAATGTTTCCCCGGGCAGTGAGGTTGATCTGCTTGTCTCTGAAGGTGCTGTTGGCGATCCCCTCGGAATGACTTGGGTTTATATCGAGGATGACGGGTCTAATATGAAAGACCCAAGCGGCAACTCGATCGACGGTCAAGGCGGTTTCACAGGTTATATGAGCAAATACGAAACCACAAACGCCCAATACTGCCAGTATCTTAATGAAGCTGCTGCAAGCGGGGATATTAAATTGGTTGACGGCTTAATTACAGGCGCAGACGAACAGAACGACCTTGTATATTACGATACCACCAACCCCTCAAGTCAGATTGCATGGTCTGGCGAGGTTTTCTATGTGGAAACGTTCGAAGGGCAGGATGTTACCGGATTTCCCGTTGCTTGCCTGAGCTATTATGGAGCAAAGGCCTTCTGCGACTACTACAGCTGGTATCGACTGCCCACAGATTTTGAATGGCAGGCGGCTGCAGATTTCGACGGGTCATACGTGTATGCAACTGGAGCATCGATAGATTTCTCCAAAGCCAACTATTCAGGCGGCGGGACTTTCGCCAATCCTGAAGGCTTCTCAGCCTTTCCGTACACATCTTCAGCAGGTTATTTCGGCGAGTTTGGCTACGGGCTCTGCGATATGTCAGGAAATGTTTGCGAATGGACAGATTGCGGCGCTGTCGGCAATTACAAAACCTTGCAGGGCGGCGGCTGGAGCAACGATAAGATCTATTGCACTGTTTCACTTAAGATTTATCAGCAAAAAGCCTTTATGAGCCATAACTACGGCTTCAGAGCTGCTCTGGATGAATAATTTCAGCCGCTGATACGCCAGCCTGTTTTATATTTCACGAATTCATTACTACTGTGAATTCTCAGCGGAATAGATCTGCGCATTACAGGCTGACTGAATAGCTTCAGCTTTCAATAAATACGATATCCTCCGGCAGGGCTACAACGTCTTTTCGCTCGCTTCCGAGGATCTTTCGTATTTCGCTGCTGTGTTTGCCGATAAGCGAGCTGAGCTCATCGCTGCTCATTGTTGTTACGGCCTTCGCCTCGCCGGAAAGCGATACCACACTGCCCGCCTCAAACACGCCTTCAACAGATACAATTCCCTTGGGCAGAAGGCTTTTGTGGTTCTTGATAGCTTTCATCGCTCCCGCATCGAGCTCAATTCTGCCGGCGGGGGTGGTGTTGAGTATCCAGCGTGCCTTGCTCCCGAGCTTTCTCTGAGGCATAAAGAGCGTGCCGATATCCTCGCCGTCGATTATTTTCAGAAGCACGTTTTCAAGCTCTCCGCTTGTGATTATCACCCTGCAGTCTGAGTCTGAAGCGATTTTTATCGCATCGAGTTTGGTTTTCATTCCCCCCGTGGCAAATTCAGACCCGCTCTCGCCTGCATAACTCCTGTGTTCATCGGTGAGCTGCTCTACAACCTTCAGCGGCTCAGCATCTTCGTGTTTTCTCGGGTCTTTGGTGTAGAGACGGTCTATATCAGAAAGCATTACCAGAAGATCCGCATCCACCTTGCTCGCAACAAGCGCGCTGAGCCGGTCGTTATCGCCGAATGCGCTTTGAATTTCGTCTGTGCTGATGCTGTCATTTTCGTTTATTATCGGAACGCTCCCAAGAGACAGAAGCTTTTCTACTGCATTTCTCAAATTCAGATAAGATGTCCTGTTGTCCATCACCCAAGCAGTGAGAAGCACCTGCGAGATTACAATATCGTAAATCTCGAATGCCTTTGAATATTCATACATCAAAAGCGGCTGGCCTATAGCAGCGCAGGCCTGCCTCATCCTGATTGACTTAACCTTGGAGCTCAGCCCGAGCCTGCCCGCTCCCATGCCTATAGCACCCGAGCTTACAAGCAGAACCTCAAAGCCCTTTTCGTGCAGTTTTCTTACCTGCCTTGCGATATCAACGATAAGAGCGCTGTTGATCCCGTTTTCACCTTTGAGCGTGTTGGTGCCTATCTTTACAACTATACGTTTTATTTCTGAAAAATTTCGCATCAGTAAAAATCTAAAATCCTAATATATTGCTTTGAAGGGAATTTTAGAGAGGTTTGATATTTTAACAAGTATTTTGTGGTTTGATGGCTGTGGGAGTGTGCGACAATTTTATTCTGATGCGGAAAATGTGTTTTTGGCTGAGCCAGTTTGCCTGCGGCGGACTCCACGTGCGGCAAAAAATTCCGCACAGCATTGCAGAATGATGATTTGAATTTTGCCCAAAAAAATTGCCGCAAACGTTTTGGAATAAATTAAAAAGGGCGGCTCGAAAACCGCCCTGAATCTTTATTACTGCATAAGCTCTTTGACCTTTTCTTCCAGCCTGCTTGACGCATTCATATCTGCTAATCGCCCCTTTTTATCCACAAGCCACATCGTTGGAATGCCCCGAATGTTGAATTTCTTCACATACTCATTCTCCCAGCTCTTGCCGTCGAAGTGCTGAGGCCATTCCATTTCATGTTCTTTTATGAAGTTCTTCAAATCTTCTTTGCTGTTATCGAGGCTGATTGCGAGGATTTCAAAGCCCTTGTCGCTGTATTTCTCGTAAACATCCTTCAAATGCGGGACTTTCTCAACACAAGGCCCGCACCAAGTTGCCCAGAAATCAACCAGCACAACATCGCCCCGGTAGTCTGAGAGGGAAATTTCCTTGCCGTCGAGGGTTTCAAGATTCATCTCCAGCTTGCTGCCGAGCATATCGAGCTTTTTCTTCAGGCCTGCGAGCTTCTCTTTTACCATCTCTCCGCCGTATTTTTCGCAAACCTCAACAAGCGGTTCTGCCAGAGAAGGCTCGTAGTACATCATTTCCTGAGCGAGAGTGAGGGCGGTATTCGGAAAAGTTTCTACACCCTTGAATCGCCCCGCAACCGAATCTATGTCCTCTATGAGCTTTTCAACCTGCTCTTTTACCTCGGCGGACTTATCCTCGCCTGTAACGGTTTCGGATTGTATTATCGAGCCCATCCTGCGAACTCGGTATTCAAGCAGTGTTTCTATAAAACGCTTGCCAACTGAATTGTGCTTGAGCAATTTTGTGTAGAAGTCTTCAAATTCGGCCGCTGTCTGCGGGTCTGACCCGATAAGCCCGAGGATATTCACTGCCTCGGGGATTATCCTCTCAGCCTGCTTTGTGCGGGGGTATTTGTTATAAAGTTTTCGTGATTTATCGAGAACATCCAAGCTCTTTTTCCACACCTGATCTCTGTAATCCTGAAATCTGCTGCGGTATTTCTCGAACATCTGCTGACGCACCTGATCATTTGGTGCTGAGCGGTAGTCCGGCCTTTCGGGTCTTCCATTTTTCAGAAAGTCTTCTCGTGCGGAAATTGCCGCCTTAACGTCTTCAAGCATACTTTTAGCCTTGGCGTCTTTGCCTTCAGGCTGGGCAATGCATAACCCTGCTAACATGGCCGATAGGAAAACGACCGGCAAAAATCTCATAAATTCTCCTGTGTTTAATTCCTAATTAACGATTCACCCGTTCAATGTATTAAAATTCTTTTACTTTTCACATTGAATTTTTGTTCATTCGACCGCATAAGTGTACCAGAAAAGACAGAGGCGGGCAAAATCTTTTAGATTCACAATACTGTCTTCGGAAAAATCTGCAAAGCCTGCCCACGAATTCTTGTTTGCTGAGCTGAGCCATTTATCTGAAAGAGCAAGCATATCCAGCTCATCCACATATCCATCCTGCGATCCTATGCCTTTATCATTGGCGATATCAGCCGGCAAAGGCTCATATTCGCTTGTGAGCCCGGCAGAAAAATCAAATACCGCGCTTTCTTGTGCGTAATAATCATCGGTTATTTTAACGAAATACCTCCCTGAATATTCGGGTATAAATGAAAAATTGTTTGAGTAATAGGAGTTGTTGGTTCTGGCGTCCGGCTCGTAGATTTCAATATCAAGCTCTTGAGTTGAAGAGAAATCCAGCGAGTATTCCTGGCCGGCCAAGAGATCAAGGGCGATAATACTGCCCGATGCCCCGTCAACGTCTTCAAAGCTGAGCGTTTCTCCGGGCTTGATAATCTCCGGATATTCAACGTTTATGCTCCCGCAGGATGAATTCTCCTTCCACTGCCTGAATTCTATTACGTTTTCGCATATCAGCTCTGAGCCAACCTCGAAGGGGTTCTCAAATGCGAAAATTGAGCAGTATGCCCTGATATAACCTTCAAATCCCATCGGCAGTTCAAGTTCAAAATCTCCCGCACCTTGTATTACTGCAAAATCAGCCATACTATCTTCAGGTTCAGCCTTATTGGTGTAGGCCTGAACGAAGAATCTGCTATCAGGGATTGTGCTGCTGTTTACAGTTCCCTGTACTGTTCCCATTTTCCCGGTGATTAGCTGAGTTGGATTATAGTCGATATACTCGTAGTTCCATTCATCCCCGCAAAGGGAATTTACAGTAATATACTTGCCCGTTATCGGCGGAAGCGTTGGAGAATCTGAGGAATCCGTAAGCGTGAAGTATATTCCTTTATCACTGCTGTAGATATATACTTCTCTATTCAAATCGGATTCCCAGTATTCATACCAGTCGTATTTCCATTCCTGATAGGAGTATTGTGTTCCATCCAGATTAATTTTTACTGCCCCTTTCGTTTCCGGATAGTAAGCAGACGGACTGAATATTATCTCATAGCTGCATTTCTCATCGAAGTAGATACCCTCAATTTCCTGCATATCTTCAATTGCTATGCATCCATAAAGCGTGCTGCCCTCATAAGCCAGATACAATTCGCTTATATCTGGATTGATTTCCTCTTGCGGCACTTCCCCTGCTGCGTCTTTGAATACGAGCTGTTCATCCAGCCAGTATGAGATTTCAGCTGAGCCGTCCCAGCTTTTGTAAATCTGCCATGGGTCAGCAGGATATATATTAACCCTCCCGCTGGGCTGGAGATTGTCGAAAGCTGAAAGCCAGTCGTTGTGGGTAACGTTGGGGAGGATCCCGCCAAGTGTTGGGTCGTTATCCATACCGCTTCCTACAGTGTATGCAGCGGGCATGTTCCATTTGTTGAATTCAGGGAGGCAGTCTCTCGGACTAATCGGCTCGGGGAATCTCTCAGACCCGTAAGCAGGGTTCAGGTCAAATGTGATCTGTTCTCCTGCGAAGCTCCCGGCAAGGCTGCCGGTTATTCCAGTGATTTCTATCGCTTCCTCCCAGTCGCTGAGATATCCTTCGGTGATATTTTCTTTGCTCTGGTCTATGAAGAATGTAAAGAAGCCAGACTCGAAAGAGAGATCTACATAGTCGGAAAATACTGTACCGCTTTCTAACTGATATGTCTTTTGCTGCTGCCCTGTATCCCCCTCATACACCAGCTCAAGCTCTCCTTGGTATAAAACGTCTATTTGCATCAGTTCCGCCTTTAGAGAGCTGCCCGGCAGCAGGGAAATTCCGTCGTCCGGCGAATTCTGCAAGGCGTACTCTTTCCCCTCCGATATCTGGAGCTCTGCGATATTATCGTTAGCCAGAGAATCTCTCACCTCTGAAATCTTATCCTCATAAAACTCAACAATATCGACGTCTTCCTCTGCAATAAACACGAACCTGTCCACTCCCGGCTGGCTGTAATTGTCATTTTTTATGTAATCTATTGCTTCCAATAGATAATCCATTCCTTCGATTAGATAGGTTTTGTTCTGAAGCTGAACACTTTTGCCCTTATCCGGGTCTTCAATTGTTGAGAGAAGGGTGAGAAATTCAAGGTTTGGCTCTAAAAGCTGGGCTGCGCTGAAGCTTTCGTTGGCAATGTTCTGAATCAGCGCGTCAAGATTTTGAATATCCAAGCTGTATGCGGGTTCCTCGAAAAAACCGCGCAGAATTTTTGCTAAACCCTTAACAATAAGCACCTCTCCGTAGCCGGCTCTAAGATCGTTTTCAAGGCCGGTCTCGCCCGTGGTGAATATTATAGAAAACTTATCACCCTCCGGGCTTTCAATAGAATCCAGCATATCTATGACGGCATCCAATTCCGGCTTAATCCAAGAATTGCAGAGCTGCTCCAATTCTTCGGCATCTGGAGCGGTGTCAGGGATTTGGTAGGATTGACGATTGTTCGCGGGGCAGCTGAAGCTCAGATAATCAAAATCATTCCCGCTCACTTCCAGCCCGTAAAGTCCGGCCAGCTCCAGAATGCTGTTTACATCCTCTCCGTCATCCTCAACGAAAAACACACCGAGCCTGCTCAATGCATCTACAAATCGAAATTCCCGCGTATCGCTGTTGTAATCAGGGTCGTTTTTAGCCACCTTACAAACCTGATGAGCCATTCGGATTCCTGAAAGGGTTCCTTCGCTTAACTCAGACTTTGCAACTGTGAGATAATCTGCCCGTGCAGATACGCACAGCAAAGACGAAATCAAAAGAATGCTCCTAACCAAACTCATAATTAACTCTCCAATCTGTTAAAAATTATCCTTAAAAACAGGGAAATTATAACATAAAGTAAAGTTTTTCCCAAGGCTTTTTTCCCCGCCAAAATTTCTGGCATATTTGCCCTGAAGTTTTATCTCAGAATTTTCAATGTCCCACAAGGCCTGCCTGCATTGATAAAGAACACCTGAATCAGTTTTTATTCTAACTCCGGCGGTTAATCTTATGCTGCCCTTTTGGCCAATCTCAGCTTGGTTCGCCCGTATTTCAACCACAGGATTTTTAGCGTCCTCCAGCACGCAGGTAAATTTCCTCACCCTAACGGATGTTATATTAGACATATCTCCAAAAAGCTTCTGATTAAACATTTCACTGCTGAAAAGACTTTCCTGAATGCCTCTGTTATCATCTTGGGAGCCCTGAGTATTCTTAATTCGCTTTTGGTTTTCAGAGTTGATTAAAATTTTGAGCTCTTTCAATACAAGCTCTCTATTCAAAGAGCTGCGTAGAAATCCCATCCGCTTATTAACAGTTTTGCCGTCTTGGATGTCTATGAAGATTTTGCAGGGTACTCCGTTAATCACTGCATCCCGTTTGATAAATACAGGCCTTTCTTTCAGCTCTGGTTCTTGGATTGAGCTTTTATTTTCCTTCATTGAAGGGCTCATCCAAAACAGAAGGCCAATGAGAACCAGCTCCAAGAGCAAAATGGAAAGAATTTTTCTGTTGCCGATTTTTCTTTTCAATATTCAATGCATTTTTCGGCCAGCATCCCCCCGCTTTCACAAAGTTAAACAGTGCGCAAAGCGGCTGCAATATTATTGCATCGGTCTGCTGAAGCCCTGAGATTTATATTTTTCGAGCAGACTTTTCATTTCTTTAACAGTCTTTTCATACTCCGGCTTGCCGTAGAGGTTGTCTGTTTCGTCGGGGTCTTTCTGCATATCGTATAGCTGGGCAGGCTTGTCGTCGCCGCCTTTTGTCCAGCCGCCTGAGCCTTTGCAGTCTATGTATTTCCATCGCCCTCTTCTGATCGCAAATTTGCCGCTGACAGAATGGTGAACTATTGCCTTGCGGAGCTCTCCGGACGGTTTTTCCCCTCTTAAAAACGGGAGGAAACTGAAGCTGTCTTCGCCCTCATTGTCTTTCATTCTATGCCCGGTAATCTCTGCACAGGAGGCGAAAAGATCCACAAGGCATATTGGCTTCTCGCATTTGGAGCCCTGCTTTACAACCCTCAACCAGCGGGCGATAAACGGTACTCTGTGTCCCCCGTCCCAAACGTCTGCCTTTTGGCCTCTGTAGATATAATTAGCATCATGCCCGAAATTGTGCTTGGATTCATCGGATACGCCGTTGTTGAACTTTCCAATACGTTGTATTCGAGAGCCGTTGTCGCTGGTAACTATAATGAGGGTGTTTTGCCTGTATCCGTTTTCCTCGAGCTTTCCAACAACCTTGCCCACAGCATCATCCACAAGCGTAACGAAATCGCCGTAAACGCCGGCCTTGCTTCTCTGTTCGTTTTTTTCAAGCGGAACCCACGGTTGGTGCGGCGCTGATAGGGGAAAATAAAGGAAGAAAGGCTTTTCTCCCTGCTCGACTTTGTGATTATCTATAAAAGAGCAGGCTTTCTCGGTGATTTTAGGCATAACATCATCCACATCAAACCCCGGAGAAGCCTTTCCCGTGCGGTAAAAACGAGGCAGGGATTCGCCTTTAATTTTGTCCGTTAGAGGTTTAGTTGGAAGGCCGTTTTCGATGAAGCAGTACGGCTTCATATCAAGCGATGCGGGAATTCCGAACCAGTAGTCGAAGCCGGCCTCGTTCGGCCCAGGGCGAAGCGGCTTTGAATAATCTGCCGGCTCGCTGTCGGTAAGCCCGAGGTGCCATTTGCCCACGCAGGCGGTATGATAGCCGCTGTCTTTGAGCATAGAGGCAACGGTTGTCCTGCCCGGCTTTATAAGACGGCGGCTGTAGCCCCAGAGAACGCCTTTTTTAAGCCTCGTTCTCCAGCAGTAGCGTCCTGTTAGAACGCCGTATCTGGTGGGTGTGCATACAGCGGATGGGGTGTGGGCATCGGTAAAACGCATTCCTTCTTCCGCGAGCATGTCCATATTAGGCGTTGGGATCTTCGAATCCCGATTCAGGCAGCCAAGATCGCCGTACCCCATATCGTCTGCCATAATGAACACAATATTCGGCTTTCCGCCGCTTTGCATTGCTCCTGCTGCTTTGCTTTCGGGGAGATTATCTGACATGCCGTAGAGACAGGGGGCTGCCAGCGCCGAACCTGCAGCTAATGCAGCCTGCTTGATAAAATTTCTTCGTTTCATAATTTTTGCCGGTTCTAACCGAGCTCTCCTTAAACTGAGATTGCATTAATCTTTTAGACTAAGCTTTCCCGGGGCTAAGTCAAGAAATATGAACCAAAGAGCGGCCTGTAATCAGGTTAACTGAATCTCCGTTTCAAAGCTTCCTCGCAGCTTGCAGAACCGAAATCTGCAGGAATTTATGGAAGTACTTTCCCCTAAGTGATAATCTATTCCGGCCATAAGTTGAAAACATTATAACTGTTTTGAAGCTGATGGAGATAAAATGAAAAGTAGTTTAGGCATTAATGTTTTCCTATTCTGATTTTCGGTAAGCAGTTTAGGCTGGTTTTATCATAATTATTCTGTTAAGTGAGATACTGCGGCAGCCTTAAAACGAACTCTTTAATTTCATCTCTAACTTTTCGATAGCAGTTTAGAGCCTCTTCAACTGTGGCGGCATCTTCAGCGAGCTTAGGCGGGTCTTCAAAGCCGGCATGAACAACTTTTGTCTTCCCGGGGAACATCGGGCAGTTTTCATTGGCATGCCCGCAGACTGTTACCACATAATCAAATTCAATATTTCTCAATTCGTTAAGATGTTTTGAGCGATGGCCGGAAATATCCACGCCCGCCTCGGCCATCACCTTCACGGCATTTGGGTTAAGCCCGTGCGTTTCGATACCGGCAGAATACGGTTCGATGCAATCGCTTTTTAGATTTCTTGCCCAGCCTTCAGCCATCTGGCTGCGGCAGGAATTGCCTGTACACAGGAACAGCACTTTAAGATTTTCTTTGTCTTCCATTGATCCCTTTTTTGTGTTTTATTTTTCAAGCGGTATAAATCAGCCAGAGCCCGCCTGCAATTACAAGGGCTCCGCATACTTTCTTAAGAATTAACGCTCCTTTGGATTTTTCATTCCAATTCATATATCGCTGGACAACCTCTGTGAATGTCCCTGCAAATACGATCACCGAGCAATGGCCTATCCCGTAAGCGAGAAGAAGAATGATTCCGTAGGTGAGATTCGTGGAGGCAAGTTTGAAAGTTATGCCCAGCATAGGAGCCATATACGCAAATGTACACGGACCTAAAGCGATTCCAAATACAAGGCCTAATATAAAAGCAGCCAGCATCCCTTTGCGTTTCATACCAACCTGGCCGGGAGCAGAAAACGGATTCGGCAAAACCTCAAGCAAATACAGCCCTACCGCAAAAAAGATCAATGCTACAAAATAGTTTCCGTATTGGCCAACGTCTCCCATCATCCGGCCGGCTGCCGCGGTAATAGCCCCGATTGCCCCGATGGTAATGAGAATACCGAGGGAAAACAAGGCTGAGATCCAGAACGCCCGCTTCGCAGACATCCGCCCCTGCTCATCAATAAAACCGATGATCAAAGGTATGCTGGCAAGATGGCACGGGCTAAGGATTATGCTCAATATCCCCCACATAAACGAGGCAGCAACTGCAATATACCACGTCCCTTCTACCGCATTGGTTAGTTGGATGAAAAGCTCCTGCATAAGCTATCTTTCTTTTTGAATCTCTATACCAAGCTCTTCCCATTTGCTTAAAATATCTTCCTTTGAATAGAATCCTTCGTGGCGGAACAGCTCCTCGCCGTCTGAATCATAAAAGATCTGAGTGGGAATAACTTTTATCTCGTACTTTTTCTTCTTTTCCGGATTGTCCCATACATCGATGAATGTCAGCTTGAATTGGTCGTTGTAGTTTTTCTTCAAGTCATCGAGAATTGGTTTCATCATTTTGCAGGGAATACATTTGCCCGCCCCCAAATCAACTAGATGAGGCAGCTTTTCAGCATCCTGATTTTTTTGGGTGGTTTGAGTTTGTTCGGAATGAGTTTGTTCGGAATTTTGATTTGTCTTTGCGGCCGCCGTTTTCTCAGAAGAAGGCTCAGCTTCTGTACCATTTCTCTGCTTCATTGCTATCACAATCGAAACCAAAGCAATGAGCACCGCGACAATAATTATTTTTCCTGTTTTGCTCATAAATTTCCCCTAAATTGCTGAGTGATTTTTGTAAACTGAATGCACAGCCATCCCATAGAAGAGCAAAATACAAGATGTTTCTTTAAAATCAGCGGGGTATGAGTTACACTAATTCTTTCAGTCTAATTAAACAAATTAGGAGTAACCCATGACACCCGCCAAACATCAATATAGCATTCTTAAGCAAATATGCCAACATATTCCTGCACATCTTGTTTCAAAATTGTCTCGGTCTTTCGGTATTGACAAGCAATCACGAACATTTTCTTGCTGGTCGCACATTGTATCTATGCTTCATGTCCAGATTGCTCACAGTCTCTCGCTCAACGACGTTTCCGACACATTGCGTAATCATTCTGGAGCTTTGACTCCTATCCGCCGTGCAACCCCTTCAAGCAGGAATGGGCTTTCTCATGCAAACAGGGTTCGAGATCCTCTTATGGCAGAGACTCTCTTCTGGGAGGTGCTGTCCCATATCCAGAACAAACATCTTGATTTTGGGAGAGGCCATAAGTATTCCGGCCTTCCGAGGCGTTTTAAGAGAGCAATATATGCGGTTGACTCAACCACGATCCAGCTTGTAGCCAACTGTATTGACTGGGCTAAACATCGCAGACGAAAAGCGGCTGCAAAGTGCCATATGCAGCTGAATCTCCAGACGTTCCTGCCTCAATTTGCTATTGTAAAAGAAGCCTCAACCCATGATTCGACAGAAGCTTATCAGCTCTGTCAGGACCTTAAAAGCGGCGAAATAGCGGTTTTTGACAAGGCTTACGTGGATTTTAAGCATCTAGCAGATCTTGACAGGCGAGAATTATTCTGGGTTACCAGAGCCAAAGATAATATGAAATATCGTTTTGTTAAACAGAATACAGAACCAAAAGGTAATATCCAATACGATGCTTTAATTGAACTTGAAATGCCGAAAAGCCGCGAGGCATACCCGAAGAAGCTCCGTTTAGTTAAGGCTTATGTGGAAATTAACGGCGAGAAAAAGCTTATGAAATTTATCACGAACAATATGCAGTGGGCGCCGAGCAGTATTTGCGACCTATATAAGTGCCGCTGGGGTATAGAGGTGTTTTTCAAGCAGATAAAACAGACTTTGCAGCTAAGCGATTTCCTAGGGCATAGCCAAAAAGCAATTCTATGGCAAGTATGGACGGCTATGCTGGCTTATATTTTAATAAGGTATATAGGTTTCCTCGGTCAGTGGAAAGGAGCATTCAGCCGATTGTTTACTTTACTGAGGGGTGTATTATTCAGCCGGCTGGATGTTTTTAGCGTTATGGCTGCCTGTGGGACAGCACGTGGTTCACCGCGTATGGTTGGCAGCCCTCAGCAGGCTTATTTGCCGGGTTTTAATATGTAGCAAGATTTTACGAAAATAAAGAGGTGAAAAGAGAGCGGGCAGTATTGAGCAAAAAACTGCCAATTGAACAAAAGCAAAAAAATGCAAACTGGGGTAATTCAAATCCTTCAAGAAAAGGGCGTTTTAATACAATAAACAAGCCCTCAACGATAAATTTATGGACTTATGGGATGGCTGTGAACTGAATGTAAAAAATGGTTCTCAGGCAAGCATCGCTTTGATATCATCAGGCGGAGCCGCCTTGCCGGTTATCTTTACTTCACCGTCAATCGCTAAGGCCGGCGTCATCATAACACCCATCTGCATAATATCGTTGAGCTGTGTAACCTTTTCGATTTCGTATTCTATTCCAAGCTCCTTAGCGGCAGCTTCGGCGTTTTCAGCAAGCTTTCTGCATTTTGGGCAGCCTGTACCTAAAATTTGAATCTTTTTCATTTTTGATTCTCCTAATGAACTGATTATAAAATCTGCTTTCAAAAGCCCGTATTAGCGCTTTTAAGATTTATCAGCGCCTTTTGAGCGGGCGATTTGTTTTTTGATATGCTCGCTGTTTCTCTGGCTGTATTCATATTTAAGGCCTTTCAGCAGGCTCCAGCTCATAAACAGCATAATCAGAGTAAACGGAAGGGCGGCAGCGATAGACATCTTCCGCAAGGCGTGCAGTCCGCCTGAGCTCAGCAGCACTACCGCTGTAAGCGAAACCGTGAGCCCCCATACAATCTTCTTGCCGGCCGAGGGAGTACGTTTCCCGTTAGAGGTCATCATCGCCAAAACATAGGTAGCCGAATCAGCAGAGGTTACAAAGAAAACCCCCAGCAGCGCAACGGTAACCAGCGAGAGCCCTGCGGTAAGCGGGAAGTGACTGTACACTTCAAAAAGCCCCGCAGATACGTTCTCCGATACAACAGAAGCAATATCTGCCCCGCCCAGTTCAAGGCTGAATGCAGATCCGCCAAACACGCTGAACCATGCGAAGCTCAGGATTGTCGGCACTAGCAGAGCCCCTATGATAAACTCCCGTATTGTCCTGCCTCTTGATATGCTCGCCACAAACAGCCCCACAAACGGAGACCATGATATCCACCACGCCCAGTAGAAAATTGTCCATGTCTGCGTCCATTGATAGCTTGTGAAGGGGTTTGTCGATAGGCTCATATCCAGCAGGTTAGACATATAATCTGCCAGAGTATTTGTAAAAGTGTTCATTATAAAGCTCGTCGGCCCAACGATGAACATAAAAAGCAGAAGCACAATGGCAAGCAGGATATTCATTTTGCTCAGTATCTGTATGCCCTTATCAAGCCCTGTCATACTCGATATAAGGAAAAGCACTGTTGCCGCTGCGATAATCACTACTGTAATCCCGAATGAATCGGCAAATCCGAACACCGAGCCCAGCCCGCTTGTTATCTGCATCGCTCCGAGTCCGAGCGAGGTTACAATCCCGAAGAGCGTTGCAAAAACAGCAAGTATGTCGATCAGATACCCGAGTGTGCCGTAAATCCGCTCGCCTATCAGCGGATAGAAGCAGCTCGAGATAAGCGTGGGCATCCCCCTTCGAAACGAAAAATACGCTATGGAAAGGCTCATCGTGATATACACCGCCCATGGCTGAAGTCCCCAGTGGAAAAAGCTGTACTGCATGGCGAAATTTGCCGCTGTTCCGGACTGCTTATCGATGTAGTCTGGGGGGTTGAGATAGTGGCTCAGCGGCTCAGCTACGCCCCAGAAGATAATACCAATACCCATACCCGCTGCAAAAAGCATACTGAACCAGCCGAAGTATGAGTATTGCGGCTTTTCATAGTCGCTGCCCAGCTTAATATCCCCAAACCGGCTGAATGCAATACATATACTGAAGACGAGGAAGAAAAATGCCGCTATAAGATAAGACCACCCGAAATTGTCAATGATAGACTGATAAATTGTTTCGGATGCCTTGTCGAGCAGGCTGGGGTTGAATGCCCCGACCAGAATCAGCATTCCAGCGCTGATAAGCGAGACAATGAAAACCAGATTCTTCTTTGCAAACTGCATTCTAAAACCTCATCTACGGAATAAGCAGGGTATTGCGTCTTGATTTATGAACCACAGCCTCAGCAGTGGAGCCGAGGATTTTTTCGAAGGTGCTTGCCTTGTCAGACTGCCCCAGCACGATTAAGTCAACATCTTTGCTCCAGGCCTGGAAGAGTATGCGTCTTTTCGGCCAGCCCGCCACTTCAATCTGCTCCACAGATTCGAAAGCCGTGCTGCATTTTTCCGCAAGACGTGAGAGGTTCTTCTTCGCAAGCTCCCGCCTCTGCTTTTCTGCATAAGGATCCGGCGCACGCTCGCCTACATGCAGCAGATGCAGTTTGACAGTCGGGTTCTTCTGATGGCATAGATACGGCAAAACCTTGCTGTCTGTATCTTGAAAATCTGTGGCATAAAGCAGGCTTTCCAGCTTCTTTTTCTTTTCAAGGTATCGCCGTCTTTTATAAACAAAAACAGGCATACTCGAACGCCAGAGTATCTCAGCATCCACGCTCCCCAGAAGAGCCCTTCGTATTACGCTCGCGGGAATCCAGTAGAGGCCGATGTAGTCGGCTTTTATTTCCTCAGCGAGTTTGAGCGTTTGAGTTGCAGGATTTCCCCTTCGGATATGCACTTGGCAGCTGTATCCGAGGGAGCGGAATTTCTCGGCCGCCTCTTCAGTTTTCGCATTGATGCTCTTTCGGTTTCCATGGTTATCAGCTGTCGAAATTATATGCAGGGTCTTTGTGCCGAAATGCTGCATAAATTCCGCCATCTCCAGCAGTTTTTCTGCGGGCTCTTTGAGGTCAAGTTTTATTACAGCAGTGTTAAACATCGGATCTTGCTGCCCTTAAAATTTTAATTAAAAAAATGGCCGAATTTGTAATATGATAATTAAATGCCGGCATTTTTAAAAGAAAGTTCCAAAAATAATTCCGGAAATCGCTGCCATCACCACCACAAGCGTTATAAAAACAATCGTTTTCAGTGTTCCCATCACCGAACGAATCACCAGCATATTCGGAAGGCTCAAAGCCGGGCCCGCAAGAAGCAGAGCCAGAGCCGGCCCCTTGCCCATACCTGCTCCGATAAGCCCTTGAAGAATCGGAACCTCTGTAAGCGTGGCGAAATACATAAATGCGCCGGCAACCGAGGCGAAAAGATTTGCAGAGAGCGAATTCCCGCCTACTGCCCGAGCTACCCATTCCGAGGGTATAAGGCCTTCGTTTCCCGGCCTGCCGAGAAGAGCGCCTGCGATAATCACCCCGAAAAACAAGAGAGGCAGAATCTGTTTGGCAAAAGACCATGTAGAGCTGAACCACTCCTGCCCTTCGCCTTCTGCAGTGCTTGCTGCCCATGAGAGGCCTATTACACCTGCGGCAAACGGGAACATCACCATCATTCCTTCCATCGGGAGGGCAAAAGCAAGAATAACAACAGGCACTGCTGCGACTATAATTTTCCACGCAGGAATTGTAAACCAGAAAATAAGTATTACCGCCAATGCGGCTGCAAATATAGAAGTAATCGCCCATTTAAGCTTCCAGATGCTAGTCCAAGCGCCAGCTTGCGCTTCCTTGCTGAGAATATTCTCAGCCTTGATTTTAGCCTCCTCGCCGGCATCTTCCCCGCCGAGCATTTTAAGCACGTAAACCCCGTTTTCGCTGCCGGAATCCTCAGGGGACTCTATCACTGCTGCGCGGAAGGTTTTGCCGCTTTCGGTTTCGAAATGGAAATCATTCGGAGCGCCCCAGTTTGCGAATACAAGCACTCCAATCATAACCGCAAAGAATAAAGCATTTTTCCAGAGCGGACGGGAAACTTCTGGCTCGCCCATATTCACCTGCATTCCAGCCTTTTCGAGCTCTTCCTTGCGGTATATAAAATGCATTATCAGCCCGATAACAACGCTGAATACTACCGCCCCCACTGCCCGGGCTATCCCGAGTTCGAGGCCGAGGATGCGGGCTGTGAGGATTACTGCCAGAACGTTTATTGCTGGGCCGGAATAGAGAAACGCAACTGCAGGGCCGAGTCCAGCGCCCATACGATATATGCCGGAGAATAACGGCAGGACTGTACAGGAGCAAACCGCAAGTATCATCCCCGATACCGAGGCGACGCCGTAAGCGAGAATCTTATTGGCCTTTGCCCCGAGATACTTCATCACAGAAGCCTTACTGACAAATACCGAAACAGCCCCTGCTATGAAAAACGCAGGAACGAGGCATAACAGAACGTGTTCGCGGGCATACCATTTAACCAGATGAAGCGATTCCATTATTGCATTATCGAAACGTCCCCAGCCTACCGGCAGATAAAAACAGCCCAGAAAAACAGCGATTATAGCTGCCAGTTTTTTCCATTCATTTTCCCAATCCATAGCCTGCAATGATCCTTTCATATAAGTTACTATGCAACGAAATACTCACATATTCGCTTAAAATTTTTTATTCTCTCTCGAGCAATGTGCTCTGGCTCCGAATCCTCTCCCTGAGAGCCTGATCTACGCATTCGAGGAAATTCACAATACAGGGCGTTTTCAGTGAGTACATCATTTTGAGCCCGTCTTTACGGCTCTCAAGCACGCCTGCCCTTACCATCATAGAAAGATGCCTTGAAACATTAGACCGCTTCGCCCCCAGATGAGAGGCGATATCGCATACGCACTGCTCCCCGCCTGCGAGAAAATCAATCACCGCAAGCCTTAGCGGGTGAGCGGCGGCCTGAATTATCTCGGCCTTCAGCTCATAAAGCTGCATTGTCTCTGTTTTCAAAACCTATCTCCATTACTGCGTTACATTTCACTCACATACTAAGGCATTTGTACAAATGTTCAATAGAAAAATATTATTTTCTGTCCATAGATTTTCGCTGATGCTATCCGCGAGAATCTGTCGATAATTAACTTCAATACGGTTAATCCTGCCAGGTCGTTTAACCGCTAATCTGCGATAATACTTATTTGCCCTCTTTCACACGCCGCATTCGGGCGGAATAAGTGGGCACGCAGCGGCCATTCCGCCCATACATCAGCGATTTTGTTATGAGCCTTTGGAAAAACAGCTTTGTATTGAAAATCAATCGGTTAAACCCATGTTCTGAAATCTGCACTCTGACTAATTTGCTGGTTAATATGTTATTTTGCAAAAAAAATAAAATAAAACGTTAAAAAAAGGACAGAACGATATTAAACAGCAAGCAAATTTATTATTAAAGGAGACTGAAAATGATAATGTCGAAGTTTAAGGTTTTGATTCACCTTCTGATTCTTACTTTTATTATTAATATCTACCCGGTTGCGAAGGCAGATATGAAAACTCCCGTTCAGACGCCTTGGGACAGCAAAGTGAACGAGAACAATCCGCTTCCTGAATACCCCCGCCCAACTCTTGTGCGTGAGGAATGGAAGAATCTCAACGGAAAATGGGATTATGCGATAGCTCCAAAGGGTAAATCAGAGCCGCAGGAGTGGGACGGAAAGATTCTCGTTCCGTTCTGCTTTGAATCTCAGCTTTCAGGCGTACACAAGCAGATTACCCTTGACGACTGGATGTGGTATAAGAGAAGTTTTACTGTGCCAAGCAGCTGGGAGGGCAGGCGAATAAGGCTTAATTTTCAGGCCTCAGACTGGGAAACAGCAGTTTACGTGAACGGGGAATTCGCCGGAATCCACAGAGGAGGATACTCGCCTTTTTCCTTTGATATTACAAACTTCCTGAAGCCTGAAGGCAGTCAGGAGCTTGTTGTTCGTGTGTGGGACAATTCGGGCAAAGAATATTTCACAAGCTGCGGCAAGCAAGGCAACCCAAACCGCTGGAACTCAAATTATCCCAACAGCAGCGGTATCTGGCAGACAGTTTGGATGGAGCCGGTAAATCAGGGAGCTGCCAGAGATTTAGACATCAGCGCAAGCTTAAAGAAATCTGCGATTAGTTTATGTATTGATGCTCCCGAGATCCCTGCCGGGACAACAGAGGCGGAAGTGAAGATTTACGACAGCGGCAAGCTTGCAGCTGAGAAAACAGCCCCTGCCGATAAGCAGATTGATCTGCACATAGACAGCCCCAAAGGCTGGTCTCCCGACAATCCCTGCCTCTACGATATTGAAGTTGCTCTTAAAAGGGGCGATAAGGTTATAGACCGTTTCACCAGCTACTGCGGCCTTCGTGATTTGTCGATAGACCCATCCCGAAAAGGCCCTCAAATACTTCTGAACGGCAAGCCGCTCTTCCAGTTCGGCCCTTTAGACCAGAGCTACTGGCCCAGAAGCGTATTAACGCCTCCAGCGGAAGAGGCGATGGTTTTTGAGCTTGAATACCTCAAGCAGGTTGGCTGCAATATGGTACGCCTGCATATCAAGCGAAATCCTTCCCGCTGGTACTACCACTGCGACCGGCTCGGGCTTATCGTATGGCAGGATTTTGTATGCAATAAGCCTTTCCCCAAGCGGAAAATAGATTCAAAAGAGAGCAGGCGATGGTTCAGCGAGCAGGAAGAGCTTGTTGACTCGCTGAACACTCATCCTTCAATCCTAAAATGGATTGTGTTTAACGAAGGCTGGGGACAGCACGATACTGAAAGGATAGTAAAGAAGGCCGATATGATGCTTTCGCCGGAGTATCTTGTTTCCGCAGCGAGCGGATGGACAGATATTGACAACCTCGCTGATATAAGAGATCTGCACGAATATTCGCGTTTCCCAGCGGTTACAATACCGGCTGAAGAGCCTGAAAGAGCGGTAGTTATGGGAGAGATAGGCGGATTTAATGTGCCTGTAAAAGGGCATAACTGGGTTCAGTATCCCGAGCCTGCCCTGCCGGAGAATCCGGATTTCAAGGTTGAAGGCAGAGACCGAAGAGGCGGCATGCAATCTAATACTGACGCAGCAGACAGGGATTTTGTAACCGATATTAAGCGGCCTCTTTTCTCGCAGGAAAATATGGCAGCCCATTATCAGCGGTTTATCGAAACGCTTGCTAAAGAGCGTTATTTCGGGCTTTCAGGCGCCGTTTACACTCAGCTTACCGATATGCGACACGAACAGAACGGATGGCTCACTTTAGACAGAAAAGTAAGCAAGATAGCTCCCGAAAAGCTCAATCAGATCCATCAGGTGCTTTATGAGCCCGTTTCTCAAAGGCATGCTCTTTTGCCTTTCAGCAGTGAGTGGAGATATGAAGGCCGGAGAGTTAAGTTTCCTATTTCAGCAGGCAGAGAAGAGATCAAAAATCTTGCCAAAGGCGATTCTGCCGTTTACACAACCGGATTTGATGTTGATAAAAAGCCGAAGCAGGCGGTTGTCAATGTTAAGCTGCGCAGCGAGCATCAGGGAGACAAATACGGCTATCTAAAGGTTTATATCGATGATAATCTGGTTTACGACGACCTTTCAAGGCATAAAAAGAGAGAAACCCGCATAACATGCGTTCAGCTTACCGAAGACCAGTGCGGGCTTTTGAGCAAGGGCTCGCATAAGCTCAAGATAGAAGTGGAGAACACACTAAACTTTGAACTGCTTGACCTGAGCATTGACAAAATAACCGAGTAATTTTTCCGCTTTGGCTTTCAGGCGGGGCTTTCTTTGCTAAAGGGCTGCCCCGCTTTTCGTTTTATGGAGTAAAGAGCGAGTATTGCGCTTTCAGTTTTCCTTTGATTCAAAGCGTTTTCGGGGTAAAATTTGCTTGGAATCTAACTACACTGGAAGCATAAAAAATGGCAATGGATCTCCAACTAACAGGACAGCTCAAACAGGAACTCCAGATGAAGCTCACCCCGGCGATGCTTCAATCGATGGAGGTCTTGCAGATGCCGCTTATGGCTCTCGAACAGAAGGTTGCCACCGAGCTTACAAGCAACCCTGTTCTCGAGGTTGACAGCGCAGAGAGCATTGATGCGCAGGAAGAGCCTCCAGAGCAGTCCGAAGATTCCTTTGATGAAAAAGAGCTGGATGTATCCCCTGAAAAAAGCTCCGATTCTTTTGAAAGGCTCGATAATCTGTCAAACGACTTCGGCGAGTACAGCGGCGAAGAAGATGTTTATGTTCCTTTGAAATCTTATGCTTCCGATGAAGACCCGAAGATGGACGCACTGCAGAACACAGCAGATTCAGGCATCTCGCTTCAGCAGCACCTTCTGGATCAGTGGCGTCTTTTCAATACAGACAGCGAAACTCTTCAGGCCGGCGAATACATAATCCGAAGCCTCGATGAGAGGGGCTATCTCAATACCGAGCTTGAGGAGATTGAAGATTCGGCTGAATTCAGCTCCGATGCGGTAAAAAATGCGCACGAGCTCGTAAAGCAGCTCGAGCCTGCCGGCGTAGGGGCGAGGAGCATACGTGAATGCCTTCTCATTCAGATAGAGCAGGATGATTCGGCAAACCCGCTTGCTGAAAAGGTGGTGAGAGAGCATTACGACCTGCTGATTGCAAATCATCTCCCGGAGCTTGCAAATAAGCTTGGCTGCGAAATGGATCAACTTCGAGACGCTGTGAAATATCTCTCTCATTTGGATACAAGCCCAGGGCTTCTGTTTGGTCAGGAGATGGATAATGCTCCGGTAAAGGCGGATATTATCGTAGAGGAAGACGCGGAAAACGGCGACTATATCGTGCGGCTTGCAAGCGGGGCTCTCCCGCCGCTGAATGTGAACGAGTATTACGAGAAGATGGCGGCAGATAAAAACACGCCTTCTGAAACGAAAAAGTATCTTCAGGAGAATATCCGCTCAGCGAGATGGCTCATTGAGGCTATTGCCCAGCGAAGGGAAACTCTGCTCAAGATAGCAGCGTATATCGTGAAAAAGCAGAAGGATTTCTTCGTGAAGGGCAGGCTCGGCCTTGTTCCGCTGTCTATGCAGGAGATTGCAGATTATATCGGCGTGCATATCGCTACGGTGTCAAGGGCGGTTTCAGGCAAGTATGCGATGTGTCCCAACGGGATTGTTCCGCTTAGGGATTTCTTCAGCAGCGGCAAGCTTGAGGGCGTTGAAGACGGCGAGGCTATGGGAGCTGAGTCTGTGAAGGAGGTGCTCAGGGAGGTTATAGAACAGGAAGATAAGTCTAAGCCGTTCAGCGATAAGAAGCTCTGCGAGGAGATGGAGAAAAAGGGCATCAAAATCGCAAGAAGAACCGTGGCAAAATACAGAGACCAGCTCGGCATACCATCTGCAAAGATGAGAAAGCAGTATGAATAGTATTGCGAATTAAAGTATAGAATTACACTTTTCTAATGAACTGAACGTTTATAAAAAGAATTATTTTGCCGCACTTATTGGAGCAATTTGCAGAAAGAAGGTGCAAGCTGAAAACTTTTCTTGACTAAAACCGTAAATCATTCAAAATTCTATAGCCCTGCTGCTTATTGCAGCTGAACTTTAAGGCAGTATTTTTAGCATTATTATTATCTGCGATTTAATTTATGAAAACAAAAAACATAAGAACATATAACTTGCACATTCTTTGCCTTGTAAGTTTTTTGTTTGCATTCAGCAATGCTCAGGGTCTTGTTCATTGTAAATCGCATGATGGCCACAGCAAGATAGAATTTGCAGTAAACAACTCTTGCAGCAGCTCTAATCCGGCCATTTCTTTAACTAAGCTGCGATTAAATTCCATACATCCATATTCTCACAGCAGCTCCAGCTGCGGCCCTTGTGTGGATACTCAGATTTTTAAGAAATATATAAACACAAATCAGAATCACAGCCAAATTAAATCTATAGTTTCGGCTCCGCCTGTTTCTTTAGCACCGATTTTCAGAAGCTTGCGTTTTTCTAAATACAAGCTTTCTTCAGAGTTTTCAGCTTCAGTCAATTCCTGCCTTGGTTCCCTGCGTACAATTATCATTTTAACATAAACCCCAAATAGCGACTTTTCTAATTAGCCTTAAACCAGCAGTGCACTTTGTCTGTGCATTGCATTTAAGGGTTTTTTATAGTTTGGACTGCTATTTTGGGAGACCTTATGTTTAAAATATTTTTTCCATTTCTATCAATTATTATGCTGCTTGGATGCACAAATTCCGGCAGAGATGAGACATTAGCGCAAAAACCGTCTTTAGAGCGGTACTTAAACGTTTCTAATTCATTGTCAGAGAGCTCAAGAGGTAATGAGAAATATGAGATTTCCGAGCCGAATGATGTTTTGACGCTCAGAGATGCCATTTCTTTAACTTTGATGAATAATCCAGAGCTCAAGGCCCATTCGTATCAGGTAAGGGCGGATGAGGCAAGAGCTTTGCAGGCCGGTCTTTCGCCTAATCCTGAATTAGGGGTAGAGGTAGAGGAGATTGGCGGTTCTGGAGGCAAAAGCGGCTTTGATGCAGCTGAAACTGTTATTTCGGTTAGCCAGCTGATTGAGCTTGCTGATAAGGCTCAAAAGCGTAAGAAGGCTGCTTCTGTTCAAACTGAGCTTGCAGAATGGGATTATAAATCAAAACGTCTGGATGTATTTACTGATGTGGCCAATGCGTTTGTGGAGGTATTAGGGGCTCAGAGAACTCTGTCTCTAAATCAGGAATTATTGGCGTTATCTGAAAAAGTTGCTGAAACAGTTTCGCAGCGTGTAGAGGCTGGTAAAGATCCTCCAATTGAGCAGGATAAAGCGAATGTATTGAAAGCGAAATTGGAAATTCAACACAATCAGGCTTTACAGAAACTGCAATCATCCAGAGAGAAGCTGGCTTCCTTCTGGTCTTCGGAGAGCCCGGTTTTTACAAAAGTCCAAGGCGAACTCGAGCTTATAGAACCAGTTCCTGCTTTTTCTAAGCTCAAAAAGCAGCTTTCAAAAAATCCCGATATCGCACGCTGGTCAGCTGAGCTTGATAAAGCAGATGCTTTGATAGATTTGGAGGAGTCTCGCAGTGTTCAGGATATTACGTTTAGTGCCGGAGTAAAACGTTTCAATGAGTCTGATGATAATTCCTTTTTCGTTGGTTTTTCTATTCCGCTCCCGCTTTATGACAGAAATCAAGGGAATAAACTTGCAGCGATAAATGACAAGCTTAAGACGCATCAATTACAAAAAAAAGCAAAGCTGCAAATCTATAGCCAGCTTTCCGAGGCTTACAGTTCTTTGAGCAATTCTTATTCTCAGGCTGTAAAAACCAAACAGGCTGTCCTTTCCGGAGCAAGGGCTGCATTTCAAGCCGCAAAAGAAGCGTATGAACAAGGCAAGACGGAATATCTTGCTGTACTGGATTCCCAGAGAACTTTATTCCAAGCCGAGTCTTATTACATTGATTCTTTAGTTTCTTATCACAAGGCAAAAGCAAATATTGAACGCCTTACAGGACAAACAATTCAGATGGAGAAATGATATGAAAGAACATACAATTAAAAATATAATTGCAGCATCTTTAACCTTGTTTCTTGGTTTATTGATTGGCATTGCTGCTGCCTTCCTGCTTATGAATCATCCAACAAAAGCTGAAGTTTTTCATAAAGACAAGCCAGATATTGGGCACAGCGAACCTGACGGGCATACAGAAGGATATGGAGCGCATAAAGAAAGCAGTGAAAACCATGACGACCACGGCGAACAAGACGGTCATATCGCTCTCTCCGAGGCGGAGGCTGCTGAATTTTCGATTGAAACAGCAGAGGCAATGCCAGGGAAACTGCATACAAAAGTAAAACTGCCTGGTGAAATACGGCTGAATCCCGATAAGCTTGCTCACATTGTTCCGCGTGTGGCCGGCATTGTTCAAAAAGTGAATGTTAATTTGGGCGATCAGGTTAAGCAGGGGGAGGTTATGGCCGTGCTTGAAAGCAGAAACCTTGCAGATGCAAAATCAGACTATTTATCTGCCCTTCAGCGGCGGGAATTAACAAATGCCACTTATGAACGTGAAAAGAAACTATGGGAAAAGAAGGTTTCATCCGAGCAGGATTATCTTGATGCCAGAGAAGCCAATGCCGAGGCAAATATCAATCTGAATAATGCAGAACAGCAGCTTATTGCTTTGGGATTTGATGAGAAATATCTTGCAGAACTCCCAGTTATGCCTGATGCCAGTTATACCCGATATGAAATCACATCGCCTTTTGACGGCACTGTTATAAAAAAAGACATCGTTAAAGGGGAATTTGTCAATTCGAGTTCGGATATATTAGAGATAGCCAATATGGATACGGTCTGGGCGATTCTTGCTGTTTACCAGAAGAATCTTTTAGAGGTTCAGGAATCTCAGAATGTTACTGTCCAAGCAGATAAGATATCGGCAGAATTTCGAGGTGTCATTGATTATATCAGTCCTATTGTTGAAGAGTCAACGCGCACCGCTTCTGCGCGGGTTGTAATTGATAATTCCAGCGGAAAATGGCGTCCGGGGCTTTTCGCTGCCGGAGTAATTGAAACAGCTTATTCCCAGCACGATTTGGTTATTCCCAAAGCGGCCGTGCAGACTGTCGGTGAGGAAAAGGTTGTTTTTGTCAAAACTGAGCACGGGTTCAAGCCTGCCCATATTCAAACAGGCAAAAGCAGCGGGAAGAACGTTGAAGTGGTTTCAGGTTTAAGTAAAGGCCAAACCATCGCAGTTAGTAACACCTTTACTCTAAAGGCTGAATTGAACAAAGGATCGTTTGGCGGCCATAACCATTGATAAGCAGGAGTAAACAATGCTGAAGAAAATAATTGATATGTCATTATCCAATAAGCTGCTGGTAGTATTGTCGGTTTTACTGGCAGTTATTTTTGGAATTAAAAGTCTAAATGAACTTCCGGTTGATGCATTCCCTGATGTTTCCCCCTCACTTGTACAGGTTTTTACAGTTACTGAAGGGCTAGCACCGGAAGAAGTGGAAAAATATGTAACCTATCCGGTAGAAGCAAAGATGACGGGGCTGCCGAAAGTTAGTAAGATCAGGTCGGTGTCAAATTTTGGTTTATCTGTTGTCAGCATTTATTTTGAGGATGGAACAGATATTTATTTTGCCCGTCAGTTAGTTGGAGAGAAGCTTCAGGAGGCTCGCGAGGAGATACCGGAAGGATTTGGCGATCCTAAGATGGGGCCTATAGCAACAGGTCAGGGGCAGATTCTTTACTATTACCTAAAAGATACCTCAGGGGAATACTCTTTGACCGAGCTGAGAACAATTCAGGACTGGATAGTTAAATTCAATCTTCAGACTGTCCCTGGAGTTACTGAGGTTCTGGGCATAGGCGGACATGAAAAGCAGTTCCAAATTGTTGTATCCCCCGAGGCACTGATTCGATATGATTTGACGCTCAATGAAGTAATCCGTCGCATCAAAGAGAATAATGTAAATGCCGGAGCCCAATTCATTGAACAAGATGGTGAGCAGCTTGTCGTTCGGTCTGAAGGCCTTGCCGAAGGTATTTCAGATTTGAAAAGCATTGCTGTAAAGACTGTTGACGGCAGGCCTGTACACATTAGCGATGTTGCAGAAGTTAAGATCGGCGGGGCAATCCGCCGCGGCCTGCAAACCCGCAATGGAAAAGAAGAAGTTGTTGCAGGTATGGTTGTTAAGCTGCTCGGTACAAATTCATCTACTGTCATAGAAAGAGTGCAGGAAAAAATTGATGAGATACAAAAAAGCCTGCCTGATGAGGTAAAGATAGTTCCTTTTTATGAGCAGAAAACAATTGTTGATGCTTCCTTGGATACAGTTAAAAATGCATTATTGCAGGGTGTCATTCTTGTTGTCATTGTTGTTTTTGTGTTTATGGGCGGCTTCAGGCCGAGTGTAATTGTTTCTGTTGCACTGGCCTTTTCTGTGCTGTTTACTTTTATTGCTATGAAATACCTTGGTCTTTCGGCCAATCTGATGACTTTCGGCGGAATTGCAATTGCCATTGGAATGCTTGTTGACGGGACAATTGTAGTAGTGGAAAATGTTGACAGGATGTTAAGCGAGGCCAGCCCGGACGAGCCGGCAGCTCATGTTGCTGCAAGAGCCTGTTCAGAAGTTGCCCGGCCAATTACATTTGCTATTTCCATTATAATACTTGTGTTTCTTCCCTTGTTCACATTGCAGGGTGTTGAAGGTAAAACATTCCGGCCTCTTGCAGCTACAGTAGCATTGGCGCTTTTGGGTTCTTTGATATATGCTGTTCTGCAAGCTCCTGCTTTGTGCAGTATCCTTATGAGGCGTCCTGCGGCGAAGAAAGCTGAAAAATCACATAAAGACAAGAGCGAGCCTTTTATTGTTCGAATTCTGCTCAAAGCTTATCAGCCTTTGGTAAGGTTCTTCGTTAGATTTCGTTATGTTACTGTAATTCTTGCTGCTGCATTGCTGATTTTGGGAGCTGCAATTTATCCGAGACTCGGCAGTGAATTTACTCCGAGACTTCTTGAAGGTGATATTATGGTAAATCTAACTTTTGCACCTTCGGCTTCCATAAAAGAATCAAAACGCAATGTATTGCTTTTGGAAAAACGTTTTCTTCAGATACCCGAAGTTGGGGAAGTCGTAAGCCGGATTGGACGCGGGGAGGTAGGAGCGCATTCAGCTCCGGTAAATGTAAGTCATATGAATGTTATTCTCAAGCCCAAATCAGAATGGTCAGGTGCCCTTAGTCAGGTTGATATTGAGGCGAAAATTAGAGAAAAGCTCAAACGCTTCCCAGGCGTTCAAAGCAACATCACCCAGCCGATACAGCTTTCAGTTGATGAGCTTATCGGCGGCGTAAAAGCTGAGCTTGCTGTAAAGTTATTTGGGGGCGAGCTGGATACTCTGAAGTCCAAGGGCGACCAAATCGCAGAAGTAATCAGAACTGTAAACGGGGCAGCTGATGTGCAGGTGCAGCAGATGGTTGGCGCCCCTCAGCTTGTTATCCGCCCAGACCGCCAAGCAGCTGCACGTTATGGGATGGATATTTCGGAAATTCAGAGAGTGATAGAAGCAGCCGTTGGCGGGGTAGAAGTTGGACAAATATTTGAAGGGATTCGGCGATTCGATATTTACCTCAGATATGAAAAGTCTGCAAGAGCAACCCCCGAAGCTATTCGAGATATAATTGCAGAAACTCCCGAGGGAAAACGAGTTCCGCTGGATGAGCTGGCGGTTGTCAAAGAAGTAGTTGGCCCAAGGCAGATACAGCGTGAGAACAATCAGCGATATCTTTCTGTTCAGTGTAATGTAGTTGGGCGGGATATAGGAAGTTTCGTTGAAGATGCGAAAAAGAAGATCAATGCAGAGATTAACCTGCCCCCGGGGTGCTTCATTTCTTGGGGTGGTCAATTTGAACTGCAGCAGAAAGCAAACAAGCGGTTAGCGGTTGTAATCCCGATCACCTTGTCAATTATCGCTTTGCTGCTTTATATCAATTTCAAAAAGATTTCAAACACACTGCTTATTCTTTTTAATATTCCTTTGGCTCTGGTTGGCGGGGTTGCCGCCCTGTGGCTTTTCGGCGAGAATTTTTCTGTCCCTGCATCAATTGGATTTATTGCATTGTTCGGGATTGCTCTTGAGAACGGGATGGTTCTGGTAACTTATCTTAACCAGTTAACGGAAAAGGGCCTGCCGATTGATGAAGCATCTGTGCAAGGGGCGTGTATGCGTTTGAGGCCTGTACTGATGACTGCCGGAACTACTGCTCTGGGGCTGGTTCCGCTGCTTCTCTCTTCCGGCACGGGAAGCGAGGTGCAGAAGCCGCTGGCAATGGTTGTTATCGGCGGACTTATAACTTCTACAATACTGACCCTGCTGGTGATACCCGCTCTGTATAAGTGGTTTTCGCCGCAGCAGATAATTGAAATGCAATAGTGAAGGAGATTCGAAATGAAAATGATAATCGCTTTTGTAAAACCTAATATGCTTGATGCAGTAATGCTTGCATTGCATAAAATTGAAGGGCTTACGGGCGCAAGCTCCTCAGAGGTTCAGGGCTTCGGCCAAGACCGCAGTGTGAACGACCGCGAAATTTCGTTCAAGACAAGCCCCCATATTAAATTAGAGCTATCATGCCATAATGATTTAGTGGATCAGGTGCTTTCAGCAATTGCCCAAGCAGCCCATACTGGGCTTCGCGGAGACGGGAAAATTTATGTATTGCCTCTGAACGATGCAGTGCGTATCAGCAGTAAGGAAAGAGGGGAGAAAGCAGTATGAATAGTATTTGATTCCCGCTTTGAAACTCCGCCCAGCTCAAAGAAAAAAAGTGATAAGAAAAAAGTAAGATCCCCGAATTTCGGGGAGCTTTTTGTACATATAGCTGCGGTTTTAGCCGACAAGCTTTTTCATATCTTCTTCCACTGTGCTGATTGGTGAGATGTCGAATTTTTCCACGAGCACATTCGCCACGTTCTCAGAGAGGAATGCCGGCAGTGTCGGGCCGAGGTGAATATTCTTTACGCCAAGAGCGAGCAGAGCAAGCAGAACAATAACCGCCTTCTGCTCATACCACGCCACGTTGTAAACAATCGGCAGGTCGTTGATGTCTTCCAGCTCAAAGGCTTCCTTCAGCTTCAAAGCTATCAGTGCGAGTGAGTAGCTGTCGTTGCACTGCCCGGCATCGAGCACGCGCGGTATTCCGCCGATATCGCCGAGGTCGAGCTTGTTGTAGCGGTATTTAGCGCAGCCGGCAGTAAGGATAATCGTATCGCTTGGCAGCTGCTTTGCGAATTCGGTGTAGTAGTTTCTGGTATCGTGCCGGCCGTCGCAGCCTGCCATCACCACAAACTTTCGCACAGCGCCGGACTTAACCGCATCCACAACCTTATCTGCAAGCTGCATTACCTGATTATGAGCGAATCCTCCCACAAGCTTGCCGGTTTCGAGCTCTTTCGGCGGGTCGCACTGCTTAGCCATCTCGATAATCTTTGAGAAGTCTTTGCTTCCGCCTTCCGGTCTGTCGGGAATATGCTTCATACCGGGAAATGCCACAACGCTCGTTGTAAACACCTTGTCTTTGTATGAGTCTTTCGGCGGGATAAGGCAGTTTGTTGTCATAAGTATCGGGCCGTTGAACGCCTCGAATTCCTCATCCTGAGCCCACCAAGAATTGCCGTAGTTGCCGATGAAGTGGTCGAATTTCTTAAACGCCGGATAATAGTTGGCCGGAAGCATTTCGCCGTGTGTATAAACATCTACGCCGGTGTTTTCTGTCTGCTCGAGAAGCTCCTGCATATCCTTCATATCATGGCCTGAGATTAAGATTCCCGGCCTCTGGCCAACACCCAGATTCACCTCTGAGATCTCAGGGCTGCCGTAGGTTTCGTTGTGAGCCTTATCGAGAACCGCCATAACATTTACACCATTATTACCGGCTGCCAGCACCATACTGGTTAGCTCATCAGCGGACAGGTCTTTTGTGGCTGCAGCCATCGCCTTCACCATAAAATCATCCACTGTCGGGTCGTTATAGCCAAGCACAGCTGCGTGGTCTGCGTATGCCGCTATCCCTTTTACGCCGTAGGTGAGCAGTTCCCGCAGAGACCTTATGTCTTCATTCTCAGTGTTCAAAACGCCGACCTTATCGGCCTTCTCGCGAAATTCATCTTCGCTGCCGCAGTTCCATGTTAGAACGTCTGAGCCGGAGCTGTCGATACCGGCCTCGCTGATAATCTTATCTCTCAGTGAAAGGCCTTTTTTAATCGTTTCGAGGATCCTCTCATCATCAAAGCTTACGTTCGTTACAGTGGTGAACATCGCCTTCCGCACAAAATCGATCACCTCTTCGTCATACTTTTCCGCTTTTTCTGCTGCAAGAGATACGCCTTTCACCGTATAAATCAGCAGGTCTTGGAGGTCTGCGGTAAACCCCTTTTTTCCGCACATTCCGTTCCTTACACACCCCTTATTCCAAGGGCTTCCTGGCATTGATAACAAAACATAATGCAATCCTTTCAAATATAACAAAAAATAAAAAAATTCTTTTCGGCTCCCGCCAGTCTCAGAGGATTCTAGTTGCGCTGGTTGGGGCAGGGGTCTTGATAACGAGTATTCTTAACTTTTCATCGGAGGTGTTTATCCATCGGTGCGGGATATTTTTGGGGCTTTCAATTATATCGTCCTTTTCTGCTTCATGGCTTTCTTCGCCGATCTCTACTAATCCTTTTCCTTCCAATACATAAAACGCTACGTCAACAGGCGTTATGTGTTTTCGAAGAGATTCTCCCTGCTCAAGTGTGAGGTGGATTATCTGGGCGGTTGTTTTATCGTAAAGTTTTTGAGCCTTAACTTTATGCGGGTTTTCGGTGAAAGGAGTATCTTTTGTTTTTGTAATTATCATTTCTAATCCTTTAATTATCTTTTACAAGTTCGGCAAGGTCTGCCATCGTTACGCTTCTTAGGTTTTCTTCAATTGTTTGCTGAAGGGAATTCAGCTTTGCAGTCATTGGGCATTTGCCCTGTTTAGGACATTTATCTTTGCCAAGCACGCATCTGTTCAGAGTAATAGGCCCCTGAACTGCAGCTACAACCTCAAGCATTTGAATTTGCGAAGGCGGCTTGGCCAGCTCAAATCCGCCTTTTACTCCCATAATGCTTTTTACGAATCCTGCAGCCTTAAGAGTTTGAAGCAGTTTGCTTGTAAGCTGGCTGGAAACCTCTTCCTCTTTCGAGAGCTGACGAGAGGTTTTAGACCCTTTCATATAGTTTGAGGCAAGGTTTACCATTATCCTGAGGGCGTAGTCTGTGTTTCTTCTTATTACATCCATCTCATTTTCCTTTTAATATATAACTATTTTAGTCCTACTTATAGCCGATTGCAAGAAAAAAAATAAAATTTTTTAAGACATTGCAAATCTCTGAGCAGAAAGCAGCTGTGATTTGTGCGGCAGGCAGTTTAAATCCGCAGAGTACGCAGACTGTGCAGATAATTATTGAATATAAGGCTCTGGTTTATAACACCTAAGAGGAATTTAGTGATTTTCGCGTGCCTCGTGATTCAAAAAACTGCAGCGGGTATTTAATCCGTGCCTAAGATGGATGCCGGCGGGGTCAAAAATCCTCAAGAAGTTTTATCCTCTCAGGCTCTGCGGCGGCGCACGAACAGTCCTCCCAGACCAAGGATCGCGAGAGTTGCCGGTTCGGGGGTTATGGTCATTGTAACGTTTTCGTCTTCAGCGAAATCTGAGTCGTTCATTTGGTAAGTGCCCAAATTGAGCCCCAGATCGGAAATTGTTTTGTTTTGAAAAGTCATCCCGCCGCTTACCGAGGCAATGTTATTCTCGTCGATATCCTTCTCGTCAAAAAAGATAGCTTGATCTGACGTGTCAGAAACTATTGTTACTCCAAAACTGTCGCCGTAAAAACTGTCTGGGACAGATTGTACATCAGAGCCGAAAGAGGGCAGCGGAGAATCAATACCCGAGATAAACCCCATCTCCGTATCCGCAGTGGTAGTAAAGACGCCAATAACCGGTTCCTGAGGCTATAGCAAAGCCTGTTCGCCGACAGAGTCCCTACTTTCTACTGAGCCAGAGTTGAAAAAGCTGGTTAAATCGAGGCTGCCGCCGTAAGTTACTTTCACATTGCTGCCGTCAGGTGAAATATTCATTTCTATCCCGGCTGAATAAGCATAATTAACTGCCGCTAACAAAACAGTCAAAACCAAAGCAATTCTTTTCATTTCAATAACCTTTCAAGTTTAGATTTTACTTATCTTGTAGATTTATAACCTGAAAAATTAGCAGGCCAAGTATTTTTTCAATTTTGAGGGTTAAAAACTTGAATTTTAATTTGAAGCGCAACGCTTTGCTAATTTAATCAGCCCGCCTGAGGCGGGCTGGAGTTTATCGCTTTAGGCAAACCTGGGAATTTCATAGGCAAGGCGGTTTTTAGGCCGCCTTTTCCCAAGTTTGACAGTTGCAGCGCTCGGGTTGCTCTCCAGCATAGCCCTATCCCCTGCAGCAGCGATTTAATTATAACAGCAGAGCAAGCATAGAAAAGTAAAAAAAAGAGTGCCCATTACGGGTGTTTCCGATAGAATGTTTTTTACGAAAAATACTCTATTTAAGGAACCGCAATGGGCTACAAACATCTTAACATCAATGAAAGAGAATGCATACTAAAAATGCAGGCAAAAGGAAAAAAATTATCTCAGATTGCCGAATATCTCGGCAGAAACAAGGGCACGATAAGTCGAGAATTGAGTCGCAATGTCTCTTCAACTGGGGATTACAAACCGCACCTTGCCCTTGGATATTACAACAAACGCAGAGTCGCATCCAAACGCCCTTATCGCTTGGAGCAGAACGGCCGATTGTGCCGGCTTGTAATCAATAAACTTGAACAATATCACTCGCCCGAGCAGATATCCGCTCGCCTTAAAATTGATTATCCCTACGAGCAGGAAATGCGCGTAAGTCATTTAACCATATATAGTTGGATAAAGAGAGATAAAGCTGCCGGCGGCGATTATTATAAGTATTTGAGGCAAGGACATCGTAAAAGGAGAAAGAAACACGGCAGCAGCGACAAACGTGGCCGGATACCGGAGAGAGCTCCGATCAGTGAACGTCCGGCTGTTGTTGATAAACGCAGCCGCATTGGCGACTGGGAAGGTGATACCGTAAGCGGCAAGGGGCACAGTTCGTTTGTTGCCACCCATGTAGAGCGGAAAACCCGCTACCTGCTGGTCGGTAAAATGGATGACAAGAGTGCAGCCAGTATGAACGTTACTACCAAGAGAATATTCAGGAAAATTCCTAAGTTCAAACGAAAGACACTAACGGTTGATAACGGCAAGGAATTTGGCGGATTTAAGGAGATGGAAAGAATGGTCGGTCTATGCTGCTACTTTGCTGATCCGTACAGCTCATATCAGCGTGGTACGAACGAAAATACCAACGGACTGCTGCGTCAGTTTTTTCCAAAAGGTACTGATTTTAAGAAAGTAAGCAAAGCAGAAATTGACAAAGCCGTATCCTTAATCAATAATAGGCCAAGGAAATGCTTAAACTATCGGACACCAAATGAGATGCTCTGGAGCGGATAAAAATGTTGCGCTTCAGATTTTATTCTAAGACAGTTTTCACGATTTGAATTTTCAGGAAAGGTCTTATATGCAGCGTTCAGGAAAAACTATATCAGTTATGTTTGTGCTTTTAGTTTCGGTTTCGGCAGTTATGGCCGCAGGGAGCTATCCCTATCAGCCGGTGGATTTCACGAAAGTTCATTTCAATGATTCATTCTGGAAGCCTCGGCTCGAAACGAACAAAAACGTTACCATCCCCTACGCATTCGAGAAATGCGAACAGACCGGCCGGATAGACAACTTCAAGGCCGCTGCCGGTGTGATCAATCAGGAATTTCAGGGCAGGCAGGGCTTCGACGATTCTGATGTTTTCAAGATTATGGAAGGCGCTGCATACTGCCTTATGGTAGAGAAAGATCCCGAGCTTGAGGAGTATTTGGAGAATCTTATTGGATGGGTTGCCGGAGCTCAGCACGATAACGGCTATCTGTACACAGCTTGGACGCTCAAAGCCAGAGACAGAGATGCGAAAACCGGCAATTGCTGCTACATAAATAAGCCTTGGGATAATCTCAAAAGCTCACACGAGCTTTACAATGCGGGGCATATGTACGAGGCTGCGGCTGCTCACTACACCGCCACAGGACGCAGGACCTTCCTCGAAGTAGCGATAAAAAATGCCGATCTGGTTTGCGATCTATTCTTAGACGGCGAACATCAGGGCTACCCGGGGCATCAGGAGATTGAGATGGGGCTTGCAAGGCTGTACCGCGTTACTGGGAATGAGCGCTATCTCAAGATGGCCGAGGAATTCCTTGAACGCCGCGGCGAGCAGAGCAGCCCGGGCTCCCATTCGGAGTACCGACAGGCGCATAAGCCCGTTACCGAGCAGAAGGAGGCTGTAGGTCATGCCGTTCGGGCGAATTATATGTACAGCGGTATGGCCGATATCGCTGCAATGACAGGAAGCAAAGAATACATTGGTGCTATCGACGCCATCTGGAATAATATAGTAGGCAAAAAGTATTACATTACCGGCGGCGTTGGCGCAAGGCACGCCGGCGAGGCCTACGGCGATAACTACGAACTGCCCAACGAAAGCGCGTACTGCGAAACCTGCGCGCAGGTGGCGTTTGTAATGCTCAATCACAGGATGTTCCTCCTGCACGGAGATTCGAAATATATAGACGTGCTTGAGCGAACGCTGTACAACAGTACAGTGAGCGGGGTATCGCTTGACGGCGACGAATTCTTCTATCCAAACCCGCTCGAATCGCAGGGCAGCTACTCCCGTTCGCCTTGGTTCGGCTGCGCATGCTGCCCTACAAACATAACCCGCTTTATGGCATCAGTCCCCGGGTATGTATATGCAGTGCGAAACGATGATTTGTATGTGAATCTGTTTGGCAAGAGCGATGCGAATGTATCGCTTGATTCAGTGGATGTGGAGCTGAAGCAGAAAACAGAATACCCATGGAACGGCGAAGTGGAGATAGAGGTTTCGCCGGAGCAGCAGAGAGAATTCAGGCTTATGGTTCGCATCCCGGGCTGGTGCAGAAACAAGCCCGCCCCGGGCGGACTCTACAGCTACATAGACAATATCAAGCCAAGCTGGAATATATCAGTAAACGGCAGGGTAATTGAGCCGGAAATGCAGAAGGGATATGCAGTTATAAAGCGCAAATGGCAAAGGGGAGACAGCGTGGAGCTGTTTATGGATATGCCCGTGCGATACGTTGACTGCATAGATAAGGTGGAAGCGAATATCGGCAAGGCGGCCGTGGAGCGCGGCCCGATAGTTTACTGCGCCGAAGAGCCGGATAACGGCAAAGGCAAGGTTCAGAATTTCTATCTGACCCAAACCAGCGCTGCCGGGAAGGTGCTTGAGATTAAAAACGGAATGCTTGCGGGCAATAAGAAGATCGTCTTGCCTGCTCGCAAATACAATAGCCCTGATATCAGGCAGGTGGTGCTTACTCCTTACAACGTTTGGAACAACCGCAATCCGAGAACGAGTATGACTGTATGGTTCGCCCAGACCAAGCAGGGAGCAAGGAAGGCCGCAATGAGCGAAAACGCCTTTATAAGCAATATGGGCATTATCGAAGCGAGCTATACGTATCGCGGAGATGAAGCGGAAGCTGTTAGCGACGGGAAGATTCCAGAGTCTTCAAGCGACAGAAGCATCCCGCGCTGGACGAGCTGGCCGAGAAGGGGTAAGTCCCAGACAATCACCTACAGCTTCGATGAGACCCAGAAAGTTTCGTCTGCTGGGCTTTATTTCTACAACGGCGGCGGCGGCGTGCAGCTTCCTGCAAGCTGGCATATCGAGCGAAAAATCAGCGGAAGCTGGGAGAAGATGGAGCCGTACCTGACAGATTCCTACAGCGTGATTGAGGATTCATTCAACACAGTCCATCCAGCAGAGGTAAAAGAGTGCGAGGCAATGAGGATTGTGGTAAACCCGAAAAAGACCTCCTGCGCAGGAATCCTCGAAGCCAAAATCGAAACCGAATAAATTCGCCTAAATGCAGAAGAGCCGTTAGATGGTATTTGCAAATTAAATCAAATTTGAATATCATCGTGCAGCGGTAAAATTCCTGCGGTTTGAATTAAGGGAGAATTTATGAGATTGTGGTTTGCAGCATTATTTGCAGCAGTATCTTTATGCTTTGCAGCTGAGGAAAATTCTTTAACAAGTCTGAAAGACGTTTTCAAAGATGATTTTCATATCGGCGCTACTGTAAACAGAAGCCAGATTTACGGCCGCTCCCCAAAAGCAGTAAGCCTTCTTCGCGAACAATTCAATTCCATCACGCCTGAGAATGTGATGAAATGGAGCAGCATACATCCGGAGCCTGATGAGTACAATTTTGAGCCGGCAGATAAATACGCATCCATCGGGGCTGAAAATTCGATGTTCGTTGTGGGCCATACGCTAATCTGGCATAATCAGACGCCGGACTGGGTGTTCAAAAATGCAGATGGAAGCGAGGTTAGCCGCGAAGAACTGCTCAAAAGGATGAAGGAGCATATATTCAAGGCTGCAGGCAGGTATAAGGGGAAAGTGCATGGCTGGGATGTCGTGAACGAGGCGATTGAGGATAACGGCTCGCTCAGAAATACGAAATGGCGTGAGATTATAGGCGATGATTATATCGCCAAGGCATTTGAATATGCTCATCAGGCAGCGCCCGAGGCGGAGCTGTATTACAATGATTATAATATGTATCGAGGCAAAAAGAGAAAGGCCGCCGCAGAGCTTGCAAAGAAGCTGCAAAGCAAGGGCATTCGAATAGACGGCATCGGCATACAGGGGCACTGGGGGCTCAGCCATCCACCTTCTGCTGAAATCCAAAAAAGCATTGATGCCTTTTCGAACCTCGGGCTGAAGGTTATGATTACAGAGCTGGATTTGACTGTACTGCCGAGCGCTTGGGAGCATAGAGGCGCAGATATAAGCCAAAATTATGAGCTGAGAAATGAGATCAATCCCTTCCCGAACGGCCTGCCTGCAAATATGCACAGAAAGCTCGCGAAGCGGTATAAGCAGCTTTTCGTACTGTTCAGCCGGAATTCGGGGAAGCTCAGCCGGATAACTTTCTGGGGAGTACACGACGGCTGCTCATGGCGTAACAACTGGCCTGTGCGGGGCAGAACGGATTATCCGCTTCTTTTCAATAGAAACTGCAAGCCCAAACCCGCTTTTGAAGCGGTTTTAGAGGCCGGAAAATAACAGATTCCGCTAACTGTCTCAACTTACTGTCTCTCTTTAAGGCTGTTCTGATGACCAGTCAGCTTGTGAAGTTGCACAAAATTGCGGTGTTTTTATACATATTTGCGTTGTCAGTTTCAGAAAATGTGTTATAAAGAAAGATGGTGTGTTTATATACACACTTATAATAAGCAATTATTGAGAGACAAGTATGCGTTTAAAGACTTTTTCAATTCTAACAACCCTGTTGCTAACTTCTTCAGTTTTAGCATCTTCTATCGACTTAAGCGGGAAGTGGCAGTTCAAATTAGACCCTCAGGATGAAGGCCGAGAACAAAATTGGTTTAATCAAAGCTTTGAAGGGAAAATCCATCTGCCCGGCTCTATTCAGGAGCAGGGTTACGGCGAGCAGATCAGTTTAGACACCGATTTCGTCTGGCGCAAATCTGTAAATTTCGAGAATTACCCCAAATGGCCGGACGATCCGATGTATGAGGCATATTCCGAGCCGGGGAATATTGTGATCCCGTATTTCCTCAATCCAGACCGCCATTACATGGGGCTGGCTTGGTTCAAAAGAGAGGTTGATATCCCCGAGAGCTGGGCAGATAAAGAGATTTTCCTCAATCTCGAAAGGGTACACTGGCGCTCTCATGTATGGATTGATTCTGAGAAGCTCGGCCAGTTCGACAGCCTTGCAGCGAGCCATAAGTACAACTGCACAAAGCAATTGAGCCCAGGAAGGCATCAGATTACTATAGCAGTTGATAACAGGATGCTCTACCCAATAGGCAAAAACTCCCATTCAATCACAAATCACACCCAAACCCCCTGGAACGGGATTATCGGGTCTATTGAGCTTTCTGCCAAGCCGGAGCTGAGGATAAGCGACTTGCAGGTTTATCCGAATGTTGAAGACAAATCCGCCAAGGTTAAGCTTAAAGTCTCAGGCATTGAGGAATCCGAGTATGGCAAACTGAAAATCAGCGCATCATCTTTCAATACAGGAAAAAAACATAAGACAGGCCAGCATTCATTCCCTGTAAACGCAGGCAGTATAAATCCGGAGATTACCGTAAGCTTCCCGATGGGTGAAGAGGTTTTGCTCTGGGATGAATTCAGCCCGAGTCTTTACAGAATGAAATTGAGCCTCAAATTTGAAAGCCGTCGAGAAATAACCGATACAGTTGTTTTCGGGATGAGAAAAATCGAGACAGAGGGAAGCAGTTTCCTCGTTAACGGGAGAAAGACCTTCCTTCGAGGAACTCTTGAATGCTGCATCTTCCCGAAAACAGGGTATCCGTCTATGGATATTGAGTACTGGAATAAGATTATGGCTCAATGCAAAAGCTACGGCCTCAATCATATAAGATTTCATTCTTGGTGCCCTCCTGAAGCAGCTTTCAAGGCGGCAGACCGTGCGGGGATATACCTCCAGCCCGAATGCAATATCTGGGCAGGGATAAAAAGAAGAGATTCAGACATAGCAGCTTATATCAAAGCCGAATGGGAAAGGATCCTCAAGGAATACGGCAATCACGCCTCATTCACTTTTTACGGGGTTGGCAATGAGGGCTGGATGAAGGCAGAGATAATGGAAGAGCTGATGGAGGAGTCTAAGCGTAAAGACAGCAGACGGCTATATACCGGTTATGCCAACGGATTCAACTCAGATAATACTGATTACTATATAGGCAAATCGGTAAGCACAGGCGGATGGCAAGAACTTGAAGAACTGCGGCGATTCCGAATCAGATACCAGTGCGGCTGGCCTCCGCTTCCCGGGTCGAGCTTTTTCACCTCAAGAAAACCCGATACCAATCTGGACTACAGCACTATCGCCTCGCTCTATCCCAAACCGCTTATTCAGCATGAAACTGTCCAGAGGTGCAGCTATCCTGATGTGGATGACATCGATAAATTCACCGGCAGCCTTACGCCGGGCTATTTGATTATCGCTCGAGACCAGCTCAAACAGAGCGGTATGCTTGAGCTGAATGATGATTTTGTTCAAGCCTCAGGAAAGTGGCAGGTTAAGCAGTTTAAGGAAGAGATCGAAGCAGGCCTTAGAACTAAAGATTTCGGGGGCTTCCAGCTTCTGGATATTCACGATTTCCTCGGCCAGGGCACGGCGTTAGTGGGCATTCTCGACGGTTTCTGGGATTCCAAAGGCTATGTCAGCGGAAAAGAATTCCGAAAATTCTGCTCGCCGGTTGTTCCGCTTCTGAGAATGGAAAAGCGGGTGTTCACAACGGGAGAAAAATTTGATGCAAAGCTTGAGGCTGCAAACTTCAGCCCTAACCCAATATCCAGCACCCGGCTTAAATGGGAAATAAATAATGAATCGGGCGATATGGTCAAAAGCGGAGAGTGTCAGGAGGTTGACCTGCCGGTTGGCAATGGCCACTGGGCTGGGAGAGTAAGGCTTGATCTTTCCAGCCTGAAAGCCCCCGCAAAATACAATATCTGCGTTAGAATACCTGAAGCTGAGGCAAGCAATAACTGGGATTTCTGGGTTTATCCTGAAAACCCGCAAATCCCCGAAGCGGAAGATTTCAAAATAACGAACAGGCTTGATTCGGATAATTTGGACTATCTGCTTGAAGGCGGAAAACTGCTTCTGCTTGCGAAGAAAGATTATATCAAGGGCGATGTGAAACCGTGCTTCCCGAGCATATACTGGAACTGCCCTTGGACAGACGGCGGGGAATCAGACACAATGGGAATGCTCTGCAGACCGGAACATCCTGTCTTTAATGATTTTCCCACAGACATGCATACAAACTGGCAGTGGTGGGAATTGATGAATGACTGCGAGCCGATGATTCTCAGCGGCCTTCCTCAAGATTTCCTCCCGACAATCCAGATGATAGACGACTGGCACAGAAACAGAAAGCTCGGGCTGCTGTTTGAGGCTCAAATAGGAAAAGGCAGTGTGCTGGTATGCTGCATGGATATAAACTCCGAACTTGAGCAAAGGCCTGTGGCAAGGCAGCTGAAGAGAAGCATCTTCAACTATATGCAGAGCGAAAATTTTGCTCCGGAGAAAAAGCTATCTGCTGAACAGCTGAAGACAGTTTTTAATCATAATTGAAAGCGAATTTATTTACATATTGGCAGAAAGCAAAAACAAATCAGTGCTTAAAAGCACACTAAGGCGGTATAATATTAAGATATATCTTTAATTTAATGTTTTTTAAGGAGTAATATTATGAAACGTTTTTTGAGTTTTTCATTGCTTGTTTGCTTTGCCTTGAGCGTTCATGCGGCCAACTGGTGGACTAATGCAGAGTACAATGACTGGTCTTGGGGCAATGCGAATAACTGGGGGCAAAGCACAGTCCCCGACTTTTCATCTGCTGCCGTGGAAATAAATAAATCCGGCTGGGAAACAAGGGCTCAAGTGAGTCCGGAAGGCGATTTCGAATGCGGAAGTTTGTTAGTCGGGAAAAACTGGGGGCCGAGTTATCTTGTAGTAAAGGGCAGCTTGAAGGCATACGACAACGTAACTGCCGGCAACTGGGGAAGCGATGCAGACGGGACTATCGAAGTCAGCCAAGGGGGTTCATTCATCGCAGAGAAAGCCCTGTTCCTTGGCCGGTCCGCCGATACAAGAGGCGTGCTGAATGTTAATTCCGGAACAGTTGAGGTAAACTGGAGTCTTTATGTCCCGGGCGACTGGAGCAGCTCGGGAGGCACCGCAGAGCTCAACGCATACGGAGGCACAGTAACAGCGGATGATATCGTCATTCAGGACGGCGGGACAGTGGATGTCACCGGAGGCACGCTTCAAATTTCAGGCTACAAAAAGAGCAAGTTCGAGCAGTATATAGAAGACGGCCTGCTCACAGCTTACGGCGGCGATCCGAGAGGGTCTATCAGCATAGTGGAAAACGGGACATACACTGTGATTACCGCTTCAATGCTGCCTGAGGAGAATGTATTCAATCCTCTTCCTGCTGATACCAAACTGCTTTCCAGCTACACCTCACCGTTAACCCTTTACTGGCAGCCGGGAGAATTCGAAACACATCACGACGTTTACTTCGGAACAGACTACGAAGACGTATTTGCGGCCACCCCTTCAAGTATGGACATTTATCAGGGAAGATTCGAAACTCCAGACTCAGACCCAAATCTTGTTTATTCTTACGGGCCTATGTCCGGCCTGAGCCTTGATGAAGAATACTTCTGGAGAGTGGATTCAGTGAACACTGACACCTCTGAAGTTTGGAAGGGGGATGTATGGAGCTTCAGCACTCCTGAATCAAATCTTATCGATGACTTCGAGAGCTACGACGAGGGCTCGCCCGTGGGAGATGTATGGACTGGCAGCCCAGACCCTAATTCTGTAATTGCAGAAAACCAGCAGTCAATTGAGCTGAAGTACAATAACGGCATCGCTGAGACATCCAGAGTTCTGCCTTTCAGCAGCCTTTCCTTCGGAGAGGGTGAAGTGATAACTGTAAGCTTCTTTGGCGAGCTGCCTATGAACGCTCAGCTTTCAACAACTCTAACAGACAGCAGCTCCAACTCAGCAACAGTTCATTACAGCCCATCGCTCGCAGACAGGGCAAATCAGTGGAAAGGATTTGATGCAAAGCTCTCTGACTTTGCAAATGAAGGCGTTGATATCACAGATGTTCAAACCGTTACTCTCGGTATTGATGCCACCGGATGCGGCGAGGGAAGCATATTCCTTGATGACCTGCAAGTTTACCCCAAACGCTGCGTTGGCAGATACGCCCTTGGAGATTTCCGCGGGACAGACTGCATCGCAGACCTTGGCGATTATTCAGTAATTGCTAACGACTGGGGAATGACAGGGCAGATCGTAACAGCTTCTGAAAGCGAGCCGGCAGGTCTTACAGCAAGATACAAGTTTAACGAAACAGAAGGCGAAATCGTTTCTGATTCCTCAGCAAATCAGCTAGACGGAGAATTCAAAGGCACAAGTATGCCAGCTGGTGCTTGGAACCCGGAAAGCGGCCGGGAAGGGGGCTGTTTGGATCTTTCTGCAATTTCAAGCGGATGGTTCCAATTCCCCGGAGAGGCATTAGTTCCCGAAAGACTCTCAGACCCAAACGCTGCAGGAACAGATGAAGTTACTGTTTCGCTCTGGGTAAACGGGAATACAGGAGCCCGGACATCGGCCAATAATCTTATGAAGTTCAGGAATCCGAGCTGGGCAGGCGGGGTTTTTCTGCCTGGGCCTTATCAGAAGGAAGGTAATATAGTTGAGTTTGCCCTGAACTCCGACAAGCTCAATTGGGGCTGGGCAGGCCCTGAAGACTGGCAGGGAAGCTGGAATCATTATGCCTTTGTGAAAAATGCTGATCTTGGCGAGATGTTTATATACAGAAACGGCGAGATGATGGCAAGGCAGGCCTACTTCCCGCTGACCCCGATTGATGTTACAAACTGGGAGCTTATTCCCGGCTGGAGCGGCAGGATAGATGATCTGAGATTCTATAACCGGGCGCTGAGCCATGAGGAAATTCTGTATCTTGCAAAAGTGAGCTCGGTATATCAGTCTGTTCGTTCTTGGGCGGATAAAAACCACGACAATTCAGTTGACCTGACAGATTTGAGCAATATGTTCGGCTGCTGGATTGAAGAAAAACTCTGGCCGTTTGAAGACTGATTAAATAACCAAATTTTGATTTATAAACTTGCACGCTTCTTCAAACAGGGCGTGCAGGTTTTTTGTATTAATTACTGGCTTCACGTTTAATTCAGGGTTTTTATGAAAAAACAGAGTGCCGGATTTATATTTTTTATTTCATTTTTCTTTTGGGTTTTACCTGCCGGCGGATTGGCAGATAACTGGTGGTCTGACAGCGGCAGCGGACATAAATGGACAACCCCCGCAAACTGGGGACAAAACAGCGTCCCGATTTGCAGCGAGGATATTTCAATTGATGTGCAGGCCGGTTCAGCCAGCCCTGTAACAGAACCCGGAGATGAGCTCTGCTGCAATGCTTTCAAGTTCAAGAATGGCAAAATGCAGCTGAATTCAGCTTCACTGCAAATTAACGGCTGGGGAGGCGCAGGAAGCTGGGCAGGCGGAACCGCCGAGCTTGTGCTTTCAGACAGCACACTCAATGCAGCAGGCAAATTTTACATCGGTAATTCTCAAACGGGAAGGATGATTGTTAAAAACGGCTCTTCAGTTAGAATAAGAAGCACCTTTTGGATTGCCAGAAGCGAAAATGATGCTCAGGCTTCAGGACATCTTTTTATTGCAGATTCTGCGGTAGAGGTGAACTGGCTCAGGGTGGATAATTCACAGCTCAGCTCGGGCAGGATAAATATTGCAGGAGGCAGTCTTACAATAAACGCTGATCAGCAGAATTTGGCAAATCAGCTCAAGGCTGAGGGCTTTATCACGGCCTATGGAGGCCATCCGCTTGCCGAGGTGCAGGTTCGTCTTGAAAACGGCAAAACAATAATCGATACGAGCATCAACACTTTCCCATCGGATCTGAATGCGGATTTTGCTGTTAATTTAGAAGATTTTTCAGATTTAGGCGAATGCTGGCTTGCAGATTACGATAACGATAATTTCTCCGAAACTGCTGACTTGGAAGCCTCAGGGAGTATTACAGCTCAAGACTTAAAGCAGCTTGCTGAGAGCTGGCTGAGCCTGAAATCGGATGTAGAAATTACGCTGGATAAAGATAATCAGCTCCATCAGATAAGCCCATACCTCAACGGGACTTGCGTGAACACCTGCTACGATAATGACCAGCGCTGGTCAGACGGGATTATCCCTCAGCGGATTTCCGAGCTGGGTGCTGAGGTGCTGCGATATCCGGATACAGCAAAGGCCGGCTGGCACTGGCAGGAATGCCCCGGCGCACCTGTTTGGAGAGATTCTTGGGAGACCGATCCGGATTCATTTTACTACTTTGAGGATAAAAGCGTTTGCCAGTCTGAGCATACCATGGATATTGATGATTATCGGTACTGGTGCTATGTGCTGGATGCAGAGCCTTTTATTACGATAAATTTCCAGTCCGGCTGGAGATACAACCGGATTCAGGATTCATTGGACGAAACGCTTGCTCTTGTGCAGCACTGCAAAAACAGCAGTTATAACATCAAATACTGGCGAATAGGCAACGAGCCATTCGATATGACAGCTCAAGAGCTAGCAGATATTGTTAATATGTTCGTTCCCGCCATGAAGCAGATAGACCCTACTATTGAGATTATCGTAAACACGTCTAACCATTTCAATACCCCTTATTCGGCTCCCAGATGGGACGAATTTTTCGAGCTTGCAGGGCACAACGTTGACTACGCAGACCTCCACTGCTACTGGAGATGGGGCGATAAGGATTCGCCGGCAGAAGACCTTGCTACGTGGGAGAATTTCATTAATGATGTTCCAATTACTGCAGAGCACACCCAATGGGCGGGCGAACATCTGCCCTATAACCAGGAGATAAACAATTTCCGCAGCCGGTATTCTGAGTATGGGATAGACGTTATAATCTCAGAATGGAATGCCGGGCCTCTATGGAACAGAATCGAAAGATCTCATTATCAGGCCGCACTTATTCAAAGCGAGATGATGATGCAGTTTATTAAGGGCAATGTGTTTATGGCTACAAGATGGCCGGGCTCTTGGGCTGCTGTGCAGGGCGACAGGGCATTTATAGACCCCGATACCCTCCAGCCGAGACCTGTTCTCAAGGCGATGAAGTTTTTCAATAATGTTTTAGGCAAGATGCTTCTGGAATCTGATTCGTCCGATTCGGCTCTTCCGTGCATCTCTGCCTTCAGTGAAGATGAAAGCAAGCTCTTCAATGTTCTGCTCAATAAAACCGCCTCGGAGAAAAAGGTGCTTATCGAAAACAGCTCGCCCATACAATCGGCGAATGTGAAGTTGCTCAAGGCTCAGGACGGCGATGTATCCAGAGACAGCTCATCCCTTCAAACAGCGGAAATATTGCAAGCGGCAAATTCAGTATATTATTCGCTTCCGCCTTATTCTCTTGCCCTGTGCGAGATTCAGATGTAAACTCCTCTTAAACCCTTGCATGACGGGAGCTTGCCAGATTAAGAGCTTCAAGATTAGAAAAATTCTCGAATAGGGCAAACTTTCCCAAAAAAAAAGTTGACTCTTTCAAAGCTTTCCATATTATACCTCTCTCTCAAAGGGCTGTTAGCTCAGTTGGCTAGAGCACCTGCCTTACAAGCAGGGGGTCGCAGGTTCAAGTCCTGCACGGCCCATTTTTCCACTTTTGCAGGCAAACGCACTGCGAAGCATTTTCTCGCATAAAGCGTTATTTTGAGAGTACTTAGATATTATATCAATCGCTGTTTGTAATTAATTGCAACTCTGTTCATTACCCTGCATATACGCTTTAGTATACGGTTCAGAATAAGAATTAGTATAAGCTTTAGAATCTGCACTCTGAACTAAGCCGGCATTCAATCCGACTATTACACGAATCTAATGGCTTTAATCCACATAAACTGTACGATTGCACGATTTTTTTTGTTTTAATGTTTTGAATTTCATATTCAAGGGCGGGGATTGAAATGGCGGATATGTTTCATAAGTGCTTGTGAGTAAATAAAATAACCCGCCTGCGTGTTCCACAGACGGGAGATTTGTTTAAAAGCGGGTGATGGGAATCGAACCCACATAGCCAGCTTGGAAGGCTGGGGCTCTACCATTGAGCTACACCCGCATTCGAGCAGATGGATAAATATATAGAAAGCGGGTCAAATGTCAATCTGTTTTGCTGAATTTTGGTTAAAATGCAAAATGACCTTTGCTCAAAGCCCAGAGCGATTTGGGGGGGGGGTGAATTTTTTGGGGTTTTTTTTATGCTAGGATTCTGTTGTTTACAGCCTGCGAGCCGCTGTCCCATTTGAGCACATCGACAACACCTGTCGGCCATATTTTCAGAAAATCAGATTTTGATGTTGTCCAAGAGCCGCTGTTGAAATACCAGTTGCCGAACATTCCCGCCTGATGTGTATGTGCTGAGATCACAGTTTTGCCCTGCTGTGAAGACTGATGCTCAAATTTTCTAATTCTTTTTGCGTTGTGTTTTCTAGCAAGGAGATTGAAAATGATATCCGGCGAGATCTTTTCCAGTCCGGTTTCCGCATCAATAAACGTATCCACTACCGTATTCCATATTGCCAGCACAAACGCTTCAAACTTTAAGAATCCTTCCACAAGCACATCTGAATTGAAAATTTGCCCTTTAGCAAAATATTCCACCGGCAGCACAGAATGCCCGAGCGTTTTCCCGAAAGACGGTCTGATGTATTTGTTGAGCATATCCATCTCGTGGCCGTGCCAGAAGGCGATATCTCTATCGCCGATTTTCATTGAGAACGGATAAGTGATGTTGTTAAACAGCGGATATTTGCTTCCGTGGTATTCAGGGTTGTTCAGTGAGAGGTCGTGGTTGCCCGGGATGAGATAGCAGTCCATCTCGCCGAGGCGGGAGATCAGCTCGTCGTGTTTTCTGATTATGCTCTTGAAGCTGAATCTCCAGAGATCCATAAAATCTCCGAGGATGATAATCTGGCCGTTCTCTTTGTCAACTTCATTGAGAAAGCGGTGAAATTCAGAAAGCTTATCCGGACAGGAGAAGTTGTCTCTGCTCTTGCCCGAGCCGATATGAAGATCACTGACTATGTAAAGCGGGACATCTCTTTTTCTAAATTTTTTCATAGGCCTTAGAGCTCAACACTTCTTTCGTATTTTGGCAACCTTGCCTTTCCGCCTGTAACATCGGCCAGCACGCCGGCCAGAATGCTGAAATATGCGTCGTTGTTCGGGCGGAGCATATCCTTATGCCCGAATGAAGGCGTTTCCTTGAGCCATTCAAGGTAGTTGTCCAATACATTTTCGTCAATCTTATCCACATACGCCCCTGCCCCCATTCTGTCGATGTGGTAGGCGTTTATCATCTGTTCAACCTGATTATGAATCGGCTTAACCAGCATCCTCTTTTTGAAATGCAGGCATTCGCTTATAAGCGAGAAACCGCCCGAGGCGATTACGCCCCTGCAGCTTGCAAGGTCTCTGAGGAATTCTTCGGTGTTTCGCTGCCTGAATATGCAGTTCCCTTCTACCCCTTCAATTCCAAATCCGTAAAGGAGGAACTTCTGCTGCGGGAATTTCTTGAAAACCCTGTAGAAATCATCAAGACAGCTCTCTGTAGTTGCATAACATATTACGTGGTCGTCCTCGCTGGTGGGCTTGTGCTTTGCTGCCTCATCCCGTATCACAGGCGGAGCGAGATGGGCGTTATCTGCAAGCGGATGGGCATTAAAGAAGTTCAAAACTATATACGCCGATATGTCCTTTAGATAGATTTTCGTTACAGTATCGCTCATAAGCCTCTCGAACCAGCCTGTTTCAGGACGGTCGAATTCAAATTTGCACATCAGATGTTCGTGGTCTATGCTTATGCAGGGCACCTCGTTTTTGCAGGCCCAGTTGGAGGTGAAAGGGTCGAAATCTGTTATTACTACATCCGGAGCAAAATCTTTTACCGCTCCGTTGAACGTTTTATTGTTAATTTCAAGCATTTCGGGAAGCTGAGAGAAATTCGAGAAGAAGGTCTTGGGAAGATTCACGGTAGAATTTTCGTAGTGGAATGTTAGGCCGTGAATTTTGCATACCCTCCCGGGGAAATACCTGTTAAGGTATTCCAGAGATTTGTTGGAAGCTGCAAACAGAACCTCATGCCCTGATTCTATGAGCATCTTGCCTGTGATATGTGCTCTGCTGCTGTGGCCGAAGCCTTCACCGGCCACTCCATATAGTATTCTGGCCATCTCTTTTCCCTCGAAAATTTATTTTTATGCCCCTATTAAACCAAACTTCTATAAGCGTTTAATTAGGAAAAAATTAGTTGTTTGTCAGCCTAACGTCAGCTTTGCTAATAATGAGCTAACATAAGGCTAACTTAATAAGGCTTAACAATCTCCTGCTGCCTATTTCATTTATTTTAACATAAAAAGGCTTAGGGGCAAGAAGCTAAGCTAAAAGCTGTTCCGGAGTGTTTTAACTTATTAAAGCATCTAATACTATGTTATGTACTACATTATTTGAGGCTGTAAGTTCGAAATTCTTTTCCGAAGCGGCCTGAGGATTGAGAGGTGTTATATCTGTTCCGTCCTGATAGGTGATTTTCCCTCCTGCTTCCTGAATCAGCATTGCCCCTGCGGCGAAATCCCATATTCTGTTTTTGTTTACGATGCATGCATTCATAGACCCCGAAGCCACGTAAGCAAGGTGTAGCGCTGTTGAGCCGAAATTTCGGAGTTTGCAGCTTTTGCAGAGCTCGATAATCCCTTCTGGTATGCCATTCGGCCAAGCGCTGTCAATAGCAACCATAGACTGAGGCTTGATTTGATCTTCGCTGCAGAAACTTCTGATTCCGTTAAGGAACATCCCGCCGTTTAGGCTTGCCTCAAACATCTCGCCGCTGCCAGGGCAGTAAACCACTCCCGCCACCGGCATGCTGTCTTCAAAAAGAGCAATTGAGACACTGAAAAGCATAATCTTTTTGCTGTAATTATTCGTCCCGTCTATAGGGTCGATTATCCACCATCTCTGCGAGCCTTGCGGAGGCAAAACAAGAACTTTTCCCTTTTCGCCTTCTTCAGCTACAATACCGTCTTCAGGGCAGTGTTTTTTTATCTCATCAATAATAATCTGCTGGCAGAGCGGGTCTGCCTGCGTTACAACTTCACTGCCGTTTTTGAAGCTCGTTTTGATATTTGCAAGCTCGCTCAAGGCCTTGTCCCCTGCAAGCGTCGCTGCTTTTTTGGCGATTTTTACGTCTTTAGAATACACAGGTTTCCTTTAAGAGTATGAATAATAATTTTACCGAAACAAGATACTACCAGTTAAAATTAAAAAGTCAATTTTGATGAAAATGCGGCCAATTTTTTCGCCCTTTATCCTGCAGCGCAGCCTCGGAGATATTGACTTCAAACCGCTTTTTAATAGACTGATACGGATTTTCACTGAGTTAAAACAGAAATTAATAATATTAGGAGAAAATTTGTGGCTTATAAGTGCATAGTTCTTATTAAGCAAGTCCCTGATACCAGCCGTATCACGGGCGAAGCGATGAACGAGGACGGAACGGTCAACCGCGGGGCGCTTCCGGCTATCTTCAATCCTGAAGACCTCAACGCCCTTGAGCTTGCCCTTGAGATAAAGGAAAAATACGGCGGATCAGTTACCGCTGTAACGATGGGCCTGCCCTCGGCATCAGAGGTTCTGCGAGAGGCTCTGTTTATGGGTGCTGATGATGCGGTTCTGGTTACCGACCGGCGCTGCGCTGCGAGCGATACCCTCGCTACCAGCTACATACTCACAAGAGCTGCTGAAAAAATCGGCTGCGACCTCGTGCTCTGCGGAAGGCAGGCAATAGACGGAGATACTGCGCAAGTTGGGCCTCAGATGGCCGAAAAGCTTGATATGCCGCAGATAACTTATGTAGAAGAGGTTCACGAGCTCACCCCGAGCAGGATTGTATGCAGGCGAAATATGGGCAACGGCTGGCAGAGAACAGCCTGCAAGCTGCCCGTTCTTCTTACCGTTACCGATCAGGCAAATGAGCCGAGAATAGGCGCTGCAAGAAGGATAATGAAGTATAAGAATGCCAAGACACCTGCCGAGATAAGCAAAGAAGGCGGCAGCGATGAAGACATCCGCGAAATGAAGAATAAGGGGCTTCTTATCGGGCAGCTTAATTTGGATGATGTTCAGGCCGATTTGCAGTGGTGCGGCAGAGACGGGTCTCCCACCAAAGTGCATCGGATTATGAGCGTTGTGCTCACTGCCAAAGAGAGTAAAGAAGTAGATTCTTCAGCTCAGGGCATCAATGATATGGTGCACGAGCTGATAGAAGACCATACAATAGGCTGATTAAAAATGATGTTTACGCAGGCCTTGTTTCTTCAAGCCTGCTTATTTGCAAGGGAAATATAAATGATAGAAGTAAACAGACAAGGCGAGGTTTGGGTTTTTGCCGAGCAGCATCTTGGGAAGGTTGAGGATATAGCCTTCGAACTGCTTGGAAGAGCCAGAGAGCTTGCAGACAAACTCGGAGTGAAAGTGGGGGCTGTGATAGCAGGCGACAGCATTAAATCTGTCTGCGAGGAGCTCATACAGTACGGCGCAGATAAGGTTTATACAGTTGAAAACAACCTTCTTGAACACTACCAGACCAATTCATACACTAAAGTTTTATGCGCACTGATCGAGAAGCATAAGCCCCAGATTGTCCTTTACGGAGCTTCCCCTGTAGGCAGGGACCTTGCCCCGAGGGTGGCCAGCAAGATGAAAGCAGGACTCACAGCAGACTGTACTGACCTGCAGATCGGAAACCATGAGATAAAGAAGACCGGCGAAAAGCACGAAAATCTGCTCCTCCAGATTCGTCCGGCTTTCGGCGGAAATATCATCGCAACAATTATCAACTACGACCGCTGGCCTCAGATGGCAACCGTTCGTGAAGGCGTTATGCCAATGCCCGAGCCGGATTCAAAACGCAAAGGCGAGGTGATTGACGAAAGCGTGAGCCTTTCAGCTGAAGATTTGCCGATTGAGATTATTGAGGAAGTGCGCAGGGAGAAGTCGGTTAATCTGAAGGCTTCGAGAATTATTGTAGCAGGCGGGGCAGGAGTAGGCAGCAAGGAAAACTTCCGTATGATATGGGATCTTGCAAACGCCCTCGGAGGCGTGCCCGCAGCAACAAGAGCAGCAGCGGACCTCGGATATATCGGGAAGGACTATCAGGTAGGCCAGACTGGAACTACCGTTCGCCCGAGCCTCTATATAGCTATCGGCCTGAGCGGCGCTATACAGCATCAGGCGGGTATGAGCGAATCGAAGAAGATTATCGCTGTGAACAACGACCCAGACGCACCGATATTTGACGTGGCACATTATAAGGTCTGCGGGGATCTCAACGAAGTTGTGCCGCAGATGATTAAGGCGGTTAAAGAGAAGGTTTAAAGGCCGGAACAGAAAGATAAGGAAAAGATTATGGGCAACTTTTTTACAGATAACGACGACCTTCGCTTTGTATTAAACAATATGGATCTGAGAGGTTTATCCAGCCTCACAGAGCAGGGGTATAAATTCGCAGACAAATTCGATTATGCCCCGGCCAGCGCCGAGGAGGCAATCCAGAACTACAATATGGTAATGGAATCTCTCGGGCAGCTCTGTTCAGATTTTATTGCTCCAAGAAGCGAAGAGATGGACAGACAGGGCAACACTCTCACTGAAGACGGAAGGGTGGAGAGGCCTGAAGCGATGGATGAAATACTCGATAAACTCGCCAAGGCGGATGTGATGGGGATGACCCTGCCTTACCGTTTCGGCGGGCTGAATTTCCCAACTACGATTCTCTCGGTTGCAAACGAGATGATATCTCGAGCTGATGCCTCGCTGATGAATATTTTCGGGCTCCAGGGCATTGCCGAAACTATAAACTCATTCGCCTCTGAAGAGATTAAGCAGGAATACCTGCACGACCTTGCAGCAGGCAGAAAAACCGGAGCAATGGTTCTGACAGAGCCTGATGCCGGCTCAGACTTGCAGGTTTGCAAGGTGAAGGCGTTTCAGGATTCCAGCGGGCAGTGGTATCTTCACGGTGTGAAGCGGTTTATTACCAACGGCTGCGGCGAGGTTCTTCTTGTAATGGCAAGGAGCGAGCACGACCGCAAAGACGGCCTTGGCCTGAGCCTCTTCGTCTGCCACAGCGGGCCTACCGTTAAAATCCGCAGGATAGAGGATAAGATGGGCATCCATGCCTCGCCAACCTGCGAGATATACTTCGACAACACCCCGTGCAAGCTTATAGGGGAAACCCGCCGGGGACTTGTAACTTACGTAATGGCTCTTATGAACGGAGCCAGGATCGGGATTTCCGCTCAGTCTGTTGGGATAGGCGAAGCGGCTTACCGCGTTGCCAGAGATTATGCAGCGAGCAGAGAGCAGTTCGGCGGGCCTATCGAACACCTTCCGGCAGTTCGGGATATGGTTGTCGAGATGAAGATAGACGTGGAAGAGAGCAGGGCTCTGCTCTATGAAACCTGCCGCGTGGTGGATATGGAAATCGGGCTCACCAGAATAACCGAGAGCGATGATTTCAGCAAAGAAGAGCAGAAAGATGCCAAAAAGCAGCTGCGTATGATAAAACGCTACGCTGCTATGCTTACGCCTATGAGCAAGTATCTCTCAACAGAGATGTCAAACAAGGTGGCATACGATTCGATTCAGGTTCTTGCGGGCTCGGGCTTTATGCGGGACTATCCCACCGAGCAGTACTACCGCGATGCGAGAATCACAACGATATACGAAGGTACTACGCAGCTTCAGATTGTGGCCTGCGTTCGCGGCGTTTGCAACGGAACTGCCCAGAAATATATCGAAGAGCTTGCAGACTTCCAGTTCGACCCCGAGCTTCAAGAAATGCTTGATATCCTCAAGCAGAACAGGGAAACGATGGATGAATGTATAAAGCATATAAAGCAGCAGAGCATGGAATATATGGACCTTTACGGACGCAGGATCGTGGATATAGCGATTAAGATTATCTGCGGGTATCTGTTCTGCCGTCAGGCGAGCGGTGCGGCCGATATGGAGATTCCTACCGCCAAAGAGGGCGAAACTGTAAGTATGAAAAAACGCAAGGCAGTTATTGCAAAAAGATATATAAACAGGAATGCAGCAGTGATCAAGGCTCTTGCTGAGCAGATCCTTCAGGGTGATAAGTCCACCTTCGAAGATTACGAAGAAATTGCAGGCCCTGTGCCTGAGCTCGTATGATTTTATGCTGAATGCTTAAAAAACAAGGCCGCAGGGAGCTTTTCTCTGCGGCTTTTTTCATTGTTTTTCAAGTTTTCTCTTTTCGATAAAGGCTTTGAGGATTGCCGCTGCAGCAACCGCATCCAGCCTCTGCTTTTTCTTTTTTCGAGTGAGCTCTGCAGGGCGGAGCATATCGGAGGCAAATTCGCTTGAGAGCCGTTCATCCTGAAAGTAAACCTCCAGTTCGGCCAGCCTTGCCGCCTTCTCTGCGAAGCTTCGCACCTTTCTCGCCTGATGTCCTTCCGAGCCGTCCATATTGTATGGAAGACCGAAAACAAGAGCTTCCGCATTGTATTCTTCTGCTGTTTGGGCTATTCTTTCAGCAAGCCCTTCGCCCTTGAGCTCCACAACTTCCAGAGGCGAGCAGATAATCTCATCCCTGTCGCAAACTGCCAGCCCCGTTCGCTTGAGCCCGTAATCTACTGCTAAAATAATCATAATCATTCCTTCCAGCGATGATTATATATCTGCCCGCTGCTTTTTCAATTCACTCTTGAGATATTCCATAAGCTATATTGAAATCTCTCAGCGAACAGCCGGAGAAAGTTCTTTTTCCGCAAAGATTAACGGATATAATTTCAGTTGCAACGAATAAAAGCCGGGCGGTTTGCCCCGGCGGCAGGTAAGAAAAGCTAATTGAGCTGAGGATTGATATGAAAAACGAAAACCATTCACGGATCTGCATAATCACAGTAACCGGCAGGGATCAGGTGGGGATTATCGCCCGCATAAGCAGGGAGCTTGCCGAGCTGGGCGTGAACATTATAGACGTAAACCAGAAGATTATGAGCGAGGAACTGTTCGTAATGACAATGGCCTGCGATATGGCCTCCAGCAAGGCTGCTATGAGCGAATTAAAGCAGCGTCTTGCAGAGGTCGGTCAGCAGCTCGACCTTCGAATCAACTGTCAGGATGAGAAAATTTTCACACAAATGCACAGGGTTTAATCTTGCAGCCGGAGAATATATTTGAAAACCTCCCGGAGGACTTTCCGGAAGGTGAGCAGTTTGACCAGCTGTGCTCCAAAGCCGGCGTTACTATAGAGCGAATTATCTCCCAGGGGCATAAAACAGCCGAAGGAAAATGGCTCTGCAGCGAGAAAAACGAATGGGTTTTTGTGCTCAAGGGAGAGGGAGTCCTTGAATTCCAGCACGCAGGGCAGGTAAGGCTTAAGCGGGGAGATTATTGTTTTATTCCCGCAGGCTCAAGGCACAGAGTAGCGGATACATCGCACGAGGAGAAGACGATATGGCTCGCTATACACTTCTGAATTGATTAGAGAATCACTTTAAGGGATTGAAATTTCGCATTAATGATTATAATGCTTACTGCGTTATGAATACTTGTTCATTTTATTTCGGGAAACAGATATGTGCGGAATAGTAGGATATATTGGCGGCAAGCCTGCCCAGCAGATTCTTATAGACGGGCTTAAAAGGCTTGAATACCGCGGTTATGATTCAGCAGGAATCGGCCTGCACGGCGGAACGAAAATCAAAATAACCAAGCAGAAAGGCCGAATTGCAGGGCTCAGCGATTCTCTGCCTCAGGATAATCCCCTCGAAACTGTGGGCATTGGCCACACAAGATGGGCTACTCACGGCGAGCCGAACACTGTAAACTCGCACCCCCATATGGATTATTCGGGCAAAATTTCAGTTGTGCATAACGGGATCATTGAAAATTACGGCGCTTTGAAGAAATTTCTCATCGAGAAGGGCTGTGAATTTAAGAGCGATACCGATACCGAGGTGATAGCCAATCTTATCGGCTACTTTTACGAACAGGAACACGACTGCGAACAGGACTGCTTCGAGTGGTCTGTGCAGAAGGCGCTCAATCAGGTTTACGGGACATACGGCCTTGCTGTTATGTGCAGTGATTATCCAGATGTAATTGTTGCAGCGAAGAAGGGCTCGCCTCTGCTTATCGGGGTGGGCAGCGGGGAGAACCTTATAGCCTCGGATGCCTCTGCGATTGTCGAGCATACAAAGCAGGTGATATACCTTGAAGATGATGAGATGGCGATCGTTGAAAAAGACGACGTTACCATCAAAACCATACACAACAAGCGTATCGAAAGAGAGCTCAAGGAGATTGATTTCTCCATAGAAGAGATCGAACTCGGCGGCTACGAGCATTATATGCTCAAGGAAATATTCGAACAGCCTGACGCCCTTTCCACCTGCCTGAAAGGCCGACTGGACTTGAACAACTATAAAATAATCTTAGGCGGAATTCAGAACCTGTCCCGCCATCTCACAACAGCCAAACGCTTCATCCTTACAGGCTGTGGAACAGCATGGCATGCGTGTTTAGTGGGCGAGTATCTCATTGAAAGGCTTGCGAGAACCCCCGTGGAAGTGGAGTATGCAAGCGAGCTGAGATACAGAAATCCGATTATCGAGGAGGGAACGGTGGTGATAGCGGTAAGCCAGTCCGGCGAGACAGCCGATACGCTCGCAGCTATTGAGATGTGCAAGGAGCGAGGCGCTACTGTACTCGGCGTTGTTAATGTGGTGGGCTCTACGATCGCCCGTACAACTGATGCAGGCGTTTACCTCAGGGTTGGGCCGGAGATCGGCGTTGCAAGCACGAAGGCCTTCACAGCGCAGGTGGCCGTGCTTACTATGATGGCAATCGAGCTGGGCAGAAGACGCCATCTGGACAATTCAAGAACCGAACAGCTCATTAAAGACCTCGACAGAATACCGAACATCATAAACGATGTGCTCAAATATTCGGATATGATAAAGGATATCTCCAAGGAATGCGGCGACCGTGAAAACTGGCTCTTCCTCGGCAGAGGCTACAACTATCCAACAGCCCTCGAAGGCGCCCTGAAGCTCAAGGAGATAAGCTATATCCACGCTGAAGGACTCCCCGCAGCGGAGATGAAGCACGGGCCTATCGCCCTTATAAACGACGGTATGCCGGCTGTATTCATCGCCACGCGCTGCTCAAACTACGACAAGATAATCAGCAATATTGAGGAAGTGCGTGCAAGGGGCGGGAAAACCATCATTATTGCAAACGAAGGCGATGAGGAGATAGAGAGATACGCAGATTATCTGATCCGGATTCCGAACGTGGATGATGCCCTTGAGCCTCTCGTTGCGGCGATTCCGCTTCAGCTTCTCGCCTACCACTGCGCAGTTCTGCGCGGGCTGGATGTGGACAAGCCCCGCAACCTCGCAAAGAGCGTTACTGTGGAGTAAGCCGGCAGGATGCCGGAGCGGTGCTGTATGGCAAGAGTGATAACAGCTGCAACATGTCAGTTCCCTGTATCTGCGGATATTTCCGCAAATTTGGAATGGATGGTTTCGTTTATCAGGAAGGCAGGTGAGAAAAGCTGTGATGTTGTGCATTTTCCCGAATGCTGCCTGAGCGGGTATGCTTCCGTAGATTTCAAAACGTGGAAAAATTTCGACTGGGCTCTGCTCAGCGAGGCTGCTGAGAAGGTTTCAAAGGCCGCAGAGGAAAACGAAATTTACGTTATCTATGGAACAAGCAGGCAGAATGAAACCGGCGAGAAACCCTTCAACAGCCTTGTCGTGATTGATAAGGCCGGCTGTACACTGAGCGTTTATGATAAGTGTTTCTGCACGCCAAAGGGCATTCAATTTTACCAGCCCGGCACAGAATACGTGAAGTATGAGATTAACGGAGTGGTATGCTCCTCGCTTGTATGCTACGATCTCAGATTCCCGGAGGTGTATCGAAAGCTAAAATCGATGGGCGTGGAGTGTATATTCCAGTCGTTTTACAATGCCCGGCAGCGGAAGGCCTCCGTACACACCGATATAATGCGTCAGACAATGCAGTGCAGAGCGGCCACGAACTACTTCTGGGTGAGTATGACAAATTCATCCGCCCCGATAAGCCCGTATCCGTCCGCTTTTATTCGACCGGACGGCAAAATTGAAGCCCAGCTCCAATTCGACAAGCCCGGGATGATGATCAACAAAATCGACACATCGCAGCAGTACTACGATGCCTCAGGACCATTCCGGCAAATAGCTATGAACGGACGCCTAAACAACGCCTGATTAAGCCGCAGCGAAATTTATTATCCACAGATTTTATGTTTTTTTACCACTAAGAGCGCGAAACACACGAAGGGGATATGGTTTTGATTTAATCAAAGAAGTTTGGCAGGTAAACGATGAAACGGACTTATTCCGCATTGAAGTTTTTTATCCACAGATTGCACATGGATGGCACAGATAATTTTTATGAATGTAAGCCCTTGCTATAAATAAATCTACAAAAATCTCCGTGCCTTTCTTGCACTTCGTGGTTTTTCGTGCCTCTCCCCTGTCTTTGAACAGAAATAATTAGACAAATTCTTTCAAAAGCATTATTCAAGTGCTGGAGCCAATCAGTACGAACGCCCAGTTTTGCTTTGACGGCAGATATTGCCGCATACGATAAATTGACTGAGCTGTTTTTTGTTGGAATTTTCAGCGGGTTATAAATATAATCTGCTTGTTAATGTATTATAAAGGTTAAATAAGCTGCAGGAGTTATATGTTGCTGCATTTGAGACTTTTGACAATTTCATTACTCGTATTCTGCTCGGCATACGGGCAGATAGAAAATGCGGGTCAGAATATTTACATATCCTCTGATTCGGTAAAGATGAGCCGTACAGAGGATGGAAACCAGATACTGATATTCGAGCAGGGTTTCGATTTAGAATATTCCTCCAGCACCTTCCACAGCGAGAAGGCGGTTGTATGGGTTCGTAAAGAAACTGAATTGGTACGCGGCAGGGAATCGCATTCCTACAGGCTCCGCTGCTATCTTGAAGACCAGATCAAGGCGGGCAGGGAAGGCAAACACAATATTGGAGATGTGCACAATTTCCTTGTAGAGCGGGGCAAATCTATGATTGCTGATTTCTTCGTTTCTGGAAAGGTGTTTCTCGATTGCAGTAAGCGCAGGCAAGTAAATGCGTCTGAGATAGCTCTCTACAGAAATGCTGCAGAGGCGGGAAAGGGCAGACGTGAAGGCTTGAAGCTAAAGCGTGAAGCCCTTCCCCCAGGACCTCAAAGAGCGAAAACAAGCGGGCAGCCTTCAGAACAGGGTAAGGGCGGATCAATTATTGGAAGGCTTCTCGGGAAATCAAGAGCCAGCGAAAAGAGCGCTGAAGCCGCAGCAGGTTCGGATGAATCTGCGAAACAGCAGGAAGAGAAAGATTATCCTGTAAATGTTGCCGCCCTTTGGAAACCTGCCCCTGTAATAGAGAGAAGCAGGATTTCGGAAGGTGAGTCTGTGATAACCGTTATGGGCAGATTCTACATCTGGCGCAAGATGGACGATTCAGGGAGGATACTCGAGTTCCAGGCGGACAGGGCGGTGCTGTTTCTCGGGAAGGAAGAAGTTAAGGCAGGAGCGGAGGAAACAGGCAGAAAAGATCTCCTCGCTACCGGCGATATCAAATCGGCGTACATCGAAGGCAATATTGTTTTCACCGAAGGCCTTCGCACAATCCGGGCAGACAGGCTCTACTACAATTTCCGCAATTCCCAGGCCCTTGTGGTAAACAGTGAGATGACACGCTACGATCCTGAGCGAAATATCCCAATCTTCATACGAGCTGAGAGGCTTGAGAAAAAGAGCGATTCCGTTTTTACTGCAAAAGGGGTGGAGATTTCCAGCGATGAATTTGCAGTGCCTCAGCTATCTGTTAATGCCTCCTCGGTTGTTATAACAGACAACTCAAACGTGGATGCCAAATCCTCATCCAGCGGCTTTTCCGCTGAGCTGAAAGACGTTTCTCTGAAATACTACGATAATACCCTGCTGAAAACAGACCAAATGATTACAGGGCTTGAAAGGCCGGAGCTAGCAGTAAAGAGTATTAACATAGGCGATTCCACTGCATTCGGGACATCGCTCGAGACAGACTGGTATCTATCAAGGGTGCTTGGTTTTAAAGAGCCCGAAGGGCTGGATACCACGCTGAATCTCGATTACTACAGCAAACGCGGCCCCGCAGGCGGGATAGATGCAGAATACGAATCGGACAGCTATTTCGGCAGCATTGAATCATACGTAATCCACGATACAGGCGAGGACAGATTGGGAGACCGTTTCTGGCGCAAAGACCTCGAGCCGGAAGATGAGCTCCGAGGCAGATTCAAATTCCAGCACAGAGAATACCTCGAGGATGGATGGCAGTTCTCAGCAGAGCTGAATTATCTCTCCGACAGAAACTTCCTCGAGAGCTTCTACAGGCGTGAACGTTTTACTGATAAGGAGCCCGAGAGCGTGCTCTACCTCAAAAATTCCACGGGCAACAGGGCATTTTCTGTGCTTGGGAAGGTACGCGTGAATGACTTCCAAAACCAGCTCGAAGAGCTTCCAACGTTTGAATACCATCGCACCGGCCAGAGCATTCTTGATGATAATTTCACCTACTACGGCGATACCATCCTCTCTCGGGCAAGGCAGAGATACGACAGCGATTCTGCTGTGGTTGGCAGCGGTTTCTTCTCTGCTGCAAGCACAAGGCACGAGATAGACTATCCGTTTATCTGGGGCAAAACGAAGTATGTACCCTATGCCGCAGGCACGTATGCCTATAACGACTATACCGGCTTCGATACCGATTTGGACGGAAGCCAGATAAGCGACCCTGAAAACGGCGCTTTCCTCGGGGAGGCCGGAATAAGGCTATCCTCGCAGTTCTGGAAGACAGATCAGTTCGTGAAAAGCGATTTCTGGGATATTAACGGAATACGCCATTACATCCGACCGCACATGGAGGCGGCAGTATTCCAGAGCGATGAAGACGGGCTGGAAATGCGTAATATGTTGAATCTCGGCCTCTCCCAGAGATGGCAGACAAGGCGGGGTTCTCAGGAAAACCTGAGAACTGAAGACCTTATGAGGCTCGATGTAAACGCAACTCTTCTCTCAGACGATAGAGACGAACAGGACAATATCCTCCCGGGCAGATACATCTTCAGCAGCCCTTATGAACCCTTCTACAGGCGTTCAGGCTCGGCAGACTTCGCTCTCCAGAGAGATACCGTGGATGCTGATTACCTCTGGAATATCTCGGACACCTTCGCCTTCAGCAGCTACGCAAACTACGACTTAGAGACCAGCGAGCTCCAGCGTTTTGATGCAGGGCTTGCAAGATACTGCTGGCCGGATTTGAGCTGGTATTTCGGAATCCGGCACCTGAAAAACATTATCCTCACAGACATAGACAAAACCCCTGCAAATAATCAGGACTATTACTACGAACACGGTTCGAATTCCTTCCGCACCGCAATGAGCTACAAGCTCAATCCCAGATACACAATAACCGCTGCGCAGGAATACGATTTCGATTTCGGACAGAGCGTTCGAAGCGAGATTGTGCTTATCCGCAGATACCGCAGACTGCTCTACAGCCTCGGCTACAGTGTCGATGAGTCGCTTGATTCAAGCTCGATTACCGTGAGTATATGGCCTCAGGGCGTTAAAGAGCTTGCTGTAGGTTCAAGAACCTACGTAGGCCTTACAGGCTCATCATCATACGAATAGGCTCGGAAAATTCTGCAATTGACGTTATGCAATGCACTGCCCTGAATATACAGGGCTGCGGATTGCTCTTCATTGATGGTGCGGGGCTTTAATTGCCTTTTCGATACAGCCCTGAGAATCTTTTGCGCTCAGAAATGTACGTCCAGCGGAAGGTTTGGAAGACAGTTTGCGCAAATTTGCGGTTTTTTTATACAATACTGCGTAGAAAACCCTCTCTTTATTGATACAATAAAGAATCTGAAGCAGAAGTCGTTAATGCAAAAGTAATTAAAGAGAGGTTTTTATGAAGTTTTACAGTGCTGCCGCAGTTCTACTGGCTGCTGTGTGTATAAACGCCCAGACTATTGATTTATCCGGACAGTGGAGATTTTCTCTGGATGAAAAAGATGTTGGCGTTTCCAAAGAGTGGTTCTCAGGCGAACTTCCCGGAGATGACACACTCAGGCTCCCGGGTGCAATTCAAAGCCAAGGCTACGGAGAAGAACCCGGCCCCGATACCGAGTGGGTTGGTGATGTAAGGCAGGATGTTTGGGATGCCCCTAAATACGAGCCATACCGCACGGAAGAGAATTTCAAGTTTCCGTTCTTCCTCCAGCCCGATAAGTACTATAAAGGCCCCGCTTGGCAGCAGAAGACAGTTACTATCCCCCAAGATTGGCAGGGAAAGCATATTACTCTCACCCTCGAACGCCCGCACTGGGAAACAACTGTATGGGTTGATTCCAAAAAGGCAGGCAGCTGCGACTACCTATCCACCCCGCATAGATACGACCTCTCAGATCTGCTCACCCCGGGCAGACACCGCATCACAATCCGCGTGGACAACAGGATGATTGTGGATGTGGGACACAATTCCCACAGCGTAACAGACCATACCCAGTCCAACTGGAACGGGATTGTAGGCAGTCTCAAGCTTTGCGCTGAAGACCCGGTATTCATTGATGATATGCAGGTTTATCCGAATATTGAAGCCAGCTCAGCTAAAGTGAAGATTAAAATAAACAACAATGACGGCGGCAACAGGGAAACCAGGCTTATCGTGAAAGCATTTTCCGATAATAAACTTGCCTGTTCGGAGAGTAAAAAGCTTGAGCTCGAGGGCAAAACAGCCTCGGCCGAATTTGTCTTGAGCGGTCTGGAAGAACGCTGGGATGAATTCAGTCCAAACCTTTACAGGGTTGAAGCAGAGCTCAAAGCAGGCAAGTTTATTTCAAAAGCTGATGACCATTTCGGTATGCGTGAGATTGAAACAAGAGGCAGCAAATTTTACCTCAACGGAAGGCATATATTCTTCCGCGGCACCCTCGAATGCTGCATATTCCCGAAAACAGGCTACCCGCCAACCAGCGTGGATGAGTGGGAGCGGATTATCAAAATCTGCAAGGCTCACGGTCTGAACCACATCCGTTTTCATTCGTGGTGCCCGCCGGAGGCCGCTTTCGAGGCCGCAGACAGGCTGGGCTTCTATTATCAGGTGGAATGCTCGTCTTGGGCAAATCAGAGCACCAAGCTCGGAGTGGGGCTGCCGATAGATGAATGGATATACGATGAGGCAGATGCCGTGCTCAAAGAATACGGCAACCACCCCTCGTTCGTCCTCTTTGCCTACGGCAACGAACCCGGAGGCCCTCAGCGTGGCGGAAAGTTCCTCAAAGACTGGGTGAATCATTACAAACACAAAGATTCAAGACGCCTTGTTACAAGCGCAGCAGGCTGGCCTGTTATAGAGCAGAATCAGTTCCACGTTACCCATCACAACGTGCGTATTCAGGGCTGGGGCGAAGAGCTCAACAGCCGCATAAACAGCAAGCCGCCGGAAACTCAGACAGACTATTCCTCGCCGGTAAGCAAATACAGCAATACACCGATTATCTCACATGAGATAGGGCAGTGGTGCGTTTATCCGAATTTCGATGAAATCAAAAAGTACGACGGATACCTCAAGCCGAAAAATTTCGAAGTGTTCAGGGATCTGCTCAAGGATAAGGGTATGCTCGATCAGGCAGAAGATTTCCTGATGGCCTCTGGCAAGCTCCAAACCCTCTGCTACAAGGAAGATATAGAATCCGCCCTGAGAACAGAAGGTTTCGGAGGCTTCCAGCTTCTCGACCTCCACGATTTCCCCGGGCAGGGAACGGCTCTGATAGGCGTTTTGGACCCGTTCTGGGACAGCAAGCCTTATGTATCTCCAGAGGAGTACAAACAATTTTCCGGTGCGATTGTCCCTCTTGCAAGAATGGCCAAAAGAACCTTCACTACATCAGGCACGTTTAACGCTCAGATTGATGTAAGCCATTTCGGGCCTGAAAATCTCAATAATGCAAAGCTTCACTGGAGCCTTGAAAACCAGAATGGTAAAGTCTTTAAGAAGGGGCTTATGTGGAAATATTCAATGCCCGCAGGCGGACTTTACACCCTTGGAGATATCTCATTTGAGCTTTCCGGTCTGCCCGCGCCCGCTAAATACACCCTCAAAACTGAAATTGAAGAGACCAATGCGAAAAACAGCTGGGATATATGGGTTTATCCGGAAGAAGTTAATATGGAAAAGGGCAAGGTTCTTGAAGCCTCCTCGCTTAATCCAGAAGTTCTCAAGCACCTCAGCAGAGGCGGAGATGTTCTGCTGGAGATAGACCCGAGCCTTGTAAAAACAGATGTGGAGCTTGGCTTCTCCTCAATCTTCTGGAATACCGCATGGACACAGGGGCAGGCCCCGCATACGCTGGGCATACTCTGCGACCCCGAGCACCCAGCTCTAAAGCATTTCCCAACAGAATACCACAGCAATTGGCAGTGGTCTGACCCGATTCGCCACGCAGCAGCTATGAAGCTCGAAAGGCTCCCGGACGGTATCGACCCAATCGTTCAGGTTGTACCGGACTGGTTTGCCCCTGAGAAGCTCGGGCTTGCTTTCGAGGCGAAAGTGGGCGGGGGCAGCCTTCTCGCTGTAAGCATCGATATGAAGGAAGATATGCTCCGGAGGCTTCCGAGCAGGCAGCTGAAGGCGTCTCTGCTTTCGTATATGAATTCGGACAAGTTCTCCCCTGATACAAGCGTCTCAGCAGAACAGATCCAGAAGCTCTTCAGAGAGCCAGGCTTTATGGACATGGCTGGAGCTGAGGTTGTAAAGACAAACTCCGCTCATTCTGGCAGAGGCGGTGCAAACGTTCTTGACGGGAATCCAAACACGATTTGGCACACCTCTTGGGGACAAGGCAAGATACCGCATCCCCACGAGATACATCTCAAGATAGATTACCCCGCTAAGGTGAAAGGCCTTAAAATCCTTCCTCGTCAGGACGGCAACAAAAACGGGCTGATCAAAAAATGCAGTATTTATGCAAAGCTCAGCGGCAGCTGGGGCAAGCCGGTATGGCAGGGAAGCTTCGAAAGGAATATGGACGAAAAGTCTGTAAGCTTCGATAAACCCGTAAAGGCAAAGCATTTCAGGATAGTATCAGAGGAAGGCTTTGCAGATGATCAGTACAGCTCAATAGCCGAAATTGAGCTCCTGCCTGCGGAGTAATCAAAGCTTATTTCCAGATGAAAAATATAAAAGGGCAAGGCCGCAGATTCCGGCTTTGCCCTTCCTGCTTTAGCCTTCTAAAACAGAAAACCTGCTTGACCAAACTTAAAGAAAAGCTTAGTATTAGGCTTTAGCTGTTCAAATCGGGGATAGATATGTTTCACTGCCCGCAGATACTCCTTTTGCTTGAAACCTCACGAGAATTCGGAAGAGGTCTTTTGAGGGGCATCTCTCGCTATGCATCACTTCACGGGCCGTGGTCTATCCAGCTCGAGCCGCTGTTTTATCTGGGCAGAGAACACCCCGCAAAGGAAACCTCACAGCCTCTCAAATGGCTCTCAGACGGGGCTATTATAAGAGAAACATGGGAGAATGAAGAAAGAAGACTGCCGGTTGATTTGCCTGTAATTCAGAGCTGCTTCCACAGCGGCGGCAAGGAGGGAAAGTCTGTTATTCTCACAGATGACTATCAAATCGGAGTTATGGCAGCTGAACACTTTATTAGCAAAGGGCATAAAAGGCTGGCTTTTGCCGGCTTCGACGGAATGTACTGGTCTCAGAGACGATTTGAAGGATTCAGGGCGAAGGCCGCTTCAAGCGGATGCGAGGTGATTTACTACGTTCAGCCTCAGGACGAGGACGGCCGGCTTTGGGACAATGAGCAGTTTTTCCTGGCAGACTGGCTCCGCAAGCTCAAAAAGCCCGCTGCAGTAATGGCGTGCAACGACGACAGGGCGAGTCAGATTATTTCGCTCTGCAGGCAGGAACGGATTACAATTCCAAGCGAGATTGCTGTGCTTGGAGTTGATAATGATGAATTTATCTGCAAACTCGCATACCCTCAGCTCTCCAGCATTTCTCTTTCCCTGGAAAAGGCGGGCTTCGAGGCCGCCGGACACCTCGACAATATGATCAAATCGGAAAACAGAAATCCCAAAACGATTATCATAGAGCCGATGAAGGTAGTGGAGAGAACCTCTTCAGATGCGGTTGCTGTGCCCGATCCGGACGTTTCATTGGCAGTTCGGTTTATTCTGGATAACAAAATGAGGCCTGTGCAGGTCTGCGATGTTGTTCAGGCTGCAGCTGTTTCAAAGAGAAGCCTCTATATGAAGTTTAATTTGTATCTTGGAACAAGCATATACCGATACATAAAAAATGTACGCGTCGGCGAGATTGAAAAGCTCCTTCTCTACTCGGATATGAACATAACTCAGATCTCAAAAATGCTGGGTTTCGGAAGCTCAGACCATATCGCCTCCTTTTTCCGCTCAGTAAAGGGGCTGAATCCTGCCGATTACCGCAACAGATACCGCCCGTAAAGGCCTTTATATGCCGATATTTCAGTGGCTGGAAACCTTTCTGCGAATCATTTTGCCAGTTTTGTAATCTTTTTCTCTGCGGCAGGGAAATCTTCTATACCCGCAGCTTCAGCAATCTTTACGGGCAGGTTGGTGTTGTCCATATATTCGCCGAACTTTTCTGCTCCGGCCCCGGATGCATAAATCGGAACTGGGATTGCAGTATGGCTGAATGTCGTCCATGTGAGCCCTGCCTTCTGATTGAACATATGTGTAACCGCTACCGTGAGCGGCTTGTATCCTCCGTAGCGGAGTCTGGCTTCCTGCCTGTGCAGATTGCTTTTCCCCATTGTGGCATCGTAAGCATCTTCGAGCTTCTGTTTTTCGTAGTCGGAAAGGTCTGAATATGCCAGCCCGAATACTTCCTTCAAAGCTTCCTTTATATCTGCGTTCATATTAAGAGAAGTTTCCCACTTCCCGCCTGTCTGTTCGAGCCTTTTTCTCTTGTGTTCAGATAGGAACGCTTTGTTAAACTTCTGGTATGATGCGGTTTGAGAATTAAGCCTGCTGCAAGCGGTTTTATAGCCGGTGCCTGCCCAGCCCATAGTCATTCCGCCTGTTTCGTGGTCTCCGGTTACAACGATAAGCGTTTCTTCCGGATGGGCTTTCATAAATTCAGCAGCCTCTCCAACAGCCTCGTCCAATGCAATCACATCTCTGAGAGCTGTAAAGCCGTCGTTGGCATGGCAGGACCAGTCTATCTTTCCGCCTTCAACCATCAGAAAAAAACCGCTCGGATTGTCCAGAAGGCGAATCCCCTCTCTTGTATAATCCGCTATAGACATAGCTCCTTCAGGCCTGTCGATCTCGTAAGGCATTGCCATACTTCCGTCAAGGGTGTCCGGCTCGAATGCGTAAACCTTCTCCCCCGGGTTCACTGCCTTAAGCTCTGCTTTGCTGTGTGCGATACTGTAGCCTGCTTTGCGCGCCTTTTCCACTGGGTTGTTCTCGGGCGATGCCTTTTTTTCTCCGGGCATATAAACGCGCTTGCCGTTTCTAACCTTCGCCCCCTTCATCCCGCCTCCTGCGAAATACTCAAAGCCGCTCTCAGAAAGCTGGTTTGCTATGTGCCAGTAGCTGTTTCTCGAGGGCTGGTTTGCATAGAAGCATGCGGGTGTTGCGTGGTCTATTGATACACTAGAAACAATGCCAATTTTCAGTCCCTTTTCCCTGAGGGCGTTTGTAATTAAAGGCAGCTTCCTCTCACGCCGGGAATCCATAGAGATTGTTCCTACCGAAGTTTTCTCGCCGCAGGCCATGGCAGTGCCCGCTGCTGCGGAATCTGTAATAAGCCTGTCTGAGGCGTAATTCCTGTGAGACCCGGCTGCCTCGAGATTGCTCATGGCGAGCTTTTTCATCTTAGAGCCAGTCGAATCTTCAATTCGCCCGTTCTCTACCATGGCTTCAGCCGCATAAACCTGAGTGCTGGCCATACCGTCGCCAATAAAGTAAAAGATGTACTTCGCTTCTGAATCGGAATTCTGGCAGCTTTTCTCAGCGGCAAATCCCGAGACTGATAACAATAAGCTCGCAGCAAAAAGAATTGTTTTTCTCATAATAATATCCTAAGCTAAATTGTACTGCTGAATGCAAGATTGTTGACATTCAGCGAAATATTTTTACCCTTTTCCTTAGTTCGATTTTTGTATATCAGCCCTTCTGATTTACCAAAAGTCTGAAAAAAAGTTTATGTCAAAATAGTTAATTATTTATTAGCGGTTTGAAAATGAGCAGATTTTTAATCCCCGCATTCTTGGTTTCCGCTTTTTCCTCTGCAATACTCACCGTACTGGTAAGAAATATATCTCTTAAAAACAATTTCAGGTCTATCCCGTCAGAAGACAGATACAATCCGCATTCGATAGCCCTTGGAGGCGGGATTGCCATAATTATATCAATACTAATCAGTTTTGCGATTTTTTTCCCGCTCGCGAATGCTTTTAATCCCGAACTGCTTATTATTTCTCTTTTGGCGGTCTTTTTGTTCGCCGCCGGCCTTGCAGACGATATAAAGAGCCTTACACCAATGCAGAAGCTTATATTCCAGATAATTGCAGCGGGCTTGGCCGCATTTTTTGCGGGAGGCAGGGTGGAGCTTTTTATCGAAAGCAGGCTTATTACAGCAGTGATGAGCATCTTCTGGATTGTACTGCTGATCAACTCCTTCAATTTTCTCGATAATATGGACGGGGCAAGCGCAGGTATAGCGATTATTGTATCCGCTGTTTTGGGAAGCGCATCATACATAAGCGGGGATCTGGAGAACGCAATCTTTGCCGCCGTCCTCTGCGGGACACTTTCGGGCTTTCTGATATTCAACTTCCCGCCTGCGAAGATATTTATGGGCGATGCGGGGTCTTTAGTTATAGGGTTTCTGATAGCCCTTCTCACACTGCGCATAACCTACTACAACGAAACCTCTGCCATAGACAGCAGGGCTGCTGTGTTCGTTCCGCTAATAGCGGTTGCTGTGCCTCTGTATGATTTCATCAGCGTTACGCTTCTTCGAATAAGCCAGGGCAGAAGCCCCTTCCTCGGCGACACCCAGCACTTCTCCCACCGCCTCAAGCGAAGGGGGCTGAGCGATTCCCAGGCCGCTCTTACGCTGTATCTTGCAACAATATGCACTGGCCTCGGGGCTGTGTTTCTCAGCAGGGCAACGCTGATTCAGGCGGGAGTAATTTTCACTCAAACTCTGATGATTCTTGGTATAATAGCAATCCTCGAAAAAAACAATAAAATTGAAAACACAGGCATAAATGGCAGTGAAAAAAAAGAAAAAGACAAGTGAATTAATGCTCCTTATCTGCTGCGGATTTTTTCTTGCTATGGCCGCAGTCAGGCTTACTACTGTTGAAGCCCTCGGGTTAAACAGAATAGACCCTCTAACGGACATCTCCGTAAATTTCAGCTTTCTGCTGATTACTGTTTTATGCCTCAGTGCATTCTGCATTTATCTTTTCTCAAGGCTTGGCTCTAATGCCTCGGGCTGGATAAAAAACGGCTCAGAAATTCCTGCTCTGATTTTTGCAGTAATCGCAGCTTTGCTTTGCTTTTTCGCCTCGGAGAAGAGGGCTGCTGTAAATCACAGCCTAATGCTTATCTCCGGGCTTTGTCTGTTTCACCTTATAACTCAGCTCAAAGACAGGAATCTCGCAGGCAAGCTCCTGCTTGCTGTGCTGTTCGGGGCGTGCGCTGTGAATTTTGCAGAAGGGCTCTTTCAGCTCTCCCAGAGCAATGAGTATATGATCAAGGCATACGAGGAAAATCCGCAGGCTCAGCTTGAAGCCCTCTCTATCGCTCCCGGCTCGCTTGATGAGTTTATGTATGAACACAGGCTTTATTCAAACGAGATTAAAGGATTTTTCACAAACAGCAATGCGATGGGGTCTTTGGCTCTTCTCTGCTTTTTCCCTTCGCTGGCTTTGTTTTTATCGAGCGTTCGGGAAAAAAGCGAAACTAAATCACGATTGCTCCTCGGCGTTCAAACAGCGTGCATACTCTCGATGGTTGTTTTCGCCTCAAGCAAGGGCTGCTTTCTTGCGCTTTTTGCAGGACTGGTTCTCTTTGGCGGGGCTATGCTTTTCAAAATCTCTGGAAGAAAAAAGATTCTTGCCTTCTGGATCATTGCCCTCGGAGGGTTCGGCGCAGTTTTGGCAGCTGCGGCATACGCAGCGCTCAATCAAACCCTCCCGGGCGGCGGGTCAATGCACGTACGCGGGCAGTACTGGTTTGGTGGCGTCAGGATGCTTGCTGATAATATCTGGGGTGTCGGGGCGGATAACTTCCGCTTCTTTTATCCGCATTTCAAGCCGCCTGAGGCTATGGAAACTGTTACAGACCCGCATAACTTCATCCTCAGCCTTGCCTGCCAGTTTGGAATTTTAGGTCTGGGGGCTTTTCTGGCTGCATATTTTCTCCCCATCTGGAAGAGCTTCAAAATTGATGGAGATAATCAGCCGCTTCAGGCAGAGAGCTACAAACCGGCAGCCATAACCGCTGGGGCTGGGGCTTTAGCTATGCTCATTCTCCGTCCTCTGCTTATTCCCGTGCAGTACAGCGAAAATGCAGGGGCTAACAGCTATGCAGCAGCTTTTATGTTCATCTTTCCGGCAGTTGTATTCTTCGGCTGGGCGTTTTTCCTCTCCAAGCACGGCGTGAAGAAGCTGAATTTTTCCTATCTGAAAACAGGCCTTATCTGCGGGATAGCTGCCTTTCTGATTCACAACACAATAGATTTTGCAATCTTCGAAACGGGCAATTTTCTCGCATTCTCAGCGGCTTGCGGGCTTCAGGTTGTAATAAGCAGGCAGAAGCACTCGGAGCCTGTGAAGAGCAGGCTCTCTAAAGGGGTTTTGTTTTCTGCCGGCGCTGCTATTCTGGCAGGGGCGATATTCTTCGCTGCTCTGCCCGCTTGGAAAATGAACAGCGCTTTCTCCAGAGCCCTGCAGACAAGATTTCAGAATGATGCTGCGATTAACAGGTTCGCAAATTCAGACCCGCTCAGCAGCTGGCCGGCATCACTTGCTGGCAAGGCCTATCTGAGAAATTTCAGAGAAACACAAAATGAAAAAATGCTCGAAAAGGCAGACCGTATGTTCACAAAACAGGCAATGCTGAACAGGGCAAGCTTCAAGCCCTATTTAAGGCTGGCTGAGGTAAGCGAGCTGCAGGCGAAGAATTCTATCAGCAAGGGCAAAAAAGATAATCTCGAGGATGCATTCAGCTACTATCAGATGGCAATTATGAGATATCCGGGCAAGGGCGAAATCCACCTGAACTACGCACTTGCTCTAAAAAAGCTCGGCAAAAATCAGCAGGCACTCAGGGAATTCAAGGCTGCAAGGAAGATTGAGCTGATGTTCAGAGAGGAATTCAGGAAAAACTATCCCGATAGAGAGCTTGTTTCAAGAATAGGCAGGGAAAAATTCAAAATGATTGAAGAAAATATCAGCAGGCTCAGCTCTGGGCTTGAAAAAAAGGAAACAGATAAATGAAAAGGTTTTCTGCAGCCGCTGCAATAATTTTGACTGGTTTGGCCTGTTTTGCCAAGAGCGCTGAACTGCCTGAGTCCAGCGGATTTGAGATAAGCTTCAAAGCAGATTTCGGGCAAGGCAGAGATATAGGGCTTATTATGTTTAGCGGGGAAAATGCCCCTGCATTCAGCAGCACAAAACCAGCAGCTGAAAACGCCCTCGGCATAGGTTTTCAGTGCGAAGAAAAAGACGACAGGCAGAAACGCTCGTCAATCTTTCTGACAAGCAGCGGCCTGATTCTCGAAAACAGGCCGAGCCCGCTTAAATTTGACCGCACGCGGGAATTCGAAATAAAGCTCACTCCCGTATGCGGGGGCAGGAATATAACTCTCTCGATAGACGGAAAAAAACACAGCTTTTACACCGATTATTTTCTGCCGGATGCTGTTTACCCGCTCAGCAGGCTGAAATTCAGCGAGAAGGCGGTGATTAGAGATTTCGCTGTGAAGAAAACAGGCAGGGGATTTCATAATTCAAAGCCAGCAGAGGTGAGCTGGAAGGGCTCGGGGTATTGGAACAGGAGCTCAAAAACTCTCAGACTCCCAAAAAGCCTTGAAGGCATAGGCAGGGTAACTCTGGACTGGAAGCTTATCCCGAAAGACGACCCTTGGGACAGGGTGAACAGGCTCTTCTCAGAACAGGCCGGCAAAAGCTTCGAAATAGCACGCATCATCACAAGCTACAATGAGGCAGGCGGGCGGTGGAAGCAGGATATAACACCCCTTGCTAAGCTGCTCACAGGCGAAAGAAAGCTTAAAATGCAGGTTGACGGGAATTTTGGCTGGCAAATCACCCTCCGATATTACAAAGGCGAAGGCCGAGAAATCCCCCGCAAAATCGTGCCTCTCTGGAACGGAAAATTCCGCTACGGGCCTCCCGGAGTGAAGGGGCTTGAGGGCATAGAGCCAAAAGAGGTAAAACTTCCTGATTGGGCAGAGAGGGCAGAGTTTTTCAGTATATTCACAGGCCACGGCTGGAAAGGAAATAAAGGCCGCGGAGCTGAATTTATCAGGAAATGGCGAAAGCTCAGCGCAGGCGGAAAAGAATTTATGAGCTATCTCTGGGAGGACGAAAGCGAATTCAACCCCATAGACCATCAGGGCGGTACATGGCATATAGACAGAGCCGGCTGGCGGCCGGGCTGTCTTGTGAGGCCGTGGATCGTGGACGTACCGGCAGAAGCGGGCAAAACGCTGAAATTGGATTACACCGCCGAACCGTACTCAGCAAACTTCAAAAAAGACTCACAAGGCAGGGGCTATCATGCCCAGCACTTTGCAGCATCCTGCCTTTTAGTTTATGATTAAGAAGCTATGGCAGAAGATAAAGGCAAAATCGAAAAGATCCGCGAAAAGATAAGGCAGTTCCCAGCCTCCCCCGGGCTGTACTTTATGAAAGACAGCAAAGATGCCGTGCTGTATATCGGAAAGGCAAAAAACCTGCGTTCCAGAGTTTCGAGCTACTTTCTCCCCAGCTCCGACATCTATTCCTCGCGAGGCCCGAAGATTGCAGAAATGCTTGAGCAGGTATGCTCTGTGAGCTGCCTTGAAACAGAAAGCGAAGTGGACGCAATACTTCAGGAAGCGCGGCTGATAAAGGATATAAGGCCGCCTTACAATACCAACCTGCTGGACGATAAAACCTTCCCGTACCTCCAGATTACCACGTACGAAGACTTCCCGGGTGTTTACATAACCCGCAACCCGGGTGAAAAACGCTGCCGGCTATTCGGGCCGTTTACCGCAATCAGAGAGCTCAGGGGAGTTTTAGTGCTGCTTCAGAAGATATTCAAATTCAGAACGTGCAAGCTGGAGATATCTGCAGACGACGAAAAACGCAGATTTTTCCGTCCCTGCCTTCTGCACAGCATAAACCAATGCACCGCTCCGTGCGCTGCAAAGATAAACAAGGAAGAGTACAGCGAGATAATCGAAGAGCTCACAAAATTCCTCCGGTCTAAAAGGAGCGTTGTCCTCAGAGACCTCAAAGACAAGATGCAGAAGGCTTCCTCACGGCTGCGCTTTGAAGAGGCCGCTGAATACCGCGATAAGATAAACCTAATCTCAAAGCTTGAGAGCCGGGGAACTGTGAGCGAAAATGTTCAGCCCGAGCTGTTTGTCCATAACCTCTCAGCAGCAAACCAAAAGCTCGCCGAGATGCTGGGCTCGGCAGACCCGATAAGAACTATCGAAGGCTTTGATATCGCTCATCTGGGCGGTTCGGAAACGGTGGGCTCGCTGGTTAAATTCATCGACGGCAGCCCCTTCAAACACGGCTACCGCAGATTCAAGATCAAAACCGTGGAAGGCATAGACGACTACGCCTCAATGCAGGAGGTGATAAGGCGAAGGTATAAACGTGCGATGGACGGCCGCGAGCTTCTGCCTGATATGCTGCTGATCGACGGCGGCCTCGGCCAGCTGCATGCAGTGGAGAATGTGCTCGATGAGTTTGAGGGGCAAAAACCCTACCTCGCCTCGCTTGCAAAAAAGGAAGAGCTCATTTACATATCGGGGAAAGACAGGCCTCTTCGCTTGCCGGCAAATTCGCCTGTAAGAAAGCTTTTCCAGTATATCCGTGATGAATCGCACAGATTCGCCCAGCACTACCACCACATCCTAAGAAGAAAAGCCTTCCTCGAAGAGGCTGAGAATAAGGCCAAAAAGCCAAGAACGAAAAGAAAAAAGAAAAGCAAGAATAAACCTGAAGAATAAATTTGTTTTAGATATCGGAGGATTGTATGACAGAGAAAGACGCAGTAATCATAGGTTCAGGCAGCGGCGGACTCTCCGCCCTCAGACAGATCAAAAACGCAACAGACAACTATCTTGTTATAGACCCCGGCCCGCTTGGAACGAAATGTGCAAGGGTGGGCTGTATGCCTTCGAAGGCATTGATAAAGGCTGCAAACGATTTCCACAGAAGACATAAATTCCAGAGCGAAGGGATAAGCGGAGCTGAAAACCTCAGCATAAATCCCGATGCGGTGATGGAGTATGTACGCGGTATGCGGGATAAGTTTGCAGGTAATATGGAAACGGTTACCAGAAAGCTTGCAGGAGATAAGCTTATTGAGGCGAAGGCAAAGATCCTCGCTCCGGATATGGTGGAAGCGGGAGGTGAGAAAATAAAAACAAAGAGCATTGTTATTGCGGCGGGCGCATCCCCGCTCGTGCCCGGCCCGTGGCGGGAATTCGGCGAAAGAGTCCTTACCAGCGAAACAATCTTCGAACAGAAGCAAATCCCGAAAAAGATTGCCGTGATAGGGCTTGGAGTGATAGGGCTCGAGCTCGGGCAGGCTTTGAGCAGAATCGGGGTGGAAGCAGTGGGTTTTGATATGAAAGAAACCCTCGGAGGAATTTCCGATGAATCTGTGAAGAAAAGGGCAATAGAAGCGGTTAGCAAGGATTTTCCGATACACCTGGGCGAGGCCGCCAAACTCACCTCAACCAAAGACTGCAAAATCACCGTCTGCTACGGCGACCACTGCGACTGCTACGACGCAGTGCTTGCAGCTATGGGAGTGAGCCCGAATATCGAAGGGCTCGGGCTTGAGAATCTCGGCGTTGAGCTCAATGAGAGAGGACTGCCGAATTTCAACCCGAGAACTGCGCAGATAGCCGATCTGCCGGTGTTTATAGCGGGAGATGTAAACGGATGCCGTCCGATACTCCACGAAGCGCTCGACGAAGGCTTTATCGCAGGGAAAAATGCCGCCGCAGGGAAGCAGGATTGCTTCTGCAGGCGCGTCCCGCTGAGGATTGTCTTCAGCGACCCTCAGATTGCTGCTGTGGGATATATGCGCGAGGAGCTCGAATCAACCGGCAGAGAGTTTGTAGTGGGCAGGGAGGATTTCTCCGATCAGGCAAGAGCCGCCCTCGAGCAGAACAACAAAGGCCTTCTGCATATCTATGCAGACAAGCAGACCGCCCGTTTCCTTGGTGCGGAGATGGCAATCCCCGGAGCTGAGCATATCGCCCACCAGCTCGCTGTTGCGGCGCAGAATCAGATGACCGTATTCGAGATGCTTCAGTCTCCGTTTTATCATCCCGTGCTCGAGGAGGGCTTGCGTTCGGCTCTGAGAAACGCAGCCTCAAAACTCAAAGACAAGCACAACCAGCCGGAGCTTCTCGTATGCGGGAGCTGTCCGGAGTCTCCATTATGCTAAAATAATGCGAAAAAAGCAGGAAAGGCTTTAAAATGATACATAAAGGACCGTACGGCCGTGAGCCGGTAATTGCTAAAACTGCCTTTGTTCACCCAAGCGCAGTGATTATCGGGAATGTGAAGATAGGCGAGAACGTCTTCGTGGGGCCTAATGCCTCGCTGAGAGCTGATGAGGCGCAGAGCTGCATATCAATTGGCGATAACTCCAACATACAGGATAATGTGGTAATGCACTGCCTGGAAAACTCCTCGGTGGAGGTGGGCGAAGACTGCACGCTCGGGCATAATGTCGTGCTCCACGCACCATGCAGAACGGGGGCGAAATGCTCTGTTGGCTTCGGCTCGATTCTCTTTAACTGCACCGTGGGCTCGAAGGTGGTTATAAAACACAACTGCTCAATTGAAAACATCGAAATCGGAAGCAACGACCTCGTGGACTCCGGTATGATGATTGCAGGCGAGAAAGACGTTTATAAAATACGCGAGCTGGACGTGAAAAACAGAGAATTCGCAGAGGATGTGCTCAGATGCTGCCTCAACCTTGCAAAACGATATAAGAAAATCGAAGATGACATCTACGGCAAATATGAATAAATAGAGCAGCGCTGAATTCTCTATTGGCAGAATGTTTGGATTCGAGTTTCCCCCGAGCTGGTGATTTCAATCTGCACTGCCCCTGTCTGAGCGGTTTTATATACTGGAAAATCATCGGATTCATAAACGCCTCGGAAATCCTGAAGCTCTCCGCAGCTTGCCACGCAGGCCTCAGGCGAGAGCTTCTCGGGAAAGCTCAGATCGAGTGTAGTGAGAAGGCCGTGATGCGGGAGGATGAGATAATCCGGGCTTAGCTTTTCGGCCTTGAGTTTCTCGAGCAGCCACTGCTGACTCTCCTGCTCCACATCACCCGTTACAGCTATCGTTTTGCCTGCATACTGAATAATCTGAACGATTGAGCGGTTGTTATCTCCCGCAGCAGCCTTATTCTGCCAAAACAGGATTCTGCATCCGCCTGACCTGCAGCTTTGCGGAACTTTCTCCAGCTGAGCTTTGCAGCTGATTATATCGGCTGAATATATACGGCCGACATTGATATTCTCATAAAGATAATCCACCCCGCTGTAATGGTCGCTGTCGTTGTGGCTGAGGCAGATAAAATCCAGCGATGTTTTGCCCGAATATTTCAGGAATGGCTGGACAATCTTTTTACCCGGGCGGGAGTATGTGGAAGAACCGCAGTCGAGCATTGCGGTTTCTCCTTCGGGCATTTCCAGCATAATCGCCTGCCCCGCACCAACCGACAGGGCGGTTAGCCTCAGGGGCTTTTCAATAGCCCGCTCCGCAATCGGAAATAGAAACACAGCTGCTGCTAAAAGCCCCGCCCCGCCTGCTGCGAATTTCCATTTTCTCCCCGAGCGGTAAAGTGAGAATGCCGCAAGGCCGAGAGCTGGATAATACGCCCCGACCGCATATTTCGGCGGACTTCCAAAAACAAGCTCTGAGCCCGGGAGAAGGGATAATTTTTGCACAATCTCGGCAAAGGCCCCCGTAAGCTGCCGGCTTATCGAGAGAGTAAAATCCAGCGCGGGGATAATCGCAGAAACGATTGCGGAAATCAGCCCGAAAGCCAGATTCAGCGCAAGAAGAGGCGAGAGGAGAATCGTATTCAAAGCGGAGTATGGATAAACAGCATAAAAATGCAGCCAGATTACAGGAAAAGTGCCAGCAAACACCGCAAGCCCCACAGAAAGAGCCTTTATAAACCACGAAGCAATCCTCTTCGATGCGGGCATCTCAATCGAAGCGCCTGCAAATCGAAATCCTGTAAGCTTGTTCAAAAGCAGATTGCAGGGTTTGGTGAATATGATAATAGATAAAACGCTCGCAAAAGAGAGCTGCCAGCCGGCGCTGTAGAGCTCGAGCGGGCGGAGTCCTAGCGTAACGAGGCATGCAAGCGAAAGCATATTCAGGGCGTTCGCCCTCCTGCCCAGTGCAATGGCTGAGAGATAAAGCAGGCAGATAAGCGTTGCCCGCATTGCAGGGCTTCTGTACGGTATAACGATCATATAGATGATGAGAAATGCAGCAGTGATAACCGATTTCCAGCGGGCGCCGAGACCTGTAAGGCTTACCAGCAGCCATACGATGCCGGCGAGAATGCCGATATGCATCCCCGAGAGGCTCAGCAGATGCATAAGGCCTGTGGTTCTGAAATTCTGATACGTTTTCTCGCTGATGTTTTCCCGCCTGCCTATCAAAAGGGCAGAAAGCAGCCCTGAAGCCTGACTCTCCTCCCGGGACATTACAGTGCGCACGGCAATTCTCTCAAGTGAATCAAACAGCGATGGCCTGCCCCGCTGGAGAATCTCGATTCCGTCGCTGCGTACATTGCAGCTTGTCTGTATGCCTTTGGAGCGGAGATAACCGGCATAATCAAACTGACCTGGATTTTTCGCCTTGGAAATCGGTTTGAAAACTGCATACATAAACGCCTTGTCGCCGGCCTTCGGGAGCTTGTCTCTACTGTTTACTATTGAAATATAGCAGTTTGAGCGCCCCTTTATATCCCTGAACTCCCCGGCGGCAGATTCTATACTGAGCAGATTAAGAGTGCAGAATGCAAAATCCCCCTGCTCATTTATGCTTGGATTATTAACGAATTCCGCCTTAACCTGCGCGAGGGTTTTCTCGGTGATAAGCGAATTGATATGATTCTCAGGAAAGCTGCGGAAGCAGGCAGCCCTTTGGAGGCCGAAAAGCGAGGAAGCGATAAACAAAATCGCCGCAAACCAGCCGAAGCCAGCTCCCCTTTTCCGCAGGAGAAAGCTCAGAGCCAGCAAAGCCGAAAACAGAAAAAGCAAAAAATACGCAGGCAGGATTACAGCGCCGGAGATGAGTATGCCGAGAATAAAACCGGCTGCAGCGAATAAAAGCGGGCAGAGCCTCGTCTTCCGAGCAGCCAGCTCAGCTGCAGGCACCAGCGAAACCTCAGCCAATGCCAGATTGGCCTGTATCTGTTTACGGTTCACAAAGCCTTCCCCGCAGGGTTTGTGTTATCAGCCTATCTTTTCTCTGCCTCCCATATATGCTCTCAGGGGCTCGGGTATTGTGATTGTGCCGTCGGGGTTCTGATTGAGCTCCATGAGCGGGATAAGCACTCTCGGCGAAGCAATTACGGTGTTGTTCAGCGTATGGCAGAATACGTTTTTCTTGTTTGAATCCTTGTATCTCAGGTTCATCCTGCGTGCCTGAAATTCGTAGAACCGGCTTGCAGAATGCGTTTCGCCGTAGCTGTTTCTTGAGGGCATCCAGCTTTCAATGTCGTACTTCTCAACCTGCCCTTTGCCCAGATCGCCCGTGCAAACGCTCACCACGCGGTATGGTATGCCGAGGGCTTTCATAACGCCCTCAGAGTTGGCAAGGATTTCATCGTGGAATTTGCGGCTTTCAGCCTCATCATTCCTGCAGATTACCACCTGCTCAACCTTCTCGAACTGATGGATGCGGTAGAGCCCGTGTGTGTCTTTGCCCGCGGCTCCGGCCTCACGACGAAAACAGCTGCTCATTGCGCAGTATTTCAGCGGCAGCTCATCCTCGGAGAGTATCTCGCCGGAGCGGTAGGCCGTTAGCGGAACCTCCGCCGTACCCGCGAGGCTCAGCTCATCACGCTCGAGCATATATGTCTGTTCCTCTGCGCCCGGGAAGTAGCCCGTGCCGCGCATTGCCTCCTCTCGCATAAGAAGAGGTACGCACATTGGCTTGTAGCCCTGACTGATCATATAATCCAGAGAAAACCTCAGCACAGCCCAGTGCAGAAGGGCTCCATCGCCCTTGAGGAAGTAGTTTCTGGTGCCTGCGAGCTTAACGCCCCTCTCGAGATCTATTATATCAAGCGCCTTGCCCAGCTCAACGTGGTCTTTTGGTTCGAAATCGAATTCCGGCAAAGCACCTTCAACACGCAGCTCCACGTTTTCGCTGTCGTCCTCGCCTACCGGTACATCCTCATCCGGCGGCTGCGGGACAAGCAGCATCAGCCTTTCGAATTCAGGCTGGAGCTCTTTTAGCTTTTCCTGATAGCCCGCTTCGGATTCCTTTATCTCTGAGAGCTTGCCGATTGCCTCCTGCTTCTCTCCAGCATCGAGCTTCGGTATCTGTTTGCCTATCCTGTTTTTCTCAGCAGTAAGCTCCTGCATATTCGTCTTCGTTTTGCGGATAAGTTCATCAAGCTCGACGAGCCTGTCTATATCCACATCAAACTTCTTATTCGCAGCAGCCTTCTTAAAGTGTTCAGGATTTTCTCTAATAAGCTTTATATCAATCATTTACTTCCTCTGAGCTTTATTTTCCGGTCATATTTTCGGGAATGAAAATCTTATCAAATCAGCGGGTGATTTCCATAAAAAAATCAGCTGCCCGGAGGCTGTGAGCTGAGAACTGCCGCCTTTAACTCCGTTTTATTTTTGCCGTGCCAGTTTTTCCATACGCCTCAGCCAGCTGTCAAAGTGCGGACATCTTTTCCGGATTGTCTCTAACCCTGTCTGTTCGGATATTGATTTGCCCTTAACAACTTTGTTATACCTCAAGCAGAGCCTTTCCAGACGCTTTGATGGAGCTGTCTCTATACCTTCATTTATCTCTTCATGCCCGCCGCACTCATTTAATATGCGTTCTATTTCACAGTTCTGAATACCCAATCCATCAGACAGAATCGAAATATCACTGAATAACAGTGCTTCAAATTCATGCATTTGAATATAAGGGATTAATCTTGCTTCTGGGTTGTGTTCAGGGAATAAACGTTTTAATTCTTTTAATGCTGCCTGTTCAATTCGATTTGCCTTTTCTTCCGTTGAAAGGTTAGCCGGCATCTCACCTCTGCCCGGCCAATCGTAAGGGAGCCTAAAATAATCAAACATTGTCGTTATATAAGTATCCCTTCTTTGCTTGAGAAAATGTTCAATATCTTTCCTAACTCTTTCAAACCGGACGTTTCCGCCTTTATGGCCTGGTTTGCCAATCAGTCTGGCATATATGAAAACATTGAAATGTCCCAGATACGGAGCTAAAACATTATCTACAAAAGCCTGCTCAGTCTGACCTTCCACAACAGCATAAACAGTGGTGTTATTCATACCGGGGGCCTCCCTGTATCACATTTTTTCTCCAAAGCTCTCCTAAAGAATATTCTTCCAGCCAGCCTGCGAGCTCTTCCTTGCTGAGCCTTTCGAAAGTTGAAGCCCCTTTATCACGGTTTACAACTACGATATCCTCTGCCGAGAAATTATCTATCAGGTGGGGGGATTGAGTGGACACAATAACCTGCGTTTGCTTTGAAGCAGAATTCATCATCTCTGCAATAATTCCAATCGCAAAGGGGTGCATACCTAATTCAGGTTCATCAATCAAAATTGCAGCAGGCGGTTCCGGCTGGAGCAAAGCTGCGGCAAGGCAGATGAATCTTATAGAACCGTCGGAGAGGTGATAGGGCTGCATGGGGTAATCAGAGCCTTTCTATTTCCAGCTTAGATTGACAACTTCCTTTTCGCCTTTGTAAACAGGTTTGAGAATGAAATCGTCAAAGAAAGGAATTACAATCCTAACTGCTTCTATTATCTCCTTATAACACCGCCCATTGTTTTCCCGCAAACCAAGAAGGAAAGGGGCAATATTTGCTGCGTCAGGCCTGAGTCTGCTGTTATCAGCCGTTATTTCAAATCTTCTCATTGGGGATTTTGCGCTTGTATCGTGAAAATGATAAACAACCCAATTTGAAACTGCTTCGTATATGTAATAGCCAACTCCCGAGATGTTAGGATTTGTTACAGCCCGCTCGTTCTTGTTAGCAGCTAAAGCGCTTTCCCTGCCGCCTGAACCTATACATCTCCAGTTGTTTTCTTTATATCTCTGCCATTCGTTAATTATTACAAATTCTTCACCATTTGCTGTTGGCTCGAGCTCTAAGGCATAAGAATTATCACCAAAAACAAATTCAGCTTCTATTTTTTCAGTTGTTTTCGGACCGCCAAACATATAATCATCTGCAGTTGCTCTGGTTTGAATGTAGTTGGCAAAATTTTCTTCTGCCATTGCTCGGACGACACGAAAAATTTCCACAAAATTACTCTTGCCAGCCCCGTTAGCTCCGATGAGGACGTTGAGATTTCCAAGCTCGAAATCTTCGAGCTGACTTATAGACTTGAATCCTCTTATTGTTAATTTATCTAATTGCTGCCCCATGTAAAAACACCTTCCATTGGCTGCTTTTTTTTTATAAATTATTAAATAGAGACATCCAAATTATAACAATTTATCTCTTCCTGCATAAAAAATTACTTAATTTTTTTCAACAGGTCAACAGGAAGCTTTCAGATGCGTAATTCTCAGGCTGGGGTGTGCTGATTTTTGTATGCCTTGTAGAGGCGTATTGCGGCTTCGATCCCTGAACCAGCTGTGGCAACGGCAGTAAAAATGAAACCAGCTGCCAGCAGCCAGTCTGAAACCGCTGAGCCTGCGAAGAAAGCTGAATGCACCAGCACATAAGCCCCAAGCACGCACTGAGAGAACATCTTAACCTTCCCGAACTGCGAAGCGGAGAAATCGAAGCCCTTTTTCTCGGCTATCTGCCTTACAATAGTAACAGCGGATTCTCTAAGCAGTATTACAGCTGCAAGGCCCCATCTTATCACTTCCCCTGCTGCTGCAGGTAAATTCTCCATTACTGGTATCTGCTCGAATGCGAAAATTAAAAAGCAGCCTGCTATAAAAATCTTATCAGCAAACGGGTCTGCCACCCTCCCAAACCTTGATTCCACCTTCCATCTTCGAGCGAGAAAGCCGTCGAGAAAGTCTGTGGCCGAGATAACAGCGAAGAAGACAAAGCACCAGAAATACAGACTCCCGTTTGATGAGTCTATAGTCAGCAATATTGCAAACAGCACGAAAGTGAGCGCTATTCGGGAAATTGTGAGTATGTTAGGTATGTGCTTTTTCATACAAATCGCGGTCTTTTATCCTTGCCTGAACCTCTCTGCAGATATGTTCGCTGCCTACATTGCATCTTTCAAGCTGCGTTTTTCTCGAGGCCTTGTCTATATATTCATCCGGCGCTGCAAGGCAGAATACGTTTTCAGAAGAAACGCCCGCCTTCGAAAGCTCCTCCAGCACAGCCGAGCAGAAACCGCCCGCCGTCCCGTGGTCTTCAAGGCAGAAAACCGTTTTCCCCTCTCTTGCAAGCTCAACGATCTGTTCATCTATCGGTTTGGCGAATCTCGCATTCACCACATCGCACCGAACGCCGCTCTCTTCGAGCTGCTTTGCCGCTTCCACAGCCTCTGTGAGCACTGCACCGTAGCAAACCAGAGCAATATCAGCATCGCCCTGCGAGACTAAAACGCTCTTGCCGGTTATGAAATCTGAACTCAGGCTTTCTATGCCGCTTAGATTTTCCGGCAGAACATCCCGCGGGTAGCGTATTGCAATAGGGGCTTTCCTTTGCGCTGCATACATAAGGGCGAGCCTTAGCTCTTCTCCGCAGGCCGGAGCGCAGAGTATCATATTAGGCAGCATCCTGAGCATACCGATATCTAGCATACCGTGGTGAGTCGGGCCGTCATCGCCCACAACCCCAGCCCTGTCTATGCAGAATACAACATGCAGATTCTGCTGAGCCACATCGTGTGCAATTTGGTCGAAGGCCCTCTGGAGGAATGTGGAGTACAGGCATACAAAAGGCGTTAGGCCGGTTTTGGCCATCCCCGCTGCCATATCTACAGCAGCGCTCTCGCATATACCCACATCGTAGTATTTATCAGGAAAATGGTCGCGAAAGGTATTGAGCCCTGTGCCCTCGGGCATAGCTGCTGTTACAGCGGTAATGTTGGATTGCTTCTCTGCTGCTATCTCGCAAAGTGTTTCGCCAATTATCTTCGTGTAGCTCTTTTTGCCGGATTTCTTCGATTCGCCGTTTATGTAAAAAGGGCCTGTGGAATGATATTTTGAGGGATTATCTCCAGCGGGTTTATAGCCTTTGCCTTTGTTTGTGTAAATATGAAGAACCGCAGGGTGGTCGAGGTCTTTCAGGGCGGTGAACAGCTCAATAAGCGAGCCGATATCGTGGCCGTTTACAGGGCCGAAATATGAAAGATTAAGGCTTTCGAAGATCTGCCCGGCGCTTTGCTGCATCCTGATAGCCTTCTTGAGCCTCTGAACAGCCTCCTCAACCTGCTTGCCAATCAGCGGCATATGCTCTATTATATTCTTGGCAGTTCTGTTCAGTTCTTCGTATGTGCTGTTCAGGCGGATTTTGGAGAATATCTTGGCTACAGCGCCTCTTGTAACGTCGATGCTCATATTGTTATCGTTGAGCACAACGAGCATCTGCCTTGGCAGGCCGGTCAGATTGTTCAGAGCCTCGAATGATGCCCCGTTTACAATGCTCCCGTCTCCCACAAAGGAAACCACCTTATCATCTCTGTTCTGATCGAGAAGCCCCCAGCCGATGCCGAGCCCCGTGGCTATGGAAGTGCCCGCATGCCCCACGCGGAAGCGGTCGTATCTGCTCTCGGACGGCTCTGGAAAACCGCTGACGCCTCCCTCCTTGCGCAGCAGGCTGAATTTGTCTTTCCTGCCTGTTATAATTTTGTGGGCGTAGCACTGATGCCCAACATCCCAGAGCAGGTAGTCTTTGGAAAAATTGAATACGTAATGCATTGCGAGAGTGGCTTCTATTGCGCCTAAATTGCTCGCAAGATGCCCGCCAGTATCGCTTACTGCATTGATTATATAATCCCTGATCTGATCTGCCAGTTCACCGAGCTGAGGTATTGAGAGCTGCTTGAGATCCTCAGGGGAGTTTATTCTATCAAGCAGCGTTTGTTTTTCTGTTTCTCTGTCGTTCATTTTTTTCTGTCGTAAAGTAATTGAGTAAGGCCTATCATATTGTCTGATTTTTGGCCGTATATTTCAAGGATTTCTATTGCTTTGCACGCAAGAGCCTTCGCCCTTTCTTCTGATTTCTCCTTGCCGGATGCCGATGGGTATGTCGCTTTTCCCTGCTTTGCGTCTTTGCCGATGGATTTGCCGAGCTCAGCGGGAGTAGAGCTTTCATCGAGCAGATCATCTGCCACCTGAAAACAAAGCCCCGCATAAATCCCCCACTGCATCATATTATGGATGTCTTCAGATTTTCCTTCCCCGCAAACAGCTCCCATCGCTGCTGAGGCCGCAAACATCATTGCTGTTTTGTGATTGTGGATATATTCCACCTCTTCAATGCCTGCACGCGTGTTTTCTGCTTCCATATCTGCTGCCTGTCCGGAAATCATCCCGCCTGCGCCTGAGAAACCGCTCAAAATACCGATAAGCTTAACAGCCTTTTTGCTGTCCTTGATTTCTTTTGCAAGGATCTCGAAGGCAAGGCTCTGAAGGGCATCTCCCGCAAGAACTGCCGCTGCTTCGCCAAATTTTATATGAACTGTAGGCTGGCCTCTTCGAAGCTCATCATCATCCATGCAGGGTAGATCGTCGTGCACAAGCGAATATGCATGCATCATCTCCACACTGCACGCAGCGGTAACCGCATCCTGATTTATACTGCCGCTGAAGAGCCTGCAAACCATCTGAATAACCGCTGCACGAAGCCTCTTGCCCGGCGAGCTTGCGGCATAAACCACAGCTTCTTTGAGCTTCGGGTGGATATCATCACGATTTTCAAGATATTCGCTGATTCTCCGGTTTACTATTTTCGCAGCAGCATCAAGCTGTTTTTGCAGCTGCTGGTCTGTATTAGCTTTCATTTATTAAACTCTTGTTTTAATGAGAGGTAGAAAATATCTGCCAAAACATTATATTATATTCCTGCAAGAAGCAATATCACGAAAAATGTTTCCGGCAAAGGCTTAAAATAAAAGGATAAACTTGAGCGAAAAGAAGATTGTAATTACCGGCGTTACAGCAGGCGGGAAAAGCTCGCTTGCCTTTTCGCTTGCGCAGAAAATCGGCGCTGAGATTATAAGCATAGACTCAATGAAGGTTTATAAAAAGATGGATATCGGCACAGCCAAACCTTCTCAGGAAAGAAGAGCGGAGATAAAATACCATCTGATTGATGTAGTCCAGCCTTGGGAGGAGTTTGGCGTGAGCAGTTTCCTCGAGCTCAAAGACAGGGCTGTTGAGCAGATTCATTCAAAGGGCAGGAAAGTAATCGGCGCAGGGGGAACAGCAATGTATCTCAAGAATATGCTCTACGGCCTTTTTGACGGCCCTGGAACCTCCAACCAGCTCAGGGATAAACTCAAAGAAAACCTTTATTCAGAGGGCAAACAGGCCTTCCATCAGCGACTGAGCCGAATAGACCCTCAGGCAGCAGAGAAAATACACCCAAACGACACCAAAAGACTCATTAGGGCTATGGAGGTTTATGAGCTTACAGGCAGACCGATAAGCTCTTTTCAGGTGAATTTCAATGCCTCGCCAGACCCGAGCTGGGTTGTTATTGGCATTCGGCGTGAAAAGGAGCTGGAAAGCCGCCGCATAAATGCAAGGGTCAAGCGGATGATGGAAATGGGGCTCCTGCAAGAGGCCGAAATGCTTTATAACCTCGATAAGCCGCTAAGCAAGCAGGCTGCAGCAGCGATTGGCTATGCAGAGCTGTTTGAGGTGTTCAGGGGCAATATGGAGCTCGAAAAAGCTGTGGAGCGGATTAAGATTAATACGCGTAAATTCGCTAAATCACAGCGCACTTGGTTTAAGAATTTCCATAACATCAAATGGATCAACGCAGAACAGGACGAATCCGAGGGCTCTATTATGGACAGGGCAATGAAGATCTTGGAGCAGGAAGGCGGGCTTGAGGATGACTGAAAAAATATTGCTCTTCGGAGGAACGTTCGACCCTGTCCATAACGGGCATACAAATATCCTTCAGGCGGCTTACAAGCAGGGCGGATTCGACAGAGCGATTGTCCTGCCGAATGCAGTATCGCCTTTTAAGCCCGGTTCGCCCGAGGCTTCCAATACCCAGAGGCTTGAAATGCTCAGGCTTGCATTTTCCGGATTAGAATGGTGCAGCATTTCAGATATGGAATTCTATATGCCCCAGCCCAGCTACACTGTAAACACGCTTGAAAAGCTGAAAAGTCAGATGCCCTCTTCAGAGCTCTTCTGGCTCTGCGGCGGGGATGTGATAAAAGAATTCCATATGTGGTACAGGGCGGATGAGATAATTGAGCTCGCCTCGCTGGCGGTGGTTAAGAGGGATTCTGTCCGAAAACCGGATTTCGAGGATATTGAGGCAAAACTCGGCAAAAATATCCCCAGAATGATTATCGACTCACCTATATACGATATAAGCAGTACAGAAATCCGCCGCAGGCTGAGAAAAGGAAGTGAAATCTCAGGGCTTGTCCCGAAAGCTGTGGAGCAGTACATAAAACAAAATAATATTTACTCCGCTCACTCAGCAGGTTGATATAAACTGCTATTAAGGTAAAATTATACACCTGCAGCGTTTCCTGCTGAGCTTGAAACATATATTTAATAGATAAATTTGGAGCTTCTTGTATTGATACCGGAAAAAGAAAAGAAAAAAGCTGAGAATTTTGCCGTAGAGATGGCTCGCCTAATCTCAGACAGGCACTTCTCAGATGTAGTTGTGCTTGATTTGTGCGGGCAGAATCCGGCAGTTGAATATTTAGTAATCGCAACGGGCACAAGCGACCGCCAAACCAGAAGCGTTGCAGAGGAGCTGGTCAAAGAGGCCAAGCATACCGGTTTCGAGGCCTTTGGAAAGGCCGGCTGCGAACAGGGCAGGTGGATACTGCTGGACTTTGTGGATGTAGTAGTGCATTTGTTTGAAAGCGAATTCAGAGAATATTACGACCTCGAACTGCTCTGGGGAGATGCCAAGCAGATTCAGTGGCAGGAGAATTAGCATAGATGCAGTTTACAGCAGACATACTCGAACAGAGGCTGAGCTCTGTTTTGAAAGAGATAACCGGCAGTGAATTCCCTGCGGTAGTGCGTCCTTCAGCGAACCCGGAATTCGGCGATTATCAGTCTAACGGCGTGATGGCAGCGGGCAAAAAAACAAAGCAGAATCCAAGGCAGCTCGCTGAAAAGGCAGCAGAAAGGCTTGATGTATCAGATATATGCGAGAAGCCGGAAATTGCAGGCCCCGGATTTATAAATTTCCGCATAAAGCCCGAATACATGAGCAGAGCTCTGTTAGAGGTGGCAGCAGATCCTGAAAGACTCGGAATCGATGAGGTTCAGATCCCTAAAAAGGTGGTTGTGGACTATTCCGGCCCGAATATCGCAAAGGAGATGCACGTAGGCCATTTGAGAAGCACGATAATTGGAGACTGTATCTGCCGGCTTCTGGAATTTGCCGGCCATAATGCAGTAAGGCAGAACCATATCGGCGATTGGGGCACGCAGTTCGGTATGCTTTGCGCGCTCTTGGAACGCAAGAAGGAATCAGGCGAAGAGGTTTCGATGGCTCTCTCGGATCTCGAATCCTTTTACAGGGAGGCAAAAAAGCTTTACGATGAGGATGAGAAATTTGCCCAGACAGCCAGAGCTGCCATAGCAGGTCTGCACAGAGGCGAGCAGTTCTGGAAGCAGAGCTGGATTGATATCATCGAAGAGAGCAGAAAGCATTATTCCCAGATATACCAAAGGCTCAATGTAACTCTCACCAGAGAAGATGAGCGGGGCGAAAGCGCTTATGCCGAGGATCTTCAGGGAATTGTTGAGCAGCTCAGGCAGAAAGGCTGCGCTGAGGAGTCTGATGGGGCGGTATGCGTTTTTCCTGAAGGATTCACCAGCAAAGACGGCTCGCCTCTTCCGTTTATTGTGCAGAAAAGCGACGGGGCATTCCTCTACGCCACTACCGACCTTGCAGCACTGAAATACCGTATAGAAAAGCTCGGAGCAGACGAAATTGTTTACGTTACAGATGCGAGGCAGATGCTGCATTTTAGGATGCTATTTGCCGCAGCGAGGCTCGCGGGCATAGCCCAAAATCAGAACCTGAGACATATAACCTTCGGAACGATGCTTGGAGAAGACGGTAAGCCCTTCAAAACACGTTCCGGCGATACCGTAAAACTCAAAGACCTTCTGGAAGAGGCCGTTGAAAGGGCTTATTCTGTGGTTAATCAGAAGAATCCGGGGCTGAGCGAAGACGAGAAAAAATCAATCGCAGAGGCTGTGGGCATCGGGGCGATAAAGTATTCAGACTATTCCAACAGCCGCACCACCGACTACATCTTCAGTTTCGACAAAATGCTCTCGATGGACGGGAATACCGCTCCCTATATGCAGTATGCCTGCGCGAGGGTTAAATCTATAGAGAAGAAGGCGAAAGAAAAGGGAATTGACGCAGACGGCGAAATAGAAGGTCTGCAAAAAATAGAACTGGCGGAAGAAGCAGAAAGGGATCTGGCTTTGCACCTGCTCAAATACGGGCTCGCTATAAGAGGTGCTTTGGCCGAATACAAGCCGAACTTCATTACTGCCTACCTCTACGAGCTTGCTCAGAAATTCAGCGCCTTCTACACAAACTGCCCAGTTCTCAGCTCGCAGGGCATTACCAGAAGCTCAAGACTTATCCTCTGCAGACTCACCCATCAAACCCTCAGGCACGGTTTGAAGGAGATTCTGCGGATAGATGTGCCTGAGAAAATGTAGGACAGATTTATTTTTTTAGCTGCCCGGGCAGCTCTTGTTTGAGCATTCTTCAGGGGCTTGATGCCCTGTTTACGGCTTTTTGGGATTTTACAGAAAATATAGAGAGAGAAAACCAATGGCGAAAAAGAAAGTTCTTTTTCTGTGCACGGGTAATTCGTGTCGCAGTCAGATGGCAGAGGCTTGGGCAAGGGAGCTCAAATCTGAAACGATTGAGCCGTTCTCCGCAGGCCTGAGCCCGAAAGGGATAGACCCTTTTGCTGTCGATGCGATGGAAGAGGCAGGGCTGGGAACGCAGCTGCTCAGCTCAAAATCCCTTGAGATTTTTCTTGAGCAGAGATTTGATCTGATAGTAACACTTTGCGATAATGCGAAAGAGAGCTGCCCGGTGTTTCCGGGGGCAGTGAAGGTTATTCATAAGAGCTTTCCGGATCCCCCAGCTATGGCCTCTGCATACAACTACCAAGACCTCAAGCTCGACTGCTACAGAAAAGTGCGGGATGAGATCAGGGACTTTATAAAAACGTTAAAAATTTAATTTTAATAGGGGACAGTTACCAATAATTGTTTTCAACTGATGTGAGTTTTCAGCTTCTTTGATTATTTTTTAGAAAACCAATTTCTGATTGTTCACAGGCTTTTACTCGACAGTTTTTTTCTGTGTAATTGCTTCACCAAGGCTTTAAACCGAGCAAATATGCTTGTTGAGCGGCAGCTGCTCTTGACGAACCACTTGCCGTCTCATCTCAACCAAATTCTTATGCCGGCCAATTCCCTATCTCATTATTTTATAAAGCTTTTTACTATTAAAAATAGGTAACTGTCCCCTGTTTTTACAGCGGCGCGACGCAAGTCGCCCGCTGGCATTCTTTTCGAAAAGATTTTTCGCTTACTGCCGGCTCTTCACGTTTCGCTATCCTAGCGGGTCCGCCACGGCGAACACCGCTGTACGACGCTGCATTATTAAGCAGCGAACCGCTGGCTCTGTCCGTAAATGCTGTCCCCTATTTTGAAAGAGTGAGACAATTTTGAGACAAGATGAGCGGTAAAATGTTTGCATATTTGCTTAAGAATTATATATTGATGTTTGGCGGGTGTCATGGGTTACTCTTAATTTGTTTAATTAGACTGAAAAATTAGTGTAACTCATACCCCGCTGATTTTAAAGAAACATCTTGTATTTTGCTCTTCTATGAGATGTTTGTGAAATTTAATATGCATATACAACTTTAGTTTTTTGAAGGAATCACATGGGCATTATCAATAAAACTCTCTTGCTGATAACAATCCTTTTTTTAATGACCCCGGTTTACTCAAAACCTGGCCGCAAATTAAAATATCAGCCGGTTATTGAAGGCGTTCAGGTTTTAAATGACAACGTCTGCCTTGATACTGTTATCTACAAAAAGATCGGCTCACTCGAACTTGCCGCAGACATCTATTGGCCAAAAGGCAAAAAACAAACTAAACGACCCGTCATAATCTGGGTTCACGGCGGCGGATGGGTTGCGGGCTCACGCACAGGTGAAAAACAAAAAGCTCTTGAACTTGCCCAAAAGGGTATCTCAGTAGTCAGTATCGACTACAGACTCTACGACTGGAAAAATGATCGCCACGCCAAAAAGATTGAAACAGGCCAGTTCGATAGGGCAACCTCCGATATCGCCGACGCTCTCAGATGGGTAAAACATAATGCCCAAACCTATGGTTTCGATAAAAACAGAATCGCAATGGCAGGGGGTTCGGCCGGCGCGCAGCTTTCCTCCACATTTGCCCAGAAAAATCCCGACATCAAAGTTTACGTGGGACTTTGCGGCCTCTATGATCTGGTTGACATAGGCCAGGGCAGATTCGGCAAAACATGTGAAAATTACGGCATAGAAACCCTCAAAGACAAAAAAAACGCCTCCGCAATTTATAACATCCACCAAAAACCTCCCCGCGTTTTGCTTATGCATGGAACCGCTGACACTACCATAGATTGTCAACAGGCCATCAGGTTTGCAAAAGCCTTAAAGCAAAATGGCTCCCATGTACAAATCGAACTTTTCGAAGGCCTGGGACACGGCTTCTTTTATCAGAGCCGGAAAACTCAAAAAAATGCAATGCCGATAATGCTCGATTTTATCACCAAAGCTTTTGACCAGATCAAAAGGGACAAAAATGAATAGAAGAAAATTCGTCTGGAAATGGGGGACAGTTACAATATTGTTCTGCATCCCAGTTGCTAGTAGTTGCCAATTTTGGCTTTCCCCTGTATGTTAAGTATAATCAATTAGCTTACTGGTTTCAAATTAAAGCTTCAGATTAGTTTGTCAATATTTCATCGCAGGCTAAACCGCAGAGTGTGCGAGAATATTTTTGGCAAAGCTTTTTAAAGCCGAGTCTGTCCGCACAGACGCAGGGGAAATATTTAATCAACAGATTACACAGAGTTTTTATATAATATAACAACATCTTCCTCCGTTATTGTAAATTGCATTTACATTTGGAGGGGTACAGGCACATAAATGGGGGGGCTCTCTGCCGGCAGCTAAGTTGCTGCGCAATACATAATTTTATTCTGATGCGGAAAATGTGTTTTTTTTCTGACTTCGGCGGTAAATTTTCATAAGTCCTTGTCAATAAAGGACTCGATTTTTTGCGCAGGCACTACAAAACCTATTTCGGAAGGTTTTTCGGCGGGTGAAATTACATTTTGTAAGGCGTTGTATTGGTGCTGAGATTAACTGTTTTATAGAGTTTTCTTGCGTCCTCGTTAATCTTTGATGGCAGGACATATCTGCACTCTGTTTTCTTATCCCAGAGTATGCTCAGCTGCACGTGGTTGAGCGAATTTACAATCCTCGCCACAGACATCGGCTCAAATCTCAGCCGAACCCTGTAGGCCAGATTTCTCGCGCAGGTTAGAGCGATAAAGCATATCAGTATATGGGCTTTGATTCGTTTCGGCGTCCAGTGGTATATCGGCCGTATCTTCAGATCGTGCTTGCTTATCCTGAAGCACTCTTCAATCAGCCAGAGCTGCCTGTAATGATCTACTACAGCCGAATCATCCATATCCTTAACATTCGTTATAACACCGTGAAGACCATCAAAATTCGCAGCCTCTTCATATTTCTCTTCATCTATCCGGCAATCTATATCGCCGGTAACACGCATAAACTTCTTGTAGCCGTAGTTGCTTATAAGTGATTTGGGGTTGCTGCTCTTTTCAAGCTTCTCCTGGAGCTTTCTTATAGCTTCATCCCTGTCGTGCTTATTCTTTTTAGCGAGTTTATCGCTGTAGGTAACAATAAGCCTTGTATCTTTGCCGTAATCAAAGCTTCTAAGCGGGGCATTGGATTCTGTAACCTTTGCTTTCCATTTATCAGTGAGGCTTTTAAGCCTCGCTGCCACAATATACTCAACTCCCTGCTTTTCAAGGTAATCAAGATTAGCCTTGCTAAGCATTGCGCTGTCTGCGGTGAAGATAACACGCTTGAGGTTGTATTTCTCTTTGATCTTAGGGATTACAGTATGCAGCGTATGCCCTTCATACTGATTGCCGGGGAATACCTCATAACCTACTGGAAGCCCTTCTGATGTGGACAGAAGACCAAGGACAACCTGCGGCTGATTGAACTTCATATCCTTGCTGTAGCCGTTCTTTTTGAGCTCATCTTCTGTAAATGATTCAAAATAAAGCGTGGTGCAGTCGTAGAAAAGAAGACTTATCTCTTCGCCGAGAAGGCCTTTAGCAGCACCGTGAGCACAGTTTTGAGCCTTGCTGATAATATCATCTGTGATATTATCCATCATACGGTAAACGCTGTCTAAAGAAAGGTTAATGCCGAAGTCTTTGGAGAGATCCTGAACGCTGCTGCGTTTGCTCACTGGGTTTGCAAGCCTTGCCATTGTGATATGACGAAGGTTTTTGCCTGCAGACTCTTTGCGTCTATCGAAAAGATTGTTAAAGCCAAGCTCATTGTAGATGCTGCCGAATACCTCATGGATGCCTGTAGTTATGCGTGCCTGTTCCCTGAGATTCTTTAGATTGACCCGCAAAGGCTTATCATCAATGTTTTTGCGGGCATCTATTGCAGCTTCTGCAAGATGCTCAGGCTTGAAAAGTGCCGGCGTTTTCTCGGCCTCAAGCTTGGCCTTCTCGAATTCGGCAAAATCCTTGAGCCGCTTAAGCTCTTCTTCTGTGAAGGCTGTGCCGAGATGACGAACTATACGCTGACGAGGCTGGTTCTTCTCGTTGCGATAACTCTCTACAATCTGTACCGACTGCTTCGGACTGTTTTTTGATGTCTTTACTCGTATAAACATAAATGCAGATTATACGAAATCAAAACATTGTGTCAAAAAAATAAAAAATTAGGCACTACGAGCGAACCGAACTTAACAAACCCTCATAACAGCCTCAAAACCCACTTTTTGCAGAGTTTTCCACAATCATACCGCCGAAGTCAGGAAGGAGCGGCAAAGATAGCCAGAATTATCATTAAGAGATTTACTTCAGAAAATCAATGGGAAAAATACTGGCACGAAAAACTGAGGTTATTGGACAATGTAATGCTTGCTCTAAAGACTATAAAAGTACAGAACCCACAAACTTTGGGACGTTAATAAATTTTTGTGTAAAAATTGCCCTCATTGTGCAATTATTATAGTAGAGGGGATGTGATACTGGCGATGTTTCAGTAAACTAAGTGTCCAAGCCGCTTAATCCTTTCCCCCTGCTCTTTAACAGTACATATACAGTTTATTTTGTTTTTTGCTTTTACGGTTGTATAAACCAAGGGGCTTAAAGAATATTACAGAACTTTGATAATGTCTTATTATTTCGACAGCAAAATAATAGATGATATACGAAATGCCCCCGGCAATTCTATTGAGGATGTTGTAGGTGAACACCTCAAGCTTGACAGGAAAGGCAGGAATTTTATCGGTTTGTGTCCGTTTCACGATGACCACAAACCAAGCCTTACTGTTACTCCCGAGATAGGCAGGTTTAAGTGCTTTGCCTGCGGTGCCGGCGGGGATATTTTTTCGTTTATTCAGATGCGGGAAGGCCTGAGCTTTCCTGAAACAGTTAAGCGGCTTGCAGACCGCGCCGGGATTACTCTGCGCGAAAAGAAGGCCCCGGCAGAAGAGAAAGAGGTTTTCGAGTCTCCAAGCGGGCTTGTTTATAAGGCCAATAAATGGGCGCTTAACTACTGGCGCGGAGTGCTTGAGAGAAGCGAGATGGGAGCGAAGGCACGTGAATACCTCAAAGAAAGGCAGATAGGCGAGGAGGCTTCAAAGGCCTGGGCTGTAGGCTGCGCTCCTGAGGGCTGGAGGAATCTTACTGACGCAGCAATTTCAGCAGGGATCTCCGAAAGACTTCTGATTGAAGCGGGGCTATGCAAAAAACGAGAAGAGTCCGGACGTCTTTACGATGCTTTCAGAGACAGACTGATGTTTCCGATTTTCGATGCTTCCGGAAACGTAATCGGCTTCGGCGGCAGAACTCTCGGGGATGAAAATGCCAAATACATCAATTCGCCGGTAACTCCTGTTTTCGATAAGAGCAGAAGCATATACGGCATAGACAAAGCAAGGCACGGGATAGTCCGCGAGGGCCGCTCTGTGCTTGTGGAGGGATATACCGATGTTCTGATGGCGCATCAGTTCGGGATTGACAATGTGGCTGCTGCTTTGGGCACGAGCTTCACCGAAGGCCATGCAAAACTGCTCAGGCGGTATGCACGCAGGCTGGTGATTATGCTGGACGGAGACAAGGCGGGGATAAACGCCGCTGAGAGGGCTCTTGAGGTATGCCTTCGGGAGAGTATGGATGTTCAGATCTGTATCATTGAAGGCGGGATGGACCCGTGCGAATTTCTTCTCTCTGAGGGAAGGGATAAATTTGTTGAGCTTATAAATACCGCAGAAGACGGGATAAAATGGAAATGGCAGAAGCTAAAGGCTGATTTTGAGGCCTCCGGAATATCCGACGGGAAGTTTTTAGTGGAAAAATTTGTAAAATTTCTTTCCGAAGCTGTCGAAAACGGCTCGGTTGATGATATAACTAAGGGGCTGATAGTTAACCGGCTCTGCTCGCTTTCAGGCGTAAGCAGGGAGCAGGTGAATAAGATGATTTATAAAAATATCAGCTCAAAAAGGATTTTTCATGATAAAAACCGCTCGGTTGATGTAATTAATACCGGCGGGGACTATATATCTGTAGCGGAGAGGGAAGTCCTTGAGGTGCTTCTTTGCAGTCCGGGATGTGCGGGAAAAATCAGAAATCGCATCTGTCCGAACGATTTCACCGTTCCGGTGCTCAAGAAGCTTGCAGAAAAGATCTTCCCGCTAACCGAATCAGGCGATTCGATAGAAACCGCCCTTGTTTTTAACGGCCTTGATGAGAAAGAGATAAGGCTGGTAAATGAAATGATTGATTCGGGAAATGAGAAACAGAACTTTGAAAAGAGGATTCAGGATGCTGCTGAAGTGATTTACTTTGATAAATCAGACAGCGAACAAGAGGATTCAGAATCATTAGATAAATATTTGGAAAATATAAGAAGTAAACAGGAAAACAGCAGGTATAAGAACCTTCGCAATGGGTTGTTTTAAGAGAAATATATGGCAAAAAAAAGCAAACAGAAAAAAAAGAATATAAATGAGCCTATCGAACAGGATGCAAGCCCTGAACAGCTCAGTGCAGCTGCAGATGAGATACTCAAGCAGGCCGAACAGAAGCAGAAAAGCGAAGACAGTGCACATGAAACTGTGCCTGTTAAGCTCGTTCCGGATGAAACGCTGATTGAAGAAAAAATCCGTGAGATAATAAAAAAGGGCAGGAAGAAGGGCTATCTTACCTATGAAGAGATGAATGAGGAGCTCCCTGATGAGTCTATCTCGCCCAACAGCCTCGACGGTTTGCTAGTTACCCTGGATGAAATGGGCGTTCAAATCCTTGATGAGGAAGATGTGCAAAGGACGCAGGGAGAAGGTGTAGATATAGGCGCAGAGGGATTCGAAGAGGATGAGGTTGAAGAAGTGGAGCCTGAAGCGCAGGAAGAGGTAGATCCGTTCAGTGCTGCTCTTCTTGAACAGGACGCCAAGAGAATCGAGGACCCCGTACGTATGTATCTCTCCCAGATGGGTGAGATACCCCTTCTCAAACGAGATCAGGAAATCAGCCTCGCTCGCAAGATTGAGCTTACCAGAATGGCATTCAGGAGAAGGGTGCTCGAAAGCGACTATGCCGCAAGGAGGGCTGTTTCCATACTCAGAAAGGTGGAAAGCGGAGACCTTCCTTTCGACAGAACAATGAAGATGAGTACCGCTGAGAACCTGATTCGATCGGTTGTGAAAAAGAGACTCCCCCAAAATCTTGAAACAGTGGAAAAGCTGCTCGAGAAAAACAGCGAGCTGTTCCTTGAGGCCCTCGACAGCGGCGATAAATCCAAAAAACTCGCTATGCACAAGCAGATACAGAGAAACCGCAGAAAGATCGCTACCCTGCTTGAAGAACTCAGCCTCAGAACCAGCAAAATACTCCCGATGAGGAGGAAGCTGGGCAGCCTTCTCAAGAAGATGAAAAATCTTGAAAGAATCATCTCCGAAGGCCCGGGCAAAGACTACTTTGAAGAAGACATTATGGCAATGACTGAAGAGCTTCGCGGAATGATAGAGCTTGTGAAGGAAACTCCCAAGCAGCTCGAAAAGCGGCTCCGCTCTGTGGATATGGTTTACAGGGAATACGAAAACGCCAAGCGAGACCTCTCAGGCGGAAACCTAAGGCTTGTTGTGTCTATCGCAAAGAAATACCGCAACAGAGGCCTGAGCTTCCTGGATATAATACAGGAAGGGAACACCGGCCTGATGCGCGCTGTGGATAAATACGAATACCGCAGGGGATACAAATTCAGCACCTATGCCACTTGGTGGATAAGGCAGGCGATAACCAGAGCCATCGCAGACCACTCGCGCACAATCAGAATCCCCGTGCATATGATCGAAACAATGAGCAAGCTGAGAACCGCAAGCAAGAACCTGCTTCAGAGGCTGGGCCGCGAGCCCACCATCGAAGAGATTGCCAAAGAGCTGAAAATCGGAATAAACGAAGCCAGAAGGGTGCTCAAGATATCCAAACACCCAATAAGCCTGGACAGGCCGATTGGAGACAGCGAAGACAGCTATTTCGGCGATTTCATTGAAGACGAACGCGCAGATTCGCCTGTGCAGTCTGCAACGCAGGAGATGCTCAAAGACCGAATCGATGAAATCCTCAACACCCTCACCTACAGAGAGAAGGAAATCGTTAAGCTCAGATACGGCATCGGCGACGGATACACCTACACGCTGGAAGAGGTGGGCAAGATATTCAAGGTTACAAGAGAGCGCGTTAGGCAGGTGGAGGCAAAGGCAATCCGCAAACTCCAGCACCCTGTGCGTTCAAGAAAGCTTCAGGGCTTCCTCGACAACGAGGAAGAAAACGATGAAGATGGCGAGGGAGAAGCTTGATAGCGAGAATTAGCGGAAATCTTCTTGAAGTATCCGAGGATTCGGCTCTTGTTGAAGTGGGCGATATCGCCTATCAGGTGCTTCTTCCCGGATACTGCATCAGCACTCTCTCCGGCCAGACAGGCAGCAGGGTTACGCTTTATACAAGCCAGTATTTCGAGGGCACTCCCGGCGGCGGGAATATGATACCCCGAATAATCGGCTTTATGAGCGAGAAGGAAAAGCAGTTTTTCAATATATACACCAGCGTAAAAGGCATGGGGATTAAGAAAGGGCTCAAATCACTTTCTATGCCCGTTGAAACGATTGCCTGCGCTATTGAAAACGGCGATGAAAAGATCGTGGTTTCTCTGCCCGGGATAGGCAAGAGGCTCGCCCAGCACATCATAGCCGAGCTCTCTGGCAAGCTCGATTATTACGCCCTTTCGCAAATGCCTAAGGATGGAGGCGGGGCATCCGCCGGCGGCTTCAAGGCGTTTCAGCTTGAGGCACTTGAAATCCTCACAGCTTGGGGAGAGAAAAGAGCGGAGGTTACAGAGCTTATTATGCTCGCCCAGAAAAAACACCCCGAAATCTCAACTGCCGAAGAGCTTGTGCCAGCTGTGTACCGCCTCAAACAGGGCGCAGAAGCTTAGCAGGCAGCAAAACTGGCTCGCGCACTTTCTCAAAAGATTTATTGAGTTAAGGTGCAACAAATCATATAATATCATCGACAGAGAAAATTTACGAGGTTTATTATGTTTAGATTCATCCTTTTTACTGCTCTTACAGCTTCACTGCTGTTTGCAGATACATTCACCCACAGCGAAACAGGGAAAGTTTATAACGGCTTTGCAACTCAGCCCGATGAGGATGACAAAACTTGGATTGTCCCCGAAGAGGGGAAGAGATTCGAGGCAGACCTTTCGGAATACAAAATCGAGCATAATCAGAAGGGACGCAAAAATGAAATCGCAGTTCTTGAAATCACCTATCCGATAGTTTCAGCAATGAAAACGGAGGCATTTGAAGAGGCGATTGCTGCCGAATCGAACAAAGGGCCTTCTGCGATTATTGTGGAAATAGATACTCCCGGAGGCAGAGTTGATCTGGCAAAAAGGCTTTGCTCATCGATAATCAAAACCAGCAACTGCAAAACAGCGGCATACATCGCCGGCGGGCAGCACGGCGGGGCATATTCAGCGGGAGCGGCAATCTCGATGTCCTGCGACAAGATATATATGGCCCCGGGCACGGTTATAGGAGCTGCCACAGCTATAGTGCGTTCCCGCATGGGCGGTGCTTCGGATATGAAAAATGCTTTCGGCGAGGCAGTGGGCGAGAAATTCGACTCTGCTTGGAGGAATTATATGGCGAGCATAGCTGAACAGTCCGGCAGGCCTGCTGCGCTTGCAAAAGCGATGGCCGAGCAGGATACAACCGTTCTTGAGGTGAGCAGAGACGGGAAAAAGCTTTTTATTGAGCCGGGCAGAAAGATTGAAGGCGATGAAGTGAAAAGCGTTGTTGTGCAGAAAGGCTCGCTTCTCACCCTCACCGCCAAAAAGGCTCTAAAATGCAATATGGCAGATGCAATCTGCGAATCGAGGGATTATGTGGTAAGCGAGCTGAGCGACAGCAAGCCGGAGGTTGCGGTTTCCGAGAAGATAAAAGAGGCCGAAGAAAAGCTTACTGCGAGCCCGGGAACCGCAAAGCTCGTTGCGAAGAACCTCAAGTCTAAGTTTCCCTGGCTGAAAAATGTTCGGGTTCAGACCTCGATAAACCGGCTCACAATAGATGCGGACTACCGAAAGCCCGCTGTGCTTTTAAGGCACAAATCCGCTAAATACTATATCTCTGAGGATATGACGGTGCTGGATTATATCCCTATTGACAGCTTGAGCGTGCCGGAGGTTTCGGGTGTGGTGCTTGCATCTGCGCCTTCGCCGGGCGAGCCGCTTTTTCACGAGCAGATCAAGGCTTCTGTTAAGCTAACCCAGCTGTTCAGGGCGATGGACAAATCCAGATCACGCAAATTCCTGAAGCAGGTTGAAAGCATAGACGTTGAGAACTACGGGATCACAGATTCCTCAATCCCCCAAATCGTGATCAAAACAAAGGAAGAACTGGATATCTTCTGGGGAGCTGCGCCGGGAGATGCCGAGGCGTATTTCGAGATGCCCGAGAAGAAAAAACTCGCTGTGCTATATACAATCTTTGAATCTCATCCAAACCTAAAAGGCAGATACGAGAATATAGACCTGCGTTTTGAACAGTAGGCCCTGGCTTTTAAATTGCGGTTTTCATTACGTTAACATCGTTTTTGAGCTTCTCGATCTCCTCCACGCTCACAGGCACATCGGGAAATCTCTTGAAACCGTCTCGTATTGTATGTCCTGTTTCACCATGAAGGACGCGAAGGATTATTATAAATTGTTTTACAGCAAGCTCTTACAGTCACAAAATTATCTGTGCCATCAGTGCAATCTGTGGATAATTTAATTTCGCTGCGACATAAATCCGCGAGATCGTTTACCTGCTAAGCCCATCAATTCAGCCAAAACCATATCCCCTTCGTGTGTTTCGAGTCCTTAGCGGTAAAACAAATTAACAAATCTGCTTGCTCTGCGGTAATCTGGGTGATTTTCGGATAAAATTCTGTTTTCTGGATTGGGGCGGCATTTTGGCATTTGAGTTGATTAAAACATTCAATTAAATATCATAACAGTCTGAAGAGTTATAAACTGAATCGGCATCGGGGCATTGTCCTCGAGCTTTTATTGAGGGTGATCAATTGAGAAGACATATAGTTCACGAAGGCGCAAGCCAGCTCACTTACGAGATCAGGGAGATAGTGGCAGTAGCCCATCAGCTTCAGGCTCTCGGCGTGGACATTACATGGGAGAATATCGGCGATCCGATTGAGAAGGGCGAGTCTGTGCCCGGGTGGATAAAAGAGATTATCAAGGATCTTGTAAGCAGCGACTACACCTACGGCTACACAGACACCCAAGGGGCAATCGAAACTCGTGATTTTCTCGCAGAGCAGGTTAATATCCGCGGGGGCTGTCAGATTACTGCAAATGATATAGCATTCTTCAACGGGCTTGGCGATGCGGTAGCGAAGGTTTTCGGCTTCCTCAAGAGAGAAGCACGGGTTCTCGGCCCTTCGCCTGCATACTCCACGCACTCCTCAGCAGAGGCTGCGCATTCGGGCTATGAACACCTTACCTACAAGCTCAATCCAGACAACAACTGGATCCCCGACCTTGAAGACATTGAGAATAAGGTGAAATACAACGACTCAATCGCAGGCATCCTCCTGATAAATCCGGACAACCCCACAGGGGCTGTATATTCCCGAGAGCTGCTTGAGGAAATTGTGGCAATCGCAAAGAAGAACAAAATCTTTGTTGTCTGCGATGAGATATACGCCCATATAGTTTACAACGGCGCCGAAACGGTGCATCTAAGCGAGGTTATCGGTAACATCCCGGGTATAGCTCTGCGCGGAATCTCCAAAGAGTTCCCTTGGCCTGGCTCACGCTGCGGCTGGATTGAGGTGTTCAATCAGGATAAGTACCCCGAGTTTAAGAGTTATATCTCCAGCCTCATAAACGCAAAACGCCTTGAGGTGTGCTCAACGAGCCTGCCTCAGTATGCGATTCCGAGGGTAATCGGAGACCCGAGATACATAGACCACCTAACAAGACGCAAGAAGATGTTTGAGAAAAGGGCAAACGAGGCATACGAATTCTTCAGCAAGGTGAAAGGCGTTAAAGTGAATCGTCCTCAGGGGGCGTTTTATATGTCTGTGCTGTTTGAAGACGGCGCTCTGAACTGCTCGCAGAAGCTGGAAATTAAAGACCCCGAAGTGCGGAAGTTCGTTGAGAATAAGGTGCAGAATGTTCCGCCGGACAAACGCTTCGTTTATTATATGCTAGGTGCGGCAGGTGTGTGCGTTGTACCGCTTACCGGATTCTGCTGCGGAATGATGGGCTTCAGGGTAACGCTTCTGGAATCCGATGACCAAAAGCGTCTGTGGACATGGAAAACGATAGCCGAGAATATCGAAAAGTATCTTGCAAGCTGAGAGGCTCTGCTTGGATAAGAACATAAAAATGACCGTTGCCTACGACGGCAGCGCATATCACGGCTGGGCAAAGCAGAGGGATACTGTGAGCGTGCAGCAGACCCTCGAAGAGGCTCTGGCAGCATTGTTTGAGAAGAAGGTAAACGTTTGCGGTGCAAGCAGAACCGATGCCGGCGTGCACGCACTCGGGCAAACAGCAAATATGGTTGTCGATACGCCGATACCGCTGGAGAATATCAAAAGGGCAGTAAACAATATCCTGCCCGCTGATATCTGCATCACGGATATTGAAGAAGTGCCTCTGGATTTCGACCCCATCGGCTCGCCTGTGAAAAAGCATTACCGATATACGATCTATACCGGCACCGGCAAACCCGTTTTCAGCTGGCGAACCCTCTGGCATTACCCCCGCCCCCTCGATACAGCAAAAATGGCCGAGGCTGGAAAGCTAATGGAAGGCACAAAGGATTATAAGTCTTTCGCTTCGGCAAAAGATTACAGGACAGACAGCATCAGAACGATTTTCCAGTGCAGCGTAAAGGCGGAAGGGGAGTTTGTGATTATCGATGTGGTGGGCAGGAGGTTTATGTATAATATGGTGCGGAATATGGTGGGAACTCTCGTGGAGGTGGGCAGAGGAAGATGGAAGCCCGAGAAGATACAAGAGATTTTCGCCGCCAGAGACCGCAGAGCCGCAGGACAGCTCGCCCCCCCAAACGGCCTCTGCCTGATGAAGATATATTACTAATAAAGACTATTTATTAATAGCAGTAAAACAGCATTGTATTGGTATAGTAAGAATTCTTGTTTTAATGAGGGTTGGATAGAATGAATTATGATGAACTTGAAATCAAGCAGCCAAAACAAAGCGAGGATTACGAGCAATGTTCAGACTTTGTTACACGTACTATTGAGAAGATAATTCAGGAGGCAGTTGATAAGCGGAAAAATCAAATTATTATAAATACCAATCTTAAACTTGGCTTGCCAATGGAAAACATTAATAAAATTGGCGGGCCGATAGTTGAAGCTTGGGCGTTCGAAACCTTCTACAATATTTCAGAAGACAATGGTAATAAGTACAATTTGATTAACGTTGAAGCTCAGCAAAGGCTTCACATGGCAGATGTTGTTCTGCAATTCAAGAAAGAACGTGCATCTGAGACAGGCGTTACTTCAGAAGTTGATGTGAAAGCCACTTCGGAAGATTTTCAAAGCAGCGGAAGAGCACCAAATATAACATCTTTTGCAAGGATAAGATCGGCCTTTGTTCAAGACCCTGATTATATGTTCATAATCCTTTCTTTAAAGTATAAAGTTTATTCTAAGAGAAATCCCAAAACCGGCCTTATTGATGGTATAATGGAAATCGTGTCGCATAATGCCTACGACTTGAAGTACTTGTCAGATTCAGATATATGCTTTAATCCTTCATTAGGGACTGGACAAATTCAAGTCCGTGATATACATTATGTTAAGATAAAAAAAAGAACGACATGGGAATTATGCAAATTGCTCGACCGAAAATATATAGATTCCCAAAAAGGTTTTGACCAATGGCTGAAACTCGCAAAGAAAAATGGATGGGTTAAAATAGATGAGTAACACAAGATTAATTACAGGTGATGCTGTAAAGCAAATGCAGGAAATTGACAGCAGCTCGATTGATCTGATAATCGCAGACCCTCCTTATAATCTTGGGAAAAATTACGGCAATAATTATGATGCCAAAAAATTCGATGAGTATTTATCCTTTACAAACTCTTGGCTTCAGCAGGCTCACCGTTTATTAAAGTATAATGGAACTGTATATGTTTTCATGGGGTTTCGATTCATTTCTTATTTATTCAATATCCTTGAGCGAGACCTGAAAATGTATTTCAGGAACTGGATTGTTTGGCACTATACGCAAGGTATTGGTAAAACTAAGGGTTTTTCCCCCCGCCATGATGACATACTTATGTTTACAAAATCGGATGAGTTTAAGTTTAATCTGGATGCTGTTCGAGTCCCGCAGAAGTATTACAGAGAACGAAATAATATGAGAGGGGCAAACCCTGGTGATGTTTGGGAGTTTTCTCACGTTCATTATTGTAACGGAAACAGGCAAAACCACCCTACTCAAAAACCGGAAGGGCTAATTGAACGAATGGTTCTTGCCTCCTCCTGCAAAGGGGACAGAGTGTTAGATCCATTTTCCGGAAGCGGGACAACCTTGAGGGTTTGCCAGCAATTGAAAAGAGATTGTATTGGTATTGAGATTAATTCTGATTATGTAAAAATGACTCAGAAGAGGCTGTCTGAGCCATTCAAAGGCTTCGACAGCGTTGATCCTCGAATGGAAAGAGTTCCCTTAGACTTAAGGCGGCCTGATATCAGAGATGAGTATTTAGAAAATCATAAAAAATGGTTTTTGTCTAATCATGAAAACGCTATGAAAAAATTTGTTCAGTCTGTTGAGTCTGTTTACGGCGATCAATCCTCAAAACAATTAAGCCTCTTTGAATAAATGCTATTTGGGAAGCAGAGAAATTTGTTGAGTTATTTATTAACTGTTCGTTAATCTGCACTCTGCATTTTTCACAGCTTAAGCATAAAGATATGATTTTTTGGGGTGGTTAGGGGCGGGGCAAACATTTTCTTAAAAAATCGGCAGCATTAAAAAAATAGCGTTGAACTTTCTGTGATATATTATATTATATAGTTTCAACGTTCTTAAAGCTGATATTTTTACTGGAGTATTGAAATGCTGCGTAATTGTTTGTTTTGTCTGGTCTCGCTGAATCTTTTTTGTTTTGCTTCTTTAACAGCTGAAAGCTTTGAAGGCGGAGAATATGCCCTTGCAGGCTGGTCTGATAATACAGGAGCAAAGAGTTGGGAATTTACAACAGAAGACTCCAGCAGCGGGGATTATGCTCTAACTTCCTCCCCTGAGATAGCTGAGGGTGATATAATCGTTCTCGAGATAGAGGTTACTACAAACCGAATAGCCTTCGATTTCAATCCGTATTTCCAGCCTTATGATCAGGCCAAGTTTTACATAGACGGCATATATAAGGGTAATCTGCACTTCACATCCACTGGCTGGCGTGAATTAGAATATAATATTGATTATCAGCCCCATACATTCCGCTGGGAGGTTTCTCGGCAGGGCAGCTATTACCCCGAAGAAAATCATTTCATGCTTCTGGATAACATAAGGTTCGGCTATCAGCTCCCGGGCGAGGGGACGAAAATCAATCCCTACCTGATAAGCTCCGGCGATGATTTTGCTTACATCTACAGCGAAAGGGAGCATCTCAGCGGGAATCATTTTGCCCTTGCCGGCGATATAGACCTAACCGGCTTCGGGCATAATTCAGGCGAGCCGGAAGACGAAACAGCTGAGTTCTACCCGCTCGGATACGATTCATCCTGCAAATTCTCAGGTTCATTCGACGGACGCGGATTTAAAATCAGCAGCCTTACCTACCACGCAGAGGAGTACCCATTCGACAGAAACAAAGGCATATTCGGATTTATAGCCGAGGGCGGAGTTGTGCGGAATCTTCACGTGAGCAATTTTGACATCATTGGCCATTACAGCCTTGCAGGTATCGCAGGTACAAATGAGGGAGCAATTTATAACTGCAGCGTTTCGGGGAGAATAGAGGCTTCAGGTCAATACGGAGCTGCCGCAGCGGGCATAGCAGCAGACAATTCTGGAACAGTAAGAAACTGCTCAGCAGATATTGAAATCTTATCCAGCTACGGAGCTGTTGGCGGGATTGCAGCCAAAAATTCCGGCGGAAAGATACAAAACTGCTCAGCGGTAAACCGCATTACTTGCAGCAGCGGCGGAGTTAGCGGGATTGCTGCAAATTTATCCAGCGCCTCGGGCAATGGAATTATCTCCGGATGCACTGCAAACAATATATTCCTCGGTTCAGAAACTAAAAACGGATTTTATTACGGAGGCATTTGCTCAACCAACAACACCGGCTGCTCTATTACCGGCTGCCTGAGTACCGGCTCAGTTTACGGGAATCAGTATGTCGGGGGTATTACGGGGAAAAACAAAGGCGAAATACTCTGCTGTGAAAGCAGAGCCGATATCTTCGGGGGAACTTACTGCGGAGCAGCCGTGGGCGAGAACGATACGAATTACGATATCGCATACTGCACTGCAAGCGGCGATGTTTTGGGCTGGGGCGAAGAAATTCCGGCAAATGCAAGCGGATTTTGCGGCCTCGCACGAGATCCGATCGAACAGTCATTCAGCTGCGGGTTTGTCTCATCCGCAGAAGGAGACTCCAACTACGCATTTGCATACCCCTGGCAGAGCGGGTTGATAATAGACTGCTTTTACAATTATTCAACCGCCCTCGCAGGAGAACGGTTTGCAAACACTTCTGAAGAGCCCTCAAATGCTGCTTACACGCTATACAGCAGCACCGTTACCGATTCTCTGAAATACATCAACAGAGGCTGGAACTTTGATTCGATGTGGGAAATGGGCTCGGATATGCCCGTACTGCGTGAGGACTGGCCGATATTCTTTGCAGACAGAAACGCCGATATGCAGACCGGCATGAGCGATTTAGATACGTTCAGGCAGAAATGGTGCGCCAGCCCGACAGCAGATAACAGCTGGCGAGAAGGAACAGACTTCAACAAAGACGGAGACATCAATAACATAGATTTTGCGTTTATGGCAAAGATATGGTAATCCCCGATTACGGTATGCCTAAGACGCTTACAGCACGTTCATAGTGTAGAAGCTGTGGTACTGGCCTCCGCTGGCGATCAGCTCTTCGTGGGAGCCTTCTTCTGTTTTCCTGCCGTCTTTGAGAACGATAATCTTATCCGCATCCCGCACAGTTGAGAGGCGGTGGGCGATAACAATCGTCGTTCGGTCTTTGCTGAGAAGCTCAAGAGAGCTTTGTATCAGGGCTTCGGATTCTGAGTCCAGAGCGCTTGTGGCCTCATCGAAGATAAATATCGGAGGATTCTTCAAAAACACCCTCGCGATGGAGAGCCTCTGCTTCTGTCCGCCTGAAAGCTTTACGCCCCTTTCTCCAACAAGAGTATCAAAACCGTCGGGCAGAGACTGTATGTATTTGAGGATATTTGCCTTTCGGGCAGCTTCTATTATTTCCTCTTCCGAGGCGTCGAGCTTTCCGTACATTATGTTCTCGCGAATCGTTGCATCGAAGAGAAAAGCAGACTGCTGAACGATTCCAATATTCTCGCGGAGAAACCTTCGCTTGAGCTTCATTATATCCACCCCGTCGATGGTTATCCTGCCGTTCTGCGGCTCATAGAATCTGGGCACAAGCGATACAATCGTAGATTTGCCCGCTCCCGATTCGCCCACCAGAGCGGCTGTTTTGTTCGCCGGTATGGTGAGGTTGAGATCCTTCAAAACATAATTCTTACCGTCGTAGCTGAAGGAAAGGTTTTCAAATTCAATATGCCCCTGAACATCGCTGAGCTCTACAGGGCTGTCGCAATCAACTATATCCGGCTCGATTTCCATAATCTCAATGAATCTCTCGAAGCAGGCAAACCCCCTCTGAAGCTGCTCTGAAAAATTAACAAGCCTCTGTATGGGTTTCAGGATAAGGTGCACGTACAGTATAAATGCCACAAGATCGCCCGCTGTGAGCTGGTCTGCCTTTATCAGAAACACGCCAACGCAAATCACAACGAGAAAATACGATTCTGTCAGCAGAGTCATCACCGAGAAGAAAATGCTCATAATCCCGTACATACGCTCCTTGGCTCTTTTGAAGCTGTAGTTTACAGAGTGGAATTTTTCAATCTCTTCCGGCTCGTTGGCAAACGCCTTAACCTCTCTGATCCCCTGCACAGAATTCTCAACGGAGCTGTTGATATCGGCAATCTTCCTTCGCACTCGCCGAAAGCCCTTTCGCATCATCCCGCCGTAGAGTATGCCCCAGGAAATAATAATTATCAGCGGGATAAGCGCCGCCCCCGCAAGAATCGGATTGAAGCTGAACATCATTATGAATGCGCCGATAATCACAATCGCCGAAATGAGCAGATCTTCTGGGGCGTGATGAGCGATTTCCGCTATCTGGTTGAGGTCGTTGGAGATTCGGCTCATAATATGGCCGGTTTTTACGTTGTCAAAATAATTGAAGCTGAGCTTCTGGATATGACGGAATATATCTGCGCGCATATCCGTTTCCATACGTACGCCGAGGATATGCCCCCACTTCACACGTATAAATGCAAGTATTGATGCGGCAGTAACCATACCAAACAGCACGGCAATGCTGATGCTTATGGCCTGCATATTCTCTTCGGGGAGATGGTCATTCAGCAGTCTTCTTGTGATTACGGGGATAAAAACGGTAATAGCGGAGCCTATAACCGCTGCACCGAGCGAGAGAATCAGAAGCCCCTTATGGGGCTTGTAGTATTGTATGAATTTTTTCAGCATTTATGTTCTTGTCAGCTTCCAGTGCGAAGCCATTTGATGTAGTCCTCTGCCACTTTCCAGATGTCGCCTGCACCCATGGTAATCACCACATCCCCGCTGTTGATATTTTCCTTGAGGTAGCTGAGTATGCCGGTGAACGAATCTATAAACACCGCCTCGCTGCCTTTTTCTTTGATCTTTGCCACCAAATCCTGCGAGCTCACCTGCTTTGTGCTCTCGAGGGTATCGCGTACGAAATATATTTCAGGAACTATCACAAGGTCTGAGAGTTCGAAGCTTTGGGCGAAATCGTCCATAAAAAATCTGGTTCTGCTGTACTGATGCGGCTGGAAAACGCATACGATTCTCTGCGGGCGATACATCTGGCGAACTGCCGCAAGCGATGCCCTGATCTCAGTGGGGTGGTGGGCGTAGTCGTCTATTAGCTTTATCCCCTGCCTTTCAGCAAGCACCATAAGCCTTCTGTCTATCCCCTCGAAGAGCCCGGCAGTTCTGATGAGCCCCTCAGTTTCAACGCCCTGACTGCCGAGGGCTGCTATCGCTGCAAGGCAGTTGTAAACATTATGCACCCCGGGAAGCTCAATGTGAATACGTCCGGTTGGGTAGCCGTCGTAGCAGAGCTCAAAGCTGTAAGTTCCGTCCTCAAGCTTCAGGCCGGATGCCTTATAATCAGCATTGGCCTCAATGCCGTAGGTAATAATATCTGCCGGCTCTCGGCCGAACGATTTCATTCGCTCGTAGTAGCTCTCAAGCAGGGGCTTATAGTATCTGTCGTCTGCATTCAGAATAATCTTCCCGCCAGGCTTAACCCCCGCAAGAAACTCGCTGAAGGCGCCGATAATATCATCAATATCACGGTAGTAGTCCAGATGGTCGAGGTCTATGTTGGTGATAACGGCTGTTTCCGGGCGGATATTGATAAAGCTTCTGTCGTATTCGCAGGCCTCCACGATAAAATCGTTTCCCTTGCCAACCCCGCTTGAGCCCTCGAGCTGCTTGATATCTGCGCCCACAATGTAATTGGGCGAATATTCCAGACGAGAAAGCATAAATGCCGCCCAGCCGCTGGTGGAGCTTTTTCCGTGTGTGCCCGCGAATGCGATTCCCTTGTGCTGATCTACTATCTGACCGAGCATCTGGGCGTATTTTAGCACGCGGAAGCCCTTTTCCTTTGCGTATTTCAGCTCGGGATTATCGCTTCCTACAGCCGCAGAAATTACAACCGCATCCATTTCTCCCGCAGCCTGAAGCCACTCCTTCATATGCCCGATCTTTATATCAGCGCCGAGGCTGTTGAGCTTTTCTATTACAAAACCGCCTTGCCGGTCTGAACCGTAGATCTCAGCACCGCTGCGCAGAAGCACCATCGCAAGGCCGCTCATGCCAATACCGCCCGCTCCGACAAAGTAATATTTTTTCCCTGCAAAGCTCTTCATTTTTTCTCCATAGTCTTAAAACTTTTCTAATTGCAATTATAAACTAAAAACCCCGTTTCTTCCAGAGCCAAGCGAAAGATTGGACATAAAAAACAAATACAATTAAGCGTTTTGAAGCCGGCAAATCAGTTAGGCCTTTAGAATAAAAAAAAATTTTTCGAAAAAAATCAGCAGTTGAAAACATACTTTTATGAGGTTATGAGGTTAGATATTTTTTCAGCTAAAAGGAGAAGTTATGAATAATAAAGCTTTTACGCTGATTGAGCTTTTGGTGGTAATCTCAATCATAGCCCTTTTGATGGCTATCTTGATGCCCGCTCTGGGCAGGGCGAGGGAGCAGGCAAAAATGACCGTCTGAATGTCTAATATGAAAGGGGCGGTAACCGCTGTTACGGCTTATCATGCAGACAATTATGACTACCCGCCTCACCCAACCTCCGGCGCAAGGCCGAATCTGCTTGCCCGAACCAAGGCCAATCAGGACACCATCCTCTACAACTACCTCAAAGGATATGTGGATGATGTTACCCTGTTTAACTGTCCTGTGTCCGGCTTCGACAAAACTACCGTTGCCATAACCCAAGGCGGGGATACCTACACCTATCAGGAGGCTTACACAAACAAGGATAATGTGCTCTCAGATAACAGCATAGACTTAAACTGCTCCTACGCCCTTTACTGGAATTTCAAGTCTTACTACCAGAATTCAAGGAATGTGGCAAGCTTTATGGGGCCGGGGAAGAAATCTAAAGGCCGCAATAAACTGCTGATCAGTGATTACATGGGCTATTACGACCAGCTCAGGCCAAATCAGAGCTGGGTATGCTCGCATAAATTCAGCGGCTCAGCTGTGGGAAGGTCGAGCAATGATGCAGGCGTGGAAGACCCGCCATACCATGTACTCAAAGACGCTAATCCATCAGATAATATTGAGCAGGACAGGGACGGATTTACTGTGCCCAGCGGCGATCTGTTCGGAAAAACCGAGCTCAACTGCGGCTATATCGACGGCAGCCTTCTCAAATGCAAAGGCACTGACACCATCCAGATGATTGCAGCAGGTGCGCAGTGGTCTTGGCAGTTTATGCCGGACAAAGACCACTGGAAATAATACCCCGTAAAAAACGAAAAATGTCTGCCGAAAGCTTTATTTCCCGGCAGACATTTTTAATACGAGTTCTTCAGAGAAGCGGGCAGGGGAGAAAATTCCACTAATGCCGCAGCGATTGCGATAATAACCTGCGAGAATCTCAAGCAATTGTGTTTTAGAAATTGCTCTTGAGGAAATCCCCTACCGCCGGCATAAGGTTTATCCCGTTTGCCCGAACTGAGAAGCCGTGGCCGGCGCCCTCGATGAATTTATGCTCAAACGGAAGCTCTTTCTCTTTCAGCAGCTCCGCTAATTCCCTCGAGTGTTCAATATCAACCACCCTGTCTTTTGTTCCGTGGATAATCAGTATCGGAGGCTCGCTACCCGCTAAATGTTCCACTGGCGAGGCAAGCGCCCACTCTTCGGGGCGTTCATCCCTCGGTGCTTCGATAAACATACTGCCTCCCTGTTTGCGAACATCCGGAACGCCGTAGAAATTGATTATGCAGCTTACATCATTGCCCTTATCCTTATACAGTCCGCCTTTATTAAGCTCTTTGCTGCTGGCTGAATAGCCTAAGAGCATTGCAAGATGCCCGCCTGCTGATGAACCCATAACAGCTATCCTCTCGCTGTCTATATTCACAATCCCGGATTTCATAAAGCGAAGTGCGCTTTTGCAGTCGTAGATGTTCTGCCGCCATGCACCTTTAACCAGCCTGTTGTTTGGGCCTCTTCCTTCAAATTCGCTGAGCTTGTAGTCTATGCTTACTGCAACATACCCCTTCTCAACGAAAAATCGTGCCCAGTCTGCCGGATTCCGCATCTTTCTGTTTCCTGCTCTCCAAGCTCCGCCGTGAATAAAGAGAACTGCAGGTCGCTTTTTGGTGATAGTGCTTACAGGCGAATATATATCGAGCTTTTCTTCTCTGTCTTTGCCCAAATATTCAACGCCGTCATAGAAATGATACTCCACGCCGGATTCATAAAACTTGATTTTATAATCCCCGAGAATCTCTTCCGGCTCTGCTGCAAATAATGAAACAGCAGCTATTGCAAATAGCAAACCGACTGGCTTCATACGTTTCTCCTTAAATAAATAATTGTTTCCGATTTACCGTTTTTCAAACTTCTATTCTTTTGGTTTTGTATTTTAACAGACGATAATTCGAAGGCAAATATTTCAAAATACATTTTCATTGTCTGCAAAATGTTTTGGGCACTATCAGAAAGAAAGACATGGTGCTATTATAAATGGAAAAAATTAAACCATTTATTTAAAAGGAGCCTGCAGCAAGTCAATTTCATTCTTGTATCATATCTTTGGTATTCGAGGAGTTCAATACTTAAGTACAGATTTTTTCAGGGCAAGACCCTATTCTCTGCCATTATTTCGCCTAAGAATGTGAGATGCTCAGTTTTCAGTTCACGAAACATAATCCGCAAAGGCTGTATAGTACGCACATTTCACACACTGCCTGTAGGCCTTCGTTATACTTTCTTAAAAACTATAATGCTTCTTCTTATACAGAAAGGCAGGCTGATCAAAACGGGCTTTATGACGTGGTTGGCAATGCTTGGGAATTGGCATACAAAGAGGGCAGCAGTGGGCCTTATGTATGCGGATTCTGTCTTTTAACCCCTCGCAGTGTAATCTCAGAGACCTACAGCCTGAGCAAACCCAACTGTAAAAGGAATGGAAATTCTCTGCTGGGTTTCAGAGCGGTAATTAATATCGATCGTCAAAATTAAAAGCGTCTCTGTGCTCGGCAAGCTCAGTATAATTTCATTCGGATTTGGCAGTTTGTCTAATGCTTCTTACCACAAACGCCTGCCTGAAGACCGCAGTTTTGCAAGCTCTGCTTCTAGGTATTCTCTGGCCTTGTCTGCCTGCTCGTTTTCGCTTTCTTTGAAAGGATTCTCTTCAAACGGGTCGTTTATTATATCGAAAATTCGGCCGTCGGAATAATACTTCCATCTCTTATTTCGTATTATGTGCAGGTGCTCGTCTTTATATTTAACGGGGTCTTTGTATCTGCGTGAGGTTTTGATAAAACCGCCCCAAGAGTAAATCCAGTCTCTGGCGTTTGAGCTGTCGCCTTTGAGCAGGGGAATAAAGCTTCTTCCGTCTGTTTCCAGCCCTTCGGGCAGTCTTGCTCCTGCAGCATCGCAGAACGAGGGAAGGATATCGGAAAAGTCTATCAGTTCCTCAGTAACCACCCCACTTTTCAGCATACCCGGACAGTTCGCAATAAACGGAACAGCTGCCCCGAGGTCGGATGTCTTGTATTTTCCGCCCTCCACCATACGATTTCTGTATTCTGAACGGAGCTGCTTTGCCTCCCAAACATTGTCTGTGCCGTTATCGGCGGTGAATATCACGAGCGTATTATCTCTCTGTCCTGTCTTTTCAAGCACTTCAACAAGCTTTCCAACGAGCTTGTCTGCATAGCTGAGCATATCGCTGAAATACTTTGTTTCGCCTTCGAAGCCAAGGAATTTATCTATGGCGGATTTACCGCCTTCTTTTATCACATCGCTGTCCGGCGTGGGCATAAACGGGCGGTGGCAGAGATTCATATGATATTCCATAAGCCAGGGCTTTTCTGAGTCTCGGGATATGAAGTCTTTGGTAAACTCATAGAATAAATCCTCGGCGTATTCGTATCCCGGGTCTATATGTTTGCCGTTTTTGTAAAGAGTTGGAATCTTCCAGAAAACGTTTCCTTCATCCCTCTTTGAATAAGAGAGCATTTTGGGGTGATCTAATGAAAGATACTCATCGTAGCCGGCCTTTTCTATGCCTTTGGGCTGTTCATCCCAGTCTTCAAGCTGCCATTTCCCAGCAATTGCGGTGCGGTATCCGTTTTGCTGGAGGATCTGCGGGAAGGTGGTTTGGTCGTCTTTGAGTTCGCGCCATTTTGTGTAGTTGCGGAAGCTGTATTTCCCCGTGAGCAGCTCTACCCTCGTTGGCGAGCAGATCGGTGTTGCATAGCAGTTCTTGAAACGCATACCCTCTGCAGCGAGCTTGTCTATGTTCGGTGTGCTGTAAGACTCCCCGCCGTAGCAGGAGATTGTTTCTCGGCCTATATCATCTCCGAGGATGAGCAGTATGTTCGGCCTTTTGATACTGTTAGATGATGTTATAGCGCTGATGTTTCCGCATCCGCCTGAGGCAAAAACCGCTGCGGCCGAGCCGATGGATTTCATAAAGCTGCGTCTGCTCAGATTTTTCATAAAAGCTTCCTCTGCAATTGGGTTTCAAGTTATATCGCAGTATGCTAAAATACATTTTGTTAAGGGGCCTTTTAAATTCTATACTAAAACGTTTTTTCGTAAAGTGAAACTTGCTTATTGTGCTTCATATTTGCACATTAATTGGGGCACATCTTTGTTATTAATGCTTTGTTTTGCTGCGATGTTTGCAAAGAGCTTTATCCACTGATTGTACAGATTTCTATTAAATGTAAAAAGCTGTCATTTAATAAGTTGCAAAATATTTACGTGATTTCAGATAATGCACCGCCAAACCGAGCGCCGCTTAAATTCCGCCGTTGGGGGATAGTTGCTGCGGCGGGTGCCAAATGGGTCAACTAATTATCAGTGAAGATTTGTTTTAAATCTGGGTAAACACTGCTTATGTGGTATCTCCGGAGAAGGTGCAGGGTTTGAGTCAGTTTTAAGTTTTGTATATTTCAGCCCTGCTTGGAAATCGAAAAGATGTACTTGTCTCTGAAGGCAGCCGGCTTTGAAAACTTGTAATCGGCAAAGGCCTGCTTGTAGCAGCTTAGAGGCCTTTTTACCTCGTAATAGCGGTTTTGGATTATCTGTTCAGAGAGCCAAGAGGTAACGATAAAAATCCCGCCCGGTCTAAGCATTTGGTCGATGTTTTTCATAGCAGATACGAATTTCTTCTCGCCTACGATATGCTGAGTAACATCAATCATTACGATCACATCGAATTTTTCCTTCAGCTTTCCCTTTGCTGCGTCGAGGGTTTTGAATTTGCAGTTGGGGTATTTCTCCTTTAGCTGCTTTACTGTAACTCTGCTTATATCTATGCCGGTGTAGTTTTTGCAGCCCTGATTTTTGATTATATCTGTGTAGAAGCCTGTTCCACACCCTATCTCGAGCACCTTCATTTCTGAAAAAACCACACCTTGAGCTTGGCAGAAATCAATGAACGTTTGTCTTGCCTTTTCATACATCGCCCTGTTTTCCTCCTCGGAGCGGTTTTTGTATCCCACTCTCTGAAGGGAATCGATATTTTTCGAGCTGTGCAGTTCGTTCCAGTATTTTCTGGGCATATAAACAGTTCTGAGCTTCTTTCTCAGAGCCCAGTATGGCTTGAACGGAAGCTTTATAATCTCCTTCAGACTGCTTTTCATTCTACATATACCCCAGATTAGCGAGTCTCTGCTTTATTTTCTCTTCGTCCTCTTCGTTTGTCTCTGCGTTGTGTTTTGGTAAGAGATTCTCTTCGCTGCGGTTTTCAGAAGCCTTTTTTGTGAGCGGAGTGCCCGAGAGATAATCGGGCAGTTCAATGCCGAGTATTTCCAAAACAGTAGGCGCTATATCATAGATAGACCGTTCCTGCCCTCTCTGAGAGCCCTCAAATCCTGTAAGCACGAATATACCCTCCGGTGCATGCTTGCCGAGGTGCAGGTCTTCCTGCTTGAGCACATCGGAGAACAGCGGCTGGTCTTTCTTAACTTTCCCTGTAACGGTGTAGCCGCTTTTTGGGATGATGAAGAAGTCTGGGAAGTCTTCGGGGATTTCGGTTTTGTAGAGCTCGTCTGCGGTTAGAACCTTTTCGAAAAGCTTTCCCCGCTCAGGATTCGGCAGGTCTATATCCAAGAGCCTTTTTCTAAGCTCCTGCTTCTGCTGGTCTGTCATATCGAAGCAGTATAGAAAGCCCTCGCTGCCCTTCCCGATTGCCAATGCGCTGCTTCGGACGGAGTCTATCGGCTCAGAGCGAACCTTGAGCTTTTTCTCCAGATTATTCACGGACTGCTCTTTGAAGAAATGCTTGAGAATCTTGCCTACCTTCAAGCTTTTCGAGATTTTTTTCTTCAGCGAAACCTTCGTTTCAGGGAGCTTTGTATAGGCGCTCTCAACTAGCCAGCTGCCCAGATTAAATCTGGCCTCGTGGTGTTCAAAGCCGTGATCTGAGGCGATCAGGCATTTGAAATTTTCTGTTCGGGCGCTTTTGCCAAAGGCCTGATTGAGCTCTTTGATGCAGTCATCCAGCTTTGCGTAAAACTTTTCGAAGATGTATTTCTGCCATTTTTCGTCGAAGTCTTTGCAAGTTTTATCGAGCAGAGGCCATAAGGCGTGTTGGAGGATATCGTTTGCCTGAAAGTGAAGCATAAAAACATCGTGCTCCTGCTTTCCCAGTAAAAACCTTGCCACCTCAAGCCTCTGAGAGATTATATCAGTAAGCTGATTTGTTATTTTTTCGATGTAGTAGCCTGAGAAGTCTCTGAGCATATTCTCAAGCGTGAAAATTCTGTAGTTCGGGAATTTCTCGAGGATCTCGGCTTTGAGCTCCTTCGGCCATGTGAAATCCGAATCCTCAGAAGGCGTGTTTACCCCTGTAACCATATACCCGTTTATCTCTCGGGGCGGGTAGGTCATAGGCAGGTTTACAACGCTCACCTTCAGGCCGTTATCCGAGAGTATCTCCCAGAGAGTTTTCTGCATTGTGCTGGTGGTGGAGAAATGCTGCTGTTTTGTCTGCCTGTTGAGATATGAGAAGCTGAAGATATTGTTGGCCGCCGGGCTAACCCCTGTCTGGAAGGTTGACCAGGCCGTGGGCGTGATAGCGGGGACTGTAGAGCGGAGCACGCCGCTGCAGGATTTGTTCAGCAGCGATTCAAGGCAGGGCATATATCCCTGCTTGATAGCTGGGGTCAAAACATCCCACGTCCCGCCGTCTATTCCTATAATTAAAAGTTTACTCATTTTTCCTAATTTACTAAAACTCTTAAAACATTAACTGCATTTTATGAATTGCAGTTTTGAAATAAAGGTTTATATTAGCATAAGTTTTAAAAGTTCTTTTTAGAATGGTGTTTTTATGAAAAGAAAAGTGATATTAGCGGGGCTGGACGGCTTTTCGCCCCGAATTTTCGAATATTTACGCAGTGAGGGGAAAATGCCCTTTCTCGAGTCTTTAACAGGCTCGGGTTCCTTTGGAGTTTTAAGGAGCATTATGCCTTTTGAAACTTCTCCCGCTTGGTCTTCCCTGCAGACTGGCTGCAGGCCTGAGAAAACCTCGATCTACACCTTCCACAGATACCAAAGCGACAAGAGACAGATTCGCCTGAACAGCTTCAGGGATATAAAAGTCCCATCGCTCTGGGAGCTGCTTTCTGATTCGGGCAAAAGAGTTATCAGCATCAATATGCCTGTAACATCCCCGCCCCCGGAGGTAAACGGGATAATTATTCCCGGGCTCTTGTCTCCGCAGCTCGGCAGAGAAAGCGTACACCCGCCTGATGTTTACGATAAATACATTGCAGGCAGAGAAGATTACAAGATTGTTGATAAAAGATGGGACGGCAGCATAGAGCTCTTCGCAGAAAGGGCGAAAAGGCTTATAAACGCAAGACTCACGCTCGCCAAGGAAATCCTCAGCAATGAAGATTTCGACCTTGCAAGCGTTCAGTTTCAGATGACAGATGTGCTCCAGCATAAGCTCTGGTGGGCAATAGACCCAGAGCAGCCCGGCTTTGATAAGGATACCTTTAATAAAATCGCAGAGATTTATTCGGCCTGTGATAATGCCCTCAAAGAGCTTTTCTCATTTGCTGATTCGGATGATTTGAAGCTTGCGGTATCCGACCACGGCTTCTGCGCTCATAATAAAACAATCTCCATCAATACGTGGCTGCATCAAAACGGCTTCCTTAAGCTCCTTGATTCCGAGGAAAAAAGCGGCCTTATCAGCGATGAGCTGAAAGATAAGCACCCCTTGCTGAAAAAGATTGCCGGAATTTACGGCGAGGCAAAAAAGAAGGCCGCCTCAGCGGGCTCGAAGCCCGATACGAGGCTCTTCTGCGAAAAGCATCTTGAGCACCTTCGCAAGATGATAGACTTCCAGCAGCCCAATATCTTCTGCCTCGGCGCTATGGGGGCATACTTTTACGTAACGGACGCCTCGCAGAAAAAGCATTTGGCTAAGATCCGCGATAGTTTGCTCAAGGCCTTCGGGCCTGAATCGCAGAATCCTGTTGTAAGCACAATAGAGATTACCGAAAGAGATAGCCTCAGCGAGCCTGCGATGAAAGCAGAGCTCAAAGAAGGAGTGCTGAATGCGGTAACTCCATCGCGCGAGGAAAATTCTCCAGTCCTCACTTCTCCTGCGAATAACGGCTTTGCCGGCGGTACTCATTCGATTGAGGGTTTCTGGGCAGCTTCAGGCGGGCTGATAAAGCAGCAGAAAAGAGATGCTGAGATAATAGACATCGCCCCCACAATCCTCGGCTTTCTCGGGGCAGAAATTCCCGGCCATATAGACGGGCAGTTCCTCGGGGATATTTTCAGCGAAGATATCCAGCCGAAATACGTCCAGAGCGGCTTGCAGGGCAAAGAAGGAGTTGACTACAGCGACGATCAGCAGAGCGGGGTTGAGGATCAGCTAAGGGACCTGGGCTATATATAGATTGAAGCGATAAAAACCGCGCCCCAAATACCAAGTACCGCGGCAAGCCCCAGAAGAAGACCCGGCACAATAAGCGGGAAATATTCAGACGCTCTGATACCGAGCAGGCGGTTTGTCCAGTAGAAACCGAGCGGCTGGGGAAGCGCTGCAGCCGCTGCCACTGCCCAGGCAACACCCTGCACGCCGTAATTAGAGGCAAGCGGGAATATCACTGCTGCGAGAAATACGAACCTGACAAGCTTGATGCGGAAGGCTATATTCGGCCTGCCCATGGAGAGAAAAACAGGCCCGCGGGAGGTGCCCATTGTTTGGAAGAAGCCCTTAATGCACAGAATTTGGATTACCGGTATCGCAGGCGCCCATTTGCTTCCGAGGATGAGCCAAAGGAATTCACTGCCCAGAATAAGACACACAACAACAGGGCAGGAAAACGTAAAAACCATCCTGAAGAGCTTGAGATACGCAGAACGCATTCGTTCTTTATCCTCTGAGATCTTGGACATAGCAGGGAAAAGCGTGGTATTGAGAGTTTTTGAAACGTAATCGCCCGGGATAGTGGAGATCTTGTAAGACATCTGATACAGCCCCAGAGGCTTCATTCCAAGGTAAAACCATACGAGAAAATCATCTCCCTGATTTATAAGAAAGCTCACAATCCGCCCGCCGGTAATCCATTTGCCAAAGCCCCACATATCTTTAAGCTTTTTGAGATTGATCTCAATTCGGGGTCTGAAGCTGTGCATAATATATCCCCCCGCAGCGGAGAGCAATGCACCGAGAATCTTTCCGATAACTATCGCCCAAGCTGAGCGGTAGTAGAAGGCAGCGGCAATCGACACCACTGCAGCAGCGGTGTTTGATATTGAGTTTATCTTGAAAACTTTATCGAATCGGAGATCTTTGGAGAAGTATAAAACGCCCGGGTTGTTCATCGCCTTTATTATAATCAAAAGGCCTAAAACCCTCATTATCATCGTGGTTTGTGCTGCCAGCTCGCCTGAGGCCTTCAGCTCTGCTGCAAAAGGGGAGGCGAAGAAAATAATAGAGTATAATATTCCTGCACGTATCAGGCCTGCTGTCCAGGCTGTATTCAGCCAGTTTTCAACACTGCCTTTTTTGGCTATCAGCGATTGATTGAAGCCTGTTTGAGTGAATGTTTCCAGCACTTCCACCAACAGAAGCCCCGCACCTACTACGCCAAACTGTTCTGGGGTGAGGAAAATTGCAAGCACTCCGAGCCGGACTATTGAAAGCAGGTGGTTAAAGAGCCTGAGCCCGAAAACCCACCCGCCGCTCTGGAGGGTCTTTTTGTAAAGATCTTTATGAGGCTTTTGTGTTTGATTATCGCTCATTACATATAGCCAAGCTGCCCGAGCTTATCTGCTACCGTCTGATCTTCATCATCTTCTGCCTGCGGGCTGTCTTCTGTGGAGCTCAGCTCTGATGCATTTATTTTCAGGCAGGGTACGTTCATCAGGATATCACTGCCTGAATCTTCCGGATGCCCGTACATCCCGTCCTCGCCCAGCAGTTCTCCGTGGTCTGCAACCACTAAGATTGTTCCTTCGGCCTTTTCAGCAAATATTCTCACTGCGGCAAGGGCGGCTATCAAATTTTTCTCATATTCATTTCTGAGCGTTTTTTTGCCGCCTTTTCTCCACATCGCTTCCATCGCGCCGGATGGAGCGAGGCCGAGATATTTTCGCAGAACCCAGTCCGGCTGGTTATGGCCTTTGACGAGCTTTCGAAGCTTGAATTTATTCTTGTCAAAAAACCTTCGAAAGAATTTGTTCTCGCTGTAGGTTTCCGATTCGAGCATCTTGCGCCGGCCCGCAATGTCTCCTGAGCTGTAGCCTCTAACGCCGGAAAAGATATAAGGTGCGTGTGGCTGAAGCATATGGATTATAAAGCGTTTCCCGCTGTAAGCGGATGAGATATCAAGAGCCTTGTCTACTAAAGGTATGGGGGCAACAGTTCCTAAATCATTATCCCAAAGCTCTTTCCATACCTCGTGAATATGTTTAAAGTGGTCTTTGGCGTTGTATCCGTAAACATCCCCCTCAGTGCTCATCATCGGGCTCGCTGAGATATAAACCACATCCTCATAATAATCGGGAAAATTTGCATCCCTCCAGCGGGGCGTGTTGGAGGCAGGGGTTCTTCGCTTTTCCAGCTCTCCCGGGAGGAAAAATTTGTAGTATTTCTCGAAATAATCATATCTGCAAGCATCGAGGATTATCAGATAATCCCATTTCTCCTCGAGAACTCTCAGCTCTTTGAACTGCATATTCAACCCAATTTCTGAAACTGTTATATTATTTGCAAAAAAATGCAAGTGATATCATTTTAATACTGCATCTGCTTTATGAAATGTTATTAAAAAAAGGGCTTGTTACAATAAAAATATAAGGCCGCAGGTTTATGCAGGCAAAAAGCTGTACAAATAATTCGTAAAATTCATTCTGTTTGGATATTTATCTGAGGAATGAGCCTGTTGCATAAATAATTGTCAGTGATTGCTCTTTTACAAGTGAATAAATCCAGCTTTTCGGTTATAATAGGCCAAAAGGATTGCTAAACATGTAAAGGATTACGAAATGGCTTACAATTTCCTGCCTTGCGACCGAAATCAGGCGTATCTTCTGCCTCCCTCATTGACGGATTGGCTGCCGGAAGATCATCTGGCGTGGTTTGTTCTTGATGCGGTTGAACAAATCGACCTATCGCAGTTTTACAAAAAATACCGTACTGATGGAGTCGGCAATTCAGCTTTTCATCCTTCGATGATGGTTGCTCTGCTGATATATTCCTACTGTAGCGGCGAGCGTTCCAGCAGAAAGATAGAAAAGCACTGCCAGACGGATGTAGCCTATAAAGTTGTTACTGCCAATCAATATCCCGACCACAGTACGATCAGCCGATTTCGCAAGGATAACCAGTCGCATTTAAAGAAGTTGTTTCTGGAAATCCTCAGGCTTTGTGTTGAAGCAGACATTGTTAAACTCGGCAATGTTTCATTGGATGGGACAAAGATCAAAGCCAATGCTTCGTTATCAGCCAATCGAACACTAAAGCACCTGGAGCAGGAAATCGATAAGATGCTATCCGAGGCGGACGCTAAAGACGCCGAGGAAGACAAAGCTTATGGCGCTGATAAGCGAGGCGATGAACTGCCCGAAGATATGCGGGACCGCAATAGCCGAATAAACCGTCTAAAGGCCTGTAAAGAGCGTTTAGAGCAGGAAAAAGCAGAAGCCGAAAAACAACAGCAGGACAAGATAGATGAGCGGAAATCCAAAGAAGAAAATACCGGCAAAAAGCCTCGTGGTCGTAAGCCCAAACCTGCCGAAGAAGCTGGAAACAAAGATGCCAAAGCCAATGTTACCGACCCCGACAGCAGAATCATGAAAACTCGAAAAGGTTTCGTTCAGGGTCTTAATGCTCAGGCGGTGACAACAGAGCAACAGATTATCGTTGCTGAGGATGTGACCCAAGAGGAAAATGATAAACAGCAATTACATCCGATGCTTGAGCAGGCCGAAGAAAATCGACAGGCCGTTGAAATCGAAGAGGAAATGGGTGTGGCTTTGGCAGATGCTGGCTATTGCAGTGAAGATAATTTTACAAAGGAGCCTGCTGGTGACATTGAGTTGCTGGTGGCGACACAGAAAGATTATAAGCAGCGAAAGGCAATGGCCGAGCAACCGCCGCCGGAAGAACCGATACCGGACGGCTTGTCGCCGACAGAATTGATGGAACGTAAACTGCTGACCGAACGAGGGCGAGAATTATATAAGATTCGAGGTCAGACAGTCGAACCAGTGTTTGGGCAGATTAAAGATGTTCGCGGTTTTGATCGATTTATGCAACGAGGCATTGAGGCTTGCCGCGGTGAGTGGTCGCTGATTTGCGCTACGCACAACCTTTTGAAGTTGTGGCGAAGCAAAAAGGCCTGCTGGAATTGATAAAAAGGCCGTTTTTATTCGTTTTGACGTGTAATTTTGCTTGTTTTTTTGGCGAAAACACGATACCATATAAAAAGCTAAGAAAAGGTGTTTGGGAAACATAGAATTGAGCCGTCTGCCCCAGACAGCCGTCGAATCCAATGGTTGGATTCGAAAATCATTGTGCAACAGGCTCGAATGTAAATTTATTATTAGAAAGGTTTACCATGAAAAAACACATTTGGATGCTCATTTTAGTATGTTTCTCCGTGTCTCTATTCGCAGCTATGCCTGCAGAAGAAATCAGAGCGGGGCTGGAAAGCAGAGATAAAGCCCTGCACATCAAAGACGGCTGGATAAGAGATCCCTACATCGTGCTCTCGCCGCACGGCTGGTACTACCTTACCGGCACAACCCCTCTGCCGGACAACCCGCAGCAGTATGAAAACCCATACAACGTCGGGCTTGGCGGAGTCAGCGTTGTGGGATATAAAATGCAGGCTTGGCGGAGCAAAGATCTGGTGGAGTGGGAATACCTCGGCACTCCATATTCAATTATGGATGGCATCTGGCCTAAGGCAAAGCCGGAAAGATTCAGGAATGTGGACAAAAGCAGATGGCGGCTCTGGGCTCCGGAAATCCATAATGTCGGCGGCAAATGGGCGATAGTTCACACTAGCCCCTCGCCTGTAAAGGGAGCAAATCTCTCGCTAACTGATGACTTCAAGCTTGAAGGCCCATACGAAAACCCCATGGGGGCTGATATTGGCAGAAAACACGACCCATCCTTATTCAGAGACGAATCCGGAACGGTCTGGATGATATGGGGAGCCACGCAAACTGCACCGCTAAAGGATGATTTCTCAGGTTTCAAGGCAAAACCAGCGAAAATAGGCCCTCCAAACAGAAATATAGGTCATGAGGGCTGCCTTATGCGTAAAATAGGGGATAAATACGTGCTTTTCGGAACCGGCTGGTCAACACTGAAAATGAGGCACGGTTCGTACAATCTTTATTATTCGGTAGCCGATGAGATTACCGGAAAATACAGCGACCGTAAATTTGCAGGCAGATTCCTCGGCCACGGCACGCCTTTCCAAGACAAAGAAGGCAACTGGTGGTGCACTGCCTTCTACAATGCCGATGTACCGCCGATAGGCAAAGTTGCAGCGGAAACAATGGACATCAGCGGGGATGCCTACACAATCAACGAGCAGGGAGTTACCATAGTTCCGATGGATATCAGTCAGCTCGACAGCGGCGAGATTCACGTTAAGGCCCTCGACCCTGCATACGAAAGCCCTGGAGAGGATGAAAAACAAGAGTTCTAAACAAAAGCGTACTTCATAAATTTACAGGGTTTTAATACCCAAAAAAAGTGCTCGTGAGGCTTGCTCCCGAGCACTTTTAGTTATAACAACAATCAACCTTTAATAGAATGCCGGAGGCATTTGAACCTCCGGCAAACTTTGAGAGGAAAACCAGGCGTTTTTGGGCATTGTTAATTGAATTATTGCTTTACCTCTTTCCTTGACCGGGCTTCTAACGACTCGGTGAATACATCCAAAAACAGCCTTGTCAAAGTATTGTTTTCTCTTATAGCATTTAAAGAATTTTAATTCAAATAAAATTTCTGTTTTAAGCTGATTTTCCCAAGAATTTCAGTAAATCCCCCTTTTGGGGAAACCGCTGGAAAGTAATATTGCTTGTGATTCGTTAGTTTCTTTATACCTAAGAAATGACCTAGACTGTTTTCAGCAATATTACTTGCAGTTTGCATTCTCAGCGTTTGCGGGTAAAATCTGCTGTGATTAATGCCGTTTGTTAATTCATAGAAGTAATGTAAGAAGTAATATAATGAGAATAGCCGCAGCACAAATTAACCCTGTAGTCGGGGACCTCAAGGCAAACGCGGAGAAAATCCTCAGTGCATACCAGCAGGCCGCTGAGAAAGGCGTGCAGCTTGTAGTTTTCCCTGAAATGAGCATTTCAGGATACCCGCCTGAAGACCTGCTGTTCAAAAAGCACTTTCTCAATGACTGCCTAAAAACCTCAAGGAAGCTCGCTGAAAAATGCAACGGCCCTGCGATAATATTCGGCTCGCCGAACTGCGATAAAGGCGGGTGCTTCAATTCCCTGTTCCTCGCCTCCGGCGGAGAGATCCAGACAATATACAACAAAATGCAGCTCCCGAACTACGGCGTTTTCGATGAACGACGCTACTTCAGCACTGGCAAGACCCCGCTATGCTTTGATGTTGCGGGGATAAGCGTCGGGCTGAGCATATGCGAGGATATCTGGGAGCCAGAGCAGCTTGAGCTTTACAGAAACCTCTTCCCCGGGATGGATATTTTCGTAAACATCTCGGCCTCACCTTTCCATAAGGGCAAAATTGAAGAGAGAAAGCAGATTATCTCAAACTGCTCAAAAAAACTCCAAGTTCCCGTAATATACTGCAACCTCGTTGGCGGGCAGGATGAGCTCGTTTTCGACGGACGAAGCATCATCACAGACAGTGCCGGGAATATAATCGCAAAAGCGAATTATTTCGAGGAGGATATTATATATGCAGATTTGCGGAAGTCTGACGGGGAAACAGATATTATAGCTTGTCAGGAAAAGGCTCCTCAGCCCAGAAACGTGGTGGAGGAGGTTTATGAGGCTCTGGTTCTGGGCACAGGGGATTACGTGCGAAAGAACGGCTTTGAAAAGGTGATTATAGGCATCTCCGGCGGGATTGATTCTGCCCTCGCAGCTGCGATTGCTGTTAAGGCGCTGGGCAGTGAGAACGTTTTCGGAATCACAATGCCCTCGAAGTTCAATAAATCCGAAACCATAACAGATGCAGAGCTGCTGGCCCGGAATCTCGCAATAAGCTTCAAAACTGTTCCGATATCAGAAACGCTTTCCGCATTTCATAAAGCGCTCTCGCTTATCCCGGGCTGGGACGATTCCGGCACAGCATACGAAAATCTGCAAGCAAGAATACGCGGGACGATACTTATGTCTTTGAGCAATCAGTTTGGCTATATGGTGCTCACTACAGGCAACAAGAGCGAAACGGCTGTGGGCTATTCCACACTCTACGGCGATACCGCAGGCGGATTTGCCGTGATTAAAGACGTTACCAAAACTATGGTGTACAGGCTCTCGAGATACATCAATGAGAAGTTCGGCGAGCTTATCCCCGAATCAACAATCACAAGGCCGCCATCGGCAGAGCTCAGAGAAGAGCAGATCGATGCTGATTCACTCCCCGATTACGACCTGCTTGATGCGTTAATAAAGGGCTATGTGGAGCAGGATAAATCAGCAGACCAGCTCCGAAACGAAGGCTGCAAAACCGAAGATATAAACAGGGTGCTGAGGATGGTGGATTTCAATGAATATAAAAGACGTCAGTCTCCCCCGGGAATCAAAATTACTCCAAAAGCCTTCGGAAGAGACAGAAGACTGCCAATTACAAATAAATACCGCTCACAAGTGAGGGAATAAGCACGCAAGAATTTAGCATTCTGCCGCTTCCAAGCTCCTAAGGGGGGACATTCTTTTAATGGATAATAAATTTCTATGCGACATAAATCCGTGAGATCGTTTACCTGCCAAACTTCTTTGATAAATCAAAACCATATCCCCTTGGGGTGTTTCGAGGACTTCGCGATAAAATAAAAACACAAAATCTGTGGATAATTTAATTTCGCTGCGATTTCAAGAAGCGAATATTTAAATCAGGCCACGCATGAATGATCCGCCTGCGGCGGACAGGCGGGACGAAATAAGTGGACAGTCTGCGGATTATATCGTGTTTTTTCGCTTCTTCAGAGCGATGCCGGCGAGTGCGAAAAGGCCGATCGTTGCCGGCTCTGGTACGGTTTGGCCTTCGTAGAGCGTTTCGTACGTGTTTGGATTGATTATCTCGAAGCTCTGATTCTGGGGTGTGCTGCCGGCATAATCAAATTCAACAGAAAACCCGCCCAGCACTTCGCCTGTGGTGATCGGCTCGGAAGCATTGAGCAGATCGTACCCCGCTCCCGATTCGGTTAGCGGCTCAGCAGCGATTATCATCTCATCCCAGCCCTGCGGGTCTGCGGTGGTAATCTCGAAATTCGTATAATCCTCATAGTCAAACCAGATCGTAAGCTCGCTTATCTGCTCTGTGCCGGTATTCTCGATAGCATACTCCGCCTCCCAGCGGCTGCCGCTCACGTTCGAGAAATCCGCCTGAATTTCCGCTATCATCTGCCCGCTGCAGGCCGCTGCGGTCAGGAAGATCAAAATTGCTGATAAAGATTTCATTTGTTCTCCTTGAAAGTTTTATTGTCAGTTATAAGTTTTAAGCCAACCGATTTTTTATTTCTGACAGGATTTACAAGATTGACAGGATGGGATAAGAAAAGATAAAATTTTAATCTTGGGATTTTTCAAAACTTAATTCACCTGCATCATTATATCTTAATCTCTTATTTTCACAGCCATCCCATAAGTCCATAAATTTATCGTTGAGGGCTTGTTTATTGTATTAAAACGCCCTTTTCTTGTAGGATTTGAATTACCCCAGTTTGCATTTTTTTTTGCTTTTGTTCAATTGGCAGTTTTTTATTAACGTCCCAAAGTTTGTGGGTTCTGTACTTTTATAGTCTTTAGAGCAAGCATTACATTGTCCAATAACCTCAGTTTTTCGTGCCAGTATTTTTCTCATTGATTTTCTGAAGTAAATCTTTTAATGATAATTCTGGCCATCTTTGCCGCTCCTTCTTCGCTCCAGCCAAATGCGATGCGTTTAAGGCGTCGACCAAGCTCTCGCATCATCCGTTCTATCATGCTGGAAACCCGCGGAGTTACAATACCTGTCTCCAGCCAGCGGCGAGCATAGCTGAACATATTTTTAGCTGAACGGTTCAGGTAATCGGCTGCTATTTTACATCCCTTCTCCAGCAGTTTGCCTATCAGCTTACGAAGATCACTTTCGGCACTATTGACAGCATCTTGCAAATCTTTCTTGTCATCATCACAGACCTTTTCAAAATCTTCCTCGGGAATTTCAATACCAATTACGGCATTCAATTCTTTCTGCTTTTGCTTACGTTCAAGTTTGCCGGCATCATCCTTCCACATCGTATAATTCAGATCCCGAACCAGGTGCCAATGGCTTCTTTGGCTATCATTGCAAAGTTTGGCCAGACTCTTAACCAGACCTGTTTCGCCCTCGCTTACAAGCATATCGGCAACAAGCTCTTTGTTCTTACGTTCGCCCTTGACCAGCGAGGATATCTCGTCCCAGCTTTTACCGCTGAATGCCCCTAAAGGCACCACAGAACTACTTCTGGTGACTCCTAAGGCAACTCTGAGCTCACCGCGATTACTTATGCGTTTGTCCTTATCGGGCCGACGCTTAAAGCCGGTGCCGTCAGCAAAAAGAAGACTGAATGTATCTGTGCCGGTATCAATCTGATCGCACTCGGTCTGTACAACCCAGCGATGGGCAGTGCTCTTTGGAACAGGTATGCTGCCGATAGATTCAAGATGAGTGCTGCTTCGGCGATAACTTTGTTCGCTTACAATTTCTGTAACCAGCTTTTCCAACTCCAATGTCTTTGACTGGTAGGGTGCAAGGCCTAAAAAATCTCTCAAAGGAGTTATTGTCTTGCCGCATTTAACGCACTTTAAGCGACGCCAGCTAATCTTGACTGTGCCGACAGAAGTCCTGAACTGGCGAAGAGACCTGTCATGATATTCAAACCGCTCATTGCAGCAGCATGATTGGCCGGTATTATCCGATTTACCTTGAACAATGTTCATACATATTCGCTCATCAATCAACTGAAGAATCAGGCTTACAAAACCTGCCATAGCCTCAGTTTCAAATAACTCTTTGGTCCTGAAAACCAATTCATCTAAAGAAAATCCATTTTCTGATGTGGCACTTATCAGTTCTAATGATATAATGTTCTGCATGGCTTGAGACTCCTGTGATAAAAGTATTATCTTATCTATAACACTATATCACTTCTCAAGCCTTTTGCAATTTATCCACAAACTTTGGGACGTTATCAAAGTTTTATGATTTTTTACAGGATTTACAGGATTTTTTGGCGGGTAATTTTTTTTAACCACGAGAAGCACTGAGATATTTCAGCCACTGAGAAACGCTAAGAAGCACTAAGGGGGATAATTTTTATAATTTTGACAGGATTGACAGGATAAATATTAAATAATGAAAAGGCGGAGGGAAGATTTTTCAGCCGCTGTTCTGCGCTGATTTTTCACTGATATATTGCATTTCTCCGATACCTCTCCGCCAAAGCGGGGGCTGAAGTTTTTACACAGAGGTATCGGAGGAAACGGAGGGGAGATTTTTTAACCGCTAATCTTCACTAATTTCCGCTAAGATGGTTCCTTCGTTGTGAATAATTCTTTTTAAAACCGCGAAGTGCTCGAAGCCCACGAAGGATTTTGATATAAATTGTTTTATCGCAATGCTTTATATTCTTAAAAATATCTGCGCTGTTTAACATCCCCAGTACTACAGCGGAGTTCGCCACGGCGGACCCGCTAGGCATTCTTTTAGAGAAGATTTTTCGCTTATGATTTTGCCACTTGCCACTCGCCACTCGCCACTCGCCGCTAATCTTCACTAATTCCAATAAAATATCGTTTTTTCGTGGTATAATCCAAATAAAATCTGTGCCATCTGTGGATAAAAAATAAATCAAAACCATATCCCCTTCGTGTGTTTCGTGCCTTTCGTGGTAAAACAAATACAAAATCCGCCTGAGCAATGGCTGTGTTATTATCAACTCGCTTACTTCACTCTCAGCCCGTTTCGATGATATTTTTCAGCTCTTCAGGGCTGGAGATTACATCGTCCGGCTTGTGTTCGCCGAGCTCTTCATAAGCCCGGAATCCCCAGTTTACCCAAACTGCCCGGAAGCCGCAGTTTTTCGCAGTTTCAACGTCGGTTTCGCCGTCGCCTACGAAGAGCGTTTTCTCGGGGCTTGAGCCAAGCAGCTCCAAAACGCCCATAGCCGGTGCCGGCTGGGGTTTGCAACCGATTCCGTCTTGCGCCCCGCGAACAACTCCAAAAACTCCGTCCCCGAATATCTTTTCCACTATCACCGAGGATATATCTTCATTCTTGTTCGTGATAACCGCAAGCTTAAATTTCCGCTCCCTGAGCCAGTTCAGCAGCTCCGGAATGCCATCATACGGCTTTGTTTTCTCGCAGAAATTATCGTTGTATATCTCGCGGAACACCGTCATCACCTCATCTGTCATCCCCTTTTTACCCTCAGGCAGGGCGGATTCGCAGAAATGCCTCAGGCCTATCCCGAGCATCATCCGGCACTGCTCGTATGTAATAGTTGGAAAGCCGAACTCCTTGAGAGCCTTGTTCATCGTGTCGCCGAGGTCTTCCACGGTATCAATCAGCGTTCCGTCGAGGTCAAATAGTACTGTATCGTATTGCATATTTATTCTCTTTAGAAAGATGTTATAATCATATCTCGATTCCTGCCCTTTCAGGCGGGAACAAATCAGCGTGATAAAAAGTACTGCAATAAAGTACGGCTGAGCGAAGCAAAGTCAAGAAAGCTGTTGATTAAACATAAAGGAGCTCTTTGATGAAAATTAAAATTCTACTGCTGTCTGCTGTTATGTTTGCAGCGGTCTGCACTGCGCAGAGTTATGAGCGTGTAACGCCGGTTGTGGAGGCGTATAAATCTGCAAAGGATTCGATAGTAAACATCTCCGGCTTCCATACAGTTGCACGTCCCCGAAGGGGCTCGGGAGATATATTCGATTTCTTCGGGCCGCGGTTTGCCCCGCGTGAATACGAGCAGAAAAAGCACGACCTCGGCAGCGGATTTGTAGTGCATCAGGATGGATACGTTGTTACAAATGCGCATGTGGTGAGGGGGCAGGAAAAGGTGATGCTCACATTCCCCGACGGAAAGGAATACGAGGCTCGGATAATCAGCGCAGATGAAAAGAAAGATATCGCCTTTCTCAAGATTCAGTCTGAGGATGATGAGCAATTCAAGGCGATACAGCTCGGCGAGAGCTGCGATTTGATGATCGGCGAAACTGTAATAGCAGTGGGCAATCCTTTCGGCTTTTCAAGCTCGGTTACCGAGGGGATTGTCAGCGCCAAGGGCAGGAATATCAAGGTTCGAGAGGGCTTCTGGCTGCGCGGGCTAATCCAAACCTCCGCAGCGATTAACCCGGGCAATTCCGGCGGGCCTCTGCTCAACATAAACGGCGAGCTTATCGGCGTTACAACCGCAATAAGGGCTGAGGCGCAGAATATTGGATTTGCGATTCCTGTGGACACTGTGGCAGGCGGGCTGGCAGATATGCTCCTGCCCGAGAATATGAGACGCGTAAAGATGGGGCTGGTGATCGGAAGGATGTGCTGCCTCAAGGACAAGAACGGCTTGAAGGTGGATAAGGTGTTTGAAGACAGCCCCGCTTCGGATAAAGGCGTTCAGCAGGGGGATATTATCACCGAAATAGACGATAAGCAGGTGCACGGATTCATAGATTTCTACGTGAAGATGATGAATAAGGATGTTGGCGAGAAAATCCGCCTCACCTGCGCACGCAAAGATACTGCTGTTCAGTACACTGTGGAGCTGAGCCTCAGGCCAAGACCAATCCCTGACGGCGGAAAGCTCGCTGAGCGGTTTTTCCAGATGGGAATCTCCGAGCTGGACAGGAAATTAGCAAAGGATTTCGGCTTCCAGAGCGAGTATCCCGTGATGATTGTTGAAGATCTCAGCCCCGAAGGCAGCGCCGCAAAGGCAGGACTGAAGAAGGGCGATATCGTCTTGCAGATAGACGGAACGCCTGTTACAAATATGAAGGAATTCTCGTTGGCAATGGAAGAGATCAGCTCCGGGCAGACTGTAGAAATGCATATACTGAGGATTGCTATGTTCGGAAACCGCCAGATATCAAGGCAGTATATCGCTGAGGTGAAGGCAGACCCCTCCGCTGGCGTTTCCGAAAAACTCGCAATATAAAGATTAAAACGCCGTGAGAAGCCTGTTCCCGGGCTTCTCACGGCTATTTCATCGGCATAAGGCTTCTGATTGTTAAGTTAGGTAAACAGAAATAACACCAGTATTCAACAGGGTAAACAGCATATTCATTTTTTGGGGTTGTGCGGGGAAATACGTTTTAGCTTAGCCTTTCGTTTTTATTCTTTATGATTAAATTGTTTGCGGTTTAAGGAAGCAGAAAAATCAAAAGCCTTAAAAGGCGAATACGTTTTAGCGATTTTTGTAACATCTTATAAGTCTTTGTTTTAGGTCTCAAACAAGCTGTGAAGGGAAAGCAAGTCAACAGAAAATTAGAAAAAATTGAAAAATATCCTTGACAGCAAATACGTTTTAGCATATACTGTCAATCGAATCAGGAAATTGAATTTAGAACATTATGTGGGAAATGCATTATGGCTCGTAAAAACAAAAATTTCATTTCAAAGGGGACTTTAAAAATGTCATTCACTAAAGCAAAAAGAACTCGCCCTGCATCTGGGTTCACATTGATCGAACTGTTGGTTGTTATTTCAATTATCGCTATGCTCATGGCCATTCTGATGCCTGCATTAGGCAAGGCCAGAAAACAGGCCAAGTCTACGGTCTGCCAGACCCGTTTGAAACAGTGGGGCGTCATAATGCAGATTTATACTCAGCAGAATAACGATAGCTACCCAAATCTAGATGAATTTCATCCAGACTGGTACAGAGGTTACTGGATTCTTAGGTTGAGGGATGAATGGGAGACTAATACAGATCTTCTACGTTGTCCTGAAGCTGATAAGCCCAGATTGTGGCCTGATCAAATGAACTCTGATAGCGATTCTTATGGAAGTTTAAATAAAGCATACTGGATGGGCGACTGGAACCAGAATAACCAAGGAGACGAAGAAACAGAGTACGCAAGCTATTCCATGAATCTCTGGCTGTGTCACAATACCTTTAAAGACAATGGTAATGCCATTCAGGGAAGACGTAAAGAAAAACATTGGCTGAAAAGAACTAATGTAAGAGGTGCTAATAATGTGCCTTTAATGGCAGATTCTATCTGGCGAGGAGGCGGGCCTCACGCTGACAACTCTACTGCTATAATTCCAAGTGCTGGAAAAAATGGCAGTTTTGAAGGGGCTCGCGCAGAAACGTCTCACTTCACAGTTGCGAGGCATCCACAGCAAACAAATCTTGTAATGGTTGACGGTTCTGTTATCACCAGCACTATAAAAGGACTTTACCAGAAGGACTGGCACAAAAAATGGAGGCAGGACTATGAAAAAGTTAAAGATAGGTTCGGGTCTGAGGGTTCTGCTTGGGAAAAAGAAGAATACCAATGGATTGACAATCTTTAACATCGTCCTATAAACAAAAATTAAAGCCGCCTGAGTTTGATTAATTCGGGTGGCTTTTTCTCTTTCAATTTTGAAAATCCGAAAGCCGCTTGCTACGAACATTACGGATTTACTGAAGACTGGCGGTTCTGAAGTTTTCGGAGCTTTTCGGTTTGTCTGTAAGTTATTGAAATTAAAAAAATAGTATTTGGGGTGAAAAAATATTTATCCATTTTTTGAATTTTTCCGGCCGCCTAAGAGATAGCGTAAACCTGAAAAAGTTTAAAATTTCCTTAAATTCTTTTCTGATAATGGTTTATATGATTGAAAAGCTTTCGAGATATGGTATAATATTGCAAGTGTTTATCTTACATCTATCAAAACATTGCAATATTGGGACAAAATAATGAAGGCAAAAAACAATAAAGCAGGCTTACTCTTTCAGCAGCCATTAAAACCTCTTGTAAATCCTGATCACTCTTTAGTCCAACTCTCAGAGGTTGTCAACTGGTCTCGCTTTGAAGAAAAGTTTGGCAGTTTATACAGTCCTGATTCAGGCAGGCCGGCCAAGCCGATTCACCTGATGGAATGAACGTCCTCGGCAGCGCTTTTGGGTAAAATATGCGTAAACTTCTAAAGAAGTTTACTTTTGTCTATATTTTTATGCTTAAAATTGTTGAATTTTACAGAAATTTAGCAATTGTGCCTCTCCCCTGTCTTTGAACAGTAATAATTAGACAAATTCCTTCAAACAGCAGTTTTTTCCTTTTGCCCCTTCAGAATTATTTTGAGGGGTGAAAGGCAAAAAACTGCGAACATACTCTACAGGAGTTTTCTCTCCCAGTGATTCGTGCCCACGCTCATAATTATATTCTATAAGCCAATCTAAAGTTAAATTACGAGCTTCTGATAAATTCTTAAAACTGTACATATCAAGTATATCCTCTCGATAACTCCGATTGAATCGTTCAATAAAACTGTTTTGCTGAGGCTTGCCTGCTTCTATACGGCGGTGCCTGATTCTGTTTCGGCAGCAGAACCTGCGAAATTGAAGGCTCCTAAATTCCGGCCCATTATCGCTGCGAATAAAGCGGGGGAAACCCCGATCAGAGCCTATTAATTCAAGGCTACGAATTATGCGAAGCGAAGGTAAGCTCGTGTCGATCTCAATATCCAATGCCTCACGGTTAAACTCATCGATAACGTTGAAAGCCCTGAATGGCCGACCATTACTCAAACTATCGCTCATAAAATCAATACTCCATATCTCATTAGCTCTCGTAGCTTCTGGCATAGGTTTACGCTCTATTTGCCTTATCAAATTCTTTTTACGGTTGTTAAGCTGAAATTCATTTTCCTTATAAACACGATAAACCTTTTTGTGATTCCAGCTATATCCCTTGCGGCGGATACTGTCGAATATCTTTGGAAATCCGCGTCGAGGACGGGAATCTATTACCAGCTCTATCTGTCTTTTTACCTCAGCATCATCGTTTCTTGAAGGAGTATAGTAAAAACTGCCCCGGCTGATGCCTGCTGCTTTACAAGATGATTGCACGCATAAGCCCTTAGAATGTGCCTGCCTGGCAAAATCCTTTCGCTCGGCAGGCTTTAGAAGTTTTTTTCTATTAAATCCTTGAGAACGTTATTCTCTAATGATAAGTCCGCATACATCTTTTTGAGCTTGCCGTTCTCTCGCTCTAACTCGCGTAAACGCCTTATCTCACTGCCGCCAATACCAGAATACTTGCTCTTCCAGTTGTAAAATGTGGCACGGGATATGCCGTATTTCCTGGTCAAATCACTGACCTCTAAACCGGCTTCTGACTCCTTGAGAATCGAAAGTATCTGGCTTTCACTAAACCTCGATCTTCGCATTTTAAGTTCCTTTCTAAATATTTGAGTTGGTTTATATTATTCAGGAACCGTCTAATTTAAAGTGTTCAATTCTATGGGAGAGCTACATCCCGTGCATCAGATTCCCATTTTCATCCGAGAAGGGGCGTCTGCTGAATTGCCGAACTTGAATAAACTATGGGAAGAATCGCTGGAAAAAGTTGAAAATATGCCGAAAATGAGCGAGCTTGAGGCAGGTGAGAAGTGGCAGCCTGCTGACTGAAGAGCGGCTGCCGTTTTCGGCAGAATTATTAAACAATATTTACAAGGAAAAGGTGATCGTATGATTATCGACAGATTAGACCAGGCGGATTCTTATTACTCTATGCACCCGCTTTTTGAAAAGGCCTTTCAATTCTTGAACAAGCCTGAGTTGGCGGATTTATCGCCGGGCAGATATGAGCTCGAAGGCAGCCGGTTATTCTGCAATATCGCAGTAGAATCCGGACGCAGTAAACAGGAATCTAAGCTTGAAGCCCATAAGAACTATATTGATATTCAATATGTTATCAGCGGCAATGAGCAGATGGGATGGAAAAAGACTTCCGACTGCAGCCTTGTTCGTCAGCCGTATAACCCCGAAAAGGATGTTGCTTTTTTCAAAGATGAGCCTGAAAAGTGGGAAACGGTCAGCCCGGGCAGTTTTGCGGTCTTTTTCCCTGAAGATGCCCACGCTCCGCTGGTCAGCGATGGGGAGATTCATAAAGCAGTAGTGAAAATTTTGCTTAATCCATAAACCTGAGGCTTAATTATGTACTTAAATCGGCGTAATTTTTTGAAAAGTGCAGGCGCTGCCTCTTTCCTTTTAGCAGGCGGAAATCTTGTTTTCGGCAATGAGAAAAAACGAGATAAGCCGAACATCGTTTTATTCCTTGCAGATGACCTCGGCTGGCATCAAATAGGCTGTTACGGAAGCAAATTTTATGAAACGCCGAACATTGATAAGCTGGCAGCTGAAAGTATGAAGTTTACCGATGCGTATGCAGCCGCGCCGGTATGCTCGCCCACGCGGGCAAGCATTATGACGGGCAAATATCCCGCAAGGCTCCACCTCACTCAATACATCAAGGCAGGAAGCCCTTCAGATGAAAAGCTCACTGTCCCCGACTGGACAGCATATCTCCCGCTTGAAGAATTAACAGCGGCTGAGCTTCTCAAAGATGCCGGCTATACCACGGGGCATTTCGGGAAGTGGCATTTGAACAAGGACAAAGATTACGAGCTCGGCCGTCCGGGCGATCCGGGCTCGCAGGGCTTTGATGATGTTCTAACCACCCACAAACCCGGGGCGGGGCCTGAGAGCCCTTATGAAAACGATGCGCATCACGTTCGCCAGATTACAGAGCGAGCCGTTTCTTTTATTGAGGCGAACAAAGATAAGCCGTTTTTTTGCTATATCTCGCACAATTCTATACACGACCCTGAAATAGAGCGGGACGAATTGATTGAGAAGTATCGAAACAAGCCCGGGGCTGATAATGATGTTCAGCAGGGGCATAATAATCCGGTTCAGGCCGCAATGCTTGAAACGCTTGATAAAAGTCTCGCTGATGTGTTGAGAAAACTCGAAGAGCTCGATTTGCAAAAAGATACGCTGTTCGTATTTTTCAGCGACAACGGGCATTTAGGGCCGAAAGACTGCAGCCCTTTGCGAGGCAGCAAGGCCGACATCTATGAAGGCGGCATACGTGAGCCGCTGATTGTCCGCCTGCCCGGCGTGATTGAGCCCGGCAGCGTGTGCAGAGAGCCGGTTATCAGCACAGACTTTTTTCCTACTTTCGCAGAAATCGCAGGCAGCGATGTCTCCAGCCCTAACGTTGACGGGGAAAGCATTATGCCTCTTCTCCGGCAGAGCGGAAAGTTGAAGCGGGATGCAATCTTCTGGCATTACCCCCATTACCACCACGACGGAGTTGGCCCTTCCGGAGCAGTGAGAAAGGGAGATTACAAACTTATTGAATGGTTCGAAAAAAGCATTGAAGGAAGACACGCAGAAGGCGCTTTCGAACTTTACAACCTCAGAGAAGACCTCAGCGAGCAGAATAATCTTGCGGAAAAAATGCCTGAAAAAGTAAATGAGCTCTATAAGGATTTGAAACAGTGGCGCAAGGACGTAGGCGCGCAGGAAATGCCGCTGAATCCCGATTATCAGCAGGCTGATGCTGAAAACCCTTTTCATACCGCCTGCAATTCTGGACAAAGTCGGGCTGACAGGACTTGAACCTGCGACCTCTTGACCCCCAGTCAAGCACGCTACCAAACTGCGCCACAGCCCGATTTGAAGCGGAGATTGTAACAAAAAGCAAATATTTTACAATCTGAAAATCCCCGTTGCAGTGAAATTAGAGCGGGCAGTTTTTCCCCAGCGGGGTATGTTTAAACTGCTTATCGCCCGAGGCGTATTCGCCTGCGGTTTGCCCGCTGCCTATAAGCAGCCATTTGTAAATCAGCAGTCCTTCCAGCCCAACAGGCCCGCGTGCGTGTATCTTGTTTGTGCTTATGCCCACTTCCGCCCCGAGTCCGTAGCGGAAGCCGTCGCTGAAGCGCGTGCTTGCATTCCAGAAAACATCCGCCGAATCAACGAGCGAGAGGAATTTTCTTGCCGCAGGCTCATCCGAGCTCACAATCGCATCTGTATGCCCCGAGCCGTATTTATTGATATGGTCTATCGCATCCTCGAGCCGGCTTACCACCCTTATCGAGAGCTCATAATCGAGATATTCGGTTTGCCAGTCCTGCTCGTTTGCAGGCTCGCAGGAAATTATCTCCCGGGTTTTTTCGCAGCCTTTGAGCTTGCAGCCGTATTCATCAAGCCCCTTCTTCGCCAATGGCAGGAACTGAGTCGCTATATCCTCATGCACAAGCAGCGTTTCCATCGCATTGCATACCGCTGGATACTGACACTTCGAATCAACGGCAATCCTCGCCGCCATTTCCAAATCCGCCTGCCTGTCAACATACACATGGCAGATTCCGTCCGCATGACCGAGGACGGGGATATTCGTGTTGTTCATTATAAACTGCACAAACTCATTCGAGCCGCGGGGGACGATAAGGTCAACGCTGTTTTCCAGCCCGAGCATCGCCGAAACATCCTCCCTCGTTTCCAGAAGTCCTAACCACCCGGCCGGCAGTCCGCTCTGCTCGCTTACCCTGCTGATTATATCGGCGAGAATTCGGTTGGTTTTCGCTGCTTCCGAACCGCCCTTGAGCAGTACGCCGTTTCCGCTTTTCAGGCAGAGCGAGGATATCTGCACCAGAGCATCAGGCCGAGATTCAAATATCACCCCCACAACCCCCAGCGGGCAGGCCGTTTTGTAGAGCTCGAGGCCGATATCCAGCTCTGTTGAGGCGAGCGTTTTGCCCACAGGGTCTTCCAGCCCCGCAAGGCTCCGAAGACCGCGGCACACTCCGGCTATCTTATCGCTGTCAAACTTGAGTCTCTTGAGCAGAGGACGGGCAAGGTTTTCATTCTCCGCCCTGTCTAAATCTTCTTTATTTGCCGCAGTGATTTCGTCTTTATTCGCCTCGAGAGCCTCTGCGATTTTGCGGAGCGCCTCGTTCTTTGTTTCTGTATCCACAGCGGCCATAAGCTTTGATGCCGCTTTCGCTTTTTCTGCTGTATGCTGGATGCTCATATCTAACCTCACATTAAATCTTTGGTTTTTCCCGATTATAATGATTTCAGCCTGCTTTGAAATACCCCAAAACCTGCCGGCTTATCCGAATTGTGCGCAAACCCGCCCCGAACAGACAAAGCTAATCACGCCCTGACTGCATCGAGCTTGAGGTTTCCTGTTTTTGCTGTGAGCTTAGTCGCCGGCGTCCTGCATGCTCTCGCCGACACGCTCGATATCCTCTCCCATACCCTCGAAGGTGTTGCAGCCTGATATGCAAACGATTATCGTTAATACTGCAAGGATTGTGAGAATCTTCTTCATTTCTGTTTCTCCGCTGTGCCTCTCCCCTGTCTTTGAACAGTAATAATTAGACAAATTCCTTCAAACAGCAGTTTTTTCCTTTTGCCCCTTCAGAATTATTTTGAGGGGTGAAAGGCAAAAAACTGCGGACATACTCTACAGGAGCTTTCCCTCCCAGTGATTCGTGCCCACGCTCATAATTATATTCTATAAGCCAATCTAAAGTTAAATTACGAGCTTCTGATAAATTCTTAAAACTGTACATATCAAGTATATCCTCTCGATAACTCCGATTGAATCGTTCAATAAAACTGTTTTGCTGAGGCTTGCCTGCTTCTATACGGCGGTGCCTGATTCTGTTTCGGCAGCAGAACCTGCGAAATTGAAGGCTCCTAAATTCCGGCCCATTATCGCTGCGAATAAAGCGGGGGAAACCCCGATCAGAGCCTATTAATTCAAGGCTACGAATTATGCGAAGCGAAGGTAAGCTCGTGTCGATCTCAATATCCAATGCCTCACGGTTAAACTCATCGATAACGTTGAAAGCCCTGAATGGCCGACCATTACTCAAACTATCGCTCATAAAATCAATACTCCATATCTCATTAGCTCTCGTGGCTTCTGGCATAGGTTTACGCTCTATTTGCCTTATCAAATTCTTTTTACGGTTGTTAAGCTGAAATTCATTTTCCTTATAAACACGATAAACCTTTTTGTGATTCCAGCTATATCCCTTGCGGCGGATACTGTCGAATATCTTTGGAAATCCGCGTCGAGGACGGGAATCTATTACCAGCTCTATCTGTCTTTTTACCTCAGCATCATCGTTTCTTGAAGGAGTATAGTAAAAACTGCCCCGGCTGATGCCTGCTGCTTTACAAGATGATTGCACGCATAAGCCCTTAGAATGTGCCTGCCTGGCAAAATCCTTTCGCTCGGCAGGCTTTAGAAGTTTTTTTCTATTAAATCCTTGAGAACGTTATTCTCTAATGATAAGTCCGCATACATCTTTTTGAGCTTGCCGTTCTCTCGCTCTAACTCGCGTAAACGCCTTATCTCACTGCCGCCAATACCAGAATACTTGCTCTTCCAGTTGTAAAATGTGGCACGGGATATGCCGTATTTCCTGGTCAAATCACTGACCTCTAAACCGGCTTCTGACTCCTTGAGAATCGAAAGTATCTGGCTTTCACTAAACCTCGATCTTCGCATTTTAAGTTCCTTTCTAAATATTTGAGTTGGTTTATATTATTCAGGAACCGTCTAATTTAAAGTGTTCAATTCTATGGGAGAGCTACACCGCGATGTTAATTTTTTTTATATATGCCTCTGCAGGCCGGTAAATCGAAAACCCCGTCCCGCTTTCCTGTATATTACCAAAAACCGCAAATCTGCAAAATAAAATTTATCATCGAAAAATCAACACCCTTCTCCCAGCTGTACTTACACGTCCAAATGAGTGCCTCTACAGCGAAGACATACACGAGAAAGCGAATGACCCTGCTGTACTTAGTCGCCCCTGAAAAAGTTTAAAATTTTCCTTAAATTCTTTCCTGATAATGGTTTATATGATTGAAAAGCTTTCGAGATATGGTATAATATTGCAAGTGTTTATCTTACATCTATCAAAACATTGCAATATTGGGACAAAATAATGAAGGCAAAAAACAATAAAGCAGGCTTACTCTTTCAGCAGCCATTAAAACCTCTTGTAAATCCTGATCACTCTTTAGTCCAACTCTCAGAGGTTGTCAACTGGTCTCGCTTTGAAGAGAAGTTTGGCAGTTTATACAGTCCTGATTCAGGCAGGCCGGCCAAGCCGATTCGCCTGATGGTCGGCCTTCAGTATCTCAAGTACACTTTCAATCTCAGCGATGAAGCAATCGTTGCCGGCTGGGTTGAGAATCCTTACTGGCAGTATTTCTGCGGCGAAAGATACTTCCAGCACGAGCCTCCTATTGATCCAACCAGTATGACTAAGTGGCGTAATAAGGTAAAATCTGATGGTCTTGAAGAGCTGCTCGAAGAAACTATCAAAGCCGGCTTGAAGCTTAAGGTTATCAAAAAGAACGATTTCAACAAGCTCGTTGCAGATACAACCGTTCAGCAGAAGAACATCACTTATCCGACCGACGCAAAACTCTGCCACAAACTGCGCATTAAGCTTGTAGATCTTGCAAAAGCATCAAAACTCCAACTTCGCCAAAGCTACGAAAGGGTTGGAAAAAGGGCGTATGTAATGCAGGGCAGGTATCGACGTGCAAGACAGTTCAAAAGAGCTAAAAAAGAAGTGAAGAAATTAAGGAACTACCTGCGGCGAATTACGAAAGAGGTCGAGCGGAATATAGCAGGCAATGAGCAGTTAAGAATAATTTTTGATACATTGCTTCAAGCCGCTAAGAAGCTTTTAGCCCAGACAAAGAAAAGCAAAAATAAGCTCTACAGTATTCACGAACCTCACGTCTGCTGCATTGGGAAAGGCAAAAGCCACAAGAAATATGAGTTTGGAAATAAGGTTGGAATTGTAACTACTGCCAAGAATAATTTTATCGTAGGAGCGTTGGGCTTTGAAGGAAACCCTTATGATGGCCATACTCTTCGGGCTAATCTGAAGCAGACAATGAATTTAATCGGGAGAGAAAAGCTTGGAGATGTTTATGTTGATGGAGGATACAAGAAACATGGCTGCGAAGATATTGGAAATGTTGAAATTGTAGAAAAGGGCTGGCGAAAAAAGAAACGAAGTATCAAGAGGTGGATTAAGAGAAGATCGCGCATAGAACCAACGATAGGCCACCTCAAAGAAGACAACAGGTTGGGAAGAAACTTCTTGAAAGGTGTAGAAGGGGACAAAATGAACGCCCTCGGCAGCGCTTTTGGGTACAATATGCGTAAACTTCTAAAGAAGTTTACTTTTGCCTATATTTTTATGCTTAAAATTATTGAATTTTACAGAAATTTGGCAATGAAAAGCAAATTAAAGACTCGATTAGCCTGATATATTTTTTTAGTTTCCCCAAAATCATTGATTTTTCAGGAACGACTATATAGAGGTGCCGACAACCGCTTGAAATGATATTATAATGAAGCTCCTGCACTTGTCAAGCTTGAGGATAAGATATTAATGCAATGCTTTAATATTTTCAATTTTGCAGATTCGTTTTTTAACTGGTCTGAAATCCTGCATTCAAAGCTTCTGGATTTCTTGTGTGAATTCCTGAATCACCCAGTCCGGCGTTGAGGCGCCAGCAGTGATACCTGCAGTTCTGCAATTTCTGGTCATCTGTTCTTTGAGTTCTGATAGATTCTGCAAGTGATATACGTTTTTGCATCCTTCGCTGCACAGCTCGGCGAGTTTTCTAGTGTTTGCGCTGTGGAGCCCGCCGAGAACAAACATCACATCCACTCTTTCGGAAAGCTCTCTGGCTGCCTGCTGCCTTCTCTGCGATTCTCTGCACAGCGTGTTAACGGCTCTTATCTCTGAGAATTCGGCGTTTACCGCTGCCGCAGCCATGCGGGAGAAGAAGCCGTAAGACTGCGTTGTCTGGCACAGCAGAGCCATTTTCTTGTGCGAGGCGGCTAAAGCCTTCATCTGCTCGGGGGTTTCTGCCACCACAGCCGCTTCGGTATGCCCGGCGATTGAGATTATCTCGGGGTGCTGCGGGTCTCCGGCTATCACAACCTTCCAGCCCTCAGCCTCAAGCCGGGAGGCCTTCTGCTGAACCCGCTTAACCAGAACGCATGTTGCATCAACAATGCGCAGCCCGCGCCTCTGGATCTGTTCTATCATATCATTTGTTGCCCCGTGCGAACGAATCAGGACAGTGCCTTCGGGGATATCATCGAGGCTTTCAACCGTAACCAGCCCCATCTCGGCGAGCCTGCTGACAACATCCTGATTGTGTATCACAGGCCCGAGGCTGTAAACGGGGGATTCCTTTTCGAGCGTCTGTTCGGCGATTTTAATCGCATTGCGAACGCCGAGGCAGAAGCCGCATTTTTCTGCTGTTAATACTTGCATATTCACCTTGTGTAATCAGTTTGATTCTGTTATTATCCAGAAACTTGGCTTCAGGGCAATTGTTTTAGCCGAAATCAGCTTAACTGGACATAAAGATTAAGCTCTAAAATATACTTATTTACAGGGGAAGCAATATGTATTGCAGTAAATGCGGCAAACAGATCAGCGATGATGCGAGGTTTTGCGACAGCTGCGGAACGCCCACCGCAGTAAACACAAGCGAAGACGTGCAGGCATCCGGCATGCGGGATACTTGCAGCCCGTCTATAAGGATAAGCCCAACGTTCAATCCTGTTCTTAGCGTGGTATCTTTTATTCCTCTCCAGCTGTTTCTCACGGCTTGAGGAGCAGGATTTCTTGGAGGGATGAGCTTGGGCGGAATCAAAGCTATGAAGCTCGGGATTCCCGAATGGGCGCCGTTTGTTTTCTTCGGAGCTCTATTCTTTTTCGGTGTGCCGGCTTTGGTGTATATCTTCAAGAAGAAGACCTACGAAAAAACCGAATACCGCTTCTTCAAAGACCGCCTTGAATATTCCGAGGGCTTTCTGACAGCTCAGGACAAAACAATCAAATACGACAAAATCACCGAAACTTCCATGAGAAGGGGGGTTGTGCAGAAGCGTTTCGGCCTTGGTACAATCTTCCTCGCCACGCCCGCTAGCGGATATCAGCAGAGCAGGGCAGGAAGCGGTATTCGGATAAAAGATGTTGAGCAGCCCGAAAAGCTCTATGCCCAAATTGAAGGCCTAATCGGTAAATAGCAGCATCTCGCAGTTGACCTCTCTGCCGGTGCGGGTAGAATTATGTCCAGCCGAGAATCGGCTTCAAATTCCCTTTATATTTTCTGAGAAAGGCATTCATTGAGCAGGCTCGAAAACATCCTTGCGGCAAGGTATTTCCGCAGAAGGCTTATAACGTTCCTCGCTGCCGGTGCGGTGGCGGTGTCTGTGTTTATAGTTATCGTTGTGATGACGATAATGAACGGGCTTGTGCTGGATTTCAAAGAGCGGAATCACGATTTCTTCGGAGACTGCATCATCAGCTCCACCTCGCTGACAGGTTTCGCCGGCTTTGAAGAGCTCACGGGCAAACTGCTTGAGAGCGAAAAGATTGAAGCGGCAAGCCCTGTTGTAAACAGCTACGGCCTTCTCTCGAACAGACTTCTTCCGAGCAATATCGGCGTGAATATTATCGGTATCCTGCCCGAGAAACACTGCCGCGTTACGAGTTTCTGCAGGAGCCTTTACGAACCTGCAGGCAAGGCGGGCGATGTTTTCGAAACGCATGGCAGTCAAGCAGAAGGCTGCATCAGAGGGATTGCGATGATGAATCAGCGCAGCCAAAACGGACAATACACCCACTCAATCGATACCGGCCTTGAATTCACGCTTACCACATTCCCCCTTTCGCCAAGTGGTATGCCCGCACAGGCGGGGGCGGATATCTCTTCCAGCAAAACTTTCCGCCTTGTGAACGACGCAAACTCAAAGCTCGCAAAAGAAGATAACTACAACTTCTACGTACCTCTTGAAGAGGCGCAGCTGCTCTGCGGGATGGCAGGGCAGAGCCCGAGAATTACTTCGCTGCACCTTCGCTTTTCTCCGAATACAACGCTTCAGGCAGGGTGCCGAGAGGCAAGAGACGTTCTTGCCGGATTCAGGAAAAGCTATGCAGGGCCTTACCCGAAACTGCTGGAGAACGTGCGGACTGAAAGCTGGAAGCAGTATCGAAGCGAGGTGATAGCTCCGGTGGAGAAAGAGCAGATTATGCTTACGATTATGTTCCTGCTTATCGGGGTCGTAACGGTTTTCGTGGTGCTTGTGGTGTTTGTGCTGATTGTGAGCGGAAAAACGAAGGATATCGGGATACTGAAAAGCTGCGGACTCTCGAATTATTCGGTTCTGGCTGTATTTCTTAAATTCGCATCGCTTACAGGGGCTCTGGGGGCAGCAGCAGGAGCGCTTGGTGCTTGGGCATTTCTCAGCAAGATAAACGAGCTGGAAAGATGGCTCTTCGAGAATTACGGCTGGCAGCTCTGGAACCGGAGCATGTATGTAATCGATGAGATACCCGATAAGCTCCAGCCCGGCGTGATAGGGGCGGTTTTTATCTTTGCTTTGCTCGCATCTCTGCTCGGGGCGGCTGTGCCCGCTGTGCAGGCCGCTGTTAAACGACCCTCAGATACGCTGAGAGTGGAAAATCTCTAACCCGACGGCGATTCATCGCAAACCAACGCTCCGACCATCCAATCCACTGGATATTCAGGTTGGGTGAGTAGTGTAATGGGCTGTCATAAAGGAGCTTAGATGTTAATAGCGGTATTGTCTCTGTTTTCGGTTCAAAATCAGCGCAGATTAGCGGGCTGCCTGCTGTTTGAGCTGATTTACAGCAGATTCCACGAGCCGGGCGTTCACAGGATGAGCCCACTGCCCGCCTTTTGTATAAGCTTTTCCAATATCTTCTATAAGTGCGAATCTCGGCCATCCGTCAACGGCCTTCTTATCGTGTTTTATCAGGCTTAGGATATCATCTTTGCTGATATAATCGGGAATTCTGACGGGCAAAGACAGCTTATTCAAGAGGTTCTCGATTCTTTCGAGTCTCTGCTTTGAGCCTATGCCAAGCTCAATTTCTATAAGCCCCGCAGCGATTATGCCTATCGAAACGCATTCTCCGTGCAGGAGTTTGCAGTTGCTGAGAGTTTCCACGGCATGCCCGATTGTATGGCCGTAGTTTAAGATTCGCCGCTGATTCTTTTCGCACGGGTCTTCTTCCACAACCCTTGCCTTTATCCTGCAGTTCTCTTTTGCCAGATGCTTCAAGGCTTGGTCTCCGCGCCCGATCAGCTCGGCTGTATTATTTTCAATGAAGCTGAAATAACCGCTGTCCATAATCAGCCCATGCTTTACCGATTCAGCGAGTCCTGAGAGATATTCCCTTTCGGGGAGCGTTTTGAGGGTGTGGGTGTCTATGATTACTGCGGCTGGATGATGGAATGCACCGAAGGCGTTTTTGCTGATTGATGAATCTACGCCCGTTTTACCGCCAATGCTCGAATCTGCCTGAGCAACTGTGCTAGTTGGGATGTGTATTACAGGTACGCCTCTTTTGAAGATAGCAGCAGCGAAACCGGCCATATCGCCCACAGTTCCTCCGCCGAGTCCGGTAATTACGGAATCTCGTCCGAAGCCGGCTGCTTCCATCGCCTCCACAATCTCTATCACGGTTTTTATGTTTTTGCTGATTTCGCCTGCGGGAGAGATTATGAATTTATCGTCTTGGGCTTTAAATTCCGAGCACAGAGATGCTGATTCGACGTTTTCATCGGTAACGATAAAATTCCTTCGCCCTTCCGCAAAGCTTTCTATAAGCGGCTTTGAGATTATTCCGCTGCCTATAACAACCGGATACTCCCCAGCCTCTGAAGGCTTGGTTTTTACATTAAATTTGATTAGTTCTTCCAAAAAACTGTCCTGCAAAATCATAAATCAGAAATACCGAAACAAAAAAGCCGTAAACCGCCTCGGGGCAGTTTACAGCTTTTCGGAAAACTTTACCGCCTAAACATTCATCCCTGAAATCTCGCAGGCAAACACCATCGTGCCGTCAACGAGCCCCTGCACTTTTGCAGTATATTTCCTGCTCCGCATTTTGCATATATGACAGAGCATTATCAGCCTGTCTCCGGGTACTACCGTACCTCTGAAGTTTGCCGATTCAATACCCGCAAAGCCAATAAACCCATTAAGGCCGTATATCTTTTTCATATAAAGGCTCGAAAGCTGGGCAGCTGCTTCCACCATAATCACCCCGGGCATAATAGGTCTGCCGGGAATATGGCCTCGCACCCAAAACTCATCGTCTGTTACGTCTTTAAAGCCTACAGAATAATGTTTCTCATCGTCATACCAGATGATACCGTCAAGCTGCTGCATCTCGTAGTTTTGCGGGTTATACTTTAATATTTCAGTTTTGTCAAAGAGCACTCGGCTCAAATCAATGTTATCTATGTCGAAAAGTAGTTTAGGAGGCATCCGAGTAATCCTAAATTTCAGATTTTAGTCGCGCATTTCAAGAACTTTTGCCCTGATTGTCTGGGCAGATGCTTTAATGTCCTGCATTTTCTTGCGCACTCTTGTACCAGCGGCTTTATTGCCGTTTTCAGCCTTCTGTAATTCCATTTCAGCTTCTTCAACAAGAGTTTTAAGAGTATCAAATTCCTGCATTGCCAACTCCTTGGTCTTAAAATGTTAACTGTTTATTATTTGATTATGACTGTTGCTGAAACTTTAGTGAAAAATGGAGGATTGTCAAAACAAAAAAACGGCTCAAAGCGGAATATCCTTGTTTTCAAGGTCTTCGGCAGCTTTAGCGGGCATATGCAGCCCTGAAAGATGTATCGCAAGCCCTGGCAGAGAGCCTACCAGAAGCACAAGACGCTGGCAAATTGCTATTGTAACGGCCTGTTCAGGGCTTACCTCAGGCAGAAGCGAGAAGGCAGCGGAAATGCCAACTTCTAAAACCCCCAAACCTCCCGGGCTTATGGGCAGAGAGCCTATCATCCAGCAGAGCGGGAAAAAGGCTGCGTAGTAGCGGAAATCTGCTTCGATTCCTGCAGAGCTGCAAACCAAATAAAACCCTGAGATGCTGCAAAGCTGAATCAGCAGAGTAAAAACAACAGCAAGAAACATCTTAAACGGACTGCCTGCATAAACCTTAACTGCCTCCAGAAGGCGAAGAACTTTATGTCGAATCTTATCCCAGAGCTTCAGCATAAAGGTGGTTTTTCTAAGGATAAAAAATGCAGCAGCTGCCAAAACGACCAGAAAAGCCCCTCCCGCAAGGATCGTTTCTAACCCGCGGATCTCTTTCGATGAATCGTCTGCAGATGAAATGAGCCTGTATGAATAGAGCAGGCCTACCCCGGCAAGGATAAGCGAGGCTGCAAGACCGCAAAAGCGGTCTACAATAACGCTGAAAGCCGCCTCCATCTTCTTATGGCCGGTATGGTGGGTGATATACCAGGCGCGCAGCACATCTCCGCCCACAAAACTGAGCATTACGTTGTTGTAGAAAAAGCCCACGTATGTGAGCTTCACGGAAGCGAGGCTGGAAACCTTTATGTCTATCAGGCCGAGCAGATATTTCCACCTCAGCCCAACCATCGACTGGGCAGTTAAGAACAGCAAAACCGCTGCCAGAAACATCAAAGGCTTTATCTTCGAGAATGACGCGGCTAATTCCGATATATCCTGAGTGCTCAGCAGAAGAGCCACAGCACCTACACCTATTACTATCCTTGCAATATTAGAAAATGTTTTTTTCATCAATCCAACCTTATGCTATTTGCTTCTTCTGAGCTCCAGAGCGCTGTCGCCGGCGATGCTCCTAACCTGCCCTCTGAAATTCTGGTCTGGGGTAACTGCGAATTTTCCGTCGAACTGGACGGTAACAATGCTTCCGTCTTCGGTTTTTATCTCGAGAAATACGGGCGATTTGCCGCTGTATTCGCTGATAACACGCTTGAGCTTTTCTACCTTCGCCTCCTCATAAGAGCTCTTCCATTTGATGAAAACATTCGTTGAGAACTGATTCATAACCAGCTCGGGCAGGATAACCCTTTTGGCAATAATCTGAGGATTATCACGGGATTTATCAACCTTGCCCTGAACGAATATAATCTTATCCTGCTCTATCAGATGCGAGAATTCAGCAAACTGATCAGGGAAAAGCACAATCTCGCATTCGCCGTTGAGATCTTCAAAGCTCACGATACACATCTTTTTGCCGGCATTTTTGCCGGATTTTGTGGTAAAGATTTTAGTATCGGTGATCATCCCTCCGATGATGATATCCGCCTTGTCTGCCAGCTTTGGAATCTCATCGCTGTGGGCTGTGGAGTATGCGGTGATTGTATCGGCCTGCCTGCTGAGCGGGTTTGATGTAACGAAAATCCCGAGCAGATCTTTTTCATAGCTGAGCATAAGTGCAGGCGGCCAAGCGGGCACATCCGGCAGGCTGTTTGCCTGAGCTTCCTGTCCGCTTTCTTCCTCCCCGAATGCGGCGAATAAATTTCCCTGTCCGCTGAGCTTATCGGCCTGCGCTGTCTGTCCTGCTTTTACGGCAGACTCTACCGCCTCGAAAAACTGTGCCCTGCTTCCTCCGAGCCGATCGAAAGCGCCCGCTTTAATCAGCGCCTCTATAGACTGCTTGGTAACAGCTCTCAGATCAACATTTTCGCAGAAGTGATACAGTCCTGTAAAGCCTCCGCATTCTTCTCTTGCCTCTATAATCTTTTCAATCGCCTTCTCTCCAAGCCCCTTTATAGCCCCGAGGCCGAAGCGAATCTTTCCGCACTTATTCTTTCTGTCCTTTTCGGAATCGTAGGCGGCCTTGAAATCCACAAAGCTTTCATTTATATCCGGCGGGAGGATATCAATCCCCATAGCCTTGCATTCTTTGAAGTATTCCTTGGCCTTTGTCTGGTCGCCCTTTTCGTAGGTGAGCAGGGAAGCCATAAACTCCACCGGCCAATATCGCTTGAGGTATGCGGTTTGGAAAGCAACAAACGCATACCGCGAGGAGTGGCTTTTGTTGAAGCCGTAGCCGGCAAATTTTTCGATAAGGGCAAAGATATTCTCGGCCTGCTCTTTATCGAGGCCGTTTTCAACGCATCCGCTGATGAAATGCTGCTTCTTATCGGCGATGATTTTTTCTTTCTTCTTGCTTATGGCTTTAATGAGCTTGTATGCCTCACGAAGCTTGATTCCTCCGAGCCTGTGGCAAATCTGCATCACCTGCTCCTGATACACCATAATCCCGAAGGTTTCTTCGAGCACCTCCTCCATTACAGGATGAGGCACCTCCCATTTCGCCCCATGCTTCCTTGCAACGAAATCATCAATCAAGTCCATCGGGCCCGGGCGGTACAGTGCGTTAGCTGCGATGAGGTCTTCAAGACGGTCTGGTTTGAGGTCTTTGAGCAAGCGAACCATACCTGCCGATTCAAACTGAAACACGCCTTTTGTTTTTCCTGCCCCGAATATCCCGCCTAAAACGTTCTGGTCTTTTATGTCAACGGCTTCGATATCGATATGATCGCCGTGGATTCTCTTAACTTTTCGCTTTGTGGATTCGATAATGCTCAGCGTTCTCAGACCGAGAAAATCCATCTTCAATAGCCCAACCGCCTCCACATAAGGCCCTTCAAACTGGGTGATAAGGTCTTCCGAACCGCTCTGGCGATACAGCGGAAGCATTGTATCCAGCGGCTCATCAGCAATAACCACCGCACAGGCATGCACGCCGGCATGCCTTGAAAGCCCCTCGAGCTTTAGGCCGGTGTCTATCATTTTCTTTGTCTGCGGGTTGTCTTGGTATTCCTTTTTGAGGTCATGGTCGTCTTCAAGAGCTCCATCGAGAGTAACCTTAGGCCCTTCGGGAATCATCTTGGCAACCCTGTTCACATCTGTCAGAGGCACGTCCAGAGCCCTGCCAACATCCCTTATAACGCACTTTGCTCCCATTGTCCCGAATGTGGTTATCTGGGCTATCTCGCCGTACTTCTCACGCACGTAGTTCAGCAGGGCAGGCCTTCCGTCCTGACAGATATCGATATCGATATCGGGCATCTCATTTCGCTCGGGATCCATAAAACGCTCAAACAGCAGGCCGTACCTGATTGGGTCAACATTGCAAAGACCGAGGCAGTAGCCCACTATCGTTCCCACGCCGCTGCCTCTTGCTCCGGTGGGGATGCCGTTTTTCGCTGCCCAGTTGCAGAATTCCCATACGATTAGGAAGTAGCTCGAGAAGCCTTTGCCGTCTATAACGCCGATTTCACGCTCTATCCGGTTTTTAATTTCTTCTGTTATCTCCTTGTAACGCTCTTCGGCGCCTTTGTACACCAGCTCACGCAGATATTCGCCCGGAGTTTTTTTCTCCGGCGGCGTGAATTTCGGTGCGTGCTGTGTTTCAAGGTCTATCTCCACATTGCACCGCTCAGCGATTTGAAGCGTATTATCGCAAGCCTCAGGGACATCGCTGAAAAGCTCCCTCATCTCTTGAGGCGATTTGAGATACACGCTGGTTGGGTAGTGCATTCTGTTCTCATCGCTGACAATCTTGCCTGTGCTGATGCAGGTGAGGATATCGTGCGCCTCGTAGTCGGCTTTGTTGAGAAAGTGCACGTCGTTTGTTGCCACTAATCCGAGCCCGAGCTTCTTAGCAATTTCGATCATCTCGGGGTTTGGGTCCACAGGCTCCTCATCCACCCAGCTGTGCCGCTGAATCTCTATGAAGAAATTATTCTCGCCGAAAATTTTTGCGTAGTTTTCAGCTGCCTTAACGGCATCCTCGTGCCTGCCGCGTATGATGTACTGCGGGATTATCCCCCCTAAACACGCTGAGCAGGCTATAATCCCCTCACTGTATCGGCTGAGAAGCTCATCATCCACCCTCGGCTTGTAGTACAGGCCTTCGGTGTATGAAAGGGATGTGAGCTTTATGAGGTTCTGATAGCCGGTGTTGTTTTCGGCAAGCAGGAGCAGGTGAAAGTTTGAGTCCTTCTGGGTGCCGGTTCTTTCCTGCCTTTTCCCCGGGGTATAGTATGCCTCGAGGCCGATTATCGGCTTAACCCCGCTGCCGGCAAATGTCTTATAGAAATCTATTGCCCCGTAGAGGTTTCCGTGGTCTGTCATGGCCACAGAAGCCATTTCGTATTCCCTGCATTTTTTGAGAAGTTCGGGTATTTTTACCGCTCCGTCGAGCAGTGAGTATTCAGTGTGAAGATGGAGATGCGAAAAACCTTGATTAGACATTTTATAACCGCAAATTGTATAAACTTATTGATAATTAACGAAAAAATAACAATCAAGATTCTATCAATACTCCACGTTTAGGCAAGCCGAGAATTTAAAAATAAAAAGGCCGCAGGAAATCCTAATTCCGCTGCGGCCTTACAATCAGGCTGAACTTATTTATATTTTCGCTTTCTCAAAAAAGCTAATCCTCCCAAAGCCATAATGGAAATTGAAGCAGGCTCCGGAACCTCGGTTACACTCAGATTTCTTATCTCGTGGTATGCTTTAAGTGCGCCTGTGGATGCGGCATAACCGAATTTGATATGATCGGGGCATTCAAGCCCGCACTCGTAATCCCTTATCAGATAAGACCAGTCTTCCCCTTCAGGTTTCCATTCTACAGAAATCACCTTGTCTGTAGGGATTGTGATTTTTACCGTATGTATAACTGCATCATCCCTTGAAGATACCTCATCTGTGGAGAAATCCGCCAAAGAACCGGTTCCAGTCTGGTATTCATACCCGGTGAACCTGTCTTCTCCTTGAGAGCCCCTTATAGCTACAGAATCTTGAGTCTGTCCCGGACCGCCTGTTCTTCCTTCGGAGGGGTTTGAGAAATTTCCGAACTCGTCAAATCCAAAACCGGCTACAGCCCCGTTCAGTCCTGGAGAGCTGTATTGAGGAGCGTATGCAAGCGAGCCGCCGTAGCTTTGAGGGTCAGGATCAACATCCGCTCTGAAAATTGCAAGAGCCAGCCCGTCAGCGAGCGTTCCTCCGCTTCCCCAAGTAACAAAATCGAACGTAAACATAAGACCCTTGTTTGTGGGAATTGCGGTGTCGTAGTAAGCAAAAGCCCCTTGGTTGGCATCCTGATCATTGGTAAGCCTCAGCCATCCATCGCCGTCCGGGTCTTCTCCTGTATCCGCAGTTAATCCCGGGGAGCCGGCAGAATTAGACTGAATCACCCAGCCGGGTGCCGATGTGCCTCTGAAATCTTCCTGTACATACGCTGCATTTACCGCTGCAGCAGCTGAGAAAACACACGCAAACAAAAAGTGCATTTTTTTGCGATAACCTATCACCATCATTTTGAACTTCCCTTTTTAAACACTTACATCTAAATACAGAGTATATTATAACATCAGCAAAAGGAAATGAAAGGGCTAAAGAAAAAATCTTCAGCCCTTTTTCTTTAAATTCTGAGATTACGGGCAGTTTGTGAGCCACTGGCTCGCCATGCATGCAAGGTCGCTGAGATCAACAAAGCCGTCTCCGGTAAGGTCTGCGCAGTCGCAGGTATCCTCGCTGGTTGCAACAGGAACGAATATATAATCTTCCGTTTCGCCGTAGCTGTAGCCCCCTGCAGGGCCTGAGCCCGCTGCAACCGGATCGCCGCTTCCTGTGAAAGCTGTAGGCGCAATCGTAATCCTCAGCCACATCGGCTCTTCGTCAGCGCTTCCCGGATGCCAAGAGTAGAATGGCGGGGTAGTGATTGTATTTACGCCCGCACTGAGATTCGCAAGCTGCTGGTCTTGAACGATCCATTCGCTAACCTGCTGGCCGCTGTCAGCGCATACAATTATATCGTCCCAGTCGCCGTCTCGGTTGAAATCTGCCCAAGCATTAACATAAGCTGTTATTCCTTCCGCACCTGCCGGCACTGTTACACGGTAATCGAAGCTCGTATTCTCGCATTTCGGCATCGACAGCGGCATACCAACGATCCCGTCATCTGCGAAGTCTTTATCTGCTGCGTTGGATGCCGGAATGATATTGTTCGTAGGGTCTTCATCGGAGCCGAAATCAGCGTCCCATTCCAGAGTTACCCCTGTTCCCAGATACGGTCCTGAGGCAGGCCAGAAGTGTATCGGGCCGAAAGGCGGGCTGCCGTTCTGGTAGGTGGTTGGGAATTTTGCAGGGACTGCTGCCGGATAAGTAACCATAGGCGCAAACGCAGAATTGGTGTCGTCCGGAGCATCGCCAAGATCGCATTCGCCGTTATCAGCTTCGTGCAGATGCCAAGACCATCTCTCATCAACCATATTGTTGTTGTTCATAAACCTGACTTTCTCGCGAATGATAACAAAATCGCCCGCATCAATCGGAGTTGGCTCGGACAGGTCTATATCAAAGAAAACATCAAAGAAGCTGTCCGGCGGCATATTTACAGGGTTATTCTCCTCTACAGGCATTCCGTCCTGCAGAACAGGCATCCATGGGAGCTCCTGCTGGAGAGGGCTGGAAGCATTGAGCTCGCCGAAAGGATAGTCTCCAAGCTGGTTTGCCAGCTCCTCAGGGCTGAGAACTGCAAGCTCGAGCTGCACTATCTCAACAGGTATCTCGCCCTGCGAGGTGTCGGGGTTGCCGTCTCCGTTTCTCAGAGTGAGATAGCCGAATTCCGGCATCCCGATAGGCGGAGGATTTATCATCCCGTCTTCCACCCTAAACCCTAAAAGCGGAGTGAAGCCGGCATTAGGCAGATCGGGCTCTGCCAAATCTTCAACCGGCACTCCGTCTTTTGTCCACCAGCCCTTCACTTCCATAATAACATTGCTGTTTATAACTTCCAGCTCAAAGCCCAGATGTATTACAGTGCAGTATGGAATTGGGTCTTCTACAGGGTTAGACCAGTCCATCGTTACATGATAATACCCGTCGCCCTGCGGGGTTATGCTGTAGTTGAAAGACATAAACATATCATCAATATGGGAGAGAAGAATCGGCGGGGCAGCAGCAGAGGGATTGAAGGGATTGTAAGATTCTACCACAAATTCCATGTGATAGTCGTTCGGCCAGAGGTCGGGGTTTTCGATATCCTGATGTATCTCTGGATTAAACCCGACTGTCATCCCTTCAGGGTTATCGCTCGGCCTTACAATCAAATCGTACCAGTAGTTCCAGGGCTTTGGAACGGTTTGCCCCGGAGGCGGAACAGCAGCTGGCCCGCCTACCCAAACAGCGTTCTCATCCACGATGAAATCAATCACCTTGGTGATATCGAAGGCCGGATTGTTCATAAAGCCTGAGGCAGCGGGAGATGCTGCGGCAGGTCCGGTCATCCAGGCATTGATTGTTATCGTTGTTGGCGTGTTCCAAGGGAGTCCGCCCGGACCGCAGACCCAGTGCCAAGAGCGAATTGCTCCGTTCATATCACGGATGCCGAAAGACACGGTATTCACCTGACTGCCCGTCGGGCCGTACTGAGGCGGGACAACAGTAATCTGAATCACCGCTCCGCTGAGGTCCGGATCAACGCCGTACTCGTAAACCCAAGCGCTTGCATACTCGCCGTCCGGCTGGCCGTCTTCCCCCCAAGCCATCACAAGCCCGGGCTGTTCGTCCATTTCCCCGGCATTTTCTGCTACATAAAGCTCAGGCTGGAGGAACTGCGTGTCAACAGGATAGGGGATACCGCCGGGACCCAAATACTGCTGCCACTGATTCATATATTCCTGCCATTCAGGGAGAGTGAGGCCGCGGATAAAACCTTCATCCAGAGCCTCCTGCCAATCTGAGGCGTCTTGTGTTGAGCAGTACGGCTCAGCGCAGAGAAACCCCGAGATAAGCATAATTAAAACTAATGGAAATGATAACTTCTTCATTTTTTTGCCTCCTTTAGCAAAATACAATAATACACCTACATCAATACACAGATGAAAATTCAAAGCTCTGAATTAAGATTAAAAAATTTAGTCGCACTTTTCAAATTAATTGTTCAAAAAGCCTGAAAAAGCCGTGTTTCAAGGACAAAAAAACATCCTGCCAGTAATATTACTGCACTCAATTAAGCATTCGCTGAATTTGAATGAATGTTAAGTTTTCAGCAAACTCTCCAGCCGTAGCATTTACGGACTGAGCCAGCGGTTCGCTGCTTAATAATGCAGCGTCGTACAGCGGAGTTCGCCGTGGCGAACCCGCTAGGATAGCGAAACGTGTAGAGCCGGCCGTAAGCAAAAAATCTTCTCTAAAAGAATGCCTGGCGGGTCCGCCACGGCGAACACCGCTGTAGTACGGGGAATGTTAAACATTGAGCCCCCGTATTGGTGCAGAATATCAAATTGCGGTGAAAAATAGGGGAACAGTTACCTATTTTTAATAGTAAAAAGCTTTATAAAATAATGAGATAGGGAATTGGCCGGGATAAGAATTTGGCTCAGATGAGGCGGCAAGCGGTTCGTCAAGAGCAGCTGCCGCTCAACAAGCATATTTGCTCGGTTTAAAGCCTTGATGAAGCAATTAAACAGAAAAAAATGCCGATTAAAAGCCTGTGAACAATCAGAAATTGGTTTTCTAAAAAATAATCAAAGAAGCTGCAAACTCACATCAGTTGAAAACAATTATTAGGTAACTGTCCCCTATTTTAGGTAAAAAGTGCGGCAAAGATTTACCTCCAATCACTTTAAGCCGCATGAAAAATTTAGAAAATCAGGAAAAATACTTAAAATTAATTTGATTTTTCAATTCAGTTTTGTTAACTCAAAAGAAGTATGTTTAATTGTTTTTTTAGAGAATTGTGAAAGGTGTTTATCATGAAGAAATTATTATCGTGTCTGGCTGTGTGTTTGGTCTTCGCTTCCGCAGGGTTTGCTGCGTATGATCCGGTTATTACCATAACCGGGGAAGCTCAAGACACCGTTTTAGGATATCAGGAAGGCCAAGAGTATGATTTTTCTTTCGTTGTCAACGGTTCTCGGACGGAACATAATATTGACAGTTTTATTTCAGACCGAAATAGCTGGTATTCTGAAACGTTAGAACAAAAGCCTGTGTTTACAGAGTTGTACGGTTCAGGGGTGTCAGGTGAATACGTTAGACCTGATTCAGAAAATGGAGATCCATGGGAAAAAATAAATATTGAATCTGACGGTATTTATATCACACTCAGCTCAGACTATTCCGATATAAATTCTGAAACCTTGAATGGAAGCACTATTTCTAAGCTTAACGCTTATCCGTTTTTACTTGCTGGTCTGACATTTGACTATTCCGATACATCTTATGTTACTCCTCAGGAATACTTTTCCGATTATCTCGGAGAATACAGTGTTTCAGAACAGCCTGTCTTAAATATGATATCCAGCGGCGGTGATACGGCATTTGATATTACTTCAGTAACGATCACCCCCGAGCCTGCGACGATGGCGCTTCTGGGCCTCGGCGGATTTATCCTCCGCAAACGCAGGGCATAAGTACGAATAATCTTTTGCGGCTAAAAATGGGGCGTTCGCTCTGGTTCGCCCCTGCATTTCAATAATACCTTCGATAGGATTGGCAGGATTTTTTGGGCGGGTAATTTGTTAAAATCACGAAGTGCTCAAAGGGCTCGAAAATTTATGTTATAAATTGTTTTACATCAATCGCTTACATTCAAATAAAATCTGTGCCATCTGTGTCATCTGTGGATAAAAAAACAATCAAAACCATATCCCCTTCGTGTGTTTCGGCCCCTTAGTGATAAAACAAAACACAATTTTTTGGTTGGGGGGATTGGTTTAAATTTCGTGGTTCTAAACTATCTAACCGCCCCAAAAGATAACCCTGCTTGACACAAGGCAGGCATCTATTCCCGCCTTTAAAGCATAAATTGGCTTTCGTTCGATAAAATTAAATGAAAAAAATTAACCCGGCTGACATACACTTATAGAACATCAAATACTTGATTAAGGATTACAAATGAAAAGCAGACGAGATTTTCTTAAATACGCCGGCGCAGCAGGCATTACCATCAGCGGAATGGGAGCTTTGAGCTCCTGCACAGGCTCTTTGATCGCCCCATCAGAGCAGAAAAAGCCGAATGTTGTGGTTATAATTGCAGACGATTTGGGCTATGCTGATATGTCTTTCCTGCCGGATGCTCCGGATGACGTAAAGAAATACGGCACCCCGGGCTTCGACAGACTCGCCAAAACCGGCACATATTTCAAAAACGCTTACGGTACATCTCCAATATGCAGCCCTAGCCGTACAGGGCTTATCACAGGCCGCTATCAGCAGCGCTGGGGGAACTACTGGTACGGCGACGGCGGCCTTCCCTCAAGGGAGCTCACCATCCCCGAACACCTCAGCAAATCAGACTACGTTACCGCCAAATACGGCAAAACGCACCACAACGGCGGCGATAAGGAATTCCCCACGCTCCACGGTTTCGATGAGTTTCTCGGCTTTATGTTCCACACATGGGACTATATCCGGCTCAGTCAGAAGGATGTGGAGGCATACAAGGCAAGAGAGGGGTTCAAAGGCAATTTTGGCTGTCAGGTTGTAGGCCCGCTGCTCTGGGCAGAGGGGAAGGGGAAAAAGCAGGAAGAGGCCGAGAAGGTTTCTTACGAAGACGGCTTTACCACCGAAATCTTCACCGACCGAGCATGCGAATTTATTGAGCGCAGGAAAGGTGATAAACCCTTCTATCTGCACGTAGCTCACAATGCTGTTCACCAGCCCACTTATGTTGTCGATGAGAAATGGGCGAAGAGAGTTGGAGCGAGATACCTCCCCTGGGACAGAAATGCAGAAAACTGGGATTACCCATACTGGGAGCCGAACGAAGAGCGTCATCAGAAGTTCCATAAAAGATGGGGGCATATGGGCAAGGTGGACCCGGAAGGCAGAAGATGCTACCTTGCTAATCTTCTCGCTCTGGATGAGAGCGTTTCCAGAATACTCGATACGCTTGAGAAGACAGGCCAGCGGGAGAATACGCTTGTGGTTTTCGTTTCAGACAACGGAGGGACAATCAATACATACGCAAACAACGCCCCGCTCAGCGGGTTTAAGTATATGTTTGCTGAAGGCGGGCTTAGGGTCCCGATGATAGTTAGTATGCCCGGAAGGCTCCCTGAGGGCAAAGTGAACGAAGAGGCGATTGTTTCCACGATGGACATCTTCCCAACAATAACCAGTCTCGCCGGACTAAAAACGCCTGATAATCTCGATGGCAAAAACCTTCTGCCTGTGCTCAATGGCAAACGCAAAAAGCAGCACGAATGGCTCGCCTGGGCGCAGAGCCGCAATTCGTGGGTTATCAGGAAGGGCAAATGGAAGCTCACTAACAACGTTGGCTGGGAGCATAAGGACTTTCGCATAAAAGAAAACGGGGATGCTGTTGAGGCGGAGAAGCCCTACAAATACCCAAACAGCCCGCAGCTTTTCAATCTCGAAGAAGACATAGGCGAAACAAAAAATTTAATTGATAAATATCCTGTAATAGCAAAGGAGCTCAGAGAGCTGTATAACTCTTGGGATTCTCAGATGGCCGGCAGAATGGATTCCTCGGGCAAGCCCCGCAAAAATCCGTAGGATTAGAAATGGGAGTCGCTTTTTATAATTCTCCGCAGGCTCGGAGCTGCGCCTTTTATGCAGATTAGAACCGTGTGCGACAAGTTTTTTGGGCAAAATGCAAATCATCACTCTGCAATGCTTTGCTGAATTTATTATCTATCAACTGAGCCAGTCCGCCGAAGGCGGACAACAAGCGGATAGTTGATCTTTCGAGCCCGCAGCGAAATTTATTATCCACAGATGGCACGGATGACGCAGATTTTTAAAAATCTAAGCCCTTGTTATAAAATAATTTACAAAAACCCTTCGTGCCCTTAGCGCCCTCCGGGGTTTTAAAATGAATTATTCACCACGAAGAAACCATCTTAGCGGAAATTAGTTAAAATTAGCGGTTAATAAATAGTCGTTCCTGAAAAATCAATGATTTTGGGGAAACTAAAAAAATATATCAGGCTAATCGAGTCTTTAATTTGCTTTTCATTGCCAAATTTCTGTAAAATTCAATAATTTTAAGCATAAAAATATAGGCAAAAGTAAACTTCTCTAGAAGTTTACGCATATTGTACCCAAAAGCGCTGCCGAGGGCGTTCATTTTGTCCCCTTCTACACCTTTCAAGAAGTTTCTTCCCAACCTGTTGTCTTCTTTGAGGTGGCCTATCGTTGGTTCTATGCTCGATCTTCTCTTAATCCACCTCTTGATACTTCGTTTCTTTTTTCGCCAGCCCTTTTCTACAATTTCAACATTTCCAATATCTTCGCAGCCATGTTTCTTGTATCCTCCATCAACATAAACATCTCCAAGCTTTTCTCTCCCGATTAAATTCATTGTCTGCTTCAGATTAGCCCGAAGAGTATGGCCATCATAAGGGTTTCCTTCAAAGCCCAACGCTCCTACGATAAAATTATTCTTGGCAGTAGTTACAATTCCAACCTTATTTCCAAACTCATATTTCTTGTGGCTTTTGCCTTTCCCAATGCAGCAGACGTGAGGTTCGTGAATACTGTAGAGCTTATTTTTGCTTTTCTTTGTCTGGGCTAAAAGCTTCTTAGCGGCTTGAAGCAATGTATCAAAAATTATTCTTAACTGCTCATTGCCTGCTATATTCCGCTCGACCTCTTTCGTAATTCGCCGCAGGTAGTTCCTTAATTTCTTCACTTCTTTTTTAGCTCTTTTGAACTGTCTTGCACGTCGATACCTGCCCTGCATTACATACGCCCTTTTTCCAACCCTTTCGTAGCTTTGGCGAAGTTGGAGTTTTGATGCTTTTGCAAGATCTACAAGCTTAATGCGCAGTTTGTGGCAGAGTTTTGCGTCGGTCGGATAAGTGATGTTCTTCTGCTGAACGGTTGTATCTGCAACGAGCTTGTTGAAATCGTTCTTTTTGATAACCTTAAGCTTCAAGCCGGCTTTGATAGTTTCTTCGAGCAGCTCTTCAAGACCATCAGATTTTACCTTATTACGCCACTTAGTCATACTGGTTGGATCAATAGGAGGCTCGTGCTGGAAGTATCTTTCGCCGCAGAAATACTGCCAGTAAGGATTCTCAACCCAGCCGGCAACGATTGCTTCATCGCTGAGATTGAAAGTGTACTTGAGATACTGAAGGCCGACCATCAGGCGAATCGGCTTGGCCGGCCTGCCTGAATCAGGACTGTATAAACTGCCAAACTTCTCTTCAAAGCGAGACCAGTTGACAACCTCTGAGAGTTGGACTAAAGAGTGATCAGGATTTACAAGAGGTTTTAATGGCTGCTGAAAGAGTAAGCCTGCTTTATTGTTTTTTGCCTTCATTATTTTGTCCCAATATTGCAATGTTTTGATAGATGTAAGATAAACACTTGCAATATTATACCATATCTCGAAAGCTTTTCAATCATATAAACCATTATCAGGAAAGAATTTAAGGAAAATTTTAAACTTTTTCAGGGGCGACTAGTTAATTAGTCGAGATACCTTCGATTTCTGCTCTGAGCTGCTGCATAAAATGAGTTCGAGGTGAGATTTAAGCGTTTTGCAAATCCGGCGGGACCGCCTTAGGCGGAACCCGCTTTTTTTTTGCTGCCGGCCGGCAAAGATCAGAGCTCTTCGAGAAGCTTATCAACAGCCTCAATCTGTTCTTTCAGCTCTGCGAGCTTATTTCTGGAGTCCTGAACGATTGCAGGCGGGGCATTCTTAACGTAGCTCTCGTTTGAAAGCCTTCCTTCCACGCCCTTTGCAGCTTTAACAAGATCCTGCTTCTGCTTTTCAAGGCGTTTTTTCTCAGCATCAGGGTCTATCACGCCGTGCACGAAAACTTCAATCTCGCCGATAACGTTTGTGGCGGTAGTTCCCTGCCGCTCTATGTTTTCGGCTATCTCAAGGCTCTCGAGCCCTGCGAGATTTACGATAAGCTCTTTGCATTTTTCGTATAGCGGCTGATAGCTCTCGGGTGCGGAGATGCCTGCCTTGATTTTCTGCTTCGGGGCGATATTGTACTGGCTTCTCACCTCACGAATGCTCTTAACAATCGTTTGCACTTCATTTATCTGCTGCTCTATATCGGGATTGCGGAACTGCTCCAGCTCGCTGCCCGGCCAAGCGGCTTCTATAAGCAGCTCTTCCCCGCTCCTTTTCACGAGCCCTTTCAGCGGCCTTGAAGGGGCGTATTCAGCGAGGGTCTGGAATATGCCCTCGGTTATGAAAGGCATAAACGGGTGCATAAGGCGGAGCGTATTATCGAGTAAAAACGCAAGCACGTTCTGGAATATCGGCCTTTCGCTGTCATCCTTCATCCGCGGCTTGCCCCATTCCAGATACCAGTCGCAGAGGTCGTTCCAGAAGAAGCGATAAATCGCGCCTGCCGGCTCGCTGAACTTATACTCACCCAGCATATCGGTTACATAGCAAACTGTATCTTCAAGGCGGGAGAGTATCCAGCGGTCTGTCATATCCATCTTATCGGCATCAAACTCATCTGCGCTGATATTCTCGAGGTTCATCATTGCAAAACGGGAGGCATTCCAGAGCTTGTTGCAGAAATTCCTGCCTATATCAAACTTGCTGCTGATATTCCTGCCCTGCTCGTCCTGCTTGACGGGCATACGCATATCCTGATTCTCTGTGGTCATATTAGCGAGGCTGAAACGCATCGCATCTGCGCCGTAATGCTCTATAATTGCAAGCGGGTCTATGCCGTTGCCCTTGCTTTTGCTCATCGTTTCGCCGTTGCCGTCGAGGATTTTCCCGTGTATGAAAACATCGCTGAACGGAACCTCGCCCATATTGTAGAGCCCCATCATTACCATTCTCGAAACCCAGAGCGTAATGATATCGCGTGAGGTAATCAGAAGATCAGTGGGGTAGTAGAATTTGAGCTCTTCGGTCTGTTCAGGCCAGCCGAGAGTGCTGAAAGGCCAAAGCGCAGAGCTGAACCACGTATCCAATACGTCCGGGTCTCTCCGGAAACCGTGCTTCTCGAGCAGGTCTTCTGCTGTGCGGTCTTTCTCTGCTATGCATATATCAATGCGCACCTTTGCAGGGTCTTCTTCATCGGGGAATATCTGCACGGCAAACTCGCCGAGGTCTTCTGTGAATTCCAGCCAGCTTACACCGGTTTTGCTGCTCAGGGCAGATTTGATTTCATCGGATATCGGGTCTGCATCCGGGTTCTCAATCGGGTTTTCAACCTCCAGCTCCACGCTCCAAATCGGGATTCTGTGCCCCCACCAAAGCTGCCTGCTAATGCACCAGTCTCTAATGCCCTCAAGCCAGTCGGCGTATGCGCTTTCATAGCGCTTCGGATGGAACTTCAAACGCCTTTCTCTGAGTACTTCAATCGCAGGGGCTGCAAGCGGGGCAACGCTTACGAACCACTGATCGGAGAGATACGGCTCTATTATAACGCCGCTGCGGTCGCTGTGGCCAACTTCCTGCTCCCTCGGCTCAATTTTCTCTAATAATCCCTCGTCCTGAAGCCTTTCAACTATCCTTTTTCGTGCCTCGAATCTATCGAGCCCTTCGAAGTCGCCTCCGTTTTCGTTGATGTATCCCTCGGGTGTGAGGATGTTGATTCTCTCGAGATCGTGGCGCAGGCCGATTTCATAATCGTTCGGGTCGTGGGCAGGGGTAACCTTCAGAAAGCCGGTTCCCTCGCCGCGCTTTACGTAATCATCTGCTATTATCGGGATTTTTCTCCCTGTGAGCGGGAGGTCTATCATCTTCCCAATCAGCTCCTCGGCGCGTTCATCCTTGGGGTTTACAGCAACAGCCGTATCGCCTAGCATTGTTTCAGGACGAGTAGTAGCGATCATTACTTCTCGGCTGCCGTCCGAGAGCGGATATTTCATATAGTAGAAATTTCCCTGCACTGTTTTATGCACAACCTCATCATCAGCCACTGCTGTTTGAAGGTGCGGGTCCCAGTTTACAAGACGCTTGCCTTTGTAAATAAGCTTGTCGCTGAAGAGCTTGTAGAATGTTCTGCGAACTGCCCTTGCGCACATATCATCGAGGGTGAAGCGTGTTCTCTGCCAGTCGCAGCTGGCCCCGATGCCCTTGAGCTGCTCGAGGATTCTGTCGCCATACTGCTGTTTCCACTCCCATATCATCTCCACAAGGCCTTCACGCCCCACATCGTGGCGGGTTTTGCCATGCTCAGAGTGCAGCTTTTTCTCTACTACGCTCTGCGTGGCGATGCCGGCATGGTCTGTACCGGGCATCCAGAGGGTGTTGAAGCCCTGCATACGTTTGAATCGGATAATCACATCCTGCAGCGTGTTGTTAAGGGCATGCCCCATGTGCAGCATTCCCGTTACGTTAGGCGGCGGGATTACGATTGTGTATGGTTTGCTGTCTTTTCCGCCCTTTGAAGGCGGTTCTGTATGGTAGCTGCCGGCATCAAGCCAAAGCTTTTCTGCAAGCTGCTCTACTTCTCGGGGGTTATAAACTTTCGATAGTTCTTTTGCCATAATTAACCTGTACCAATTCAAGCTGATAATTTTAAGCGTAATGGTATCAAATTACCCGTTTGTGTAAAGCAATAACCGACTGCTGCGTCCTCCATGTATGGCTCGAATAAACCGATTAAAAATATTTAATCCGCAGCGAAATTTATTATCCACAGATATTATGTTTTTTTACCACGAGGCCCGCGAAACACACGAAGGGGATATGGTCTGAATTAATTTTTTAATCCACAGATGACACAGATGACACAGATAATTTTATGAATGTAAAGCCCTTCTATTAAATAACTAACAGAAATCTTCGTGCCCTTCGAGCCCTTCGCGGTTTAAACCAATCCCACGAGGATTAAAAAAATTACCCGCCCAAAAATCTTTCTCCGCCTTTCCCTTATCAAATATCTATCCTGTCAATCCTGTTAATCCTGTCTAAAAAATATCCTCTCCGTTTCCTTCGATACCTCTGTGTAAAAACTTCAGCTCCCGCATTAGTGCAGAATATCAAATTGCGGGGCAGCTCTCTGGCCGTTGATGAGCAAAACAGCCTCAATTAAGAATAATTTAACCACCGATGTAAAAGGAATATTAAACATTGAGCCTGTCCGCCGCAGGCGGAGAGGTATCGGAGAAATAAGCGGACAGCCAGTATCTACTATAGACTGGCCGCAGCATTTACGGACTGAGCCTGCGGTTCGCTGCTTAATAATGCAGCGTCATACAGCGGAGGAGCGCAAGCTCCCCGCTAGGATAGCGAAACGTGAAGAGCCGGCGGTAAGCGAAAAATCTTTTCTAAAAGAATGCCTAGCGGGTCCGCCACGGCGGACTCCGCTGTAGTACGGGAGATGTTAAACATTGAGCCTGTCGGTCGCAGGCGGAGAGTCAGCGGCAGCTACAGAAGAAAAACTTTCCCCTTATCATTGCCTTGAACTTTAAAAATTCTGTCTAGAAATATCCCCTTAGTGCTTCTTAGCGTTTCTCAGTGGCTGAAATATCTCAGTGCTGCTCGTGGTTTAAACCAATTAAAAAATCTTCGTGTTCCTCCGAGCACTTCGCGGTTTAAACCAATCCCACGTGGTTCAAACAAATTACCCGCTGAAAAATCCTGTAAATCCCGTTAATCCCGTCTAAAAAACAACCTGTCTATCCCGTTGAAGGGATTATTAAAATGCTAAGGGGTGAACCGCTGCTGCTCATTCTGCGGATCAAAAAACTTTTCAAACTCTCGGAGATAGCCCTGAATGGTTTTGCAAGCATTGAAATTTGTTTATAATATTGTTTTTCATTTTGAATCTATTGAGGAAAAGCAAATTGTACAAGAATATTACTATAATCGGCGATGGAGCAATGGCCACAGCCTGCTCTTCGAATCTTTGCTCCAAAGGCTTCAGTGTAACTATGTGGGGGCATAATGCATCTCAGCTTGCAGAGATAGAAAAAGCAGGCGAAAATTTCCTGTTTCTCCCGGGCTTCCAGCTCGACCCCGCTTTGAAATTTGATTCAGATGATGCCTCCTGCATGCGCGGTGCTGAGCTGATTATTTCGGCAGTCCCGTGTCAGTTTTGCGGGAGCGTGTGGAAGCGTCTAAAGCCCTTCCTCCCCGCCGATGCTGCGATAGTCTCAGTTACCAAGGGCATAGAAAACGATCGTCTGCTCCTTCCCACTCAGATAATCGAAACGGAAACCGGCGGCGAGAACCCCCTCGCAACGCTTTCCGGCCCAAATATAGCAGACGAGCTTATGCAGAGGCTTCCAGCAAGTGCAAGCGCAGCATGCGAGGATGAAAACATCGCTCGCAGAGTCCAGCAAACCTTCACCACCCCTTGGTTCCGAGTGTATTCAACTCCGGATGTAATCGGCGTTCAGGTTGCGGGGGCATCGAAAAACGTAATCGCAATAGCCGCAGGCATAATAGACGGAATCGGAGCAGGCGACAACGCAAAGGCCGCCCTGCTTGCACGCGGGCTCGCAGAGATATCCCGCCTCGGCAAGGCAATGGGAGCAGACCCCGACACATTCGCAGGCCTGACAGGCCTTGGCGATCTGGTAACAACGTGCATCTCGCCGAAAGGACGCAACCGCAGCTTCGGCGAAAAGCTCGGCCGAGGTATGGCCGTAAGCGATGCCCTTGCAGAAACAAACAGCGTTGTGGAAGGCGTTTCAACGTGCGATTCTGTGGTTGCCCTTGCAGGCAGGCTCGGGGTGGAGATGCCGATAGCTGCCGGCGTTCAAAGCGTTATAAAGGGCGAGATGAGCGTCGATGAGGTGATTGCGAGTCTTATGAGCAGAGAGCTGAAATCCGAGAAGATTTGATGTTTAGGTTTCTCAAATGAGCTATACTGAGTTCTGCTTTTTTATGATTCGAGCGGTTACGCTTGCGGTATTTACAGCAGCAGCGTTTGTTTTAAGCCTTGAGGCTGTCCAGATTTACTTTAAATTCACAAAACGCCCTGCATTTCTCGCAAAGCTCTTTCGCTTCAAAACGCTTCGAATTCTCCTGCATGCAGCAGCTGCTGCGATTGTGATTACGTATGTGTATGCGTGTTTCATAGAGCCCCGCTGGCTTGAAATCTCACGCCACAGAATCGAAACCGACAAGCTTGAGAATACATCCTTCCGTATCGTACAGATCACCGATACCCACTGCGACAAGCGGGCAGTTCTCGAACAGAGGCTCGTTAGAGAGGTGCGAAGGCTCTCGCCGGATGCTGTTGTGTTTACAGGCGACGCCTGCAATATTGGCGAGTATGTAGCTAAGCAGCGTTTCAGGGAGCTTTTCAGCAATATAGACCCTCCGCTCGGGATATACGGATGCGAGGGGAACTGGTCTTTCGATACGAGAAAACTCTTCGAGCAGGCCGGCATAGACCCGCTTTTCAACGAATCAAGAACTATCGAAAAAAACGGCGAAACGCTCCAGATTTACGGAGCAGATTTCCAGAATCCGAATATCGAAGGGCTCACAAAGCTCGATGAAGAAAGCTTCCGGCTCTTTCTGTACCACAGCCCTGATTTGTTCGAGGCTGTTCCGCAGGGCTCTGCCGAGCTGTATCTGGCAGGCCACACCCACGGCGGACAGATCGCACTGCCGTTCTACGGGGCGATAATCACGTTCTCAAGATACGGCAAGAAATACGAGGAAGGAATGTTCGAAAAACCCGGCATGCAGATGTACGTTTCCAGAGGCGTGGGGCTCGATGGGGGCGGAGTGATTAAGGCGCGTTTTCTCGCACGCCCGGAGCTCGCTGTGTTTGATATTGTGCCAAAAGACGAATAAAAACTTTTTTAAGGAAGAATTTTAGTGGCTAAACTGCAAAAATTTATCTGTATCTCAGCAGCACTCCTGCTTGGCTTTTCGCTTGTCTCGCCTTTATCAGCGAAGGACGTTAAAGACCCCGGTCCTGCAAGGTTTAAGGGCTCGATAGAGTCTTTCAGGCAGTGGGACAGCAAAAACAGCTCGCCCGATGAAGCTGTTCTCTTCGTCGGCAGCTCGAGCATAAGGATGTGGAAAACGGCTGAGGCGTTTCCCGGGCTTGATGTAATCAACCGAGGTTTCGGGGGCTCGCATATCTCCGATATAATCCACTACTGCGATGATGTTATCAGCGGGTACAGCCCGGCAGTGATAGTATTCTATGCAGGCGATAACGATGCCGCCTCCGGCAAACCTCCAGAGCAGATTTTCAAAGATTACCAGCAGCTCTTGAGCAAAATCAGAGATGAATATCCAAGCACCCCGTTTGTATATCTGCCGATTAAGCCGGCATCAAGCCGCTGGAAGTATTGGGATCAAATGAGCGAAACAAATCAGATTATACGAAGGTTCAATCAGAAACACGAGAATCTGTATTACGCCGACACCGCCTCGGCTCTCTTAACCGAGCAGGGAAGGCCGAATGATAAGCTTTTCCTCAAAGACCGCCTGCACCTGAACAAAAAGGGGTATGAAATTTGGAACAGCATCCTCCGCCCCCGCCTAACTTCCATATACGAAAAGCTAAAGGGTGATGCAGGCAAATCCGGAAGCTGCAAGCAGGAAGCCTGCGGGGATTCAGTGTCCGGGCAATACTAATCATCGGCGGCGAAATCGAAATATGCGAAGATTGGATAGAATTAAGAAAATACATGAATATAAATGTCGCTATGAGGCCGAAAACTATAACGTCTATTCATACAAAAATTAATTTTACAGAAATAATCTTTCAGCTTGGTTTTGAACATCTTGCAGGGGTTCGGAAACTTCAGACGAAGCAATTATCGAAAATAATACGAGGGAGTTTATTTACATCTTTGCTCAACAAGGAGGCGTCAAAGGTCAGCCTGCGTTTGGTCAATCAGCTGGTTTTGTACGGCACATCTTTCACCGCCTAACGGTGTCATATTTCATCATCTTCTTGAACCAGCAACCAAACTCTTTTTAGAGGTAAATCCGCCTTTATTTCGTCCGCAAATTTTTCATAATAACCCAAGAGGTTTTCAACAACCTCTCCGGCATCCCAAAGCCTCAACTCAAAAAAGTTTTTTCTCGCTTCCTTTATTGCTTCACGAGTAAATCCACCCCAGGAAACAAATAATCCCTGTTCTGCTTTGAATTCCTGCATTACTCCCTTAAGTTCTCTCATAACTTTTACATCCTGCTGATTGTTGCCACTTTTCACTTGGCAAGCAAGCCATGGAGGATCAAAACCCATCGGCCCGCGTCCTGCAATTATGTCAACGCCTCCATCCGGTCCCGGCGGAGAAACTTCGGTAACATATCCCTGCGCCTCTAATATAGCGTTAATCAAGTCTGCTAATTGGTGTCCCGTAAATTTTTGTGCAATATATGAACGTATCTGAGTCGAAGCGTAATCCTCGATATTTACGTTTTTTATGCCGTCCTCATTGCTTACATCTTCATCGTCTTCGAACCCTGTGGCAGGCGGCAATTTACCTCCTTTAACTATAGCTTTTATACGCTCTTCCGCATTATTGCGTTTTATTTGACATACCGTCATAAATGCTCCGAGGGAATATAGCAAATCCTGATCAAATCTACTTCTCGGTATGTCCTGCTTTATCCATTTAACCCCTCGTGCATGTTTGGTGAAACTTGGATTATCAGGCCGGTAATTATAATCACCGGTTACTTCACCTACGGCGATAGCATCCTGACTTTTCAAAGGCAATACGACTAAATCACCTTTTACGATACGTTTAGCAAAAGCCCATAACTGACTTCGGTGATTGTAAAGGGCTTGAATTTTTTTATCAGGATAAACCTCTTTGAGCTTATCAAGCATCTGGTCTTTGTCTTTGAATTGGCTAAGATCCGGCATTCCATCCCAACCTATAATTACTTCATCTTTCTCTAAAGCCCAACTTTCCCTTGCGCCGCCTTTACCTGCTCTTACCAACCATATAGCCATAAAATATCTCCATTACACTTTAGCCGGTTTAGTTTATATATTTAGTGATTTACATGTAATTCTTTGTATTTTCACTGTTTCAAGTTTCGTTCTTTTCCTTCAAGGTTATTATACGCAAAATCAATTGCTCTTTAAAGTACTGAACAGTTTTTGAGGATGGGCTTAGGCTAAGATTTTTTCATTTTTTCATGACTTTGTTTGTTTTTGATGCGGAGTGAATCGTTTAAGGATCCTGAGCGGAAGCCGTTTTCGTCCAAAACAGCCTCAGAGAAACCGGTCTCGAGGATTTTCTCTCTGATCTGAGGCTCATTTTTCCTGTACTGTTCGAATTTCTGGGGAGGGATCTCGATTTTTGCAGTGATCCCGTAATGCCGCACTCGGCATACATCGAAGCCGAAATCGCCGAGGACTTTCTCCGCCTGCTCCACCTGCCTGAGCATCCGCTCATCAGCTGGACGGTTGTACGGGATTCTTGAGAGAAGGCAGGGTTCTGAAGGCATATCCGCTGTATCAAGGCCGAATCTGCGGCTGAGGGAGCGGATTTCATCTTTTGTAAGCTTGGCCTCGAGCAGAGGCTCGCTCACCCCCATCTCCTTTACCGCATCCCTTCCGGGACGGTAGTCTGAGAGGTCGTCGAGGTTGCTCCCGCAGGCAATAACATTGAATTCCTGCTCACCTGCTTTTTTGCCTATAAGGCTGAGGATATTCTTTTTGCAGAAATAGCAGCGTCTGGGGTCTCCCCTTCGAACCTGCTCAACCTCAAGCTCATCAACATCTATTATCTCGAGCGGGAAATCGTATTTCTCTGCTGATTTTCTGGCGTTATCCGTTTGCTTCCGGGAAGCGGCCTTCCCCCTCACGTAAACGCAGAGCATATTATTTCTTCCAAGCACTTTCCGGCAGGTGTATGCGAGAAAGCTTGAATCAACTCCCCCCGAAAAGCTCACGCACATCTTTCCGGACTTCCTGATAATCTCGCAGAGTTCTTCATATTTCTTCTGGCACATAACATATCTGCGAAATATATCATAAAATGTTCTGAAAATAAAAAATTTCTGCCGCAGATGCTTTGTGCAACATTTTTTCGGGCAAAATGCAGCTCTTTATGATTTGCGTCTGCTGCGCAAGAGCCCAAGGCCGCCTAAACCAAGCATAGCCATCGTGGCAGGTTCTGGAACAAACAACGTTCCGTTCTCTACCTTATAATCGCTGCCGTCGGTTAATGTGGCATAGTCAACATACGAACCATCATTCCAGATATTCAAATTAATGCTGCCCTCGCCGGAAAAGGCATTATTGATAAGATCTGAGATGTTGTTTGCGACAGATGCATCCCTAAATTCAATAGAGCCTTCCTGTCCAATATTTATTGTCATATCCGCTCCAGAGTCAACCTTTATATAATCGCTGGAAACACTTCCGTCTTCAACAGTGAGAGTGCCGGAATAGTACGGAGCGTAGATATGCGAGCCTACCTCAACAGTGCCGTCGTTTTCAATGGATAAGGAGCCGCTTATTTCGCCGTTATTTCGTTTATTACTTAGATTTTAATTTGAAGCGCAACGCTTCGCTAATTTAATCAGCCCGCGTGGCGGGCTGGAGTTTATCGCTTTTAGCTGCCTGAATAGATAAAGAATAAGGGCGGCGGTTAAGCCGCCTCTATCCAGTATAGATTGTTGCGGTGCTCGGGTTGCTCTCCAGCATTGCCCTATCCCCTGCAACAAGATAATCTATTATAGCGATGGCGATTGCTTTTAAAAAGTAAAAAAGAGCACCCATTACGGTTGTTTTCGATAGAATGTTTTTTTGACGAAAAAGTACTCTATTTAAGGAACCGCAATGGGCTATAGACATCTTAACATTAATGAGCGAGAAAGCATTCTAAAAATGCGATCTGAAGGAAAAAATTTACTGGAAATCGCCATATATCTCGGCAGGAGCAAGGGCACTATCAGCCGTGAGTTGAATCGAAACATGTCCTCAACCCATGATTATAAGCCCCACCTGGCCCAGCGATATTACAGCAAACGCAGGGCCGCATCCAAGCAGCCATATCGGCTTGAACAGAATGGCCGTCTTCGTCGTCGAGTATGCAGTAAACTCGAGCAATATCACTCGCCTGAACAGATAGCAGGCCGTCTTGAAATCGACTATCCAGATAATGCCCAAATGCGTGTAAGCCCTTTGACCATATATAGTTGGGTTAAACGAGACAAGGTTGACGGCGGTGTTTTTTACAAGTTTTTGCGTCAAGGCCGTCGCAAACGACGAAAGAAGCACGGCAGTAATGACAAGCGTGGCCGGATACCGAACAAACGTTCGATCAGTGAGCGTCCGGAGGTTGTTGACAAGCGTAATCGCTTCGGCGATTGGGAGGGTGACAGCGTCAGCGGTAAAGGACACGGTTCATTTATTGCGACACATGTCGAGCGTGCAAGCCGCTATCTGCTCTCTGGCAGGATGAAAGATAAGAGTGCCCAGAGCATGAATGAAACCACCCGAAGGTTGTTCAGGAAGATACCAAAGTCCAAGCGTCAAACGATGACAGTTGACAATGGCAAGGAGTTTGCCCAGTTTAAAGAGATGGAAAAAACAGTCGGCCTATGCTGCTACTTTGCTGATCCATACAGTTCTTATCAGCGTGGAACTAATGAAAACACAAACGGCCTACTTCGTCAGTTCTTCCCTAAGGGAACTGATTTTAAGAAAGTTAGTGATAAGGAACTTGACAAAGTTGTCGCCTTAATCAATAATCGACCAAGGAAATGTTTAAAATATCGGACACCAAATGAAGTGCTCTGGAGCGATGAAAAAAGTTGCGCTTCAGATTAAAATTTTGATTATAAAATATATAAAAAAAATGTTTATTTGTCAAGAAAATTTACCCTAAAATACAAACCTCAATACACCGGTCATTGAATTTCAGAATCGGCGATATATCCAGCGAATCCCAAAGGATGGCAATAGTGAACTTTTCCTGCAGTGTTCAGACCAGCTGAAGAAAGTCTGCACAAATCCGCCGCAAGGCCTTGCAGGGAAGAGCAGGAAGGCGAAGGGGGAAGTGATGTAAACCCTTGTGATTGAAGGAGTTTGCAATAAAAAAAACCCTTCCCTGTATAATCATACAAAGAAGGGCGAAATAGCCCCAAGGAGAATCGAACTCCTGTTTTCAGGATGAAAACCTGATGTCCTAGTCCACTAGACGATGGGGCCTTTTATATTGCGGGGAATCCCCGCCGAAATAAACAGGAACGAGTATAATACAGACTCAAACCCGCATTTCAATTTATTTTTGGAAAAAAATAAAAAAAACTTTGCAGCGATTCATATTTATGAGCCGTAGGCGGCTTTAATCTGTGCTTTTGTTGGCAGTGTGGAGTACGTTTCGCCCTGCGGACCTATCCACTTGCCGTTGATGTATCTTAGCGTAACAGAAGACTGCGAGCCGTTGCTGTTTTGGAAGCTTATAGTTTTCTCAACCGAATCTGCCCCGCCGGCGGAGTTGTAATTCTGCTGCTGAGCGGATGCTGAGGGCTGTTTACGCTGATTTTCCTGATGCTTGCCCACGCCGTAGCCCACGGCTCCGCCTACGCCTGCGCCAATAGCGGTTGATTCGGTGTCTCCGCCCACTGCCTGCCCGATAGCGGCGCCGATTCCCGCTCCTACAAGCGTTCCTGTGCCCGATTCGCTCTGGCATCCAGCGGCGGATATAATGAGCCCCAATCCTGCTGCAAAAATGAATGTATTTCTGATAAGTGAATTCATTTTACTAAATCCTCAAAAATGAAACTTCTAAAAACCTTGAAACATACTGTACTTACTGATATATTCAGTTATCTGTTCGCCCGGTATGTCAAACCGGAGCAAACGGCTTATATTGTATAATATTATAGAACTTGCTTGAAATTTGAAGGAGTTTTTTATGACAAAGCTGGTAATAAACGGCGCTGCCGGAAGAATGGGCAGGCGCATTCTCGCTTTGGCGGTGGAAAGCGGTGAATTTGATATTGTTGGTGCTCTGGAGCACAGCTCCTCCGAGCTTCTCGGCAATGACGCCGGCGAGGCAGCGGGAATCGGAAGGATTGGCCTGCCGCTGAGCTCGAGAAAGCCTGAGATTGCGGATGTGATGATCGATTTCACCCTCGCCCCTGCGGCGGATGAGACAATCGAATACTGCAAGAACGCAGGTATTGGGCTTGTAATGGGCACAACAGGTCTCTCAGACGAGCAGATAAGCAAGCTTGAGGAGGCCTCTAAGGATATACCTGTGATTTACGGGACGAATATGAGCGTTGGGATGAACTTCCTTTTTGAGATGGTGGGAAAGTTTGCCAAGATGCTCGGCGAGAAATACGACATCGAGATTATCGAGCATCATCACAAATTCAAGAAAGACGCCCCGAGCGGCTCTGCTGTAACTCTCGCTGAGAGGATCGCAGAGGAAACCGGCCGCGATATGCCCGGGAGCCTCCAGCACGGAAGGCAGGGCCCCGATTCTCTCCGCAAAGACGGCGAGATCGGTATGCATGCTGTACGCGGGGGCGATATAATCGGCTTCCATGAGGTGATGTATTCCACGCTCGGGGAAACCGTTACCGTTCAGCACAGGGCGCACAACCGCGATAATTTCGTTCGCGGGGCGATAAGAGCTGCCGGCTGGTTAGCAGGCAGGGAACCGGGCTGGTATAAGATGAAAGACGTGCTGGGGCTGTAGGGCAGATGGCAGAATTCATCAAAGTTCAGGGCGAAGAGCTTATCCGCCGAGCCTCGAAGCTCGCCTTCGATATCTGGCGCGAGCACTACATCCCGATTGTAGGCGAGGGGCAGGTGGAGTATATGCTGGATAAGTTTCAGAGCGAGCGGGCGATCTCTGGGAGCATTGCTGATGGGTGCGATTATTACCTCACCGAAGCAGACGGGCAGGATGCGGGCTATTTTGCACTGAAAATTGAGCCGGACGGGAAGGCGTTTTTGAGCAAGTTTTATGTGGCCAAGGGGTTCAGAGGCCAAGGGCTCGGCAGAAAGAGCTTTGAGTTTGTGAAAAGGCTCGCCCAGAAACGGCAAGCAGAAGAGATTTACCTCACGGTAAACAAGAACAACTCCGATTCGATCGGCATTTATGAAAAGCTCGGCTTTGAAAACCGCGGGTCTATCGTGATGGATATCGGAGGGGGGTATAAGATGGACGACTACAAGATGGTATTTGATTTGACAGTACCTTCCAATCGCTAACCGCTAAATCTGCCCTGCCGGCACGGTGAGCGTGAGGGCATACACCCTTTCCGCTCCCGCCTCTTTGAGCACTCGGGCGCATTCGTTCAGCGTTGCGCCGGATGTTCGAACGTCGTCAGCCAGCAGGATGCTCTTTCTGCGCACATCAGCAAATCTTTTGACTGCAAACGCCCCTCTCACGTTTTTCATTCGTTTGCTGTAGCTCTGCATTACAGGCTGAGGTTTTGTCTGTTTTTTTCGTGTTAGTTCAGTTCTGGAAGGAATTCCGATGGATTTGAGCCCTTCAGCGAGAACTCCGGCCTGATTGAATCCCCTTGCCCAGCGGCGTGTCCAGTGCAGAGGTACAGGGCATACACAATCAATCCGCTCTGATGCGAATCTGTTTTGGAAGGCCGAGGCAGCTAGAATTCGAACGAGCTTTATCAGTGCGGCATTTTCCGAATGCTTTAGCATAAGTACGAGGTTTCTAAGTGTGCTTTCGTATCTGCCGGAGCGGGCGAAGCCGTCTATGTAGAGCTTTTTGTTGATGCAGAACCCGCACATGCTGTTTTTAGCGGCCTCCTCGCTCACAACCGCCCCGCACCTCGGGCAGGCATAATCACTGCACGCATCTCTGAGCCCTTCCCAGCACGCCCCGCAGAGCGGCTGCCCCGGAGAGGCAGGCTCCCCGCAGCTCAGACACCTTGAAGGCCAGAGAACAGCGTTTGCAGTTTGGATTAACTCATCAGTTATGCAGGCTGTTTGGATTGGCATTTACAAAACCGCTTAAAAATTCATCACAGCTGAATTTATCATAAAATCTTAATGTTTACAATTATTTTTGCTTGAAATTGCAAATAAGATACGATAAAGTGAGTATCGATTGGATAAACTGCGCGTATTGGGAAAAAACTAAACAGAATTTGTTGTTATTACAGCAGGACCATAAAATGCATATACTCAGATTTTCCCTAGCGTTAGCGTTGGCCGCCGCATTTACTGACTGAGCCAGCGGTTCGCTGCTTAATAATGCAGCGTCGCACAGCGGTGTCCGCCACGGCGAACTCCGCTGTAGTACGGGGGATGTTAAACATCTGAGTCAGCGGCAGCTGCAGGAGAAAAACTTTCCCCTTATCATTGCCTTGAACATTAAAAATTCTGTCTAAAAATATTCCCTTAGTGCTTCTTAGCGTTTCTCAGCGGCTGAAATATCTCAGCGCTGCTCGTGGTTTAAAGCAATTACAAAAATTCTTCGCGCCCTTCGCGGTTTAAACCAATCCCACGAGGATAAAAAAAAATACCCACCCAAAAAATCCCCTCCGCTTCCTCCGATATCTCTGTGTAAAAACTTCAGCCCCCGCATTGGTGCAGAATATCAAATTGCGGGGCAGCTCTCTGGCCGGTGATGAGAAAAACAGCCTCAATTAAGAATAATTTAACCACCGATGTAAAAGGAATATTAAACATTGAGCCTGTCCGCCGCAGGCGGAGAGTTAGCGGAGAAGATATAATATTGGACAGGATTAACAGGATCTACAGGATGAGATGGAGAGATAGGAAAATTTTATGTTTTGTTTTACCACGAAACACACGAAGGGGATAATTTTTTGATTTATTTATTATCCACAGATAACACAGATAATTTACAAAGGTAAAGCATTGCTGTAAAACAATTTACAATAAAAACCCTTCGTGTTCCTCCGAGTCCTTCTCGGTTTAAACCAATCACCCGCCCAATAATCCTGTCAATCCTGTTTAAAAATACCATCTTTTTACTTCCCGCCTGTCCGCCGCAGGCTCTGTGTAAAATACTTTCAAAATTTTTAAAATAAAAACAAGTTAATCAGTCTAGTATCTTTCTCGAATATTTTTAGAACCCATTAATTTTTCAGTGATTTTTATCTTATTTTATTGTTTGGTAATTCAAAGCTGAAGGGTTATAATTTCCAGATTGTTAAATTTGCAAAGGATACGATTGTATGAAAAGTCTTAAAGACAGGATTCTAAAATTCGTAAAGAATTCTGAATATTCCCCTGTAACTGAAAATCGGTTAGCTGAGATGCTCGGTGCTGACGATAAGCAGCAGAGAGAGCAGTTCAGCCAGACAGTTCAAAATATGCTTGAGGAAGGCCTTCTGGATATCGGGAAAAACTCCCGCATTACACTGCCCAGCTCAGGCGATGTTGTTAAGGGCAAGTTCCGCTCAACAAGGCAGGAATTCGGCTTCGTTGCCCCGCTTACCGCCACACGAGACGGCGATCTCCGCATAGAACGCCACAATATAAACAGCGCCTGCGACGGTGATATCGTGGAGGCGAAGGTAATACGAAGACGGCGAAAAGGAAAGAAATTCCTGCTTGCCGGCAAGATAACCAAGGTGATTGAGCGGGCAAAAACCACCTCTACCGGCACTCTCTATAAAAATGAAGGCAGATGGATGATCGTGCCGGACGGGAACTTCTTCAAAGCCCCGTTCAACGTTGACGATCCTCAAATCAAGGGAGCGAAGCAGGAAGACAAGGTGTATTATGAGGTGCTCAAGTATCCAAAGGACAAAACCCCCGGAAAGGCTGTGATAATTGATGTTATAGGCAGAGCGGGGCTTTATGAAACGGAAATCGAAGCTACTATCAAGAATTTCGAGCTTCGAAGCGGATTCGATAAACAATGCACTGAGCAGGCGAGAAAATGCGCAGACGTTGATTTCAAGCCGGGCAAGGGCTATGATGATATCCGCGATAAGGAGCTTATCACGATAGACCCCGATACAGCGAAAGACTACGACGATGCAATCAGCCTTGAGTTTGATGAGGATAACAATCCCGTTCTGGGAATTCATATTGCAGATGTCAGCCGCTTTGTAACGCAGGGCTCGGCTCTAGATGAGGAGGCAGGCCTTCGCGGGAACAGCGTATATCTTCCCGGCAGGGTTCTGCCTATGCTGCCTGAAGTTCTCAGCAACGGCGTATGCTCTCTGCAGCCAAATCAGCCCCGATTCGCCAAGAGCGTTTACATCACATACGACAAGCGAGGCAGGGTAATCAAGAGCAAAACCAAATACGCAAACAGCCTGATTCAGTCTTCAGCTCGTCTAACCTACAGGGATGCAGACAGGATGCTTCAGGGTGAAAAGCTCGATTTCCCGCAGGAAATTTACAAACTGCTCAGAGATATGGATATGCTCGCCCGAAGGATCGAAAAGCGAAGGGAGCAGGACGGTATGATCCATTTGGATTTGCCGGATATTGACCTTGTGCTCAATGACAACGGCGAGGTGGTAGATGCAAACCCCGCAGACCAAAGCTATCCGCATACGATAATCGAGATGTTTATGGTGGAGGCGAATGAGGCTGTGGCAAGGCTGCTCGACAGCTTCGATATCCCGTTTATCCGCAGAATACACCCCGACCCCGATGCTTTCAGCGCCCAGAGGCTTGCGGATTTCGTGAGCGTTTGCGGGATGAAGCTGCCCTCCAGCGCGGACAGAGAATCGCTGCGTAAAATTCTCGATAAGGTTCGGGGAACAGGGCTTGAGTATGCAGTGAATAATGCCGTGCTGCGGAGCCTTCAGAAGGCAGTTTATTCCCCTGAGAATATCGGCCATTATGCCCTCTCTTCGCGCCATTACACCCACTTTACAAGCCCCATCAGAAGATACGCAGACCTCACCATACACCGCCTGCTGGATAAATACCTAAAGGAAGGCCGGCTCAGCGAAAAGATGGGAATCCCCTCAGAGGAAGACCTTGTGCAGCTGGGCGGGTATATCAGCAGTACAGAAGACAAGGCGGAGAATGCTGAGAGGGATCTGAAGAAGGTGCTGATTCTTCAGATGCTCGAGAAGAAGGTCGGCGAAACCCTCGAATGCTACGTTTCAGGCGTTATCCGCAAGGGAATCTTCGTTCAGTGCAAAAAATTCGGGATTGAAGGCTTTATATCCTCTGAGGAGCTCGGGCCGGACAGATGGGAGTTTCACGAGAAATCCCAGAGTCTTACCGGTCAGCACAGCGGCGTTCGCGTGCGGATTGGGCTTGAGATTGATGTTACGATAACGAATGTGGTTGTCCCGATTCGTCAGATTACTCTGCTGCCCGTCGAGCCGCTCGTTAAGAAAACAGAGCTCAAGCCCAAACACGAAAAGAAGCACAAGTTCAAGGCAAAAACCAAAGACCGCCGCTCATACACACATAGCAGAAAAAGAAAATCGAAAAGGAAACGAAAATAGCGGTACTAAACGGCTTACTGCTTATGCTTTATACACCAAAATGCTCAAAGCTTTTCTGCAAGACCTTGGCTTTGCAAAGTATGCAGAGGGGGCAGAGAGAGCTGATATTTCGCAATTGTTTCGTTTCGGCGCATTTTCCCCTGCTGTCTGGATAGCTCGTTTCGTTTAGTGTAAATGTTAGAACCGCAGAGGGGTTAGTTATGAAAACTTCTACCTCGGAGATCATCGCTTCAGGAAAAGATTCTTTTGAACAGTGAATCCACTTTCCCGCCTGCCTTTGCAATAACCACGGGCTTTGAAGTTCTGCAAGCTATTTTTTCGGGCACAGACAGCCCTCGGAACTGTCCGAGCGGCCGGTTAGTCATCCCGAGGACGGTGAGTTCGTGATTTTTTGCTTCTCTGAGTATAGCTATTACCGAGCTTTTCGCTTTTACGGTTTTGGTTGTGAATCTGTCCGGCCTCAGTCTTAGCCTCATCGCCTGATTCAGTGCGAATTCTCTGAGCTTGAATCCCCGCTTCTGTCCGGTATCCACCTTGAGCATAGTTACCTTTGCATCCGTTTCGGCCATAATATTAGCGATTTCTGCTGCGTATTCGGAGTTTGGCCCGCCTGATACCGGCACAAGCACGCTTTTGTATCTCTGCTTGGATTTCTCCGAGCCCTTAATAATCACCACATTGCAGGGCGCCCGCTCAACGATTGGGTCTATTGTGGCGCCGATATTGAAAAGCCTGTTTTCGGGTTTGCCGTGCCAGCCGAGAACGAGCAGCTTCACCTTCTTCTCCTTCACTGCCGAAACAATCCCCCTTGCGATATTCCTGCAGTAGCGGATTGTGGTATTCAGCGGGAAATGCATTGAGAGATAGAGCATAGCCTCTGTGATGGCTTCTCTTCCCGGTTCGGTGTATTCTTCGGATTCAGACAGCGATATATGCTCAGGTACGGACACCATATGAATCAGCTCCACATGCGGCTTCTTCTTTGAAGAGCAGAGTTTGTATGTACCGTTAACCAGATCCACTGCGTTCTCCGGGTCAGCCAGGCCCACCATCACCGGATACCCTTTGGGCTTATAGTTTCTCTGTTCATCGAATACGGTTATCTCGTGTTCTGCCGCGATAACCCTGTCTTTAGAGTACAGCAGGTATATCGCAAGGCCTGCGAGAATCCAGATCGGTGCGATTATCCAAGCGATTACGCTCATATGCACCAGCCATACCGCAAGCACAGCCTGCATAATCAGTGCAAGGATCGGCGGTACAGGGAAAAACGGCATCATAAAGCCGTATTCGAGCTCATCGCCCATCCCGAGGCGAATCTTTATAACGCAGAGATTCACCATAAAGAAAAGGAACAGAAACATTATGCTTGCGCTGGATGCCACATCCTCAGTCGGCAGGAATGCAGCAGTGAATATTACGATTACCGAGGTTGCAATAAGTGCACCGTAAGGGGTTCGGTTTTTTTCGTGTATTCGAGACCAGAATTCGGGCATCATCCCGTCGCGTCCGAGGGCGTAGGAGGCTCTTGTGCCCGAGTAAATCGTGGCGTTCAGGGCGGATGTAGAGGAGAAAATCACAGCGAGAGTGAGCACGAAATTACCTAACGGCATAAGCCTTGCAGCTGCCTCGCCGAAGCCCTTCTCCTTGAACTGACCAATCCACTCCCACGGGGGCATTTGGCCAACCCCTTCGCTGCCCGCCTTTACAGATACCACTGTGGCAAAGGCTACAAGCACATAAATAAGCGTTACGATAGTAACAGAATATATCATTGCCTTGGGCAGGTTTTTCTTCGGGTCTATCGTTTCATCGCCCGCCTGGGCTATCACTTCATATCCCTCAAAGGCAACGTAAGTAAAGCCCATAGTTACCAGCAGCTTAGACCAGCCTTCCGGCATAAAAGGCGTGAAGTTTTGCAGTCTTGAGGGGTCTTGGATAACCGCAACCACCCCGAAAATCCCGATTGTAAGAACGAAAAGGGTTTGTCCCACGGTAATTACTGCACCGGCTTTGCCGGTTTCCGAGGAGCCCTTGAAGTTTATATACACAAACAGCCCCGCAGTTATTACTGCTGTAAGCCTTTCCAGCACCAGAATGACGGTTTCCGGATCGTTTCCGAAAGATTCATAAAGCGGATTGAGCCAGCCGAGGGCGTCGATAAACCGGATGCTGTATATAGCAAATGTCAGGGCATACATGCTCCCTGCAACGCTCGAAGCGAACCACTCCATCCAGCCTGCGAGGAAGCTGGCGTTGCGTCCGAAGCCGATACGCGCGAAATTATACACACCCCCTGCTCGAGGAATTGCAGAACTCAGCTCAGCGAAGCTCATAGCCGTGAGCATTGCGAATACGCCATTCAGAGCGAATGTAAGGACAACCCCGCCCGGGCCGGCCTCGCCTATGGATATGCCCATCCCGAGAAACACACCGGCACCTATCATCATACCCAGCCCCATCATTATGATGTGGAACAAAGAAAGCTCTCTGGATAATTCTGGTGTGGGGTTTGCGGAAGGGCGGGATTTACGTGCCATTAGAGGTCTCTCACTAAAAAGACTATTTGCCTTTACGAAGATTTTTCAGCGCATAGCGAGCGGAGCCGTAGCCGTTTTGCGACATTTTTTTAATCCGGGAGCTTGCCCAGAAAGCTGTTATGAGCACAAATGCAACGCAGCTGAAAACTATTATTAAACCTGTCATAATCCCTTCGTTCATAATGCGCAGAGTGTAACAAAAACGTTACTTCAGGCAAGGTTTTTAATGCCATGAAAAATTATTTTTTCAGCTCTGCTGAAAAGGTTTTCATCAGTCTTCCAAAACCGACCGGATTTTCTCCTCCAGATTTATCTTCCTGTCTGCATCGCCTAATGTGCCGTCGAATATGTGTACGCAGCCTTCTGCTTGAAGCTCTGCGAGGAATCTGTCGAATTTGCTCTTTCTTTTCGGCTCGTTTTTGAGCACCTCCACCTTCGCACTGCCCGTACTGACGCATTCGCTGATCATAGAAGATGAATCGCTGGTAACGAAGATGTATTCGCTCATTCCTATAAACGCTGGGATGGGGTTGTACCGGCTTTCAGAGAAGATCAGCTTATAATCGAACGGGAAAGAAGCGGCTGTCTTTTCTACCTTTCTGCTTGTGCGGCGGGATGTTGTGAGCCAGTGCTCGAGATTGGGGGTTTTCTCGAAGATTTTCTCGAGCTGACCTCGAATCTTCTCCGGCTCGATTCTTCCGTACGCATTTTCCCCCCCGATTATAACGCTTGCAGAGGGGCCTTTCATGCCGGTTTTCTCTGTGAATTCGCCAGCTTTCTGGGCGTAAAAGCTTTCGCCCCTGCTGCAGAGCGTGATTGGCACAGGTGTTATGTTCTCCGCACGAGGGGGATTGTCGTAGGATGGGCAGAAGATATGCGAGAAGTCTGATTTGCGTATGCCCCGAGGGAGCATCAAAGCAATCACCTCAACCCCGAGGCGATTTGCGAGCACCTTGGCCGGATAGTATGCACCCGAGCTCACCGCTGCGATTCTGGTGATCCCAGCAGGCATATTCTCTGCTTCTGCCCGCTCGCCTGAGCTGCTGAAGGTGAGTGTGAACGGAAGGCTCGAATGCAGCCTGACCGAATCGAGCAGATAGCCCGCTGCCTTGAATGCCTTGAGCCTGTATTCGGCAACTGCCTCAATGCATTCCCAGCCCATAATGCTGCATAATGCTCTGGCCTGATTGACGTGGCCGGGTTTGCCGTCGCTTATGATTAAAACTTTTTCCATTTTCTTTCCCATGCTTTCACAGGATGTCAATGATAACGAATTTCTGCTGATCTGGCAAGCCAAAGACCTCAGCTTCGCAGTGCATTTCAATAATCACTTTGCCGTGATTTACTGCCGCTGAGCAGAGCTGAGATATTCCAGCCACTGAGCAGCGCTAAGATACGCTAAGGTGATAATTTTTAGACAGGATTAACAGGATAAATATTAAATAAGGAAAAGGCGGAGAGAAATTTTTCAGCGGGTAATTTGTTTGAACCACGTGGGATTGGTTTAAACCGCGAAGTGCTCGGAGGAACACGAAGATTTTTTAATTGGTTTAAACCACGAGCAGCACTGAGATATTCCAGCCACTGAGCGGCGCTAAGAAGCACTAAGGGGATATTTTTAGACAGGATTTTTAAAGTTCAAGGCAATGATAAGGGGAAAGTTTTTCTCCTTCAGCTGCCGCTAACTCTCCGCCTGCGGCGGACAGGCTCAATGTTTAACATCCCCCGTACTACAGCGGAGTTCGCCGTGGCGGACCCGATAGGGATTCTTTTAGAAAAGATTTTTCGCTTACCGCCGGCTCTTCACGTTTCGCTATCCTAGCGGGGAGCTTGCGCTCCTCCGCTATACGACGCTGCATTATTAAGCAGCGAACCGCTTAAAATAGGGGACAGTTACCTAATAATTGTTTTCAACTGATGTGAGTTTGCAGCTTCTTTGATTATTCACAGGCTTTTACTCGACAGTTTTTTTTCTGTGTAATTGCTTCACCAAGGCTTTAAACCGAGCAAATATGCTTGTTGGGCGGCAGCTGCTCTTGACGAACCACTTGCCGTCTCATCTCAACCAAATTCTTATGCCGGCCAATTCCCTATCTCATTATTTTATAAAGCTTTTTACTATTAAAAATAGGTAACTGTCCCCTATTTTTATCGCAATCGCTTACATTCATATAATCTGTGCCATCTGTGGAAAATAAATTAAATATCCCCTTCGTGTGTTTCGAGGGCTTCGCGGTAAAATGAAAACACAAAATCCTTAGCGATTTAATAGCCGGCGGGGAATATCAGCAAAGCTAAGGAAAAAGCCCTGCCGGAAAATATTGTCGCACAAAAAGAAGTTAAAGATTTGTTTGCGCTTGAAAAATAGCCTTTTTCAGCTAAGATGTGGTGCTGTACTTTTTTTGTAAACTATAAGTTAGAACAGGAATCTTCTGATGAATGAAAAGAGAATCAGAATAGGAATCGCGGGTTTTGGGACGGTCGGCTGCGGCGTTGCAAAGATCCTCTTCGACCAGAAAGAAACCATCCAGCAGAAAACCGGAGCAAATCTCGAGCTTGCAAAGATTGTGGATTTAGACATCACAACCCCTCGCTCAGTAGATGTGCCTGAAGAGCTGCTGTCCACAGACATAGACGATATAGCCTGCGATGAGAGCATTGACATTGCAGTTGTGCTGGTAGGCGGTACGACGGCCGCCAAAGACATCCAGATTAAGATGCTCCAAAGCGGAAAAAACGTTGTTACAGCGAATAAGGCTCTTCTTGCCAAACATGGTGCGGAGCTTTTCAGCGTTGCCCGTGAGAATAACGTCTGCATAGCATTCGAGGCCAGCTGCGCAGGCGGGATCCCGATAATCAGCGCAATAAGAACGGGCCTCGCTGCAAATGATATAGAACGAATCTACGGCATCCTCAACGGCACAAGCAATTATATTCTCACCTGCATGGAGCAAAACGGCGATGATTTCCCGGACGTTCTGGAAAGGGCTCAGGAGCTCGGTTATGCCGAAGCAGACCCCACGCTGGATATAAACGGCGGAGACTGCGGGCACAAACTCGCTATCATTGCGAGTCTTTGTTTCGGCTGCGAGTTTGAATTTGCAGACGTAACTTACGAAGGCATAGAGAAGATTGCCATCACAGATATCGAATGCGGAAGAGAAATGGGATACAGCCTCAAGCTCTTGGGCGTTGCAGAGAAGCAGCCCTGCGGGGAATACACGCTTCAGGTTAGCCCTTCTTTCGTGGCTTCTGATGAGATAATAGCTCAGGTTCCCGGGCCGTTCAATGCGGTAAGCCTTTTCGGAAACTGCGTAGGCCATACGATGTACTACGGACGCGGGGCTGGCATGATGCCCACAGCAAGCGCAGTTACCGCTGATATTATCGAAATCGTATCGGGCAATTCAAAGCAGCTCTTCGATAACCTCAAACTCAAGCCCAGAGAAGAAACAAAGCCTCTGGTTGCAGATATCAAAGACCAGCAGAAACGCTTCTATATAAGGATTCAGGCCAAAGACGAGCCGGGCGTTCTGGCGAAGATGTCCTCGGCGCTGGGCGAGAACGGGATAAGCATCAGAGGGGCCCTCCAGCAGGAGGCTCCCGCACAGAAAAATTATGTTACGGTGGTAATTACTACTCACAAAACCTCCCGCAATATGATTGATGATGCCCTTAAAAAGATTGATGAGATGAATATAATCGCCGGCGAGCCGGTTTGCATACAGATAGTTGAAATCCCGGGGGATGAGGGGTGAACTGCAAACACCTTATAGTAATTCCGGATGGAGCGGCAGACCTTCCCATAGACCAGTTCGACGGAAAAACGGTGCTTCAGGCCGCTGATATTCCGAATATAGACAGGCTTTCTCAAGCGGGAATTCAGGGGCTGGTTCAAACTGTCCCTGAGGGTATGTCTCCGGGCAGTGATGTTGCTCAGATGAGCCTGCTGGGGTACAACCCGTATGAATTCTACACCGGAAGAGCCCCTATTGAGGCCGCTGCTATGGGGATTGAGCTCACGCAGGAAGACTTCGTATTCCGATGCAATCTGGTTACATACTCAGACGGGAATATGGCAGACCACAGCGCAGGGCACATATCCACCAACGAAGGCAGGCAGATAATCGAAGAGCTTCAAAAACAGCTCGGCTCGGATAAGGTGCGTTTCTATCCGGGCGTGAGCTACAGGCATCTGTGCGTGGTAAAGGGGATGGATTTCGATGTAAAAACCCTTCCGCCCCACGACAATATCGGCAGGCCGGTAAAAAAGATTGTCCCGTCGGGCAAAAACAGCGCATTTTTGAGAGATCTGATGGAGAAAAGCAGGCTGGTGATAGACCAGATGGAGATAAACAAAATCCGTACAGACCTCGGGGAGAATCCTGTGAGCTCGATATGGCTCTGGGGCGAAGGGAAAAGGGCGAGTATGGAAAGCTTCAAGGCCAAGTACGGCCTTAAAGGGGCTTCTATCACGGCTGTTGACCTTGTTCGGGGGCTCTCGAAGCTGATCGGCTTTGAGGTTATAAATGTGGAAGGTGCTACCGGTCTTGCAGACACCAATTACGAAGGCAAGGCGGAGGCAGCAGCCGAGGCTCTCGACGAGAATGATATTGTATTCCTGCACCTCGAGGGGCCGGATGAGGCAGGCCATTCCGGCGATGCAGAGCTCAAGAAAACCGCCCTTGAAAGGATAGACAGCAGGATTATCGCACCTCTTTCAAAGAAGCTTGAAGGCTATGATGAGTGGAAGATTCTCGTAATGCCGGACCACCCTACGCCTGTGAGCACAAGAGGGCATACTGCTGAGCCAGTGCCGTTTATGATAAGCGGAACTATCGAACGCCCTGATGTCCAAGGCAGGGCCTTCAGTGAATTGAATGCGGCCGGTTCAGGCCTCCATATAGCAAGGGGCTATGAACTGATGGAATATTTTCTAAAAATGTAAGAATTATTTATTAAAATTACGGGGAACAAATGTCAATCATTGTTCAAAAATTCGGCGGCACTTCAGTTGCAAATTCTGAAAAGATCAGAAACGCAGCGAAGCGGGCTGTCGCCAAGTACAAGCAGGGGCATAAAGTAGTCGTGGTTGCCTCGGCAAGGGGCAAACAGACCGATGAGCTTGTGGCTGATGCATACGAGCTAAATCCTGACCCGCCCAAGCGGGAGATGGATCAGCTTCTCAGTACCGGCGAACAGCAGACAGTATCCCTGATGGCTATTGCAATCCAGAATATGGGTTACAAGGCTCTCAGCTTTACAGGACATCAGATCCAGATGATTACCGACAGCGTACACAGCAAGGCGAGGATAGAAAGCATCGGCTCGGAGATCATCCACGAAAAACTCGATGATGGCTATATTGTAATAGCAGCGGGTTTTCAGGGGATTGATGAGAAAGGCAATGTAACAACGCTCGGAAGAGGCGGGTCTGACACAAGCGCTGTGGCGATAGCAGCTGCTTTGAAGGCCAAGCAGTGCGAGATATACACCGACGTTGACGGGATCTACACAACAGACCCCCGCAAATACTCCAAAGCAGTGAAGATTAATCAGGTAAGCTATGATGAAATGCTCGAACTTGCAAGTCTCGGAGCGGGAGTTATGCACGGAAGAGCTATCGAATTCGGCAAGAAATACGGCGTAGAAATTCAGGTGAGAAGCAGCACTCTGGATATCGAGGGAACTTTAATTACTGAAGAGGTGCCTCAAATGGAAGGTATATTAGTATCAGGTGCAACGGTCCAGTCTGACCTTGCAAAAATTACGATAATCGGAATCCCGCACAGTCCGGGAAATGCAGCGAAGGTGTTCTCTGCCCTTGCAGGCACGAAAATCAGCGTGAACGATATTATACAGACAGAGCTTGATGACAACTCTGCAAACCTCTCGTTCACTATCTCAAAGAACGACCTTGCAGACGCATTGAAAACAATAAAAGCAATCAAAAATGAAATCCAATACAGAGATCTTTTCATAAGAGAAGACATCGCTGAGGTAAGCGCTGTGGGTATTGGAATGAGAACCCATTACGGCGTTGCAGACCGTATGTTTAAGGCGCTTGCGGAGAATAAAATCAACATCGATTCTATCACAACAAGCGAGATAAGAATAAGCTGCCTCGTAGATAAGCAGCAGTCTGACAAGGCTCTTGAGGTTATCTGCGATACTTTCCAGCTCGATAAAGAGCCGGAAGAGAGAGATATGTAATCCATTATGCCCGCCGGCAGCGAGATGCTCAGGCGGGCTTTCACTTTTGATTTAACACTAATTTGAACAGAAAAAAATGCGAACAAGGCTGCTGAATATTCCGGTAAAGCTTCTTACCTCCCATAAATACAGAAAGATCAGCCTGATTGTAATACACATTATAGTATTCACTTTGGCATATTTCGTAGCCTGCGGGATATTCAACAATATGAAAATCCAGCGAGACTGGATTATAGATCTGTTCCTCCCTCCCCTGATTATCATTCTGCCCGTAAAGGTTTTAATCTTCGGGCTCTTCCGGCAGTACAGCAGCCTCTGGAAGTATGTAAACATCTCAGACCTTGTGGGGATATGCACGTCCGCATTTTTCAGCGCAGCAGCCATCATCGGGATATGGCATACAATGATGTACACAATGCGCGCGCCTGAGCAGGCTATTTTCAGGGAAGTGCCCGAGAGCATTTTAATCCTCGATATGGTGCTTACGATTTTCGCCCTCTCGGGGCTGAGGGTGTCTGCAAGGCTGAATATTGAAGACAGTCTCGCCCTGAGCTCCACAGACAGAAAGAATCTTCTTATTGCCGGCGCAGGCGATGCAGGCGAAATGCTCTCAAGGGAGATTAAAAAATTCTTCCTGAATAAATACAAGATAATAGGCTTCGTTGACGACAACCCCGACAAGCTCAAGAGCATTATAAACGGCTTTGAGGTTCTCGGGACATCAGAACAGATCCCCGATATCTGCGAGGAATACGAGGTTCAGGAGATTGCGATTGCCCTGCCCTCTGCCAAGCACGACCAGAGGAGGCAGATTATCCGTCTTGCCGAAAAGACCAATGCAGTTTGCAGGATAATCCCGATCCTCGCTGAGATAACCTCCGGAAGCGTGAAGGTTAGCCAGATGAGGAAGATCGACATCTCCGATCTTCTCAGCAGAGATGAAATAAAGCTCGATACTCAGCATATACACAGCTTCGTAAACAATAAAACAGTAATCGTAACCGGTGCAGGCGGGTCAATAGGCTCAGAGCTTTGCAGGCAGATTGCCGGCTACGGGCCTAAGAGGCTGGTTCTTCTCGAGCAGGCTGAAAACCCGCTCTTTGAAATCGAAGGTCAGCTTCAGAACCTCTCTGAAATGATTGAGGTTAGCCCTGTGATAGCAGATGTCTGCGACAGAGAAAGAATTTTCCATATATTCGAGCATTACAGGCCGGATGTGGTTTTCCATGCTGCTGCCCATAAGCATGTACCCCTGATGGAAAGCAATCCGGGCGAGAGCGTGAAAAACAACGTTCTGGGCACGAAAAACGTTGCTGATGCAGCAGACCAGCATAAGACAGGAAACTTTGTCCTGATTAGCAGTGACAAGGCAGTTAATCCTTCCAGCATTATGGGCTCTACAAAACGCCTCGCCGAGATGTACACAACGAGCCTGAACGAAAAATCCGTTACAAATTTCACTACCGTTCGCTTCGGGAATGTCCTCGGCTCGAGCAGTTCGGTTGTGCCTGTGTTCCAAAAACAGATTGATGCCGGCGGACCTGTAACTGTTACCCATCCGGAGATGACCCGATACTTTATGACCATTCCCGAAGCTTGTCTTTTAGTAATGCAGGCAGCGGCAATGGGCAAAGGGGGCGAGGTATTCCTTCTGGATATGGGCGAGCCGGTGAAGATTTTGGAGCTTGCAAAGGATATGATAAAGCTCAACGGCTACGAGCCTCAGATTGATATAAAGATTGAGTTTACAGGCGTTCGCCCGGGTGAGAAACTCTTCGAGGAGCTGTCTGTGGAAGGCGAGAATATGCTGCCTACCAACCATCCGAAGGTGGCAATATGGAAAACAAAACGCATAGATTCATCCCGTTTGGAAAGGGATATTGAAAAGCTTAAAGATGTCTGCACAGGCGAGGATGAAAAGCAGGTGGTTCAAACGATTCGGGAAATTCTGCCTGAATACTCCTTTGAGGCCGAAGTGAACAAAGATGGCTAAGTTCAAAGTTTACGATATATTCCGAGCTCTCCATATAGACAAGCAGGCAAAAGCCCTTCAGGACGGCCTTTTAGATTCCCTTTGCAGATTCAAATCAAAAATATACTTCAGCAGGCTGCATCTTACCGCTCTGTCCAACTCGCAAAAGCCCTCCAGAGTGCTGATAGCTGCCAACATCAGCGGCATAGGAAACTGCATCGCTGCCACCCCGCTTGCTCAAGCGGTTCGCATTGCAATGCCGAATGCCGAGATTACGTTTATGGCATCCAAAGGCGACCTCTTCGACAGCTGGCATATCCCCGACAAAATAATCAAAGATAAAACCCCGCCTGCAGAGCTGAGCTTCGACTACACCCTCATCCCGTACTGGGGGGACAAAATACACCCATCATGGCTCTATGAGCCCCGCTGCGGGAAGGTGCTTGCATATAAAAACGCCTGCAATAAATGGTTCTTGAAGCCCGAACGCGAGTATGACCTTGATATCGCACGAAGGCTTGGATACAAAGGCGGCCTCCTGCCTGAATACGTGGGAATTAAGCCCGCTGAGCTTGTTCCTCAGGGCAGAAAGATAATCACTCTTCTTCCCTGCTCAAAACCAGACCAGCGATGGGAGGGGAAAAAGTGGCCGAAATTCCACGAGCTGATAAACCTTATCACCGAAGAGCTGCCTGATTACACCGTATGTATAGCGGGGCTTGAAAGCGATGAGATCGAAGCAGGCTTCGATAAGGCGAATGTTTTAGACCTGCGCGGAAGGCTGAGCCTTGCGGAAACCGCATTCCTACTTAAAAACAGCGAGCTTGCCGTGGCCAACGACAGCGGGCCTGCCCATATCAGCGATGCCGCAGGCACATACACAATCTGGCTGTTCGGGATGTCCTGCATTGTGAAGAATCATCCGATGAACAAATACAGAATCCTCAAATCCGCAGAGAAATGCTCTCCCTGCCAATACACAGGCGAGCACGAAAACTGCCCAGAACCAAGGTGCATAAACTCAATCTCAGCAGAGAAAGTTTTAGAAGAGATCAAACGCTTCCTGAATACGAATCATTAGTTGTTCATTCAAGCCAGCTTTGAGCAAACTCCAAGAGGTCTGCGAAATTCACCATCCCGTCTCCGCCTTGCGGGCTTATATCAGCGGAATACGTGCCCGCAGGCAGACCCCACTGCCCGGCAAGCAGAGAGTAATCCAGCAGGTCTATTTGGCCGTCTTCGTTTATATCCGCCGGCTCAGCTGCTGGGGTAAATTCAATATAGTTCACTGATGCGCTCTTGAAAGTGCCTTCATTGAAGCTCAGCCTTATTCTGCATTCTCCCTGCTCACTTATATTTGCGGCGGGGATTATCGTATCCTCCCAGCTGTTCCACCCGCCGGTGTCAGGGAGAATGAACGGAAGCTCTTCCCCGCTGCCCACCTGCAGAGCTCCGCTGAGCTCATAAGAGGAGCTGCTCCTAATCACTATATCATAAGTTCCCGGCATCACATCCGCATCGTATTCGAGCCACTCGCCCGCTTCAGCATAAACGGCAAATCCCCCGCCCGCATCGCCTGCGGCGAGTATATCCACATCCTCAGAGCGGTATTTTCCGTAGGCATTGCCCGGGCTGTTGTCGTAGTAGGCCTCATTCTGCCCGCCGACAGCGTAGTTCTCTGCCTGAATTACCCCGGGGATAACCCGAATAATCTTCACGTAATCAATCAGCCCTTCGCCCTGGGTGATACTGAGCCGAACCGAGCCATCGCCGGAGCTTTGAACCTCAAAGGGCTCTATTACTGTTTCGCTCCAGTTAGACCAGCCTCCAGTATCTTGAAGCGTAACCTCTGAGGGCTCCTGCCCCTCAATCTCAAGCTGAGCCTGCATAGAGTAGCTGGAGGTGCTCCTGATTACAGCTTTGTAGGTACCTTCGGTGAGCGTTTTGCTGTATCTCAGCCATTCGCCTGCCTCCGCATACACTGCATACCCATCACTGATTGAAAGAATTTCCACATCATCCTCTCTGTATTGAGAGTATGAATTGCCTGCTGTATTGTCGTAGTATCCAGCATTCTGCCCGCCCGCATCGTAGTTCTCGGCCTCTATCATTCCGGGAAGAATCCCCTGAGTTACTACAGCTTTCTCCGATGAGCTTGCTGTCTGGTTCTGATAAGGCCCTTTATCCCTAACAGTTACCTTATATGCGTATAACTTATCTGCATCAAGCCCTGTTTCTGTATATTCAGGGCTGTCCTGCCAGCCGCTGTCGTTTCCGCTGCCCTTTGTGCACTCGAAATAATATTCCACCCCGCTGGGGTCCTGGGCTTCGGCAGCCTTCATGTAAACGGAGTTTCCGTCTATTGTTTCCGGAGCAGCGAGCCACTGAGCCGGGTCAGGACTCGGCGGATTCTGGTCGTCGTTTATGTCAAATTCAAATACCATTATCGAATATTGGGGCACAGTAATTTCAAACCGCGTCCCGGAAGTTTTCGGGGCCGTACCGAGAGTTTCCAACAGATTCCCGCCTGAGCTTTCCCAGAGCGTATAGTCAACATCGCTGTCTATAAGCTTTGTTCCCGCCTGAACCTGAAAGCCGTAGTCCTGATACGCATTCGAGGAGTTGTTGATAAGCCATACAGTCATCGAATTGTCCTCACGGAATGCGCGGGTTATCAGCTCGCCGAGATTCAGGGATGTTCCGTCGATATCGTCCATAAACGCAGTGCTCGCTCCGGCTGTGCTGCGGGTGAGAGCCGTGCCCAGCTTAATGTGGTCATCGCCGAAAGGATAGCCCCAGTACGTCATTGCGCTGAAACCCTTGTCAAAGCAGTCGAACACGATTCTCATAGCCTTTTCTGAATCATTCAATAATCCGTCATTGATTCCCCAATGCACTTCGCTGTGCCACTTTGGCTTGTCCCCGGCTGTGTCTGCGAAATCGCCCAAAGCAGAAGAGTTGTACCATTGATTCGGATAGTGGTGAGTGCCGGCGATATCGTAATAATCTTCCCAGCCCTGCGTTTTCAGCGAGCTCAGCCAATTCTCAGCACTTGAAACTGTGTATGTCTCTGGAGCAATCAAGAGTGGCATATCAAAGCCCCTGCTCACAGAGAGAGCCTCCAGCTCATCTATTGTCTGCTTGTATCTGCTGGTGGTTATATTTCCTTCGTTGAATCTGCGCTCATTATCAATGCCCAATACGTCTATGAAGAAGCCGTTATCTTCCAGCATCTCGAGATAATCAGCGAGCATAATTGCGTATTTCTCGGGGATTATCGGGCCTCCTGCTGAGCTCTTTGTCCATTCGGGGAAGCTGTCGTCGCCTCTGAGCTTCTTGCTCGCAAATAGGATTACATCGCTGTTTTCAGCTAATGCATTGCCGATAGCTTCAAGCTGGATTGAATACTCATCCTCAAGGACCACGCCTTCAGAAGGGTGCCCTCGGTCTGTATCACCACCACCCCATATCGGAATCCTGAGAACAGAGAACTGATTATCCACAAACACCTCGCGTGCGTGGCCTGTGTTGATATAATTCGCCTTCCATTCCCATTTTATATCGTATCCCCACTGGATTACTGCGCTGCCGAGCTGATCGGCATTTATAACTGCATCAGAGCCCGTGGCTGAATAAGCAGGGCTGAGAAACAAAGATAACAGCAAAACTGCCGCTGTAACTTTAAAGATTTTTGTGCTCATATGCTTCCCTTAGAAAAAGTTTCATCTTATATTTATAGCTTGAGAGAAGTTCTTTTTTTATTTTTTTTCTAAATCGGCGCTGAAAATCGCAATTTTTGTTGAATACTCAAATTCGATTTGCTATTTTTGTGCTCATATGCTTCCCTTAGAAAAAGTTTCATCTTATATTTATAGCTTGAGAGAAGTTCTTTTTTTATTTTTTTTCTAAATCGGCGCTGAAAATCGCAATTTTTGTTGAATACTCAAATTCGATTTGCTATTATAGATTCAGTGTTCGAGAGTAAATGTTAAATTTCAAGCCCGCAATTCATCTTTGTGCGTTTAGTTTTTTGGAAGGGCGTAACTTAAGGAGAAAACCATGAAAAGGGTTGTTTTATTTGTGATTAGCGGGCTTATTGCGCCTGCAATATGTTATGGAGGTTTGTTTCAGGCAGATTTCAATAACGGCCTGAACAGCGAATACTGGAGCGTTAATCAGAATACAGGTATTTACACAGTTGATGATACCCAGGGCGATATAAGGCTCGAAAAAACAGGCAATGCCCAGGCGGGCATGAATTTAGTGGAAATTGAGCTGAATCTTTCAAAGGTTTCACTTATAGGCGACACCATTCCGGGAGATTTCGAAGCGCTGATTAATTTTTCGCAGGCCGTTCTGCCGGGACCCGGGCTCGATCAGGTGGAGCTGCATGCAGCATTTGATGACGACAGCTATTTCTTTAATGTGCGTGATAACGATTCAGGAACACATAACGTTCACGTTTGGGACGGGCAGAAGAAAGGCGGATTTCCCACTTCCGCAGCAGCTGGAACTCTGAGAATCGTAAGGCAGGCGGATGTTATTACCGCTTTGTTCGATGACAGCGTTGTTTATCAGAAAAACTTCACTGCTGCAGACTTAAATCTTCTCAGCTTCACTCTTCAGAATAATCTTGGCTCAAACGACAGTACAAGTGTGATTTTTGATGACTTCAAACTCAGCGGGGATTTTGTAGTACCTGAGCCGGCTTCGATTTTCCTCATCTTCTCAGCAGGGCTGGCCGGGCTTAGATCTAAAAAGTAAAAAATCCCCCACACCCTTGAGACTAAGCGGTTTGATTTAAGCTTAAATACTCAAGAGTTTCCGTATTAGCCCGTTACCCGCACAGACCTGATGCAGGGTTATAGGTTTTTAAGCGTGCTTATGCCCCTGCTGTAACAATCCAGAGGGCAATGTAGGGCACGATGTTGAAAACAACGATAAGCAGTTTGTACAAACCGAGACACGAAAACATCACTGCACTGTACTGCTGCTCATCCATCGGGAAAAATTTGCTGTGAATCTTGTACATCTCACTGCGAAGAGCGATTACAAGAAGCGCTCCGAATGCAATCAGAAGCACGTTGATAAGTGAACACCATCCCAGGATATTACGGATTTCAATAAGTGTCATTTTCTTCCTCCCAAGATTAAAATTAAATAATTTTTTCAATATATTCGAAAGCGAATTCAATTATTCTTACGAATAAATCTGCCAACTGTTTTCCCCCATGATTTTTGGGGGCGTGGGATTGGTTTTAAACCACGAGCAGCACTGAGATATTCCAGCCACTGAGCGGCGCTAAGAAGCACTAAGGGGATATTTTTAGACAGGATTTTTTAAGTTCAAGGCAATGATAAGGGGAAAGTTTTTCTCCTGTAGCTGCCGCTGACTCTCCGCCTGCGGCGGACAGGCTCAATGTTTAACATCCCCCGTACTACAGCGGAGTTCGCCGTGGCGGACCCGCTAGGCATTCTTTTAGAAAAGATTTTTCGCTTACCGCCGGCTCTTCACGTTTCGCTATCCTAGCGGGGAGCTTGCGCTCCTCCGCTATACGACGCTGCATTATTAAGCAGCGAACCGCTTAAAATAGGGGACAGTTACCTAATAATTGTTTTCAACTGATGTGAGTTTGCAGCTTCTTTGATTATTCACAGGCTTTTACTCGACAGTTTTTTTCTGTGTAATTGCTTCACCAAGGCTTTAAACCGAGCAAATATGCTTGTTGAGCGGCAGCTGCTCTTGAAGAACCACTTGCCGTCTCATCTCAACCAAATTCTTATGCCGGCCAATTCCCTATCTCATTATTTTATAAAGCTTTTTACTATTAAAAATAGCAACTGTCCCCTATTTTTATCGCAATCGCTTACATTCATATAATCTGTGCCATCTGTGGAAAATAAATTAAATATCCCCTTCGTGTGTTTCGTGGTAAAAAAAAACATAAAATCTGTGGATAATAATTTTCGCTGCGACATAAATCCGTGTCATCGTTTTCATTCTTTTTTGTTTGTCAGAGAGGCTTTTGTAATTATACTTAACATCAACAGCTTGTATAATATCGGGTCGGTAACGGCTATATGAATAATTAATTCAGTTTTTAGAGGTGATTCGATGGGAAGATTAAACAGAAGAACTTTTTTAAAGAGTATTGGTGCAGCAGCGGCAGGTTACGCAGCGGGAGGCTGCTCCACTGGAAATATGACAGCGGCCTCGAAAAGTCCTTCGGCTCCGAATATTATTTATGTCTTAGTTGATGATTTAGGCTACGGCGATCTTAGCTGCTACGGCCAGAAGCATTTCAAAACACCCAACATCGACAGGCTCGCCTCTCAGGGCATGAAATTCACGAATCACTATTCCGGCTCGACAGTCTGCGCTCCTTCAAGATGTACGCTGATGACCGGCCTGCATACCGGGCACTGCTTTATCAGGGGCAATTTCGAGATGCAGCCGGAGGGGCAGCTCGCTATGCCCAAAGACACAGAGACTGTGGCGAAACTGCTCAAGCGCAGGGGCTACAAAACAGGCCTTATCGGGAAGTGGGGGCTTGGCTGGCCGAAGTCTTCAGGCGACCCGCTCAATCAAGGCTTTGACTACTTCTACGGCTACAACTGCCAGCGCCACGCCCACAGCTACTACCCTGAATATCTCTGGAGAAACAGCCAGAAGGAAATAATCGAGGGCAATCTCAAAGGCAAAACAAACGTTTACAGCCACGACCTTCTCGCAGATGATGCGCTGAAGTTTGTGGAAGAGAATAAATCCAATCCGTTCTTCCTGTATCTTGCCCTTACCATTCCACACGCCTCAATGGCAGTTCCGGAGGATTCAATAAAGCCGTTTATCGGCAAATTCGGCGAGGAAAAGCCATACAAAAGCGAAGGCGGCTACCGCAACCAGCCTCATCCCAAGGCTGCTTTTGCAGGGATGGTAACACGTATGGATAAGGATATAGGAAGGCTCACAAGCAAGCTCGAGGAGCTTGGGATTGCCGATAATACAGTAGTAATCTTCACAAGCGACAACGGCCCCCATTCCGAAGGCGGGCACGTGCCTGCATATTTCGGCAGTTCAGGCGGGCTTCGCGGGATAAAGCGAGACCTCTACGAAGGCGGGATAAGAGTTCCGTTCATCGCAAAATGGCCGGGCGTTATTGCAGCGGGCACAGAAAACCCGCATATAAGCGCGTTTTGGGATTTCCTCCCCACAGCAGCTCAAATTGCAGGCCAGCCGATTGCGGTTCGCACAGACGGGATAAGTATGCTGCCTGCGCTTAAGGGCGAAAAGCAGCCCGAACACAAATACCTGTATTGGGAATTCCGCCCAAGAGGCACGCAGGCGATAAGGATGAGAAACTGGAAGGCAATAAAGTTTATCAAAGACGGACGCACAGAGCTGTACAACCTTGATAAAGACCCTACAGAATCGAACGACCTTTCCAAAACCTATCCAGACGTAACGGCAAGGATGGAGCAGATTATGCTCAAGGCGCACGAACCTTCTGATGAGTTCCCTCTGCCTTTTGATCTTTAGAAATCATAAAAGCCCGGTCAGTTAATACTCCCGGGCTTTTTTCAGATTTGGAGCATTAGACATTCTGTAAAAACTCTTCTCAGTTCTAGGGAAAAATGGAACATTCACTAAACAGCATACTCACGGCGTTTTCACTAACCCTTTTTGCAGGTCTGGCAACTTCAGTGGGCTCTGCGATAGCTTTTTTCTCCCGAAGAACCAATCCTGTTATGCTTTGCATATCTCTGGGGTTTTCTGCTGGAGTGATGATTTATGTTTCGTTCGTTGAAATATTCCAGAAGGCAAACGAATCTCTGCTGATAAGTTTCTCGGAAAGAAATGCGGCAGCAATAACGACAGCCGCTTTCTTTGCGGGCATAGGGCTTACTGCCCTTATCGATGCGCTTGTGCCATCAGAGGAAAATCCGCACGAAGCACAGGGCCTTGAAGACCTGGCAGGCAGCATAGACTTAAACAAAACCAGCCTTCTTCGCATGGGGCTCTTTTCTGCTCTTGCTATAGGCATACATAATTTCCCCGAAGGCTTTGCCACATTCACCGCTGCTTTGCAAGATCCTTCTCTTGGTTTGGCGATTGCAATAGCTATCGCTATCCACAACATACCCGAAGGGATTGCTGTGAGCGTACCGGTATATTACGCTACGGGAAGCCGGAAAAAGGCTTTCTGGCTTTCAACATTTTCGGGCTTCTCAGAACCGCTCGGAGCTATTATCGGGTATGTAATTCTCCGGCAGTTTATGAATGAAACGGTATTCGGCATCACATTCGCAATGGTAGCGGGTATTATGATATACATATCCCTTGATGAGCTCCTTCCTACCGCAGAAAAATACGGCAAACACCACTTCGCCATCGGCGGGCTTATCGCGGGAATGATTGTAATGTCCGGCTCTCTTTTGCTGTTTATGTAGGGCATAATTCAAAGCCCGGCAGGGCTTTCTATATTCTGAAGGATACCCTCGAGAACACCAAAACACTCTCCCGCAGAGCTTATCCTTGCCTTCTCTTCAGGGCTGTGTATGCCTTTTAGTTCAGGCCCCATAGAAATAATCTTCATCCCAGGGTATTTCCGCGATATAATCCCGCATTCAAGCCCAGCGTGTATAATTTCCATTTCCGGCGGTCTGCCTGAGACCTTTTGGAATGCCTCTTCAGCCCTGCTGAGAAGGTCTGTGCTGCCGGATGGCTCCCAGCCGGGATATCTGGCCTTGAAGGAGCATTCAAATCCGAGCCTGCTGCATGTGTTTTCGATGCTCGCATTGAGCATATCAAGCCGTTTGGTGTTAGAGCTCCTTTGGCTCAGTGTAAGCGAGAAGCAGCCTTCATCCAAACTGCATACCGCCACATTGCACGAAGACTCCACCACTTTCGGCATATCTGTACGATAGGATACAGGCCCGTTAGGCACAGAGGTGAGCAGTTTTGCGATAATACCTGTTTGCTGAGAGGTAATGCACTTGCCATGCAGTTCAGTCTCTTGCACCTTTATCTCAATATCAGGATCGGAAGACTGAAAGTTGTGTTTAATCCTGTCCCGCTCAGTTTCCACAACACATTCAAGCGTATCAATGTCTTCTGCTGTAACCACAAACTCAGCATCTCTTGCGATTGCATTGCTCGCCGACCCGCCGCTGAGAGACACCAGCCGACTTGCGATCCCGCCTGAACAGGCCTCCAGAAGCTCGCCGGCAAGAACAACAGCGTTGGCTCTGCCCAGGTGAATATCAACTCCAGAATGGCCGCCTTTGAGCCCGCCGATAGTTACCTTTGCTGCCTGATGCCCTTCGGGGATGTCTTTTAGTTCATGGGCAGAAGTGATCTCTGTTCTCTCGCCGCCTGCGCAGCCGATTATGAAATCGCTCTCATCACTGTCTAAGTTGATCAGATACTCAGCACTGAGAATATTATCATCAAGCCCCTGAGCGCCGGTCATCCCGCGCTCCTCATCAACGGTAATCAGCAGTTCGAGGTTGGGCTTATTTTCTAACTCCGCAAGTCCGGCAAAAAGCGATATCGCCATTCCGAGCCCGTCGTCTGCCCCGAGGGTGGTTCCGTTTGCCCTGAGCCAGCCGCCCTCTTCGATAACCTCTATCGGGTCATTGAAGAAATCGTGCTCTGTATCAGGCGTTTTTTCGCAAACCATATCGCAGTGAGTTTGGAGGCATACAGTTTTAGAAGCGCCTTCTTTATTAATCTTCATCAAAATATTTCCGGTATTGTCCTGCCGGCAGTCCCAGCCCTGTTTTTCAGCAAAACCTTTCAGCCATTCGAGAATCTTCTCTTCATGCCCGGAAGGCCTTGGGTGTTTGGATATCTCACGGAAAATGCTTATTATTCGTTCCTGTGCGTTCTCGGATTTCATTTCTAAACCTGCAATTTAATTCTGCTCTTTTTTGTACCCGCTGCGGGCCAAACTAAAAAATATCACGAAATATGTGATTTTCAAGAAGATTATAACTGCTTAAACTTCTAATTTCGTAAAAAAATCCTGATTATACGCTTGACTCACCCAGATATTTACAATCAATTTGAAATTTGAAATACTCATTTCCGCCCGCAGTTATTCAAGACTTTCAGCCTTTTATTTTTTTCTGAATTTTCAGAAACTCTGCTCTGATTCTCAGCCTCTGGGGTGATGTTTTTTATGTGTTTCGATAAGCTGATTTTCCTGAAGGTGCGTGTAGATCTGGGTAGTGGTAACGCTGGAGTGGCCGAGCATTTCCTGCACGCTCCTGAGGTCTGCCCCGCCTGAGAGCAGGTGGGTGGCGAAGGAATGGCGGAAGCTGTGGGTAGTGAAGTTCGGGATTCCCGCCCTCGCTGCGTAGCCTTTCACGATTCTCCATATATTTGTTCTATCGAGCGGGTTTCCAAGACGCGAGAGGAAAAGATTCCCCGCACCGGCGGGCTTTTCCATTGCCGGCCTCTCTCGTTCGAGGTAGTTTCTTATATGCGAGATTGAGGAGTTGGCAAGAGGAACAAGCCGCTCCTTATTGCCCTTTCCCGTGCATCTGAGATATCCGAGGCGAAAGTTTATATCTTTGTTTTCCAGCCTTGCAAGCTCGCTCGCCCTCATTCCGGAGGCATAGAGTATCTCGAGGATTGCCTTGTCGCGGTAGAAAAATTTATCCCTTTCGATATCGGGCGAATCCAGCAGTTTGATAATCTGTTCGATGCTGTACACCTCGGGCAGGTTCTCCGGCCTCTGCGGTGTTTCGATGAGAATTGTGAAGTCGTTATCGATAAGATTTCTGCTTATCATATATTTGATAAAGGTGCGCACAGCTGCTGCTGACCGCGCTGCGGTTGCCGGGCTCAGCCCCGATTCCACCTGCATTCGCAGATACCCTGAAACAGTATCAATCCCGAGCTCGGCAGGCTTTGCAGCTCCCATTCGGCCGCAGTATTCCAGAAAGCCTCTGAGGTCTTTGCCGTATGATTTAACGGTTTCTTTGGAGAGCCCCGCCTCTACGATAAGCATATTCAGGAATTCGTATGCCTCGCTGCCCATAGCAAGCGGGCTTATCTTTTTAAGTGTGTTGCTCAGCTGCACATCGCGCATTTTACATGCCTAAATGCTTTTTCTTTATATACTTAAACTCACGCGGATACTTATCCGGCGTTTTTTTAATCTTTTTTGCCCGAACAAGCCTCAAATCTCCGGCCTCCTCATCGGAAGTTTCATAAGATATCTGCTCAGGTGCATCGAAACCCATAATCTTTAGCGTCTTTACGCCTGTTTTGAGCTCATCGTCAACCTTAGGACCCTTATACGAGAGAAAATATCCTCCCCTCCGGACAAGTCCGCCTGTGATCTCTGCAACAAGCGATACAGTTCCCACGGCTCTGTTCAGGGCGAAATCGAAGGTTTCTCTGTATTCCGGCTCTCGGGAAATCTCTTCGGCTCTGTCGCTGATAACCTCGGCATTCATAAGCTGCAATTCTTCCACAACAATCTGCTGGAAATCGGCTTTCTTGCCCGTAGCCTCGATGCTCACAATATGCCAGTCCGGCAGGACTGCCGCCAGCACAAGCGCGGGGAAACCTCCGCCTGAGCCGATATCCACAAGCGCGGGAAGCCTGTCGGTATTCTGCTGGTATTCTCTGAGCATTTCCAGAGGAGCGAGAGAATCCTCAAAATGCCTCGTTTTTATCTCTTCAGGCTCTATGATTCTGGTAAGGTTGAGCCTTTCATTATGCTCTGTGAGAAGTTTTGCAAACATATCAAGTTTGTCTCTCTGCTCTTCGCTGAGAGATTCCAGCCGGGTTTTTCCCATATCGCCTGTTTTCCCAAAAAAAATAATTATACGTTGAAGAGGAAGTTTACAACATCCCCGTCGTTTACTACGTAAGCTTTGCCTTTGGCCGCCATTTTCCCCGCATCCTTGGCCGCATTTTCGCTTCCGCACTCAATGTAATCCTCGTACGAGATTACCTCCGCCCTGATGAAGCCTCTCTCGAAATCGGTATGAATAACGCCTGCCGCCTGAGGGGCTGTCCAGCCCTTTTTGATTGTCCAAGCCCGAACTTCCTTAGGGCCTGCTGTGAAGTAGCTCATAAGGCCGAGCGCATCAAAGCCGTGGTGAATCACCTTCTCAAGCCCGCTTTCCTCAACGCCCATAGACTCCAGGAACTCAGCCCTCTCATTGTCTGTCATATCCACCATATCCTCTTCGAGCTTTGCACATATCTTCACGAGCTCTGCGCCGCGGTTTTCTGCGATTTCGCTGAGAGTCTTTGTGTATTCGTTGTCTTCAAGGAGCCCCTGCTCGTCCACATTCGCAGCGAAGATCACTGTTTTGGCGGTGATAAAGCCCATCTCCTGAACGAAGTTTTCGAAGGCCTCAGAATCTGCCTGTTCGAACGAATTTACCGGTTTGCCCTGTTCGAGATGTTCCTTCAGCCGGGCGGCAAGCTCGAGAACGGGTTTTAGCTTTTTATCCGCCTTCACCTGCTTTTCAAGCCTTTCGATCTTTCGTTCAAGCTGCTCCAAATCCGCAAGGGCAAGCTCAGTCTCTATCGTTTCAACATCCCGCTTCGGGTCCGGCTCTGCTGATACGTGAACAACATTATCATCCTTAAAACACCTTACAACATGCACGATTGCGGAGGTTTGTCGGATATTCCCGAGAAACTTGTTTCCGAGACCCTCGCCCTTGCTCGCACCCTCCACGAGCCCGGCGATATCCACAAACTCAACCGTTGCCGGGGTAATCTTTTTTGGATTGACAAGCTCGGCAAGCTTGTAGAGCCGCTCATCCGGCACCGGCACAATCGCCTTGTTCGGCTCGATCGTGCAGAAAGGATAGTTCTGCGATTCTGCGTTCTGCGTCTTGGTAAGGGCGTTGAATAATGTGCTCTTGCCTACGTTCGGCAGGCCTGCAATTCCTATGCTTAAGGACATAAACTTTCTCTGCTAAATTCTGTATAATTTGATAACGTTTTCGTGTAAAACAGGCATTATATTATAAACCTTTCTCCACTCAAGCGAAATGATTACAATCAAGCTGTCAGTGTGCGACAATATTTAGTCGCCCCTGAAAAAGTTTAAAATTTCCTTAAATTCTTTTCTGATAATGGTTTATATGATTGAAAAGCTTTCGAGATATGGTATAATATTGCAAGTGTTTATCTTACATCTATCAAAACATTGCAATATTGGGACAAAATAATGAAGGCAAAAAACAATAAAGCAGGCTTACTCTTGTAGCTCTCCCATAGAATTGAACACTTTAAATTAGACGGTTCCTGAATAATATAAACCAACTCAAATATTTAGAAAGGAACTTAAAATGCGAAGATCGAGGTTTAGTGAAAGCCAGATACTTTCGATTCTCAAGGAGTCAGAAGCCGGTTTAGAGGTCAGTGATTTGACCAGGAAATACGGCATATCCCGTGCCACATTTTACAACTGGAAGAGCAAGTATTCTGGTATTGGCGGCAGTGAGATAAGGCGTTTACGCGAGTTAGAGCGAGAGAACGGCAAGCTCAAAAAGATGTATGCGGACTTATCATTAGAGAATAACGTTCTCAAGGATTTAATAGAAAAAAACTTCTAAAGCCTGCCGAGCGAAAGGATTTTGCCAGGCAGGCACATTCTAAGGGCTTATGCGTGCAATCATCTTGTAAAGCAGCAGGCATCAGCCGGGGCAGTTTTTACTATACTCCTTCAAGAAACGATGATGCTGAGGTAAAAAGACAGATAGAGCTGGTAATAGATTCCCGTCCTCGACGCGGATTTCCAAAGATATTCGACAGTATCCGCCGCAAGGGATATAGCTGGAATCACAAAAAGGTTTATCGTGTTTATAAGGAAAATGAATTTCAGCTTAACAACCGTAAAAAGAATTTGATAAGGCAAATAGAGCTTAAACCTATGCCAGAAGCCACGAGAGCTAATGAGATATGGAGTATTGATTTTATGAGCGATAGTTTGAGTAATGGTCGGCCATTCAGGGCTTTCAACGTTATCGATGAGTTTAACCGTGAGGCATTGGATATTGAGATCGACACGAGCTTACCTTCGCTTCGCATAATTCGTAGCCTTGAATTAATAGGCTCTGATCGGGGTTTCCCCCGCTTTATTCGCAGCGATAATGGGCCGGAATTTAGGAGCCTTCAATTTCGCAGGTTCTGCTGCCGAAACAGAATCAGGCACCGCCGTATAGAAGCAGGCAAGCCTCAGCAAAACAGTTTTATTGAACGATTCAATCGGAGTTATCGAGAGGATATACTTGATATGTACAGTTTTAAGAATTTATCAGAAGCTCGTAATTTAACTTTAGATTGGCTTATAGAATATAATTATGAGCGTGGGCACGAATCACTGGGAGGGAAAACTCCTGTAGAGTATGTCCGCAGTTTTTTGCCTTTCACCCCTCAAAATAATTCTGAAGGGGCAAAAGGAAAAAACTGCTGTTTGAAGGAATTTGTCTAATTATTACTGTTCAAAGACAGGGGAGAGGCACACTCTTTCAGCAGCCATTAAAACCTCTTGTAAATCCTGATCACTCTTTAGTCCAACTCTCAGAGGTTGTCAACTGGTCTCGCTTTGAAGAGAAGTTTGGCAGTTTATACAGTCCTGATTCAGGCAGGCCGGCCAAGCCGATTCGCCTGATGGTCGGCCTTCAGTATCTCAAGTACACTTTCAATCTCAGCGATGAAGCAATCGTTGCCGGCTGGGTTGAGAATCCTTACTGGCAGTATTTCTGCGGCGAAAGATACTTCCAGCACGAGCCTCCTATTGATCCAACCAGTATGACTAAGTGGCGTAATAAGGTAAAATCTGATGGTCTTGAAGAGCTGCTCGAAGAAACTATCAAAGCCGGCTTGAAGCTTAAGGTTATCAAAAAGAACGATTTCAACAAGCTCGTTGCAGATACAACCGTTCAGCAGAAGAACATCACTTATCCGACCGACGCAAAACTCTGCCACAAACTGCGCATTAAGCTTGTAGATCTTGCAAAAGCATCAAAACTCCAACTTCGCCAAAGCTACGAAAGGGTTGGGAAAAGGGCGTATGTAATGCAGGGCAGGTATCGACGTGCAAAACAGTTCAAAAGAGCTAAAAAAGAAGTGAAGAAATTAAGGAACTACCTGCGGCGAATTACGAAAGAGGTCGAGCGGAATATAGCAGGCAATGAGCAGTTAAGAATAATTTTTGATACATTGCTTCAAGCCGCTAAGAAGCTTTTAGCCCAGACAAAGAAAAGCAAAAATAAACTCTACAGTATTCACGAACCTCACGTCTGCTGCATTGGGAAAGGCAAAAGCCACAAGAAATATGAGTTTGGAAATAAGGTTGGAATTGTAACTACTGCCAAGAATAATTTTATCGTAGGAGCGTTGGGCTTTGAAGGAAACCCTTATGATGGCCATACTCTTCGGGCTAATCTGAAGCAGACAATGAATTTAATCGGGAGAGAAAAGCTTGGAGATGTTTATGTTGATGGAGGATACAAGAAACATGGCTGCGAAGATATTGGAAATGTTGAAATTGTAGAAAAGGGCTGGCGAAAAAAGAAACGAAGTATCAAGAGGTGGATTAAGAGAAGATCGAGCATAGAACAAACGATAGGCCACCTCAAAGAAGACAACAGGTTGGGAAGAAACTTCTTGAAAGGTGTAGAAGGGGACAAAATGAACGCCCTCGGCAGCGCTTTTGGGTACAATATGCGTAAACTTCTAGAGAAGTTTACTTTTGCCTATATTTTTATGCTTAAAATTATTGAATTTTACAGAAATTTGGCAATGAAAAGCAAATTAAAGACTCGATTAGCCTGATATATTTTTTTAGTTTCCCCAAAATCATTGATTTTTCAGGAACGACTAACTAAGGTTATGCCCCATTTCCCGTATTCAATTGTATCGCCTTTTTCAACGTACTTTTGATACACTGAAACGGTATCATAACGGTAATAACTGCCCTGGCCTTTTACTGCAAACGGGATGAACTGAGGGATGTCGGTCTTTTCAAAACCCTGTTTCAATAATTCTTCTTCAATTGCCTTCTGTTTGCCGATAACATAGACGTATCCCTGCGATTCTGCCTTGGCCTTGCTCTTTTCGATCTTTGAGCGGATGAACTTCTTGCCCTTTATCTTCTCAGGAAGAACGCTGAATACATACTTGCGGTTAGACCAAATCCTCGCTCCGATTTCGAGTGTATCAATATCCCCTCCGTCAACAGGCTTGACCTCAGCCGGACGGGAAAAATTGACTGGGGATTCATTCGAATTGTCATCAAAGTCGAATTTGTCAGCAGCGTACGGAGCAGCAGGCTCCGGCAAAGCAGGCTCATAAGGCTTTGGAGACGGGTTTTTACTGATAACAACCCTCAAACGCACATCCTCTGTTACGGCCTCGCCCGCCAAGGCGTCCTTTTCAGTAAACACGGCCATAAGGATTTTCTTTTCTCCGTATCTGTCGCAGTCATAGGTGATATAGATCTTGCCGTCTGAGGTTTGCTGGCCGTCCGGGTAGGACACCTTCTTTCTTTCGTCAAGCATAAGGCCGCCCTGCCAGGTTTTTCCGTCATCTTCAGAGATGAATGCCATTAAATCTCTGCGTCCTGTTTTTTCGTTTATCGGGCCGTGCTTAACGAGCAGCAGATTTCCGGAATTCAGGCGGCGGATAAAAAATCTTGCTGAGGGATGCTTTATATCCGATGGCGAAACCCTGCTCCATGTTTTACCGCCATCCTCGGAAAAACTTTCGCCTATGCCGTACTTTGTTCGAGCGAGCAGCCAAAGGCTTCCATCCTTCTTTTCAACTATCATATGCTCATCAAAGCTTCGGTCTTTTATGGGAACCAAAGCTGTACCGAGTAGGGTAAAGCTCTCACCTGCCCATTCGCTTTCTGATATATACGCAGCTGCCGTAGCAGCATTTGGAGAACGGCTTATTCGACCTGCCCAATCACTTACAGGCATAAGCCAGTCGCCGTTTTTCAGAACAGTCGGCTTGCCCATAATCACCCCTTGGGCAATATGAAACGGTTCTGACCAGCCCGCGGCCTTATCGTCCGGATTTTCGGCAGCCATTGCCCAAGTCTGCGCCCTGTCCCCGTAGGCGACAGCCTGAGCCCAAAACCACCAAAGACTTCCTTGCGGGTCTAACCAAACCTGAGGATCATAAGCTCTAAGCTGACCAGGCCCGTCGGGGTCAACAACCATAAGCTCCTGCCAGGTTTTGCCGTTATCGCCGCTGGTGGCCAATACAGCATAATTATTTTTGTCCTCGGACGGCGTTGGGCCGCCGTACCATGTAACCCAGATTCTGCCTTCCGGGCTAACCGCCAAACTTGAGATCCCTTGAAAATGCCTTGTTTTAACATTCGGATAATCCTTGCTGGAGGCCTTGATTATGTTTTCCGGCGGGGTTAAAACTCCCGCTTCTGCCGGCTGAACCGAACAGAAAACGGCTAATAATGCAATTATTAAGGCTCTCTTCTGCACAATCATTTGTATCTCCAATTATTAAATTATTTTTTTGAACAGCAATACATAATAAACCGAAAACCGGGTTTATATGACTATTTTGCCGCTCATACAGAAATGTTGTATTGAGCGGCTGTTTCCGTATTTTTCTTAAGCAGCTCTTCTAACTCTTCGGGGGATATTCCAGCTTGAGCCCGCACTCGCCGGCTATTGCTGCGAATATTTGAAAAGCAATAATAACAAAATTCCCCTTGCATCTAAACACCTTTATGCGAATAAAAAACACCTTATTGCGATAAGGCAGAATCGATTTAAAATCAATTAAGGTACATATAGCCGGCAGATGGGAATTTTTATGCCGCATAAAAAATCTGCCCGAAATCAAAGAGCAGCAGGCCGATTTGCAAGCAACCGGAACGGGAGGAAACAGCGAATTTTCTACCCCAGCAAAAATCCACGCAGATTGTGCACCCAAAGGCGGTTTTAAGCGAACTCAAGCGAACGATGGAAGCAAATATTCAGGGAATGCTGGAAGCAGCGAAAACGCCCCTGAGAGGTCTCAAAACGGCAATTTCAAGGGGCTGAGAGGTGATAAAAACAAAATACGTCAGGAAGGATTCGAACCCTCAACCTTTGGTTCCGTAGACCAACGCTCTATCCAATTGAGCTACTGACGCACTATTTTATGCCCGATTTGCGGGGAATGAAGTAATTTACAAAAATCTTAGTAAATTTCAAGCGAATTATCTTGCATACAGCAATTAAATTTGTATATTTTTCCTCTCGCCGTCTTTTACAGGCTGCAAATCTCTATACGGAGAGGTGACCGAGTGGCTGAAGGTAGCGGTTTGCTAAACCGTCGTACGGGGTATCCCCCGTACCGCGGGTTCGAATCCCGCCCTCTCCGTTTTTTTTGCCATCACCTAACATTCGCTTAATTATTTTACAAGCTTTGTAAGCTTGGACAGAACGCCAGCGGGTATTGTATTAAATATACATTTTTTCTAATCACTTTCCGCCCGCCGCGAACTGCCTGCTGCACCGATTATATTTTCTCGGGGATCTTTGCGTTCATCTTTTCGAGCCAATTGTCCAGTTTTTGCTCGAGCTGCTTTACCTTCTCGGGCATTTTCTCTGAGAGGTCGTTTTTCTCGCTGATATCTTCTCTGAGATTGTAAAGCTCGAGGGTTGGGCCTTCATAATGCCTGATAAGCTTGTAGTCCCCGCTGCGGACAGTGCTGCACGGCCTCTCGCCTTCGCCGTGGTAATGCGGGAAATGCCAGAAAAGGTCTTCCCTTGCAAGCCTGTCTTTCTTTCCTGAGAGAAGAGGCATAAGGCTCAGGCCGTCTTTATGGAGCTGCGGGAGGAGCTGGCCGCCCGTGGCCTCGATAACCGTAGGGAATATGTCGTTCGTAATTATTGGATAGCCGCACTCAGACCCGGGCCTGGTTACCCCCGGGACCCGGAAAAGATAAGGCTCTCTGATTCCGCCTTCGTAGTAGAAGCCTTTGCCCGATCGAAGAGGGTAGTTGCTGGTTGGGCCTTTTTTATGGGCGGTGAGTCCGCCGTTGTCGGAGGTGAATATAACTATGGTATCATCCTCGAGCCCCTTATCCTTGAGAACATCGAGGATTTTTCCGCAGTTAACGTCCATGCAGTGCACCATTGCAGCGTAGGATGGGTTGTCCCAAATCTTGTTTGGCCGGGCTTCAAGCTTTTTCCTGTAATACTCTTCAAGATCCTTGCGGGGCTTTATAGGCGTATGTACGGTGTAGAAGCAGGTGAGCATATAAAACGGCTTTTCACCCTCGCAAAGCTCAGCGAGCCTCTTTGCGGATTCATCGCCAATGCGGTCGGTGAGGTATTCGCCCTTCTCGCCCTCCGGCTTGATCTTCGGGTTGTTGTACGGTGCGTAGTAGTGGTTCGGGGCGTAGGGTGCGCCTTTGCGGGTGCCGGCGAAGTTGGTATCGTAGCCCTGATTTTTGGGGTAATACTTTTCCGTTTCGCCCAGATGCCACTTGCCCAGAAATGCAGTTGAGTACCCTTTTGCCTTGAAGTAGTCTGCGATAGTAACCTCTTCAAGCTCAAGCTGCTTTTCAGTTCGGATTATTTCCATTTCCGGGTCAAATCTGTTTTTGATCTTATTTATCGGCACGCCCGGTATCCAGTCTGTTATACCGAGGCGGGCGGGGTATTTGCCTGTCTGAAGGCTCGCTCTTGTGGGCGAGCATACAGCGCAGGAGGCATAGCCCTGAGTAAAACGCATCCCCTGCCTTGCGAGCCTGTCGAGGTTGGGCGTTTCGTGGAGGGTGTTCCCATAACACCCCAGATCATGAGCGCCCAGATCATCGCATACGATAATAAGAACGTTTTTATTATTCTTCTCTGCTGCTTGCAGGAAATCAGGAAATGCAGCTGCGCCCGCCATCACTGCGGCTGTTTTAAGGAAATTTCTTCTTTGCATAAGTCGCCTCACATTTTTGAATAATTTAATCTTCAGCTTACAGGATTAAAGCAGGGAAAATAATCCCTTACATTAAGGTATGTAAGAAATTGAGAATAATTTCCCCAAAAATTCGCCGGCATTGGGTATTTGAAATTGAAAAGCAGGTGAATCTTAAAAAAAGGCGCAGGCCGGATTATCGGAATTCTCCCAGCAGTCAAGAGCCGGCTGCTGCAAAAATAATCTTGCAGATAATATTCCCTATTCTTAATGAAGCGGAAAACAGGATAACAGGATAAGCAGAAATCAGCAAACAGATTCAGCATTTTTCTGCCAAAAATTTTACTCGTATAAATTTTTTAATATAATAAAAAATCAGGCTTTATAAACAGTTTTTGATATTTGTTCACTTTCAATTTTATGCCGAATGTTAATTATGTAATTCTGCTTTTAGAAATGGCTCGAGCCCTGGACAGAGAGCTGGCAAGGGGAATCTCCAAATATGCCCGTTTTCAGAGCCGAACCCGCTGGGCATTTTACAGCGAACCGGATATTCAGCGCAGGCTGAAGATAATCCCCAAACTCAAAGACTGGAAAGCCAACGGGATTATCGCCCACAACCCCACGCCCAAAAACAAACAGCTGATTATGAAGCTGGGCATTCCCGTGATTACCCGAGGGATTAAAATAGCCGGCTACCCGCATATCAGCTCTGATCTGGAAAAAATCTCTCAGATGGCAGCAAACCATTTGCTGGAGAGGGGATACAAGAATTTCGCCTACTGCGGATTCGACTCAGCGGAGTGGTCTGTTATGCGGGGTGAATATTTTGCCAAAATGATAAAAAAGGCTTCTGCAAATATAACCATATACTCTCAGCCCAAGAGGGGTTCTTGGCTTTCTTGGGAAAAAGAGCAGCCTATTATGGCCGAATGGCTCGAATCACTGCCCAAACCTATCGCTGTTTTGGCCTGTAACGATGACCGTGCAAGGCAGGTAATTGAAGCGGGCAAATTTGCCGATATCCATGTGCCCGAAGAAGTGGCTGTGCTGGGGATCGACAACGACGAGCATGTATGCGAGCTCTCCGACCCGCCTCTTTCCAGCATTGCTCTGAACTCCGAACGTGCAGGCTTTGAGGCTGCCAAGCTGCTCGATAAGATGATGGTTGACAAAACAGAATGCGAAGATGAGATTATCGTAAAACCAACCCATATCGTTACGCGGCAATCAACGAACATTCTGGCGATAGAAGATTCTGAGGTAGCAAGCGCTATAAACTACATCAGAAACAACAGCAGAAAACTCATACAGGTTGATGATGTGGCAGAAGCAACCAGCATCTCAAGAAGAGTTTTGGAAAACCGCTTTCGTAAAATCCTGAACCGTTCCATTCTTGAAGAAATCAACCTAACACATATAAATCAAATATTGCAGATGCTGCTGGAAACAAACTTCTCAATTTCTGAGATCTCAGAAGTTATGGGGTATTCAAGCGACAAACACATTGCCAGAAGCTTCCGGAAGCATATGGGTATGTCTCCTCTGGCATACAGGAAGAAGTTCGGAAGCAGATAAAATCTCAAAGCTATAAGGCAGGTGCAGGCTGAATAAGCTTTCAGCCTGAGAACCTGCCAATGCAAATGAAATAATCACCTGAATCTGCCTCTCAGATTTAATCATCCGATAAACGTTTAGAACAGCTCTGTTTGGCCGGCTGCCCAATCCTATTTGCAAACCTCTATTTCCCGAGGCGCAGACCACTGGCTTAAGCCGTTATTGTTATCCCGTCTCAAGCGGTATCTGTATCTGCCCGCATCAAGGTTTCTTACAGCTGCGGCTCCCTTGAGCTGCAGGCCATCCATTACTGTCCTGCTGTTGTCCTGCAAATTCGTTACTTCGAGAGTGAAGGTTTTATCATCTTCAGTAACACCGTAACCCACCATAAATCCGTTTGGGATACTAACTGCTTTCCAGATTACAGGCGGGAGCAGAGGCCCAGATGCCCTAACCATTCTTTCCTTAGAGCCCTCGCTGCTTCCAGCTGCATTTATGCTCTTCACTGCTGCGCTGAAGGTTTTGCCTTCTTTCAGCTGCGTAAAATCGCAAAACCAGCTTGTCGGATTTTTAGTTTTTGCATTTCCCTGCTGGTCGATAAGCATAACTTCATAACTCTCCGCTCCCGGGACGGGGGTAAATTCAACCCGAACCTTGCCCTTGGCCCCGAATACATTTGCAATCTCCGGAGCTTCAGGCGGATTTACCGAATGCACTGCTTCAAACACGGTATGCCCTGTTGCGGTTTTCAGAGCAGCGTTAATACTGAGCATATCTTCAAGAGAACCTATCGAATCGACAGTGAAGGTTAGGGTTTTAGACCCGGGCTTTATCTCAGGCAGCTCGATCCTGCCATCTTTCGCCTTTGAACCGTCCATCTCACGCTTCGACCAATGCAGTTTGTAATCGTGAAGAGTGAAAGACGGGATATCAACTTTATCTCGGGGCTCAAGCGTGATAACTGCCTTGCCTGAATTGCCGCTAGGGCGGATTTCGAGCTTATCAACCGGCGAATGCTGGGGTTTAATCTGTTCAAGAGCGCGTTTTGGCTGCCGCCAAACATTATAAAACCCCCATGCCCTGTTTTGAGAAACGGGCGTTCCCCGATATCGGCTGCGGTAATCATTGAACGACCACCACGACCAGCCGGCCACATAATCGTGTTTATTGCGAAAGTCTTCCATAAAAGGGAAGAGCTTGTCTTTCAGGACTGAATCGTTTAAGTTCAAACCAATCTGCCCCTTTCCAAACTCGGAAACAAGCACAGGCTTATCCGGCCATTTCCTGTGCACCTCGGCGACCTGCTCGGAAGCATTTCCATAGCAGTTTACATTGATCACATCGCATATTGAGGCAGGGTCGTTTTCCCGCGTGGCGATATCACGGAACACGCTGTTGCTCACATAAGTAAGCAGTCGTGTGGAATCGAGCTCATCACGGATATAATCCAGCATCGAACGAACGTAGGCAAATTGATGAGAAGCAAAACGCTTCTCCCATCTGCCGTCAACAACTATTCCCAGCTCGTTTGCCACGCTCCATCCGATGATGGAGGGGTGATTGTAATCACGATAAATCATTTCCCTCAGCCAAGCACGTGTAATCGGATTATCCTCGTAAACCTGAGGGTCTTCAGAACCCCATACAGGGATTTCTTCGATAATAAGCATTCCGATCTGGTCGAGGTAATCCAGCATATTCTCTGATATGGGCACATGGGAGAGTCTGGCCAGAACGCATCCGTTGGATTTGAGAAGATCGGCTTCTTTTTTAACAAACTCATCCGGCTCTGTACTGCCCCAAGTCCTGTGGTCGCAGATGCGGTTAAAACCGTTTGCCCGGATGTGCTCGCCGTTGAGCAGAATTTTTGTGCCTTTGGTTTCTATTTTTCGCACGCCGAAACGGTCTGTGGCGGTATGGCAGATTTTGTTTTTATCTGCAATTTCCGATTCGCAGATGTAAAGATAAGGCGTATCGAAATGCCAGAGTTTGAAATTTTCGCCTGAGAGCTTAAATTTGAGGGTTTCTGTTTTTGTTTGATAAGCTTTCAATTCAAAGGTTTTCGTTTTGACGGCAGTTTTAGAAGACTCCCATTTCAAAACAGCGGTTTGGTCTGATCTTATACTGGAAGAGATTTTAACCTGCTTATCCTTTAATCCTTCGTTGGTAACTGTGATGCTTACATCAGCCTCAGCGGTATTACTGTCGAGGTCAATATCGGTTTGGATCTGCTGCCTTTTAATCCTCACAGGATTATTGCGTATCAGCGTTACATCCCTGCTGATTCCGCCCCAGTTCCACCATGCACCGCGGTTATAGGTATTGTCTGCTATTACCGCAAGCACATTGTCTTTCTCTGTCTCGAGGATGTTTCCTACAGGGAAATCAAAGGGGGTGTAGCCGCCGGTATGCCTGCCGATGCAGCGTCCGTTGAGATATACAGACGCTTTCTGATAAACAGCTCCAAACTTCAGCCTTACATTAGCATTGCTCCAGCCCTCGGGGGTTTTGAAGCTTCGCCTGTACACAGCCTGACCGACATACTGAGCATAGTCATTGTATGTATCCCAGCTGCCGGGGACGGAGAGTTTGTCCCAGCTGCCTGCATCGAATTCGGGCTTATGCCATTTTTCCGATTCGGCAGATTTTTCAGGGTCTGTCTTAAAATGCCATTCGCCGTTGAGAGAGAGTTCCGCCTGCCCAGTATCTGCAAAACCTGCAAGGCAGATGCCTGCTGTTTGACAGAGAAAAAGCATAAGAATTGCTGTTTTGGTAAATCGTTTCATTATAGCCTCTCTTATAATTATTCATTTAGATTTTTACAAAGTTAAATTCACTCAGTCTGAGCCTTTCTGCTACTTTTCAGACCGCCCTGTCTATCACGTCCTGTGCATTAATAAATCTTATTGTTTTCAAATGCAATACTGCTGGTTGAATCATCATCGATTTTCCAAGGCTGGCCTATATCCTGAAAGGTGTTTCCCTGAATCAGAACATCCTCCGCTCCGCTGATATCAATGCCGATTTCTGCCTGTTCAAAGCTGCTGTCAATGATTTGAATGTTGTTCATATAGCAAAGGGATGTGCCTCCGGTTTGAATCCCTATAAGCCCTTTTGCATTCTGACGGTCAACCCAGCCGCTGTCTGAGAAGGCTGAATTTCTTATTGTTACATTCTTGGTAAATGTGCCTTCACCCTCATTCACGTTTGCACCCAGCACAAGCGCAGGGTACATAATATTATCATAGCTGCACCCTTCAAAAACCGCCCCGTCGTTTCGTATTATCCCTGCGCTTCCGGCAATCTTGGCAAAATCGCAGTTTTTCAGCTTGTAGGAATCGATGTTCCACGAATATATCGAAGCTATTGTGCCTTCATTTACAAATGACGGAATGTCCTGACTGAATGAGACGGTAAATTCGGGGCTTCCGTCTTCAAGACGCTGAAGGCTGGAGGTTTGAACCGTCAGTTCATACGGGTTGGAATTATCCCACAAGATTACTTTTGTGCCCTGATGTATAGGGTATGCAGAGCTGAATTTCTTAGTCATTTTCACGGTTTGAGCATCCAGCTTTTCGGTTACCCAGCAGAAAGACCCGTGTACATTCTGACCGTCCCATCGCACGCCTTCGCAGTACATATCTTCAATCAAAACTTCGCCTCTGCAGGCGTAGAGTTTCCAGCCGTCTCGCGGGCCGACCGGCAGCTGACCGCCTTCGGCTCTTATCTGAACGTCTTTAGCATAGATGTCCTCGCAATTGCTGGAGATCATAGCAAATCCTGCGGCATTTAATGTTTTTACATTCTCTACGTATAAATCATCGCATTGAATAAACTTCAGCTGAAGTCCTCGCCAGCCGAAATGCCATGAGATGCCCTCGCCCGCTTCAATCTTGTCTGTGAAATAATCGCTTTCAAGCCGAACCCTTCTGCCGCTGCCGCCGTGAACTTTTCTCCAAATCAGCTCATCTTTGTTCTTGTCAACATCCCCGCCGTAAGTGAGGCTCTCAACATGCTTGAGCCTGCCGGTTTCCAAGTCCCACGCATTCGCGCAGTAACAAAGGGTATTGTCGATATAGGGCAGGCCTTCAAATATCTCCACTGTTACAGAATCGCCGGTTTTCTCTACCACCTGCCCCGAGGTGCAGTATTGAGGGCTGTTGTCGAAAATTAAATTGCGAAACTGAAGACCGTCGCAGCCCTCAAAATGGATAATCGCCGTAGGATACCAGTCATTTGAAAATTCGTAATGACGCACGATTTTTGCTGCCGGGCTGCCGTCCGGATTAACTGCGCCTTCAAAAATCAGCCCGGGAAGATCCATCGCAAACAAATTCGCATGCCCTTTGCCCGGTCTGGATTCTTTGGAGCGAAAGTCGTACTGGCCGGGCTGAAAAACAATCCTGCGGATATTATTCTCACGTGCATAGCTCAGAGCCGAGCGAAGAGCCTGCGCATCATCCTGACTGTCATCAGGATACGCCCCGAACTGCTGAACTGAAATGGAATCCGGCCTTTCAAACATAATCTCGCTCAATCCTGCGTATCTGTCACCATTATGATTGCTGTTTATATCAAAATAAATCCAGCGGGCATTTGCATTTAGCGGAAATTCAATAACAGCAGGATTATCATAATCATCCTCGCCGCTGGCTTTGGGGAACTGCTGAGAGCCGGCTGGTGCAAGAATATTCCATGCCGAAGGATTTTCGGCAGGGCTGCCCGGGTCTGAGGGTGAGTCTGAATAATAAATATCTGCCTGCTTAACGCCCCTTTCGGTATAGCCGGCCATATTGAAATTCCAAACCTTCATTTCGAAAAGATGGAGGTCAAAATGATTATTCAGATCGATCTTGAACCAGCCTGTCTGCTGGTCGGTCATCCACATATTTTCATTCACCTGATTGGTATGCCCGCTTTCTGTTAAGCCTGCCCCGTTTACGGCATATATCGGCTCGCGTTCTCCGTATTGAGAAACTCCCGAGGCAAAGGCTTCAAGAGAATCAGGAGCAATCTTTTCCGGGGCGTCCTGCCAGGTATCAAACTCCCATACAAAGCCTTTCCATACCTGCTCGCCGTCTGTCTGGTCTATGCGCCAGTAGTAAGTGGTGTTGGCAGATAGAGAGCCCGGATCGAAAATCGGCTGATCTGAGCAGCCCGCATATTCAGGCGATTGAGTATCTGCGTTAAGCACCGCATCCCTGCTGGTTCCGAAATAAATATGGTGTCCGCCGGTTTGAGCAGTCTGCATCCCGGATTCCCAGCCAAGCTTCACCTCAGTGCTGATTCCAGCGGCATTATCCTCAGGGTATGGGTTGAAGGCCTCGTTAGACCTTTCATAAACTCGAACGTAATCGATATCCATGGAAGTTCCGTCTAACTCGTCTGTTACTTCGCCTGCCCACTGAACAACTGCTGTACTGAACCGGACTGCAACAGGCTTGTCAAGACTGATGTCCTTAGTCTCATAATTCCAGCGCCGAACTTCCGTGCCGTCAAAATACCAAATCAGCTCTTCAGGCGTCCATTCGAGGGCGCGAGTATGATACTCCTCGCTGAGCGGGAGACCAGTTTCCAGCAAATGTCCTTCGCCCCAATGGGTTCCCGCCCAGTTATGAACGTTGGTATGCATCTGATCGGGATAATGGCCTTCATCAATATCAATCTCAAAATCGCCCGTTTCAATCATCCAGAAAGCATTATTAAGCCCTGTTGAATCTGCAATCTTATACCTCGCCTCCCAGTAGCCGTATTTCTGCTTGAAAATGCGCGACCAGATGTGGCCTGATGTCCACTCTTTCCCGCCGCGTTGCTCTTTTTTGGTAAGCAATCGCAAATTGCCGTTTTCAACAACTGCATTCTCCGGCCAACGGCTCGAATCGATATGCCCGGGCGAACCGCTTTCGCTCTCCCACTTCTGCCAGTCTAAATCTGCGCCGTTGAATTCATCGTGAAATGTAAGCTTCCATCCCGGCTTCTCGGTATCCACATAGATTTCAGTGTCAAACTCCCAGAGATCCCCTTTGCGAATCTCAGCGGGAGTAACCGCATCAACGCGCCAATAGTATCGTTCTCCGTAATCGAGGCTGCCCGGGCTGAAAGTGTTTTCTGTTTGACTGCCCTTGAAAGAAGAAGGGCCAAACCTTTTCCAGTTATTTGATAAAATCGCTGCATCAAGAAGATTAACGCTCTGGTCTTCATTTAGATCGGCAGGCTTGGATGTATTTATAAACCGCAGGCGGTCTAACCCCATCAAGCCCCCCTGAAGCTCCAAGCGAAGCACCCCTGCACCGCTTTGAGCAATTTCAACGTTTTCAACGGTTACCATCTGCCACTCATCCCAGCCGCCTGTATCGGGCAGGTTAATCTCGGCAAGCTCTGAATCATTCAGTTTCAGGGTGATGCTTCTGCCGGCATAAGCGCATGCAGCACGCACTGAAATATCATATACACCTGCCCTGCTTTCAACAGTATATTCCAACCATTCAGACGCTGAGCCCATAACAGCATACTGGTTTTCAAGTTCTGAGATTTTTGCAATATCCACATCGTCCGAGCGGTACTGCCCGTAGCTGTTTCCGGTGCTGGTATCATAATACCCGACACCCGCTCCTCCTTCATCGTAGTCCTCTATCTCAATTTGACTGCAAAGCTCTGCAGGGCTTCCGTTATAGGGCAGCTGAGATGCCTGAGAATAACTCAAAGCAGGAACATATTTTGTATTCAAAACTATCTGCTGATAATCACTGCCAAGAAGCCACTGACTCATAAAAAACGCCAGATCATCGAGATCCACCGTTCTGTTTCCATCAAAATCCGCCGGCAATCGAGAAGCGTTCAATACCTGCTGATAATCAGTGCCGAAATATATATCTTGAGAAACTGCATCTTCTGCAGGAACCCAGCTTAACACGGGGTTCAAAGAAACCTCTTTTGTCCCGTGGCCGGGATACGGGGCATGAGCGAGAAAGGGATCAAAAGGTTCTGCTGTAACTGTGGTTTTCCCGAGATTGCGCAAGCCGTAATCTATCTGCAGAGTGCTGCGTCCGCTGTAGGCGGTGATTCCTCCGCGGTGGGTAAATTGTTTTACCGTTTGAATACGGTTTCCCGGAAGAACAAGCGTTCCGCCTGCGATGTCAATCAAAGACTGCTGATTCAGATCGGGATTGTTTCGCATATAAAGGTTTTCAACTTCAAGCGTTCCGCCGTTCAAGTAAATTCGCCCGCTGCTGCCGGTGCTGTATGGGATGAAAAGATTCTCTGCTGTGATCTTTCCCTCGTTGAGATGAATTGTCCCGTCGGTATTTCTCACCCCGACACGAAGCTGGCCGCTCCCCGCGCCTGTCCCTGCGTTGAGGCTCCCGCCGTTGATAATCAGAACACCCTCAACATCCGGGTTATTGTAATCGCCGAGATTGATAATGCCTTCAACGGAAAGCCCGCCTCCAGGATTTATAGTAAGCTTGGCCTGTCCTGAGCCTGCAGAGCCAATCTTCAGATTCTTAATTTCCTGCACAACAGAATTGATTTGAGGATAATCCGCCGGCGCCGCCATACTCCCGCCGATTATCTTGATCCAGCTGTTCGCTGTAGAGGGGGCAGAGCCAGTGCTCCAGTTTGAAGCCTCGGACCATTTATGGTCTTGTGAATTATCTTCCCATGTATTTGCTGAGATCCAATTTTTGGTAAGAACAAGGACAAACCCGCCAGCCTCATTGATTGGAATGTTTATTGAATCATTTTTTGCAACCTCAGATATATCGATTTGTGTTTCTGTCTGAGAGCCGGGCGTATCGCGTAAAAGCTTTGCAGACCAGCTTCCATTTGAAAGAAACGACAGATCGCAGCTGTAATCTCTCTGCCCAGCGCCGTTGATACCTCCAACAAACCACCTGTGGTCTTTTCGGCGAGCCAAAACAGCAAGCTCGCCAATTGAGCTGCCGTCTAAAACTATTGTCTCATCCCAAACTGTCGGAATATCTTTAAGAATATCAGTAACAGGGGCATTCTCCGCTGCCAGAAGCTTTGCAGGGTCTTCGGCAATCACCTGCAGGGGCGAAGTGAAACAGACCACGCCGGCAAGCTGATGAGCAACAGTAGTATTCCCGAGTTTATCGGCAGTTAGAGTGAAAGGTGTATAATCGGCATGCCCCAAAACAAACCGTGTGAATGGCAGCGCTGCATTATGGCCGGCAGGCAGGGGTTTGCCCATTTTGTTAAGCTCGAGCCCGCGAATGCCTTCACGCGTGAGCTCGTTAGGGTAAGTCCTGCTCTGGCCTGCCGCCTTGCTGCATCCGTGGAAATTCACAACGAGCTGCCTTTCAGCAGCGAGCTTCAGGGCGGCAATTTCAAAATCGATCTTATCTTTGGATTCAGCATTGATATAATCAATCTTCACGCCCTCGGCGCCGGCATCGCTGATGTTATCCAAGAAGCCGGCCATCTGCGTCCAGCTGCTTGCAGGTGAGTCTATCTCTCCTGAATGCTTCCATACAATTACGCGCACATCCTTCTGCTCGGCATAATCGCATATATCAGCAAGCTCAGTCCATTTCTCCGGCCAGCTTTCCCAGCCTGCATCGATAATTGTATATTCAAAACCGAGCTGCTCAGCGAAGTCAATCATTTGTTTTTCCTGCTCGGGAGTGCCAGTGTCTTTGCTCCACCAGCGCCAAACGCTTCGTCCGGGCTGAATGTAATCAGTACTAGAATACAAAGGCAGCTCAGGCTCAGAAGAGAGATTGCATGGAATCGCTGTGTTTACAAGCTCATTCAAATCATTCGCAAAAAGCACAACACGCCAGGGCGAAGTAATATCTCCGTCAATACTAAAGCCGGACACACCTTCTGTGAAATTGGCCTGAAATGTATTATTCCCAACAGCCTCATACCGCATCCCCGAATAATTCATCATCCCCGCCTCGGTTAATCCGGCATAGCCGCCAGAGGGAAGCTCAAAAAGAAGCAATGCGCCCTGAACAGGGCCTTCGGGAGAGATTTCAGGCATCTGTGAAATATCAGCCTTCATCCATTCACCTGCGTAGGTCTTGAGTTTCCAGTGGCTGTCTCTCTCGAAAAACCACACATCACTCTCAGCGGGCATTTTAAACGAAGTGGTCTCTTTGTTCACTGTGCGAACCGAGGAAGAGGGGATTATATATCTGAATGCGAAACCGTCATCATACGCCCGCGCCTCTACAATCCATCTTTGGCCTGATGTTTGATTGTCCAAGGGGATTTTAATACCGCTGCAGAAATTATGAGCAACGGATTTGCCGCCCCGGAAAGGATACGCCTGATCGATTGAATAGGTTTCGATCTGTTCTGCCTTTAGGGTGTTTTGCCCGGAATAATCAATCCCGTCAATCTCAATACCCATATCAGAATTTTCAACTGCTGTTATGCCGTTGAATTCGGCAGAATAGTATAAGCCGCTTTCCCCGACCCCTATCTCAGCAGAAACAGCCCCCGAAGGGCCCGATATATTCACCGCACCGAAGCAGTTTACAGCAGCAGCAATGATAACCACAATTAGACAAACTGAAAAACGCATAAAAACACCTTTACTTCTGCAATAAATATTCCTTTGAAATTACCTTTTCACCGTCCTGCCCGCTGCCTTCAATAACGAAGCTGAAGCTGCTGAGAGCCGAATCAATCGGGACAGTGAACTCCCATGGGAAAGAATCGTCTTGGATTCTGTTTTTGCCCGAGCCGTCATCATAAATCATATCGACATTACGGAAATCTTCCTTGCTGTCTTTGAGATAGACATATACAGTTTTCGCTGCTTTCCCGAGATTGAGAACCGCAGCCCTGCCTGCAGGACTGTCAAATTCGACAAACCCTTTATCCCAAGCATCCTCAGCGGTTACCCCCATCACCTTATGCTGAAAACGTGTTTGGATTTCAGCGCCTTCTATCGCAACTGCCGTGAGCCCTCTGGGAGGAATTTTAATATCGAAATCCCCGGAAGAGATCTCCTTAGAGGCTTTCCCGCCTGCACTCAGCAGCCGGACTTTGCAGCTGTCTAATGAAACAAGCTCCTGATTCAGCGATACCCTGCCTTCTGCCTGCTTATCCGATTCGTTCAGAAAAGCCAAATACAGGGCATTATCCCCTCTAGCCGAGATATAGTTAATCTCAACATTATCAACGTCCAGCAGTCCGCTCGGCATCCACAGCACAGCGTCCTGATAATCATAGAAACGTCCCTTCTGAGTGCCGTAAAACTTATTCTGAAGGTAGGCATAGCCTTCTATAAAGTGAGATGGGAAATCGATCTGTTTATCCGAACGAGCCATAGTCTCTGTAACCAGATAATCCAGAAGCATCGACATCATAGGCCAGATGTGATTGTAATGAAAGGAATTCACGCTGAGCTCCTTGTGCTCGCGCAGAGGATAATCGGGCTTTTCATAGGCAGTGGTTCTTGCCGTATTGATGTGGTATCCCGGGAAGCTGCAGTATCGCCCGACAATCGCAGAACGCCCCACTTCCCTGAGGAATGAATCGTCTGTGTAATAGCCGATACGAATCAGCCAAGGGGCATAATTGGCCATAAAAATCGCACGATGGCCTGTGCAGGTACCTGTGGACTCCGGGGTAAGACCGATGGAGGAGAGCCGCCAGGCCGGGACTTTTTCTTCGGGAATATACATCTGCTTATGGCCTTTGCTCTTTAAGTACCAGTACAGCGGGGCCTTGCCCCCCTCGTTCACGAGAATATCTCTCTCGGGGATTTTTGGACTCATCCAAGTAAACTGGGTAAACCTTCTTGCCCCTTCATGCGCAGCCTCCAGATACCTTTGTTCTTTAGTAACCTCATACAGCTCAAGCAATTGAATAAACTTCGGGGTGAAGGCTGTCCAAAAGAAAAATGCACCTGCCTGAGGGTCGTCAAAAGCAGTCTGGGGCTTTTCAACCCTTTGCTTTATATATTCATCCGCTCTGCTTTTTGCAAAATCGAGATATTTTCTGTCTTTCACTGCCTCGTACAGGAAAAGTGCATTCTCCCAGCTTTTTCCAGACTGCTGAACATCCAGATTTCGAACTCGGCTGCGGTGAAATTCCTGAACAGCAAGCTCCTTGAACGCCGGCGTTGCCTCTTCGAAAATGCCGAACAATGAACTAAGCTCAGAAATCGGGGCGCAGGGGCCTTCAAGTGTGTATGAAGGCCTTTGAATTTTCTGCTTTTCGTTTGTGGTAAACAGGAATTTCTTTCGAGACAGCATATACTCTATATAAGGATATGCCCTGCGTTTGAAAATTTCTTCATTATCTGCAGCAATAGCCAGCTCAAGCGGATTCAGGGAAGAAACGTTTTTCACCGTTCCGGGCGCATCGGTAGCATAGCTGCAGCCCTTCTGGTCTTCCAGAAAACGGCTCCAGCGGCTCATACCGTAATCAATCATATTTTCCAGCGTCTGATTCAAAGTACAGATTGAATTTTTCCTGTAGTTATCAAAGCCGTAAAGCCTGCGGGCTATATATTCAAATGCTTCGGTTGTTCTGCCTTTAACAGCAGTAGGGCGGAGCGAGAATGAAAAGCTCTGCCCGGCCTTCATCTTGGAATTAATACCGCCAAGCACCGGCGCAAAAACCATCGGCTCAGCGAGCCCCTCTTTATTCCGCACGGCAACCCCGAACCGCGAATTATCAAACACGGGAAGCTCTTCAAACGGATATTCCTCCGGGTCAACAACCATCCCGAAAGTACTGCCGTTTTTAGTTATCAGAGCTGAGGGGATTGTGCAGCGATACGCCATTGTCATAAAGGGCTTATTTGGGAAGCGCTTTTCCTGCCAGAGCAGCGGCTGCCAAATCTCATCAAGCTCTTCCAGCTGGTATTCCGGTGAGCCCGCATATCCTACAGAGTAATAGCCGTCCTTTTTCGGCGTAAAGCTATATTCCAAAGCCGGCGGGGCATCACCCTCTGTGATTTTAAGCCTCGCGCGAAGAGTAAACAAGGGGTGCTCGGGGAAAACGTATATAATCGAAGAGCCCCTGTGCACCATCCGTTCAGCCGAAACGGACACCTGCGGAGCGGCATAAAAGAGATTTGCGGTACGGCTGTCCCTTGAGCCCTCAAGTATGCTCGGATCGAATCCGTCGCCTACAGCCAAATAATCACTCTGGCTTGAATCCAGCCCGGCACCTGATTCAAGGCTCTTATTCTCCCATGTAACTACATTGTACTTCACATTCGGCACTTCACCCGGACGCGAGGCAGGTCTTGGATTTTTATCTGTAAAGAGCACGCAAAACCGCATCTCTAAATCCCATACGCCGGCATCTTTATGCCTCAGTTCGACCCTGCTCTGATCGAGCGTTTGGACAGTATAAGCATCATTTTTCAGCTCAGCGGAGAATGCCGCACCGCATAGAGATGCAAGCAGTATTATCTTCAGACCAGTCTTGTTCATATAATCATCCTATCTTTCCCTTTTTGCTCATTCTTGAAATACCGATAACTATAAAACCGGAAATTGCAAACAATGTTAATGCGAATGTTAGAATCACACCGGAAGATTCTTTGCCGAAAAAGCTCAACACCAGCATAAGCAGACCGCATACAGCAAGACTCCATGCCACAATAATCGCAGGAAGGCTGCTTGCCTTCACAGCGCCGCTTCTTTTCAGTTTATCCTCTTCAGCCTCCAGAGCCTGAATCTTATCATACCCTTCAGACCTTTTCCTTGAAAACATCTGTATTACTGCAAGAGTTATAACAGGCAGCAGAACGCCTGTAAATGTCTTTGTTTCAGTGGAATGAGAGCCCACCCAGCTGCTTAATCCGGATAACGGCTCAAACCCGCTGAGAAAGCCCTCCGGGCTAAGACCGAAACGAACAATGCATCCTGAAATGAAACCTGTCGAAGCTGTGATCCAAACTGCGAAGGAGTTAATCTTTTTGCTGAAGAGTCCCCAAAGGGTTGGTGCGAGCAGAGCTACAACCATTAATTCAGTAATGGATATAATAACCTTCTCCGCACCGCCCAAATACGGGATTGAGATTGCAATCCCCACAAGGACTGCCCCGAGCAGTATTGTAAAATAACGCCCCGCCCAGACCATCTGAGAATCGCTCAATTTTCCGCCTCGCAGTGGGCGGTATATATCGTTCGTCAACACTCCGGAGAAAACATTCAGCTGCGAGCTGACCATACTGGCCGTGGCGGAGAACATAGCGGCAACCATCAGCCCCACCATCCCGACCGGCAAAACAGATTTGCAGGAAAGGATGTACGCATTTTCCGAGAGAACTCGAATTTCCTGCTCTGTAGCGCCTTCAGGAATCGGCGACTGCACCCTCCAGAGCATTGGAGGCAGAAGCCAGAGCAAGGGGCTTACCAAATATAAAATACCGAACAGATACGAGCTTTTCTTGGCCTCTTTCGCCGAGGGAACACATATAAAACGCTGCACAAATGCCCACTCAGCACCAATCATAAAGAAATGAATTACGCACCAGCCTGCAAGGAAGAACCACGTATAACTGCCTCCCACAGGCAGGAAAAAGTTCTCAGGAGCCTTGTTTATAAATTCTCCTACCCCGCCTACCTTCATAAAGGCCAGCGGAACAACAAATAATACTGCAAGATTCAGCAGGATAAACTGAAGAGTATCAGTCATAAGAACTGCCCAGAGGCCGCCAAACATCGTATAAAGTACTACAATCCCGCCGAATATAATAATAGCAATATTCAGAGCTGAAAGGCTGTAGTCTCCATTGGTCAGAAGAGCGGTAAAAATTGTTCCCAGCGCATAAAGCGAACCGGCAGTTCCAACCATACGGAAGGTCATCATAAACCATGTATAAAAATGAAGCGCTTTATTCCCGTACCTGAGCTGAATGAACTCTGCAGGGCTTTTTATTCCAATCTTTTTCCATTTACCTGCAACGAAATACCCAACCAGCAGCGCAGCAACCCCGTACATCAAATTAATGGCAACAGCTGCCATACCGTACTTATATGCAATTCCGCCCCACACTACAAACGTATTTGCGGAGAACATCGTCATAAACCCGCTCAGCCCGCTTGTCCACCAAGGGGACTGCCCGCCTGCGGCAAACATATCAGCAGAGCTCTTATTCTTGCGGGTAAAAAGCATACCAACAAACAAGATTCCTAAAAGGTAAAAGCCGAGTACTATGTAATCCAATCCGTTCAATTTGCAGTCCTTTCTTTTTTGAACAGGCAGTTTGTATTAAGGTAAACAGATTCGCTCAGCTGCTTTAGCTTTTTTGTAAAAAATATAAGCAGCATCTATTCATAACACCGCACTTCAAACAGCGCAGCAGGTATATTCACATCAGGCCTTTGAAGCTGAATTATAAGCTTATCAGTGGTTACAGGCTCATCAAATGTTATAACATTACGAGTCTTATGGTTTTCCCTGCATTCGTAAACCACCCTGCCCTGTGAATCTGATATAAGGTATTCCCTAACACAGTAAGGTACTGTGTGATAAGTGTGTCCCATAAAAACCGATTCCATTGGATGGTCGAAATCGGTATCAAAAGCCAGTTCAATTTTTTTAATAGATTTTGGTTTCTCCCATTCAAGGACAGCCTCCGGTGAACGGTCATCAAAATCTGCAACCCAGGCATTCGCCCCTTTGAAAGGCCTGGCAAATCCGTTAGTCAAATTATCAGGGCCGAAAGCTTCAATCGCAGATTTAAATCTGCACGAGAGCAGATGACAGTTCGGCCAGCGCTGCGGAATCCAGAATTCCATTTCATCAACGCCAATATCCTTATCCGGCTTTTGTATATTTCCGTTGCTGACTCTAAAATTACCCTTTGAAACTACAGACAGAACCCCGGTAATATGCTGACTGCTGCAGCGGATATGGATATCGGGATTTTTCCGGAGGCAGATAAACACGTACTGATCAGTTTCCAGTATAGACTCGAATTCAATTTCAATATTGCCCTGAGAGAAAGAGTCCTCGGAGGTTTGATTAAACTTTTGCGTAAAAGCAGCTGCCCCTGAATTAACACCCCCGTCAGCACCTGAATACAACTTCACCTTTTCTTTAGCTCTGCAGCTTTCAGATGCAGTTTTGGGGGAAATGGAAATCTTTTTCCTTTCCAGAAGCAGATCCGGAGTAAAATTACCAATCCTGCTGCTTGATTTGAGCTCGACAATCAGTTCAGTTTCTTTATCTGCAAAAATTTCAAATGAGACAAAAATATTACTGCCTTTTCTTGCCGGAAAGAGCATTGCCATTGAATCGTGTAAAGTAAGCAGCGGGCCTTTATTATCAAGTTTCGAAAGCTTCAATTCGCTGGAAACGCTGATTGCGGCCTCTTTAGCTATATCTTCGGGGTCTTCAAGTTTAATGCCCGGGATGTACTGCCCGCATTTGAGAAGTTTCTGCTGGAGCAGAGAAACCTTCTCAGGCTCAGCGACATCCCTCGGCAGGCATTTATCACGAACGCACAAAACTGAAGCCATTCCAACTGCCTGAGCGTTATGCGCACATGTAAGCATAACGCGGGTGGACCCGTTTGCTACGTGAGAAGTGCTCATAATCCTGCCTGCAAGGAAAAGGTTTTCAATATCCTTGCTGTACATACACCGGTATGGAATCTGATAAACGCCCTTGGAATGCCATTGGTCGCACCCGGGCAGTCTGCTGTAAATCCCGTCTGCCGGGTGCAGATCGATTGCCCAGCCGCCGTAGGAAACAGCATCGTAATGCTCTTTCTGACGCACTATATCATTTTGTACAAGTATATAGTCGCCGATAAAACGCCGGCTTTCACGCTTGCCGGGAATCATTCCTACCCACTCAAGAGTCATATTTTCAGTGCCCGGAAAGCTGCCGGAATTTTTTATATAATCCCATATCCCGTAAACAATCTTCCACAGCTCCCATTTGATTTTCTCTGTATCGTGCACCGTATCAAGACGCCCGCCGTATTCTACCCACCAAAGCTGACAGCCATAATGATTTTTCCCAAAATTGCGATATCGAGGTATTTGTTTTATATCCTTCAATGCATAGCTTGGAGGTACAAAGCGAACGGGTTTGCCGGTATCCTTTGAATAGAAAAAGATTGAATGACCCATCAATGCGCCGTACTCTAATGAAGGTGCGAATTTTTCATCAAATTCTTCTCTGCTCTCGGCGCCCATTCGAAATTCTGCACCCGCAAGATACGCTGTTACACCGTCCCCGGAGGCATCGCAAAACAAAGGAGCTGAAATATTGTATAAAATTGAATTCTGTGAACAGAATGCTGTTACTGATTCAATTTTTTGATTTTCTTTTTTAGTTATTTTAACAGCCGAAGTATTCAGCAGTAAATTTATATTCGGCTCTTCGACTACCTTCTCAAGGATCACAGTATCGAAGATTACAGGATTCCCCTCGGGGTTGCGATATATATTTTCAACAAGTATTTCATCGATCACCCCGCCCTCACGAGACCAGCGATTGTTATTGCCTTTATGAGAGGTGGCTCCAAGTGCCCAAAGACGAACTTCGCTGGATGCATTCCCCCCGAGAACCGGCCTGTCCTGAACCAAGGCAACGCTCAAGCCCTCTCGGGCAGCGGTAACAGCTGCGCATACGCCGGCAAGTCCGCCGCCGATAACTGCAAGGTCGCATTGAATATTTTCCTGCCTAAACTCTCGTTTATCGGCCGGCTGTTCTATATTAATCAAATTAAATTACCTCAAATTTCCCAGTTGCTGCAGATATAGATAACAGTTCGTGTCTTAATATAGGGGGCTAAGCCGAAGAGCCCAGCCCCTATTAAATTACAGTCTTCTAAAGAATTATTAAATTAAATTTTTCATTCAAAGCATAAGGAGGCCGGATAAAGGCCGCATTCAAACCATTTTTTTGCGATTTGAACAAAATCATACATATCAACCTTACAGTCCGGCATACCTTCAGGTCCGCTCAAATCGTAAGCGGGGTCTGGGGGGTCTATGCAAATCGGCTCTCCTGATACATCGTAATACAGCTGAGCAATCTCTTCCGGGCTCAGGGCGTAATTGTAGATTCGAACATCATCCATAGAAGCGTTCGCAATCCTTTCAGGCGAGAGTTCACTAAATCGCCCTATCCAGATAGGGGCTGCAAGGTCTTCAGGGTCTGAGCCTAAAGTAAAATCGGAAGTGCCGCTGTTAATTCCATTCACATAGCAGTTTGCGTTATTATCTGAGACGGTAAACGCTACAAACTGCCACTGGTTATCATCAGTCAAAGGTCCTGCTGCAGGCCCGTAGCTGCCGTTTCTCATCAACTTCATACTTGTACTGCTGACATACTGACCGCGGATAAACCACATATTTCCGGCATTCAAGTCAACCGATTTGCCCAGATAGCCCTGACGAACATCGCTTACGCCGTCCCATTCAACCCAGAAAGCAGCAGTAAGCTCATTGCTGAATTCTGAGGGATTCCAAGTGCCTGCATTTGCAACACTGTTAGGATCAATCTTAACAGCACCGTTTGGCGTGCCGTCAGCTCCTGTTACAAACTGGACATCCACTTCGCCTACCAGCTGTGCATCATGTGCAGTTCCATCTTCAGGGCTTGAGTCAAGATAGGAGCTTCCATCATAATCGGCCTGATCCATTGAATACTTAGCCATCAGTCTCTTTACTCCCAGAGATGCTGTATCAGAAACGGTTGTGCCGCTGCTGTTGGTAATTTCGCAGTAATAGTATGCCTCATCCTCAACAGCTGCAGAGTACACTGTTAAGGTGTTTGAATCAGCGCCGGCTATTAATGAATCATCTTCGCCAGTATCAACGGCATCATCCAGAGATTTATACCACTGATAGCTTTCGCTTGACATAGTGGACACGCTAACGCTCAGCTCAGCAGTATCTCCAATACCAACAAACACATCTTCCGGCTGAGCTGTTACCACAGGCACACTCTTTAATGTTTCAAACTCCCAAACTGCGCTTACATAGTTGTTCGGGTCGCCCGGAGGATTCGCTGAACCTGTGCCGTCATCAAGGCCTTCTTCGATAAGCCAGTAGTATTTTCCGTCAAGATTGAGAGTTGTCGAATAGGATTCATTAAGGCCGGTTACATCAAGGGAGGCTTTAAGTTCGAGGTCAGTATCACCTTCCACGCCGCTGCTCATATAAAGATAATGTTTTTTGATATCAGGGTTATACGGCTGCGGGTCAGAGGTGCTGTCATCTCTTCCGGTTTTCCATTCGAGGGTAACATCGACATTACCGTTATTCTTAACACCCACGCCTTCTTCTCCGCTTTCAGGACTTGGGGAATAAGCATTGAGATTTACGCCAACCACATCGTAGAATGCATCATCACCTTGGCTGATATATACAGCATCTATCAGGCCGCCCCAGTGGTCGTCGGTATCATAGGCTAGCAGGCCGAGACCTTTCAGCCTGTCCATTTCGCCCCAGCCAAGGTCGCTGAGCTGCTCGAAATCGGGCGTGCCAAGGCCGTCCGGACCGTTTGCAGTATTTGGATTCACCCAAACCTGCAGGTGGGCAGGAGATGAATACGCATTCGGCATAAACTTGCAGAGAACCAAGGCTGTCTCGCCAATTGCGTATTTACTGCTAACGTCGATCCCGCCGGAGCCGGTGCCCCCGCTGCCTTGAACATACAGGTTTGTCCCGCGAAGCGAGATTTCCCTGTCTTTATTTACCCAGTAGCTGACATATTCATCAAAATCAATTCCGGTAACATTCGTTGATTTTGTATTTTTAGCAAGAAATGATATCCAGCAGCTGCCAACGAGATTTTCATGTATCAGCTCGCGATACTGCCTTCTCTGGTGTATCGACTGCACCTGCACGCACTGAGCTGTGCCAGTCTGCACAATCGAATAACCGGTGCTTGAAGGTGCAGCAAGGTTATCTTCCCTTACTTTGCAGTGAGATGTATTTGCCTGCCAGTAATCTGTTGAAAAGCCAACACCAGTACCGGCCGGCTGACCGTCGTTCTCCCGCATACCGCCTGTGGTCATATCATTAAATGTCGCTATTACATCCGCCTGCCCGTAAAGAGTTCCCGAAAGAACCAGACACAAGACTGCGCAAAAGAGGAAACACTTTTTCGTATGCTTTTTATTCATAATAATTTCCTTTCTGTATTGATTTTACTCATCAGCTTAATTTACATGCAGCCTTCTTCTGGATACAAACCGCAGTCAAGCCAACCGTTCATAATAAAAATCATCAAATCTGCAACATCTACATCGCAGTCGTTGTCATAATCGCCGTATTCAACTGGATAAACACATGCCGGCTCTCCAGTTACATCATAATAGAGGTCTCCTACCTCATCTGCAGAGAGGCTGTAGTTGTAGATCCGAATATCATCCAGTGCACCGTTGAATCGGTGAGCCCCGTCATCTGCGTATCCGGCACCAATTGCAATTGGCGCAGCAGCAGCGGCTTGATTGTAGAAATCAGCCACGTCAATTTCATCCACAGCAGCAAGCTGTCCGTCAAAATAGGTCTTAGCTTCCTGCCCGTCATAAACCAAGACATAATGCTGGAAAGTATCGGGGGATTCGGCCTGATCATTAACCATCTCTGCTGAAGAGGTTCCCGCTGCATTGTATGAATAGTAGCTTATGTTTCCGCTTCCCTGCTGTCCAGCCTGATTACCGAGTGTCCATGAGGAATTTGTGCTCGACCAGCTGTCTGTGGATTTAGAGATAATCCTCTGGTAATTAGAGCCTAACGGCCCGTGCCAGTTTACCCAGACGCTCAAGCTCATCATTCCGAAATCAGATGGCGGGTCTATAGTCCCTGGAGCTGAAGCATACACGTCTTCAGAGATAACCAGAGCGCCGTTTTCTGCGCCGTCAGCCCCTTGTGCAAATTCCGGCGTTCCCTGAATTACAGCATTATTTCCGCTTTGCACATCCAGCAGTTCACCTCCAAGCACATCGCTTTGGTTCATAGTCCAGTGTGCAAGAATCTTTTTGAGGCCTAAAACTGCAGTTTGCGAGGCTTTATCACCTGCGCTGTTTGAAACCACGCAATAGTAGTATCCCTCATCTGAAGCCGCTGCATTCTCAATAGCAATCAAATTAAGAGAAGCTCCTGAATCAAGAGCTGTATCATCAGCAGGTGTTTGGTTAGTATCATCAGTGGATTTATACCACTGATAATTCGTTATTGGCTTTTCAGAAGCGGCTGTTATTTCAAAGTTTGCTGTTTCGCCCTCAAACACAACCTGATCCTCAGGCTGGCCTTCGATTACCGGAACACTTTCCTTTGTTTGGAAAGACCAAAGCTCTCCTTGAAAGTTGTTTTCATCCCCGGCAGGATAAACTCCGCCCTGTCCGTCTTCCAGCCCCTCTTCAACAAGCCAGTAGTATTGGCCGTTTAAATCGAGGGTAAGCACGCTTGATGAGGCATCTGCACCTGTTACTGAAACTGTTTCAACCAGTGTCAGGTCGGGGTTGTTGGGGTCTATTTCATCCGCACTGTTTAGATAAACATAATGCTTCTTTATCCTCGGGTCATAATCTTCCACTCCATCAGGGTCGGCGCCGGTTTTCCAGGAAAGGGTAAGCTCAACCTGTGAATCTGTTACTTCTCCAACGCCATTCTGCCCATTTGAAGGGGTTGGGCTGTAGGCATACGATGGATAATCCGCTCCGGTAACATCTTTGTATGCATCAGCATCATTGCTTGCATACACCATATCTATCTCCCCGCCGACGTTTATACTGCCTGTGTAAAAACTGGGCAGACACAAATAATCAATGCCGTCGCCTACGAAATCTGCCCCGCTTTGAGACGCTGCTGCCATGCCCGGATTGGTTACATCGGGATTCAGCCAAACTGAAACATAATCTTCGCCGTTATCGCCGGCATCAACTTCAATCCTTCCAACAATCAGATAGGTTTCTCCCGCGTTCAAAACATCGGATAAAACTACATCATACTCATCCTCAGAGAAATCCAGTATCAAATCGCCCTGATCAGCAATAACCCTCGGAGCGGTTGTGGAATAGCCGCTTCTGTTGAAACCAAGGCCGCCTCCGGAACCTTCGGAAACATGCTTGTACAAGAAGCTGAACCAAACTGTCCCGTCCATCAATTCGGCTATTTGACGGGCCTGCTGACGCTCGCCCTCATAAGTACCCTGAACAAGACGTGTATTTCCTGTCTGGGTTAAGCCGAAGTTGGTACTTGAAGGAGCTGTCAGATCCCGATCCCGCAAACGAATCGTGGAGGTATTAACGTGCCAGCCCGAGCCTGGGGCAAAACCAACGCCGCTGTCGGATGCAGTCCAGCGCATCTCTGCCACATCAAGCTCATTAAAATTATCCATCACAAAAAGTGCTTGAGAAGTACCGGCCAAACACATAATGGACACAACCATCAACAGTAAAAATTTCTTCATCATAATTTTCCGCCTTAAAAAATAATTTAACATTAAAAAATACTCTTTGATTTAGAGAAAAGCCTTAAAAACGCAGTCATTCCGGCAGAGAACGCATCCAGTCCGGCCATTCGATCTCATCTTCCCTCGGCTTCCATTTGCGGTGCCAAGGTATATCCCAAAGCTCTTTGAGCTTAACCTGCTGAACGGAAAAGTCTGCGAAAACCCAGTTAACCCGGCCGTTGTTATGACGATTCGTGCAAACACGCTTCATCTCATTAGAGCTTTCATAAGAGTAATCACCGTCGCTTTCGGGAGGATCTGCAAATCTGGTAGGGCGAACCACAAACGAACCGCAGTCTCCGATTACAGGAACAGAAGAGGGCTTTTGAACATTGTCAACCCGCTTGAATTTATTCTCTGTAGGGTAGGTAGCAGTCCATGAATCATTGCTCGTAACCCACCAGTTCTGTCCATAGCTGCCTCCAAGCTCTTCGGCATCTCTGTCTTCCAGCATCTCTGTCTCAAAAACGTTCGGGGTCCACCAGCGGACGTTCCACTGCCAGCGGTTATTCAGCCTCCCCCCTCTGTCTTCCGGAGCGGCCTTGGTTGTCGGACACAGAAGAATCTCAAATTTGCCCGCATAATAGGGCTTCATTGATAAAAACCACGTCCATCTGCCGTCATCTTTATGACAATCTGCGGGGAAATATCCGTCGCTGTCATCGGTGTACATACTGAAAATAAGCCCCCACTGCTTTACATTGCTCTGGCATACAACATTGCGGGCCTGTTCGCGGGCCTTATTTAGAGCAGGCATAAGAATTGACATGAGCAAAGCGATGATGGAAATAACAACAAGCAGTTCAATAAGAGTAAAACCGGAAGTTCGATTTTTCCTATTTTTCACAATTTCTCCTTTTAAGAATTTAATTTTAATTCTCGGCTTTGAAGCCGCTGCGATAACAATTCAAATATACGTCGAGTGTATCTTCGCATAATCACTTTTTTCTACAACCCCAAATTGCGAAAATAATTCCCCATTTTACGAAGACCGAAAAAGAAATGCTTTTTTAGTTACAGGTTGGTAAATCTATTCATGCAAAAAAGATTGAAAGCATTTTAACAAGCAGCCTTAAATGTTTTTTATTATTCTCCGTTAATTCTCAAGCAAATCAGTTTTGGAAATATGGAAAATAATAATGAAGGATTCCAATTCCTTAAGATCGAAGTTTCTGCCTTCTCCTTAACGCCAGACCGCCCAGAGCTAAGAGGGTTAAAGCGGCAGGTTCAGGTACACCGGTAACATCCTGAAAAGCCGAAGTTTCATTGCTGATATACAAAGAATCAATCTGGCCGCCCCAGCTGCCTTCGGTATCATAGGCGAGAAGGCCGAGATTTTTCAGCCTGTCCATATTGCCCCAGCCAAGGTCGCTGAGCTGCTCGAAATCGGGCGTGCCAAGGCCGGCGGCGTCATTAGAAACATCAGGGTTCACCCAAACCTGAAGATTAGCAGATTCGGAAAGGCCATTTGGCATAAATTTCCCGAGTATTAAAGCGTTTTCATTCAGAGAGGTCTTGCTGCTTACGTCAATACCGCTTTCACCTGTACCGCCGCTTCCTTCAACATAAAGGCTCGTCCCCCGCAGGGAAATTTCCCTTGCCTTATCCACATGGTAGCTGTCGTAATATGAACCGTCGTAAAAATCAATTCCTGCAATCTGAGTAGATTTAGTGTTCTTCACTAAAAAGGAAAACCAGCTTGTACCTACAAGCTCTTCGTGATCAAGTCTTCTGCTTTGACGGCGCTGGTTAGTTGACTGCCCTTGAACGCTCTGAGCAGTTCCGCTCTGCTCGAGGGCATAGCCGGTTTCCGCCGGCGCAGATAGATCATCCTCCCTCGCTTTGTAATGGCTTGTATTAGCCTCCCATGTATCAGCCTCACTCGAAAATCCAGTGCCTTTGCCGGAAGTATCACGCAAATCACCGGTCTGATAGTCATTAAATGTTTCAATAACATCAGCCAAGCCGTAAGCTCTGCCGCAAATACTCAAAGAAATGAAACTAACAATCAGAAAACAATTTTTGAAAAGCTTTTTCGTCATCATAATCTAACACCTTAAAAATTTAACATAACAAAATACTCTTTAATGAGAAACACAAAAATTCCCGCACCGAACGCATTCAGAAAGGGCGTTCATCAGCTTCTTACCGCTCAGATTTGCGGTGAAAGGGAATATCACTAAGGGCTTTTAACATAAAAGGCTGACAACAACCCGAACTTCCATTTATCCTGACACCTATTTTTTCAATTTCCGGATTATTGTTTATAGCTCTAAACCTTTCTTTAATCATTCAGCAAAACTTAAATAATATGATTGCATAATTTTCTTGTAATAAAACCCCATTTTGCGAAAATAATTCACCATTTTACGAAGAATCAAAAAGCGCAAACTTGGAGTATCAACTCAGCAGGGATACCCCGCAGGAAGTGTTAGATTCAAACAGAATGAGAAAGTGTGCAGGCTTTGCCGGCTATATACGTGTATCGAGAAGAGTATTGAAGGCTAAAATTTGCACAGCTTCCTAAGCTCTCCGATATGGTCTTTGCCAACCTGCCTTGGGGATTTATCGAATTTTCTGCACAGAGCAGCAGCAAATCCCGCAGCAGCCCCCATCTGTCCGCAGGTGTTCATAACACGCGGCCCGCCAAGGCCGATGTGCGAGCAGCTGAAGCATCTGCCTGCCATCATAAGATTGCCTATATTCCGAGAATAAAGACTGCGGAAGGGGATGTAATAAAATTTCTCTTTAGGCTTTCGGTAGATTGCCTCAGAGAGAAAATCATACTTAGAGCCGGTGAGCGATCGCTGATAATGAACATCAATCGAGCGCTTCTCCACCGCAACCGCATCATTGAATTTTTTCGACTCAAACGCATCATTGCCCGTGTAGATATAATCCCCGAGCAGGCGTGCAGATTCTCGTTTCCCCGCATTGTACCCAACCCACTTGAGCCTTCTTTTTTTGTGCTTGTCCTGCTTGATTGTGTTTGAATATGTGCCGTATATAGCTCGGAAGAAATGGTCTCGTATCTGTTCTGCATCGCTGATCTGATTGAGGCTGTTATGCGAATATTCCCAGTACCACTCGCCGCTGGGAGAGGTGTGGTCTTTTGCAACGGGCATTGCCCAAGGAACTTCCGGAAACTGAACTTCTTCGCTTCCCTTTTCAGTGTTCCATAAAACGCTCGTCCCCATCACCCGATTATCCGCCTTCTCAGGACACCACAAATCGCCGTGCTTATCCCAGCCTTCGCTGTATTTAGATTCCGGCTCGCGGCCGTAAACCCAATCTGCCCCTGCAAGCCGGCCGAGCCATCCATCGCCTGTGCAGTCTATGAAAACCTCTGCCTCGAAAATCGTTCTTCTGCCTGTTAAATGCTCGAAGGCCTGAATTGATTTTATTTCGCCCCCTTGTGAATCTGCTGAAATCAGCGTGTGCATAAGAAACTGGGATACCCCTTCGGCTTCATTCATATTTTTCGTGCGTTTTCGGTCATCGTGAAAAGCCTTCTCTGAGCCGTTGGGATAATGCTCGGTATCGATCTTGCTTAATATATCTCCGGCATTCCCGTGGAGGCCTAATGTATGAACACGAATCTCCCCGCTGGCGTTCCCGCCCAGCACGGGTCTGTTGTGAATTAACGCAGTCTTCAGGCCTTGAGATTCAGCGGCCAATGCCGTTGCGCAGCCGCTTATACCGCCGCCTGCTATAACAACATCAAACTTTTTCTTTTCAGCCGCCTTAGCTCCTGCATTCTTATTAAGCCTCCAGCGGAGCAGTTTTTCTCTATCATTCGGAGGCGTTTCATTATCATCCTGAGTGAAATACACCGCCGAACACCGCCCGTCAAAGCCGGTAAGGTCTTCCAGCTCCACAAGAGCTTCGCCCTGCCTGATTTGAATCTTCCCGCCGTAATGCCATTTCCATCCGGGTTTATTTCCGAAAATCTCGTTTAGGTATTCCCCGCCAACCTTAAGCTTAAATCTGCCCGGTGCGTGCCAATTTCCCGGGCACCAGTCTTTTGTATGCACCCAGACATTATACAAACCGGCTTTCTTAAATAGGGCTTTTGTTTGAGCGTTTTTCACAGGGCTGCCCATCCCGTGGGCAAGCAAATAACTGAAGCCCAGAGTGTTGTGGAACTGCGTATCAATCTTCCATCCGCCAGTATTGTCAAACTGCACTGCTTCAATCAGAAGTGAGCTTTTATCAGAATCGCCAAAAGCGGCTGGCTGGCTGAAATTCAATGAAATGCCCGCTGCGGCTGAGGCCTTTAAGAAATCCCGTCTTTTTATCATATCCGTTTTTCCCGCTGAGATTCAGTTAAAATAAACAATTTGCTGTTTAATAACAGGCCTCTAATATAATGGCGAACTTCAAAGGCACAACCCTAATTTGCGAAAAACAATTCCCCATTTTGCGAAAGACAGCTGCAAATCCTGCCTCAATAGGATTATTTGTTTTTCAGCTGCTTGAGAGATAAATCGGGTGGCTTATAATCCTACCAGCGCCTCTTTGAGGGCATAAAGTGCTCGCACCATGCATCCGCGCCTGCGTATGCCCTCTGCCTCATAGTATCGCTGCCCTTGATAGATTTCACGCTCCCGTCGGTGTAGCCGCAGTTTAGCTTGATATCATCAAAAGGCGAGTTTTCTTTCAGCACTGTAAATCCCTCCGAATCAGTAGTAACCCACTGCCCGGGGCTTTCATCTTTCAGGGCGTAATAGGGCATTCCGTCTGAACGGGTAAGCGAGCCGCCCTCGAGCTTGTGAGTGCAAACCCAGCTCTGGGACGGCCTGAGCTGATTGTAGTATGCGAAGTAGTCGCTTATCAGCAGGCTGGACTGGGACTGGGAGCTCTTGCCCGGGCCTTCAAACCCGCCCGGATTGTTTTTATACGGCTTGTAGTTCCAGTACAGTGCGTATGAGCAGTTCAGGATTTTGTTGTTCGACTTATGGAACCAGTCGTTTTTGTTCTGGTAGGCCTCCTGATATGTAAGCGGCTCGCCGCCTGCATTCATAGCAATATCTGTTTCATCAAATCCCGAAAGAGGACAGTTAAACACGCCCACATCATCAATATAGCCCTTCAGATACTTGTAGGTGTAAGTATCGCTGTTTTCGGGGTCCTGGGGGTTGTAGGTTTTGTTTCTTGCGAGGGCATTCGGACGCACGTGAGCGCAGGGGTGCTTGGGGTAGTCGTAGTTGTCGGCGTGGTATGCGTTCAGACCGACAACAGCGCCGTGCATATTCGTCTTGCATACAACGTTTTTAGCCTGCTCTCTGGCCCTGCCCAAAGCGGGCATAAGGATAGCCATCAAAAGGGCTATGATTGATATAACAACCAAAAGCTCTATTAAAGTAAAAGCCTTTTTCATTTTTTCACCTTTCAACAATAAACATAAAGGCTATTATAACTCAAAAGCAAGGTTTTTAAACGCCAATTTTAACATTTTTTCCACCAATTTGTAACCTCAGATTTGGCGAAACGGAGTGCGAATTTGCGAATTATTTTACTATCGGCAAGCTTTAAAGTCAGGCAGTTAATTTTTGAGTGAGTCGGCAAGTTTTCCCCCGAGCTTGCGGGCATTATCCAAAACATCCGGGCAGTCTTTGGCTCTGCCCCTGTCGAAAAGACCGAAAACAGCAAGCTCATCTGCAAATTCATAGCCAAGCGCCTCGAGCGGGAGTTTCATAGATGGAATGGTGAAGCCCATATCCTTCTCATTCATCTGCTCTGCTATTCCAACAGCAGCCGCCTTCCTGCCCTGTCCGCTGAGCTGACTGCTCCATCTGCGGGGAACGGTGTTCTCAAAATTGTAGAAGCAGTACAGCCTGTCTATAAAGGCCTTCATCATTGCAGTTACGTTGTAGTTGTGCGTTGGGGAAATCAGAACCAAACCCTGAGATTCGATGAATGAGGGGTAAATCTCGGTTAAATCGTCGCTGAGGCCTGTGCAGATCTTGTCCTTCCTGCACCTTTCGCATCCAATGCAGGACTTGAAATCCAAATCCCTAAGCTGAATCTGCCTGCAGGAAATCCCTGTTTCACTGATTCCCGCAGAAATGCTTTCTAAAACTGCATCAGAATTGCCGCCCTTTCTCGGACTCGCAGAAACCGCAATAATCTGCTTTTCAGGTAAATTTTGCTTGAAGTTTTCCATTTCGAGCTCTAAATCGCTTCAGTGATTACTTTATAGGCTGGAGGGGGCCTGTCCCGTGTCTTCTGTGGAATTTCAGGAGGATATCCAGAGTTTCCTGCGGGTCGTCGGTGAGGTCTATAAAGTCTATATCTTCCGGCGTTATAAATTCGTGCGCTTTGCACATTTTCTCTATCATCCAGTCGAGCATATCCTGCCAGAAATCTTTGCCCATAAGCACCACAGGGAAGTATGCCTGTTTGTATGTCTGTATAAGCACGAGAGATTCGAACACCTCGTCCATAGTTCCGAAGCCGCCTGGGAAAACAACGAACCCGTTTGCGTATTTGAGGAACATAACCTTCCTGCAGAAGAAATAACGGAAGCTCAAGCCTCGCGTTAGATACTCATTCGGCTTCTGCTCGTGCGGGAGCTCAATATTCAGGCCTATCGTTTCGCCTCCGGCCTCGAAGGCGCCTTTGTTTGCGGCCTCCATAATCCCGCCGCCTCCGCCTGTAATCACTGTGAATCCTGCCTTTGCGAGCATAGCTGATGTCTGCTCTGCGAGCTGATAGTATTCATTGCCGGCGTCTGCCCTTGCCGAGCCGAAAACTGAAACTGCCGGCCCAGTTCTGCTCATCTCCTCAAAGCCCTCTACGAATTCCGCCATTATTCGGAAAATGCGCCATGTTTCTTCATTCAGTATTTTATTATTACCGCTATTATCCATCTTGCTGTTTGCTGAAATTGTTCAACACTTCCAGCAGCTCCTTCTTACTGTAAATTCCTCTAAGCTTGGTTCTTTCTCCGTCCGGCGAGATAACCACCGTAAGCGGAACGTTTCCTGATTCTCCAAACTCCTCTTTCAGCGCTTCCGTAGCTGGGTTTGAGCTGAGCGTTGTATCTGCGAGGACAGGATATACGTTTTTCTCTTCGAGGGCTGATGCAATTTTCTCATCCTGAAACACCTGACTGTCGAGAATATGGCAGTTCGTGCACCAGTCAGCGGTAAATTTTATCAGCACCGGCGTTTGCTGTTCTGTCTTCTGCTGAATCTTGGCTGTGCTGTAGGGCTGCCAGTCTATGAGCTTATCGCCTGAGGAGAAAATCATAAACGCAGGAACAGCTGCTATCAAGGCCGCTATCCCGCGGACAATCATCTTTTTCCGCTTCGGTGTGGTAAAGTTTACCCAGCTTCCGAACATCCAAACCGCAAAGCTCAGAATAACTGCATAAGTAAGCGCTTTGGAAAGCATCTCTGCGTTGAGCGAGACGAGCAGCTTCACGGCGATAAAAAGCAGAAGGAAACCCATTGCGTTTCTGAATTTTTCCATCCAGGCCCCGGGCTTGGGCAGCTTTTCGAGAAGAGCGGGGAAGTTTACAAGCAGGAAGTACGGTATTGCCATTCCAACGCCGAGAAGCAGGATTATCACCGTGCTTACTGCGAGGGTCTGCGTTTGCGCCCAGAGGAAAACCGCTGCAAGAATCGCACCGCTGCAGGGCGTGCTGAGAAGGGCAGCGAAAAATCCCATTACGGTTGTGCCGGCAAGATCTCCGCCGGAGCTTTTCTGCCCGCCCCCTGAGAGCGAGGAAGGAACAGCAAAAGAAAGCACATCAAACATAAACAACGCAAATACTATAAGAAGCATCCCCGTGGTTACAAGCACAGGCGGATACCGCAAATGCTCAGACCAGTTCAGGGCATTGCCCGTTGTGAGCTTGATTATTATCCCGGCAGCAGCGAAGATCGCAAAGAATGATATTATGCCCAAAGAATACGCAAGCCCCTGCTCGAAGAGTTTCTTTCTGCCGTGGCCTGCGAAATTAACCAGCCTCTGCACTGCAATCGGCAGCACAGGCCAAACGCACGGCATAACATTGAAGCTCAGCCCCGCTGCGAGTGCCAAAAGGCAGTACAAAAGAAACTCGCCAAGCTCAAACGGCTCGGCCTTCTGCGCAGGTTCTTCCGCTTCGGTTTCAGTTTGCTTTGAGCCCCTTTCGCCTGTTAAGGCTTTATCGAGCGTTTGCGGATTATCCGAGGGCTCTGCTGAGATTGTTTTTTCGAAAGGAGGAAGGCAGGTGTCCCCTGCGCAGCCGATCCCTTTGATTATTACATCCACGCCGGCGTTTGCAGCCTTCTCTTTGACGGGCAGATAGATGGAAAAATCGCCCTCATAAACCTCATAGCTCTTGCCCTGCTTATCCATATACAGGCTCGTTTCGGGATAAACAGCTCCGCCTGCTGAGAGCTCGGGGCCGGCAAGCGCAACAGAAAGTGTTAAGCCGCCCGGAGCGGTATTTTCGTCTGCGTAGTAATGAATGTATTCATCGCCTTCAAACTCAACTTGAACAGCAAGAGTGCCCTGAGAGCCTTGGACAAGCTCAGCTCCAGCCCTGCTTGTGTAGCCCTGATAGCTGATTACATCGACCGACTGAGCAATTGCGCCGCTAAGGAGCAAAAGCAAAACAGCAAAATATCTTTTCATTTCCCCGCCTCGCGTATTTCTGCAGATTGTTTTTTTTAAGAACTAATCTTTACTTTTATCATCATCGCTGCTGTCTTGAGAGTCCTGATCCTCGCCTCTGTTTTCAAAATCCTCATCTTCATCGATGTCCCAGTAGAGATCGTCTTCGTCCTCGTCGTCTTCAAGGTCTATCTCGTCTTCGTCATCGTAGAGCGAATCTTCGTCATCATCAAAGAGGGTGTTCAGTTCAGAGGATTTATTCTTCTCCGCCTCTACCAAATCGGAAACTGTAGGTCTGGTGAGCTCGCCGCCCTCGAGAATAGTTTTAACCTCTTCAGCATCGAGCGTTTCATATTTCAGAAGGGCGTTTGCAATCCCTTTTATCTTGTCCTTGTTGTCTTGTATAAGCTGATAGGCCTCATTGTAGCAGCTGTCTATAATCCGCTTAACTTCCGCATCGATCACCTCGGATGTCTTCTCCGAGCAGTCCAGCTTTCTCCCGCCGAACATCTTCTGGTCGTTATCCCCGCTGAAATTAACCATTCCTATCTTGTCGCTCATCCCCCAGTCGGTTACCATATGTTGAACCATCATTGTTGCCTGTTTGATGTCGTTCTGTGCCCCGCTTGTTACATCATCAAAAAATATGTCCTCAGCTATCCTTCCGCCGAAGCATATCTTGATAAATGCGTAGCAGTATTTCGAGGAGAATGTCATCCGCTCCTTCTCAGGCAGCGAGAACGTTGCTCCGCCGTAGGGGCCTCGCGGGATAATGCTCACCTTGTGCAGGGGGTCTGCATCTTCCAGCATACTCTGGATAAGCGTATGCCCCGCCTCGTGGTAGGCGGTGAGCTCTTTTTCCTTTTTATCTATTACGCGGCTTCTCTTAGCCCTTCCCCAGCGCACCTTATCGCGCGCCTCTTCGAGATCGTCCTGTTCAACGTAATTCTTGTTTGCCATTGTTGCCCCGATAGCGGCCTCGTTGATAAGCGCCTCAAGCTCAGCTCCGCTGAACATCGGCGTGCCTCGTGCGATCACCTCGAGATTAACCTTTTGGCTCATCTTGATTTTCTTTGAATGCACCTTCAGTATCTCGAGCCTTCCCTTGATATCGGGGAACGGGACATAAATCTGTCTGTCGAATCTGCCCGGCCTAATCAGGGCGTGGTCGAGCACATCAACCCTGTTTGTAGCAGCGATCACTATCACCTGATCGGTGGATTCGAATCCGTCCATCTCAACGAGAATTGCATTCAGGGTCTGCTCCCTTTCGTCGTGCCCGCCGCTTGCTACGCCCGGGCCTCTTTTCTTTCCGATAGCATCAATTTCATCAAGGAAGATAATGCACGGGGCGTTCTCCTTAGACTGCTTGAACAAATCGCGCACCCTGCTCGCTCCAACGCCCACAAACATCTCAACGAAATCCGATCCGCTGATGCTGTAGAACGGGACATCCGCCTCGCCTGCTATAGACTTTGCCAGAAGCGTTTTTCCGCAGCCCGGAGGGCCCTCAAGAAGAATGCCTCGGGGGATCCTTCCGCCTATCTTCATAAAGCGCTTAGGGTTCTTGAGAAATTCAATCGTTTCGGCTACCTCATCCTTGGCCTCATCGATACCAGCAACATCCTTGAAGGTAACCTTCTTCTGCTCATCGCCCATAAGCCTTGCCTTGCTTCTTCCGAAGTTCATCAGCATACCGCCTGCGCCGCTTTTCATATTCCTTGCGAAGATGAAGTAGAAAAGGGCGATGATAATCAAAAACGGGGCTACCTGAATAAGGAACGTTACCCAAAAACCGTCTGCAACGAATTTATAGTCAACCTGCTTCTCTGCGAGAAGCTCTTTGGTGTCCTGAAGGATTTCCGGAGAATACTGCGTCTTAAAGCGGTTCGCAGCGTTCGGGTTTTCTCTTTTCCTCGCCTGAACGCCTGCATCAGTGAGCTCGCCTTCAATCGTTACAGAACCTGTACCGATTTCTACGTTTCTCACATAACCCTGATTTACCAGTCTCTCAAACTCGCTGTATTTTATTGAGTCGGTCGGGGTGAGCTTGCCGAAAGAGCTTATTATCAAAAGCATCACCGAAAAAATAAAAAGCCAACCCATCGGGTTAGGCTTCTTGAACTTACCCCCGCCCGGAACCTTTGGAATACTGTTTTTCTGTTTATCTTTATTGCTGTTATTATCTTCTGCCATAAATAACTAATCCTTTTTGTATATTTTTAACCAGCTGAGTAAAGAGCCCCGGCAGTTTTAGAGCTTTTACCATTCCAACTGCATAGCTTCTACTATTTTTTCGGCAGCCTTGTTCACAGCCACCTTCCCTGCCAGTTCAACTTCCTGCCCGTCCGCGTACGTGCCGGCAGACTTTATCTTTTTGTTATTTGCGTACATCTTTCCGGTTATAAGATTCTTCCAAGTAAACACAGCATTAACAGCGAGCTCTCTTTGGATAGGAAGCCCTGTTTCGCTGTCTGTATTCAAAACGGTCTGGGAGATTGATTCAATCTCCCCGTAAATAAGGCTGTCTGCCCGAGAGCGGTCGGAAACGATCTTGTATGGGGTCTGCGCCTCAATCTGTTTGCAGAGAGCTTCGGTAAGCTCAAATTCGTACCCCCTGCGAAAGCTCTTGGACTCAAACATCTCCACGCATACAGTCTGCACCTTTTCGGGATAAGGAAAGCCCTGGGTGTATCCCGAACAGCCCGAAATAATCAAAACGCCGGCAGCAGCAGTGAGCAGTGTGATTAATTTAGCACATTTCATTTTACAAGCCCTCTTATTTGACATCAAAATCAAAGAAATGAGCGAACCTCCAGAAGATATTCTTATCTACCGGCCTGATACGCGGTTTATCCTTAAGCTTTTCCAGCTCTTTCCTGCATTGCGAGGCAGTTTTCTCAACCTCTTGAAAATACTGTGAATCCGGCCAGTCCTCTTGGAAAGATTCCAAATAAACCAAGGCTGTACGGTAGTCTTCCACACGGTAGTAATGCATGGCGATTCTGTACTGCTTGTATGCCTGCTGTTCTTGAGTGAGGTCGATCTTTTCGCTTATATCCCTGAGTTTGGCCTCTGAAGGATAGCGTTTTTTGAACTGCCCGTAGTAGCCCTCTGCGCTCTTGAGAGAGGAGCTGTCGTATTTCGGGCCGTTGTATGCCTGATGCATATTCTTGCCCATCTCGTAAAGCGATTTCAGACCTTCCTCGCCGGTAGGCCAGCGCGTGGCGATTTCAACCCAGATGTTGTATGACTCGAGGTATTTTTCGCGCTTCTCATAGCTCTCTGCAAGGGTGTAAAACGCTCTCTTAGCGATAGGGGCATTGCCCGCCCTCTCGGCAATCGAACGCATAATCTCTTCGCCCTCGTCGTATGCCTTGAGCTTGAATACCATAAGAAACGTTTTCTTCCTGCCCGAGAGATAGAGCTTTCCGCACTGATACAAACCCTCCATCGCCGGCTGATAGAATTCGCTCATGGGATAATTATCCAGCACTTCGTAAAACTTCTCTGCAGCCTCTTCCACATCCCTCTGGGCATAGATCATCTCGGCCTCTGCAAACGCCTCCCAAGCATCTCCAGAGAGCTCGGGATTGCCGGTTTCAAATTCTTCCAGCTTTTCGCTGAGCCGGTCTTTATCCTGATTCTCCGCAAGACGGCAAATCTCCGCAAGGCTTAGCTGCACTTCGCTTAGAGCCTTATCTGCCGGCTGCCAGCCGGTATCTTCAAGCACCAGCGTTTCTGCATGGGCAGAAATCAGAATCGATATTATCAATACCGGAATACATATTTTCATTTAATGCTCCTACTTATTTTTACCGCAGCATTTTTTGTATTTCTTTCCGCTGCCGCAGGGGCACGGGTCGTTCCTGCCCACTTTCGGCGATTTATTCACAATCTGCTTCGGTGAAGCCTTCGGCGCCTGGCCGGCCTCCCTCTGCTTCTCATTCTGTGCAAACTGGTCGGCCTGCTGGTGCACCTCGCTCTGCTGGCTGCCGTAAACGTTTCTCGTTTTTGCGTTCGCCTCGAGTCTAAGCTTGAACACCGTATCGGTTACGCGGTTTTCAATAGATTCTAACATATCATTGAACATCCGGTAGCCCTCGTGCTTGTATTCAATGCGAGGGTCTTTCTCGGCAAATCTTCTAAGCGATACGCTTTCCTTGAGCCTGTCCATTGAGTAGAGGTGGTCTTTCCAAGCCGCATCAAACACCTGAAGAAGAACGTATCTCTCGAGCCTGCTGAGCTCTCTGCGCATAAATTCGTGAACCTGAGATCTGAGCTCTTCGGCGGTCTTCGGGGCTTTTTCCGCCTCAAGATTGAAGCCGAATCTCTGCCCGGACCATTTTATCGCATCCTCTGCGCCAAGGCTTTCTATCTTTTCATCCACCTCAGCGAGCACTTTCTCAGGCGTGTTCTCCCGGGCTATTCCCATGAGCTTTTCTTCCACCTGATGGAAGCTCATATCTTGAAGCTCGCTCGGGTTTAAGTCTACGTTGTACTTATGCTTTGCCCATTTGGCGAGACTGTCGAACTGGTAAACGTTCGCTGAATCGCCGGAGTATGTCATGCTCAAAGCATATTCAACAGGATATTCGATCTCCCGCTGGTCGTACTTATCATACACAAGCTTGAGGACATAATCACGAACCTCGCCGGGCTCGCTGCCCTTAATCTTTTCAGCGTCGATCTTTATATCAAACCTCGCAGAAACCGTATCGGTGAACACGCGTTCAGCGAAACCCTCTTTGAGGAATTCTGCAAGCTTGCTGCAGTCTTTCTTTTCCAGCTGACCCGCTGCCGCTTCCACTGCTGTCTGCTCGATCTCATCGGCTTCCATCTTGCGAAGCTTTGAGAGCGGAACATTTGCGCTGTAGGTGCTCATAAGCCATTTGCTCAGCTTATCGAGCTTCCAAGTGGATTTATCCGAAGAGTCTTCGATATACTCGCCCATGGTTATTGAGATATCGTTCTCAATATTCTTTCTGGCCTTCTCTTTTGCCAGCTCTTCGATCTCTTCGGGCGTGGAATTTGCCTTAATCTGCCCGGGCTCAACATCCACTCCCAGATTCACGCGAAGCCATTCAACGATGCAGTTTTTCGGGTAATCCTCAGCGAGTATCGTATTGCAGGCATCGGCAACAACGTTTTCCATCATCTCCTCGATGATCCTGCGAAGTCCTATGCCCTTTAATACATTCTTTCTTCTTGTATAGAATTCCCGTCTCTGATAATCCATCACTTCATCATAATCCAGAAGCGATTTTCTTATCTCGTAGTTCTTTTCCTCTACCTTCTTCTGAGCCTTTTCAATACCGTTGGTGATCCATTTGTGGTATATCGGCTCGCCCTCTTCCCAGCCTGTTTTGGTGAGCGCTTTTATTGTCCAGTCGCCTGCGAAAACAGAGAGCAGCTCATCATCAAACGAAAGGAAGAACTGGCTCGAGCCGTTGTCTCCCTGCCTTCCGGAACGTCCGCGGAGCTGATTGTCGATTCGTCTTGATTCGTGCCTTTCAGTGCCCACAATATGCAGGCCTCCGGCATCGGCCACGCCCTCGCCGAGCTTGATGTCGGTACCTCGTCCGGCCATATTCGTGGCGATGGTAACATTGCCCCACATCTTCCCGTCGCGACCTTTATGCTGCTGGCCGGCCTTTTCAACAATAGAGGCCTCTCTCGCATGCTGCTTTGCGTTGAGAACTTCATGCTCAACGCCGTATTTACGCTTCAATGCATTGGAAATCGCCTCGGATTTCTCAATGCTCACAGTACCAACAAGAACCGGCCTGCCCTTTTCGCTCTCGCGTTTGATCTCCTCGACAATCGCATTGAATTTCTCGGGCATGGTCTTGTATATCACATCGTCCCTGTCGTCGCGTATGCAGGGCTCGTTTGTGGGTATTGACACAACATCCAGCCCGTATATCTCGAGAAACTCCTGCGCCTCGGTCATTGCAGTACCGGTCATGCCGGCAAGCTTGTCGTAGAGCTTGAAGAAGTTCTGCAGGGTGATTGTGGCCAGTGTCTGGCTCTCTTCCTTGATCTTAACGCCCTCTTTCGCCTCAACTGCCTGATGGAGACCGTCTGACCACTGCCTTCCGTGCATAAGACGGCCTGTAAACTCATCAACGATCACAACCTTTCCGTCCATTACCACATAATCCTTCTCACGCTCAAAGCATACATGCGCCCTGAGCCCCTGTTCGAGAAGGTGCGGCCAGTCCATATTCGAGCCAACATAGAACGAGCCCACATTCGCTATATCCTGCGCAGCACCAATACCCTCGTGGGTGAGGTGTACGGATTTCTTGTCGTATTCAACTTCGTAATACTGTGTATGTCTTTCAAGCTCCGATTCCAGCTCGAGCTTCTTCTGCTCTGCTGCCTGAATATCTTTTTCCGCCTTCTGCTTCTGCTCCTGAGAGGAAGCCGAATCCGAGGAAATACCCTTTGCGTTTGCAATATCCTTCTCGAGCTTGTCGATCTGAACCTGAATCTTGTTGTAGCCGCCCTGAAGCCTCATAAGCTCCCTTACCACCGAATCGGCCTTCTTGTATCTGGTAACATCATCATGCGCCGGCCCGCTGATAATCAGAGGAGTTCTCGCCTCGTCAATCAGGATCGAATCCACCTCGTCAATCAGAGCGAAATCAAGCCTGCCCTGAACGAGCTGCTCTGCGCTTACCTTCATATTATCTCGAAGATAATCAAAGCCGAATTCGTTGTTTGTTCCGTAGGTTATGTCTTTGGAATACTGCTCCTTGCGCTGGGCACCGCCAGGGTCCATATCCGCCTGAATAGCGCCAACAGTGAGCCCGAGAGTTTCATAAACCGGCCTCATCCATTCAGCATCACGCTTGGCAAGGTAGTCGTTTACCGTAATTATATGCACCTTCCTGCCGGTAAGACACATCAGATAGCACGCAAGCGTGGCGACGAGCGTTTTACCCTCACCAGTGGCCATCTCGGCAATCTTGCCCTCGAAAAGCACGTTACCGCCTACAAGCTGAACATCGTAATGACGCATATTGATCTTGCGCTTGGCTGCCTCTCGAACTACAGCAAACGCCTCCGGAAGAAGCTCTTCGGGGTCTGTCCCGCCCGCTATAGCCTCGCGGAACTGCTGAGTTTTTTCCTTAAACTGCTCGTCGGAAAGCTGCTCCATCTGCTGTTCATACTCTCCGGCCATCAGCGCAGTTTTCATGTAGTTTTTAACGACTCGTTCATTTCGCGAGCCGAAAAGATTTACAAGCATTTTTGAAAAGCGTGAAAACATTACTGCCTTTCTGTAATAATATTATCTGCCGGTAACGGCCGGCAAATGCAGGCCGCGAGCAGTATTCTGCGAAAACATTGCAGTTTCAGCAGCTTATTCCTTCACTCTGGTAACATATTCGTTAGTGCGCGTATCAACTCGAATCTTCTCGCCGTTTTTAACAAATGGCGGAACCATTACGCTTATGCCGGTTTCAAGCTTTGCCGGCTTGTTCTGGTTGGTAGCAGTGGCCCCTTTGATGTAAGGGGCTGTTTCGGTTACCTCGAGGTCAACGGTGTTGGGAAGGTCTATCAGAACCGGCTTGTTCTGATACATGCAAACCTGAAGCTCCTCGTTGCCTTTGAGGTATTTCGTCCCGTCGCCGAACTGATCGTCATCGAGCGAGATCTGCTCGAAGGTCTCTGTATCCATTAGAACGTGCTCAGTGCCTGTGGAGTAAAGATATTCGTACTTGCGCTTGTCTAAATATGCCTGTTCGATATCCTCCTCTGCACGAAGACGAACCTCTCGCGTGCCGCCGTCGGTGAGATTTTTAAGCTTGGTCTGATACACAGCACCCCCCTTGCCCAGCTTTACGTGCTGGTAATCGAGGATTATATAAAGCTCGCCGTCCATCGTTATGGACATACCTTTTTTCATATCAGATGCTTTCATACTGCTTTTGCCTGTTTAATTAGGGTTTTAAGTAAGATAAAAACAAAAATTCAACGATTTTGCTAATCTCTCGAGTATCTCTAACAAGCTCGAAAAGTCAAGTTTTTTGAATGCTAAACAGAAAACTAACGCCCTTTTATTCCCTTTGAGCTTCGGCCCGCACAGGCAAGACAGAAAGCAATAACCCTCCTGCGCTTGGAACAAAATCAGCGTGATCGTTTATTAAACTCTAAGATGAGATCCCACAAGGAATAAATTTGGCCTGAAATGAAAAAGAGCGGAACACCGCGCTCCGCTCTTCGTTTTGCTCCCGAAGGAGAGCAAAAGTCGTTCGTTAAACTTTTTCAGCCTTTGAAATCTCTTTCAGCTTTCATAAATGCTTCTATATTCTCGGGGGGCGTTCCAGGCGGGAGATCGCAGCCTGTGCTGAGGATGAAATTCGGTACGTCTTTCATCTTATACAATAGCTGGGTTGTGGCATTATAAACCTCTTGAGCTGATGAATCCTTCATAACCGCAACAGGATTAATATCTCCTATAATCACCACATCCTCGCCAGCTTTCTCCGCAGCAAGGTGCAAGTCAACGCCGGTATCAGGAGAATCAAGGCTGAGAGCCGATACACCCGCACCGCTCATACTTTCAATCAGATGCATTGAATTCCCGCAGATGTGGTAGATCGTTTCCACACCCTTTTTCCTGCACACTTGATTTATGCGCTTTACATACTCAGCACTGTAGGCCTGAAATTCATTCGGCCCGAAAATTACACCCGTAGGCTCCAATATGCAAACAGCATCCGCGCCCGCATCGCAGAGAGCAGAAGCATAGTCTTCAAGTACCTGCGCAGAAAATTCCGCAAGAGCCTTGAATTTCTCAGGCTCCAAAACCGCATCCATCGCCACCTTCTCAGCCCCGGAAAGCAAACCTGCAAGGGTGATCGGGCCTGCCATATATGCGCAGCAGAGGCTCTCGAGCTTGGAGGAAATCAGCTCCACAGCCTTTAAATAGCCGCTTATGCGGGAATCCTCTGTAATATCTATTTTGCGGAGCGCCTCAAGATCCTCTGCACTGGAGATCGGATGCTCCTCAACTGTTGCAGATTCATTTTTGGGGAAACGTACAGGGATACCGAGGGCATTAGCCTCTGCAGATAAATCCATCATCATAAACGATACGTCTGGATTGAACCTCTCGTAAATCGCTCTTATGCACTCGTAATGTGCGGCAGGATTCTGCTGGGCAACCTTGATGCTGTAGCCGGCTAAATCGCAGCCAGGGAAGCCCGCAAGCGGGGCCTTCACGCGTCTGCCGGCCTGAAAGGCTTTTAGTGTGCTTTCTATGATCTTGCTTTGCTTTTTTAGTATTGCAACACTCATTTTAATCTCCGTAATAATTGATTATGCTTCAATTATATAGTGTTAAAATGACTCGTCTTTCAGAATTGAGTTTTGTTTTATAACTATTCTGCTAATCTGCGGGAATTTGCGTTTCATACCGAATATTCAATATTATAGCAGACAGCACCAACACCGCAGCGCAAACAATGCATAGCTCGGGGTGAGAATTGACAGGATTTTTCGGCGGGTAATTTTTTTAAACCGCGAGGGGCGCGAAGAATTTTTGTAATTGCTTTAAACCACGAGCAGCGCTGAGATATTTCAGCCGCTGAGAAACGCTAAGAAGCACTAAGGGGATATTTTTAGACAGAATTTTTAAAGTTCAAGGCAATGATAAGGGTAAAGTTTTTCATATTACAGCGGTGCGGCACAAGCCGCCCGCTAAGCCGACACAACGAATAGACTCTTCATATTACAGCGGAGTTCGCCGTGGCGGACCCGCTAGGCATTCTTTTAGAAAAGATTTTTCGTTTACCGCCGGCTCTTCACGTTTCGCTATCTTGGCGGGGCACTTGCGTGCCACCGCTGTGTGCCGCCGGCTTATTGCGTTGCGGGATGATTTTTCATATTACAGCGGCGCATCACAAGCCGCCCGCTAAGCCGACACAACGAATAGACTCTTCATATTACAGCGGAGTTCGCCGTGGCGGACCCGCTAGGCATTCTTTTAGAAGAGATTTTTCGCTTATGATTTTGCCACTTGCCGCTCGCCACTTGCCACTTGCCACTCGCCACTTGCCACTCGCCGCTAATCTTCACTAATTTCCGCTAAGATGGCTCCTTCGTTGTGAATAATTCTTTTTAAAACTGCGAAGTGCTCGAAGGGTGCGAAGGATTTTGATATAAATTGTTTTATCGCAAGCTTTTACACTCATAAAAACATCTGTGCCATCCGTGCCATCTGTGGAAAATTAAATTTCGATACGGCATAAATCAGTGTCATTCTTTACCTGCCAAACTTCTTTGATTAAATCAAAAAAATATTCCCTTCGTGTGTTTCGTGCGTTTCGTGGTAAAGTAAAACACAAATTGCGCGATCCGCGGGAATCATTGAATAAAAAATCGAGGCGAGATAAAACTGTTCTATCCTTTTATCAGCATTTCTGCTTTTATAATTTAGGCTAATATTCACACACATCTAACCGTAAAATAATTTGCACTCCCGCCTAACGCCTCTTAGAAGCTCTATATTCGCAGGCTAACCAAAAACAAATTCTTTGCTGAATGAAAACCAAAAATAGACTAACCTCCAACTATCCAAAACCAAATTTCACAGTAAAACTCCACAAACAAATATATCTATTCTACTCTTTTGAGGCCTGCAGGGTGCAGGCTTGTACGTGTCTAACTTTTCTTTACTTTTATTTATGGAGTTTCTTAAATGAATCTTATCAAAAAATCTCTTTTGCTGCTCGCAGCAGCAAGTGCAGCGGTATTCGCTGCAAGCACTCCTTCTTCGACCTACAAAGTTCAGGCCGATGCGAACAAGGACGGCGTTGTAAACAACGAAGACCTTTCGCAGATGGCTTCAAGCTGGCTTGGTGAAGATGAAGGACCGAAGTATGTTTTCTTTTTCCTCGGTGATGGTATGGCAAGCCCTCAGATTCACGCAACAGAAGCTTACCTCAAGCAGAAATTGCAGGCGGACGATCCAGACAACGATCTGGGTGCATCAAGCCTTGGAACTGCTGGTTCAGAGCTTCTAACAATGAGCCAGTTTCCTGTGATGGGTATGCAGAGAACTTACGCAGACAACCGCTTCATCACCGGTTCTGCCGCCTCTGCTACAGCATTCTCCTGCGGACACAAGACAACCATCAACACAATCAGCATGGACCCCGAACGCACAATCGACTACGTTACTATTGCTGAAGCAGCCAAGGACAAGGGCATGAAGGTTGGTATCGTTTCAAGCGTATCAATCGACCATGCAACACCTGCCTGCTACTATGCTCACAACGGCTACCGCGGCAACTACTGGGACATCGCCAATCAGCTCTCAGATTCCGGCTTCGACTACTTCGGCGGCGGCGGAATGAAAGGTGAGAGGACAAAGAACGGCAGCCGTCACTATGCACCTGGGAAGCCTTCAGCAGCCCCTTCAAACTGCCCAATTCAGCACGCTATCGACAACGGCTACACAGTTTGCGAGAATAAGGCTGAGCTTGAAGCTGCTGCGCCTGGCGAGAAGGTATTCGCTTACAGCAAAGACTACATCGACGGGTCTTGGGCACTTCCGTATGATATAGACAGAGACCCCGCAGATGCCTCTATCGCAGATTACACATCAGAAGGCATCAGGCTTCTTGAAAATTCAAACGGCTTCTTCCTGATGGTTGAAGGCGGGAAGATCGACTGGGCATGCCACGCCAACGACGCTGTTACCGCTATCGAAGATACAATCGCTTTCGATAATGCAGTAGCAGAGGCCTACGATTTTTATCTCGAACACCCAGATGAGACGCTCATCGTTGTTTCAGGCGACCACGAATGCGGCGGTATGACCCTCGGCGCTGCAGGAACAGGCTACGACACCTTCTACGAAGTATTCGAGAATCAGACAATGTCTTGCGATGCGTTTGTAGCAGGCCCGCTGGCAGACCACAAGTCTGTTTACGGACAGGACCCTTGGGATAACTCTGTAGATATGAATCAGGATATCAAAGACAAAATCGAAAACGCCTTCGGCCTCGACTACGACGCGGTATCAGATTTCGACAGAGCTCAGCTCGAGGATGCTTACGATGAGACAATGGGCGGAAATGCTGTTCCGGACAGCAGCGAAAACTGGAAGCTCTACGGCTACTACGACCCGCTCAGAGTTGCAGTAACTCACATTATGAACCGCAATGCCGGTCTGGCATGGACTTCATACAGCCACACCGCAGTTCCGGTACCGGTAATGGCTTTAGGTTCTGGACAGTGGAAATTCGACGGCTACTACGAAAATACTGCTATCGCCGATAAACTTGCCGATATTATGCAGGTTAGCCTCGAAGAAGCCGCTCAGTAATCACTCAGCAAATGCAATAACCAAAGAGAGCGGGGCCAAGTGCTCCGCTCCTTTCCTGGCTTCGCCGGCATATTCAAATCATAGGCTTAAGCGCGTTTATATTCTCGATTCAAAGCGGTATTTGCCCGAGCCGATATGAACAATCGCCGCTTCCTGAGCGGGTTCTGCGTTTTCGATTCTATGGCCGTTCTGCCTAATACTTTCAATGTTTTCGGTTGGCAGATACACATCTGCTGCTGTGTTTGCGGGGATCACCACATCAAGAATGAACTTTCCGTCCTCGATTTTCCATTCGGTTTTAATCTCTCCTCTGATTGAGCGGTATGAAGTTTTTGCCCAGTCGAGATTTCCTCCTGGTTTTGGCTGAATGATTATTTTCCTGAAGGCATTCCCGCCGGTTTTGATTCCGCCTATCGTTTCATAGATCCACTGGCATACAGCTCCAAATGAGTAGTGGGCGAAGGAGTTCATCCCCGGGTCTGCAAAGCCCTGCCGGAAAATATTGTCGCCCACTTTAGCAGTGCTGGCTGAATAAGGGTTATTGAAGCAGAAGGCGAAAAAAATATAATAGAAGCAGTGAAAGCATCTCCAGCGGCGGGAAGAAGAAACGATTTTCCGGTTTTCTCACCCGCTTTGCGGGGTAAAATCGGAAAGAATTAAGAGCTGAAATAAAATTAAGATTCAGGTGAATAGGTGAAATACAGAGCGGTTTTATTTGATTTTGGAGATACGATAGTAAACTTCGGCCCGTTCGACCAGAAAGCGCTTATCAAGAAGGCCTGCGGCGAGAGCTACCAGTATCTATCCAGTCTCGGCCAGAGGCTTCCGTCGATGAAGAATTATATCAGGCGAATCCTGATTACCATCAAGCTCAAGCTGATCTGGTCTGATATAACGGGCAACGATTTCGATGCGATGGATGTATTGAAGAAAACCGGCAGGAAATTCGGCCATCAGCTCAGCCAGCAGCAGTGGCTCGAGCTGCTTCGTATATGGTACAGCCCGCTTATGGAAATCGGTCATATAGAAAAAAATTTCCGCGAAACAATAACCAAGCTCGAAAAAATGGGGCTGAGCCTTGGGATAGTATCCAATACATACGCAGGCGCAGAAGCTCTCGACCATCACCTCAGAGAACTAAATATCTTAAAGCATTTCCCCGTACGGGTTTACTCGTGCAACTACAAATTCCGGAAACCGGACAAACGAATATTCGAATCGGCCGCAGATAAAATTGGAGCTGATTTCAGCGAGATTGTGTTTGTGGGCGATAAGGTCGAAACTGATATAGCCGGGTCGATAGGTTGCGGGATGCTCCCTGTGCTCAAGAAAGCTCATACCAATGAGGGCAAAAAGATCCCGGAAAACGCAAGGGTGATAAATTCTCTTAATGAGCTTCCCGAGCTTATCAGCGCCGAATGCTGAATCTCGGCCGGGCTTTAAGGAATCCCAAGCTGTAACATGGACAACTCAAAACGCAAACCAGCCTTCACCGCCTGCGGCGATGCCGTATTAGACAGCATCTCCGACGGGGTTTTCACGGTTGACCTGAACTGGCTGGTATGCTCATTCAACCGCGCTGCTGAGCAGATAACCGGAATATCCCGAGAGGATGCGGTAGGGAGTTTCTGCTGGGATGTATTCCGCTCGAATATGTGCGAGGCGCAGTGCGCACTTCGAGAAACCCTCGAAACCGGCAAACCACTGATAAACCGCACAGGATATATAGTTGACGCAGAGGGAAACCGCATCCCCGTTAGCGTGTCAACGGCTGTTTTGCGTGATGAGAACGGCAAAATAATCGGCGGTGCTGAAACCTTCCGCGATCTAAGCGAGATTGAAACCCTGCGCAGTGAGCTGAAGGGCAAGTGCAGCCTTGGCGGCTTCATCAGCCACAGCAGCTCGATGTGCTCAGTAATGGAGCTTGCAAGGGCAGTGGCAGGAAGCCCCAGCACGGTTCTGATCGCAGGGGAAACCGGCTCGGGCAAAGAGGTTCTCGCCAAGGCGATCCACGAGATGGGGCCGCGCAGCAAATCCCCGTTTGTCGCTGTAAACTGCGGAGCTCTGCCCGATTCTCTGCTTGAATCCGAGCTTTTCGGCTATAAGAAAGGTGCGTTCACCGGCGCAGATACCGACAAACCCGGACGTTTCGCAGCTGCCGGGCAGGGAACTATCTTCCTCGATGAGATAGGGGAGGTAAGCCCCGCTATGCAGGTTCGGCTCCTGCGCGTTCTGCAGGAACGCTGCTACGAACCGCTCGGAAGCAATCAAACCGAAAAAACCAGGGCGCGAGTTATAGCAGCCACAAATCAGGACCTCTCAAAACTCGTGGAAAGGGGCAGCTTTCGACAAGACCTCTACTACCGAATCAACGTGATAACCCTCAGCCTCCCGCCACTTAGAGACAGAAAGGAAGATATTCCTCTGCTCGCTGATCATTTTGTGGAGAAGTACAACTGTCTCTACGGCAGGGAAGTGCCCGGAATTACGCCGGAGGTGTATTCGGCATTCCTGAATTACAGCTGGCCCGGGAACGTACGAGAGCTCGAGAACACTATCGAAAGGGCGTTTGTTTTATGCGGAACCAAAAGAATTTCCCTCTCGCACCTGCCTGAGGGTATATTTGGAAAAACAGAAGAAAGGGCAGAGGGCAGATCCATTCGCATGCAGACAGACCAAAGCGAGAAAAACGCCATCATCTCTGCTATCAAAAGAAACAACGGAAACAAAACCGCCGCTGCTAAAGAGCTCGGCATACACAAAACCACACTCTACCGTAAGCTCAGCAGGCTCGGGATAGAATAAATTAGTTGCATTGTTGCAACTATGCCGGTGCAGCAACGTTGCATTATTGCGCCGTTCAAGCCTCAATAAGAAAATGAAACATCACAAGACAGCTTTCTATAAGGTTCTGGCATTTAATGCTTTACAAAATTTATTGCATTTTTTTGCCCTTTTGGCACGCCTCTTGATTAAACAAAAGCGGTATGAAATTAGCAATTACAATATGGGCAGGCCGGATTGCTCCGGTATTTGATGCCGCCGGCAAAGCGGTAATAGTTGACGTTCCGCCAGAAGGCGGTGAACTTTCAAGAACCGAGGTGATTCTGCCGGGAACCAGCCCCTTTGAAAAGGTATCGTTCCTTGCGGAAATAGGAGTAGAGAGCTTGATTTGCGGAGCAATATCTCGGCCTGTCCAGGAATTTGCCCTCAGCAGCGGGATGGAGGTTATGGGATTTATAGCCGGCGATGTGGAGCAGGTGCTCTCGGGCTGGCTGAGTAACAGCCTCACCGCAGCAAGCTTTGCCATGCCCGGCTGCCGCGGCAGAAGAGGCGGCCGGCGAAGACGCAAAGGCAAAGCTGGAAAAGGGCTTAATCAAAGAAGACAGGACTTTTGAATTAAAACTTTACGAAAGGAGAGTTTATTATGCCAAGAGGAGACAGAACAGGCCCAGCAGGACTCGGGCCAATGACAGGAAGAGCAGCTGGATACTGCACAGGCAGCCCTGTACCGGGATTTATGAACGGTTTCGGTTTTGGATTCAGAGGCGGCGGACGCGGCCTCGGCAGGGGTTTCGGCAGAGGCTTCGGCTTCGGACGCGGGGCGCAACAGGCTCCGCCCTATGGCGCATACAACGCCCCTGCCTACGGCCAGCCTCAGTTGGACTCGGAAACTGAGAAGCAGGTTTTAGAAGATAATTTAAGCCAGCTGAAAGAGCAGATGAGCCAAATTGAAAAGAGGCTCGAATCGCTCAAATAGCCGATCCACGGTTTAGATAAATCGGTTTACCCTTTCTATATAACAGAGGTTAGGTTCTCCGGTGCCCCTGCCGGAGGGCCTGATTCTCTTATAAAAGCAATTAAGAGAACATTTGGACAGGAAATCGAAATGAAAGCAGCAATCACAGCAAACGGTAAAACATACAGCAGTGCGGTTGACCGCAGGTTCGGCAGAGCCGCAGGATTTCTAATCTACGACACTGAAACACACAGCCTTGAATATAAAGACAATACACAAAACTTGAGTGCAGCTCAGGGAGCAGGCGTTCAAGCGGCGCAGAATGTCGCTGATTCGGGTGTGCAGGCGGTTATAACAGGCCACTGCGGACCGAAGGCATTTCATGTGCTCTCGCAGGCAGGCGTTGAGGTTTACACAACTCAGGCTCAAACTGTCGAAGAAGCGATAGACCTTTTCAAAACCGGAAAGCTTGCTAAAGCCTCTCGGGCAGATGTGGAAGGACACTGGATCTGATGAAAACTTCACTGGACTGCATACCCTGTTTTGTGCGTCAGGCACTCGATGCCGGCAGAATGATAGGCTGCGATGAGAAAACTATCGAGCATATTCTAAAACGCGTTCTGCTGGCAGCATCGGATTTCAGCCTCGAGCTCACTCCCCCCGAGATGGCTCAGATTGTCCACAGAATAGTGCGTGAGGAAACCGCCAGCCCGGACCCGTACAAAAAGCTCAAGGAAAAATCCACCCTCCACGCAAAAGAGGTGGCAGGGAAGGCAGAAGGGCTCATTGCAGGCAGCGAAAGGCCTTTCGAAACAGCGATACGCTTTGCGATTGCAGGCAATATCCTTGATTTCGGTGCACGTTCAGACTGGGATGAGAGCGTAATCGAGGCCTCTTTTGACAAGGTTCAGTATCAGCCTCTGGATTCTGAAGCGGTTGACATTCTGTATGCAGATATCGAGCAGGCAGGCGAAGTGCTGATTCTGGGAGATAATGCAGGAGAGACTGTTTTCGATAAGCTCCTGATAGAGCAGTTTCCCGGAAGTGCAGAGGTGAGCTATGCCGTGAAAGGCTCGCCCATAATCAATGATGCCACCGAGCTGGAAGCCCGCGAGGCAGGCATTGAAAAGGTTGCAAGGATAGTCCCAAACGGGGCAGACATCCCGGGCACGGTGCTCTCAGCATGCAGTGAGGAGTTTCTCAATATATACAGCAGGGCTGATGTGGTGATTTCCAAAGGACAGGGAAACTTCGAGACCCTGAACGAATGCGAAAGGAACGTGTATTTTCTCTTTCAGGTTAAGTGCAGCGTGATTGCTGATAAGTATGGACTTGAATACGGCAATTGGATAGTTACATCCAGAGAGTTAATTAAGAAAGGCAGCCAGGAGCAATGCGTTTAGCTGTAGCATCAGGAAAAGGCGGAACCGGCAAGACAACGCTGTCGGTATCTTTGGCAAGGGCTTATGAAGGCCCGTCGGTTTATTTAGACTGCGATGTCGAGGAGCCGAACGGCAATATATTCCTAAAGCCCGAGATCGTAAATTACGCAACCGTTAAAACTCCCGTTCCGCAGGTGGATGAAGACCGCTGCGACGGGTGCGGGAAGTGCGCAGAATTCTGCAACTTCAATGCAATAGCAATAGCGGGCGGAAAACCGATCGTTTTCCCCGAGCTCTGCCACGGGTGCGGAGGCTGCGAGATGGTTTGTCCGGCCAAGGCGATAACGGAAGTTGGCAGGAAGGCCGGCTCGATAGCCGTCGGCGAGGCAGGCAAAATCAGCACAGCAGAAGGGCTTCTGGATATCGGAAACGCGATGGCGCCGCCTGTTATAAGGGAAGTGAAGAAATACTCCAGAGAAGATGCCCTGAATATTATAGACTGCCCGCCCGGGAACTCCTGCCCTATGATTACAGCTGTTCAGGGGGCGGATTTTGTAATCCTCGTAACCGAGCCAACCCCCTTCGGGCTCAACGACCTTATCCTCGCAGTGGAAACTGTGCGGGAGCTGGGAATCCCGTTCGGCGTAGTGATAAACCGCTCAGACAGCGGAGACGGCCGCGTTGTGGATTACTGCACAAACGAAGGGATAAATCTCCTGCTCGAGATCCCCGAGTCAAGAGAGCTTGCAGAGGCGTATTCAAAGGGAGCGGATATGGCCGATTCTGTTCCGGGGCTTGAAGACAGGCTCAAAGGGCTTATCAGCGAGATAGAACAGACAGCAGCGGAGGTGAGCAGATGAAAGAGCTGGTAGTGATAAGCGGAAAAGGCGGAACCGGCAAAACAAGCCTTACAAGCTCGTTTGCAGCCCTTGCGGAGAAATCCGTACTTGCAGACTGCGATGTTGATGCTGCCGATCTGCACCTGATCCTTGAGCCGAATGTAAAACAGACAACAGATTTTATCTCGGGCAATGAGGCGATAATCGATGAGGATAAGTGCCTCGGATGCGGTGCTTGCTGGCAGAAATGCCGCTTCGATGCAATAAACAGAGTCGATGTTGGGCAGTACCGCGTGGACAGTTCGATGTGCGAGGGATGCGGGGTGTGCGTTGAGATATGCCCTGCCGATGCTGTTGATTTCCCCGAGAGCAGCTGCGGACAGTGGTTCATCTCAGATACAAGATTCGGCCCGATGGTGCATGCAAAGCTGGGTATAGCTGCTGAAAACTCGGGCAAACTGGTGAGCGTGGTTCGGGAAGAGGCCAGAAAGCTCGCCCAGGAGCAGAATTCCGAGCTTATCGTGGTTGACGGGCCTCCAGGGACAGGCTGCCCCGTGATAGCCTCGATCACCGGCACAGACGCAGTTCTTGTGGTAACAGAGCCTACGATGTCCGGCATACACGACCTCGAGCGGGTTAGAAGCCTAACCAAACACTTTGATGTGCCAACGTTTATATGCGTGAATAAATGGGACCTAAACCCTGAAAACACAAAGCAGATTGAGAAAATAGCGGAAGAAAGCGGATGTCATTTCGTTGGGAAAGTGCCGTACACAAAAGAGATTACAGCTGCTCAGGTTCAGGGAAAAAGCGTTATAGAGAGCGGAAGCGAAGAGCTGAAAACTAACATTAAAGAAATTTGGGGGAAATTGTGTTCACAGATACTAAAATAAAATCCAAGACTGTCCCGCATAATTTCGGCCCGCTGAAAAACGCCTCGGGAAATGCAAGAGTCTATTCAAGCGATGGGGGATTTGCAGAGTTCTGGATAAATGTTCAAAATGAACAAATCGTCCAGGCAGCCTTCATAACTAGCAACAGTAAAGAATGTATGCTTTCGTGTTCGGCTCTTGCTGAGATCGCAGAGGGAATGAAGCTCAGCAGGGCATACTCATTCAGTCAAAACGAGCTGAAAGATTATGCAGACTTAAAAACAGCCGCTGGATGCACAGAAAATGCAATCGCCGCACTGAAAGAAGCAATACTTAATTACCAAAAAGCTGTAACAGAGATAACCTGAAATTTTAAGGATCGAATAAATGAAAATAGCACTGCCCGTTGTAAACGGAAAACTGAGTCTTCACTTTGGACATTGCCAGAGCTTTGCTCTTGTGGAGGCGGATGAAAATTCAAGAGAGATAAAAGAAACTGAATACACCCAGCCGCCGCCCCACGAACCGGGAGTTCTGCCGAAATGGCTTCACGACCTTGGAGCTGATTTGATAATTGCCGGGGGCATGGGGCAGAGAGCGCAGAAACTTTTTAATGATAACAATATTGAGGTGATAGTAGGTGCCGAATCTGATACGCCTGAGAACGTTGTAAAGGCATACCTTGAGAACACACTTACAACAGGCTCAAATTTATGCGATCATTAAACTTATGGTTTAATAACTGATTCGGTTTATCATCCAAATGTTTCCCCTAATTGCGCAGAGCTGCCGGCTTGCATAGCTTGCCGGCGGCTTTGTTTTTAAAGGATTGGTTTGATTGGCGGTTTTGTTATAATCTGTTCAAACCAAGAAAGCTGAAAGAGGAACTTTTATGAAAATTACGATACTTGTGGACAATAATTCAGCAGAAGGATTAGGCTCCGAACACGGCCTGTCTATGTTTTTAGAGGCCGGAGGCTCGAAGGTGCTCTTTGATGCAGGGCAGACTGAGCTTCTGGCAGAGAATGCAGATAATCTTGGGGTTGATTTATCCTCCATTGATTACATAGTTCTCAGCCACGGCCATTATGACCATACAGGCGGGCTCGGTTATGTGCTCAAAAGAGCAGAAAAAGCAAAGCTCTACTGCCATGAAGGCCTGCTCAAGGCCAGATACAGCCTCAAAACCCTCGGTGCACACTCGGTGGCTGTGCAGGAGGAAATTAAGAAGGCGATAGAGAATCTGCCCACAGAGAGAAAAATCTGGTATGAACAGCCCCTGACAATCCCGGGCGGAATAAACCTCACAGGAACTGTACCCAGAATAACCGCCTTCGAAGACACAGGCGGAAATTTCTTCTTAGATCGTGAAGGCAGATATATCGACGAGCTGGAAGATGATATTTCTCTTTGGGCGGAAACTCCCCGCGGCCTTGTGATTGTTCTTGGCTGCTGCCATTCGGGAATAGTTAATACTATCCGCAGAATACAGGACATATCCGAAAAAACTAAGATAGACACTGTTGTTGGAGGAATGCACCTCGTACATGCAGGCCAAGAGAGGCTCAGGGGGACAGTTGAAGACTTAAGCCAGATGGACATCAAATGCCTTGTCCCCTGCCACTGCACAGGCGATTATGCCGCTGAATACCTGAAAAACAACCTGAACTGCGAAGTTCAGCAGGGCTTTGCAGGCATGAAGCTGGAAATAGAATAGCTCCAAAGCCTTTAGATTAAAGCAAAAGGGAATAATATGGAGCCCATGCCCCATAAGGAAAAATATGAGTACCAAGGCAGCTGTCTTGTGGTTAATGCGCCTGCAAAGCTTAATCTGTTTCTGCTTATTGCAGGAAAGCGTTCAGACGGCTTTCACGAGATAGACACGCTTATGACGAAAGTGAGCTGGTATGATTCGCTTCGCCTCGAGGAGGGCTCCTCGCCCGGAATTGAGCTTGAATGCAGAGGTAGATTCTGGGCTCCGGAGGACGAATCCAACCTCGTACTAAAGGCAGGAAAGCTGATCTTCAGCGAGCTTGGCCTGAGCGAGCCGAATCTGAAAATCACACTCACAAAGAATATCCCCGCAGGCACAGGCCTTGGCAGCGCATCCAGCGACTGCGCAGCAGCCATCGACGGGATCGACAGCTTCTTCAGCCTCAATCTCTCCAGCGAGTTCAAACATTCTGCTGCCTGCAAACTCGGCAGCGATATACCGTTTTTCCTGCAGGCAAGCCCTGCCGCCAGATGCACAGGCAGAGGCGAGAAGGTGCAGGCGGTTGATTTGCCGCTTTCAGATATTGTTTTTCAGATTTTTGTGCCCGATTTCACCTGCTCTACCGCAAAAGTGTACTCAAAATACAAACATTCGGAAAAAGAATACGAAGAAAAACTGTCAGAAGTTAATTATGCCCTGAAGCAGGGTTATGCGGAAAAGATCTGCCGCCTCGGAATAAATATGCTTGAGAGAGCCTGCTTTAAGGCCTTTCCCGAGGCGGAAGAATTTGCCGAAATGCAGAATAATGGCGAAAAACTTGCTCTCAGCGGGAGCGGATCTGCGTTTTACCGCTTTTTTACCATAAATAAACTTGAAAATTACAAAAAAAATGCGAAAATCAAAAACTACTCTGCCCTTGGCGGCAGCAGGTTAGTGTCTTCCAACAGTTGGTAAAAACTACGAGGTGGAACTATGGAAATCAGCGAAGTTCGCGTAAAGTTGGTTGAAAACAAGGATGAGAGGCTGAAGGCCTTTTGTTCTATTACAATGGAAGGGGAGTTTGTCGTTAGGGACATAAAGATCATCGAAGGCAGCAGCGGATTGTTTGTTGCAATGCCTTCAAGAAAGATGAGCGATCATTGTCCTGACTGCGGCGCTAAAAACAGCCTGCGTGCAAGATTCTGCAGCGGCTGCGGAAAGAAGCTTCAAGAAGACAGAACAAAGAAAGATTCTGCCGGAAGGTCGAAGCTCCATGCCGATATCGCGCACCCTATAAACTCTGAATGCAGAGACAAAATACAGGATGCGATATTAAAGGCATACCACGAAGAGGTAGAAAGAGCCAAGCACCCTGATTACGAGCCGATAGATTTAGACAGCTGATTTCAGCTGCGGTTCTGTTTGAGCTTTGGATAACTGAAAACCGCTAAGGTTTTCAGAAGGGGGAATTTGTTTGACGTTATCAAGCCGTGGGGGTAGAATTTAACCGCATTTTATTTAATAACTTTATATTATTTCTTCGCTGGGAGTTTCTAAATGCTTCTTTACTTTATTCGCGGTCTTTTCTTTACTATAATCCTTGCTGTTTTGTTCCTCGCAATAGATAATGCTCAGGAAACAGGTGTTCTCAATCAGCCAAAGCTTCTTACAGGCTATTTCCTTGCAATGATACTGGCTATTGTTGTTATAGTTATAGACTGGCTTACCCCCAAAAAACACCTCTCCTCGCTTACGAGCATATTCTTCGGGCTTCTTGTGGGTATGCTGATAAGCTCAGCAATCACGCCTGTAATTTCAACGGTTAACGACCTTTACAATATCGGGATGAACGAGCAGGCGCTCGGGACAACCCGCTGGATTGTAAGCATCTGCATCTGCTACCTTACGATAAGCATCGTGATGCGTACCAAGGATGATGTTCGGTTTGTGATTCCGTATGTGGAGTTTTCACGTCAGACAAAGGGCGTTAGGCCGCTGGTGCTGGATTCATCTGTGATAGTTGACGGAAGGATCTTCGAGCTCGCACAGACAAAGGTTTTCGATGCTCCGTTTATCGTGCCTCGGTTTATACTCAACGAGCTCCAGCTGCTCTCGGATTCCCCCGATAAACTCAAGCGGACAAGAGGCAGAAGGGGGCTGGATATGATAGCCCAGCTTCAGTCCGAGCCGGTTGTGGAGATAAACATCGATGATACCCCTCCTCCGGGAATCGAATTCCACGCTCCTGTAGATCAGAAGCTCGTTGCCTTCACCAAAAACTGCGACGGACGCCTCGTTACTACAGACTACAACCTCGGTAAGGTGGCGATGGTGCGTCAGGTGGATGTGGTGAACATAAACGACATCGCGAAGGCCATCAAGCCAGTTGTTCTTCCGGGCGAGCCGCTGAAGGTTCGGATAATAAAGAAGGGCGAAGAACGCAAACAGGGCATCGGATACCTCGAAGACGGAACGATGGTGGTAGTGGAAGAAACCAGCGATATGATCGGCGAGACAGTGCCGGCTATCGTTACAAGCTCGCTGCAGACCTCCGCAGGCAGGATGATTTTCGCAAAATTCGAGCCCGCAGAACACGCCGCAGACCAGAGCAGAGGCAAACCTGCACAAAAAAGCTGAGCGAAACCTGATTCTTCTGTAAACAAATTTAGAGCCTTATAAGCGCTTAAAAACGCCCTGCAAGCTCTTTGACAGAGCCGGACAGGACGAAATTTTCAATACTGAGCGATTTATGTTAGAATAATTGCGGGCATTGAGCCCGAGGCTTTGTATTGCCCTGCCGGAAGGGCGATAATTCGATTTGTGTATGGTTTAATACAGGAGAACAATATGTCTATGCTGGACAGCATAATAGCGGCGGCCGAGAAGTACAATTCTTCCGATATTCATTTGAGCGCAGGCAGGAAACTGCGGCTCCGCATCAACGGATCTCTGCACGCTATGGGAGGTGAGGAGTCTATCTTGAGCGAAAAAACTGTTCGAAGCATTATGGATCAGACTCTGAAGGAGAGCCAAAAGCAGCGCTGCCAGAAACTGCTTGAGGAAAACGGCTCTGTTGACTATTCCTACGAAACCGAATACGACGGCAAACCCATAAGATACCGTATGCAGGTGTACACATCCATGGGCAAACCAGCCGCTGCTATGCGAAGAATCAGCTATAAGATTCCCTCATTTGAAGACCTCAACCTCCCCCCAATCTACCAAAAAGTGATGGAGAATCCCGAGCAGAAGGGGATTGTGATTGTTGGCGGGGAAACTGGCAGCGGTAAATCCTCAACTCTCGCCGCAATGGTGGGCTATCTCGGCAGATACCCCGAGAAACACATCGTTACAATCGAAGATCCGGTGGAGTATGTGTTCCGCAATACAAAGGGGCTTATCCACCAAAGAGAGCTCGGCTTGGATTTCAAGGACTACGCTCAGGCACTTCGAGCTGTGCTGAGGGAAGACCCAAACGTAATTATGATTGGCGAAATGCGGGACGCTGAAACAGTGCATGCGGCTATTATGGCAGCCGAAACGGGACACCTCGTACTCACTTCTCTGCATACGGCAACAGCAGCTTGGACATTCAGCAGAATCCTCAACTTCTTCACCGAAGCAGAGCACGATGCCGTGAGGCTCAACCTCAGCTACAACCTGCTCGCTATTATGAACCAGATGCTCCTGCCCTCGGAAAAGAAAGGCTTCGGCGTGATACCAGCGACCGAGGTGTTTGTGAATACCCCCTCGGTGAGGCAGTATCTAAGGGATGAGGAGAAGGAATCGCAGCTCTCGGATGTGATAAAAGACGGAAGCGACGGGATGCACAGCTACAATATGTCTCTGGCAAGACTCATAAATGAAGAACATATCGGCGTTTCCAGCGCAAAGGCATACTCACACCACCCCGAAGAACTCGAAATGCTCGTCAAGGTTACAAAAAATGAGTAGATTTTGTAGATTTCTTTTTGCATTTCCAGAAATCGAACTAAAAAAGGACTTTATATGAATGATATAGAAATTTTAGGCTGCAAGGTTCAAAACTTAAGAAACTATACCAATACTACTTTATATTTTCATAAATTTACTTTATTGGTTGGTGAAAATAACGAGGGCAAATCATCTGTTCTTAAAATGCTAGAACACCTTTTTAACAATACTGACAAAGAGTTATTGTTAAGTAAAAGACAACTCAATGTTGAAGAAAAAGCTTTTTGGAAGCCTGCGAATGAGAGTCATCATAAAGCGAGAAGATTTTCATTGATAATTAAGGTCTACGACAAAAGAAAGTTTAAGAAATACGGCTGCAATAAGGACGGAAAAGCTAAAATCAGATTATCTTATTTAAAATCAGCTAATAAACTAAGGCTAAACTATGGAGAACCTAAACAAAACGAAAAAGCAAACGAGCATGCTTATGATTTATTAGAAGAACTTAAAAAGAAGGTTGATGTTGTGTTGATTCCTGCTGTTAGAGATGCAGGTAATTCACAGTTTGTAAAACGTTTAGAAGATCAAGTTGACCAAAGTCTTAAGCAAAAAATAAACCCCTCAACCCGTGGAGGCACCTCTAAAGAATATCGAACAGCTAAAAACATAAACGAACAAATAAAAAAAGAAATTGTTGAGAACTCAAAATTTCTTAGAATAAAATCTGAAGCGCAACATTTTTATCCGCTCCAGAGCATCTCATTTGGTGTCCGATAGTTTAAGCATTTCCTTGGCCTATTATTGATTAAGGATACGGCTTTGTCAATTTCTGCTTTGCTTACTTTCTTAAAATCAGTACCTTTTGGAAAAAACTGACGCAGCAGTCCGTTGGTATTTTCGTTCGTACCACGCTGATATGAGCTGTACGGATCAGCAAAGTAGCAGCATAGACCGACCATTCTTTCCATCTCCTTAAATCCGCCAAATTCCTTGCCGTTATCAACCGTTAGTGTCTTTCGTTTGAACTTAGGAATTTTCCTGAATATTCTCTTGGTAGTAACGTTCATACTGGCTGCACTCTTGTCATCCATTTTACCGACCAGCAGGTAGCGGGTTTTCCGCTCTACATGGGTGGCAACAAACGAACTGTGCCCCTTGCCGCTTACGGTATCACCTTCCCAGTCGCCAATGCGGCTGCGTTTATCAACAACAGCCGGACGTTCACTGATCGGAGCTCTCTCCGGTATCCGGCCACGTTTGTCGCTGCTGCCGTGTTTCTTTCTCCTTTTACGATGTCCTTGCCTCAAATACTTATAATAATCGCCGCCGGCAGCTTTATCTCTCTTTATCCAACTATATATGGTTAAATGACTTACGCGCATTTCCTGCTCGTAGGGATAATCAATTTTAAGGCGAGCGGATATCTGCTCGGGCGAGTGATATTGTTCAAGTTTATTGATTACAAGCCGGCACAATCGGCCGTTCTGCTCCAAGCGATAAGGGCGTTTGGATGCGACTCTGCGTTTGTTGTAATATCCAAGGGCAAGGTGCGGTTTGTAATCCCCAGTTGAAGAGACATTGCGACTCAATTCTCGACTTATCGTGCCCTTGTTTCTGCCGAGATATTCGGCAATCTGAGATAATTTTTTTCCTTTTGCCTGCATTTTTAGTATGCATTCTCTTTCATTGATGTTAAGATGTTTGTAGCCCATTGCGGTTCCTTAAATAGAGTATTTTTCGTAAAAAACATTCTATCGGAAACACCCGTAATGGGCACTCTTTTTTTTACTTTTCTATGCTTGCTCTGCTGTTATAATTAAATCGCTGCTGCAGGGGATAGGGCTATGCTGGAGAGCAACCCGAGCGCTGCAACTGTCAAACTTGGGAAAAGGCGGCCTAAAAACCGCCTTGCCTATGAAATTCCCAGGTTTGCCTAAAGCGATAAACTCCAGCCCGCCTCAGGCGGGCTGATTAAATTAGCAAAGCGTTGCGCTTCAAATTAAAATTCAAGTTTGCTATAATCGTGTCCATTGATTAAAAAACTTAAGATTTATATTTCTTAAGCGGCTACTTACACCAGCTTTTATGAAAGGCGTTTTTATGAACTGCAAAACTGCGGCTTTATTTATACTTCTGCTTTTCCCTGTATTTGCGTTTGCTCTGCCGGACCCGCCCGGGCAGACTGCCCCTGGCGAGAAGCCGGTAAACGAGGCGTATCTTTTCGCCCATATGATGCACGGGGACTACGGGGAGCTTTATTATTCCGTAAGCACCGACGGGCTGAACTGGGAGCTGCTCAACGACGGCAAGCGCGTTTACGAGCCCTACCACGGCCACGCCGATATATGCAAGGGCCGCGACGGACGCTATTATATTGTGGGCAATGAAAGCGACCCCTCGCCGGATATCAACTTCTGGGTGTCAGATAACCTGATCGACTGGGAGTTTTACAGCAGGCTCGATCCGAACCTCGAAGAAACCCCCAACTACGAGAAGGCAATGCAGCGTATCGGAGCCCCGAAGCTTTACTACGACAAACCTTCCCAGCAGTACCTTCTCACTTGGCACACACCGCACAGAGGCGTAGATCCGAGCCTGCCCGAGCCGTATTGGGCGAGCCAGCGAACGCTGTATCTTCTCTCTGAAGACCTCAAAGAGTTCGATTCGCCGCCGCGCAGGCTGTTCAATTCTTGGGATATGGCCACAATCGACACCATCGTGCGCAGGATTAACGGGCGGTATTACGCAATCATCAAAGACGAACGCTATCCCACCCTCGACTGGCCTACCGGCAAAACCATCCGAATATGCAGCTCAAAATCGATGCTCGGGCCGTATTCTAAGCCCTCCGAGCCGATAAGCCCGAATTTCCGCGAGGCGCCAACGCTAATCCCCTCGCCGGACGGTACAGCTTGGTATCTATACTACGAGCAGTATCCGGGCGTTTCATACGGGCTTTCAGTGGCTGATTCGATGGATGGGCCGTGGCATCAGATCTCCGGCTACACCGACCACAAAAACTGGGACAAATACTCCCTGCCCGAAAAAGTCCGTCATGGATGTATGATTACAATAACCAAAAGCCAGTACAACAGGCTTGTAAGGCATTTCGGCAAATAAGCAAACGCTGCGATAAAACATTCTGCAGGATAAGGTGTCCCGAGGCCTTTGGTTTAACAGATTATTTAAATTAATTTGTTGAATTTTCATTGCAAATACATTCAAATACAGTTATGGAATTCAGAAGAGAACATCAGCGTCTTACAGCCTCGCAGGTTTTGCAGGCCCTCGCGGACGGGCAGGATATCAGCCTTCTCAGATGCACGGTTTCCGGCGATCTGGAAGTTGACCGATTCTTTGATAAAGAGGAGAAATTCGACACTTCCCGCCTCCAAACATCCGTAAAAGATCAGTGCAGAATAATCACATTTACTCAGAAGATTATTATGAATGAATGCACGTTTGAGGGGAACGTATTTTTTGCACCGGAATGGGATGATGAAGGCCTTATGCGGATTGTTTTCAAGCAGGATGCGGTATTCAATATGTCCGTATTTAATGGTCAGACCCGCTTTGCCGACAGCGTTTTTCACGGCAGAGCAGGCTTCGACGGCTGCAAATTTCACAGCGTGGCAGCTTTTACAGACTGCAAATTCGGAGCTCAGGCGATGTTCAGAACCGTTGAATTCCACGGCTACGCCCTTTTCAACCGCGCCCGCTTTTCGAAAGATGCAAGATTCATAAACACCCTGCTGAGCAAAGGCGGAAACTTCAAGGAATCAGTATTCTTCAGCGCAGCGGATTTCAGCGGCGTTTATTCCACGGGCAAATCCCTGCCCACCCATTACGACATAACCTTCGCAAGGCGATGCTCAGGCGACGGGGAGACCTTCTGGCGCTACGTAAAACAGGCGGCAAATGAAGCCGGCTACTACAAACTTGCAGGCGACTGCTTCTACGAAGAGCGAAAATGCAATATGAGAGGCCGGTTCTACGGCAAAAACTTCGCCAAGCTCGACAGGAATCAGAAGATAGCAAAGCTCGCAAAGGGCATCAAGCTCCTTCCCGAATACCTGCTCGGAGATCTGCTCTTCGGCTACGGCGAAAAGCCCGTAAGGGTGATTTACGCTGCACTAACAGTGATCATCACCTGCGGATTGCTCTATTTCAGCGTGGGCGATTTGGAGTGTCCGCATTCCCCGAACGGAACGTCATTCTTCGAGAGTATGTATTTCAGCGTTATCACATTCACAACCCTCGGTTTCGGCGATGTTTATCCAAACGCAACAGACACATTCACAAGGGCGGTTGCGATGTTCGAGGCGATCAGCGGAACGTTTCTCATCTCGCTATTTGTTGTATGCCTTGCAAAACGCTTCTCCCGAGGCTGAAATAAAAATTTCGTCAAATTTTTATGATTTTTTACAGGATTGACAGAGTATTTTTAAACCATGAAGGGCGCGAAGGATTTTGATATAAATTGTTTTATTGCAATGCTTTACATTATTAAAAAATATCTGTGCCATCCGCGAGAATCTGTGGATAATAAACTTCGCTGCGATTTCACGAAACGAACATTTATCTGCATTTCTCCGATACCTCTCCGCCTGCGGCGGACAGGCTCAATGTTAAACATCCCCCGTACTACAGCGGAGTTCGCCGTGGCGGACCCGCTAGGCATTCTTTTAGAAAAGATTTTTCGCTTATGATTTTGCCACTTGCCGCTTGCCACTCGCCACTTGCCACTTGCCGCTAATCTTCACTAATTCCAATAAAATATCGTTTTTTCGTGGTATAATCCAAATAAAATCTGTGCCATCTGTGAATAATAAAGCAACAAAATATCCTCTTCGTGTGTTTCGAGGCTTCGTGGTAAATAAAAAACACAATTTTTAGGGCAGGGGATTTGTTTAAACCACGAAGCAAAGAAGGCCTGCGAAGAATATTTCCGCTTATATCTGCCAGTTAGAAATTGATTTTTCTTGAACAAAGGGCTTTATAATGCTATATATGGTTAGGAAATATATTATTTGCCCGCTTGTCTATTCTTCAGCGGGCGTTAGTTTAAGCGAAAAGGGGAGAAAAGATGAACGCATTGCGCAGTGAAAACTCAGGTGTGTCTATTGTCTTGTGCGGTCAGGCAGGTCAGGGTATTCAAACGGTAGAGAAGCTTCTCACATCAATTCTCAAGGCCTCGGGCTGGAATGTATTTGCCACTAAGGAGTATATGTCCCGCATCAGGGGCGGAACAAATTCCACGCTCATCCGTGTCGGGTCGAAGCCTGTGCGAGGCTTTATAAACAGGATAGACGTTTTGGCGGCGCTGGACAAAAGCGCAGGCGGCCACCTCGCAAAACGCATCTCACCTGAGACTGTGATAATGGGCGAAAAGGAAGTGCTTTCCGGCTTCGGGGATACAGGCAGCTTCTTTGAGGCCGGCTTCTCGCAGGCAGCGAAAGACCTCGGCGGAAAGGTGTATGCCAACACTGTTGCTGTGGGCGCATTGCTCAGGCTGCTGGGGATCCCTGCGGAGGAGGTAAAAGAGCCCTTGGAGAGATTTTTCGGCGGCAAATCCGATGAGATAATCGAAAAAAACCAGCAGGCACTCCAAAAAGGCTTCGAGATGGCAGAAAAGCCCGCAGAGGATTTCGGTGCAGGGCTTAAGCTTTCCGGCGAGCCGGATGTTCAGGGCAGAATGCTTGTGAACGGGGCTCAGGCGGTCGGGCTGGGAGCTCTTGCGGGCGGATGCAATTTTATATCGTCTTATCCGATGTCTCCCTCAACGGCGGTTCTCGCGTTTCTCGCCCAGAATGGCGGAGGGCTTGGGCTGATAGCAGAGCAGGCCGAGGACGAGATAGCAGCGGTGAATATGGCTGTAGGGGCGTGGTATGCCGGAGCGAGGGCGATGATCACTACCTCCGGCGGGGGCTTTGCCCTTATGAGCGAGGGCGTGAGCCTTGCGGGGATGATGGAGAGCCCGCTTGTGATGCACCTTGCCCAGAGACCGGGGCCTGCTACAGGCCTTCCCACCAGAACCGAGCAGGGCGATCTCGAACTCGCCCTATACTCCGGCCACGGCGAATTCCCGCGGATTATCCTTGCCCCGGGAACGCTCAGCGAGGCCTTCAGCCTTGCGAAAAAGGCCTTCGATACAGCAGATAAGTATCAGGTGCCGGTGATAATCCTTACAGACCAGTACTTTATGGATTCATACTACAACACCGAAACATTCAGCCTTGAGGGGCTGAAAAAAAGCAGTTATATCACAAAAACCGATAAGGACTACCTCCGCTATAAGCTCACTGAAAACGGCATCTCCCCAAGAGGCGTTCCCGGTTTCGGAGAGGGGCTGGTTTGTCAGGACAGCGACGAACACGACCAGCAGGGCAGGATAACAGAAGATCTCGAGCTGAGGGTAAAGATGAACGATAAACGCCTCAAGAAGCTTGAGGCCGCCAAGGCCGAAACTGTGCAGCCGTCTCTTGTTGGCGCGGAGGATTACGAGAATATTATTGTATGCTGGGGCTCGAATTACAATATAGTTAAAGAGGCGATTGAGCTTTCCGGCAGAAGCGATACAGCAATGCTGCATTTCAGTCAGGTGTATCCAGTGCCCGAGAAGGCGATTGAAAAGCTGAAAAGAGCGAAGAAAACGGCCGTTTTGGAGAATAATGCCACAGGGCAGTTTGCCAAACTGCTCAAGCTCCAGCTCGATTTTGAGCCGGATGAGAAGATCCTCAAATACAACGGGATGCCGTTTGCGGCTGATGCGCTTTCAGAAAAGATTAACGAGATGTTTTAAGAGGTGAGAAATGAATGCTGATAAATTTGATATGGGGAATATTGATATTGCGTGGTGCCCCGGGTGCGGGAACTTTTCGATTTTAGACGTGCTGAAGGATTCGCTTGCAGAGCTTGAGATTTCCCCCGAGCAGCTTGTTATGGTTTCGGGAATCGGTCAGGCGGCAAAGATTCCGCATTACCTCAAAGCCAACTTCTTCAACGGCCTGCACGGACGGGCTCTCTCCCCCGCTACAGCGATAAAGGTTAGCAGCCCCTCGCTTACCGTGATAGCTGAAAGCGGCGACGGCGATATGTACGGCGAAGGCGGAAACCACTTTATCCATACAATTCGCCGGAATCCGAATATCACCAATATCGTGCATGATAATATGGTTTACGGGCTTACCAAAGGCCAGGCCTCCCCCACAAGCCGGCCCGGCTTTAAAACCGGCGTTCAGATTAACGGCGTAGTGCTTGAGCCGTTCAACCCGCTTGCCGTGGCGATTGGGCTTGATGCGGGCTTCGCTGCAAGAACGAGCATTACAGACAAAGAGCTTACGAAGGATATAATAAAGCAGGCGGTTAGGCATAATGGCTACGCCCTTGTTGACCTGCTTCAGCCCTGCCCGAGCTTCAATAAGGTGAACAACTATAAGTGGTTTAAGGAAAACACCTACCGCTTAGAAGATACCCACGACCCCTCTGAGAGAGACAGGGCATTCAGCCTCGCCTGCAAGACGGACAAGCTTGCACTTGGTGTATTCTATAAATCACAGAAGCCGAGCTTCGAGGAGAATATCTCCGCCGGCCCGGAACCGCTGCACGAAAAACGCCTTGATACTGATAAGCTCGAATCGCTGATAAAGAGCTTCGCTTCGTAGTTTCAGCGTGCAGAACCATACTGCCTGAGCGTTCATAAATACAGAATGAAATTGCCTCAGATTTATGGCTCTAAATGATAGCTATAGAAACAACAACCCGCAGGGATTGAGAGTGAAGCTTCCGCAGTGCTTACCAGAGACAATTATAAAACAAGAAGCGAATCAATATCTTTACCGAGCAAAGTGAAGAATAATTTAAGTGGAAAAAGAAATATGATAAAACATATCAGCGCAGCTGCAGCATCTTTATTAGTTTTTCTAAGCGTTTCTTTAACAGCTGCCACAGTAAATGTAAATTCATCCAGCGAGGGCAGGACTTTTGACGGCATGGGTGCGTGGAGTTCGGGCGGAAATTCGCGGCTTTTGATTGATTACGAGGAGCCCTGTCGAAGTGATATACTCGATATGCTCTTTAAGCCCAATTTCGGTGCTTCGCTTCAGCATTTCCGTGTGGAGATTGGTTCGAGTTTCAATTCTACCTCCGGTGCTGAACCAAGCCATGCTATTACCAGAGATGAACTTAACGACCCTGTTTCGCGAGGTTATGAATTCTGGCTGATGAAAGAAGCTCAAGACCGCAATCCCAATATTGTATTTGATTGTATGCTCTTTGCTTTTCCATATTGGTTTACCGAGCAGTTTTCTCAGGATACAGCTGATTATATTACGGCGTTTCTTGATGAGGCGAAAAATGAATGGGGAGTGGAGTTAGACTGGATCACGCCGACAAAAACAGAAACAATACGTACCTATGAGGAAATCGAAGAGAATCTTGAGTGGTGCAAAAACACCTTTATCCCTACAATGAACAGAAACAGCTATGACCTTAATATTCTGCTTCTGGATGGAGGCTGGTGGGCTTGGAGAATATTCGAGGTATTCGAATCTCATCCAGAGTATGAATCAATTGTCGATGCCTGCGGCGGACACAATATCGACCAGAAACCTCCCCATGCTCCTTGTTCATACCCTCCTAAGGAAATAATCGACACAGGCAAAAAACTGTGGAGCAGCGGAGATACGGCAGGCCACGGCAGCTGGGGTGCAGCGACAGGAATCGTTGAGCGTATGAACAGGCTCTATATTAAGGGCAGAATAACGAATATGCAGGTTTGGAACGTTGTTGACGGGTGCGCAGAAGGTGTTAACTGGACAAAATCAGGGCTTATTAAAGCAGACCAGCCATGGTCTAATCACTACGAAATATACCCCGCAGTGTGGGGGGTGGCGCATTACACTCAGTTTACCGAAGTTGGCTGGAAATATCTTAATGATGCGTGCGGATATTTATCGGGTTCGGGTAATTATGCCACTTTGAAAGACCCGGATTCTGATAACTGGAGCACTATAATTTACAGCGAAAATCCTGAAACGATAAAGTTTAATTTGACGGGGGTTTCAGCTGATACCGTTCATGTCTGGAGAACAACTTCAAGCAGTTATTTTGTAAAGCTTGAGGATATTAAAGTAACAGGCAGCAGCTTTACTTTGAATACAACTGCTGATGCGATGTATTCCATAACCACGACTGCCGGACAGCAAAAGGGACAGCCCGCTCACGAAGTACCTTCTTACGAGACCTTCCCTATGCCTTACAGTGAGGATTTTGAGAATTACGAAATTGGAGCGACAGCGAAGTATTTATCGGATATGCAGGGTACATTTGAGACAGCAGAGTGCAAAGGAGACAGAGAAGGGCTGTGTTTAGAGCAAATTGTACCGGAGGTAAATGAGACTTATTTATGGTGGCCCCAGGTGAATCCCTCAGCCGCAATGTCGCTGTTCGGTGAGATGAGCTGGAGGGATTACGAGTTAAACGCAGATATCTATATTGAAGATGGTTTTGTTTATATTGGAGGCAGGAAGGGCGATCATCAGGTTAAGAGCGGGTACTGTTTTGTGATAAATAAACAGGGCGACTGGAAGATAACTTACGATGACGTGGCTGCTGATGAGAGTGTTATTGAAAGCGGCAGTGTTAGCGGGTTTGACGGCAGTAAATGGCATAATCTGAAAATTCGGTTTATCAACGACGAAATAAGAACTTATCTCGATTCAAAGAAGATCTGTGAGATAGAAGATTCAAGACGAAAGGCCGGGCAGTGCTGTTTTGGAAGCAGTTTTGATCTTAACCAGTTTGATAATTTGATTGTAAAACCAATCGGCAGATGGTCGATGGTGGATGAAAAGGCCTCGAGCGTTTACAGCTGGGGGTGGAATTCTTTTAATAACAGCGAGCTTTTCGGCGGCAGTGCCGTGTATAATGATCAGATCGGAGAGATGATGAGCTTCAGCTTTCTCGGCCAAGGTTTCAGAATTTTCGGGTCTAAAAGAACGGACGGAGGCATAGCGGATATATACCTCGGACAGCAAAAAATTGACAGTGTGGACTGTTATAACCCGGACAGAGAAATGCATACTCTTTTGTATGTGTCCGATGACCTGAGCTTTGGTTATCACAATGCGGGAGTGCTTGTTTCCGAACAGAAAAATCCGTCAAGCAGCAGTAATATGCTGGTTATAGATGCATTTGCCAAAACTGAAATCCCAAAGCCGGTCAGGCCAGAGCCAAAATTAAATCTGGCACTTGGAGCCGTCGCAAGCGCCTCGAGCAGCTGGGGCGTGGGTTATGGGGCTGAAGAAGTAAATGACGGAGATTCCCAGAGCCGGTGGAACTCGGGAGTTGGAGATGTGAGCAATTCTTGGCTGTTATTTGAATTCCCCGAGAAGATTACATTTGGAAAGACCGTGATAAAGGAATTCAGAGAACGGATCGTGAGTTACAAAATTCAGTATTATAACAATGGCTGGAAAGACGCTTTCACAGGAGGATATATCAATTCTGAAAAGACGGATATTTTCGAGCCTGTATCATCTGACAAAGTTCGCCTGCTGTTTACCAGCGCCGAAACTGTGCCAAGTATTTATGAATTTGAAATCTATGCCCCGCAGGCAGATTTAGATAATGACGGGCAGTTGAATTTGGATGACCTTGAATTTTTGGCAGCTAAATGGCTCAGAGATGTGTGTTCAACTTATTATGACTGTTATAATGCTGATCTGAATAGTGATGAAACAGTGAATTTTCAAGATTTTGCCGAATTCGAAAAGGCAAAGCTTAAAGCTGAGCTTTAAGGCTAATATCTCCGCCGGGCCTGCCACGCTGCACGAAAATGAGCGGTGCAGTGTGCGCTGAATTGCTTGAAAATTTGGTTAAACAGTATATACTATTTGCACTGCAAAAATTAATTTATGGAAAAGCTATATGCAAAAATATACGGTTCAGCAGCTTGCAGACCGTTTCGGCTGCGAGGTAAGAGGCGATCCTGAAACTATCATACATACAGCCGCTCCGATACAGGAGGCGGGCGAGGGTGCGGTTACGTTCCTCTCGAACAGAAAATATTTCAAATTTCTTAAAGATACAAAGGCCGATGCAGTTATCCTCGAGGAGGAATTGGAAACAAACGCAAGGGCTCAGCTTATATGCAGTTCGCCATATTATGCCTTCTGCAGGATTGTTGAGTTTATTTTCGGCCACAGAAAACACCGAGCCCCGTCAATCAGCGAGAGAGCGTTTATAAGCGAATCGGCGGAAATAGGCTCTGGCTGCACGATTTACGAAAACGTATTCATCGATGAAAACGCCGTCATAGGCGAGGGCTGCGTGCTGTATCCCGGTGCGTTTGTGGGCAGGGAAACACAGCTGGGCGAAGGCTGCATCCTCTACCCGAACGCTGTTGTCTTTGAGGAATGCCGGATAGGCAGCCGGGTAATCCTGCAATCGAACTGCTCTGTAGGGCAGGACGGCTTCGGGTTCGCTGAGAATGACGGCTTCCACCACAAGATCCCGCATATCAAAAGCGTCATCCTCGGTGATGATGTGGAAATAGGAGCGAACTCAGCTGTAGAGCGTGGTTCGCTGAGGGATACGACAATCGGCGACTGCGCAAAAATCGGCGACTGCGTGGTTATCGGCCATGGCGCTCGAATCGGACGCGGGTGTATGCTTGTCCCTCAGGTTGGGATTGCCGGCACGGCCGAGCTCGGGCAGTACTGCGTTTTAGGCGGTCAGTCTGCGGTAGTTGGGCATATTAAAGTTGGCAATCAAGTTATGGTTGGCGGGAAATCTGCAATAATGGACGATATTCCGGACGGCAAACGAGTTATAGGTCAGCCGGCATTAGAAGAAAACGAAGCAAAGAGAATGTATGTCTCGCTTCCAAAAGTGCCAAAGATGCGCAAACAGATAAGGCAGCTTGAGAAACGAATAAAAGCCCTCGAGGCCGGCAGGGAGGAGTAAAGTTGGCAGGCAGCTTGCCAGATGAATCTGTTGTAGGACTGATTGCGGGGCAGGGAAGGCTTCCTTTCAATGTAGCCGAGGGTATTAGCAAAGCAGGCAAAAAGACGGCCTGCGTGGCTATTGCGGGCAATGCCGAACCGGAGCTTGCGGATTTTTGCGATTTTTACAGGCCTGTCCCGATAAGCAGGCTCGGGGCTTGGATAAAATGGCTCAGGCGATTCGGGGCCAGAGAAACGATAATGGTTGGCAGAGTGGCCAAGGCAGACCTTCACAAAGCGGGGATACTAAACCTTGTGCTTTCGTACCTGCCGGACTGGCGCGTGCTGAGAATCACTGCCAAAATTCTCCGCTCAGACTGGCAGGATGATACAGTTTTGAGTGCAATTGCCGATGAACTTCAAACCGGAGGGATTACCTTGATAGATTCCACACAATACAGCAGAGAACATCTCGCAGATAGCGGCGTTATGACCCGAACAAAGCCTGGCGACAGGATGATGGGCGATATCGAATACGGCTGGAATATCGTCAAAAAGCTCGGGGAGTTTGATGTGGGGCAGGCGATCGCCGTGAAGAACAAAGAGGTGATAGCTGTGGAGGCGATAGAAGGCACGGCCGAGATGATTGACCGGGCGGGCAAATTCTGCCGCAGCGGAGGCTGGACACTGATAAAAACCGCAAAACCCGGGCAGGATATGAGATTTGATGTGCCATGCATCGGGGCGGATACCATAAAATCCCTGAAGACAAACAAAGCAGGATGCGTGGTAGTAGAAGCGGGCAAGACATTCATAATCGATAAGCCCGAAACACTCGCCATGGCTGACAAATTAAAAATCCCCGTGTACGGGCATTGAGGTTTGGTAATGTTTCACAAGATTGCGCCGAATCCGTTTGTTATAATCGGTGTATTTTACCCGCCAGTTGACAAGTAAAAGAAAATACAGTGGGAGTAGATAATTATGTATAACTTCAGCAGCATACTTACAAGCTGGAAAGACAGCGATTTTGATGATAAGCTCGCAAGGCTTCGAAGAGAGCATTCAATGACCGAATACCTCCTTCACAATCAGGACATCGCGGGACGGGTGCGTGATGTGGTTATGGATGTTGGCAGACGGGGCGATAAAGCGGTATGCGAATATACCGAGCGGTTTGATAATATACGTTTCGAGCCCTCGGAGCTTCGCGTGTCTGAGGAGGCGATGCACGTTTCGCATGAGCATCTGCCCGAGTCTCTTCTGCATAGTATGCGTCGGAGCATAGAGAACGTTCGTGATTATCAGAGCCGCATTTTTGTTGGCAGCTGCTCGCAGGAAGGGACAGTTAAATACACCCCGCTCAAGCGGGCGGGGCTTTGCATCCCGGGCGCAAGCGCTCCGCTTCCTTCCACAGTAATAATGACAGCAGTTCCAGCTATTGCAGCGGGGGTGGAGCAGATAGCTGTAATCTCGCCGCCGAGGTTCGAGGGTTCGATTCATCCGGTAATCCTCGGGCTCTGCTGGGAGCTTGGAATCAGCGAGGTTTACCGTATTGGCGGGGCTCAGGCTGTGGCGGCGCTTGCCTGGGGCACTGAAACCATACCGAAGGTGGATAAGATTGCCGGTCCGGGCAATGATTACGTGCAGCTTGCAAAAAAGGAGGTTTTCGGGCTTGTGGATATGGATTCGTTTGCCGGCCCTAGCGATGTTTTGATTATGGCAGATGAGAATGCAAATCCCAGCTGGATAGCTGCTGATATGCTCAGCCAGGCAGAGCACAATCCGGGAGCGGGAATCGTTGTAACTTACAGCGAGAGCCTTGCCAGAGAGGTTGTAAGTGAGGTTGAGGCTCAGTGCAGCAGGCTCTCGAGAAGCAGCGAAACAGCCGAATGCCTTGAGAAATACAGCGCTGTTGTGGTGGTGGAGGATGAGAAGGCCGTTATAGATTTTGCGAACAACTTTGCAGCTGAGCATCTCGAGGTGCAGTTTGGCCGGAGGAGCAGGGAGATTGCAGAAAAAATCCAAAACGCAGGGGCAATTTTCGTTGGCCCATACAGCCCCGTAGCAGCGGGCGATTATTTTGCCGGCCCGAGCCACACACTGCCAACACGTCAGAGCTCCAAATACTTCTCGCCGCTTTCAAGCAATGATTTTGTGAAATCCTCGAGCATTATAGATTTTTCAGAAAAGATGCTGAGCGAGGGGGCGGATGATATAATCCGCCTTGCTGAGATTGAGGGTCTCGATGCGCATGCCAAGAGCGTTAAAATCAGGCTTGGCAAGGCAGATTAAACTTACAGCTCATCAAAGGAAAAGATGGAACTGAAAGCAGAAAACATCAGCTTTTACTACGGCAGCTGGAATATTATAGACAGCCTCAGCTTTGCCCTGCCCGCAGGGGGCTTTATGAGCATAACCGGCCCGAACGGGTCAGGCAAAAGCACTTTGATGAAGCTGATTATGGGTTTTCTTACGCCCGCTGAGGGCTGTTTCTTCTGCGGGGGCGAAAGCCTTTCGGGAAAGAGGGTTGAGCAAATAGCCGGCAGGATAGCGTATGTCCCGCAGGAGTATGTGCCTGCTTTCGGATATACCGTTTTCGAGACAGTTCTGATGGGCAGAACAAGCAGTTTCGATCGATTCGGCTTTGAATCGCCTGAAGACAGAGATGTTGCTATGCATATGCTCGAGATCACCGAAACCAACCACCTTGTAAACCGCCCGCTCGACAAGATAAGCGGGGGCGAGAGGCAGAGGGTGTTCATAGCCCGAGCTCTTGCGAGAAAGACGCCCGTTCTCCTGCTGGACGAGCCCACAAGCTTTCTTGATATGCGCCATCAGGTGGGAATTTTTGATATCCTCAAGCGGCTTCAGGTTGAGGAGGACAAAACCATAGCGGTGATAATGCACGATATAAACCTTGCGATTCAGTATGCAGACTATTCGCTTATGTTCGACGGCTGGGGCGGGATAAAGATTGATTCGCCTGAAAACCTCTTCACAGAAGAAAACATCAGAAACAGCTATCAGGTTGAAACCATAAAGGCCAGCCGAGACGGGATACCAATCTTTATACCGGCCGGCCGGCTCTCCCGAAGCAGCCGCCTGAAGGAATAATTATTCAAACTGCTTTAGGATCTCTCCTGTTTGAGAGCTCAGCTCGACAAGCGATATTCTGTACTGAATCTTTGATGCCTCTAAAGCGCCAGCAGCATTCACCATATCGGTCTGCGCCTCATTGAGCCTCGTAAGAGAAACTGCCCCTGCTTTGTAGCTCTTTTCCACATCATCTCTAATCTTTTTTGTGAGCTCATATATCTTTTTGTTTCGAAGGCAGGTTTGATAATTTATCTCGGCCGTTTCCGCTGCCTGCCTCACAGAAGACTGAATCGAGAGCACCTTGAGGGTTTTCTGCTGTTTTAGCCGGCTGAGCTCAGAGCGTGCCTGATTCACTCTGCCCGTTCTTGCGCCGCCTGTATAAAGCTGCCATACTGCATTCACTCCGATGTAGGAGGTGTATTCATCCTGATCGTAGTCGCCGGCGTTTGTCTTTGAATAATCCACTCCCGCCACAAGTGCTATCTCAGGTGCAAACTCAGATTTTTGTTTTTTGATATTCTGCCTGCCTGCCTCGATCTGATAATCAATCGCCTCAAGATCCGGCCTTGATCTTAAAGACTCAGCTATAAGCTTTTCGGTATTGAGCTTTTTTGATTTCACTTCTTTTCCTGAACGAATGGGGTACATCTTTTCGGGCAGCTCAGAACCCGGTACAGCAAGCAGTTCAGCCAGGGCAGCCGCTATCACTCTGAAATTCTTCTTCGCCTGCAGAAAATCTGTTTCAGCCTTGAGCGCCTTCACTGAGAAATTCATCGCCTCGGAAGCGGCTATGGTTTGTGCGGCTAATTTTTTCTCAGCATCTTCTTCAAGCAGTTTGTTGAAGTTTCTGTTCTGCCTTGCAATCACCATATTCTCAACAGCAAGCTGGGCTCTGAAAAAAGCCGAGCTCACAGCCTCAAGCAACAGCCTCTTTGTATCGTAGAGCTTTTGAGACTGACTCTTGGAATAGCTTTTCGATTCAAGTATTGAGGCCTTCCTGCCGAATCCGTCGAACAGGAGAAAGCTTGCTTCAAGGCTCAGTGATTTTTCATTGAAGGCCTCACGCTGATGGGTGTATGGAGCCCAGCCGGGCTCTTCGGCTGAATTGAGAGCCTGATATCCCGCCCCGCCCTTTACGGAGGGGTAGTTTGAGGCCTTTGCCTGCTTAACGATTGCCTCAGCAGCCTTGATTCTCTCAAGGGCTGCATCAATCTGAGGGTTATTCTCCAAGGCGATTTTGCAGGCCTTTTCGATGGTGAGGCTGCCTGCCGGAAGCTCAAAATCTGCCTCTCCCGCAAAGAGCGAGGCTGTTAGAATCACAATTGCTGAGATTTTTATTTTCATAATATTACCTGTCAATTACAGTTTACTTTCATCAGTCTTTATTCTGTAGAATATGCAGTACTGCACTGGCACAAGGATAAGCGTCAGGAATGTAGCGGCGAAAAGCCCGCTCATTATAGTCGCTGCCATACCTGAATACAGCGGCTGAGGCACGAGCGGTGCCATTCCGAGAATTGTAGTTCCGGCTGCCATTATCACGGGTCTGAAACGGCTTACAGAAGAATCCAGCACAGCTTTGTAGGGCTCTTTGCCTGAGTTGAGGTCTATCTCTATCTGATCAATAAGGACGATTGCGTTCTTGATGAGCATTCCTGAAAGCCCGAGAAAGCCGAGAATCGCCATAAAGCCAAACGGCACATTCATCAGATACAGCCCTGTACCTATCCCTATAACCGAAAGCGGTATAGTTAGAAATATAATCAGCGGCTTTCTAACCGAGTTGAAGATCCAAACCACGATCACAAACATTCCGAGCATACAAAGCGGAAACGCCTTTTTGAGCGGGTTCTGGGCCTCTTGCGTGCTGTCGTATTCGCCTTCCCATTCAAGGCTGTAACCCGGGGGCAGTTCGATCGCTTCTATTTTCTCTGCAATCTCCTGCCTGAGGGCTTCAGTGTTGCCCGAAGCATTGCACTGGGCTTTTACGCTTTTCTGCCTGTTGAATCGCTCGATAATAGGCCATTCCCATTCCGGCTTAATCTCAGTTACCACCTGCCTTATCGGGAAATAGCTTTTGGCAGTGGAGCTCCATACCTGAACCTTTTCTATATTCTCCGCTGAAACTCTCTGGTCTTCTGGAGGTCTGGAGAGGATCGGGATAAGCTCATCCCTCTCGCGGTACAGCCCCACTCTAAGCCCGTTGAAGTTCCACTGCAGAGAGCTGGCCAGATCGCTCCTGCTCACACCGATGCGGTGTGCCTGATTTTCCGAAAATTCAGGCCTTATCACCTGCACCCTCTGACGCCAGTCTTTACGGATATTTTTTGCTCCTGCGCTCTCCCGCATCACTTCAACTGCCTTGTCCGCAAGCCTGTGGAGGACTTTCGGGTCTTTCCCGCGGAATCTGGCTTCTATCTTATAGGGAACTGTCGGGCCTGTCCCGATTTTCTGCACCATCGGATCAGCATTCGGAAAATTATCCACCAGATACTTCTTCACCTCTTCCTTAAGCCGGTCAATTTTCTTGTAGTCATCCACTTCCACAAGAAGCTGGCCGTAGCTTGAGTTTGGGGTTTGATATTCGTAAGAAAGGATGAATCTCAGAGTTCCCTCACCTGCAAATGTGCTTACATTTTCAACCCCGTCTATTGTGGATATGTATTTCTCAATAACACGCATATCTTCGGAAGTCCGATTAATGTGAGTTCCCTCAGGTTTCCAGAAGTTTACGTAGAAGTAGGGCTTTGTGGAATCCGGAAAGAAAGATTGAGAAACTTTACCCATAAAATACAGACCGCCTGCAAGGGCAAGTCCTGCAGCGGCCAGAGTAAGCCAGCGATACTTTATCGCGGCATGTAGTAAACGTCTGTACCTTCTGTACATCGGCCTGCTGTATGGATCGAAGCCTTCCTCAGTGTTTGGAATTCTAAGAAACCAGATGCAGAAAAGCGGTGTAGCTGTAACAGCAAGCACCCAGCTTATCGAAAGCGAAAGCGCCATTACATAAAAAAGGCTCCTGCAGAATTCTCCCACGCTGCCCGGGGCAAATCCGATAGCGGTAAATGCGAGTATTGCCACAAGGGTTGCCCCGAGAAGCGGCATGCCGGCAGTACGCACCATATCAACTGCAGCCTCTTCACGCCTCTCGCCTTTTTCAACCTTCACGAGAATGCCGTCTGCTACAACGATTGCATTATCCACGAGCATACCGAGAGAGAGAATCAAAGCACCCAGCGAGATCTTCTGAAGGTCTATATCCATCAAATACATCCCGAGAAATGTGCAGAGAATTGTCATCAGCAGTATCACGCCTATCAGAAGGCCGCTCTGCCAGCCCATGAAAATCATCAGAAGAATGATTACAATCGCTACAGCCTCAGCAAGATTCAGCAGGAATGTGTTCACCGCTTCGTTTACGATTTTGCTCTGGTAGTATATTCTGTGAAGCTCGATTCCTTCGGGGCGTTCGGATTTGAGGGCCTTTAATTTTTCCGCAACGGCCTTGCCCATATTAACAACGTTCCCGCCGTCAACGGTGGATATCCCGAATCCAATAGCCTTCTCTCCGTTGAAACGCATCATATTTCCTGGCGGGTCGATGTATCCGCGTTTTACCTCGCAGATATCCGAAAGCTTAACGAGACTTTCGGCTCCGCCTATGAGAAGATCCTCAATCGCCTCAACGCTCTGAAATTCTCCCGTCGGCGTTATTCGTACATACTCCCCGTCGATTTCCACCTTCCCGCTTCTTTCAACGAGATTCTGCGACTGAAGAGTGCCGTATATCTGCTCGGGGGTTATCCCGAGTTCTGAGAGCTTTGCCCTGTCGAACTCTGCATAGAGAACTTCCTGCTGTGTCCCCCAGAATTCAATCTTTGCAACATCCCTGCACAGAAGCAGCTCTGTTTTCAGCTGGTCTGCATAATCCTTCAGCTCAGCGTATGTTTTGTCTTCGCCTGTGATTGCGAAAAACAGGCCGTAAACATCGCCGAAATCATCATTTACTACCGAATGTCCTGCCCCGGGCGGGAGCTCGGGCTGTGAGTCTGCAATTTTTTTTCGCAGCTCATCCCATATCTGCGGGAGCTGCTCATGGGTGTAGGTGTCTTTCATATCAACATACACCACCGAGAGCCCCTCTCGGCTGGTGGAGTAAATCTCCTTTACTTCTCCCATCTCCTGAATCGCCTCTTCTATCACGTCTGTTACCTCCTGCTCCACTTCCGAAGGCGAAGCGCCGGGGTAAAGCGTTGATACAAGAGCAGTCTTTATTGTGAAGGTAGGGTCTTCAAGACGCCCGATCCGCTGATATGAGAGGATCCCTGCGCCTGTGAAGAGGATAATCAGCACCACCATAACTGTTCTTCTGCGAAGGGCGAATGCTGCTAAATTCATCTTACCTCCGAGCGGGCTGAACTGTCAGTGTTATCTGCGGATTTGGTATTGCGAAGCTCTGTGTCTTCTGTAATAAAATCAGCTCCTTTTGTTACGATAATCTCGCCGCCTTTAAGGCCGCTTTCTATTACCACTTTAGATGATCCGTAGAGCCTTCCGGACTGAACCTCTTTCTTGGAGGCTTTTCCGTTTTCTTCGCTGTAAATCCAAACTGCGCTTCTGTTATCCCCGAGGCTTACAACCGCGCCGGCAGGGACTAAAGTTTTGCCTGTCTGCGAGTTTGTTCTCAGGCTCAGCTCAGCTGTCATTCCAGGAAGAAGCTGGCTGCCCTCTGGATCGAGTATGAAGGTGAGCTGATACGTTCTTGTCCTGTTCGAAGCAGACGTGTTCCATTCTGAAAGCGATGCGCTGAAGAGCTTTTCGCCGAAAGCGGGAAATTTAACGCTCGCCTCTTTGCCCCTTTCGAGCTCATAGTTTACAATCTCATTCTCCGGAACGTTGATATCCACCTCAAGCTTCGAGATATCCTGCATAGCCATAACCACCTGCCCCTTCTGAATCATCTCGTGATTCTCTGCGAACTGCTCTGTGATTACCCCGTCGTATGGGGCGGTAAGCGAGGCATCCTCAAGCTTATGCCTTGCGATTTGGAGCTGAGCCTGCGTACTCCGGATAGAGGCCTCTGCAATATCATAAGCGCTTTTGGCGGCATCGTAATCTGCCTTTGGTATCACGTTTTGGGAAAACAGTCTTTTCGCCCTGTCGTAATCGAGCTTTGCCTTGTTTTTTTCTGCCTTTGCCCGTTCCAAATTTGCTTCTAATTCGTTAATGCTGTCTTTGTAGTCTCTGGGGTCTATCTGCATAAGCAGCTCGCCCTTTTTTAACCTGTCTCCCGGGGCAGCCTCCACCTTCACAAGAGGCCCGGAAACCCTGAAAGAGAGCCTCGTGTTCTCGCAGGGTTTTACTGTGCCCGGATAACTGTTCCCCGTGTCCAATTCCAGCTTCTGAACTTCTGCAAGCTCCACATTACGGATTTCCTGAGCAAAAAGCACTGCCGCAGATACCAGAATTGTTACTAATATATACTTTGCCTTCATTTTTTCCCCAAGTTAGGTTTTTTATTTATCGGAAGGAAGACCCATTGCGCACTGGGTCTGGTATGTAATAACATCTTCAAGATAGTTCAAATATTCTTCTGAATACTCGTCTTTACCAAGCTTGTCCTTGATTGATTTGCTGTAATCAGCGTGGAAATAAACAGGTATTCCCATAAGCAGGGCATGCTGAAAGGCCTTCTCGTCGGTAAGAGAGGGCTTTACCTTCTTGAAAAATGCCTTAAGAGCAGTCAGCTCGGGGTCTATCATTTCCCTCTGGACGATATCCTTCAAACGCCATTCGGTTTGGAGTACCTGAAATACCGCTCTTGAATGCCATACGGGATTCTCGCTTCGAAACATATTGTCTATGTTTCTTCTTACAAGCTTGCGTATCATCTTGGCCTGAGAATCCTTTGTCTCCAGCTCGCCTCCCTCTTTGAGTACATTTCGAAGGAGGTGTCTTTTCTTTTCGATCACCTCATGCACAACCGCCTCAAGCAGCTTGTCCTTGCTTCCGAAGTGGTAGTGTATCGTTCCAATGTTCTCTCCCGAAAGCCTTGCAATGCCCCTTGTGGTTACATTCGGGAAGCCTACCCTTGCCGCAAGTTCGCCTGCGGAATTGATAAGATTTTGTACTGTTAATTTGCTTGTAGAGTATCTCATTTTTTACCTCGAATTAGTTTGGTCGTCCGGACAAATTTATTCGAACGTTCAACTTTGTCAACCTTAATTATTGTTTTGGAGGAGTCTATTATATTGGCGAGGCCGTTAAGCAAGCATTCAGACCGCTGTAGCAAGCAGAAATTTGAGCAGAATTGCGTTTATAAAACTCTGTCATACAGAGATTTACTGAACAGGGTAGAGGCAAAGTATGCGGGGATTTGTAATTTATTTTTGATGGCGGTTGAAATTTAAACAGATTTAGTGTATAATGAGTCGTTCATTTGTGTCGGGTCCCATGCAAGCTTCGGGACGTGAACCTGGTCAGGCGGGGAACCGAGCAGCCATAAGCGCTTCCGGGCTGTGCGTGGTAAACCCGACACCTTTTATTAAAGGCTCAATTTATTCTAAACAGACCTGCCGAGCGTTTCCGCAATTTTTGTTACAGACTGCACCATTTCCTTCAGAGCATTTGGCGTTATAGACTGCGCCCCGTCGCTGAGGGCGTGTTCGGGGTCTAAATGGCATTCCACCAGCAGTCCGTCCGCCCCCGCTGCAACTGCGGCTCTGCACATTGGCGCAACCATATACGAATGTCCCGTTCCGTGGGAGGGATCAACCACTATCGGCAGATGCGTTCTTTCATTCAGGGCCGGTATGGATGCAAGAGGCAGGGTATTGCGAACGTACTCCTCATACGTGCGTATCCCGCGTTCGCACATAATAACCTGCTTATTGCCTGCATTTATGATATATTCAGCGGCAAGCAGGAATTCATCCAGCCTTGAGCATAGGCCTCTTTTCAGCAGAACAGGCTTATTCACCTTGCCCAAAGCTTCGAGCAGGGGGTAATGCTGCATATTTCTCGCCCCAACCTGCAAAACATCTGCCGTCTGGGCTACTGCATCTACATTATCAAGGCTCACCACTTCAGTAACAATCGCAAGCCCTGTTTTTTCTCTTGCCTTGGCGAGGATCTCGAGTCCTTCATATTTCATCCCTTGGAAGCTGTAAGGGCTTGTTCTGGGTTTGAATGCTCCGCCTCTAAGCCCGATGCAGCCGGCTTCTTTCACCTTTTCAGCGGTTTTCAGCACCTGATCGAGGTCTTCCACAGCACAAGGCCCTGCTATAACACCCACTTTACTGCCCCCGAGCGGGAATTTTTCAGGTCCGATCCTGATCGCCGTTTTCTCCTTCACCACCTCCCTTGAGGCGAGCTTGTACGGAGCGAGAATCGGAACCACCTTTTCCACGTTTCCGGCGTTCTCTATAGCACTCTTTTCAACGTGCCTTTTATCGCCGATGCAGGCGATAACAGTCCTGTCAGTTCCGTATATAATATTTTCTTTCAGGCCGAAGTCGTTTACAAGCTTTACTACGTGCTTAACATCCTCATTCGATGCCTGCGGCTTCATTACAACGATCATACAATTTCCTCTTATTAATTTCAGCTGATATGAAGTTTGCGGGAATTATCAGAGAAATAGGCAGTTTAGTCAAATGTAAATATGATTTCAGCGGCAATTATGCGAGGGTTTTAATAACCTCTGCTGCAATCCTTTCAGCTGCTTTACCGTCCCAGAGTTTCGGGCATCTGCCTTCTGCCTTGAAATTATTCTCAGAAAGCTTTTTGATCTGCGAGGCGGCCTTTTCGGGATTCAGGCCTGTTAAGGTGTTTGTACCCTCTGTTATCGTGATAGGCCTTTCTGTATTTTTACGCAGGGTGATGCAGGGGATTCCCAGAGCGGTTGTTTCTTCCTGCACGCCGCCGGAATCGGTTAGAGCGCAGGCATTAGTGCTGAGGAGCCTCAAAAAATCGATATAATTCAGTGGCGGACAGATAACAAGATTTTCAATCCCTGTGATCCTCTCTTCCAAGCCGGCTTGTTTGAACGCTCTTTTCGTGCGCGGATGCAAAGGCAAAACAATCTTGAGCTGCTCAGAGGCACGCTCTATCAGTTCAGCAGCCTTCAGAAGGCTTTCTCTGCTGTCAACGTTTTCAGGGCGATGGAGGGTGAGTGTGAGGAACTCTTTCTCTTTGAGTCCGAGCCTTTTTAGAATATCTGAGTTTCCAGCTTTGCTCAATCGTTTGAAGAGCGTATCAATCATCACATTTCCAGCGAGAAACACCGCCTCTTCAGGCCTGCCTTCTCTTCGCAGATTTTCAATGCCTGAGGGCTCAGAGACAAACAGCATATCGCTTATTGAATCGGTGAGGATTCGGTTTATCTCCTCGGGCATCGCCTTATCGAAGCTTCTCAGCCCCGCTTCCACATGTATCAGCTTTATCCCAAGCTTCACTGCCGTGAGCCCGCAGGCGATGGTGCTGTTTACATCGCCCACCACGAGAACCGCATCAGGCTTTTGGTCTATCACCACCGGCTCGAAGCGTCTGATTATCTCTGCGGTCTGAAATGCGTGCGAACCGGGGCCTGCCTCCAGATTCACATCGGGCTTTGGGATTTCGAGCTGGTCGAAGAAATTTCTGCTCATCTCCGGGCTGTAATGCTGGCCTGTATGCACGATTGCCCGGTCGATACCCGCCTTTGAGAAGGCATCGACTATCGGTGCAATTTTCATAAAGTTGGGTCTTGCTCCGCAAACGCAGAGAATCTTCATCGCTCTACTCCTCGCCTATATCCCAAGCAAACAGGCAGTATCTGTTGAAGATTATCGTTTTGAACATATCGGGCTTGCCGAGATGATGTTCAAAAACCTTGGGCTGTATTGCCCATAGATGTTCTTTCTCCCAAGTGCCCATACGTGCGAATGTAAACTGCGGCTCGTTAGGAACTGTTATAATCAGCTGTTTTCTTGCCACCCGCTTGAGCTCTTTCATTGCCTTTACAGGGTCTGGAACGTGTTCGAGCACCTGAAGACAGATTACTATATCGAAGCTCGAATCATCAAAGCTTAAGTTTTCGACATTCTCTTTAACGATGTGGCCGTTTCTCGGCTCGCAGTCTGCAAGGGTGACATCGTAATGCTCCTTGAGCTGGTTGTAGAAATACATCTCCTGACAGCCAATATCAAGCACCGTTTCGGCATCAGGCTTCATTATGCCCATCACATCATTGCACCGGAATATCCGTATAAAGCGGTATATCCCCATCTTTGCTTTCTTTAACAATCCCATATATCACTCTAAACTGTTTTATCGATGGAAGTTATAATTTTCTTTTTGATATTCAAGATTACAAGCCCGGCCAGCCCGGGAATAATCAAAAGAACGACTCTGTAAAGAAGAGCCGCTGCTAACACGTTTTCAGCCTCCAAGCCGCTTGAAAGAAACAAGAACCCAATCACGGCCTCATCGCTGCCGAGCCCGTTTAAAGCAAACGGAAAAAGCCTTGCAAGCGTGAGTATAGGGGAAACCGAAAACACGTAATATAACGAAATTTGACAATCTATCATCCTAAAACATATAAAAAAAATAAAATATGTTACTGTCCAGCCGAGTATTGAGAGAAAAACCGCAGAAACGAGCTTGCCCCTGCAGGAATTGAGCTGGTGGAAGAAAAGCTCAAAATCGAATCTGCCGGCGGCACGGTCTTTTATGAATTCCTTCGCTTTTTCGTTTCGAGAGATCCAGCCGGCAAAGAAAAAAACAAAAATCAGCGGAATGCCGGCAAGAAGAGAAAGGCCGGCAAATATCGGGCGGGATGTGATAAGCGAGGCAGCAAGCCCGGGTATGGATATCGAGCTTACAGCGATGAGCTTATCCAGAAAACTTATCGAAACCATCCTCTCCTTCACTCCAGACCACCTGTAGCCGAAATAGGCCTTTGCGATATCCCCGCTGCCTGAGGGCATAAAGAGATTCAGCCCCAGTCCTGTAAAAAGAAGCAGGGTTGAATCCTTGAGGGTGATTGAATGCGAGCTGTTTTGAAACAGGACCTTCCAGCGGTACGCCCTTAGAAGATAGTTTGGAATCAGCAGTACAAAGCAGATAAAAAGCAGCCCCGCACTTGCTCCGCTTATAGCAGACCCAAGCTCCTGCAGGTTTATGCGGGAGAGTATAAACCCAATCAGCGCCGCTGATACAGCAGCCTGCAGCGTTATCTTCGTTTTTCTGTTCATTGACCTGCCCGCTGTAAGACGTTCAAATTTGTTTTCTAATCAATTGGCATTTGAATAAATTGCCGTCTCTGTCGTCTTCGAACTGAATACCGGGATATGCTTTCAGCGAACGCCTTATCCCGCTGCCTAAACCTCTATATGGAAGGAGTTTTGCTGCGAAGGACGCAAGGATCGGGTTTCTTATGTTGGAATTTCCGTTTTTAATATTTTCCACTGTAAGATTATTCGGCAAATGCCCGGGACTTATAATCTCCACTCTGTCTGAGAAGATAAAAATTCTTACAGGGGCGGAGATAAAGTAGTCTCTGTGTATCAGGGCATTAACCACCAGCTCCACTAAGGCAATTCGCGGGATCTCGGGGTCTCCAATTGAATTTATATCTTTGCCGTTCTGGATCCATCGAATATTTCTAAGCAAAAATGCTGTTACTCCCTCAAACATCTGCGGGATAGTTCCTTTAATATCTTTGCTTTCTATGTAGTTGTTTGCAGATATCTCTTTGCCCGGGTAGCAGACGCACTTAACTATAAAAGCCGGAAGCTGAATATGCGGCCTTTTACCGAACAAAAGAGCTCCTGCAAGATTCAAAGACCCGTCCCTCATAAGGTTTAGGTTTTCGAGTGAACGTTCGAGATTTTCTGCTTCAGGGGCTATATCAAACTCCTTTTCCATAAATTCTGCGAAGGCCTCTTTGTCAATATGCTTTGAATCCATCGATTTTATCAAAACCTCATCACCGTGGATTAGGCTTGAGCTCTGAAACATCCTTTGAATTTCCTCTCTGGATGTAGCTTTTCTCTTGTCTGGCCCGCTTTTAACCCAAATCACTCCATCCTTGTCAGTATAAGGTTTGGAAATGCCTTCTTCGATTTGGGCAGCAATAACAAAGCCGTTCTCACATTCTATATTTTCTGTTATGGGGTTTACAGCCGGCCGCAGCCCTTGAGAACAGGCGTTTGAAACCATTCTTCCTATTCTGTTTACATCACTGCTGGAGAGGCCTTTAATCTCACCGGTATCTGACACGCCAATTAGAAGTAAGCCGCCTAAAGTGTTAGCAAAGGCCGCAATCTCAGCCGCTAAAGATGTTTCGTTGTTGATATTTTCTTTGAACTGATGTTTCGTGTCTTCGCCGCGCCTTATAATTTTTTTTAGTTCTTCGGTATCCATAAGCATATTTCCAATCAATTAATTAGATATCCCCTCATTTTCCCTGCCGCATTTTTTGTGGAGCAGAAGCTGGGTTTTGAAAAGCTCGGTCTGAAGGGTTTTGATCTGGTAGGCAAAGAAGCAGAAAAGAAACATACTGAACCCGCTGCTGAGCAGGAAAATCGTAACGAGGATGAATATGATTCTGTCTCCGATTACCTCGCCCCTTATGAAATATTCAATCCCGAGATGAAATCCGAACACCGCTCCGATAATCAAAAGCGCAAATCCGAGAGTGCCGAAAAGCATTACCGGCGCCTCGAACATACTGAAGAGCAGGTGGGATTTGATCAGCCTTCCCGCCTTGAATTTCGATTTTCGCTTCGGGGCGTTCGTTTGGGGTTTCTGCCATTTCAGAACTGCGGGCACCTCGCTGAACGCGAGCCCGAGCATAACGCATTTGGAAACTATCTCCAAATGAATCTCTTTTCTGTCCTGCTCGAGAGGCAGGCTGCGGATAATATCGCCTTTGTAGCCTCGGGTCATCCCACTGAGCATTGAGATCGGTGCGGGGACGGTGCGTTTGAGGATTTCATTGCCCATTCTGCTAAGGAAAGCCCGCTTAGCAGGAACGTTTTCCAGCCTTCCGCCCTTTGTGTAGGGCGATGCTATCACTACATCCGCCTCGCTGCGTACAAGCTCACTGTAGAGCTTTTCGATTATATCTTTCCCCCAAGTGAGGTCTGATTCGGTTGTGATAACGTATTTGCCTCTACTGGCATTGAATCCTGAGCGAAGGGCATACCCTCTGCCTCTGTTGCGTTTATAGCTAACCACACGAATCCGCTCATCCTCGCCTGCAGCCTTCTCTATTATTGCAGCGGTATTGTCTGTGCTTCCGTCGTTTACGAGAATCAGCTCCCAGCTTGCTTCGAGCTTTTCAATCGCTTCTGCTAACCCTCGAACGCTTTCTCCAATCACAGCCTCTTCGTTGTACATAGGAGAGATAACGCTGAGCTCTACTGCATAATCACCGCACACTTAAACCTTCCTTTCTAAGCATTCTTCAGAACGCTCCCCGCTTTGTGGCTGCCCTTCGCTGCTGATAATATCCAAGGCCTTTTCCCAATGCCGCAGGAGCAGCTCTCTGTCTGGGCCTCCCAGATGCTCCCAGGGCAGAACATCTTCAAGCTGATAATCGCTCTGGGCAATCCTTTGATAATCAATGCCGCTCTGTGCGAACTTTTCCTGCCATATATCAAAGCGGAAATGTTCATGCCATAGATCGAACATCCCGCCTGCACGGTAAACATCTTCTATAACCCCGCCGAGCTCTCTTGTACCCCTTGCGAGGACAGTTTCGAGGATGCTCTGGCTTATATCGTGGAATTTGAATGATACTTTTCGTCCGAGGCCGAGCTCTTTTTTCCTGCTGAGGATAATCTGCTTTGCGTTTTCGAAATATTCTCCGCTTTTCTGCCCCTGCCATTGGAAAGGCGTATGAGGCTTGGGGACAAGCCAGCTTACCGCAGCATTAACGGAAGCTGTTTTGCCTGTAATCTGTTTTGCCAGCCTGCTCACCTCGCCTGCAAGGTCTGCAATCTCCCGGAGGTCCTGCTCTGTTTCGCCAGGGAAGCCTGCCATAAAGTACAGCTTCACGCGCTGATAGCCTGCTTTGTATGCCTCTTTCAGACCTGCAAAGAGCTTTTCATTTGTAATCGGCTTGTTTATAAGCCTTCGCAGCCTCTCGCTGGCTGCCTCAACTGCGATAGTAAGCCCGCTCTTGCGCACTGCTGCTCCGAGAGCGGGAATCAGCTCAAGCTGCTTTTCCACTCGCAGACTCGGCAGAGAAATTCCCACTTTTCGAGGAGCGAAATATTCATTGAGCCTTTCTGACAGCTTTTCCAGCCAAGGGTAGTCTGCTGTTGAAAGGCTTAGCAGGGATACGCTGTCAAAGCCTGTTGCCTCATAGCTTTTTACGGCGGCATTGAAAACCCGCTCCACGCTTCTTAGCCTTACGGGGCGCTTTGTGAAATTCGCCTGGCAAAACCTGCACGCATTCGGGCAGCCCCGCATAATCTCCACACTCACTCTCTCATGCACCGCCTCCACAAACGGGACAATCGGCTTCTCGGGTATGCAGGCGTTCTCGAAATCCTTTACTGCGGCATTCTCAAGCTTAGCCGGCAAACCGCTCTTTGCAGGAGTTATCCCGCCTTTTTCAGAAGGCTCATAGAGCCTCGGCACATACGCCCAGCTGAAACGCCTGCCCGCTTCAAGGAGAAAATCCTCTTTGCTTATGCCCTGAGATTTGCTTTCCCTCAAAAGCTCAAGCTGGGCGGGAAGGGCGTCTTCGCAGTCTCCGAGTATAAAAATATCAAAGAAATCCGCCATAGGTTCGCAGCAGTTGGCAATCTGCCCGCCCCCGAGGATTATCGGGTCGTTCTCGCCTCTGTTTTTGCTTCGAAGCTCGAGGCCTGCAAGATCAAGCATAGCGAGAATATTAGTGTGGCACAGCTCTGTAGTTATTGAAAAGCCGAGCATATCGAATTCTTTTGCGGGAGTTTTGGATTCCAGCGAGAAAAGCTCAATCCCCTTTTCCCGCATTATTTCAATCGCATCCGTCCAAGGGGTGAAGAATCGCTCGCAGCCCGCCCATTCAAGCCGGTTTAAAAGCTCGTAGATTAGCGAAACGCCAGTATTGCTCATGCCGATTTCGTATGTATCGGGAAAGCATATACCAAAGCGGACATCGCAGGCATCGAAATCTTTTCTGCAAGAATTAACCTCGCCGCCGATATATCTTCCGGGCTTTTCAACGAAAGGCAGAAGATCCTGCTGTATCCCGCACCGGTTTGTTTTGCTGTTCTTTTCCATAAAGCGGGATTATATTTACAAATCTCTGTCAGGCAAAGATTTATTGGAGCAAAGGCTGCAGGCAGGGCAATATTATGAATTGAGCTGCTCTTTGCATTTTTTGGATTTCTTGACGCTGGTATTGCTCAACTTTTCTGGACTTTTTAGTGTTTGGCGATGAGATTAATTTTAAACCGCGGGTAATTTTTTTAAACCTCGTGGGATTGGTTTAAACCGTGAAGGGCTCGAAGGGCACGAAGATTTCTGTTAGTTATTTAATAGAAGGGCTTTACATTCATAAAAATTATCTGTGCCATCCGTGCCATCTGTAAATAATAAAATCAATTAAAACCATATCCCCTTCGTGTGTTTCGCGGGCTTCGCTGTAAAAAAACACAAAAACTGCGTGATCCGGGGGAATCTGTGAAATTACTGATGCTGCTTGCAGCGTATAAAGTTTTTCTTAGGCAAAAGCGGTTTACAAGTTATAATTGATTTTGCCGGATACAACAATCACTAAGCAGAAATGATTATATTATGAGAAATTGTACTATTGCAGTTATTCTGCTGTGCTCTTTTGCTTCAGGTATAATACTTCATCCCGATTATGAACCGCCTGCAAGCTGGAGCGGCAGACCCCCCTCTTCAGTTCTGGGCAGATGGAATTCAAACGCCTCTTGCGTTGCTGTTTCGTCCGGGTGCATCATTACCACGCGGCATCAGGGAGGCGGATACGGAAGCACTGTTGAAATCGATGGGCAGGATTATAAAGCCGTTCGAATAATTGAACACCCTGATTCAGAGGCTGATATAAGGCTTGTAAGGCTGAGGTATGCAAATTTTGACGAGTATGCCGGCATAAATTCCTCAATAAACGAACGTGGCTCAGATGTAGTGCTTGGCGGATACGGCAAATACAGAGATGACGATCCGAACAACCAGATTGACTACGGATATGAATGGACTGGAGACAATTCCCAAATCCGCTGGGGAACAAACGAGCTTGGCTGGCTGGACTGGAAGCAGGAAAACGGCCAGATAGATCTTCTGAAGCTGGATTTTGACGGCCCGGGAGAAACAGATTACGAGTGCAGTATAGCAGAATACGATTCCGGGGGCGGGGTATTCTACAATAACGGTAAGCAATGGCTGCTCTTTGGAGTTTTTTATTCGGTTGACACAGAATACGGCAGCAGGGCATATTACCTCAACCCCGCCACAAAACTGCCCGAAGCTCAGGAAATTTATGCCCACAGAACGCGAGACTTTTACTCTTGGGCAGTGCAGACGCTATCAGATTTATCAAACTGCGGTTCTAATCCGGCAGATATCGACGAAGACTGCCTGATAAATCAGGCGGATATAAAGGAGCTCTCGAAAAACTGGCTGAAAAACCCGCCAACTGGAAACGCTGCTGAATCGGATGTAAACTCCGACGGTGCTGTTAATATGCTTGATTTTGCAGAGATTTTTCAGCACTGGCAGGAAGACTACTACTAATTCCGCTTAAACATCTCGGCAATACACTGGGCATTTTCTTCTTGGGTGCGGCTGCCGCACTGCACTTCAACATCTGCAAATTTGCGATACAGCGGAACGCGCTCTTCGTATAGCTGGCGGATAGACTGCCCTGAAGAGATCACAACCCCCCTTTCAGCGGTGCATTTGATCCTTCGTTCTATCTCCTCCACGGCAACATCGAGAAACACCGTAATCCCGCTCTCCCTGAGGCAGCTCATCGCCTCATCATCGTAAACGGCGCTTCCGCCGGTAGCGATTACCGCATTATAGGCCTGGATTTTCTTGAGGTGCTGCTTTTCGATTTCAATAAATCTTTCAAGCCCCTCAGAAGCAATTATCTCTCGCAGTGTTTTCCTCTCGAGAGACTGAATCAGCACATCTGTATCTATAAACCACTTGGAGAGGTACTTGGCCAAGAGGACTCCGATTGTGCTTTTTCCCGCCCCCGGCATACCGATAAGAATGATATTCTGTGCTTGTTTCATTGTTTCTGCTCCAGCTTCTCCAAGCTTATATTATCTAACCAGATCTGCGATTCCCCCTCAATATTGATGCTCAAAACCGCATCTTGTGTACTGTAAACCGAATAAAAGGTATCATCGAAGGTATTCCATTCAGGCTTGAAATTGTCTAACACGGCATTAAAAAGCTCGATCTGCCCATCTTTTACGCTTACAGCAACATTATCAGGAGAAGAAAGGCCGAAATGAAATTTGCCGGCGAGATTTTTGAAGGTTTTTTTGGAAACCCGCACAAATGAACCCTGCCGAATGCTATCAGGGCAAAAGATTTCATCTGAAATATCCTGCCACTTTTCAAGATCGCAGCTTTTAGCTGCACCAAACTCAGAGGCCATATATTTCTCGTAAAACACATACCAGCAGCCGCCCATTTTCAAAATAGAAGGCCCCTCCGCCCAAAAACTGGTATCGTGGATCGGCTCGCTTAGAGGTGAATCCCAGTTTTCAATATCATCAGAAACCATCATTCTTATATTTTTCTCTTCAGGCCAGCGCGATTCATTTTTAACAAACATCACGTATTTTCCGCTTCGGGTCTGCTCGATCTTGGGCGTAATAACGTTTGTATTGTTATCAAACATAAGCTTTGCTGGTGAGTATGTAATAAAATCCTTTGTGGTTGTGTAGAAAATTCTATGGTTTCTCCCGTCCGGAGTGGTGTTGGCGGTTTTGGGGAAGCCGCCTTTTATGCTCGACGCCCAATATATGTAATATTGCCCGCTTTTTTTATCGTAAAATATTTCCGGACTCCAGCAGTTTTGGATGCCTTTCTTATGAGCCATAACAGGAAGCGCCTTCTGCAAAGACCACTCATAGAGGTTGTCTGAATGGGCAATCCCGATGCTGTGCTGATCCCAGCCTATAGTCCATACCATATGGAAACGCCCTTCAGGGCCTTTTATGATGCTGGGGTCCATAAATCGTTTTTCCTCGCCTACATCCGGATCGAAAAGAGGCTGTTCGGGATTTAGCTTTTTCCAGTGCATCCCGTCGAGACTGTAGGCATATTTAGGGCCTTCCCGACCCTCCCAACTATAATATACAAAAAGATATATTTGTTTTGGAAGACGAACCATATCAACCGCTTTGTAGTCCATTTTGAGACGATAGCCGTTAGCTTTATCAAGCCTTAAACCTGTCTGAGAGAGACGAAGCTTCGAGTCGCTGTTAATGAAAAGACAATTTGAATCGTTTGCTCCCTCCCTTAAAACTTCAGCGTTTCCTTCTCCTCCAAGGTTCCAGCCGGTAATATTGCTCATTTCTTTCTCAAGGGAAGGATAGAAAAGCACATTGCCTTCAAGGTCTTTAACTGTGAAATTTCTCATCTCTATGGACGAATCAAAGCTCCCAATACCCACAGAGTTATTAGAAATTATAGGACTTTCAATAGTAACAGAGCTGAATTTACTGCCGTTTAAATAAGACTGAAATTCATTATCCCGGCACACAACTTTCACCCTGTACCACTGCTGTTTTGAAAATACCCTGTTAAAGTTTTTGGTTAAGTTGTGGATTTTCTTGCCGTCTATAAACTGAAAAATCCCGTTAGATTTATTAGGAGCCGGGTTCAGGGCATAAAATTTATCAAATCCTTCTGCCCTGAATATAATCATAGGGCCGTCGGAACCTTCAAGTTTTTTTAATTCAGCTGTAATCTGATAGTTTTCCGGGAGATTAACAGGCCAGAGAGCCCTGGCAAGGCCGTTTGGCGAGGTTTGAAAGATTGACCCTTCCGAAACAGACCACTTACCCCCCTGCCAGACAAGAGAATTTTCGAAGTCTGCGTTTCTTAAAACCGTCGCAAAAACTGCGGACGTTAAAAGAACTGCTGCCAGGGTTAATATTTTCATCTAAATTGTGCTTTCTTTACTGAACATACAATAAGACACTGTAATCTGAACCGGTTTTTAATCTGCTGCGGCGGCCTGAGGCAAGAGCGGGGCTTCATAAGCATCAGGTTTAATAGAAATTTTCTTGTATATTTCCTTAGACGATTCAAATTCATAACTATCGCCCAGATAAGACAGAGTAAGGCAGCAGCTTTGAATATTGATTTCCAGCTGGTCTTCAAGCCCTCTTGAATTAAGAATGCAGGCCATGGTTACAGCCTTTTCAATTCCATCACCTCGCATATAATTTGCCACTTCATCAGGATGCGCGAGCCTTGATGAATCGTATATTGATCCCTCATCCATATCTTTCAGCCAGTGGTAAACAGCCGATGGCGAACTCAAATTTCCGGCCTTTTCCAAACACACGGGGCAACGCTCTAAAGACGCCTTCAGGAAGGGCTCCCACATACATTTTTTCATATCACGATATGCATAAAATGCCAAATCAACAGTTTTATTCGTCTCTCTCAGCTCCTCTAAGTGCTCGATTACCTCTTCTCGAAGCATATCGGTCGTGAGATTAATCTCTGACTCTGGCAGAAAATTTTTCCTTTCTGAGGGCAGAGCCGGAACAACATTGAGAAAATTCCACAAATCTTCAATGAAATCCTGCGGATTTTCGAAATAATCAATCAAATATTCATTAAGCCTTGAGATGTCTTGATAGCTGGTAAAATCTATGTCGAGTTTTCTTACCAGTTTTATAAAGTCATTTATGCATATTATCTCCTTACCGCCCTTGCAGCAGCTGAAATCGTCATCCGCCACCTCGTCAAACAGCTTATCTATAGTATCTGCGGCTATCTTGAACTTGCTTCCGTGTTCATAACGGAAAAATGTGCGGGCATCTATATATTTATGTTTGCCGTGATGGTGCCGGCAGAAGGCAAAATATTTCATATATTCGTGTTTGCTTCGAAGGAAATTGGCAAAGATGGTTAAATCAAGGCCGGATTTCAGGAAGGTTTTGAGCTTAGCTGCAAATTCTGTATAGTTTTCATGGTTTATCGTGGCATCTTCGTACATAAAATGTACATACCCGCTGCTGTGAGAAACTATTGTTACCTGCTCATTTCGAAGCGCTCTTTGTGCCTTGTTTGTGATTTCAGTTCCGTTAAACCACATTGATTTCGTGAGTATTCTGCGGTTGTTTGTGATAACACCTTCATTTACATCGATATAATTCTGGGAATGCAGAGGGGTAAGGATCATATACATATCCTCCAGAGGGATGCCGCAGACCACGAAGCCGGCAGCTATATACAGCGCCGCAAGCGATACGCACTCCCCCGCTCCGGTGGTGTAGCTCTGCTTGTAGCGAAAGGCATCCATCGCCTCTACAGTTTCAGTTTTCCAGTACGGAATGATGTCGCCGTCGTATTCATCTAGACCGAAATGACGCCTGATATCCAGATCAAAATAATATTCATCACCGTGATAGCCGAAAAGGGCATTTGATTCGGCTATCTTACGGGGCGATATATATGGGGAAAAACGCTCAAGCTCTTTATCCTTGTGCGTGAGTCCCCATGTGTTCAGGTCGAGGTTGAATTCGTATTCATCCATTATAAACTGACGCATACGCATCAGCTTGCGATACGGGCTTTTGCCCTCAAGCTTTTTGAATGTCTCATTTTCACGCCATTTCCAGAGCGAAGGGCTCATAATATTAGCAAGCACTAGGCTGTACATCAGCTCAGGAAACACGAATATTTCCATATCCGAAAGGCTTACCGCTGATGAATATTTCTCTAACTCTTTAGGCTCCATTACTCGTCTCTCCTTTGGTTTCGATATATTTCTTTCCCTTTTCCGTTAGTCTGTACTTTTGAAGCCGGCTGCTGGGCTTATCTGGAATCGTCATTTCGATAAGATTTTGGTTTATGGCTTGTATTATATATTCTTTACGAAAATGCTCAGCATTTTTCAAGTTCATTTTTTCCTGTATCTCCCAGCGGAACATTTGACCTTTTATCACCCCCAGCATCTTTTTGACTTCCGTGGCGACTTCCGTGGTGCGACGATCTTTGATTACATTTGCTATATTATAAATAGTCATTCTAAGGAAATGATTCGTAAATTTAAAACATTCCCGCGGGTAATACTGCATAATTCGCGGCATCCCCGAACCAAGGTATTCAACCATATCAAGGTCTTTATAGATTCGCATAAGTTCTTTGTTTCTCGGGATTGAATATCCTTCAAAAAACTCATCCTCATCAATACCGAGTATCAGCCCTCCTGCGGAAGTGATCTCCAATCTGTCCGAGAAAATCTCAAATTTCGGAGGCACGTCATGGCTGTAATCATTATGCACTATTGCATTGATAACCGCCTCACGCAAAGCAATTGGATTCCAGAGCGGTTTATTCTCCCGTTCACGAGGAGTTATTTTTGTCGAAATCCGATTTTCAATATTCAGCTTTTCAAGCACGCTTTTAGTTGCCTTCACTAGAGAGCAGAAGCCGTATTCATTGCTCTCTATCAAATCCACTCTGTTTCTGCCTGAATATTTCGCTACCTTTACAGAATTGCCGTTACTATCTGCAAGCAGGTATGCGGCATAGTTAAATTTGCCCTCTTCGGTAAGCAGTTCCAAATTTTGAGCAAATTTATCATTGAGGCCGAGCCCCCGCTCATTGTAATATATTTTCAGCTGCTCGAAAGTTAGATCCTGCCTGCTTGCCTTAATTTTCCCGAGAGAATTTCGGGTGCGTTTTGAATAATACTCCTCAATCATTCGCAATGTCATCGGCTCTGCGGCAGTTTTAATACGAATAAAACATCCCTTCTCGCTCATTCCCCTGCTTTTTAGGTGGTAAGGTTTTTCCAATCCGCCAGCTATATTAACCCTTATAACATCTTTGCCTTCATATTGTTCATGCAGGACATCAAACAGTCCTAAACAGGAAGGCTTTATATTGTTTTGGAGCCTGTCCTTTACAGCCAGCTGCATTGAATCGGGATCGGCCAAGCCAACTGCGCTACCGTCATCTGCAATACCAATATACACATTACCCCCCTCCCGACAGTTCAAAAAGCCTATAACCTCTTTCTCAAGGTTATCTGTAAGGTCTCGTTTTAATTCTATTCTGTTGGTTTCTTTGAGAGGCATTTTTAAATTTCACGAAAGCAGCATACTGCCGGCCAAATAAGGGATTTAACTGAACCTCTGCTAACCCTGCCACCAGTCTGGATCCATAATATGGTGCTTTATATTGAGCGCTGCTACTACACCGTCGGATATTGCGGTAACCAGCTGCATCGCAGCCCCTGTCCGGCAGTCTCCAGCTACAAACACCCCTGGCATACTGGTTTTTAGCGTTAGCGGGTCGCTTTTTATAAACCCGTCATCATCAAGATCCACGATTCCCTTCAAAAATTGCGTATTCGGCACCATTCCAACGAATATAAACACCCCGTCGCAGTAGAAATCTTCTTTCTCGCCGGTTTTTACATTATCAAGCACCGCTTTTTCTACCTTCTCTCCACCTTCGATAGACTTAAGAACTGTGCTGTATTTAATATTTACATTCGAATCGGGATTTGAGGCGGCCTGCTCGAGCTGTTCAGCAAGTATCTTCTGCGCTCTGAATTGATCCCTTCTGTGAATAACTGTAACCTCGCTGCAGAACTTGGCCAGATGTAGCGCCTCCTCCACAGCAGTATTCCCGCCGCCGACAGAGAGGACTTTCTTATCCTTGAAGAAAGGGGCATCACATGTGCCGCAGTAGCTCACGCCCGCTCCTGCATTCCTGAACTCCTCTTCCCCCGGAACGCCGAGTTTTCTGTAATTGCTGCCCGGGGTGAGGATTACGGTTCTTGCAAGGAAGGATTCCTTCTTGCACTGCACATCGAGAAGGCCGTCTTCTGTACGAACGATATTCTTAACCGCCCTGCCCATCTTCATTTCAGGCTCGAAGCTCATTGCCTGCTCATAAAGGCGTGTTACAAGCTCCTGACCGCCAATTTCCTTGAAGCCCGGATAGTTTTCGATTTTATCGGTATTGTTAATCTGTCCGCCCGGAAAGAATTTCTCAATAACGAGAGTTGAATATCTGTCTCTTGCGGTATAAATAGCTGCTGCGAGCCCTGCCGGGCCTGCTCCAATTATTATACAATCGTAGATCTTAGTTTGCTGCATCGAGTCTCCACCTGTCTTTCAAAAATTTATTGATCACATTTTCCTGTTCGGGAAAAGTTTTTATAACCTTATGCAAATTCACCTTTCTGGTGTTATTATTATCACTGTCACTGAAGTTAATTATATTCTGATTTTTATCAAAGAAAACATTGATTGCAAAATCAGGCTTATGTGTGTATTTCAGCTTAGCGGACAAAAGCCCTTCATCGGTTCGCACCCTCTCGAAAATCACCGGCACAATCTGCCCCTGCGGCATAAGGGTATCGACTACGCATTTATCGAGGTCCGTTTCGAAAATAAAAAACTTCACGAGGTACATTTGAAAAATTTCAGGCCAGAATACCTGAGTTATGCTTCTTCTGTTCACTGCAAGAGTTTTGAGGTCTATAATTTCAACGTTCGGGCCTCTGTTTTCCATTATTATCTCCCGAACTTTTCCCTTCTCCGTTACCCTTTTTCTCTTCCAAGAAAAGCGTCTTGTCCGCTCGTCGAATATTATGTCATTGTAATTAAATACCTTGCTGAAACCGAAATCAGTAACAGTAAGCTCCTTTTTTTCACCTCTGTGAGCTGTAACCTTAACCCTGTTTATCATAATCCCCTTATAAACATTAGGCGATTCCATAAGAAATGAGTTAGTGTTTTTATTTGGTGTATAAGAAAACTGCGATTTCAGCCTTACTCTATCTAAAAGTTCTATTCCCTGATTGATAAAAGGGTTAGGCGAGTAGCTTGCCTGTTTTATCAGCAGCTCGAAAAGCTCGCTGCACTGCTGTTTTTCCGCAGCCCGCACTTCCAGCTCGGCAAATCGCTCCGAACCAAGCTTAATCAGGCCGTATTTTGAATAATGCCCCCCGTCCTGCTCGTTTGGGGCACATAATGCCCAATGCGTCCCGAAACCGCGGGAGATAATTATCCCTCTGCGTACAACAGAGCTGCCGCTTTGCTGTGCATATCTGTTCTGCATAGCTGTGGGCAGATACTTCAGAGGGCTGATATAATATCTCCACTGAACCGAAGCAGACCGTACATCTGAAGAATTGGTTTGAACCGCACCTGCGAAGAAATAGTTGGATTCGTAGTCAAATTCCCAGTTCTCTGTCTTGGTGCTCCAGAGCTTCCCGTCGGGCAAACGTATCTTCAAGCCGGAGGCAGGGATCTGAAAGGAATCGGTAAGGTTAACCTGAACCTTGCGCACAGTCATAGCCCAAGCAGAAAACAGAGCTGTCAAAAGAATTATAAAAAGGGCAATTTCATGCCTCGGTGTAGTTGGTTTATTTTTCTTCTTGTCCTGCATTTAGCTTCGCTTTTATTCTTTCCTGCATAGAACCGGAAAAAAGCTCGTATTTGAGCAGTCTGCACTCAACATCTGCATTATAAAATACTATCCTGCGCGAAGTTCTCAAGCCTATTTTTTTGGCAAGCTCGAGGTTTCCTGTAAAAATGCAGCCAACAGAGCCCGGGCAGCACTGTTTAAGATAACCACCAATTCTTTTATATACAGATTCTAATTTACGTTTTTCACCCATTCTCATTCCGTATTCGGGATTCATAAGAATGATTGCACCTTCTGATTCAGGTACTGTTTTGGCAAAATCGCATATATTAAAATCTATTAACTCATCAGCACCGGCGGTTTTTGCATTTTTTTCAGCAGCCTTAACTGCGTCAGGGTCTATATCGCTTGCCTTAATAACAGGTTTACTGCTTTTCTCTGCGTTTATCCGCTGTTCTTTTCGCATCATCTGCCAAATTTCATTGTCGAATTTGTTGAAGTGCATAAATGCGTAATTACTTCTCAAGAGCCCTGGAGCTCTATCTTGAGCAATCAAGGCAGCTTCAATAGCTAAAGTCCCGCTGCCGCACATTGGGAGAATCAGTTCCTGAGTTCCGTCGTACCCTGCGGCATAAAGCACAGCAGCAGCCAAAGATTCCTGCACAGGTGCCTTATAAGGTATTTTCCTGTATCCCCTGTCGGAAAGCTTTCTGCCGGTAGTATTGAGATAGACGTAGCATTTTCCGTTGTACCAATATATATTAACCACAACACCGTCCTTTTCAGGACCTGAGTCTGGTCTTCTGCCTGTTTTGGTTTTGATTCGGTCAACTATGGCGTCCTTAGCAAGCTGATTAACGAACATTGTGTTGTTTACAACCTTGTCATCCGCCCTGCTGTTTACGGATAGATACTCGTCCGGAGGGATAATTCTCTCCCACCAAATCTTGCGGATTTCCTTGTAGAACTTTCGCTCATCATCACATTCGAACTCGCTCAGGAGCATCAAAACGCAGTATGCGCATCGAAGCTTGAGATTTAAGAGCATGGCGTCTTCTATATTGCCTTCAATTTCGATGCCGCTTTTCCGCTCTTCAAGCACTTTATAGCCGAGGCGATTCAGCTCAAGCTTACCCCAAGGTGCAAGCTCTCTGGCAAAGGTAATCATTATTCTGTGTTTATTTCTTAAATTCATTACAGGATTGTAACAGAAACCGGCAAATTTGCAACTGTTTCACGTGGAACAGTTATATTGTATCAAACAGAGCTTGGCGTTTCACGTGAAACATCCCTCAAAAATAGAAACTTGAATATACCAAAGGAGAGTAGAAGTGCCTATCTCCTGCTTTTCAGGTATGACCTTTATTTAATTTACGAAGGGGTATTAAATGACAAGCATTTAAGACGATCAAATCAGTTACCCTGTAAAAATAAATCATAATCTAATTAACGCCAGAGAGGTAAAACAAACTTAAGACGAGCTGCTTAACTCTATACAGCTATCCATTTTTCACTGTTTCACGTGAAACAGTTCTTGATTAAATATTCTCACATATTACAATGCAGAAAAATTATATGGGAGCGTAATTATGGCAAAAACAACAAAATCTACAAAGACCAAAAAAACGTCTGCTGCCAAGAAAAAGACGGCAGCAAAGAAAAAAACCTCAAAACACCTCGGCAGGGGCTTCAGTCTCTTATGACGCCCGCTCAGCAGCAGGCCGCTCAGCAGGAAGCAGAGGGGAAAGGGCAGCTCAGAGACCTGAAAGTGGGCGAGATTACTCCAAACCCATATCAGCCGAGAACTGAATGGGATGAGCAGGAGCTCACTAAACTCGTTGATTCCATCAAGGCCAACGGTATTGTTCAGCCCATTGTTGTAAAGAAGGTGAACAGGGGATATCAGCTGATTGCAGGCGAAAGACGATGGCGTGCGGCTAAACTCGCCGGCAACAAAACAATACCTTCTATAATAAAAGAGGCCAGCGATGAGCAGATGCTCGAAATGGCTCTTATTGAAAATATCCACCGCTCAGACCTCAACCCTATCGAAAGGGCAACTGCATACAAAGAATATACCGATAACTTCGGCCTTTCTCAAACGCAGGTTGCCGAAAGACTCGGTGAGAACAGGTCGGTTGTGGCAAATCATATAAGACTGCTCGAACTGCCCGAGGAGGTCAAAGAGATGCTCGTTAATAATGCCTTGTCTATGGGGCAGGCAAGGGCGCTTCTTGCTCTGCCCGATGAAAACTTGCAGAAAAAACTCGCATACAGAGCGATGACAGGGCGGCTTACAGTGAGAGAAGTGGAACGATTAGTAAAAAAACAAATTGAATCACTCGAAAATCCTGAACAATCTGCTGAAAATAAAGAGGATGCTAAATCTGCCCATATAGCGGATCTGGAATCAAGAATAAGAGAATCATTAGGGACAAAGGTTAAAATAAAAACCAACAAGACCGGCAAGAAGGGCAGTATAACGATAGATTTCTATTCACTCGAAGAATTCGACAGATTAACTAACATTTTTGGCGTAAACTTAAAAGATCAGTAGAGAGCCATATTTATGACCGGCCGGCATAATTTCCGAGAAAGGCTCAAAAGAACAGAGCTGCTTCTCGGCAGAGAAAACGTGGAAAAGCTTGCTTCCAGCTTTGTTGCAGTTTGCGGGGCAGGGGCGGTAGGCAGTTTCGCAGCTGAGGCTCTGGCAAGGGCGGGCGTTGGCAAACTGCGCCTGATAGATTCGGATAAGATAACCAAGAGCAACATAAACCGCCAAGTTTTTGCACTCACAAGCACGGAAGGGCGGTACAAAACGGATGCAGGCAGGCAGAGAATTCTCGATATTAACCCTCAGTGCAAAGTAGAAACGCTGAACGAATTCATTCACACCGACACGCTCGAGAGCTGCCTTGAAGGCCGCCCGGATTTTGTGATCGATTCAATAGACCCCCTCAACCCAAAGCTCGAACTCATTACCGAGCTGAGCAAACGTGAAATCGCCTTTATTTCCAGCATGGGAGCAGCGAGAAAAACAGACCCATCCAAAATCCGCATCTCAGCAATGCGAGAGGTAAGATACTGCCCATTAGCTGCAAATCTTCGCAAGCGACTTCGCAAAAGGGGGGTTAGCCTGAGTTTCCCGGCAGTTTATTCCAGTGAGCAGCTGAAGAAACAAAGCGCCCTCGCAACGCCCGAATCTGAGAATCCTATTAAACGAGGCCATATTCAGGGAAGAAAATGCTATCTAATGGGCTCACTGCCCACCATCACAGGCATTTTCGGCCTGCTCGCAGCCGATTACGCCATTAAACAGCTTACTTATTAAAATTATTGCACAATCCAGGTGTTCTCACTGCATTCATAAAAATTAACTGTCCATATTAGTTACTATATGACTTTACCCTGAAAACTTAAAGTTCAATGATAAATACATTTCTGCATTATTGAGGGGACAAATTGCTTAAAGTTTCTGATTTCTAACTTCACATTCGAATCAGCTTCGATTCTAACAGGCTGACATGCGTATGTACGCTTTACGGTTTCGCTGCTTGTTGGGTGTTGTCTCATATTATATATATTTTAAAAATAGTTATAGAAGTAATAGGAGCTGTGTGTTTGTTGGATATTTATTTGAAAATTATGTAAGATAGTATATAACAAGAGCTTACACTTATAAAGTTTTCTACAATTATTGTGGGTAAGTTGTTAATAAACTTGTCGCATTCAATTCAGTTTTAAACACAGCTTTTCCGCAGGCGTTATGGAAAACTGCCGGCCTGTTGTTATCGGTAAATCCATATACAAGTGTTTAACAGCTTTTCCGCATATATCGCAACCGCAAAATAACAGGTTTTCCACTTACCTAATAACAGCTTATCCCCGGCCGGCCAGAGAAATTTAATCTCAGGGGTGATACAGGGTCTAATTTGCACGCTGTGAATTATGAAAGGGATTAATCCTTCTTGGGCTGTTTTTAAGCGTTTCTTCTTCTCAAGACGAATCCGCCAAGTCCAAGCAGGGCAAGGGTTGCCGGTTCAGGTGTAATGGTTATTTCAATCTTTTCGCCATCGGCAAAATTGGAATCGTCGTCTATTGGGTATGTTCCCTTGTACATCATGAAGTCGGCGAGTGTTTTGTTTTGGAAAGTCATTGAACCGTTTACAGTTAAGATATCGTTCTGATCAACATTCTCCGGAAGGAAATGCAAATCATTTTCGCCTGAGCCTTCTAAATTGAAATAATCTCCGCTTGCGCTGTCTGCTAAAGCGCCTGATCCAAACCCAAACAACACAGTTGTTTCGAGATTGATTTCTCCTTCTGTGTCTCCGGCGGATATTCCGCTGGCATTGCAAATATAGCCGTCACGAGGATCTATCATACTATCATATCCAGAAGATCCGACTTGGGATTCGGAATAAGAGCCCTGTCCCTTGAAGCCGGAGATGTCTAAGCTTCCGCTGTGGGATACTATAACATCATCACCCTGTTCGTAGATTTTTATGCTTATATAGTCCGCACAGACTGAACCGCAAAAAACGCTTAATAAAATCAGCAAACAGTAAAATTTCACAACTCTTCTTTTCAGCTATATGTTAATATGAATACTTTGAATATCATACTATCAAAATAAATTTTCTATTTCAAGTTTTTTTACTGTAAAGTAATTGAATCAAGCAAAAAAATCCCTTGTATCGGAAAATTAAAAGGATTGGGGCCGGCCTCTGCTGGCCAGCCCCAATGGTTAATATAATGCTACTGGCTTAATGTGCTTTCCAGCCAGTTTGAAGCGAGCATCTTAAGGTCTAACAGATTAACGCTGCAATCTTCGTTGATATCGCCTTGCAGATAAACCGTACAGCTGGGAGCCTGAGGCATCTGGCTTGCCGGCGTAATATCGCTTGCAGGATAAGGCACGCGCCCGTCCCAGTTTAGCGATATATCCATCGGTTCGCCTGAGCTCAGTTCCACCTGCTGCGGCGATACAGTCATCCAGTCGCTGAACTGCCATAGTTTCTGTTTACCGGGTCTTCCGTAGCTGTGGCCGAAGCGGAAGTTGCCTGCTGTTACCGTTCTGCCGCCAGACCCGCAGCCCGGGCATAGATCATCGATAAACAGCTCCTGTCCGCCTATCTTGAACTGATTTATCGTGCCCTGAATTTGCAGGCTGCCCTTATCGTTTCCGTGGCCGTTTGTAACGTAAATACTGCAGCCGCCGATAGTGTAGCCGTTTATATCGGCAAAGTTGTCGAAATTCGAGAACACCCCGTTCACCTCGAGGTTGATGTTGCCTCCGTATTCGCCGAACAGCACACTGAGACACTCTATGGGATAGTTGAAGGTGAATTCTGCGTTAATATTATCCAGCTCGAGTTCACTTCCAGACCCGCCTGCCTGCCCAGAAGCATCCACCGTTGCTGTACCGCTTGTTGTGCTTCCGCTTGGGAGCCAGAAGAACTCCTTGAAATCAACATCATAGCCCTGAGTATTGAAATAACCGCCTACAGAGTATGAACTCGGGGATTTAACATCGTCGAAATCAGCACATGGAGCTGATGCACTGTCCGGTCCGCCCTGTATTGTGAAGGTGTGGGTTTCAGGGTCTTGGGTGTATGGATACTGATGCACGAATCTGTACTGTCCGAGAAGCCCTTCATCGCCGAACAGATCGAATGCTCCCAATACGTATCCGCCTGAAATATCGGGTATGTCAGTGTTGTCCAGCTCTGCTGTAACGATGTTCCAGCCGAACTCAGGCATAAACCAACCCTGGCTGTTGTCTGGTCCTGCAACGGCGAAAGACATATCCACAGGCTGCGAAACGAGCTCGTGATTGTCTGGATACACCAGAGGCTCCCAGTCCTTGCCAATAGAGTAGGCCTGCATTGATGTGATTTGAATATCCCCGTCGTAATCTGGGTATGTATCTTTGATCTTTATTTCAATCTCGCCGTCGGCAGTGTCGCCTGACATATTGGTAAGCATAATTTCCTGCCATAAGCAGCCGTCTGATACGAGATTGCCCTTGTATTCTCCATCTACAACAAGCTCTGCACCTATCATCCCTGCTACTGCTCCTGCCCAAGGGATCTTGTATCTGAGCTTTACCTGCTCAGAATTCGGATTTACGTTCATAATCAGATATACAAAAGCGCCGCTGTCGTTATAGCCGATTCTCAAAGCCTGATCACCTGAACAGTCGTATGCGCCTTTAGATACGGAGCCGTTTTCCTGATATGAATGGCTGGAGCGGTCTTCCCAGAAGTCAAACTCATCGGTTTTTACAAGCGTATCCTTCCAAGCTACTGCCTTATCGTTCCACCCGTTTTCGGGGCTTGTGGTTTTCCAGCCAAATTTTGCGCTGCTGTAGCCGTCTATATCTGCCGAAACACCGAGCCAGTAAACAACAGGTTCTTCTTGAGAGCCCTGCTGCTCGAAGGCCTGAGATTCGGGTATATCGATTTCATACTGCCAGATCCTGTTGTCCCAGCTTATAGGCGAATTGGTAAACGGATCCCAGAAGTATTCCTGCTGGACAACGCTGTACTGGCTTGTTGTGAAATCAGTAAAACTGCCTTCCCAAAGCACCTCTAGCGGCTTTGAAGCCTCGTTATCCGGGTCGTCATCGGGATTTTTCGGGTCATCGCCCACAGGGTCGTCGCTGAATATCTTGAGACGAAATTTCTGAACGTTCCCCGGAGGGTCGCCTTCTCCATAATCCTGATCCCATGAGCCCCAGAGATAGATTTTGCTGATAATCCCTTCTTCAGTGCATTCGAAATCATCTGCTAAGAGCCTCGGAATCTCGTCGTAGCTGTCGCATCTGATGTCTGTTCCGAGCATGGAATCGTAAGGCGGCTGAAGATATTTTGTCTGCTGCCCGCCCGGGTATGTGAAATACACGTCGTCATACCATACCCCGTTCCAGTTCTGCAAAACGAATTCTGTGGTTATCGTTACATCATTGCAGTATGGTACCGGGTTGTCTGAGAGGTCCCAGTCTGCTGTGATATCGGATCTTGTCAGGCCTGGAACGTGATCGCTGCTTTCTGTAATCACCGGCGCATTGTCGGTGTGCCAGTCGATGTCTGTGTTGTAGCCGAGGATGTCGTAGTCTGTCCAAGCGGTGTAATGCAGATCGGTTGCAGATTCGAGCTCGTCCTGATGAATCTTATACGAACCAACAACAAGCTGAGTAGGCCCGTCTGATGGGTCAACGGGGTTATCGGTAGGTGTTAGGGTTGCGATATGCTTGATAAACCAGTGATTCGCTGAGAAATTGAAATACCAGCCGCTGCCTTCATTATACCCGCCCGGATTTGGGTTTGTATAGTCGTCGTAGGTGTAGGTTTGGAAGTCTGTCCCGCTGGTGTCGCGGTCTGAATCGGCCACAATAACCTCATCCGGATTGCTCCCGAGCTGTGCAGACGACCCGTCATCTCCCCAAGCAGCGATAGCGTGCCCGCCGCTGGGGCTTCCGCCCGGGGAGGTGCGCGGCCTGCTGATGCTCAGCCCCACCTGCTTGTAATCGCGCAGCATATTGCCGATATCCTTAGCGCCGCTGGAATTAGACCACGGAACTTTGGATTTATTCCCGTACACATTCACAACGGTATATGGATTTGACGGCCATACATTGTTCGATGAGCTAAGCCACCATGTAAGAGCTGTATCAATCCAGCCCCCGTCCTGTGTGCCGTGGGTGTTGGAGGGATTTATAGATTCCTGCCATGTGAGCATATCCAAATAGATATCTTCCGCTCTTTCCTGAATGTTCCCGCCGTTTCCGTAGCCCGCTCCTGCGAGCAGATTCGAGGCTGAAGCCATCCAGCAGCTGTTGTCTGTGGGGGGAGTGCCCGAAACGAGCCCTTCATTCCCCGAGAGGAACTCCTTGTCAACATCGCTTGCCGGGTCTCTGCGCCATTCGCCGAAAACTAAGCCCGCCAAGGACATAATCAGAATTGTAATAATAGCTTTTTTCATAATAAAACTCCTTGCAAAAAACTTTAAATATTTCCCCTGCCAAAAGGCAGATTACGCACTTATTTGCTTAAATTTAAGGGTAATTGTTACAAGTTTTTTGATATGTGCATCGAGGAAGTTTAGCTGTGCTTGAAATTTTAACCCCATGATTTAAAGCTGAGCGTATCATTCAAAAAACGCATTTTCAAGTTAAATAAATCTATCGGCTCAATATGGCGGGAAAAAAATAAGAAAACCGTAAATATACTTATTTTACAAATGGTACAAATAGGGGACAGTTACCTATTTTTAACAGTAATAAGCTTTATAAAATAATGAGATAGGGAATTGGCCGGGATAAGAATTGGGCTGAGATGAGGCGGCAAGTGGTTCGTCAAGAGCAGCTGCCGCGCAACAAGCATATTTGCTCGGTTTAAAGCCTTGATGAAGCAATTACACAGAAAAAAAACTGTCGAGTAAAAGCCTGTGAATAATCAAAGAAGCTGCAAACTCACATCAGTTGAAAACAATTATTAGGTAACTGTCCCCTATTTTATAAAAGAATGTCTAGCGGGTCCGCCACGACGAACACCGCTGTAGTACGTTTACGGACAGAGCCAGCGGTTCGCTGCTTAATAATGTAGCGTCATACAGCGGAGGAGCGCAAGCTCCCCGCTAGGATAGCGAAACGTGAAGAGCCGGCGGTAAGCGAAAAATCTTTTCTAAAAGAATGCCTAGCGGGCGACTTGCGTCGCTCCGCTGTAGTACGGGGAATGTTAAACAGCGCAGATATTTTTATGAATGTAAAGCATTTCTGTAAAACAACTTACAAAAAATCCTTCGCGCCCCTTCGCTCCCTTCGTGGTTTAAGAAAATTACCCGCCGAAAAATCCTGTCAATCCTGTAAATCCCGTCAAAAAATTCTCCCCTCCGTTTCCTTCGATACCTCTGTGTAAAAACTTCAGCCCCCGCATTGGTGGAGAATATCAAATTGCGGGGCAGCTCTCTGGCCGGAGATGAGCAAAACAGCCTCAATTAAGAATAATTTAACCACCGATTTAAAAGGAATGTTAAACATTGAGCCTGTCCGCCGCAGGCGGAGAGTTATCGGAGGTTATCGGAGAAGATATAATATTGGACAGGATTATTTTAAATTTGAGATAGGGGTTTTTTAGACAGGATTAACAGGATCTACAGGATGAGATGGATAAATTGCGCAGATTTAATGTTTTTTTTACCACGAAAGGCACGAAACACACGAAGGGGATATGGTTTTGATTTATTTTTTTTTGTCCACAGATAACGCAGATAACACAGATATTTTTAAGAATATAAAGCATTATTATAAAGAATTTATATCATAATTCTTCGCGTCCTTCGCGTCCTTCGCGGTTTAAGCACATCCAGCATTAAATTCGAGTCGTAAGTTCTGCACTCTGAGATTCACAAAAGCCATTTTTTAATTTTCTTGACCTTTAGCTGTTCATCTTGTAGAATTGCAGATATGTTTGGAAGAAAATTTTGCAGCCGAGTAAACCGGAGATGTCAGATTAAATAACCAAGCTGAAAAGAAAGTAAGATTATGCTAATCAGAAAACTTGCCGTCCTAACACTGTTTGCACTGCCCGCCGCTTTTTTATCTGCTGAAAACTCCAATCAGCACCCGCAGCCATACCAGCTTAAAAAGCTCGCAGATTCTTTCGCCTTCACCGAGGGCCCTGCGTCAGATCCAAACAGCAGCATCTTCTTCACAGACATCCCAAACAACAAAATTCATATCTACACCAGCGAAGGCGAACTGAAAACCTTCCTAAAAGGCAGCAAAGGTGCAAACGGGCTTGCCTTCGATCAGTCCGGAAAGCTGATTGCGTGTCTTGGGTCTGCAGGGGCAGTTGCATCAATCGATCAAGATAAGAACATCAAAACACTTGCCTGTGAGTACAAATCAAAGCCCTTCAACAGCCCGAATGACCTCTGGCTAACCCCCGAGGGCGGAATATACTTTACAGACCCCCGCTACGGCCGCAGAGACAATCTCCCTCAAGACGGCGAACACGTTTACTATCTCCCTCCAGACAGCAGCAAAGCCGTTCGCGTAATCGATGATATGGTGCGTCCAAACGGGATCGTAGGCGACACAAAACGAAATCTTCTCTACGTTGCAGACGCAGGGGCAGGGAAAACCTACCGCTATACGCCCAAACCAGACGGCACACTCGAAAACAAAGAGCTCTTTGTGAAATTCGGCTCAGACGGCATGACTCTCGACAGCCGAGGGAATTTGTATATCACCAACAAAAACGTAATGTCCTTCAACCCTGAAGGGCGGCAGATCCTCACGATTGAAACCCCGCAGCGCCCGTCAAATCTCTGCTTTGCGTCTGAAAAAGAGAAAAAGCTTTTCATTACCGCCCGCAGTTCGTTATACTGTGCAATTATGGAGAATAAACTATACTCATTTACTGTTAATGATATCGATTCAAATCCGACAGCTCTGTGCGAATATCAGGGCAAGGTGATTCTGATTGTCAATGTTGCGAGCAAATGCGGCTTCACACAACAATATGCCGACCTCCAAAGTCTCTACGAGAAATACAAGGACAAAGGCTTCACTATACTCGGCTTCCCTGCCAACAACTTCGCCAATCAGGAGCCGGGCACCAATGCCGAAATCAAAAATTTCTGTACTACAAAGTTTAATGTTACTTTCCCGATGTTTTCAAAGATTTCGGTAAAAGGCAAAGACATCCACCCACTCTACGATTACCTGACCGACAAAAACCAGAGCGGCGAGAACGCGCACAAAATAACTTGGAATTTCAACAAGTTCCTCATAGACAGGGCAGGAAACACAATAGCCTACTTCGGCTCAAAAACCAATCCGATGGAGGAAAAGATCATTCAAAAAATTGAAGAAGCTCTGCAGGAATAGCTGTAAAATCTTTTATGAGAATGTCTTACATTCAGTAAAACTCCGTGAAATCTGCGTAATCAGTTGATAAAGGCTCAGATTTCAAGGAGGCGGCCCTGTTTTAGGAAGTAGAGTTTTTTAGCGGATACGGGTTTTTCGAGTATTTTTTCAGCGGCGATTGCATATGCTGTAAGCTGGCATTTATATACTTCCGCCCTCTCGCGCACCTGCTCTTCAGATACGTTATCGGTTTTGAAGTCTATGATTTGTAAGTCGTTATCCCGCTCTATGAGCAGATCGATTACGCCCTGGACAATAAGCTTATGATCCCCTTTTTCGCCCAGCTTTTCAGCCTCTATGTATGCGGTAAAGGGCCATTCGCTCCGGCTCTTGCTCTCAAGCGAGCATCTCCCCTCAGAGGTTCTGAAAAATGCGCAGATGGAGCTTAGGTCGCTGCTGGATAGCATATCTTCGTCTATAAGTTTCTCGCGGGCAAGTTCCTGATATACCCTGCGTGCATAATCAAATCCTTCAAACCGGCCTGATTTTATAATCCTCTCGAATACAAGGTGCACAGCAGAGCCCTTCAGCCTCGGGTCTGTTTGAGTTTGCTCTTCGTTTGCATCCGAGCTGAATGCATGGGAAGGCTTGAATTCTTTATGCCCAACCTGCGAGGCAGATATCTTTACCGGCCCGCCCTGCGGATTAACAATTTTGTCTGTAATTGAGCACCGAGCAGTGATGTCTTTCAAATCCAGCGGCCGGCTTGAAGCGGGCTGAGCTGCCTGCCCTCTGAAGCTTTCTGTAATTTTTTCGACCTCGCTTTTGCTGATAAACTCCGGCTCGATGCAAAGATAAATCCAGCTCCAACAACTCTCTTCCGGTGTTTTGTCTTCCTGTTTTCCCGCCCCTATAAGCACGAGCTTTTCTTTAGCCCTTGTTACCGCCACATAAAGCAGGCGTTTTGCCTCATCGATCCGAGCGAGTTTATTTTCGTTTTTAATCTGTTCGTAGAGCATCGTTTTACTGTTTTCTGTGATGTCTGAGTTGATTGCGAGCCCTGATTTCTCGCTTACAATCACCTGTGAGGTGTTGTTTCTGGGAGCTTTTTCCAGATCCGGCATTATTACTACCGGGAATTCGAGCCCTTTGCTTGCATGCACAGTCATCAGTGAAACGGCCTCGCCCCCGGGCGGGGTGCCGGCATCTATATCCTTATCCGTAAGCTTCTCGAGGTAGTCCAAAAAGCCGGGAAGGCTCGCAGAACCGAGCCAAGAGCTTATATCCTGATAATCTGAGGCGAGGCTGTGGAGCTTGAGGAGATTATCCCTTCTGAAGCCTGCCCCGCTGATGGAAGATGCAAAGGCAAGGTAGTTTTTGTGGTTTATGATTTTCCAAACCAGCTCTGGGATTTCTAAAGAGAAAGCCTGCTCTCTGAGGGCTTGTGTTTCTTCGAGAAATTCTTTGCATTTTTCAGCCAGCTCACCCGAGCCTTCTGCAAACTGCTCTACTGCCTGAGCGGTAAGTTTTCCGCCTGCCGATAAAATTGCGGCCTGAAGCAACTGATCCTCTGTGAACTGATAGAACGGGCTTCGCATAACTCCCGCCAAAGCAACCTGATCAGTCGGGTTGTTGAGGTATTTGAGCATTGAGAGAATATCGATGTATTCGATGGATTCTTTCAGCTCGGCTCTGCCCAAAACCTTCAGCTCTATGCCTGCACGTCTGAACTGCTCTACATAGATGCTGTAATCGTTTTTGAGGTCTTTTTTGAGGATTGCGATATCGCTCTTTCTAATCTCTCTGGGGGTCTGCGGGAACTGGCTGTCGTAAATCTTTCCCTCGCTTAGAATCTGGCGCACCTTTTCGGCAGTGAATGCCGCAGTAAGCTCTTTTTTCTTTTGGGCATTTGCGTCTGCAGTGATGAAGTACTGTTCGCAGGGCTTCCCGGGCAGGCTGAAGGGCTGAAATTCAGCAGCAGCTTCGAGCTGGTGGTCTTTGCTGTAGTCAACGAGTGATTCAGGCGGCTGCATAATCTCGCTGAACACCTTGTTGGCAAAGCTGATTATCTCCGGCCTGCACCTGAAATTATTCGAAAGCGATTTTGCTGCTTCGGGTTTCTTGCGTATTTTCTCATTAAATAGATCAGGCCTTGCGTTTCTGAAGCCGTAAATGCTCTGTTTTATATCGCCCACAAGGAACATATTGCTGTTTTCGAGCAGGTCTATTATTCTGTTTTGGATGCCGCTGGTGTCCTGAAATTCATCCACATAAATCTGCCTGTACTGCGATTTGATTTGTCTGGCAGATTCTTCATCTAAGAGGATTTTCAGGGCGAAATGTTCGAGATCTGAATAATCGAGCACATTTAGCGTACGCTTCTTCTGGGCAAACTTTTCGCGGTATATTTTGAGTATCTTGCTGAATGCGAGACGGGAGATATTGCTTTTTTCTGCAAAACCGCCCTGCGAGTTTTCCTCTGGCAGGCTGCAGCTTTCAATCCATTTCTCCGGTTCGGGAAGACTGCTGCAGAAATCGCTTACCTGCGAAATTTGGCCTAAGATTGAATATTCGCTCGAGATATCGGCGTTTCGATTTTCAAGCATCTCGGCGGCAGGGTCTGCGAGCTGGTCATCCCCCCAAACCTCTTCCATAGTTTCCTGCAGGGCATCTGTTTTTAGAACCTGTATCTCAGAGCCGTGGGCTATTCTGAACGATGCGCTCACGCCGGCTTTGAAGAAATAATTTCGCACAATCTTTGAGCAGAACGAATGGATAGTGCTGATCTGGGCGGTATCGATAAGCTGAAGCTGAGATAAGATATGCCTCTGTTTATCCCCTACGGCGCTCTCGGCTCTGTGCCTTAGCTTATCAAAGAGCCTCTCTTTCATCTCGCCCGCAGCGGCGTTTGTGAATGTTATCAGCAGAATCTTCTCTATACAGCCTCCCGAGGATATAAATTCCAGCACCCTTTCAATAACCACAGCTGTTTTACCCGTACCCGCTGAAGCGGTTACATAAACGTTCCCCTCAGCGTTTATGATATCCTTCTGCTGACTTGTCCAGCTGCTCATTGTTTGCTCATCCTCTCATTGAGAATAATTTTCAAATCGTCAACCCTGCTCACTCCCGTGAGGATTTTTGGAGAATTAAACAGCTCTTCGTATCTGCATACCGGACGGAAATTGCAGTATTCGCAGGGCAGGCTCCCCTTAATCGAAGCTGGAGTAATCTTAATGTCAGCCTCTGCTATTTTTGCGGCAATCCTCTCAGCGGTTTCCAGAGACATATTGAGCAGCTCTTTGAAATGCCCCGGGCTGAGCACATCTGTATTCTTGGCAAGATTTCCGTCTTTTTTAACCTTGAGATTGAATACATCGCTGCTCTCACCTTCGCCGAGGTTTTCAAAGCACCTCCAGAAGCTCTCGTTTATAAAGCCGGAGGTTTTGAATATCTTCACCTGCCTGTCCTGAATTTGTTCGATTGAGATTTTGCAGCCTGATTGTGGCTTTGTGCCTACATACAGGAAACCTGCCGGCGGAAAACCCATCTTCTCGAGAGCCTTGCAGTATAGGGGGAGCTGAATATCAAGCCCGTGTATGATTTTTGATAAGTCTCGTTTATAGTTGGAAAGCTTGTAGTCAAGAGCAAGGGCAAGTTTTCCCCGAGAAGGGTGCTCGTATAAATCGCAGCGGTCTATAAAACCTTCCATATAGATAGAAAGCTCTGAATCTTCATAGAGTTTGATGGAGTTTGTCTGGCTTGAGAATTTCTTTTCAGAGCTTGCAAGCTTGAAGCTGCCCAGAGATGCCATTTTGCCGCAAAGCAGGACTAAGTCTTTCGCATTTTCCTTAAGCGTGTTAAGCACGAATTCTGAGTGCCTGTCCGCAGCTTGGAATTCACTGCCGGCCTCAAGGAGCTTTTTTATGCAGTCATCCGCAAGGCAGAGCAGATCTGAAGCGGGGCAGTCGAAGCCTTGCCCATTTTCAAGCAGTCTTTTTGAAACCGAATCCATAACTTTATGTATAAAGCTGCCCTGCTCGAGCGGGTCGAAAGCGGCAAATCTCTTCGCTTCAATCCCGAGAAGCCGCCCGCAGAAAAACATAAACGGACACTTTGCATAATCCTGCAAAGCGCTGACGGAGATATCTTTTTTCCCCTTATAGAAACTCCGCACAGTTTCGGCGGAAAGCTCTGTGCTGTTTGACCAGGAAGCAGCCCTTTGAAAAACCTCCAGAGATTCGAGCTGGCCTGCAGCATCTGCAAGAGAAAGCCTTTCCGAGGCTATAAGCGCTGAGAGCCTTTCCTGCAATACTTCGCTGGGAATGCGGAGCTCGCAGAGAGCTGTATAATTTTTTGCGGGCCTGCGGTTTTGGCCTGCAAGGGATTTCAGGATATCAGCCGGCCCTTCTTCGCTCGCTGAAGGGAAGCTCACGAAAAGCCTTTCGCTTGCCCTTGTGAGGGCTATGTAGTTGAGGTATTTTTCGGATTCTGCCATTTCCTTCATCGGCTGGGGAATATCCAGCCCTTCATCAGCAGCATTCTGCCTGTCGAGCTCGCTTAAAACCCCTTCTTGAGGTTTGCAGGCGGGAAAATCGCCCCGCAATGCGCCCATAATAAACAGAGCCTTCAGCTCCGGTTTTCTCGCGCGGCTTACGTCTCCCGCTGTAACTTCTTTTCTTTCTGCGGGTATTTTGCCTGTATTACAAACCACAGCCTCGCTTCGGAATATATTCAAAAACTCCGCAAACTCGCTTGCAAAGCCGCTGAAGGCGATGTTCATCTCCCGCAGTATTTTTTCGGCGGCTTCTGTGAATAAACGACTCTGCTCGGGAGCAAGGCAAGAATGATAGCTGATGAAGCTTTTTACAGCCTGCGTAAACTCTTCAATCGAGATTTTTCTTGAGTTGCGCCAGAGCTCGGCAAAATTGAATAGCGGCTCAAGCTGGGGATAATTTCGGATGCTGCCGAGCAGAGCCTCGCTTTGAACACCTGTTTTCATAAGCTTATTCTCTATCGAAACAGCCGTATCGAAATCTGCCGGCGAGCAGGGGTTTTTCAAATACGCTGAGAGGTCATATGTTTTCAGCCCTGAGCTGATGAAAGCAAGGGCAGTGAGTATGCATTTTGCGAATACATCATCCTGAAGCGGCTGGTTTTTGTCTATAAACAGCGGGATGCCGTAATCGGCAAACACCTCTCGCAGGTGTCTTTGGTATTTCGAAATTTTTGGTGTGATAATCCCGATATCCTCAAAATTCATCTCGCCTGCCGCTGCCATGGAAACAATCTTCTCAGCAGCAATCACAACCTCATCTCTTATCGATTCGGGATTTGCTGTTTTTACAGTCTCGCTTTCAATCAGCACCTGCCTGTCGGCAGCAAGGCTCTCCTCGAGCTTTCGAAGCTCCTCTGAGCCGTTTATCCATCTGCCCCCGCTGGAGAGCTTTACATATTCAATATTAAAGCCGCCTGCTTTTTGAAAGTCTTTCTCAAGCTGGGCGAGGGTATTGTTAGATGGGGAGAATACAGGATTGCTCGGGTTTTGCGGGTCTGCGCAGAAGGTTATTGCGGTTTGCTCTGCTCTTGCTGCGAGCTGTTTGAGCACGTCCCTTTCTGCTGCGCTGAATCCCGAGAAACCGTCCACCCAGATAAGTGAATTTTCCGCAAAGCTGCTTTCGGGTATCTCGCTTACGAGCTCTGTTAAGTATGCGTCGGGGTCTCTGTATCGGTTGTGAATGAATTTGGTGAACTCATCGTATATGAAGGCGATATCCGAAAACTTCTGGTATGTGTAGAGGTTTTGTTTTTCCCTGAGATTTTCGGCTGCGGTTTTGAGATTCAATGGCGAGAGATCGCTTGCGTAGAATTCGTCTATAAGCTTTTCCAGCTCTTCTGCATTGAGCCTTGAGGAGGAGATATCCGAGAAGATGCTCAGCCTGTCTGAATTCTGCTGAAGGATGCGAAGAAGAATCATACGTTTTGCGGATTTGCTTATCGTCTCAAGCGTCCTGTTTTCGCGAAGGATCCAGTAAGACAGCCTCGAAAATGAAACAACGCTGAGTTTGTTGTATGCCTGCGGGCTGCATCGCTTCAGCACGGCCTCTTCCATCTGATAACTCGCCTGCTCGGGCACGAGGAAAATAAGCTTCCTTGAGTCGTTTTTATCTTCAAGAAGGCTTACTATTTCCTCAATGCAGAGCCTTGTTTTCCCTGCCCCGCTTCTCCCTGTTATGAATCTTATATTCATATAACAATCTGCCTAAAAGCCCATCTCCCTGAGCTTTTCTATTGTAAGTCCGCTGTCTTGTGTTCCTGTAAGAACTTCAAGCTGCTTTCTAACCGCACGAACTATCATATCCGTTTCGATGTTTACAGGGCTGCCCACGCTAAGCGTTTTGAGGTTAGTTCTCTGCCAAGTTTCCGGGATAACAGCGCAGCTGAACCCTGCATCTTTCAGTGATGCTGTCGTTAGGCTTATCCCCTCCACGCTAACCGAACCCTTTTTTAGGAGCATTTCTGATATTTCACGGCTAACGCTAACCCATATTTCATAGAAATCGCCCTTTTTCTCAGTACGTTCAAGTCTGCCGACTCCGTCGATATGCCCCTGCACTATATGTCCGCCAAACCTGCCTGAAGCGCTCATAGCAAGCTCGAGGTTTACCTCGCTGCCAATCCCTTTCTCCCGGAGGTTGGAGAGCCTGAGGGTTTCACTGCTTACATCGAAACTCCAGCTGCTGGAGCTTCTTTTCGCTGCGGTAAGGCATACCCCGCTAACTGAAACGCTGTCTCCTTCGGATATATCCTCTGAAAGCCGGCCGGTGTGAACTTCCAGTAATGCCCCGCCGGAAGTTTGGGAAAAACCTTCTATCCGGCCTGTCTGCTGAACTAAACCTGTGAACATATTTGCTGATTCTCTCCTAAATAATCCTGCTTAACAGTATAAAATATGCCGGCGGAAGCTCAAGGAAATTGCGCATAAAAAAAGCCGCCGAAGCAGCTTTTATGTTTTTATTATTCCAGCCAGTCGTCTGTGCAGAGGTCGTAGCTGAGAACCTCATCCTCAGAGAAGAAAAGCGGGATCTCGTATTCGGCCGTCTCAACCGAATCAGACCCGTGCACAAGGTTGCTGGTTTTGCTCATCGAGAGATCGCCTCTTATTGTTCCCGGAGAGGCATCGAAGGGCGATGTGGCTCCGATAACCCTTCTGGCAAGCTCAACTGCATCTTTCCCCCGCCATACCATCACAAGCACAGGCGACGAGGAGAGATATTTGCAAACCTTATCGTAGAAAGGCTTTTCTTTGTGTACAGCGTAATGCTTTTCGGCAGTTTCTCTGCTCACCAGCATAAACTTAGAGGCGGCAAGCTTCAGCCCTTTGTTTTCAAAGCGTTTCATTATCTCCCCGCACAGGCCTCGCTGCACAGCATCCGGCTTTACTATTATTAAAGATCTCTGCATTCGGCTGTCTCCAAATTTAATCCCGAAAAGTAAAAAAGCGAGCTTGTTTTTATCAAGTTTTCGCATAAGCTTAATTTCCTGCTATTATGCACGAAGACGATTTTTTTTCAAACAGATAATTTTCTCTCCATTGAATCAAAGCACCAGATAACTTAAAAGTTTTTCGTCCTATTATATTACTGCTGAATTCTCTTTACGATCTCTTGGATTGTCTCGAGCAGGATCTTGAATCCTGCATGGGGCATTTCTCCGTGGTTGTAGCCCTCGAGTTCGTAGATGCTGGTTTGCTGATGCCCGCAAACCTTCATCATCCTCCACATATATGCGTTTTCTTCGTATCGGCCGAGCATTTCCAGATCTCTGTCTCCGGTAATGATCACGTATGGCGGGGCGTCTTTGCGAACGTGATAGAGCGGAGCCATCTCATCCGCTATTGGGCGCGTGCCGGGGATGCCGCGTTCCTTGCGAACGGTAAAATGGGTGATTGTGTGTCCGCTGAAGGGAATTAGGCCGGCGATATCATCTGCATCAATCCCGAATTCCGCCAGATAGCTCTTATCGAGCCCTGCCATACTGGTGAGATAGCCGCCAGCTGAATGGCCGGAAACGAATATCTGCTCACGGGAGCCGCGGTATCTCTCGATATTCTCAAACGCCCAGGCGATTGCCGCTGCTGCGTCTTGAATATATACCGGCGATTTAACTTGCGGATAAAGCCTGTAATTAACGGCGGCAATGATAACACCCTTCTCCTTGAGCTGAGTGGGGATGTATTTGTTCCCGCCGGTAAGCCCGCCTCCGTGAAACCATACCACAGTGGGGAAAACACCTTCCTCATCGGGGTAGTACAGATCAAGCCGGCAGCGCTGCTTGATATAGCTGTCCGCCTCGGCCTGAGCCGGATTACGGTAGAGAATGTTGGTTTCGGTTTTATAGTTTTCCGCTGCAATAGCGGGCAGTGAACAAAAAACAGCAGCGAGAATGATTGCAAACTTCGGTGCAGCTTTCATAGAATGTCTCCTTTGGGTCTTTTTGAACATTTTATTTTGAATTAGGAGCTGTATTCTAATCAATCAGGGAGCTGAGACTATATTTTTCTGAAATTTTTGATTTGTGTTACAAACTCCTCCGGCTTATCCGGCGAAACCACCACCGTGCGATTTGCAAACTTCAAAACCACTGTGCGGCTTGTGTCTGTAACAAATGCACGATAGGAACCGAGGGCTTTATTGTGAAATGCGCCGGCGAAACAAAACAGCCCTCCATTGCCGAATGTACGAATCGATTTTGACATTGCTTTAGGCTTGGCCTCTGCGGAAATAAGACCCGTTAAATCTAATCGTGTATTCCAGACCAGACGCCGGATGATAAGTGTGTTCTTTGTAAGAACATAACCGCGAATCGTAAATAAGGCGGAGATGAGGAGTATCGCAAGAGGTATTGCTGTCATGCTTACTGCCCCTTCGAGGGCTGTTTCGGAGGCTGTAAAAATCCCAATAAGCGCAATGCCGGCAAGGATAACTGCGAACACACCTGTCATAAATTTCAAAGACTTGCTCCAAGGGGCGTTAAATGAAGCAGATGATTCCATATTAACTCCTTTATATTACTTGTGATAAATGCCGAACAAACGGGACGAACATAACCTATGCCGCGGGCAGTATCCCATTAAAATTACGGCCGAACTGTTCTGAACAGCGAAGGGCTACTTGATGGTTAGAGAGCATTTGCCACTTGTTTTTATTCTACCAATCAAATATCCTTATGCAAGAACGTTGGCAGTCCCGCCGTTTTTCCCGCGGCAAGAAATAGCTTACCCTTTAATTGCAATATTCAAAACACCTCAGTTGCTTAACTTGAACTTTGTTGAATACAAAATTTAGAATAACGGCTTATATGCCAATAATTAAGGTTGCTGCCTATATTATTTTGTGCTACAAAAAACTGTCATTAAATAAATTCACAGCCATCCCATAGGCTATTAGTTTCGAAGTATTTATTTCCAAATATAATGACATAAGTTACACTGTAATCGCAAAAAAACAGGAGTAACTTATGCCACCATGTAAGCACAAATATACCATACTCAAACAGATTTGTCAACATATTCCTGCACATCTTGTTTCAAAATTGTCTCGGTCTTTCGGTATTGACAAGCAATCACGAACATTTTCTTGCTGGTCGCACATTGTATCTATGCTTCATGTCCAGATTGCTCACAGTCTCTCGCTCAACGACGTTTCCGACACATTGCGTAATCATTCTGGAGCTTTGACTCCTATCCGCCGTGCAACCCCTCCAAGCAGGAATGGGCTTTCTCATGCAAACAGGGTTCGAGATCCTCTTATGGCAGAGACTCTCTTCTGGGAGGTGCTGTCCCATATCCAGAACAAACATCTTGATTTTGGGAGAGGCCATAAGTATTCCGGCCTTCCGAGGCGTTTTAAGAGAGCAATATATGCGGTTGACTCAACCACGATCCAGCTTGTAGCCAACTGTATTGACTGGGCTAAACATCGCAGACGAAAAGCGGCTGCAAAGTGCCATATGCAGCTGAATCTCCAGACGTTCCTGCCTCAATTTGCTATTGTAAAAGAAGCCTCAACCCATGATTCGACAGAAGCTTATCAGCTCTGTCAGGACCTTAAAAGCGGCGAAATAGCGGTTTTTGACAAGGCTTACGTGGATTTTAAGCATCTAGCAGATCTTGACAGGCGAGAATTATTCTGGGTTACCAGAGCCAAAGATAATATGAAATATCGTTTTGTTAAACAGAATACAGAACCAAAAGGTAATATCCAATACGATGCTTTAATTGAACTTGAAATGCCGAAAAGCCGCGAGGCATACCCGAAGAAGCTCCGTTTAGTTAAGGCTTATGTGGAAATTAACGGCGAGAAAAAGCTTATGAAATTTATCACGAACAATATGCAGTGGGCGCCGAGCAGTATTTGCGACCTATATAAGTGCCGCTGGGGTATAGAGGTGTTTTTCAAGCAGATAAAACAGACTTTGCAGCTAAGCGATTTCCTAGGGCATAGCCAAAAAGCAATTCTATGGCAAGTATGGACGGCTATGCTGGCTTATATTTTAATAAGGTATATAGGTTTCCTCGGTCAGTGGAAAGGAGCATTCAGCCGATTGTTTACTTTACTGAGGGGTTATTATTCAGCCGGCTGGATGTTTTTAGCGTTATGGCTGCCTGTGGGACAGCACGTGGTTCACCGCGTATGGTTGGCAGCCCTCAGCAGGCTTATTTGCCGGGTTTTAATATGTAGCAAGATTTTACGAAAATAAAGAGGTGAAAAGAGAGCGGGCAGTATTGAGCAAAAAACTGCCAATTGAACAAAAGCAAAAAAAATGCAAACTGGGGTAATTCAAATCCTTCAAGAAAAGGGCGTTTTAATACAATAAACAAGCCCTCAACGATAAATTTATGGACTTATGGGATGGCTGTGCTTTCGGAAGTATTTTAGAATATCCTGCTTTTTCGCGTTATAAACATAATCGCAGCGAGGATTATGAAAAGTCCCCACGAGCAAACGAGCAGAGCGGTATCCTGCAGGTTCAAAACGAAATACCAGAATCCGTAGAGCAGTGCGAGAGTGATGAACATAGCCAAGGCCGCCTTGCCCTTTCTGGATATTGCCCAGCAGTATGCCGAATTCAGAATCGTCATAGCAGACGCGGAAATAAGGAAGGCTGGGGCGTAGCTGAGGTGTTCGCTCGTTGCAAGAAGGATTATGTAGAAAAGAGTTGAGGCAGCTCCCACAAGCAAATAATGGAAATATTGAAAACTAAAATCGCAGGCCGATTCAATCAGAAACATCGCAATAAATGTGAATATCACGAAAAGAATCGCATATTTCGCAGTCCGCTCATACTTATGATACACATTCACGCTGTTGAAAAATTCCACGCCGAAGAACGACTCGCTGATTCTATACTCGCGATTGTTCCATATCTGGGGGTATTCGCGGTTCATCCCAAGCAGCTGCCACTCGGCCGAGAAGCCCGAATCGCTAATCTCTCGCTGTTTCGGGAGAAACTCCCCGCTGAAGCTTGGATTCGGCCATGAGGATTGGATTTTAACCTTTGTTTCACTGCCCAGCGGAGCGAAGGAAAGGCCGCCCGCACCCTTTACGTTCAGATCAATACTGAACTGCACTTCATCCCCGAGCTTCTGGTTTATAAAGCAGTACAGATCGCCCTGAGGGAATGTTCTTATCTCAGTTGCCCCGCGTTTGAATACCTTTGAAATGCCGTTGATTTCCGCCTTAATCGTTTCGCTGAAAGACTTGGTGCTGTTGACAAAGAACGCCAGCTCGGGCTTGCCGACAGTAACATTCTCTTCGCTGATCTTCAGCTGCTCTGCTTCGGGGAGAACGAACTTTCCCGAAATGCTGATATCAGAATTGTAAACCACCGCCTCGTATATGCTTCTGTATCTCACGTGCGCATCGGCCTGCGAGTCGATATTCAATGTTTCGGGAAGCACGACGATTTTGCCGTTTGCTGTTTTAACTGTGGTGCCGGTTTTGGTGCCCGTTTTATCGTACTCCGGGACAAGCTCGCGTTCCTGATAAGGCAGAATGACCACCGGGCCGGCGATTGTCTGCCTGCCTCCGCTCCATTTCTCGCTGATCTCCATCTTCACCTGCTCGCACCTGCTTCGCCGGCTTCGCATAATCCCGTCGAACATACCCAGAGGAATCAGAAACAGCAGAAGGGTGATTATTATCGCTGCAAATTTGATAATAGCATATTTGGTGCTCCATGCTCCGGGAACGCTGTATTTCTGCATTTTTATGTTTCCTTGAAGATTTCGGATTTAAACAGCTCAAAGGCGGATAAAATTAACCAGATATGCAAATATAATATATCGTTCCGAATTATTCAACAACAATTAGAGCAGCAGAATATTTTTCAACAAAAAACTGCTGAGCTCACCTGAGCTTAAAAGCTTTCATCTGCATAAATGCGGTATTTTGAGTAATTAAATATCCCGGGGCATTGCTTTTAATTCTTTATCAGATTGCTTAATTCGCTTCGAGCTCACGGCCGCCCTTATCAATGTTAGCGGGAGTAAAAAAACGTGAATCAAGCGTTATTTCTTTGTCAACTTTTTTGCCGTTGAGAATTTTGAGGGCAGTTTTAATGGCTTCTTCCCCGCCGGTGGGATATTCGAAACTTGCTGAGAGAATGCCCTGTTTAACATAGGCCTGGCCTTCCTGCGGCAACCCGTCGATTCCCACAAACATTATTTCATTCGCTCTTCCGGCAGCTTTTGCGGCCAGATAAGCCCCGTGAGCTCCAGGGTCGTTATGTGCATACACCAGATCTATATCTTCGAACCTTGCCAAAGCAGATTCCATCTCTTTTCTGGCATTAGGCTCGAGCCATTTCATATCAGCTTCGAAGATCACGTTAATCTCGCTTCCATTTATTCCTTCTCTAAAGCCAGCGTGTCTGTCCTGACCGGGCGTGGAAGTCATCAGTCCTTTGAGCTCTACAATGTTTCCCTGTCCGTCAAGTTTGTTCACTATCCATTCCCCTGCAGCCTTGCCGATTTTCCTGTTATCTGCGCCGATAAAACAGGTGTAATTGTCTCCTAATATTCTGCGGTCTAAAACGATTACCGGGATTCCCTGATTGCAAGCCTGAGATACTACAGGGGTTAAAGGTGCGGCTTCTTTAGGCGAGATAATTATTAAATCCACCCCAGCACTGATAAATTCCTCCATCTGTGCCTGCTGTTTTAGAGTATCATTTTGAGCATCTTTGAAAACCACTTCAATTTTCGCTGCCTCATCGGCAGCAGCCTTGATATCTGCATTCATCTGCACTCGCCACGGTTCGCCCAGATTACACTGGCTCATTCCGATTTTCCAGCTCTCAGAGCCCGATTCATCGCCTTGGGGCGTGTCTTTTTTTGCGCAGCCGATGGTAAACAGAATTACAGCAGCTGCAAATGCAAGTATGTTAAGCGTTTTCATAATTATTTTTTCCTTTCTTAAATTTATAGGTCAGCTTAAAACAAGCTGAAGCTGATTCAAAAGCGTTATTTGTTTTTCTGCAGCAGAACCGCAGCGATAATTATTATGCCGGTAAGCATCAGACGCTTGTCTTCGCCTACGGCATTGATGCTGAGAATCTTTTCGAGATAACCGATAGTCAGTATTCCGATGAGCGTAAGCCAGATGCTTCCCCTGCCCCCTTGCAAAGTAGTCCCGCCTATTACCACCATTGCAATGGCGGACAATTCGTAAGAAATCCCTGCCTCCGGGTCGCCTTGGAATTCCTGCGAGGCTTGGCATATTCCTGCTGCCGCAGAAAATAATCCGCTCATACCGAAAGCCAGAATCTTCATTGATTTCACAGGCACGCCTGATAGACGAGCGGCTTCTTCATTGCCTCCGATTGCGTATATATAGCGGCCTTGGCGGAGCTTTTTGAGCAGAATCCATGAGATCAGGATACAGCCCAGAAGTATCACCGTTACAACTGCTATGTTCCCGCCGAGTATTTTGGCGTTAATGAAGTTGAATATTTCCGGGATTTCGCCGTATTCATAGCTTCCGTCAGGCTGCTGAACGGCTGTGGAGACCTTCTGCCCGCCTGAGAGCCACTTAGCTACACCTCGAGCAAAAACCATCATAGCAAGTGTTGCTATAAAGGCCTGCACCTTAAACTTGCCGATAAAAAAGCCGGACAAAGCCCCGCAGCACGCCCCAGCAATTAGACACAGCACAATCGCCAAAGCAGCTCCCCACTGCCAGTGTATTGAGATCAGCGAGAACAATACCGCTGTAAGGGCTAATACACTGCCCACAGACAAATCTATCCCGCCTGCAATAATCACAATAGTCATCCCGCAGGCCAGAATGCCGTAAACCGATACCGCACGAAGCATATCCCTATGCGTGCCCCATTTAAGGAAGGCGCCGTCAGCGTTGAAAATAAGCCCCAGAACGATCACCACTATCAGCGCCCCGAGGGCGCGGGTTGTAGGTGAATGCAAGAAATGAGCCGATGATTTCGTTAAATCCTTTGTCATACTTTAAGTTCCTCTGTTTGTCCCAAAGCGGCGTTAAGTATCTTCTCCTGCGTCGCCTGTTCACGGGTAAACTCTGCAGTTACCCTTCCGCGATGCATTGTCAATATCCGATCGCTCATGGCCAGCAGTTCCGGCAATTCGGATGTAATCAGTACTATCGCAAGCCCTGCTTGAGTCCATTGGTTCATCAGATCATATATTTCCTGTTTCGCCCCCACATCCACACCTCTAGTTGGTTCGTCGAGCAGAAGCACCTTTGGTTCGGTCTGAATCCATTTGGCCAGCACTACCTTCTGCTGATTGCCGCCGGAAAGAGAATTTACCGGCTGATGAAGGCTCTCGGCCTTCAGTCGAAGAGACTGAACTGTTTGGGAAACAGCTTTTCGCTCTGCTGAGGGATGAAGCCAGCTCTTACTGGAAAACTTTTTCAGCGAGGCAAGCGAAGCATTTCGAAGGATATCCATTTCTATCACAAGCCCCGTGCTTTTTCGGTCGTTGGTGAGCAGGGCCAAACCTTTCTGAATAGAGCTTGCCGGATCGGTAATCGGTTTTGGGACTCCGTCGATTTTCAAAGCTCCCTCTGCGGCTTTTCCGAAGGAACCGAAAATACTGTGAAGCAGCTGTGAATTACCGGATCCCTGCAAGCCTGCAATGCCCAGAATTTCCCCTGCACGCACCTCAAACGAAACATCATCCACAACCGGTACGGGATTTTCCGGAGGGCCAGGAACAGTAATCCTGGCTGCTTCCAGCCTAACATCGTCTTTGGCCGATTGCGTGCGAGCAAACTGCTTGTTTAACTCGCGCCCCACCATCCATTGCACCAATTTATCTGATGGCAGGTTTTCGGCAGTTTCTGTGCCGATGTAACGACCGTCTCGAAGTACTGTAATTCGATCTGCAATTTGATATATCTCTTCCATTTTATGCGAAATATAAACTATCCCGCAGCCGGACTGTTTGAGCTGGGCGATAATGGTGAACAGTTTTTCCACTTCCGGCTCGGTCAGGGCGCTTGTCGGCTCGTCCATAACGATGATTTTGGAATCACAGGACAGTGCTTTGGCTATTTCCACCATTTGCTGAAGACCTATAGGCAGCTGGTCTGCCGAATGGCTGACATTTATATCCAGCCCCAGCTCGGCAAGCAGTTTGCGAACTTCCTTCTTCATTTTTTCATGCTGCACCCAGGAAAAACGGTGCAGTTCTCTGCCGAGAAAGATGTTTTCATAAACGCTCAGCGACCCTACGAGGGATAATTCCTGATGGATGATTGAAATACCGTGGGCAGAGGCTTCCTGAACCGAGCTGAACCTCACCGAAGCGTCTTGATTCATACGTATTGTGCCGGAATAATCAGTAAGAATTCCGCCGAGAATTTTCATTAGTGTGCTTTTGCCTGCCCCATTCTCGCCTGCAAGAATATGCACTTCCGATGGGTGCAAGTCGAACTTGGCATTTTTCAACACTTGCACAGTCCCGAAAGACTTGCAAATATTGTCCATTTCCAGCAATGCAGTCATAAAACCATTTCTTTATCTCAGGATTTTACAGCTTTTGCGGCAGAGCATAAATTTACAACACAAAACCGCTGCTCCGCTTCTAAGACTCTAATTCACTAATTATTAACGCTTTCATATATTGCCAAAGCCTCGTTTAGATTGTCAGTATAGTGTGGTAATGAACATTTGTCTATCCCAAAAGGATACACCCGTTACCGCATACCATACAAGACAGAAATCAACTGATTCAAGAGAAAGATTATATCTTCAGCATAGTCAGTTTCTAATCTTAATACAATAAACAGCAGCTTTTTTCAAAGAATTTTCAATTTTTTTGTTTTCTTCGGAGAAAATCACAAATTCAGCCTTATCAGGATATAATACTTTGAGCAGAGTTTTATAAGAGACAAATAATTCAGATGTTAGAAAGGTGTAAACAGTATGTTCAAATCAGCAGCAAAAGTCTTTCCGGTTATCTGTATGTGCGTTTTTTTGGCTGCGGCGGGAGCTGCGGGCGCAGAATTCAGTATTGAGCCGATACCGGCAGAGGCGAAGGAGAATTTCCTAAAAAGCAAAACAGCGAAAAACGTTATCGCTAATGATAAATATTACGTTTGGGGGCTCAGCGTTGCTAAATGGAAAGACGGCAGATATCACGCTTACTACAATCGCTGGCCAAAATCAAGGGGTTTCGGTGCATGGCTTCACAGCAGTGAAATAGTCCATGCAGTTGCCGAGAAACCAGAAGGACCGTTCGAAACTAAAAACGTGGTATTAAAGAGCCGCAAATCCAGCGGATGGGGGCTTGTGAATTCCTCGAATCCATACGTATGTCTTGCGAATGGGAAAATCTGCCTGTACTATATTTCGAATGACATTTCAGAGATAAAAGCCGGCGTTGAAGAGTCTGAGATTTTAAGCCAGAGCTGGCTCAGCCAAAACGGCAAGACAGTAAGAAACACCCAGCGGATAGGCGTTGCAATTGCAGACAGGCCTGAAGGGCCGTTCCGCCGCAGTGAATTTCCTGCTGTTGTTCCGCACGGGAATTTCAAAAATATAGCGGTTAATCCTGCGGTTATTTATCAGGACGGCAGTTATATGATGATTATGAAAGGCGATGATGCCCGAAGAGAGGGCTGGTTTAGAATACAGCTTATCGGAGAATCCGAGACTCCCGAAGGACCGTTTAAGTTTGACCAGAAGCCGGTTTTCGCTAAACGGCAGACAGAAGATGCGTGTATATGGTATGATAAAGGCCTTGAGGAATACTTTATGGTATGCCATGTTTTGGGAGGCAATGATCTTCGGTGTTTCAAGTCCTCAGACAAGAAAAACTGGGAACCGAATTCACAGCCCGTTTTTACGGAAAAACACATCAAACTTGATAACGGAAAAATCTGGAATCCAAGACGTATGGAAAGACCGTTTGTTCTTACAGATTCGCAGGGCAATCCCGTGATGGCGTATTTTTCGGTATTATATGAAGGCAGAAGCGGGAATGTTGCCGTGCCAGTAACGAAGGAATAGCTCTCTTGAGTTCAGCGGTAAATTTTCATAAACCCTTGTCAATAAAGAACTCGATTTTTCTCGAAGGCACTACAAACCTCTTTTTGAAGTTTTTCAGAGGGTGCGTTGCAGTCTCATAGCTTCAGTAAAAAAACACTGCCGGTTTGTATGCCGGCAGTGTATTGGGGATATGAATTTTGTAGTTTTATTGTCTCGAAAGCCTTCCGAGCCAGTTCTCAGCGAACTTAGCGAAATCAAGCAGGTCTATTATGTCGTTATCCGCATAATCGTATTCCTGCGGGAAGTTCTCTTCGCTTGAATCAGCGAGCCAGAATTCCATCATCGCATTCAGCTCGGGTTCGTTCAGATAGCTTGTTGTAACCTCATGGGTGTAGTAGTCATTTGCCTCGCCTGCTGTTTCATTGTGGTTCTGGTTCATCAGGAGGTCGTTTTGCGAGGATATATTCGGCCCTATCTGGAATGTATAACTGCCCTCTGCTGTTTGTACGGGGAAGTTAATGCTGTAAACAGGCTTACCGGAAAGCGAGGTGGTTTTCGATATACCGCTTACTGCAATCGCCCCGCCAGGCCCAGTTATGCTCACATCTGAGGGCTGGAATGTGCTGTCTTGAATCGGCGAGGAGAAGCATATCTCTAAGGAACTCAGATACCCGTCCAAAACGCCATCCGGCGAGGTTTCATCCAAAACGAACAGGTCGTCTGATGGGCTGTGGGTGTAGATAGTGCCGTTTTCGCCGTTTTCATAGCCGCTCCCGCCTAAAACAAGAATATTAGACATAGGCATTGTGAGTGCTGGTGAGTACAGAGCGATTCTCCCCCCCGAGCCGCCTCCGCCGTCTTGCTCGCTTACGATTGGCCCGAACCCGCCGTTTGCGGTTATCAGCCCTGAACCGGAGATTGACCCGGCAGTAATCCAGATGCTTCCTCCTGCTCCGCCCCCTGCTGCCCCGAATGAGTGTGAAGGGCCGTTTTTTCCGTTGGAGCTTAAAACGCCGCCGACGCTGAGCTCTCCGCCCACTTTCACCCTAAGCGAGCCGCCGCCCGAACCGCCAAGCCCTGCGTATCCATCGCCTCCGCCTGAGCCGTAATCGCTCGGGCAGTACATTTTCCCGTAGGGCGCGCCGCCAAAGTATGAGCTTTGGGGGTTACCGCCGAAGCCCCCGTAGGCTCCGCCGCCGCCTCCGGCAGGTTCACCTCTCACACCGCTGCCTGCTCCAGGACCGCTTTCATTCGAGTATCCTTTATAATCAGCGGTGAGATAACCGTCCGATTCGACCGTTAAATCTCCTGCTGTTTCTATAACGGCATTGGCATTTAATTCTCCGCCGCTTTCAATCAGCATATTGCCTCCGGCCTCGAGCTCCACAGGGCCATTGCCCTGTAATGATAAGATTTCTCCTCCATCAGCAATGGTAATATTTTCGGCGAATATTTTTTCAGCAGGCACGGCTTTTCCGCCGTTTTGAACCAGCAGATTGAATGATGCAGGCGTATCGAAAAGCGTGTGTCCCTGGAGAATGCTGTTGTTATCCACTGTAACGAGCCCGTAAGTTTGCCCTTTGTTTTTGGCGTAGATTGTGCCTGCCCCTCCTGCATTTCCGCTATTGCCGTGGCCTGAGAAGGCCTCAATATTCCCTGCGAATGTATTACTGCTGTAATAAAGGGCGATTCTTCCGCCTCCGCCTGCTCCGCCGTCTTCTTCTGTAACCACATTTCCTTCTCCGCCGTTTGCCTGAATAAGGCCGCTGCCTGAGAGGTAATCGGAATCAAGCCAGATGCTTCCGCCTGCGCCGCTGCCCGCTGCGCCCCAGTAATGTGAAGCTCCGACTGCGCCGTTGGCTTTTACAGCTCCATCGACAGTTATTGCCCCGCCTGCCTGAATCTTAATGCTTCCGCCGCCTTTTCCGCCTGCGCCGCCTCGTCCATCTCCGCCTCCTGAGCCGAACTGAATGGGCTGGAGGATTGAACCGTAGCCAACCCCTCCGGAATAGATGCTTCCAGGCTCGCCGCCATTGCCTCCGTAGGCGCCGCCTCCCCCCCCGCCTTGAGAATCATTTCTTGTGCCAGTGCCTGCGCCGGGGCCTTCCTGATTGGCGAAGCCGAGATAATCAGCACTTATCTGCCCCCCTGTTTGCACAGTTACGTCTCCGCCAGCATTGAAATAAGCATTTGCCTGAATGATTCCGTCCGCTTGAACTTCAACATCCCCTGCTATTGATCCTTCGGAATAATGCATTCCTTCAGTGTTTATAACAATTCCGCCGGCTTGAACAGTGAGATTGTTCAATGTGAATAGATTCACAAGGGCAGCCTGCGCTCCGTTGCTCAAGCTGAGGTTGAACGGTTCAGGGGTGTGAATAATAGTAGGTGTATTGGTGTTTGAATTGTTGTCCAGCACCACTAAGCCTTCTGATTCATTTTTGTTCTTGGAGTAAATCGTTCCTGCCCCGCCGCAGCCGATTGAGCTGCCCGCTCCGCCGAAAGCTTCAAGCGTTCCTGCGAAACTGCTGCTTGAATAATACAGAGCGATTCTTCCGCCTCCGCCTGCTCCGCCGTCTTCTTCTGTAACCACATTTCCTTCTCCGCCGTTTGCCTGAATAAGGCCGCTGCCTGAGAGGTAATCGGAATCAAGCCAGATGCTTCCGCCTGCGCCGCTGCCCGCTGCGCCCCAGTAATGTGAAGCTCCGACTGCGCCGTTGGCTTTTACAGCTCCATCGACAGTTATTGCCCCGCCTGCCTGAATCTTAATGCTTCCGCCGCCTTTTCCGCCTGCGCCGCCTCGTCCATCTCCGCCTCCTGAGCCGAACTGAATGGGCTGGAGGATTGAACCGTAGCCAACCCCTCCGGAATAGATGCTTCCAGGCTCGCCGCCATTGCCTCCGTAGGCGCCGCCTCCCCCCCCCGCCTTGAGAATCATTTCTTGTGCCAGTGCCTGCACCCGGGCCGCTTTGAGATGGATAGCCTTTCCCGCTAACGTTGATCACTGCGCCGGAGTCTATTGTAACATCGCCGGCAATTGTCAGGTCGATTTTGTTTTCCGGCAAATCGCCTTCAGGATGAGTGAGAACGCCCCCGTTTTCGATATGGAGGCTTGCAAAGCTGTGCTCTCCGGCTGTTTCCAGAATTCCTCCGTCTTTGATTACAACATCCTGACCCTCAAGAGTTGCGTCTTCTGGCGAAAGATATGATGGGTCTATAATGTCATACGCGTAAACAAATGAACACAGAGAAAAACTTGCCAATACAATAAGCGAGATGAACCATTTCATTTTGATTACCCTAAAAAATTAATGGTTGTTAATGTTTATTTAATTATAAGTCGATTTGATTAAAAGAACGAGAAAAAAATAAAAAATAAAATCATTTTTATTCAAAATCATCCGTAAAAACTTTAATAGCAGGGCTTTATAGCTATACAAAATATTCTCAAATCCTGCCATAAAAATTCTTCGTGCCATTGGTGTCCTTCGTATTTTAAAACAAATTACCCGCCCAAAAAATTGTATTTATTTTACAACCTAAGTGAGAAATGGGGGTTAAGAAGGTTGAGGAATTTACTGCATACTGCAGCCCCGTAAATACTGCAAAGGCCTGCATTAAATCCTACAGTTTTTTCAGCAGAATATACAAGGCAAAAACAAAACTGGAAAATGCTAAAGCAAACGGAAACTCAGAAGATAGTAAAAAGCTTCTGGAGGAACTAACTATCCTTGAGGGGGCAATAAATCTTGATAAGATAGACCTTCAAACATCTAAGCAGCTTTTAAATATAGCAAAGAAAGACTTGAACGAAGCAATTGAAAAATTAGGCTATGACCGCCTTGAGTTTATTGAGCCTGGAGAAACCTCCCAAAACGTATATGACATAACAAGCCAATTTAATTATATATTAAAATAATAGCTGGTTTCTTATTCGGGAGTATTGTGGCTCGGCTACATCAGCGGGCTTACAAGCTTTTGGGACGGGTATTTTTTTTCTATTTTTTCCTTTTGCAATTAACCGTTCTTGACAATTACAAGAGGGGTAATAGAATAAAACTGTTTATATCCGTTAGTATAAAAGTTACTTTTTTCGTGAGGTGTTACATGAGACGGTTTGTCATATCCGCATTTATCCTTTCTTTTTGCATTGCAGGGTTTGCCGCTGAAGACTGGCAGAATCAGAAGGTTTTCTCGGTAAACAAAGAAGCCCCCCATTCCACGATGACCCCATTCAAAAACCGCTACGAGGCGATGTATATGAGCCCGGAAAAGGCCGTTTACACCAAATCGCTCAACGGGTTATGGAGGTTCAAATGGTCTGGAAATCCATCCGAAAGACCTAAAGAATTCTACAAGCTGCCATACGACGCAAGCGGCTGGGATTTTATCAATGTGCCTTCAAACTGGCAGCTCGAGGGCTACGGAACTCCCCTTTATTCCAACGTAACATATCCTTTCAAGAAGAACCCGCCTTACGTAATGGGAGAGCCGGACAAGAAATACACAAACTACGAAAACAGAAACCCTGTGGGCTCATACAGAAGGACTTTTACCGTCCCGGAAGGCTGGCAGAACAGAAAAATAGAAGTCTGCTTTGACGGCGTTGATTCAGCGTTTTATCTCTGGGTAAACGGCGAGAAAATCGGCTACAGCCAAGGCAGCAGAACGCCGGCAGAGTTTGACATTACCAAACACCTTCAGGCAGGCGAGAACGTTATCGCAGCGGAGGTTTACCGCTACTGCGACGGGTCTTACCTCGAGGATCAGGATTTCTGGCGTTTGAGCGGCATCTTCCGCGATGTAACGCTGTATTCTGTGCCTCTGGTGCATATCAGCGATTTCTGGGCAAAGCCCGAGCTCTGCGAAGAATACAAAGACGCTACGCTTAATGTAAGCGTTGATGTGGCAAATGAGCTGGGCAGAAAAGCCGAAAAAGCCACAGTAACCCCGATGCTCTTCGACGAAAACGGAGAGATGATATGGTCTGCAAGCCTTACCGCAGAAAATATCACCAAAAACGGAACGTATCTTAGCTTCACAGGCGAGCTGGAGAATCCCGCGAAATGGTCAGCAGAAACTCCAAACCTCTACAATCTCATAATTGAGCTGGAAGACGAAAACGGCAAAGCAGTTCAGGCTGTCCGCTGCAATGTGGGCTTCCGCGAGGTTGAAATCAAAGACGGCCAGCTCTGCGTGAACGGCCAGCCGATATACGTCAAAGGCGTAAACCGCCACGAACACGACCCGCATACAGGCCATTACGTGAGCGAAGAGTCTATGATTCAGGACATCAAGCTTATGAAGCAGTACAACATAAACACTGTACGCACAAGCCATTACCCCACTCGCCCTCGCTGGTACGAGCTCTGCGACGAATACGGGCTGTATGTAATAGATGAGGCCAATATCGAATCGCACGGTATGCATTACGGCAAAGACTCCCTCGCAAAAGACCCAAGCTGGGGTCCTGCCCATATGGACAGGATCAAGAGCGTAGTAGAGCGGGATAAAAACCACCCGAGCATTATTATATGGTCTATGGGCAACGAAGCCGGCGACGGAATAAACTTCGAAAAGGCAAGCGCATGGATAAAGCAGCGTGATGATTCAAGGCCGATACATTACGAACAGGCGCATCAGAAGCCGCATACCGATATCGTTTGCCCGATGTATTCAAGAATACACCAGCTGAAAGAATATGCAGAAAACAACGACGACCGCCCCCTGATTATGTGTGAATATGCCCATGCAATGGGCAACAGCGTTGGAAACCTGCAAGACTACTGGGACACAATCGAGAGCTACGATGTGCTTCAGGGAGGTTCAATCTGGGACTGGGTTGACCAGGGGCTCTACAAAGAAACCGAAGACGGCGAGCCTTTCTGGGCCTACGGCGGCGACTACGGCGACTACCCCAACGATCAGAATTTCTGCTGCAACGGCCTCGTTCTCCCGGACAGAAAGCCTCACCCGCACGTATTCGAGGTGAAAAAGGTTTACCAGAATATCAAGGTGAAAGAGAAGGACGCAGACAAGGGCATTTTCACCGTTCACAACAAATACTTCTTCCGCAACCTTGCTGATTTTGTGAACGCTGGATTCACCGTTACCGAAGACGGCAAAAAGATTGCAGGCGGCGAAATAGAGCTTAAAGACATCCCCGCTCAGAGCAGTGCAGATATAGCCCTGCCTCTAAAGAAAATCAAAATGGCTCCCGCTAAAGAATATATGGTGAAGATCAGCTTCACTCTCAAGAAAGATATGAGCTGGGCAGATAAGGGCTATGAAATCGCCTGGGATCAGTTCAGCCTGAAGAGCGGAAGCTATAGGGCACAAGACCCGGAGCAGTTCCCGGAAATCGAAATGGCAGAAACCGACAAGGAGATTCATTTCTCATCAGATAAGTTCAAGGCGGTATTCTCCAAGCAGACCGGCTCTCTCACCGAATACATCGCAGGCGGTATGAAAGTGCTCCAAGGCGCGCTTGAGCCGAATTTCTGGAGAGTTCCAACGGATAACGACGGCGGCTGCAACGCAGGCGGAAGCAAGATGCCCGAGAGGCTCGGAATTTGGAAAGACGCAGGCAAAAACCGCGAGCTCGAGTCTATAACATACGCCAAACTCTCCGAGACCAAGTTTAGAGTGTCTGCGGACTGGAATCTGCCCGTTAAGAATATCAAGCTCTCTGCGAGATACTTCATCTACGGCAGCGGCGATATAATCGTGGATGCAAACCTTTCACGCAGCAATCAGAACATCCCGAATATACCGAGAATCGGTATGCAGGTGAAGGTTAAAGACTGCCTTGAGAATATGACGTGGTACGGACGAGGGCCGTGGGAAACCTATTGGGACAGGAAAACCGGTATGCCAATCGGAATACATACACAAAACGCTGCCGAGCCGTGGCACGAATATATCCGTCCGCAGGAAAACGGCAACAAAACTGACGTTCGCTGGGCTGCCCTGACAAACAAAAACGGCAAGGGGATTATGGTGCTCGGAATGCCCGAACTGAGCGTAAGCGCTTGGCGGTATTCCATGCAGGACCTCGCAGATGCATCCGAAGAAGGGCATCCGTATGCCCTGCCGGACAGAGACTTCATCACGCTCAACATAGACTACAAACAGATGGGCGTTGGCGGAGACAACAGCTGGGGCGCAAGGACACATCCGGAATACACCATGCCGGGAGGCAATGGGTATTCGTACCGCTTCTGCATTAGGCCTTTCAAGGCATCAAAGAAATTCTTCAGCAGCGAATTCGATGTTAATTCTTTCATAAAGGCATCTCAAACACTGCCTGAGGGAAGCAAGTAAATCTCAAAAAAATAGCAATCGCAAAGGACGCCTCAAAACGGGGCGTCCTTTTTTTATGCTCGGATTCAAATGATTGACATCAAAGATTTCGCAGATTTTAACAAATAGGGGACAGTTACCAATTTTTACTCCGCAGATTCCCGCAGGTTTGTTTGATTTACTACGAAGGCCTTGAAACACACGAAGGGGATATGGTTTTGATGAAATTATTATCCACAGATTCCCGCTGATGCCACAGATTTTATTTGGATTATACCACGAAAAAATGATATTTTATTGGAATTAGTGAAGATTAGCGGCGAGTGGCAAGTGGCGAGTTGCGAGTGGCAAAATCATAAGCGAAAAATCTTTTCTAAAAGAATGCTTAGCGGGTCCGCCACGGCGAACGGTGCTGTAATATGAAGAGTCTATTCGTTGTGTCGGCTTAGCGGGCGGCTTGTGCCGCACCGCTGTAATATGAAAAATCATCCCTCAACGCAATAAGCCGGCGGCACACAGCGGAGGAGCGCAAGCTCCCCGCTAGGATAGCGAAACGTGAAGAGCCGGCGGTAAGCGAAAAGAATGCTAGTGGGTCCGCCGCGGCGGACTCCGCTGTAGTACGGGGGATGTTAAACATTGAGCCTGTCCGCCGCAGGCGGAGAGGTATCGGAGTTATCGGAGAAATGCAAGATATTGGACAGGATTAACAGGATTCGCAGGATGAGATGGAGAAACAGCAAACGTTTTGTGGTTTCCTGACTTCGGCGGTAAATTTTCATAAGTCCATGTCAATAAAGGACTCGATTTTTTGCGCAGGCACTACAAACCCTATTTCGGAAGGTTTTTCGGCGGGTGAAATTACATTTTGTAAGGCGTTGTATTGGTGCTGAGATTAACTGTTTTATAGAGTTTTCTTGCGTCCTCGTTAATCTTTGATGGCAGGACATATCTGCACTCTGTTTTCTTATCCCAGAGTATGCTCAGCTGCACGTGGTTGAGGGCATTTACAATCCTCGCCACAGACATCGGCTCAAATCTCAGCCGAACCCTGTAGGCCAGATTTCTCGCGCAGGTTAGAGCGATAAAGCATATCAGTATATGGGCTTTGATTCGTTTCGGCGTCCAGTGGTATATCGGCCGTATCTTCAGATCGTGCTTGCTTATCCTGAAGCACTCTTCAATCAGCCAGAGCTGCCTGTAATGATCTACTACAGCCGAATCATCCATATCCTTAACATTCGTTATAACACCGTGAAGACCATCAAAATTCGCAGCCTCTTCATATTTCTCTTCATCTATCCGGCAATCTATATCGCCGGTAACACGCATAAACTTCTTGTAGCCGTAGTTGCTTATAAGTGATTTGGGGTTGCTGCTCTTTTCAAGCTTCTCCTGGAGCTTTCTTATAGCTTCATCCCTGTCGTGCTTATTCTTTTTAGCGAGTTTATCGCTGTAGGTAACAATAAGCCTTGTATCTTTGCCGTAATCAAAGCTTCTAAGCGGGGCATTGGATTCTGTAACCTTTGCTTTCCATTTATCAGTGAGGCTTTTAAGCCTCGCTGCCACAATATACTCAACTCCCTGCTTTTCAAGGTAATCAAGATTAGCCTTGCTAAGCATTGCGCTGTCTGCGGTGAAGATAACACGCTTGAGGTTGTATTTCTCTTTGATCTTAGGGATTACAGTATGCAGCGTATGCCCTTCATACTGATTGCCGGGGAATACCTCATAACCTACTGGAAGCCCTTCTGATGTGGACAGAAGACCAAGGACAACCTGCGGCTGATTGAACTTCATATCCTTGCTGTAGCCGTTCTTTTTGAGCTCATCTTCTGTAAATGATTCAAAATAAAGCGTGGTGCAGTCGTAGAAAAGAAGACTTATCTCTTCGCCGAGAAGGCCTTTAGCAGCACTGTGAGCACAGTTTTGAGCCTTGCTGATAATATCATCTGTGATATTATCCATCATACGGTAAACGCTGTCTAAAGAAAGGTTAATGCCGAAGTCTTTGGAGAGATCCTGAACGCTGCTGCGTTTGCTCACTGGGTTTGCAAGCCTTGCCATTGTGATATGACGAAGGTTTTTGCCTGCAGACTCTTTGCGTCTATCGAAAAGATTGTTAAAGCCAAGCTCATTGTAGATGCTGCCGAATACCTCATGGATGCCTGTAGTTATGCGTGCCTGTTCCCTGAGATTCTTTAGATTGACCCGCAAAGGCTTATCATCAATGTTTTTGCGGGCAACTATTGCAGCTTCTGCAAGATGCTCAGGCTTGAAAAGTGCCGGCGTTTTCTCGGCCTCAAGCTTGGCCTTCTCGAATTCGGCAAAATCCTTGAGCCGCTTAAGCTCTTCTTCTGTGAAGGCTGTGCCGAGATGACGAACTATACGCTGACGAGGCTGGTTCTTCTCGTTGCGATAACTCTCTACAATCTGTACCGACTGCTTCGGACTGTTTTTTGATGTCTTTACTCGTATAAACATAAATGCAGATTATACGAAATCAAAACATTGTGTCAAAAAAATAAAAAATTAGGCACTACGAGCGAACCGAACTTAACAAACCCTCATAACAGCCTCAAAACCCACTTTTTGCAGAGTTTTCCACAATCATACCGCCGAAGTCAGGAAAAAGGTCTCAGATTACCGGCGAAGAGGAGCTTTAAGATGTGCTGAGGAATTACTAACCACTAATTCACGCTAATTCTCACTGATGATTTTGCCACTTGCTACTCGCCACTCGCCACACGCCACTTGCCACTCGCCACTTGCCACGAATCTGTCCGCTTGTTCTCCGCCTTCGGCGGACAGGCTTGGCAAAACCATTTACCGCAGTCGGAGAGTAAACGGAGGAAGATTTTTTGGGCGGGTAATTTGTTTTGAACCAAGTGGGATTGGTTTAAACCGCGAAGGGCTCGAAGGGCAGGAAGTTTTGTTATAAATTGTTTTATCGCAAGCTCTTACACTCATAAAAATATCTGTGCCATCAGTGCCATCTGTGGACAAAAAATCAATTGAAACCATATCCCCTTCGTGTGTTTCGAGTGCTTAGTGGTAAAAACACAATAAAGACTGCTCGATCGGGTTTATCATCCCCTATACGGCATTACTCCATCTGTGGTTTGGGTTTGTCTGTTTTGAAAAGCAGCCCTGCGACCACAGCGGTAAACGGGGCAACAGCCACAAGCCCGAAGCTGCCCACGAGCACGTTGAGGATCTCTGCTGAAACGAGCTTCAGGTTGAAAAATTCAATCAGCGGCGTTCCCTGCCCCATATAATACATCAGCATAGTTGTATATCCGCCGGAATAGGCGAGCAGGAGGGTTGTTGTCATAGTTCCGATAACATTCCTGCCCACTCTCATACCTGATATGATGTGCTCGGTGAAGTGAATATCGGGTCTTTTATGCTTGATCTCGTGCATAGCGGAGGATATATCCATCGCCAGATCCATCACCGCTCCGGAGCAGGCTATGAAGATTCCGCAAGTGAATATGGCGTTTAAATCCAGCTCCGGGAAACCTGCATAAAGCAGCGATTCAGCAAACGGACGCACCGCCCCGTCCACACTGAACAGATTCGTGAATACCACCGCTAAAACGCTTGCAAACACCAGCCCTGAGAACGAGCCTGCGAATGTGGCAAGGCCGCGTTTGTTCAGCCCGCCCACGAGGAAGCTCACCGAGGCTGTAAGAGCTGCCACTGTAAACACGGAAATCGGGTATGGATTCCAGCCCTTGAGCATGGCGGGGATAAGCAGCTTCCATATCATAAGGGCAGCAAATATAAACGACAGCAAAGCCTTTGTGCCCGTCCAGCCTGCAACGGAAATCAGAAAAGCAGCAAACATCACAGCAAGCACGATTTCCAAATGAATGCGGTAGTGCCCGCGGGTGTAGGTGGTGGTGGAGTCTTCTTTGTAGCGGTATTCGATGAGGATTGTATCGCCTGTTTCGTATATCTCATCAAACTCCATCCTGCCCTGAAGCTGATTTATTGCCTGAAATATCTCTCCCTTATGCTCCCCTGAGAGCACTTCCACCTCAAGCCGCTGGCTTCCGGTGAGCACGATTGAGAACTGCTGGAGATCGCTGTCGTCAACGGAAAGCACCTTTGCCCTGGCATGCTTTGAGCCGCGGTCTGTGTTGGTTTTGAAGCCTGTGGGCACAAAAAGCAAAGCTGCGCAGCACAGGATGAATTCTATTACGGCAGTTAAGTCTCTATTTTTCATTGTTACCTTTCCAAGAGTTTATGGAAATATACACAACTGCCGCAGAAAGCAAAATTAGAATAATGTTTGTGCTCAGAGCTGATAATCTTCAAGCTCTGCAATTGCCTTGTCTATCCTCTCCAGAACGGCAGATTTCCCGAGCACCTCGATCGAATCGAATATTGCAGGGCTGACGGTCCCGCCGGATAGGGCAGCCCTCAGAGGCTGGGCAATGTTCCCGAGCCCAAGCTCATTTTTCTCGCCGTAATCGCGGAGTGCGCATTCGATCTTATCCGCAGTGAACGGCTCTAAAGCTTCAAGCAGCCCGCGCATATCTCGCAAAACGCCAAGCCCCTGCCAGTCGTTTTTCGCTATCACCTTCTTAACGGCTTTGGGGTCGTATTGGATTTCATTTTTATCAATAAAAAAGAGCCTGCATTTGTCGAGAACGTCTCTGAATGTTTTCGCTCCTCTGCTCAGATCAACCGCCTTTTCCAGCAGCCAGTCTTCCTTTTCCAGCAGGGGGCTTGAATTTTTCTCGAGGAAAGTTTTGAAGTGCCTGAGCAGGGTCTTGCTGTCTGTGCGATTTATGTGCTCTGTGTTGAAGGATACAAGCTTGTCTCTGTCGAAGAAGCTGTTTGCCCTGCCGAGCTTATTGAGCGTGAAGGCGTCTTTTATTTCCTCTTTGCTCATAATCTCCTTATCACCGCCAGGATTCCAGCCCAGAAGAGCAACAAAATTGAGCACAGCCTCAGGCGTGTATCCGCTTTTCACAAAATCACGCACGTTAATCTCCGGCAGCTTAACGCCGAGGAAATCTGCAATCTGGTTTACAGCATCCTCATCGGGCACGGCCTTCTTCTTGAGGAATCTCTCAAGTTCTTCTTCGCTTATCCCGCCGGCAGCGGCAATCTCTGCTTTGCTTTTTTCGCTCGCTTTAACAGCTTTCCGAAGTGCGTTCGGCCTCTCCCGCTTGCTGAGCTTCCCGCCGGTATCGCTTACGGTGAGGGAGATATGGGCATACTCCGGCCTGTCAAAGCCGAGAGCCTCCTGCAGGAGGATATGCCCTGGGGTGTTCATAAGGTGTTCCTGCCCTCGGATAATATGGCTTACTCCCATAAGCGCATCATCAACCACAACAGCAAAGTGATAGGTGGGGAAACCGTCGGATTTGCGGATTATGAAATCTGATATCTCCGAGGGATTAACAGACACTGTTCCGCGCACCCTGTCTTCAAACACGATCTTTTTATCCTGCGGGACAGCAAACCGCACAGTAACGGGCCTTCCCTGCTGGCGCGCCTTTTCAGCATCCTCTTCGGTTGGCAGTTTCTCGGGGGTTTTGTATATAAACCCGCCGCTGTCTTTCTCAGCCTTCTCCCGCATTTCTGCGAGCTCTTCAGAGGTTTCAAAGCAGTAGTAGGCCTTTCCAGTTTCCAGAAGACGGGCAAGGTGTTTCTGGTATATATCCATACGCTCGCTCTGGAGGTAAGGCCCGTTTTCACCGCCCGCTTCGGGGCCTTCGTCCCAGTCTATACCAAGCCAGCGGAGGTCTTCGAGAACCTGCTTCATAGCTGTCGAGGTATTGCGTTTCTGATCGGTATCTTCTATGCGGAGGATAAATTTTCCGCCTGTCTTTCGTGCGTAGAGCCAATTGAAAAGAGCGGTTCTCGCTCCGCCTATATGTAAGTAGCCCGTTGGAGAGGGGGCGAATCTTGTAACTGTCATAATAAAACCTGCAAAATACAATAAAATTCCAGCTGCTTTGAAAAAGGGCATTATATTCAAAAAGGTCTGTTTGGAAAGTGCGTAAAGGTTGGAGGGGGGTTATATGTTAGAGGCACTTTTGCGCAACGCTTTATTAAACCGCTGAATAGACTGATTTCCCAGTAATAGATGCTTTCTGCGATTTTTTTTAAAATAATTTGAACAATTTCAAATCAAACGCATAATTCAAATAAGCATTTGAAACAATCGTTTAATCGAAAGAAAAATATGTCTAAGGATCATAAAGAGGTTAAAGAAAGGCTGATAGAGGCCGGAATGGAAGAGTTTTCCGAAAAAGGGTATCGCAACGCCACTATAGCCCGGATATGCAGCCAGGCGGATGTGAATATAGCTTCGGTAAACTATTATTTCGGCTCTAAAGACCGCCTTTATCAGGAGGTTTGGCGGAGGGCTTTCGTAATAGCCCTTGAGAAATACCCCCTCCACGGCGGTCTCGGCGAGGACGCCCCTGCCGAGGAGCAGCTCCGGGCATTTATTCAGGCAAAGGTTTATCAGCTGCTAAACCCGGGCAAACTCGGGGCTGCGGGAAAGATACTCTCAAACGAGCTCAGCCAGGAAACCGAAATCCTGAAAGAAATAAAGCACGAAGTAATCCTGCCCATGGCAGAGCTGCTTGAAAGCATAGTACGCAAAATTCTTGGCTCAAATGCCAATGAGAGTCAAGTTAAGCTCTGCGCAATGAGTATAATCAATCAATGTATAGTTCTTGGCGTAATGAATGCAAAAGGGGCTTTCGGCCCTAAAAACATATTCTCCGGTGTAATACCAGACTCCCAAAACCGTGAGGAAGGGCTTGAGAAAATTGCCGAACATATTTACCAGTTTTCCCTTGCCGGCATAAGAAAGATTGCAGAAAATTGCCCAGAGCATAAAGATTAGTTTCGTTAAACCGGAAAGCAAATATGAGAATAACAATTTTATCTCTGCTCGCCGCTGTTTTTATTCTTGCAGGCTGCGCAGTAAAATCTGCGGATAAAATAGAAACCAGCGGGCAGATTCCAACGGAATTCAGCAGCAGCGGGGGAGCAAAGCTGCCTGAGAAATGGTGGCAGCATTTCAGCGATGAAAGGCTTAGCGGACTGATAGAAAACGCACTGAAGGATAGTTTCACCATACAAGCCGCCTACTCGCGTATGGAACAGGCGAGGCAGGCCGCTGTCAAAGCAGGCGCGGGGAAGCTGCCGGAAGTGAGCTATTCAGCTCAAGGCTCGCGAAGCAGGAGCGAGGCAATGGGACAAACTGCTTATTCGAATCAGTTTTCCGCAGGGCTTCAGGCCTCCTATGAAATAGACCTCTGGAAACGAATTGATTCAGCTCAGAAGGCAGCTGAGAAAAACTTTGAGGCAAGCAGGCAGGATTTGATTGCCTCAAAAATCAGCCTCACCGCTGATATCGCACAAACTTGGTATGCCCTGAAGGCGGGGATTCTCGAAAAGCGGATCATAGAAGAGCAGGTTCAAACCAACCGCAAATCACTGGAAACTGTGCGAATGCAGTATCGCCAAGGGATGGCAAGAGCCTCCGATTTGCACAGCCAGGAGAGGATCCTTGAGGCCGCTCAAGGCAGGCTGATAAATGCAGAGAAAAACGTTAATCTTCTGGAAAACCAGCTTGCTGTTCTGCTTGGCAGAGAGCCGAAGGAGTTTTCCGCTGCACCGGATGCAGAAATCCCCGAGCTCCCGCCGATTCCCGAGGCCGGAATACCCGCTGAGCTTCTCAAGAGAAGGCCTGATCTAATCAGCTCACTGAATGCGGTTCGAGCGGCAGACTATTCAGCCGCCGCAGCTATCGCTCGCCAGTATCCCTCGCTCACTCTAACCGGCTCGGTATCCGGAGCAGACAGCGATATTGAAGATGTTTTCGACAACTGGCTCGGCTCGATTGCCGCAGGGCTTACAGGGCCGCTCTTCGATGCAGGCAGCCGTGAGGCAGAGGCCAACAGGGCAAGGGCTGTGCTGCAGGAGCGAATCAGCATATACCGTCAAAACGTGATTAGAGCTGTGAAAGATGTGGAAGATGCGATTGAAACCGAACAGCGGGAGAAAGAGTATTTCAGGAGCCTGCAGAGACAGCTCGAAATAGCACAGAAGAATACAAAATCTGTAAAGCAGCAGTATATAAACGGACAGCAGGGATATATATATCTGCTCAATGCAATCGAAAACCAGCAGGAACTCGAGGTTTCGCTTGTAAATTCAAGGCTCAATCTTGTTAAGGCAAGGATCTCTTTATGCAGGGCACTTGCTGGAGGCTGGGAGCAGAGCAGCTGATAATTTGGCAAAATCAAACAGGGACATAAGAAAAATATGAAGAAAATACTTAACATCTCAATCAATCTGATACTTCCTCTTTTGATAATAGCCGGCGGTTTGCTGATAGCGAAATATCAGCTCGATAACAAGCCTGAGGCGAGAAAAAGAAAACCCGAGAAACAGGCAAGACTCGTAACGGCTGAGAGCTTCAGCAAGGCGGATTACCCCGCTGAGGTTAGGGCTATGGGAACCGCCCAGCCGGCAAGAACAGCCTCGATCAGGCCTGAGGTTTCCGGAAAAGTGGAATGGACTGCCGAAAGGCTCATACCGGGAAGCTTTGTTCAGGCTGGAAGCGAGCTTGTGCATATTGAAAAAACAGACTACCTCAGCGAGCTTGAGAAAGCCAGAAGCGCTCTTAGCTCTGCAGAGGCCGATTTAGAGATTCAGAAGGGTAATGTCCGCGCTGCAAAGAGCGATTATGAGCTGATGGGCGAGCAGCTCAGCGAACAGGACAGGGCTCTTGTGCTGAAAAAGCCCCAGCTTCAGAAGGCAGAGGCGAGTGTAAAAAGCGCTCAGGCCGCCCTTGCAAGGGCAGAGAAAAATTACGAAAGATGCATAATTCAGGCACCGTTTGATGCGAGGATAAACGAGAAAAACGTTGAGCTCGGGGAGCTTGCGAATACATCAGCCAGAGTTTTCGAGCTTGTGGGCACAGAAGCGGCTTGGATTGAAGTTCTCGTGCCGGAGAAGCAGCTCAAATGGATTCTGTTCCCGAAAAACACCAGGGAAACAGGCTCAAAGGTTGAAATCTACAACGACTCTGTATGGCCCTCGGATGCATCCAGAGAGGGCAGGGTGCTCAGGCTTATCGGCTCGCTCGAAGAAAATGGGCGAATGGCAAGGGTGCTTGTGGAGGCGGAAGACCCGTTCTGTTTGGACAGGCAAAACAACGGCGGGGAGGAAATCCTCTTCGGGGCTTATCTGAGGTGCCGGATTCACGGAAAGATGATTGAAAACGTTTTCCGCCTGAAAAGAAAATACATCCACGACAACAATACCGTCTGGGTAGTGAACGAGGATAATAAGCTTGAAATCAGAAAGGCAGAGATCGTATTCAAAGAACACAGCTTCGTTTACGTTAAGAGCGGAATCACCGAATCGGACAGAGTGGTTACATCAGACATCGCAGCACCAGTGGAGGGTATGCCTCTTCGCATAAGCGAGGCAGCAGCCGAGGAGAACGCCTATGAATAACCCGCAGACCAAACTTACCGGACCGATCGCCTGGATGGCCAAAAATCATGTAGTGGCCAATCTTTTGATGATAGTTTTCCTCGTAGGCGGTTTTCTGCTTTCCTCGCAGATAAAGCAGGAGGTGTTTCCTGAATTCGATCTGGACAGGGTTACAATCACCGTTCCGTACCCGGGCGCAAGCCCTGAGGAGGTTGAACAGGGGATTGTGCTTGTGGTTGAAGAGGCCGTGCGCGGCCTCGACGGGGTAAAAGAGATCACCGCCACCGCTTCTGAAGGTGTGGGCGTGGTAACTGCCGAGCTCCTTGAAAGCGCAGACCAGCAGAAGGTGTATCAGGATATCCAGCAGGAGGTGGACAGGATTATAACATTTCCGGACGATGCTGAGGAGCCGGAGGTAAACCTGAATGTAATACGCAGGCATGTTATCGACATGCAGATCTACGGAGACAGCTCCGAGTGGGTGCTTCGAGAGGTTGCAGAGCAGGTGCGCGACCGGCTTCTCAACAGCGAGGGCATAACGCAGGTAGACCTTTCAGGCGTTCGCGATTATGAGATATACGTAGAGATAGACAAAAACAAGCTTCGCGGCCTCGGGCTCAGCCTCAGCGAGGTATCGAGGATCATAGACACAAACTCTCAGGAGATCCCCTGCGGTACACTTCGCACAAAGTCCGGCGATATCCTCGTGCGGATTATGCAGAGGAAAGACTGGGCGGAGGAGTTTGCCCGGATCCCGATTGTTACAAATGATGACGGGTCTGTTCTTTATCTACGAGACATTGCCGAGGTAACAGACACATTCGAAGATACAAAAAAAGAGGGCTACTTCAACGGAAAACGCGCTGTTGGGATAAACGCTTTCAGAACCGGAAAACAGACACCCATAAGCGTTTCGGAAAGCGTAATGGAGGCAATGCATTCTATAGACAGCACTATACCGCCAGGGATAGACTGGGTTATTACCAGAGACCGCTCTGATATCTACCGCCAGAGGCTCGAACTGCTCCTGAAAAATGCCTTCATCGGCCTTACACTCGTCCTTTTAACGCTGGGTATATTCCTCGAGATAAGGCTCGCTTTCTGGGTAACGATGGGTATTCCGATCTCGTTTCTCGGCGGACTGCTCTTCCTGCCCGGGCTCGGGGTAACGATAAATATGATATCGATGTTCGCATTTATCGTCTCTCTTGGTATTGTGGTTGATGATGCGATTGTTGTGGGCGAGAACATATACGAATACCGAAAACGCGGCGGGAACTTCCTCGAAGCAGCAGTCAAAGGTGCAAGGGAAGTGGCAGGGCCGGTAACCTTCAGCATTATTACAAACGTGGTGGCGTTTATGCCGCTTATGTTTGTCCCGGGATTCGTGGGCAAGATATGGAAGGTGATTCCGCTGGTGGTTTCAACGGTTTTTATAATATCGCTGGTTGAGGCGCTTTTCATTCTCCCCGCGCACCTCTCCCACAAGCACAAGCGTGAGGGCTGGCTTATATCCAAAATTCACAAGTATCAGCAGGCATTCAGCAGGAAATACGAAAAATTTATCACCAATCATTTCGGCCCCCTGCTCAAATTCCTGCTCAGATGGCGTTATGTGGTTATAGCGGCAGGTATAGCTATTTTTGCAGGGATACTCGGCTACGTTCAGAGCGGACGAATCGGGACAATCCTTATGCCTCGTGTGGAGTCTGATTATGCCTATGCCTCCGCAAAACTTCCCTTCGGCGCTCCGCTGGAAGATGCAAGAAAGGTGCAGAATAAATTGGTGAAAGCGGGAAGAGAGATTGCTGAAGAAAACGGCGCAGACAAGCTCTCCAAAGGGCTGTTTTCCGTTATCAGAGGAAACAGGGTTTCTGTGCGTTTCTTTCTTACCGATGCTGATGAAAGGCCGGTCTCAACCACACAGGTTACCCGCCTCTGGCGTGAAAAGACAGGAGAAATACCCGGGCTGGAGATGCTGCGTTTCGAAGCGGACAGAGGCGGGCCGGGCTCGGGAGCCGCGATTACTGTAGAGCTTAGCCACAGTAATATAGACATCCTTGAAAACGCAGGCGAGGCCCTCGCAGAAGAGCTCTCTGAATTCGGGCATGTAAAAGATGTGGACGACGGACATACCCCGGGCAAAAGACAGTACAACTTCAGGATCAAGCCGGAGGGAAGAAGCCTCGGGCTCACAGCAGCAGGAATCGCCTCGCAGGTGCGGAATGCATTCTATGGAGCTGAAGCCGTAAGGCAGCAGAGAGGCAGGAATGAGGTGCAGGTGCGAGTGAAGTATCCCGAAAGACAGCGAGTGAGCGAATACGACATAGAGCAGTTTCTCGTTAGAACCCCTTCAGGCACGGACGTGCCTTTGCTGCAGGTAGCAGATTATTATATCGGCCGGTCGTACACTACCATCGACAGAAAAGAAGGCAGGCGGGTGATTCAGGTTACCGCAAACGTTGAGCCGATAAGCGAAACGAGCAAAGTGCAGACCTCGCTTATGGAAGATATCCTGCCCGAGGTTAAAAAAGACTTCCCCGGGCTCTCTTACGGTTGGGAAGGCCGCCAGGAAGACTTCAACGAAAGTATGAAGGCACTTTTCCTCGGGCTCATAATGGCGGTGCTGTGCATTTATGCAGTGCTTGCTATCCCGTTCCGAAGCTACTGGCAGCCGATCATTGTGATGATGGCTATCCCGTTCGGGATTATTGGAGCGGTTCTCGGGCATATACTAATGGGCTACTCGCTGAGCATTATGAGTATGATGGGGGTGGTTGCCCTTGCGGGGGTTGTGGTGAACGATTCGCTCGTGCTGATCGATTTTGCAAACAACCACAAGCTCGAAGGCTCTACGCCTTTGCAGGCCGTGCACAGGGCTGGGCTGAGAAGATTTCGGCCCATTATGCTCACAACACTCACAACGTTCGGAGGGCTTGCACCGATGATTTTCGAAACTTCCCGGCAGGCAAGGTTTATGATTCCAATGGCTATCTCGCTGGGCTTCGGTATCGTCTTCGCAACCGTGATTACATTGGTTCTTGTGCCATGCCTTTATGTGATGCTGGACGATGTAAAAATCTTGGGCGAAAAGATCAATCGATTCCGCTTTGCAGAGGAATAAAAACCGTGTAATCGTGCAGTTTATGTGGATTAACTTCGATGCGGCTTAAATCGGAGCCGCTTTTCTCAGGCAGTATGTTTCTGCAGCATAGAAATATCCTATTAGCTTCCCATCTCGAAAGCGCCTAAATCCGGCAGGCCTATGATGGGATTGCCTCTGAAATCTTCCTGCACCTCAAGGCCTATTTCAAGGCCAACGCTGTCGCCGGGGAGTTTGGGGATTTCGATACCCGCATCCTGCACTGCATCTGTGTTTGTGGGGATATAATCGAGCGGGTCGGTTCCGCCGAGATTGGTAAATACAGGCCAGCCGTATATCGGAGCTGAATCCTGAATCGGCATACTTGCCGGCCATATATCCTCATAGATATACATATTGTTTTCAAAAATCACATTGCTCACCTGTCCTGAATCCCCGGAATCGTGCGCAGTTTCTCCGTACATGCAGAAGATGTTGTTTGCGATAAGAAGCCCGTCTGCTGTTTTTTCAATCCTGAAACAGGATCTTCCATCACCCTGAGTGTATATCGTATTGTTGTAGATGTAAGTATTAAAAGGGCCTGTCTTTGGATTCCCTGAACCGACATAACCTCCTGCAAATATGGTTTTCCCTTCCTGTAAAGCCCCGTTTTGCCCCTTTACCCTGAAGCCGTCATTAACGCTTACGTTATACCGGTAGCAGCAGTTGTAGTTGTTGCCGAGGATTTCGATGAAACCGCCTTCGTTGTCCATGCTGAAATTGTACTGAACTACCACATCTGAACAGTTAAAATCTATATGCGCTCCGCAGGAATCTGCCTTGCCTCTTGCATGCATAAAACTGTTCTTCTCTATAAGCACATTGTGGCAGCTCCAAGGCCAAATCCCGCTCCCTCTGCCGTGCATTCTCGGGTCAACGTACGCTCCGCTCGCATCAACGGTGTTCCCGCGAACCAGCACATCCCTGCACCTTCCCGGCTGAATTCCCGGTCCGCCTATATCAGTGAGCGTGTTGTTCAATATCTCTACATCCCTCGTATAGCGGCTCTGGTCGCTGGTTTGTCGTGTATGTAGGCCCAGAGCGTAATGGCCGGTTCTTTCTATCTCGCAGTTTTCTATTAAAACACCTTCGAAGTAGGGTTCGCCCCAGCCTTGCGCCATCACTTCTATGCCTTTGCCCATATTCGAGGTTGGATTTTTCCCTCCAGCACTGATTGGCACTTCTGCGAATATATCGTGGATGTAGAGGTCAGAGAGTCTGATGTCTTTCCGGATTTCAGAGCCGGAAGCTGATGCATAAACACCGTATCGCTCTTTCTCTGCGCGGGGGTCTATAGCCTGACCGCCGTCGGAGGTGATTTCAATCCCGCTAACCTCAACAAAGCTTGAATCTATAATTTCTATTCCCGCAAAGAAGCCTTTTGAATCAATTACCGGCTTTTCGCCTTCTCCCCACGAGGATATCTTAATCGGGGCTTTTTCGGTTCCGCTGGAGGTTATCTGGAACGTGCCTTCGAAAGTCTGGCCGGATTTAAACAGGACAGAATCGCCCATATCAAAACTTTGCGTGCTGGCTTTCGAGAGAGTTTTCCAAGCCGACTGCGGGGTCAGCCCGGAATTTGAGTCGTCTCCGTTTTCGCTGTCTAAATAGTATTCCGTGCCCGGGGCAAAGATAAGCCAGCTTTCAGCGAGGACTGAAAAATCCAGCAGATTCACAAAATCGTCTCCGTTTTCCGGAGCGATATCAGCAGAAGGCCTCATTGGAGGCCCGAGCCACTGATGAACCATCATCATAAGATCGGTATGGTCAACGAAGCCGTCCTCATAGATATCAGCATCGCTGTTTTGGCTTGCCTTTATCGTTAGCAGTCTAACGCTGCCTGCCGGTACAGTAATCTCGAGCGAGTCCGGCGGCCTTCTGATTTCGCCCAGAGGCTGCTCGGAGCCCAGCTGGTCGTAAACTTCCCACGCCCCTGATTCGCTGCCCAATCTCAGCCTAACCTCCCGCTCTTTCGGGCTCAGAGTTGCCGAGTCCATCAAAAGCGCATAATATGTCTCCGGCGAATCCTCGCTTTGAATTACCTGCCAGAAGCATTCGTTTTCCACATAAAAAGGCATATTGGTTCGCTGAGTGAGAAGCTCGGAGCTTATCTCTGATTCAGCAAGCATAAGTCTATCGAAGCTCTCCCAGCTTACCCCGTCTGTTTCAAAGGCCTTTTTGCACCAAGGCATTGCCTCAAGCTGCTGCTTGGATTTATACGGCACAGCGAGCGCAAATCCTGAGGGTGAGGTTGGGAAGAAATTGTCCCATCTTCGCTTTGTGTTGAAGAATATGGAGGTTAAGTCGTATTCGGGCACGTCTTTATATGCGTTCCAGCATTCGAGGTTGTTAATTACATAGGCTGAGCTGTCCGGCGAATAATTATTCCAATCGTGGTTTACATCTTCCTTTCTCAGGTGCTCATAATCGGGCTCGGGAAGTGCTGCTGCCACAGGCGAGATCCCCTTTATCTGCTGTCTTGATGGCGTTGACGGGAATGCCCCAGATTCCACTATCTTGAGAAAATTCCACATTCCCTGCCTGTATGTATCGCTCCACCACTGGGTGTTTGGGTCTGTGCCTCTTTGATAAAGCGGGTTTTCCAAGGCGGTAACAGAATTAAAACGGAACACCTCAGCCCCCATGGCGAGCTGCGAAAGCAAATGACGCAGAACGATATGGCCGTTCCGAAGGCCGCCCCATTCGGCCGCTCTGTTTGAAGCAAGCCAGTCTCCGGCGAGATTGCAGCCCCATGATTCAACCTGTTCGGACATCCATAGGCCTACCCTTTCGGAAAAGCTCCAGTCAACAGCATTAACGTTGGAATTTTCTACGCCCGGCATCAGGATGTCCTTGTATGCAGGGAAGTAAGTCGAGGCCTGAGAGGGTGTCATAGCAGAAAAGATTGCCCCTTTCCCGCAGAGCATTATCTTAGCGGGCTCTTCGCCGATCTGCTGGGATCTTTGAAGCACTGCGTCCATGTGAGGCTTATAGGCATCGATTGTATGAAGCTCCTTTGTCCTGGCCATCATATAACATTCGCCTCCAACCACTGAGGCCTCATAGCAGTCTGCAAGATTTTCCGCAGACATATAGAGATTCTGGCCGTGGCCGATTTTGAGGCAGAAATATATCCCTCTGGATGCAAGCTCTGCGCAGTAGGCCACCATACCTTCAGGTGTTATATCCGGGTCGCCTCCGTTTGGTCCGATAACATTTGGACTATGGCTTGCAGCAAAGACAACCCTCTGCGGATTGCCTCCGAGCGTATTCTCCCAAGATTTTATCGCATCTTCAACCATCTGCCCGTGAGTTTCAATGTTTTCCGGAGTCATCTCCCAGCCCAGCCAGCTGGAGAAGTAGTGAATGAACCATATCGGCTTTTGGAAAGAGGCCTGCGAGCCTGAGAAACCCTCTAAATCGTCCCAGAGCTGATCGAGATTTGAATCCACCTCACCCAGCACTCCTCTTCCGTCTATTGTCTGCGCCTGCTGTTTCCAGTTATCGCCTGATAAATCCACTGTGTAGAAATGGTCGTCTCCGGTGATCGGGCCTGCAAGCACGATTTTATCGAGCCCGCCGCTTCGGTCTTCGAGCCTTGCTGCATCGGTGAAGTGGTAGAGCGGGTGAGCGTTTGTGTAGTCTGAAACTTCGCATCTGTTTGTTTCTGGGCTTTTGGACGTGTCGTAATTTACGAGATACAGATCATCGCCGTAAACAGTAAAAAGCTCGGTGTCGGGGTATTCCGCGCCGCCTTTAAAATTTCCCGGAATGCCCTGCTGAAGGAGATATTTGCCTGTGGGCGTAGTCTCATAGGCGTTTTCATAGTCCTGGCCGAGATAGAGAAGTTCGCCGTCATCAACGAATTCTGAAAGCCTCGTCTCTGTAGAACCTGATTCGGGATGAAGCACTCCCCAGTGCGCAGCGATTTCCTCGTCTCCGTCCCCGTCCATATCATAGGCCCAGGGTGTCTGCTTGTCTGTCCAGCCCATTCCTGTATGTCCCCATGCTACCGTCGGGCCGGCATCGTCGTAAAGCGGTTCTTCAATTTGCAAATATGACGGACGCTCGAAAGTGTCGAGGTCGTAAAATTCGATATAGCGGTTCCCTGCAAAGCCCTTCTGAATATAGAACACCGCAATCTCATCACCGCCCGTGCCGTCGAAGTTCCCAGCCGCAATTCGTCTTACAATGCCCTTGTTCGCAGGCGTTTTCGCAGCAAGCTGACTGCCTGCCTCGTCAAGGAAATATACGCTCCCGTCAACTCCGCCTGCTGCGATTATTATCTCGCCTGAGCTGTTTTTGCCCGTCTCGGCGCAGTACATAGCTCCCGAGCCAACAGGCTTTTCGCTTAGAAGCTCACCTTGGCTGGAGAGTATTCTGAGTTTGCCGTCTGTTCCCGGGATTAAAATCTCCTCGCCCGGGCTCTGGCTGTTTGCCTGCGCTGCCTTTATCATAATATTAAAGCTTACGGGCGTTGAGTATTCCCAGAGAAGCGGGCTGCTGCCCTGCGGGTGAAGAGCGGGGCGGTCGTAGGCCTTGATCTTGCCCTGAACGGACATACATACAACGTAATCCTTCGCCCCGACGCCGTCGAAGTCTGCGGCGGTAATGTGGATTATATTATCGCTGCCGGTATTGTAAGGCTGGAATGCGGACTGCGCCATAGCCTGAAAACCAAAAACGCACAACAATAAAAACACAACCCGCTGATTTGGTAAAAAACGCGAGAGCATAGCAATTCCTCAATAAAAATAAGTAAGGTTAATCGATTTCAAAAGCGCCTATATCCGGCCTTCCTTTTATTTCTTTTCCGGCAAAATCGTGCGGGGGCTCAAGCCCTATCTCAAGGCCTGTTTCATCGCTTGGGAGTTTGGGGATTTCAATGCCCTTATCCTTTATCAGCCCTTTGTTTTGAGGAATGTAATTCTGAACCTGCCAGCCTCCGGGCTGCTGAAAATCAGGGCTTCCATAGATTGGGTTCGAATCTTTGATGCCCAAATCTTCCGGCAGGATATCTGGGCTGCAGTAGATGTTGTTCTTGAAGACAACCGGTTCAAACGGGTTTTCCGAACGAGCCTTTTGATTGTCCTGATCGCCCAAAACGTTTACCGTCTTTCCGTTCAGGCAGAATATATTGTTCGCAATCAGCAGTCCCTGAGTGGTGGGTGAGATGGAAAAGCAGGATCTGCTCCCGGGCTTTGTATAGATCGTATTGTTGTAGATATAGGAGTTGTACGGCCCGTGCTTTTCTCTGTTTCGTCCTACGTATCCGCTTGTCCAGAGGATTTTGCCCTCTTGATGTGCGCCTTTTTTGCCTTTCTCGCGGAAGCCGTCATTAACGCTTACGTTGTAGCGGTATGCGCAGTTGTGGTTGTTCCCGAGGATTTCGATAAAACCGCCGGCATTGTATGCGCTGTAGTTATACTGTATAACCACATTCCGGCAGTTGAAGTCTATGTGCATTCCGCAGGAATCGGCCTTCCCGCCTGCCTGAGTGAATTTATTTTTCTCTATAAGCACATCGCTGCACGACCATGTCCAGATGCCGCTGCCTCGTGAATGCATCCTCTTATCTGCAGTTGACCCCGAGCGGTAAACCTTATTGCCCTGCACGAGCATATCTTTTGCCCTGCTGGGCTGGATGCCAGGCCCGCCGATATACTGCAGTCTGTTTTTCAAAACGCGAATGCCGGTGTTGTAGTATTTTTCTTCTTTGTTATTGCAGCTGAAGCTTATGCCGGTGAATCCGGTTTTCCTGATTCGGCAGTTTATTACAGTCAAATCAGAGAGAAATGAATTCGTGTTTCCGCCGGACGAGAACAAAATCCCTACTGCTCTGTTTGATGTTTTGTTTTTGCCGTCTGAAGGTCTCTGTTTGGCAGCGAAGATATCGTGTATATCCAGCTCTTCCAGACGGATCGATTTATGCACCCCGCCTTTATCCGCTTCCACAAGCACAGCGTATCGCTGAGTTTGATTGAATTTCTCCTTCGGTTTGCCGGCGTCGCCTGTGATTTCGATCCCCTTAAGCACAACTCCGCTGGAGTTTTTTATATGCACGCCTGCGAGGTATCCTGCGGCGTCTATAACAGGCTCTTGTCCTTTGCCGTATGGAGCTATCACAAGGGGATTTTCCGCAGAGGCGTTTGCTGAGATTTTGAGCGAGCCGTTAATTTTGCTGCCCCGCTTAATCAGGATTTTATCGCCTGATGCAAATGATTTTGAGTTCACCTTTTCAAAGCCTTCAAGCGGAGAGCTTTCCGAAAGGCCGGAATTGGAATCGCTGCCTTCTTGGCTGTCTATATAATACGTTTCTGCTCTGGCCTGCGATAAAGCAAACGTCAGCAAGACCGCTGCGGTAAAAAATGTTTTAACTTTCAAAGTTTTCTCCGTTTTTAAGACATCTTTAAATTGCCGTTTTTGAGCATAGGCTCTTCAAATTTTTTCATCTGCTCAACAATCGCTTTTTTGAATCTCTGTGCAACGCCTGCATATTCTTTTTTATTGTAGAAATTAATGAGCTCGTCTGGGTCTTTCTCAAGGTCGAAAAGCCAAGGCCTGTCAACAGTAGATAGCACCAGCTTGTATCTGCTGCTAACAGCTGCAGCCCAATTTTCGTTTGCATGGCGGAAGTACACGATTCTCTCAGAATCGACAATCTTCTCATGGCTTGTGAAATCTTTAGAGATGTCCTCGCCGTGGCAGCCTTTGAGCTCGCCTTCAAAACCCATCAGCGAAAGGATAGTAGGTGCGAAATCGGTGTTGGTGTTTGCCTTCCTGACGATTTTGCCCGGCTTAATCTTTCCCGGATATTTGATAACAAACGGTATTCGGGCTGATGTTTCGTATGGCAGGCCTTTGTTGTGGCGGTTGTGCTCGCCCATGAGATCGCCGTGGTCGGAGGTGAAGACAACGATTGTGTTTTCCTCGAGACCTGTGCGTTTGAGGTAAGCGAGGATCTTGCCAACATTATCATCGATGCACTTTACCATGCCGAAATATTCAGCGAGTCCGTTCCTCTGACTCTCAGTAAAACCGTCTGTCCAATTTTTCCCTTTGCTTAACCAGCCGGGAAGGTTTTTGCCTGCATCCAGTGTTCGGGGCTCTTCGAATTTATCCTTATCATACATCTTATTGTAAGGACTTCGCACTTTATCCGGTCCGTGAGGATCGGGTATTGAGCACATAACGCAGAACGGCCTGTCTTTATCGCGTTCTATCGCCTGTATTGTGCGGTCGCAGAGAAAATCTGTGGTGAAGGATTTTTCGTCACCGATTACGCTTTCTTGTGAGGGCAGTTTCCACATCATTGTCAGCTTGCCGTCAACATAGTGCTCCGGCGGCAGTGCACCACCGTTATCTTTAACAATTAGTTTTTTCCAGTGGCCGCGGTTGAACATATACCGATTATCCTGATAGCCGAAATTCCGCTTAGGGTCCCACTGAGGCTTGCCGTAACCGTCCAGATGCCATTTGCCAAGGTACGTTGTTGCGTAGCCCTTTTCCTGCAGCACGTTTGCGAATGTTTTTACGCTCGAGAGCATTGGGATATTGTTCTTTTTAACTGCTGTAGCCTGCGGATACAGGCCTGTCTGCAGAGATGAACGTGAAGGTGAGCATACCGGAGAGCTGGAGTAGCAGCTTGTGGCGATAGCTCCCTGTTTTGCGATGGAATCGATGTGAGGCGTTTCAACCTTGAGCCCCTCGCCCCACATATACGCCTGTTCATTGCTGAGCATATCACGGCAGCAGCCGAGGGTTCTGAAATTGTGCTCGTCGGTGTGGATTATAACCAAATTCGGCCTGCCGGTTTTTCTTGCGCCTAATGTCTTTCCTGCAAGAGCCAGCGCCGCAGCGGAGCACGCGGCTGAACCAATAAACTGTCTTCTTGTAAATCGCCTGTTTTCAGGCATAGCTTTAGCCTTTCCTTGGATTCTTCCATTCTTCAAAAATATATTTATCCGTTGTAACCGGATCTCTCATTTCCTCCTGCCATGCGAGAAGCTCATTTTTCAGCTTGTTTTCAATCTGGCTGTAGGCGGGATTCCCGCTGAGGTTGTTCCGCTCCCAAGGGTCTTTGGAGTAGTCGAACAGTGCTGTTTTGTTCTCTGCGTAATGCACTGCGTATTTGTAGTTTTTGCTTCTGATTATTCGAAGCGGCTGAACTGCGCCGAGGAAGTAGTATTCTATAAATACGTATTCCCTTCCCGCAGGGGCAGAAGTTTTTATCGCCTTAACAAGGCTCCCTGCATCTGATCTGCCCTTGTTTGGCTTCTCAGCTCCAGCCAGCTCGCAGATTGTTGCCGCAAGATCCGCCTGACTCGCAATATCTTTGATCTCTCTGCCCTTGGGTATCCCGGGGCCTGCCAGTATAAGCGGTATGTGCATTTGGGCATCGAATGGCACAGGCCCTTTATACTTGAGACTCTCATGCTCGCCGCTCATATCTCCATGGTCTGCGGTGCGAATTATGATTGTGTTCCTGAACTGCTCGGGATAATCTTTTTTCAACACATTCAGCAGATCGCCTATCTGCTCATCCACCATCTCGTGCAGGCAGTAGTACAAAGCGCGGTATTTCTTCCAGTATTCGAGTTTTTCCCTGCGGGAGAGCGTTTCGTACTTGCCGCTGTTGCCGTAGGGGTATGCCCAGTCTCCCTTTGCAGGCGGAATGCCTTCTATCTTTTTGTCCCAGCCGGGAGGGGGATTGAGCTTATCGCCGAGCCTTTTTAATATCCTTTCAGCTCTTTTTTCCTCCCCGGGCACCCTTTTTATTTTGTCTTTGAGCCATTTTGTTGCTTTATCGGGATCGGGCAGCTCTTCACCTTCGAAGATATAGTTCATATGATAGATATCGTGCGGATTTAGGAAATGCGCCTGATAAAACCAAGGCTTTGATTCATCCCTGATCTTCATAAATCTTTTGAAGTACTCATCCTGACCGGCGTCATCCGTTCCGCCCATCACCTTTCCAACGCCGAGCCTCTTCTTTGGCTCGAGCAGATGCCATTTTCCGCCGTAGCCGTTGAAGTATCCAGCTTGCCGCATCTTATTGCCGAGAAATTCCACGCCTTCTGGGATATGTGCGCAGTAGGTTTTGTTAGTGTTGGCAACGTGCCGCGTCTGGTGGGGGTAGAGCCCTGTCTGGATTGTGCTCCTTGCGGGCGTGCACTGTGCTGTGGTGCAGTAGAAGCTGGAGAATGACGTTCCGTTTTCATAAAGCCAGCGGTTTGCGGGCATATCGAGCAGATCTCTTGTCTGCTCGTCAATCCAGCTTTCCTGATCGGTAACTATAAGCAGTATGTTTGGGCGGGCATCTTTTGCGTTAGATGTTGCCGCCCCGCTGAGCGCGATTGCTGCTGCACTGCTGCCCGCAGCCCTTAAGAAATCTCTTCTTGTAAAACTTTTCTGCATAGTTTATCCTTGCTGTTCGGCTAAACTTTCCGCCTCAGCCTGCTTCAGCGGCCTTGTCCAGACGGATATATCATCCATCATCCCGATAAACGGGCTCACGCCGAGCGAATCGAAGGCCTTTTTGCTGTATCCGAGACCGCCGAAGGAGAGCCTCACGGCCTGATTGAAATATAGCTTTGTATCAGCCCCTTTGAGCTTTGTTTCGCACTTCTTCCCGTCAACATAGACAAGAACCTCCGATAGTTGGCAGCCGTCTTCCGGCATAACAGCAGCTATATGATGCCATTTGCTGTCGTTAAGCCGTTCAGAGCGGGCTAACAGGCTGGATGATTTGCTCGCTTCCACCTGGACGAGCCCATTATTGAGGTTCAGGTTGAGAAAATTCCTTACATTACTGCCCCATATTGAACCTGTGTTTATCAGCACCATTTTTTCGGGTGATTCGGTTTTCACTCTCACCGCATAGCTCACGGCGTGTTCATTTTGAAGTGGCCCCATACCGTAGCAGGCCATCCTGCTTTTCTCTGTGAACCTGCCGGCTTTACCGCTGTATTCGGTTTTCTCAAGGCTTACGTTTGCCTGCACCGCATCGTACTGAACGCCGAATTCGCCTTTGTTCGGTATGGTTTCGGTTGTAGTTTTTATCCCCCTTATCTCTCTGTCCCGAAGGCCGAAAATCGGTCTTTCGTGCAGGTTGCTGAGCTCTTCGAAATCGAAGTGGAATAAGCGGGCATCGATATCAACAAAATCGAGCATACCTTCGCCTTTGAATCTTGTTTTTTCGTCTGACTTATCTATAACGAGGCTGCCGGCTTTTGAATAGCTGCCTTCAAGCACGTTTCGCTTGGGGTTTTCATAGAGGTTTATGTCGATAAGATCATCTGTAATATCGAGCGTGAGGAAGTTCGTGAAAAAGTTCCCTCTGCTCACAAGCTGGATCAGGTCTGATTTACTGTCTTTGGTAACGGTATTGGCGTGCACCTCCCCTGCGAAGTACAGATCAGCCCCGTATTCTCTGAGCACCTTCCAGAACGGATTATCATCGTTGTCATCCATCATCATACCGCTGCTGTTTACCTTGCGAACGGGATAAATCACCGGCAGATGTCCCTGCACAAAGATGTGTTTGATGGAGCTGTCTTTGTTTGCCTCGCTGAGCACGTTTCTGAGCCAGTCGAGGTGTTTGCCGGTAACCGTGCCTGTAACAGAGCCCTCGCCGCCGATTCGCTTGTTTGGATTTTCCTGATGGAACTCGTCCACAGTGATGAAAAGCACGTTTTTATGCTGATATGCGTAAGACGTGTCTTGGTATTTTGTCCCCAGAGGACGGGAGGGGGCTTCGCCTATCGGCTCGTCATATATGAATTCGCCGTTTTCATCATAGTTGAACTCCTTTGCGAATGACTCACGAAACTCAGGCTGGAGCTTAGATACCATACTCCCAGCAGGCCATGGGTTGTCCCCCATCTCGTGATCGCCTACTGCCATAATTATTTTATCGTATCCGCCTTTGGCGAATGCATTTATCATACCTTCATAGCAGTAATGGCCTGCCTTGAGCACGGTTTCTTCGGGGGAGAGGTTTGGGGAGTAATTATTCCTGAAGCGTTTTGTATCCCAGTGGCCTCCGTTGCTGTCGCCCGGGATAAAGACAAATTCGCCTCCGTAATTATCCTTGAGCATTTTTGCAGCTGCTATATCTTCCTTTACAGCCTTCTCTCGGCTGCCGTAATCTTCGCCTCGAACGTGAATGTACTTTTCAGCTGAATGCCAGTCTGAGAGGGTGATAAAGCGCCATTTTTCTCCAGCTCCCGCATTCGGCAGGATTAAGATTGAGGCTATTATGGCCAGAACAAATAAGCTGATTTTGCGTTTCATTTTGTCTCCTAATGTTTTCTGTTATAATAATGGTTCGTTACATCTATATATGTTTGAAGGAGGGCGGGTTTTTACGGAAAAAACAATTTTTTTCCGCTTTCACTTTCATACCAGAGCTCATTGATTGAATTTTCTGAGTTAAACAGTCAGCTAATTTTCCCCTTTGCCTGTTATGCATAAGGGGGCTGCCTTGTTCAGATTGATTGGTTCAAGACAAAAAAAGGCTGCAAGCATATCGCCTGCAGCCTTCTATAATCGTGCTTAAAAGCTAATCAGCTAATTAAAGCTCTTTGATGTCGTTCACAAGAACGTTGTCTTCTTCGCTTTTAACCCTTATGTTGTTCTCGCCTGGAGAAAGTCTCTTGTTAGACCAGTCAGCACCGATTCTTCTTCCTACTGCATCCCACTCATCAGCGCTTCCGCCGTCGAATGCGCAGTAGATATTATCGTTCTGGATACCAACATCCGGCCTCTTCTCGAAAGCAGTGTGCCCGTCAGCAAAAAGAACATTCTGTCCTTCACGCTGGTGTGCGTTAGAGTTGTTGATTTCTCTTTTCCACTTTGTAATGCTTGACCAATCGTCATCCTGCGGGTTCTGGCCGAGATTCAGCTGATCAATCATTGTGATGTAGTTGTCGTTGTCAGGGCTGCTTGAATCTTCAAGGTTGTTGTCATACCAGGGGCTTCTGTCTGCAAGAACTGCCTTTCCAGACTTGCTGCTTGCAGTAAGCGGGTAAGAGAAGTTCGCTGCATCCTGATACGGGTAGTGATAGGCATAGCTGCAGCAGTTTCTCGGGCTCTCTGTATTGTTCGCGCTCAGGTTGCCGTCGCCGTCTCCGAAGTCCCAGATGTCTGTAAGCTCAACGATGTTAGAACCTGCGCCTTCATCCATCTTTTCGCCTGTAAATTCAAACTGATTGCTTGAAGGACAAACAAACTGCTTTGGCGATACGTCCGCTTCACGAATCAATAGATACAGAGATGCAGAAACTGTAACCTCATCGTCATCTGTCCAGTTCTTGTCAACCTGGTTCCAGTCGGTCATGAAGCCCTGAGATGTCCAAGAGTTGTCTCCCTTGCCGCCAGCGATGGGGTAGTCCTCATCGTTGTCGTTGGCATAGAGAACGCAGGCCTTGCCCAGGCCGCTGAGATTCGTACCGCACACAAGCTGCTGTGCCATACGCCTTACCCTGCCGAGTGCAGGCATAAGAATTGCCATGAGCATAGCGATAATAGCGATTACCACCAAAAGCTCAATCAATGTGAAACCTTTTCTTTTCATTGTAATTGCTCCTTACATTAAAATGTACTGAATCTGTCTTATCATTCTCTGGCGAAAACTAATTTTTTACGAAAAATTCCTGGCGTACAGTGAAACAGACTCATTAGTAAAACGCCCGTCAGAGAATGGAACGCCCTTTATGTCTTCGCTTCTTTTATCCGGTAGAAGCAAACGGGGCTTATGAGGAGCAAGAGAGGTGAGATAATAAAAAATAATAACTGAGTATAATGGCTTCTGTGAATTAAATGCTTTCGCACATCTCTCTTCTCTCATCCGCCTAATATATTTTTACCACTTCCCTGTTTCAATGTCAAACACTTTTATCGGCCTTCAGCTGTTTTTTTTTTGATTTTTTGCTGCTTTCTTGAATAAAAAGCCGAATTTCAGGAAAAAACGTTTTGGCAAACCCTAAACTTTCTTGCTGATGTGGTTCAGGAGGCCGCCGTCGCGAACGATTTCCAGAGCAAAATCCGGCAGAGGCTTGAAATCAATCTCACTGCCCTGAGTTTTGTTGAATATTTTGCCGTTTTCGTAGTATATGCTGAGCTCGTCCCCGTCGTTTATATGCTCTGAGGCGTTTTTCAGCTCTATCGGGTAGAATCCGCAGTTGATGCAGTTGCGGTAGAATATTCTCGCAAACGATTCGGCTATTACAGCGCCCAAATCAGCGTTCTGAATTGCCCATACAGCATGCTCCCTGCTCGATCCGCAGCCGAAGTCCTGCCCGCCGACGATAACATCGCCCTCACCGGCCTTCTGCATAAATTCCGGATCCAGATCCTCTAAGCAGTGCTTGGCAAGCTCCTCGCGGCTGTCTGTGTTTAAGTATCTCGCGGGGATTATCTCATCTGTGTTTATGTGGTCGCGTTTGTAAACGTGGGCCTTCGCCATTTCTATACCTCTTAATTTTTTCTGCCTTATATTGAGAATCCGATTATATAAATCTGCTCAGCGATTTCATCATTTTTTTCTGCGAAAACAGATTAACAGCAGCCCTCAACCCACCCTTTATCTTTAAGCACTTCGTAAGCCAATTTTATATGCTCTTTCTTGAACATCTTCTTGCGCTCGTTCCAAGCATAGGTTTTCTCAACCACCTGCTCAATGTTTTTGGCGTTTTCTTTTTCTGCTGCCCAATGGACAGTTGAAAGAAGCTCCATTCCATACGGTGTCTCAAATCCTTGGATTAAATCCACAACCTTCTCAAAACGGGCAAGAGTATTTTTGTGCCCCTTGAGAAAGCTCTCAGCCTGTTTTACCGCATTTGGAATAAGCTCTATCTGCTTATCTGGGTTATCTCCAGCATCGGCATAACCTTCTATAAAGTACCCCTCTATTTCATTGAGAACATGTCGAAGATTTTCAGCATAAGGCCCATATTTCCCCTTGGCGTATCTGAGACGGAGATTTTCACCGGAAAACTGCATAAAATACATTAGCTTATGAATCTCAAGCAGGCTTACAAAAGGATCAATAAACCCTTTTAAGTAGTTGTCCATCAATCCAATAAGGGCAGCCCTGCCAGCTGTCATCTCAGGGCATTTCCTTTTTTTGGCCATTGCTTTAGCTTGAGGAGCACCGGCAGGCTCGTATAGCAAAACTTCAACTTCCGGTAAAGAGGAAAAAGTTTTTTCTATCATAGGTCTGACCTCAGCCCAAGAAAGCCCCCCAAGTCCGCAGCCTAAAGGAGGCAAAGCTACAGAACCAATCTTCAGCTGGCGAACTTCTAAGGCCAGACTTTTTAAGCCAGACTCAATATCTTCAAGCCTGCTTTTGCCTTTCCAGTGCCTTTTAGTGGGAAAATTGATGATATACTTTGGGTTTGAAAAACTGTTTAGGCTGAAGGTAAACATTTTCCCCGGTTTAATTTTATTTTTTTCGCAGGCAGATTTATAGCTCTTGAAATTTTCAGGAAAGGTTTTACGAAATTGCAGCGCAATACCTCTTCCCATAACGCCTACGCAATTAACCGTATTCACAATGGCCTGAGTATCTGCTTTTAGAATGTCGCCTTTTGTTGTTTTTATCATATAAGCCTCAAGCTAATAATACCAGCTAGTTTCAATTGAGACATCAATATTATTTACTTTTTTTGAAACCAGTAGTTTTTGCTCTTTGCTGAATACCCCTATTTTTTCAATGAGTTCAAGGGGAAATAAATCATAGAACAAAAATTCAGCTTGCTTTCGCTCTTTAATTTCCTTGTCTTGCCAGTGTTTTGAATTAACTGCCTGCCAGTTAATATTTTCGTTTATATTGTTTAACTTATTATAAAAATTGGCATAAAAAGTTGAAGCATTTATATCTGTGTATGCCCATTTAACATTATTTTTTTCAGCCCATTCTACCGCATTATGAAAGTCTGCCTGAAGGTGTAAAATTGGTGCTTGCCCACCACTGTATTTAATATTCTCGTGGTTACTCTTATGTAAGATGTAAAGCATAATTGATCTGGGGCAAAAATTAAACGGTACATATTGACCTACTGTTGTATGGGGGTAACATTTAACCTTAATTTCGTGTAATCTTCTGTATTTAATACTTTCCATGCCAACAACTTCAGTGTTAATGTCCATTTTTGAGAGCCTGGCATCCGAATAAACAGCTCTGTTTCTTATAATATTATCTAAATTGTTGATATGAGTTATGTGGTATATTTTCGCATTAGATATGTTCATAAATGCCTCACTTCATACAGATATTATTAAATCTAAACTAACATTTAAATGATGCAAGCAGAAAGTTTGATTAGTTGTAAAATGAGTGATATATGTATAATATGCTGTTTGCAATAAGGGAAACATAAAAAATCAGCGAGGCGGACTAAATGGATGAATTCAGTGTAAAGGTAAACAATGGAGAGAAGATAATACGCTGCGGAGCAGGTGCAAATCTCCGCGAGGTGCTTGCCTCTGGGGGGATAGAGCTTGGCGTATGCGGCGGCAGGGGCGTATGCGGGAAGTGCAGCGTGAAAACGGACGCCGCAGGCCAGCTTACCGACGCAGAAAAGAAGCAGCAGTCCAAGGGCCGGCTGGAAGACGGCCGGCGGCTGGCGTGTCAGGTTGAGGTGCAGAGTGATATTTCCGTGGAGCTTGAGGAACATCTCGAGGGCGTAAACACGTTCGAAGCCGTCTGCCGGCAGATCACCCCGCTCACCGGAGACATAAGGCTTTTCCGCTTCGAGATGAATGAAGGCACTCTGGACTACCGCCCCGGGCAGTATATCCTGCTTACAGCCCCTGCGTATGAATGCTCGGAAACTGCCGTAACCAGAACCTTCTCCCTCGCCTCAGACCCGTCAGATAAATCTCAATTCGAGCTGATAATCCGCCAAACCCCCTCCGGCCTCTGCACAAAATACCTCTTTGAGCATCTGAAGGTGGGTGAAGTGATCGAATTTGAAGGGCCCGAGGGCGATTTCGGCCTTACCAAAAGCAGCAGCCCTGCTGTGATGATAGCGGGCGGTTCGGGGATGAGCTCAATACGCAACCTTCTCTTCGAGATGAGAAACACCCAAGATAAAAGGCCTGCAACATACTTTTTCGGCGCAGAAACTGAAGATGATATCTATATGCTTGATGAGATGAGGGAATTCGAAAAAACAATCCCGAATTTCAAATTTGTCCCTGTGATACATTACCCGGGCAAGAGCTGGCAGGGGCAGACAGGGCTTGTAACCGATGCCTTGAAACAAAGGTGCAGCGATCTGAGCTCTTGCGAGGCGTTTCTCTGCGGAAGCCCGGGGATGATATACGCCTCAATTGACGTTCTGAAAGAGCTGGGCGTTATCGGGCAGAACATTTATTACGATTCATTCGGCTGATATCAGCCGGCAAACGGAGCGGGCAGTGAGCGATTATAGCGAAAAAAACGAAGCGGCAGTAAGCGAATTTCTCGAATTTCTCCGCTGCCAGCGGGGCAGCGCAGAGCTTACAGTAAGCTCGTACCGAAACGATTTGAAAGATTTCGCTGATTTTCTCTCAGAGGAGGAGTTTGGCTCGATTTTTGATGCCGGCCCTGAGATTATCCGTGCATACCTAACCCGCTGCAGCCTTGAAGGGCTTGGCAAGAAATCTGCCGCAAGGCGGGTCTCCTCGCTGAGAAGCTTCTATAAGCATCTGCTCCAGAGCGGTAAGATAAGCATCAACCCGATAACAGGCCTTAGAACCCCAAAACCAGACGGCAAGCTCCCGAATTTCCTCACGGAAAAGGAAATAGACTACCTGCTCAGCGAACAGGACCTCAGCACGTGGCTGGGAGCGAGAGACAAGGCGATACTGGAAGTTCTCTACGGAGGCGGGCTCAGGATAAGCGAGCTTACAGGCCTTTGCAGAAGCAGCTTCAAAAGCGGGGGCAGAATTGTCAAAGTACGCGGCAAGGGCAGTCGAGAAAGGCTCTGCCCGCTGGGCGAGAGAGCGAAAAGAGCGGTTGAAGATTATATCAAGCTCGCCGAGAACCATTTCAGGGAAAAGGGCGGGGCTTTTGACCAAGAGGCGGTTTTCCTGAACAGATTCGGCCGGCGCCTTCAGGACGGAGGCATAAGAAAGATGCTCAAGAAGTATCTGCTGAAGGCGGGGCTCAGCAAATCTGCAACCCCTCACACCCTCCGCCACAGCTACGCAACCCACCTCTTAGACCACAATGCAGACCTGCGGAGCGTGCAGGAGCTTCTGGGGCACAAATCCATCGCTGCCACTCAGGTTTACACGCATCTAACCACAAAAAGACTCAAAGACGTTTACAAAAAAGCGCACCCGAGAGACTCATTCAGCAGGCAGGATAAATGAAAATCTGCCCGAGAGCCAAAAAAAATGAAAAAATCCCCTCTCAGGCTCAAAATAAGGCTTTACAAAAATATTTTTTTCGTATAATCCCACTTTCCTTTATTAATTCAGTAATCAAGGTTTAAGATATGTACGCAATAGTAGAACAAGGCGGAAAACAATATAAAGTGTCTCAGGGAGATGTGATCAACATCGAACTTACCGACCTGGAAAACGGTGCGGAAGTGCTTGAGATGGATAAAGTGCTCTTCGTAAGCGACGGGCAGGAAATCAAAATCGGCAAACCGTATATCGACGGTGCGAAGGTTACTGCGAAAGTAAAATACTTCGACAAGAAAACCGGCGAAGAGGCCGAGAAAACTGCGGTATTCAAGGGCAAAAAGGTTTACCCAACTTATTTCCGCAGAAGGAAGCACAGCAGAAAGAGAGTTGGACACCGCCAGAAATACCTTCAGGTAGTGGTGGATGCAATCGAAGCATAAATGCTTCAAACCAAAATCAAAGCAGGAATACAAGCCGCATCTTGAATGGATGCGGCTTTTTGTTTTTATGTACAGCAAAGATCTGCTTTGAATGCTGAAAATTAGAAGAGCATTTAAACCCGCAGCGAGCAGCAGAAAAAGCGAGATTGAACTAAAAAGTCGTTCCTGAAAAATCAATGATTTTGGGGAAACTAAAAAAATATATCAGGCTAATCGAGTCTTTAATTTGCTTTTCATTGCCAAATTTCTGTAAAATTCAATAATTTTAAGCATAAAAATATAGGCAAAAGTAAACTTCTTTAGAAGTTTACGCATATTGTACCCAAAAGCGCTGCCGAGGGCGTTCATTTTGTCCCCTTCTACACCTTTCAAGAAGTTTCTTCCCAACCTGTTGTCTTCTTTGAGGTGGCCTATCGTTGGTTCTATGCTCGATCTTCTCTTAATCCACCTCTTGATACTTCGTTTCTTTTTTCGCCAGCCCTTTTCTACAATTTCAACATTTCCAATATCTTCGCAGCCATGTTTCTTGTATCCTCCATCAACATAAACATCTCCAAGCTTTTCTCTCCCGATTAAATTCATTGTCTGCTTCAGATTAGCCCGAAGAGTATGGCCATCATAAGGGTTTCCTTCAAAGCCCAACGCTCCTACGATAAAATTATTCTTGGCAGTAGTTACAATTCCAACCTTATTTCCAAACTCATATTTCTTGTGGCTTTTGCCTTTCCCAATGCAGCAGACGTGAGGTTCGTGAATACTGTAGAGTTTATTTTTGCTTTTCTTTGTCTGGGCTAAAAGCTTCTTAGCGGCTTGAAGCAATGTATCAAAAATTATTCTTAACTGCTCATTGCCTGCTATATTCCGCTCGACCTCTTTCGTAATTCGCCGCAGGTAGTTCCTTAATTTCTTCACTTCTTTTTTAGCTCTTTTGAACTGTCTTGCACGTCGATACCTGCCCTGCATTACATACGCCCTTTTCCCAACCCTTTCGTAGCTTTGGCGAAGTTGGAGTTTTGATGCTTTTGCAAGATCTACAAGCTTAATGCGCAGTTTGTGGCAGAGTTTTGCGTCGGTCGGATAAGTGATGTTCTTCTGCTGAACGGTTGTATCTGCAACGAGCTTGTTGAAATCGTTCTTTTTGATAACCTTAAGCTTCAAGCCGGCTTTGATAGTTTCTTCGAGCAGCTCTTCAAGACCATCAGATTTTACCTTATTACGCCACTTAGTCATACTGGTTGGATCAATAGGAGGCTCGTGCTGGAAGTATCTTTCGCCGCAGAAATACTGCCAGTAAGGATTCTCAACCCAGCCGGCAACGATTGCTTCATCGCTGAGATTGAAAGTGTACTTGAGATACTGAAGGCCGACCATCAGGCGAATCGGCTTGGCCGGCCTGCCTGAATCAGGACTGTATAAACTGCCAAACTTTTCTTCAAAGCGAGACCAGTTGACAACCTCTGAGAGTTGGACTAAAGAGTGATCAGGATTTACAAGAGGTTTTAATGGCTGCTGAAAGAGTAAGCCTGCTTTATTGTTTTTTGCCTTCATTATTTTGTCCCAATATTGCAATGTTTTGATAGATGTAAGATAAACACTTGCAATATTATACCATATCTCGAAAGCTTTTCAATCATATAAACCATTATCAGGAAAGAATTTAAGGAAAATTTTAAACTTTTTCAGGGGCGACTAAAAAAGCCCGGAGAAGTTAATCCTTCTTCGGGCTTTTAAGCTTCAGTTATCAAAAACTACTGCTGAGCAGCATTAGCTCTTGCAGCTTCCTTGATTCTGTTGAACCGTTTGATTGCATCGCCAACGAGATAAACGCTGCCTGATATGCAGATTACATCGCCTCTTGTAACGGCGCTTCCGGCAATTTTGAGAGCATCGCCGAGCGAGAGGGAGGTCTGGCACATCCTGCCGGTAAGCTCGTTGTATTCCTCTGCAAGTTCATCAGGGCTTATTGCCCTGGGCGAGGAGCTTCTCGTGAAAATCACCTTGTCCGCCCCGTACTGGAGCTGGTCTAGCATGCCGTGTATATCCTTATCGGCATTGCAGCCGAAGATAAAGATAAGCGAATCGTATGGTATATGCTGTCCGATAGTGGCTATAAGAGCCCTGAGGCTGGCAGCGTTGTGAGCTGCATCAACTATAACCGTCGGTTCGTTGAACACAACCTCCATCCGGCCGGGCATATGCACGTTTTCAAGCCCCTTTACGATATCCTCGTTTTCGATTTCGCAGCCCAAATTTTTGAGCTGATCTATGATTGTCAGAGCAAGCCCGCAGTTGAGAGCCTGATGATCTCCCGGCAGCGGAACTTTAAGATGCTCGAATTTGCTCGTCTCAGACTGCACGCAGATTCTGGTATGAGGCCCGTCTTCTCTGCTGGATTCGAATCTGCTCGAGAAGTCCACATTCACCCCGGTAATCCAGAGCGGGGAGTTTTTGGCCTCAGAATCAGCCTTGATTACCTCAAGAGCGTTCTCATCCTGATCTATCGTTACCACTGGAACGCCTTCTTTGATTATTCCGGCCTTCTCTTTGGCAATCTGTTCGATTTTGTAGCCCAGCTGACGCTGATGGTCTATGCTGATTTGCGTTATAGCAGTAATCAGGGGCTGAACCACGTTTGTGCTGTCGAGCCTTCCGCCGAGGCCTGTTTCTAAAACAACGTAGTCTGCTTTCTGGTTCTTGAAATGAACAAAAGCCATCGCCGTGAGCAGCTCGAAAAATGTAGGCTGAATATTCTCTTTTGCGAGCTTGTCCACTGCAGGCTTAATCTCACGAACTAGGGCAGTCATCTGCCGTTCTGTTATATGTTTATTGTTTACCGAAATCCTTTCATGCATTGAAGTTATGTGCGGCGAGGTGTACAGCCCCACCTTGTACCCGCCTGCTTCAAGCATTCTTGCAAGCATGGTGGATGTAGAACCTTTGCCCTTTGAGCCGGCTATGTGGATGAAATTTTGCCCTTTCTCAGGGTTTTTCATCTCTTTCAGCAGCCTGTACATACGGGTCAAATCGAAGGTCGTAATATTATATCTCAGCAGACGCTGTTTCTCATAGTCGGTATGAGAAAAGATATAATCCATCGCCTCTTTATAACCCCTGATGGTTTTGCCGGCGTCTTTTTTTCGGGAAGAGCTGCACGATTTAGTTTTTGTTGTGCGTGCCATAATTTTATTATCATACCATATATAAATAAAAAGTCAAATTTTTGCAGAAAAACAAAGCATAAGTCTTTGGTTTGAAAGAGCTTATAAGTTTTTAGAAATAAGTAGATTCACCAACGCAAAGCTCTGAGTATTTTTACGGCTTGTTCCAAATCCTGTTCACATATCATGCACGTTAAATGGTTTTTTACAGTATAAATACAGGGCATAATTCAGGTTTGGATATTACTTGCTGAAATGCTTAGTTCTTCAGCTTTTATTCAGGCTTAAGCCTTATCTTTGCTCAAATATGCTTGAATCTCAGGCGTCGGCGATGGTCTTTTTAGCAAGGCCGGCAAGAGAATTGTAACGTTCGCCAGCCCATTAGAGGCTAAGCCTGTTTTTAATGGTTGCAGTCCAGCGTAAACAGGCTACAGGTCTTTCAGCATCTCATCAAGCTTTTGTTTCTCTCGGGGTTTGATGTGGTAGCATTCATTGTCCTGCGGGTATGCGCCTGAAATAACATCCTCGTGATATGCATTTGCAGCAGCAGATATGCTGGCGCCGATTTCGGCGTATTTCCTTGCGAATTTAGGTGAAGGCCCGTCGAACATCCCCATCACATCATTAACCACAAGCACCTGCCCGTCGCAGGCAGGCCCTGCTCCGCAGCCGATCAGCGGAATAGAAAGCTTTTGCTGCATTAGCTCCGCTGTTTCCCTTGCAGCTGCCTCAAGCAGGATAAACCCTGCCCCCGCATGTTCAAGGGCGAGTGCGAGCCTGATAAGGTCTGCGGCATCCTCTGCGTAAGTGCCTTCTGCCTTTGGCCTGCCCTTGAGCCCAATAGACTGAGGTCTCAGGCCAATATGAGCTATAACGCAGATTCCGCTTTCTGCCGCAGCACGCACCGTTTCCACCTGCGGCCAGCCGGATTCAATCTTCACAGCATCTGCCTCCGCCTCGGCAGCAAATCTGCCCGCATTTATAAGCGCCCTCTCTATTGAAGGCTGGTAAGACATAAAAGGCATATCCGCCGCAACGAGCTTATCGGGGGCTCCCCTTCTTACTGCTTTAGTTAGGGCAATGAGCATATCCACAGATATATTGAGCGTGTTGTTCTCTCCCAGAACCATCTGCGAGGCAGAATCGCCTGTCAGCAGCATATCAACACCTGTTTTGCTGAGGATTCGCGCCATTGTGTAGTCGTAGCAGGTTATAAGGGAAAACCGCTCGCTGTTTTTTTTCTTTTCGTATAAGTCTGCAACCTTCTGTTTTTTCATCTTTTACCCTTGCAGTTTTTCTTTCCAATACCGAATCCTCTCCTCAGACTGCGCCTTCCCCGCTGCTCCAGGGCTTGTATAGGCCTTGGCAACATTTGCAGCGGTGAGGCTTTCGTACACATCTTCTTCCACTGCATCAGAGAGCTTCTTGAATTCATCCAGCTCCAGCTCGGCAAGCTTAAGCCCACGTTTCTCGCAAAGGGCTACTGCAGTTCCCACTGTCCCGTGCGCCTGACGGAAAGGTACGCCCTTTTTCACGAGATATTCAGCGAGGCTCGTGGCATCGAGGAAGCCCTCGTCTATACCCGAGGCAATTTTATCCGTACGAAACTGCGTATTAGAAACTATGGCCGCTGCCATTTCAAGGCAGTTTTCCGCGTAATCCGCTGCATTGAAGATATGGATCTTCTCCTCCTGCAGGTCGCGGTTGTATGTGCTGGGCTGCGCCTTGAGCATCATCATAAGCGAGCTCAGCGAGCCGAACACGTTCCCTGCTTTCCCTCGGATGAGCTCAAGCATATCGGGATTTCGTTTCTGCGGCATCATACTCGATGAAGTGCAGTATTTATCGCTGATCTTCACGAAGCTGAATTCTGTTGAGCTGAAGATTATGAAATCCTCTGCAAGTTTGGAGAGGTGGGTCATAATCATCGAGCAGGCAAAAGCGAATTCCGCGCAGAAGTCGCGGTCTGAAACAGCGTCTATGCTGTTTTGAGTTATTCCGGCAAAGCCGAGCTTTTCTGCTGTTATCTCGCGGTCTATCGGCAAAGTGGACCCGGCAGCAGCCCCGCTGCCCAGAGGCGAGATATTCACCCTCACAGCAAGGTCTTTCAGCCTGCCCTTGTCCCGCTCGAACTGCTCGGTGAAGCTGAGAAGGTATGCCGCAATCACAATCGGCTGCGCCCGCTGGAGGTGGGTATAGGATGGCATCACGTCTTCGGTGTATTTCTCTGCTAGCTCAACAAATGCCGTCTGCAGGCCGGCGAGCTTATCCAGCAGCGCGCTGATCTGGTCTCTCATCCAGAGCCGCATATCCGTTGCTATCTGGTCGTTCCGGCTTCTGCCTGTATGCAGTTTGCGGCCTGCGTCCCCTGTCTTCTCAATCAGCGCCGCCTCAACTGCCATATGTATATCTTCCTGAGATACATCAAACACGAAGCTGCCCGCTTCAATCTCTGCCTGTATTTCCAGCAGCCCCTTAACTACCGCCTCACGCTCAGATCTGCTCATCAGCCCCTGCTTCTCGAGCATTTCGCAATGGGCGATTGAACCCTGAATGTCGTATTTGTAGAGCCTTCTGTCGTACGATAATGACTCCACGAAATTCATCGCAAGCTCATCGGGAGTATTTTCCAGCCTGTGCTGCCAGCTTTTCTGTTTATCCGCCATAATTATTAAATTCTTTATTAAACCATTGTCTGTTCTGAAATATCTAACATTTCATAGCCGCTGCAGGAATCGAAAAGAGCATTTGCAGAAAAGTCTTTACTAATATTTTTCTGCGATGTTTCTATTGCCTGAGCAGAGCTGTCTATTCCAATCCAGCTTCTGTTGAGTCTTTCTGCAGCTCTGAGCGTACTTCCAGACCCGCAGAAACAATCTAAAACCGTGCTCGCTTCTATGGAAGATGTTTTAATTATCATCTCCAGCATTTTAGAGTTTTTTTCAGTTGGATAAGTAGGGTATTGGGGGTCCTTGAATTCCCATATATCCTGAACTCTCTTGCCTTCTTTTTCGTCTGCATATATTATTTTTCTCGGGTTGCCGCTGGAAGACCATTCCAGCAGCCCCTGTTTATCCCAGCTTTCCAGAGTTTCCACATCCACCCGCCAATGCCTTCCTGCTGGCGGCTTTATTCCCTTGAATTCCTGCGAAGACCTGCCGTTTTTCGTTTCTCCGGGTGCGTGGATCGGCACTGTAGTATATCGCCTGCCGTTCGAATCATTTTTAGGAAACAACTTTTCCCTGTCTTTCTCAGAATAATCTTCACGGGGTTCGTTCCAGATTGGATTTTTTCCTTTAGAATAAAAAAGTATCATATCCTTTATATTACTGAATCCAGTACGGTTGAAATTTTTGGGATTACATTTTATTCGAGTTATATCATTTCTGAAATTCTCAACCCCAAAAACCTCGTCCATCATTATCTTAACATAATGACCAATCTTGCAATCAGTATGAAGGTATATAGACCCTCTCTCTGATAGCAGCTCTTTTAGAAGGAGCATCCTTTTTCTCAGGAATTCTATAAACTCGCTTCCCTTCACTTTGTCTGAATATGCAAGACTGCCTGTTCTGGATGAACTTACAGTTGAGCTGCGATTCAAAGAAACCTTAAAATCCGTTCCAGTTGCAAAGGGAGGGTCTATATAAACTAAGTCTATACTGCCTTCTAGCCCTCTTTCTTTTATCAGAAGCTCCAAAGCTTCCAGATTTTCGCCTTTTATCAAAAGATTTTTCATTTCAACCTTATAAGCTGTACAAGAATTCTCTAAGCAGCAATGCACTCATTATATTCTTTTCAGCATAAATTTCAGTTAGTTCTGTGTACATTTTATTTTTTCCCGGGATGTACAATACGCCATCCAATACCGCTACAGCAACCGCATCAACCTCAGCATTCAGCGTTGCCAGAGCATCTCTGAACTGTGAACTTTGGTGTCCGCCGAAATCTGTAAGGAATTTTGCTTCTCCGATTACATATTTACCATTAAATCTTGCAACTAAGTCAAGCCCTTTATTGTGATTATATCCTAAATGTTCTTTTGCGAATCGCATCAAATGTACATCACTGCCTTTAAGAACAGCATCTTCATTATTGGAGACAAATTCCTCCAAAGAACAGGGCATGAGACCTAAAGATTTGCTTGCCGCCCATTTTCGAAACATAGGCCCTATCTGGCGGTTAGTTTCTTTTGCCTCGCTGCATTTCTGATAAATCAAATCCAACCCCATCTCATAAAGCCGGCCAGCCAATCTGTTTGTTGTTTTAGGGTTTCTTTCCAAGGCGCTTTTATCTCGCCGCAGGTACGCTACATAACTGTCCTTTATTGGGAATAAATCAAATTCAAGAAGGCGTCTAATCAATTCGTAATTATTGCCCTCATTGAATGCGGCTTCTACCTTGCCCCAAGCCTGCTGGTCTATATCTCTGATACCTTCAGGAATAGTAGGATAAACAGAAAACAAATCATCAAGGTAAGACCTTTGATTCGCATATTCAATGCTTAGCTCAAGGTATCTATTCATATTCCAATCTTTCACGCTTACTTAAGGAAAATCAAAACGGTATTATAAAATTATCGCCTTTATTAAACCTATTGTCAAAGCTCAATATTCAGGCCTTCTCCGAATGTGTTTGGGTTTTTGTTTTTTTTGTCAGGTTTTGGCTTTTTGTTTTCCGGTTTTCTGTTACGTTTGCGGTTTTCATTGCCTTGAGAGGATTGTTTTGGTTTGGCAGGTTTCCCCGGTGCTGCTCGCATACTCAGAGAAATTCGTTTCCTTTCAGGGTCAGCATCAACCACGGTAACCATCACCTTCTGATGAACCTTCACCACATCCATCGGGTCTTTGATGAATTTATCTGCCAGCTCGCTGATATGCACGAGCCCGTCCTGATGCACCCCAACATCCACAAAAGCCCCGAAAGCGGTAACGTTTGTAACGATGCCTGGAATTTTCATCCCGGGCTTTAAGTCTTTTATATCGCTGAGCCCTTCAGCAAAGCTGAAAATCTCGAATTTCTTACGCGGGTCTCTGCCGGGCTTTAGAAGCTCTTCTTTTATATCCAGCAATGTTGGCCGGCCAATGTTATCAGTTATGTATTTGTCGATTTCAATCTTGGAAACCAGCTGCCTGTTTGCAATAATCTCGCTAATGCAGCTGCCTATATCCGAGGCAATTTTTTCCACAATCCCGTAAGACTCCGGATGCACAGCGCTTGCATCGAGCGGGTTGCTTCCGCCTCTAATCCGAAGGAAGCCGGCAGACTGCTGAAAGCATTTATCCCCCACTCCCGAAACCTTACGAAGCTCTTCTCTGCCTGAGAAAGCCCCGTTGGTATCGCGGTATTCGATTATCCTGCCTGCAATCGCAGGCCCGAGACCTGATACGTATGTCAATAGCTGCCTGCTGGCTGTATTTATATCCACGCCCACACTGTTCACGCAGCTGATTACTGTATCGTCAAGGCCTGCCTTGAGCTTCTTCTGATCTACATCATGCTGATACTGCCCCACACCTATGGATTTAGGGTCTAACTTCACCAGCTCTGCAAGCGGGTCCATAAGACGCCTGCCGATTGATACCGCCCCGCGCACAGTTACGTCTTTCTCGGGGAATTCATCCCTTGCCGCCTCCGAGGCAGAATACACCGAAGCGCCAGATTCATTCACCATAACCACCGGAATATCCCTGCCGTGGTCTATAGCCTTGAGAAATTCGCCTGTCTCCCGGCTTGCTGTTCCGTTGCCGTAAGCGATTGTTTCAATTTCGTATTTCTCGCATAGAGACTTGATTTTTTCCTCTGCTTCTTTGCGCTTTGCCTCGCCTGTATGCGGGTAAACCACATCATCATAAAGCAGTGTGCCCTGCCTGCTAAGGCATACTAACTTGCAGCCTGTCCGGAAGGCCGGGTCTAGGGCGAGAACGCTTTTCTCCCCGAGAGCAGGGCTGAGCAGGAGCTCGCGGAGGTTCTCGCTGAACACCTTAATCGCCTCTTCATCAGCGAGCTTTTTGGTTTCCATTCGAATCTCAGTTTCCATTGAAAGGCTAAGCAGTCTTTTGAAGGCATCTTCTCCCGCAGCTCTAACCTGCATTCCCGCTTCATTCTCTGCTGCAACATACCTCTCTTCGATTATCTCAGCCGCTTTATCTGAGGGCGCCTCGATATGCAGGGTGAGCAGTTTCTCAGAAGCGCCTCTGCGCATAGCCAAAACCCTGTGAGAAGGGGCTGTCTTCACCGGCTCAGACCATTCGAAATAGTCCTTGAATTTTTCCGCTTCCTCTTCTTTGCCTTTAACAACCTTCGTTACGAATCTGCCTTCACTGCTGAACAGCTCACGGATTTTCTCACGTATCTCTGCATCCTCGTTTATTTTTTCGGCAATAATATCCCTCGCCCCTGCAAGGGCTGTCTTGGCATCTGGCACTTCCTTCTGTTCTTCGATGAATTTTTCAGCCTCTTTTTCGATGCTTTGATCTGACTGTTTAAGCAGAAATTCAGCAAGCGGCTCGAGGCCTTTTTCCTTTGCCATTGCTGCCCTTGTCCTTCGCTTGGGGCGGTAGGGAAGGTATATATCTTCAAGCTTGGAGAGCGTCTCAGCGGCCATTATTTCGGCCTTGAGCTTGTCAGTAAGCTTGCCCTGCTCTTCTATAGTTTTGAGGATTGTTTCTCGCCTTGAATCCAGCTCCTCAAGCTGAGAGAGCGTATCCCGCACAGAAGTAATCGCCACTTCATCAAGATTGCCTGTGGCCTCTTTTCTGTACCTTGCGATAAACGGTACGGTGCATCCTTCGCCCAAAAGTTTGGCAGCTGATTCAACCTGCTCCTGCCTAACGTTAAGCTGTTTAGAGATTTTAGATACGTGGTTTTTATTCATTTCAAATTCCAAGGTTTAAAAAATGTGCAGCCGATTCTTCTGCGTGCTGCACTGAAAAAATCTAATTGCCACTCCGAGCTGAAGTTCAGCTGTGAAACTCCGCTCCGGAAAATTCGAGGTTATTATCAAGCATAACAGTTGCGAAGCGTCTTTCCAGCCAAGCCCCCGGATTTATATAAACGGTTTTGCCTATTTTCTGGCTGCCCCAAGCCTCGTGAACGTGCCCGCTCACGGCTAATACAGGCTGATATTTCTCAGCGAATTCCCTGATATTCCTATTTCCCTTTCGTGAACTGCTTCTCCCGCAGCGGTCTGTTCCGAATGCAGGTTCGTGCGATATAACCGCAAGTTTGCGGCAGTTTTTCTCAGATGCGATGGAGTTTTCAAGGATGTCGTAGAAGTTTAAAGGCATTCTGCCCCGCTCAACTCCGCTAACTCCTGTAACGCAAAGTCCGCCCGCGTTTCCTGCCTGTCCGTGCACGCTGACGTCGAGATTCTCAATCATACGGGCAATCTCAAATGTGTCGCAGTTGCCCCCTACTGCAAACACGCTCTTGCAGAATTTCTTGATGTGTTTGATAATCGCCTCGCCTTCATCGTAGGAACCGAAGCCGGTTATATCGCCGGAAATCAATACTGCATCGGCTGTTTTGAGCTCTGATTCGAGCTCATCGCTTCGAGGAAAGCGAGAATGAATGTCTGAGAGTAAAACTAATTTCATACTGCTCCTTTCGGAAACGGTATCAAAGCAGGCCTTCCTTTTCATCAATCCCGAACATAATATTCATATTCTGGACTGCCTGTCCGGAAGCACCCTTAACAAGATTGTCTATAGCGGTGAAAACAGCAATTCTGCCCTTAACCGCTGCCGGATATATATGGCAGTAGTTCGTGTTGGCAACGTTCTTCACCTCCGGGGGACTATCCAAAACCTGCACGAAAGGTTCGCATTCATAGAAATCTTTGAATAAATCCTCCAGCTCTGCCTGCGATAAATCTTTTACAGGGCGGGTGTAGATAGAGGATATAATGCCTCTGTCGAAGCTTCCAATATGCGGCTGGAAAAGCACATTAACCTCGTCTCCTGCAACTGCTGCGCAAATCTGCTCGATCTCGGGCATATGCCTGTGCGAGCCGATTTTATACGGACGGATGTTTTCGTTGTGGTTTGGGAAATGCAGTCCGGGCGAGGGCTTCTTGCCGGCTCCTGTTGCCCCGCTTACAGCGCTTACGCATATATCGCTCGGATCTATGACCTGCGAGTTCAGAAGCGGAGCTATACCAAGGATTGAACCTGTGGGGAAGCAGCCCGGATTGGCTGCAAGGTCTGCTCCTTTAAGCTCGCTGCGGTACAGCTCAGGAAGACCGTAAACTGCGCGGGCTATATTGTCTTTGTCGGTATGCGGGGCGTAATGCTCCTGATAAACCTCAACATCCTTAATCCGATAATCAGCGCTGAAATCGACAACCTTAAGCCCCTTTTCCAGCATTTGAGGGACGAATCCCATAGAAACCTTGTGCGGAAGGCAGCAAAGTGCAGCATCTGCTGTATCTGCGAGTTTGTCGAAATTTAACGGCTCGATATCCAGCCCGCAGCGGCCTGTAAGCCGAGGGTGCATACTGCTTGCCGGCACAGAATCATCTGATGAGGCTGTGAGATAGGTAACCTCAGCAAAACGATGGCTGAGGAGTATTTCTATGGTATCTCTGCCTGTATAGCCGGTAGCTCCGATAACTGCCGCACGAATTTTTTTCATAAATTTTCCTAAAATTTGCTTGACTTAAAAAATAAGTTTGATATTTTTATATCAATAATAAAATATCAAACACAAAGCCAACACTACACTAATTACAGACACCTTTTACCATTAGCCGGGTTCAACACACCCGGCTGCTCTTTTTAAATACTAACAAAATTCCATTATCATTCAAGTATTACTATTTTTAATGAATAATCGGTTTATCCCAGACTAAAATCAAATAGATTTATGCCGCTTTGATGTTTATTATCAGCAGGTTACACTGATTTCACAAATATTTATTGAATGTAAAAAATTGTCTGAAAATAATTTATAAAATTCTTCCTGCCCTTAGGGTCTTTGTGGTTTAAAAAAATGAGAATCGTGGCTCAAAACCAATTATTCCATTGCAGGTACGATCTAAAACCGCAGCGCAAGCTAAACTGCCCCTAATTCCAACCGCTTCGGATTATTTCTTTTGCCACTTATCCTTTGGTTCAAGGATAGCGGCAATCTTATCCCCATCAAGCCACTCTTTCGCCTGCGGGTCATTTTTTAAGTATGAATCCCAAAACGCAGTACTCGCTGCCTTTATTATTGTGTGGTGGTTGGGGTTTCTTTTTCCCCATTTTCGGGGCTGACGATCTGTAAATGCAAGGTGTTTTCCGTTATGAAGAACAATCTGATACTTATCCCCCGCCGGCAAGGCTTCATACACCTTTAACCTCTCTTCCGGAGATGCAGTTCCGATTATACTTTGGTCTTTCGTGCCTGTCATAAGCATCCAAGGGCGATTAACAGAGCCGAAAGCCTCATCAGCAGATGAATTCTTGGGCACTGAAGGGCTCAGAGCTATAGCTGCCCTGATTCTGTCATCCGAATAAACCTTTCGCCCATTCCACGCGCTCAGCCCGCTTACTGCCTGTGTGGTAACAGCTCCAAATGAGTGCCCGGACATCCCGATAGAGTTTGGGTCTATGATTTTACCCAGCGAGTCATGCTTTTGCTTTGCCTTCTTTTCTATAAAATCCAGCACAGCCCGAACATCGTTTATTCTGTGCATATAGTTTTTCCCGTTAGCGGCTTGATTAAAGGCTTTCAGCCTCTCTCCAGCTGGCAAGTCTTCCCATATCGAGCTGTCGCTGCCCGGATGCTGCAAAAAGAAGCAAACAAAACCCGCACCAGCCCAATGCCTCCCGAGATATTCACAGCCGTATCTGGAACCGCCCAGCCCATGGCTGAACAATATGGCCGGCCGCCTTGCCTCGGCATTTTCGGGGCGGTAAACCAGTACCGGAATCTCTCTATCTGCTGCGCCATAGCAAACATTAAGCTCCTGAGTTATATACTCACCGCTTTCTCCCTTCAAAAGCGGGTCATACTCAGCCTGCGCTGTTTGGGCTAAACAAAAAGCAGTAATAAAGAGATACATTTTAAGTATATTGATCATTTTTCTGTTCCTTTTTTAGTTATAGACGTTCAAAGCTGTTAATTTGTTTCATATTTTTTATCGAACCTCCGCTTTCAGAAAAGGCAAAATGCTTAAAGTTTATATTTTCAAACCGCTATTTTATTCTTTTTTTGAAAAAATTCATTGCAAGCTGGTATTTAATATTACAGGAATTAATTTTTCGCGTTAAAGAATAAAAAGTGTTCTTTATGTTTAATAATATGGAGCTTAATAAATGGACAATAAGGTTTTAAGCAGAAGAAATTTCCTCAAGGCAGCAGGTGCAGGCGTTATTGCTGCCTCAGCGGGGAGCTACGGAATGGCCGCTCCCGCAAACAGGCCTAATATAGTTGTTGTGCTCGTTGACGATATGGGGTATTCAGATATAGGCTGCTACGGCGGCGAAATCGACACCCCCAATCTCGACAAACTCGCCCAAAACGGAGTTCGTTTCAGCCAATTCTACAATACAGCAAGATGCTGCCCAACGCGTGCAAGCCTAATGACCGGCCTTCATCCGCATCAAACCGGAATCGGGCATATGACAAACCCTCCCGGAACAAGAAAGCACGACAAAGGAGCGGTAGGCTATCGCGGATTTTTGAATAAGAACAATGTTACCATTGCAGAAGTCCTGAAAACCGCCGGCTATCATACATATATGGCGGGCAAATGGCATCTTGGGATGTCCGAAAGGCATCTCTGGCCTCTCCAGCGAGGTTTCGACAGATTCTACGGCATATTATCCGGAGCTTCAAACTTTTTCCGCCCCGAACATCCGAGGGGTATCACACGGGATAATGAACAAATAGAAATAAACGACCCCAACTATTACACCACCGATGCATTCACAGATAATGCGATAAAATTCATTAAAGAGCAGAAAGATCAGGAGCCTTTCTTCCTGTATCTGGCCTACACCGCCCCTCACTGGCCGCTGCATGCGAAAAAGGAAGATGTGGAGAAATTCCGCGGGAAGTATATGAAGGGCTGGGATAAGCTTCGCGAGGAAAGAAACAAGCGTCAGATTGAGATGGGGCTCTTGAAAGACTGGGAAATGGCTCCGAGGGACGCAAGGCCTTGGGATTCGCTCAGCGAGAAAAAGAAAGACGAAATGGACTACCGCATGGCGGTTTATGCCGCTCAGGTGCATTCAATGGACTACAACGTAGGCAAGCTCGTTGACTCGCTCAAGAAGCAGGGCAAGCTGGACAATACGCTTATTCTGTTTATGAGCGACAACGGCGGTTGTGCAGAAGGCGGCGAGCTCGGCGGAGCCCCGCTGGACAGGGTAAACAATCCGAAATACTACGGCTGCATCTCTTACGGCCGTGCATGGGCTAATGCCTCGAATACGCCCTTCAGGCGATACAAGCATTATGTTCACGAAGGCGGAATTGCAACGCCTCTTATAGCCCACTGGCCTAAAGCTACAGCTAAAACAAAAGGCACAATAACCCACGAAACAGGCTATCTGATTGATATTATGGCTACCTGCACCGACCTAGCGGGAGCAAAATATCCCGAGAAATTCAAAGGCAATGACGTGCACAAATCTGACGGCATAAGCCTCGTCCCGGCAATAATTACGGGAAAAAGAGAAGGCCATAAATATATGTTCTTCGAACACGAGTATCATGCAGCCGTGAGGAAGGGCAAGTGGAAAGCGGTTCGCCATAAGCTCTGGGAAGACGAAAACAAATGGGAGCTTTACGACCTTGAAGCAGACAGAACAGAGCTTAACGATCTTGCAGAGAAGAAGCCTGAGCTGGTTAAAGAGCTCTCACAAAAGTGGTATGAATGGGCAGAGAGAGTAAACTGCATTCCAAAGCCGGGCAGAAAAGTAAAACGCTAAATATAAGAAAGGCGATTAAATGAGACGAAGAGACTTTGTAAAATACGCTTCAGCAGCCGCTTTCAGCCTCGGAGCTGGAAGTTTGCTGGAGGCAGCAGGGCATTCAGAGAAGCCGAATTTCGTTTTCATTATGGCAGACGACTGCACATTCCGTGATATCGGCTGCTACGGCGGGCAGGCTCATACGCCCAACATAGACAAGCTCGCAACGCAGGGAATGAAGATGAACAACTGCTTTCAGGCCGCCCCGATGTGCTCGCCTACAAGGCACAACATCTATACCGGTCTGTATCCGGTTAAGAGCGGGGCACATCCGAACCACACCTGCGCAAAAGATGGCACAAAGAGCATTGTTCATTATTTAAGGCCTCTGGGCTACAGGGTTGCACTTTCCGGCAAGCGGCACATACACCCCAAAAGCGTTTTTCCGTTTGAATACAGCAGAAAAAACAACAACCCCGATATGAAGGTAATAGACGAGCTTTTCCACGATTCAAACGAAAACGGCAGTCCGTTCTGTCTGTTTGCGTGTTCAAATGAGCCTCATACGCCGTGGAACAAAGGCGATCCTTCAAAGTATGATTCGGAGGATTTGAAGCTGCGTTCTTATATACCGGATACGCCTGTTGTTCGTGAATCTCTTACCAAATACCTCGCAGAAGTAACATACTTTGATAAGCAGGTGGGGCAGATTCTCGATCTGCTCGAGAAGCACAACCTCGCAGAAAATACTATTGTGATGGTTGTCTCAGAGCAGGGCAATGCCCTTCCGTTTGCCAAGTGGACATGCTATGAAGACGGGCTGGGCTCAATTATGATTGTCCGCTGGCCCGGGAAGGTTAAGCCGGGCAGCGAGAGCAATGCAATCGTGGAATACGTGGATGTAACGCCTACCTTCATCGAAGCTGCGGGAGGAAAAGTTCCCGATGTGATTGAAGGCAGGAGTATGGTGAATCTTCTCACAGGCAAAACAGACAAACACAAGAGATATACTTTCGGCATCCAGACAACTAACGGAATCCATTTCAGCAAACAGCCCTACCCAATCCGGTCTGTTAGGGATGAGCGGTACCGGCTTATCTGGAATCTTATGCCTGATAACAAATTCGAAAATGCTGCAACTGAGAGGTCTAAAGAGTTTAAGTCTATGCTGAAGCTTGCAGAAAATGGCGACAGGCACGCAAAGCACTTTACCCATAAATATCAGCACCGTCCTGAGTTTGAGCTTTATGATGTTAAAGCAGACCCTGCAAACATCAACAACCTTGCAGACAACCCGGGCTATGAAGACACTTTCAAACGCCTCAAGGCAAGGCTTGATGAGTGGATGGCTCAGCAGGGCGATAAAGGCATAGAGACCGAGCTCAATGCAGATAAACGCAAATGGAAAAATGTAAAACAAAACAGGAACAAATAAAAATGAAACGAAGGGATTTTGTGAAATACGCCTCGGCAGCCGCTTTCAGTCTTGGAGCTGGAAGTTTGCTTGAGGCAGCAGGGCATTCAGAGAAGCCGAATTTCGTTTTCATTATGGCAGACGACTGCACGTTTCGTGATATAGGCTGCTACGGCGGCGATGCCCACACCCCCAATATAGACAGACTCGCAAAGCAGGGAATGAAGATGAACAGCTGCTTTCAGGCCGCCCCGATGTGCTCGCCCACAAGGCACAACATCTATACAGGACTGTATCCGGTCAAGAGCGGGGCATATCCGAATCACACCTGCGCAAAGGAGGGGACAAAGAGCATAGTTCATTACCTAAAACCCCTCGGCTACAGGGTTGCCCTCTCGGGCAAGCGGCACATACAGCCCGAAAGCGTTTTTCCGTTTGAGTACAGCGGGAAGAAGCACAATCCTGATATGAAAGCTGTCGATAAAATGTTTTCTGAGTGCACAGAAAAGGACACTCCTTTCTGCCTGTTTGCGTGCTCTAATGAGCCGCATACGCCTTGGAACAAAGGCGACCCTTCTCAGTACGACCCGGATAAGATTGTGTTGCCTCCATATCTGCCCGATACGCCGATTATGCGTAAAAGGTGGGTTAAATATCTCGCTGAGATAACATACTACGATGATCAGGTGGGACATATTCTCGATCTGCTCGATAAACACAAGCTCTCAGATAATACGATGGTAATGGTTGTCTCGGAGCAGGGAAATTCTCTTCCGTTTGCCAAATGGACATGCTATGAAGACGGGCTCGGTTCGATTATGATTGTCCGCTGGCCAGGGAAGGTTAAGCCTGGCAGCGAGAGCGATGCAATCGTGGAATATGTGGATGTAACGCCTACCTTCATTGAAGCAGCGGGCGGGAATGTGCCTGAAGTTCTCGATGGAAGGAGTATGCTGAATCTTCTCACAGGCAAAACTGACAAGCACAAGAAATATACATTCGGTCTCCAGACAACCAGAGGCATTTACTACAGTAAAGAGCCTTATCCGATCCGTTCAGTGAGAGATAAACGCTACCGTCTTATTTGGAACCTGATGCCGGATAACGAATTCCAGAATATGCTCACAGAAAGGCCTTATCCTGAGTTTAAGTCTATGATGGAGCTTGCCCAGAAGGGCGACAGGCACGCCAGGCACTTTACCCATAAATATCAGCATCGCCCTGAATTCGAGCTTTACGATGTAGTCGCAGACCCTGCTAATATCAACAACCTTGCAGACAACCCGGGCTATGAAGACACTTTCAAACGCCTCAAGGCAAAACTCGATGAATGGATGGCTCAGCAGGGCGATAAAGGCATAGAAACAGAGCTTAACGCAAAGAAGCGTCAGTGGAAATATGTAAGAAAACACAAAAACCAATAACTTAGAGAGGTTCGAAAAAAAAATGAAACGAAGAAATTTTCTAAAGTACGCCCTGAGCTCTGCTGTCGCCGCTGCGGCGGGAGGGACGCTCAGCAAAGCGGCTTCGCAGGATAATTCTCGCCCGAATGTGCTTTTGATTATGGCCGACGACTGCACCTACAACGATCTGCCCATTTACGGCGGGCAAAATGCTCTAACGCCTAATATCAACAATCTTGCAAGCCAGGGGCTTGTGTTTAACAAAGCCTATCTCTCAGAGGCGATGTGCGTTCCGTGCCGGTCTGAGCTTCAAAGCGGGCTTTATCCGATAAGCAATGGGGCGAGCTGGAATCATTCTTTTTGCAGGCCGGATATAAAAACAGCTCCGCACTATCTCGACAAACTCGGCTATCGTGCGGGTCTTGCAGGCAAAAGGCATATCAGGCCGGAAACTGCCTTCCCGTTTGAATTCCTCGACGGCTTCGACCAAAACTGCGTTAGAAACCCCACCAACCCTCACGATACCAAGTATATCAAGCGTTTTATGGAAGATGATTCTGCCCCGTTCTATCTTACGGTAGCCCTTGTTGAGCCTCACGTTCCGTGGGTTATGGGCGATGCGAGCCAGTATCCGAATAACGAGATAAAGCTCCCGCCAAACCTTGCAGACACACCGAAAACACGTACGAATTTCGGCAAGTATCTCGCGGAAATAACATATATGGATTCGCAGGTGGGAGATGTTCTTCAAGCCCTTGAAGACACCGGCAAGGCAGAGAATACCCTTGTGCTCTTTACTTCCGAGCAGGGCTCGCAGTTCCCGGGGAACAAATGGACAAACTGGGATACCGGAGTGCATACAGGACTCATTGCCCGCTGGCCGGGAGTTACTCCGGCAGGCAAGCGGACAGATGCTATGGTGCAGTACTGTGATTTCCTGCCTACCATACTCGATCTGGGCGGCGCAAATCCGAATCAGTTTAAGTTTGACGGCAGCAGCTTTCTTGAGGTGATAAAAGGCAATACCGATAAACACCGCGATTATGTGTACGGGATTCACAACAACGTACCGGAAGGGCCTCCTTATCCTATCAGGACAGTCTTTGACGGGCAGTACAGATACATTCGGAATCTAAGCCCCGACAGAATATACATTGAAAAGCACCTGATGGGCAATATGGATTACTGGCATTCGTGGGTGTCTAACTGTTTCAATAATGAAGATATGTACGAGCTTGTGGAGAGATACACCCGCCGGCCCGCAGAACAGCTCTACAACACCGCTGAAGACCCGTACGAACTGAAAAACCTTGCAGAAGACCCCAAATACGCTACAATTAAGCAAAGGCTCAGCGACAGGCTTGATAAGTGGATGGCAGAGGAGAATGACCCGGGCGCTCCAATAGATACGATGGAGGCTCTGGAAGCCTCGAGAGACTTAAACCATATGTACTAAAGCAAAACAACTTTTCTATTTTTTTTTACCTTAAAGGCTCTGACTATTCAGGGCCTTTTCTATGCGCTCAAGAGCGAGCCCTAAAATACTTCGGGGCGAGGCGAAATTAAGCCTAACCCAGCCCGGGGCGTCAAAGTGTACGCCGTCTGAAAGGCCAACGCCGAATCTCTCGAAGTGTCTTTGCGGGTTTTCCAAGCCAGTATTTGTGCAGTCAAGCCAGTAGAGATATGTGGCCTCGGGCTCGCAGGGGCAATCCCGTACTGCTCAAGCCGTTCGGTGATTAGATTGCGGTTTTCTGTGAGATATTCAAGCAGGGCCTTACGCCAGTTTTCACCATGCTGATATGCAGCTTTGGCTGTCTTTATGCCAAATACGTTTGGATGAGATGAGAGGTTTTCCTTGGCATAAGCGAATCTCCGCCTTATCGCTTTGTTTGGTATAATCGCAAATCCTGTCATCATCCCCGCTAGGTTGAACGTTTTAGAAGGAGACATCATCGTAATCGAATTCTGTTCGATATCTTTTCCCAGCGAGGCAATGGGTGTATGCCTGCTTTCACCAAGAAGAAGCTCGCAGTGTATCTCGTCGCTGCAGATAATCGAGCCCGTTTCGAGGCAAATCTCGGCTGCCCTTTCAAGCTCTTTTCGGTTAAAACATCTTCCTGTGGGGTTATGCGGATTGCAGAAAACCAAAAGAGCTTCACTGCCTGCTGAGAGCTTCTGCTGGAGGTCTTCGAAGTCTATCTCCCATTTGCTGCCGCTGAAAACGAGCCGGTTTTTTTCTAAGCTCAGCCCCTGAAACGGCGGAACGCTCAAGAATGGCGGGTAAATCGGTGTATTCACCACGGCTCTGCCTGCTTTTTCCGCTGCTCGGCAGGAGCAGTTTATCCCCGATACAACGCCTGCTGTATAGACAATCCATTCAGGCTGAATCTTCCAGCCGTAAAATTCATCCATCCTTTCTGTGATAATCTCGTCCAGCTCTTTGGCAAGGGTATATCCGAGAATTGGGTGTTCAGCCCTCTGCTTTACCGATTCAAGCACCTGCTCGGGGCATGCAAAATCCATATCCGCCACCCACATCGGCAGACACTCGCTTCTTCTGTATTTATATTCTTTGAGCGCGTAGGTGCCGGATTTATCAATAACTTTGTCAAAATCCGGTTTCATCTTCGCCCGGGGCTGCTTATGCGTTTAATGCCCCTGTCCTTTTCGATAAGCGGAATAATCTGATCTATTGAAAGGTTATCGGGCAGTATCGAATCGTCTTTAAGCCCGGCGAACAGGGCAAAGGAAGTGTCCTGAGTATGTTTTCCTGTAAATATACCCTTTGATGATATCTTGTTTGTTGCGAAAGAGGCTTTGAGGTTGAATCCGCCATTGCCCACTAGCACAATGTCCGGTCCGTGCTTGGCCTCGGGGCCGCTGTATATATTCTCGCCGCGATAGATATCCTTCACAACCTTCTTGCCGTTTATTTTCCAGTGTGCAAAGAGCTCCATAAGTTCTTTTACCACCTTAGGCCTGTCTGACCTTGAAACGCTTCCCTGCGGGTACTTGTCTTTGAGGTTTATGTATATCCTTGCCGGGTCGAGGGCGAAGGCCTTGCTGTGGTAGGCGATATTTTCCCAGCCGGGCTTGCCGGCGAATTCCAGATAACCGTTTTTCGCAAGGAAATTATTTACATATACATCGTAATCAAGCCTCTCGAAGCCGTGGTCGGACATAAGCACGAGCAAATCGTCTTCGTCCATCATTGAGGCAATCTCTCCTAAGATTTTATCGATCCTGCTGAAATGCAGTGTGAAGGCGCTGTTGTATTTGCTCTTCTCGTCTTCAAAAGCATCAAACATAAAGTGCATAAGCCGGTCTGTGCCGGTAAAAACGAGCATAAAGTTTTGCCAGTTGTTGTATTCGTTCCAGAGATACCTATACACAGAGATCCTCGCATCCAGCGTTGCCTCAACATCATCGAGAAAAGCGTTCATCGATTCATGGGCTTTCCTTGAATCCACATCAAGGCGGTAGTCGTAGCTTTTTATGTCGTTGAGTATTGTTGGAGGATAAACGCTCTTGTCGATATCTATCGATACAAAGCCTGAGATATGAGCCCCGTTCATCTTTCTTACAGGGTAGGTAGCGGGTACATTGATTATAACAGACTCTCCCGGCCATTCATCCCAGAAAGGGCTTGCTTTAAGGTTTTTGTAGTTCGGAAAGGTGAGCTGGTAAGAATTCGGCTTGAGCTCGGTAAACCCGTATATCCCGTGTTCGCCCGGGTTCCTGCCGGTAATTATAGAAGACCAAGCCGTACTCGATACTTCAGGTATAGCAGAGGATGTCTGCCGGAACACGCCTTTATCGATGAGCTCTGCCATATTAGGCATAACCCCCATCTCAACGAATTTCTCTATAACCTTTACAGGTACCCCGTCAAGTCCTACCAGAACAATTTTGCCGCTCATTGAAGGCCTCCCTAAAGCTGACTTAAAATTTTACATCCATACCCTCAGCAAGCATCTTGGCTTTCAAAACGATAAGTCCCATCTCAAGCTGAGGATCAGAGTTCACTGTTTCTTCTGCACTGTGTTTTTTCTTTCGGTCTTCCTCTTCGCTGAATACATGACCGTCCTGTACAAGTATGTCGTTGCCCTGCTGAACATCGAAGTAGTCTTCAAATTCGCTTCCGTACATCTCAAGCTTCACATCCGGTGCGATGCCCCAGTCTTTCCTGCCCGCCTCTTCAAGCTGATAGCGGTTTTTTACAGGCTGCCCTGAAGGCAGATAATAGAATGCCATCGTATATTTCAGCTGAGCCCCCTTGCCCGGAGCTGCTGTAACAGTCTGAACGCTACCCTTGCCGAATGTCCTCGAACCAACGAGAGTGGCACGCTCATATCTTGGGTCGCTCAGTGCTCCTGATACAATTTCCGATGCGGAGGCCGAGCCTTCGTTTATCAGAACCACAAGCGGGCAGTCCGGCAGGAATGTTTCGTGCTGGGCAAAATGCTCTTCGGGCATCCCCATTCGCGGCTTGGTACTTACGACCGGCCCTTTTTTGATGAACATATCAACGATATCAACGGCTGTTGAAAGCAGGCCGCCCGAATTGTATCTGAGGTCTAAAATCAAGCCGTTGAGGGCATCTTTGCGCATATCTTCAATGGCCTTTTTCATCTGCTCTGTTGTTGCTTCGGAGAAGCTCGTAAGGCGGATCAGGCCTATCTTGTTTTCCTCGTCTATCAGGTATGACCAGTCTTCCTCTTTCTGCCTCTTCCAGCCTTTAACGGTTGGAACGACAATTCTGCCCCTCTCAATCTTTATGATTTCGGTTTTGTCCGAACCCTTATGACGCACTTTAAGGCTTACGGTCGTACCTTCAGGCCCGCTGATCTTTGAAACAGCGCAGTTGATGCTCATTCCTTCAGTGGACACCCCGTCCACTTCAAGAATAACATCCTCAGCATCAAGGCCGGAGCCGAATGCAGGCGTGTTTGGAAGAAGGCTGTTTACTATTAGCCTTCCTCCTTCCTTGCTTATCTCAACTCCGATACCCGAAAATTCCTGAGTGATCGATTTCTGAAATTCCTTTACGAAAAACGGCCATACGATATTTGTGTACGGATCCAGCTCGCTGAGCAGTGATTCGGTAAAGTGCATTATTAAAACTTCAGAAGGAAGTTTAAGCGTCTTTTTGTTCAAAGCCAGCACTTCATTAAACGCCTGAAACACCTGGGTATGGTAGTAGTTTTCGAGTATTGAAGAGGTGTACTTTTCCTTTATATTCCGCACACCTGCAAAGTAATCGTTAATCCCACTTCTGTCGTAGCTTACTGCGATGTCTTCATCCGGGAATGAAAGAACCTCCGCAACCGTGATGCATCTGTCCAGCCCGGCATGCAGCATTTTTTCGAAATCCAGCGGGGTAATGTATGTGTACGTAAGCACTTTGATTGTCCGCTTGAGCATAATCAGCTCGATGCCCTCTGCCCTGTTTTCGGCTGTTTCGCAGGGAGAATCAATAAAACTGCTTTTCACAGTCATCTTCTCAAGAAGGTTATCAGCCTTGTCCTCATACTCCTGATTATCTTCATAGAGAGTATTCAGCCAGTAGTAGCAGCCGGTATAAGACTCTGCCCATTTGCCTTTGTCTTCCAGTTCAATCGCCTTGGAGATTGCAGTTTCCTTGAGGTTTTCCATCAGCTCGCTTTTAAGCAGCTCCTCATGCTGCTTGTCTGATGCGTATTCCTTGACATTGCTCATCGCAACAAAGAAATCGATTAGAGCTTCTGTTTCGCTGTCTTTTTCTTCCTCATCCTGGCTGTTTGGAGCGGTCGGAGGAGTTATGTTTTCAGGGCTATCAGAGTCCTGCTCGTCTTCTGCATCCTCTTCTTTTTCTTTTTCCTCAACGTACTGCTCAGCAAATTCATCAAGCTTGAGGATATTTGATTCCTTCCCGTTAAGGCAGTCGTCAATGAGTTCTTGGAGCTCTTGCTGCTTCTCGCTGTATTTGTCTTTGCGGAATTTCTCACGGCTTTCAGAAAACTTCTCATAGCTGCCCAGAAGATTTTCGGCCTTGTCAATGCCCTCTTCCGAGCTGTTTTGAACTATTTTCTCCGCCTTTTTGAAATTTCCTTTTGAAATTGCAATGCAGGCTTTGTTTAAGTCTTCTCCAGCGTATGCAGCTGTAAATAAAATCAGCAGAACCGCAGCAATTATGCTTAATCTGTTTCTCACGATAAAAACCCGAAATTAATGTTAACATTTTACAGAGTATTTTACAGATAGAGCTGTTAATGACAATCAGCTTTTTGAACTTTAAAAAAATGCTTGCGGAGTTTCCGCAGCAGTTATTGTATTATCTATTCAGATTTTCCGGTTCAGTTCGCAGTTTTCTGAAATTAAGCGATTTTTAAACAGCCGAAATCACCGGCTTTTGCGAAAAGTCGGATATGGTTTGTATCAAAGCCGGATGAAAAATAAAACGCAGTTCACTGAGCTACTCGCCCTGCCCCATATGACTGCAAAGCTCTTCCACAATCTCTTCAGGCTCTGTCATTCTGCCTATATTGCTTGTCCCGCAGGCGAGATGGCCGGACTGCGGGCCGATGGTTTTTACGCCAGAATCCTTCAGGAGCTGGATATTCCTCTGGGTTGCAGGATTGTTCCACATATTATTATTCATAGCAGGAGCGATGAAAAGATTTCTGTCCCAGCCTGCGCATAATGCCGAGCTGAGAAGATCATCGCAAATGCCGTGTGTCATCTTAGCAATAATGTTTGCTGTAGCAGGGGCTACGAGAATCAAATCGCTGCTGTTTACAGGATCCAAATGAGTGATAATATTATCTTTCGAATCCCACATAGATGTGTAAACTGGCCCTGCGCTTACCGCCTCAATGAGCTTGGGCTGGATAAGTTTGCAGGCGTTCTCGGTCATAATGGTTTTCAGCGATGCGCCTTTTTTACGAAGCCGAGAAGCTACGTCCGCTGCTTTGTAGGCTGCTATCCCGCCTGTTATTCCGAGAAGTACGTTCTTACCCTGCATAATGCCTTCTTCTAATCTTCTTCTATTTCGTATGTTATCTTATCTTCGAGAATTTCTTCAACAACGATCTCTATCACTGTTTTGTCTGCTGTATCCTCGATAAGCGGGCGTGCCCCGTCCATAATCTCGCGCATCCTCTTTTGTAGCAGAGCCGAAAGCTTAAAGCTCCCGCCAACCTTTTGATATATCTCGTCTCGTTTTAGTGCTTCAATCATAATAAAGACCTTTATTTTAATATGAGTTTATTATTGTCTGTACTTTACTTACGGCTTTATCAAGCACGTCATTCACTACAAAATGCTCGTAATGACTTTTGCCGATTTCAATCTCTTTGTCCGCCTCTTCAAGCCTTTTGCTTATAATCTCTTCGCTGTCTCTTGCTCTGCTGCGTATTCTCTTTTCCAGCTCTTCTCGTGAAGGAGGCATTATAAATATCATCGCAGCCTCCTGCCACTTATTTTTCACCTGCAGCCCGCCCTGAACGTCTATCTCGAGAATCACGTCCTTCCCGCTTTCCACAGCTTCCTGCGTTTTGTCTGTGGGCGTACCGTAAAGATTGCCGAACACCTCGGCATATTCAAGGAAAAGTCCCTTTTCGATGCGTTCTTCAAACTCGCTGCGGGTGATGAACCAGTAGTCAATCCCGTTCTTCTCGCCCTTTCCGGGCTGTCTTGTAGTGGCAGAAACGCTTAATACAGCGTTAGACTTATCGAGCCTTTTTACAATAGTGCCCTTGCCTACACCGCTCGGACCGCTTACTACAAAAAGTCTGCCATTATTCGACATTCTGAACCTGTTCTTTAATCCTGTCTATCCGGCTTTTCACATCTACAACAAGCTGGCATATCCCGGCATCCGAGGCCTTGCTGCCTATCGTATTTGCTTCCCTAAACATCTCCTGAGCAAGAAAATCCAGCCTCTTGCCGACTCCCCTGCCATCCTCGCTGATATCACGAAACTGCTTTATGTGCGATTTCAGCCTTGAAACCTCTTCCGAGATATCTGAGCGGTCTGCAAAAACAGCTGTTTCCCTGATCAGGGTGTTCTCTTCAACGCTTATCTTCCCATCTTTCAAGAGCTCATTAATTCTTTTTCGGAGCCTCTCTGAATATTCCTTAACTACAATCGAAACCTTCCCGGCAATGTCGTCCAGGAAAGATTCAATCTCATCGCAGTTTTTGAGAAGATCCTTCCTCAGCTCCTCTCCCTCTTCTCCTCGCATTGCGGTGAGCTTGTCGCAGGCGTTTGTTACTAACTCAACAGCCGCATCCGTAATCTTTGCTTTCTGCTCATCATCTATATCATAAGCCTCTATCACGCCGGGAAGATGCAGAAGGTTGGCGGCGTTTATCCTAAGCATGCTGCTCTTATCTGAAAAGCTGCTCAGCTGTTTTATATAGTAGTTCAGTGCAGACTGATTGAAGTCTATCAGCGGCTTCTCTTCAAGGGATTTAACTGAGAGCGTGAGGGTTATATAGCCTCTCGTGAATTGTTCCCTGAGCAGTTTGTCAATCCGTTCTTCCAGAAAGCAAAGCATTTCAGGGATTTTCAGGCTGGTTTTGAGAAACTTGTTGTTCACCGCACGAACCTGTACAGAAAAAGCCATCCCGCAGCTCTCAAGGTAAGCCTCGCCGTAACCTGTCATACTGTAAAGCATTGCAAAACCTTTAAAATAGATGAATGCTTATTTCAAACTACACGAGCAGCAGAGAGTTTTCTCACTGCTGCCCTGTAATTATTTTTTTATATATAAGCAGCTTTACTCTGTATTGTCCTGCTGCTCGGCTGCCTTTTCTGCGGCCTCACTGCCAATCGATTTGAGCTGCTCTTCTGCTTCACCGGCGCTTTGCTCGGCAGACTGCTGAATTTCATCAGCAGAGCTTTCAAGCTGACTCTCAATATCCTCACCGGTTTGCTCAGCTTCCTGCTGACCTGTTTCGCTCTGGCCGGATTTTTCTGCCTCTTCGTCTATAAGCATAGACTCATCAACAGCCTCAATATCCGGCTCTTTCTGTTTGAGCTGTTCCAGATCACTGGGGCGGTAATATTTCGCCATTACCACACTGAAAATAAGGAACACCGAAACAAGCCCTATCGTTACCCACGTAAGGAAGTCTCCGGTCTTAGTTCCCAGAAGGCTCGTAGAACCGGCACCGCCGAATGCAGAACCTAGCCCTCCGCCTTTACCTTTTTGTATAAGGATGATAAGTATCAGCAGAAGGCCAGAGAGAGCCCATATCACCGCTATGATACTCATTATTACCGGTACTTTGGCAAATGGTAGAAGCATTTGTTTTCCTTTAAAATTTCCTTCAAAGGCCGGCGAACAAACCATTGTATAAGGCCGGTTCGCAAGGCTTTTATTATTTCTTTAAAAAACTGAAAGGGTATAAAGGCACAATCCCCTTATACTTACTTATAAAGCTCTTCGGTTATTTTCACCATTTCATAGAAGCTGTCAACCTTGAGCCCAGCGCCGCCTACTAAAAGCCCGTCAACATCCTTGCAGCTCATCAGCTCTTTGGTGTTCTTAGGCTTAGCAGAACCGCCGTACTGGATGATGATATTTTCAGCAGCTTCTTTGCTGTATAGCTCGGCGATTACGCCTCTTACAAACTCGTGAACTTCCTGCGCCTGATCTGATGTGGCGGTTTTACCGGTACCGATAGCCCAAACTGGCTCGTAAGCGATAGTTACGTTAGCAAGCTCCTGCTCGCTGATGCCTTTGAGCCCCTCGCGAAGCTGCCTTTCGCAAACTTCACTGGTTTTGTCGGCCTCTCTTTTGAAAATCAGGCAGATATGACGGTTCAACATTTCGCAAACTTCACTGGTTTTGTCGGCCTCTCTTTCCTCAAGAAGCTCTCCAATGCACAGAATCGGTTTCAGTCCGGCTTCAAGTGCAGCTTTGGTTTTCTTGTTGATAAGCTCATCGCTCTCGCCTATTACATGCCTTCTCTCTGAGTGGCCTGTGATAACGTATGAACAGCACACATCTTTGAGCATCTCGCAGCTTATCTCGCCAGTGAATGCGCCGTTGCCCTCGAAATATACGTCCTGCGCGCCAACTGCAACGTTACCGTCAACAGAAAGGCTTTTCGCAACAGACTGAAGATAAACAAATGGCGGGCATACTGCCACGTCCACACCCTGAATATCTGCGATTGCCTTTTCGAGCCCTGATGCCAGCTCTAATGCATACTGACTGTCGGTATTCATCTTCCAGTTTGCTGCTATGAATGGTTTTCTCATTATAATATGCTCCATTTATCTGTTTTAGAAGTAGTATCTTATAAAAGTTTATTTACTAATCCGGTTCGCCCGTATATCTGGGGAAACTGCCAAGTATCTGAACCTGTATTGTCCTGTCGTGCAGTTTTTCAAGTGCTTTGATAATATTTTCATCGGTTTTGTGCCCGTTTATATCTGCGAAGAAGTGGTATTCCCAGTTCCTCGTTTTATTCGGGCGGGATTCTATTCTCGTAAGATTGATGTCGTATTTATCGAACACGCCGAGCACATCGAAAAGTGCTCCGGGTTTGTGGGGGGTTGTGAATACGACTGCAGTTTTATCGTCGCCTGTTTTGGGCGTATCGCGGCTTGAAATAATCAGGAATCGGGTTACGTTGTCCGGCTTGTCCTCGATTTTCTCATAGAGCACGTTGAGGCCGTATATCCTGCCTGCAAGCGAGGAGCCTATCGCAGCGCATTTCTCAGATTCTGCGGCCAGCTCAGCTGCTCTTGCGGTAGAGGCTTCGGTGATAATCTTTCCTTCGAAATGATTCTCTGTAATCCAGTTGCGGCATTGCGCAAACACCTCGGGCTTTGAGTATATCTTTTCAATCTCTTCAAGCCTGCACTTGGCGAGCAGGTTGTGGTGGATGGGCATTTCCATCTCTGCGCATATCATAATCCGTGTTTCGAGGAAGGCATCGAGCGTTTCCACAACGCCTCCGCCTGAGGAATTCTCCACGGGAACCATACCGAAATCGCACTGTCCGCGGGCAACCTCATCAAAAACGCCCCTGATATCTGCCAGAGGTACATAATCCACGCTCTGACCGAATTTCTTCATGGATGCCTGATGCGAATAGCTGCCTTCAGGGCCGAGAAACGATATCCTAAGCGGCCTTTCAATAAAGAATGACCCACTCATAAGCTCACGCCAGACTGCAACGAGTGTTTTATCCGGAAGCGGGCCTTTATTCAGCTCGCATATCTTAGAGAGAACCTGAGATTCCCTGTCCGGAGCGTAAACAGGCACGCTCCCGTCACGCCGCTTAAGCTTGCCTACATCCACGACAACCTTAGCGCGCTCGTTGATAAGCTCCACAAGACGGGAGTCTATCTGGTCGATTTTTTTTCTGAGATCTTCAAGTTCCATAATAAACCTGCGAGGTTTTCCACCTGCCGGAAGATTCTATATATAGTTCTGCTGCGAATAAAACATACTAATTAAAAAGGAATTTGCGAAAAATGCGCAAACTTTCCCCAGCAAACCACGGACTTATAACAAAAAAACGTTTTTTAGTCAACAAAAAACGCCCATGATTTCACCCAAACACTTGAATATTCCCGTTTTTTAGGCCGGACGCATTTAAAAGGGCAAAGCTGCGGGAAGGGGAGCCTAAAAGTCTGTAAACGTTTGCAGGCAGTAATCAGAACTGCTCAGCCCTGCAATCGCATCAAACATTAATCCCCTTCCCGCGCTTTAGTAAACGTAATAATGGGCAGATACAATAAAATCCTGTCTTTGCCCTATTGCGATGCCGTTTTTATCAGCTTTTGGTAATCCTCTAAGCTCCCTTTATCGAGACAGCAGTTAATAATCTCGCGTCCGAGCGGGTTCAGGTCTTGATGCATATATTTTTTTAGCTCACTCTCAAAGAAGTTCTGCAGGATCTCTGAGCCATTGTCATACCCTTCGGTACCTACTTCCGGCTGCTTTTCAACCTGAAGCAGTTCGCGAGGTACGTTAATCCCTTCAATTCGAATGTTATTCAGTGCATAGCCAAGCAGAGGCAGTCTTGATGATTTGAGCTGGCCTGGACGAAATTGAGCGTGCCCGCGTCTTGCCAGATAGTCTCTGGCGAGCCACTGAGGCATAAAACCTGTCTCCCACGCACCGATATGCTGGTTGGGAGTGAGGATGTAACGGGTTCGGGTTGAATCGACAAATTGCTGGAGCAGCAGGTTTGCCTGATCCACCTTTCGTCCTGTTGTAAACGGCCAATAACTGCCCACACCTTCACTGCTCATCGCACCTTCATCAACAATGCTCGGATTCGAATAACCACGCGGAGCGACAAGACGCCAGAGCCAAGCCAATGCAGGCGGAAGAATATGGAACAGCCCAATGATTCCGTAGGTTGGTTTGTCTTTTGTGCATGGAGGAGTGCGCACGCCGAAGGAGCGGATATCGACGGCAACATTGCCCTCAACAGAATCAGGTACTATTCGTCTCGGGAGAACAACCCTCGGATTCGGACAAGGAACGCCCGGCTCATCCTCAAGGTGCTCCCATATAAGAGCTGTGCCTCCGGAAACCACATCAATATTCAAAAACAGTAAAGACTTCGGGGGATGTACTGTAAGATGCTCGAGGTCGTGGTCAGTCCCGTAATTAGTGATATGATTTACGCGTACAAACCATCCGTCTTCGGCATCCATAACCCGCAGTTTGCCGTCATCCTTCTGAAAGGAGGAGTGGCACATCGCCATATCATCGCATACCGGATGCAGGTCGCAGGTTCTGCGGATTTCGAGAAACTTTTGTTCGTCGGTAATTATATTTCTGCCAATCTGAATTTGCCCGTCCGGGAGACGATGCGGCTGCTGGAGCATCTCGCTTTTACCCCCGCCGCTGGCACCTTCGTGCATAAATGTAACGATGTTGTCGTAAGGCGTTACAACCTCCACCGCAGAGCAGTGCGCTGTAACCCAGTTCTCGCGAACACCCATATTAATCAGAGCCCCGTAAACACCTTTTTTGGCACTTGGCCCAGGGTAGAGATTGTATGAGAACATCTCGTGCTCTTCAACGCGATTGTGGACTACTACCTGACGGCCTTCAAAGTGGGTATGCCGGAAAGGCGGTGCAACATATATAATAAAGGAGGGCTTGAAAGAACGATTAAGCTTCCTTACATCAAGAACGCCTTGGAGCAGTCCAAGACCAAAAGCAAAAAAGCAGGCGTTAGCAGGACAGACTGCCAAAGCATCTCCCCCTAAGCCGCTTGAGCCCATTTCAAAGGCGAAAACTGCCAAATCCTGCTCAGAGAGCCAGTCGAAGGTTTCTTGACGGGTCTGCTCAAAAGAATGGCCGAAACGGTCATGGAATTTGGGCTTATCAGAAGGATTCTCATCAGCCACAACCATGCAGTTCGGATCACGCCGACGCATATATGCCTCGGTATAGTTCGCGCTGATCCCGTTCTTAACGCGAACCACATTAACTTCATCCATTTTCCGGCCGTCCGGGAGAGTATATGAAACTGTCCATTCGCTGTTATCGCTGCTGCCGCAGGCAAGACTCTCAAGGTCTTCAATACCCGAAGCGAACTGTACAGAGGGCGCTTTAGCAAATATATCTGCTAATTTATCCGAAAGTATTAAATTATCTGGCATATTTGTCTTCATTTTTTCTGTTCCTTTAACTGCATATTAATTTCAGAGCCGACAGTATTTTTAATTCTATTATATTTCTTTGGAATTATTCGGGAAGGGATATTTGGTTGATTTTCATGGCAAAAAAAAACCAACGATCCCTTCCGAGGGGTCGATGGCGTATCGACTGCTTGCCATCCGTTTATTCACAAATCACACGCAGTTAATCTGCCAAACTATAAAGGCCCCGCTTTGAACAGACATTATATGCCTCTTCGCTGTGCTGCCAGAATCGTAAGTTTATAGACAATCGTATTTTTGTCAAGCTTTTTTTACTGATGAACGCTGTGTTGTTCAGCCGCAGATTCAAAGCTCTCAGAGAGGCTGAAAACAATCACTTTCTCCCCTGTTACTGTGCTGATATCTGTGTGCATACTTGTCGGATCTATACTCAGCAGGTCTTTTATGATCGCTTCAATAAGTGTTCTGCCTTTCTCGATCAGTTCCTTTCTGACCTGCTTAATCAGCATACGCCCTGTATCTCCATTATTTACCTTGGCCAATTGCTTTTCTGCAGGCGTAAGCACGCCTCGCATACGTATCATTACCATATCCTCAAAGATGAATGTCCTGATCTCTTTAGGGCCTCGCCCCATATACTCTTTTTCAAATTGGATTACAGCTTCGCTGATTTCCGCTTCCAACTGGCCTTTGGTTTTATTAATTTTAGGCATACCTTTAATTTGTGAATTAAGTGTTAATAATCTAAGAGAATTGTAGTCTAATTTTTCTTCAGGTCAATGATGTTACAAAAGCAGATAATCTTAAAAAAGAATTGGCTGGCTTTGTTTTTAGGCCTTACAGTCCTCTGGTTCCGGCGTGATGAAAAGGCAGCGGCTCGAAGTGCTTATTAATTCTGAAGGGGCAAAAGGAAAAACTGCTACATGAAGGGATTTGTCTAAATTAGAGCTGTTCAAAGACCGGCCAGAGGTATATGAACAATATTTTGCGCATCTTTTTTTTGCAAGCAAAATTTTATTTGTCATACTTTCTGCGAATCTTTACATTAAAAGACTAAGCGAGCTATTAAAAACTTATGCATCGCTAATATGCAGCAGAACAACTATTATTTAATTCAGGACTTTCGATTATGCTGAAATCTTATCCCAAAACCGTTTTATGGTGTTTTTTGTTATTTTCTGCGTTTTTTTGCACAAAAACGCTCGCAGAAGATTACCCTGCAAGGCACAATTTTAACAGCGAATGGCGTTTTCATCTCGGCGACGGCGATTTTAAGTCTCCCGAGTTTGATTCAAGCTCTTGGCGCAAGCTAAGCCTACCGCACGACTGGAGCACAGAAGGCGAGTTCAGCAAGGATAACCCAACCCGCAATGCGAACCTTCCCGGCGGTATCGGGTGGTATATAAAGAAATTCTCAATACCCGCAGAACATACAGAAAAGCAGGTTGAGCTTGAGTTTGGCGGGATTTACCGCCACAGCGAAGTGTGGATTAACGGCCGGTCGCTCGGTATGCAGTACGACGGATACACAACCTTCTATCACGATATCACAGATTACGTAAACTTCGGGGCAGAGAATACGGTCGCTGTGCGGGTTGACAATTCAGAGCACCCAAACTGCCGCTGGTATTCAGGCTCAGGGATTTACCGCAATACTTGGCTTACCTTCAGAAACCCCCTCCATATAACCAACTGGGGCACATATATCACTACACCCGAGGTAAGCAGTAAAAAGGCATCTGTGAAGATCGAAACTGCTGTAAAGAATGACGGAAAAAAGAAGGACTTTTCCCTCAGGACAGAAATATACGGCCCTGAAGGGAATAAAATAAAGCAAATTTCAACAGAAAAAACAGCCCGTTTCAAAGAGAAGCTGAAAATAAATCAGAAAATCGAAGTTGATTCGCCTAAGCTTTGGTCAACCCAAAGACCGCAGCTCTACAAAGCAGTTAGCATTGTTTCCTCAGATGGGGAAACCAAGAGCCGGCGAGAAACGAGATTCGGCATCCGCCGTCTGAGATTCGATGCTGAAGAGGGCTTCTTTCTCAACGGCAAAAACCTTGATTTCAAGGGCGTATGCCTTCACCACGAAGCAGGCACTCTCGGTGCAGCAGTTCCCAAGGGCGTTTGGCAGAGGCGTCTGGAAAACTTAAGGGATATTGGCTGCAATGCGATAAGAACCGCCCACAACCCTCCTTCGCAGGAGTTTCTCGATATTTGCGATGAGCTGGGATTTCTTGTGATGGATGAGTTTGTGGATAAATGGGAAAATGAGAAGTTCGCAGACGAGCATTTTCGTGAGGAGTGGCGTGATAATTATCTCAACACCATCAAGAGAGACAGAAACCACCCCTGCGTTGTTATGTGGAGCGTTGGCAACGAGAATCTTCCCGCTGGAAGCAAAGAGCAAAACGGCTATCTCAAGATGCTTGGCGGCTTTGTCAGATACCACGACCCTACAAGGCCTGTGGTTTCAGGTATGCGAAGAGGCGGAGATTACAACGTTGAAAAGAAAGTGGAGAATATTCTCAAATCCTGCGAGTATATGGATCTTATCGCCCTAAACTACGGCGAGCAGTGGGCGGATGAGCTGGCCGAGACCAATCCGGACAAGCCGTTTGTGAGCACTGAATCCTACACATATTTCAACAGCAGTGATAAGAGGCGTTATGCAAAGATTGAGAGCGCACCTTGGCTCGATGCCGCTCGCAGCGATTTCAACACAGGTGTTTTTCTCTGGGTTGGGATAGACTATTTGGGCGAATCAGGCTGGCCGAAGATCGGCTCTAAAGCAGGGCTCTTCGATATAGCAGGCTTCAGGAAAGCAAGCTCTTATCTCTACGAGGCATTCTGGTCTGATAAACCAAGCATTTATGCAGCGGTTTACAAGCAGGACCCGGACGATTTTTCTAAAACTGGGCAGTGGGGCTGGCCTAATCTTACCGAAAGCTGGAATTTCGAAGATAAGCAGACAGCAGACCTCGCTGTTTACACAAACTGCAAGAAAGCTGCTTTGTATCTTAATGACAAAAAAATCGGCGAGAAAAAGCTCGCAGATTTCCCGAACGGGATAGTCAAGTTTAAGGGCGTTTCTTACGAAAAAGGCGTTCTGCGTGCTGCCGGCATCGAAAACGGCGAAGAAGTTTGCAATTATGAATTGAAAACCTCAGGCGAGCCTGCAAAAGTTAGGCTTACAGCTGAAGACACCCCCAGAGAAGACGGAATCTGCCACATAAGAGCAGAAGTCGTGGATTCTGAAGGCAGGGTTGTTAAACACGCCGAAAATGAGCTGGAATTCAGCGCAGATGGCGGAGGCGAAATAATCGCCTTATCAAATGGGGATGTAACCTCTCACAGAAGCTTTTCAGAAACAAGCCTCTGGTCGGCATACAAGGGCAGAGTTTTGTGCATAGTAAGAGTAGAAGGCGAAAAACCGCTTAGAATTAAAGCAGGCTCTGAAGGGCTTGAATCCGGAAGAATACAGATTTCACCGGCAGACAGCTCCGGCAGCAATAGATAGGAAAACCCCAGAGCGTTTTGGGTAAGTAATTGAGCGGGGCAGCTTTTATGCTTCCCGCTCAATTTTTTTGCAAAAAAAGCAATAAATCTGTTGAAATTTCTCGGCCGTTAAATAATATTACCCTTTCGTGTAACAGTACAGCCAACGCTTTTGCAGTGATTTCGGCGGCTGTAAGCGGTTCTGCAGATGTCCACAGTTTCGCAGAAGGGCTTGCTGCTGTTCCTTGATTAACCCGTTCATTTAATTAGGACACTGCAAAACGGGCAAGATGATAAAAATATGTGGAGAAAGCTTGAAATGAAAAGTTTTATGGCAAAAAAGGGGCAGGTGGAGCGCAAATGGCTTCTGATTGATGCAGAAGACAAGGTGCTCGGCCGTCTGGCAGCAGAGGTTGCCCCGATACTGATGGGCAAAAACAAGCCTACATACACCCCCCACGTTGATACAGGGGATTATGTAGTGATTGTTAATGCTGATAAGATTAAGCTTACCGGACGCAAGCAGGAAATCAAATTCTATGACCACTACACCAGATATCCGGGCGGCAGGAAGATTGTTCCGTTCAGCGAAATGATAAGCAAGAAGCCTGAAGAAGTGGTTAAGCTTGCTGTTAAAAGGATGCTTCCAAAGAACAATCTCGGCGATGCTATGCTCAAGAAGCTGAAAGTGTATGCCGGCCAGGAGCACGGACATGAAGCACAGAAGCCGGAAAAGTTGGAATTATAATTGAAAAGGGTTTATAAGAATGAATGAAAACACACAAACCCCGCTCATTGATCCATCAATTGCAGGGCAGAGCGATGCTCAGGCAGTTCAGGGCTCTTCTCAGCAGAAGAAGGCAAAGCCGGATAAAGGCGGATTTTTCTGGGGCGTAGGCAGAAGGAAAAGCTCTGTTGCCCGCGTGAGGATCAAACCGGGTTCAGGAAAGCTGACAATAAATGAAAAGAAGCTGAAAGAATTTTTCAGGCTTCAGCAGGATCAGGAAGCCGTTCTTGCACCGCTGAAAGAATGCGATGCGATGAAGAGCTTTGATGTTTTTATTAATGTCGAAGGCGGCGGTACTACAGGCCAGGCAGGGGCGGCTCTTTTGGGGCTTGCAAGGGCAATGGCAAACTACGACGAATCTTCGTTCTCAAAGCCTCTGCGTGATGCAGGACTGCTCACAAGAGATGGAAGAATGAAAGAACGCAAGAAGCCGGGTCAGCCGGGCGCAAGAAGAAGATTCCAGTTCTCAAAACGTTAATCTTCTTACTCAACTGTACTACAAAGCCGCATTGGACATCCCAAGCGGCTTTTTTTACGTCTTCAAAGTCTGTTCAATTGTTTTTATCCTTCAAATTTTCTTCTTAATTATATATAATTCCAGCTATGAAGATATTAGCAGACAAACACATCCCCTTCATTGAGAAGGCTATCGAGGGGCTTGGCGAAACCGTAATAAAGCACGGCAGCGATATGAGCCCATCAGATTTCAAGGATATAGATGCCTATCTTGGAAGAAGCGTTAGAAAGCTCGGGGCAGAAGAGCTTACAGGAAGCAGAGTTCAGTTCACCTCAACCGCTTCAGTTGGCACAGACCACGCAGACACAGATTATCTTGAATCGCAGGGTATAGCGTTTGCCTCAGCTGCAGGCTGCAATGCTGTGAGCGTAGCTGATTACGTTACTGCTGCAATACTCAATCTCGCCTGCAGGCGCGGCTTTTCGCTTAAGGGCAAGTCTATAGGGATTATCGGAGCGGGGAACGTTGGCTCGAGAGCTGCCAAAAGGTGCGAGGGGCTCGGGATGGATGTGGTTTTGAACGACCCTCCCCTCAAAAGGACAACAGGAGAAGAAAAATACCGTCCTATACATGAAATGCTGGGCTGCGATTTTATATCATTTCACACGCCGCTAATACGCTCGGGCATTGATAAAACACTGCATTATTTCAACGCTGATTTTGCATCCAAAATCAGGCCTGGTGCCGTGCTTATAAACACCTCAAGAGGGGCTGTAGCTGATACTCAAGCAGTAATAAAAGCCCTTGATTCCGGACGGCTCAGCGATGCGGTGATAGATGTATGGGAAGGCGAACCGAAAATATCCGCTCCGCTTCTGGAAAAGGCCTTTATAGCAACCCCGCATATCGCCGGCCACGCTATCGAAGCCAAAATCCGAGCGATGAGGATGGTGGTGAATGCTATGTGCGAGCATTTCCAGATTCCGAAGAGAGTGGACGAAAAAGACTTCCTCCCGCCTCCGGAAGTGGAAAAAATCGAAATCGGGAAATCTGGCAGCGTTGAATGCCGACTGAACGAAGCGGTTAAAAATATCTATAACATTGAAAAAGACGACAGCTCCCTTAGAAAAATTCTCTCAATGCAGCACCCTCAGCGGCCGGACTTCTTCGACAGCCTGCGCAAAAATTATCCTGTAAGAAGGGAACTGAGCACAGTAAAGCAAGTTGTCTGCCCTAAGGAAATAGAGCCCCTGTGCAAAGCGGTTTTCCCGCCGGCAGAATGAGATGTAAAAAAGGCAATAAAAACACAAGTTCTTAAAAAAAGTTTTGTAAAAACGTTGTTTATATTGTTATTATATTAAATAAAAGCTTTCAGACTGTATTTCTGCTGGACTAAAAACCAGCATCGTCTATAATATTACTGTTATATTGTTAATCAATTTTAGGAGCTTATTAAAATGCTGTTGCGTAAACTTTCAATCTTAACATTAGTGCTTAGCGTTGCGGTGCTTTCATCATGCACTGAAACCCAGAAAAAAGACTCACCCAAGAAGTGTCCCAAGCAGAGCCTCAAGCCCTCTATTGAGAAGAGCTACTTCGGCACCACCAAAGACGGGCAGAAGGTGTACGAGTATATGCTCGATAACGGCAAGGGCATGGATGCAGGAATAATCACCTATGGCGGGGTTATGACTTACCTCAACGTACCTGACAAGAACGGCAAGAGCGATGACATTCTCCTCGGCTTCGATAATCTCAAGGATTTCGAAGAGAAGAGCGATTATTTCAACGCCCTTATCGGCAGATACGGCAACCGTATTGCAAAAGGCAAATTCGAGCTGAACGGCAAGACCTACACCCTCGCCACAAATAACGGCGAGAACCACCTACACGGCGGAGACAAGGGCTTCGACAAGCGGGTTTGGTCTGCTACGCATTCAGTAACAGAAGATGCCGCAAACCTCACCCTAACCTACCTCAGCAAAGACGGCGAGGAAGGATACCCGGGCAGCCTCCGCTGCGTGGTAACATATTCAATAACTGCAGATAATGAGCTTGTAATAGACTACAAAGCCGAAACAGACAAGGCTACACCGGTTAATCTCACTCAGCACAACTACTACAACCTCGATGGACAGGGCAGCGGGAAAATCCTCGACCATAAGCTTATGATCAATGCCTCAGAGATAACTCCTGTTGATGAAGGACTTATCCCCACCGGAGAGATCGTGGATGTTTACGGCCCTTTCGACTTCACAGAGCCAAAGAAAATCGGAAAGCACATAAACTCTGCCGATATCCAGATGAAATACGGCAAAGGCTACGACCACAACTTTGTTCTCGATAAAGGCAAAGGCATGGGGCTCGCTGCAAAGGTTTACGAACCCGACAGCGGCAGGATTATGGAAGTTTGGACAGAAGAGCCCGGGCTGCAGTTCTACAGCGGCAATTTCCTCGACGGAACAATTGTGGGCAAGGAAGGCAAAAGATACGTTCAGAGATGCGCATTCTGCCTTGAAACCCAGCACTTCCCCGATTCACCGAATAAGCCTCAGTTCCCATCTACTATCCTCGAACCGGGAGAGGTTTACAACACAAAAACAATCTACAAATTCAAAACTAAATAAATACCGAAAAAAGCATAACACACAGCGGCAGGTCTTGGCGGAACTGCCGCTTATTTTTTGTGATTTATTTAAGTGCTTTAAACCGAAAAGCGGCAAAACTGAAGCTTACAGATATAAACACAGCTTTAAAAGAAGTGCTAATTGATTATATTTATTACTGGGCATATTGGTGTGTGCCCGTACAAAAAATAATTCCATTTTGAAGGGTTCAAAAAATGAGTATCAAATCAACTGCGGGAATAGTACTTTTATTCCTGATTTTCACGGGGGAATTCTGTTTGGCACAATCACGAGATCTAAGCAAAGACAAAACACTTTACGCTGTAGGCTATGCGCATCTGGACACGCAATGGCGATGGGACTACAAGCAAACTATTGACGAGTATATAAAGGCCACACTTGATGACAATTTCAAGCTTTTCGAAAAGTATCCTGAATACGAATTCAACTTCACCGGCTCAGTACGCTACAAAATGATGGAGGAGTACTACCCTGAGAAGTTCGAAAAGCTCAAGGAATATATCGACAAGGGACGCTGGCATGTGGTTGGCTCATCGGTGGACGAATGCGATGTGCTTGTGCCCTCGCCGGAATCAATAATCCGCCAGATACTTTACGGCAACGAATACTTCCAGAATGAATTCGGAAAACAGAGCGAGGATTTCCTCCTGCCGGACTGCTTCGGATTTCCGCATTCTCTGCCTTCTGTATTTGCGCATGCCGGACTGAAAGGCTTTTCCACACAGAAGCTTACATGGGGCTCAGCTATTGGCATCCCGTTCCCCGTAGGGGTTTGGGAAGGTCCGGACGGAAATTCAGTTATAGCGGCACTCAACCCCGGAGCGTATGTTTCGAGTGTGGATAGAAGAATGGATACAGATCAGGAATGGGTAAACCGCATTAACAACACCGGTAAGCTTTCCGGCGTTTATACCGACTACCGCTACTACGGTGTAGGCGATAGAGGCGGTGCTCCCAGAGAGGAAGACGTTAAGAAAGCAGTATCAAGCCTGAACAATGATGATTCAGAAGTTGATGTGGTTTTGGGCTCCTCTGAGCAGATCTATCACGATATAACTCCCGCCCAGAAGGAAAGGCTTCCGAAATACAAGGGAGAGATGATGCTCACCGGCCATTCCTTCGGCACGCTCACCTCTCAGTCCTACGTGAAAAGGATGAACAGAAAGAATGAGCAGCTCGCAGATGCCGCCGAGAGGGCAGCCTGCGCTGCGATGCTTTTCGGCGATAAGTATCCAACCGACAGGATTCAGGCCGCCTGGGAACGTGTGCTTGCCAGCCAGATGCACGACATCCTCCCGGGCACATCCATCCCGAAGGCGTATGAATACTCATGGAACGATGAAATAATCGCAGCGAACTTCCTCGCAGATGTTCTCACAGATTCAGTTCAGTCTGTGGCTTCTAAGCTTGATACAAAAACCGAAGGCAAGCCTCTGGTGCTTTATAACCCGCTTGAGTTTGCCCGTGAGGATCTGGTAACAGCGGAAATTCAGTATTCACACGATGCGCCGGAGCATATAAGGGTTTATTCTTCCATCGGCACAGAAGCGCCTTCCCAGATAATCGAGAGGACAGGTTCTTCTCTGAAAATCGCTTTCTGCGCAAAGATGAAGCCTGCAAGCTTCGAGGTGTACGATGTGCAGAGTTCATCCCAGCCCTGCAGTCTGAATACAGGCGTAAGCGCAACAGGACACAAGCTCGAAAATTCCTTCTACACTGTAACAATAAACGAAGCGGGCGATATAGCCCAGATTTACGACAAGCTTGCTGACAGGAATATGCTTAAATCTCCTGCAAGGCTCGAATTTCTCGAGGGCTCTACGGAGCAATGGCCGGCATGGAATATGGACTGGGAAGACAGGGCTATCCCGCCGCTTGGGTACGTTGATGGGCCTGCTGAAATTGAGATTGCAGAAAACGGCCCTGCATCTGCTGCAATTCGGGTAAAACGGAAGGCAGGAAATTCCTTCTTCACCCAAACGATAAGGCTCTCTGCCGGCAGCGGCGGAAGACGGATTGAAGTGCACAGCGATATCGACTGGCAGGAATCTGCAAAGGTGCTCAAGGCCAGCTTCCCGCTTACTGTGAACAATCAGATTGCCACATACACCGAAAGCGCAGGAACAATACAGAGGCCAACAAACAACCCCAGAATATTCGAGATGCTCTCGCATCAGTGGTTCGATCTAACCGATACTTCCGGGGACTACGGCGTTTCAGTGCTTGAGGACTGCAAATTCGGCTCAGACAAGCCATCCGAGGACACTCTTCGTCTAACGCTTCTCTACACCCCGGGCGGGGATGTACACCGCTATACAGACCAGTTCACTCAGGACTGGGGACGCCACAACTTCGTCTATGCCCTCTACGGCCATGAAGGTTCTTGGCAGGACGGGCTCACCCACCAGAAGGCAAGGCGGCTCAACCAGCCCATCAGAGCCTTCAATTCAGGCAAACACAGCGGTTCGCTCGGCAGAGAATTCTCAATGCTGAATATAAGCTCCGAACAGGCTGCCTTAAGGGCAATGAAAAAGAGCGAAAAGGGCAGCTGGACAATACTTCGCTTCCAGGAGCTTTTCGGCAGGGACACAGGCGAGGTAGTCTTCGATACGGCATTGGACATCTCACAAGCACGCGAGGTGGACGGGCAGGAACGCCCCATAGGCGATGCTCAAATAAAAGACGGCAATCTATGCTTCGAGCTTCATAGAAACGGAATTCGCAGCTTTGCTGTTAAATTCGCAAACACAGGAGAAGAGAAAATCCAAAGGATCTCTGAGCCTGCAAAACTCGCATTCAATACCAAATGCGCATCAAAAGACGGCGAAAATTCAAGCGAAGGCTTCGGCGAGGATAATAAGACGATACCGGAAGAAATGCTTCCCGAGAAAATCGTCAGCGGTTCAGTAGAGTTTGAGCTTGCCGCAGACGCCTCAGCGATGGAGTGCACAGGGCAAACCGTAAAGCTTCCAGAAGGCGATTTCAGCCGCGTTTACCTTCTTGCTGCTGCTAATGAGGACACCGAAGCCAGCTTAAAAATTGCAGGGGAAAGCAGACCTTTCTCAGTTCAGAAATGGACGGGCTTTATAGGCCAATGGGACAACAGGATATGGCATCCGGAGATTCCGTCCATGGTTTCAGGGATAGAGAAGGGCTATATAAAGAGAGATACGCTCGCATGGTTCTGCACGCACCGCCACGATTTTTCAGGCGAAAACGAGGCATACGACTTCAGCTACCTCTTCAGATACGGCTTCGACCTGCCTTCCGGCTGCACGGAGATTACCCTGCCGGATGCCCGGGAGATAAAGGTGTTTGCCCTCAGCCTGAGCAGAGAGCCTCAAACAATAACACCCGCTGCCTGCCTCTACGATAATTTTGATGGCAGAGAAGAAATCCAGCTTCGCAATGACAACCCCCGCCTTACAGGAAACTTCAAAAACCCCGTTGAAGGCAAGGAAGCTGCAGGGGATGTATGGTTTGAGAAGGCCGGCTCATACGAGCAGCTTACAGTTCAGCCCAGCGGTTCAGATTTTGCCGACAGCACCACCGGCAGCGATGTTGAGTTTTCATTTGTGAATGAATTCCGCTTTGATGTGCGTCCGAACGACCTAACCGAGGGAACTATGGATATGCTCAACGATTCAGAAGTTCCTGAAGAAATAGACCAGCCATCAAAAAACGTTTTCTTCGACAACGGACGCGGCAGATTTATCGCAGATTTGAAGCAGAAAGCCAAGGTGGAAAAGGTTAATACCTTCTCCCGGCACCACTCCGACAGGTCTCCTCAAAGATTCAGCCTCTGGGCGGGCTCTGAAGAGGCCTCCCCGAAAGCCGATCTCACAAAAGAAAACCCGAAGGGCTGGAAGCTTATCGCCGATGTTGATACCTCCGAGCTCGGCGAAGGCGATATACACGCAAGCTCTGTAGATTTTCCAGATGGGATGGAATGCAGATATTTGATGTGGCTCACGGATTACCGCGTTCAGGGGACATTCTTCAGCGAAATCGATATTATCGCAGAAGACTAATCGCCCCGTTAGGATAATATTTCAGAACATAAAAGCGCAGCGTGCAATAACGCTGCGCTTGTTTTCGGCAGGGGAATTTGATTAAACCACGAAGCACACCAAAGGCGCGAAGATTTTTTGTAAATTGCTTTATAACATAGCTTTACATTCATAAAACTATCTGTGCCATCCGCAGGAATCCGCGGAAAAATTTACCAAAAACATACCCTCTTAGTGTTTTTACCATAACGCTTAAAAATATTTTTTTAGGAAATTTTTTTTACAATAAAACATTTAGTTAAGAACATATTGTTATAAAAGGGTTAATTAAATTCGAGAGGTGATTATGAGATATATCCCCAAAAAAGCATTTTTCCTATTGATATCGGCAGCCTCAGCTTTTGCCGCGGCTGAACAGGTGAATATAAATTATGTATCCGGGCAGGATAAAACGGTGAATGAGATGCTCTTCGGCTACAACACTCTTTACTGCGTTCCCGATCAGCCGGAGGACGGCTGGATGCCGGACGAACGCTGGCAAGACCAGTATCTGCCCCAAACTATGGAAGATTTAGGAGTAACCTCCCTCCGCTATCCGGGCGGGCACATTGTATCATTCTGGCACTGGGACGACCCGTTCTCCGGTGGCTGGGAAGATTTATGGGACCCTTCAAGAACATTCGACTCAAGGGCGGTCAGAGAGCAGCGATATTCGGGATATATGGATCTGGATGAGTATATCCAGCAATGCAAAAACCTTGATATAGAGCCGATTCTGGGGGTAAACGTGCTTGCAGGCTATAAATTCGACCGAGTGCAGGATTCAATAGATGAGGCGGTGGCAATGCTTGATTACTGCGAGCAGAATGATTTCGATGTAACTTACCTCTATCTTGATAATGAGGTTGGCCATCAGGGCGGGCTTCCCAACCATATAGATGCGGGGGCTTATCCGGAGCTTGTAAAGCAGTTTTCGATTGGTATTAAAAACGAATACCCGAACATAAAGCTTATATGCAACTATATACACGGCCTCTCACATTGGACTGTAAAGGACTTGGTGAGAGATTACGGGCAGTATTTCGATGTTATAGACAAGCATTTGTATTACAATACGGGTGCTTGGGGCGAATACTCGCGAAGCGAGTGGCTCAATGATTTCACCGTTGACGGATACAAATCAGAAATAGACAGCTTCCATCAGTTCTGCAAGAATACGGGCATGGAACATATTGAGCTTGGATTTCTTGAATGGAATTACGGCGGGTCTGGAGGTACGCAAAGCGATAACGGCAATTTCTTCGATCAGGCGATGGTGATGTCTGAGATTATGATGATGTTCATTGAGAAGAACGTGGATATGGCCTGCATCTGGCCGATCTACTGGCCGGGTTCAGGCAGAAATCTTATTGAGTTTGAACCTTACAAACACAGGCCGAGCTTCACTGCAATGCAGATGTTCAAGGATATCCAGGGTCAGAAGGTTCACACTTTTGACTCAGACCATCAAAACGCCATTGTGCTGGGGGCTCTTGCTGAAAGAACAGAGAATTCTAAAAACCCGAAGATAGTAATTCTGATTCTAAGCAAAGACAGCAGCGAAAGCAGGGATTTTACGATAGACCTTGGGAATATAAGCCCCGATTCTGTTTTTGCAACATCAATGGCCGAGGGCGATAACGGCTGGCACAGATCGATTAGGATGTCTCCTTCTCTGAATCAAGATAATCAGATCACTTTTTCAGCTCCAGGAATTTCGCTCACCAAAATAACAGCGGTTATGAGCAAATCGGATATAAACGCAGACATGGAGGTTGATATCGAAGACTTTATGCTCCTCAGCGAGGAATGGATGTCTTCCCCGGAGAATATATTCGCAGATATCGCACCTTCTTCCTCTGGAGATGGATTTGTGGATATGATAGATTTATCCGCCTTTTCCAAAGACTGGCCGGGATTTTTTAATAATATGTTCTGCTGGTGGAAGTTTGAAGAACAAACAGGCACGCAGGCCTCAGATTCAAGCGAAAATTCGAGATTCGGCACTCTTTCCGGTACGAACTTCCAAGAGGGCTCTGTGCTGGGTATTTCCGACAGCGGGCTTTATTTCGACGGAATTGACGACAAAGTTACATTAGATTTAGGATACAGCGATTGGCCGGAATATACGGTAAGCCTTTGGGTTAAGCCTGAGCAGCTGGGACAGGCAAATTACAGCGGCCTTTTCAACACAAGCAGCAATAACAATGCAGATACCTTCCAGATTGACGTTGACGGCACAAACCCGGGCAGCTACAGATACCACGGCTCTGAAGACGGGATAATCGGTGCGGTTGAAGATTCATGGACGCATATTGCAGTTGCCTGCGAAAATGAAACCACAAAGCTGTACTATAACGGCAGTTTGGCAGGCAGTATAAACGCAAGCGACACGCAGATAGACAGGATCCAGCTCGGCATTAACCGCAGCGGACACCTGCCTTTTGAAGGCATCATTGACGATTTCAGGGTGTATGATAAAGCATTGAGCGATGATAAGATACAAAATCTGTATTTTTCCCCGCTTCCCCAGAGGTAGTAAGGGGACAGCTGCCTATTTCTTGTGGTAGAAAAAATATATTAACCACGGAGGCTCACAGTAAAAATAGGGGACAGCTGCCCTTTTTCCCCTCCGGGCGGAGTTTCAAATAAATATCTCTTGTCTTGATGCACTTTGTGGTTTTAACACATTTTTATACAGTAAACAGGTAACTGCCCACTATTTCAATTGCCGAGTGAATATCTCTGGTGTCTGGGAAATTTTTTTATATGATTCATTACCCAAAGGGTGAAATCATAAAAATCCTGTATGATTTTCAATTCCCGATTTTTCAATTTTCTCGCGAGCAGCGGCTAACGCCCCTGCACCCCAAAGTGTAAAAGAAAAAAGAGCAAAGTGTTAAATCCAGAGACTACGGACGAACGACACGAAACCCGTCGTAGTAGTTAGTGCTGTACGGGTCGTGGCCGTACCGGTACGAGACGGCACAGTTGCTGACATTGAAGCCCCAGCTGCCGCCGCGGAGAACACGGTAGTCTTGACTGGTTGAATACCAACTGTCCGTCCATTCCCACACGTTGCCTGCCATATCGCACAAGCCGTAGCCGAACTCATCGTAATAGCCAACAGGCGTCGTATAGGGATAGTTTGAGAAATCCAGCGGGTTATCCCAGTCATAATTCGCCTTGCTGTGGTCGATGCTCGTGCCGCAGCCGTAAGTGTAGCTGCCGTCATAATCAGCAGCCGCCTGCCATTCCCACTCCGTGGGAAGCCGCCAGCCGTAATAGGCGGCGAAAGCCGTCGCGCCGTACCAGCTAACCTCTACTACAGGATGACTGCTCATATCGTAGCCGTCCCTTGTGCGTACACTGAAAACGCCGCCGCTGTAGGTTATTTGACTATCACTATCCGCGGCATAGGTATCAAAGTAAATTTGCCCGCTGTAAGAGCCGCTTGTGCCATAAACTATATTGTTAGCTCGTACCTCAATATCTCCCGATGCAAGGGCTTCATTAAGATATTGGCAATACTGCGCGTTGGTTGTCTCATACTTGCTCATATAGCCGGTAAAGCCCTCATGCCCGCTAACGCCGGGGTCATCTATATAAACCCATGTGATATCAGGGGCGGTTACTTCCTCGCCAAGAGAAACAACAAAATCAACTGTTGAACCGATAGCCACACTCTGCCCCGCGGGCGGCGACTGATCCATTACAAGACCGACAGAAACGGTATCGCTGTAATCTTCGGTTACAGTTCCCAAAACCAGCCCCGCATCGGTTATCTGCTGCTCGGCATCGGCTTGAGGAATTTCCACAAGATTCGGCACAAGGGTATATCCCGGCATTACTTCAAGTAAATGTTTCGCGTAGAGGCTGAAATCAACAGTATCAACCAATCCATCACCATTGACATCAGGGTCGTAAACAGTAAAGCCTTCATCAAGAATGAATACGCCGCCTTCAGAATACACAACAACCGCCCAAATACCCTTATCGATGTTTTCGGACAGGTCAAACTCCGCTTCTACCTGTGTATCGCTTAATACAGTAAAGCTACCGGCGCTTAATAGCTGACTGCCTTTAACCAGCCACACACCAACGACAGCATCGGTGGTGAAAGACGTGCCCTCACAATCCAATGTAATGACTGCGTTTTGCCCCTTTAACGCATTAGCAGGGCTCACACCTTCGATCGAACCGGCAAATAAAGCCGCGGAGGCAAACATTAAAACAAACGACAACAAAAATAACTTTTTCATCATACTTCCCTTTCAATCCAATATTTATAATTATAAGACAGCACAACGCCGCCTTTTGTTTACAACGATCAGGCTTGAGACCTAAGGCTGGAGAATGTAAAATGGCAAACCACAGCCCTCACAGCACAAACCATCAACAATATAAGCAATAGTATTGTAAAAATACCGCAAGAAGAGACCTAACCCTTTTTCCCTCCGGGCGAAGTTTCAAATAAATATCTCTTGTCTTGATGCACTTCGTGGTTTTAACACATTTTTATACAGTAAACAGGTAACTGCCCGCTATTCCCCAATCCATTTTTCGCTGAAAATGAGCAAATCTGCGATGTCTATTTTTTCTGCACTGTCGCCGTCAATATCAAGATTGCAGGCTGAATTCCAATTTAAACCGCCAAGCTCGCTTAGCCAGCAAACAGCGAAAACAGCAAAATCTTCATAATCAACAACTCCATCGGAATTGAAATCTCCGACCAACCCTTCAGGCTCTTTGCCGATTATAATATCGTCATAAAGCACTCTGTAATTTCCTGCAGATTCAGGGATGCTGTGCCCATACAGCTCAACACCCTCAAAGTTGTCTCTATTAATTCCGCTTAACCCGTTTTGAGCATTTACGGTAATGTCAATTCCGCCTGTACCTTGAATATTTAGCGACGAAGTTTTCTGCTGCCAATTGATATTGTAGGTGAGAGTGTATGTGCCGCCATTTACGAAATTGCCAATTATAGGATATGGCCAAGAATCATAATTTACGTAAACTATCTTGTAATGAGAAGGACTAACCGATGAGCCGTATGGCTTTTGCAGATCAAAATATATATTCCCAAGCCTGGAACCAATGGCATTAGAACCTATAAATCTTACCCCGCCCAAACCGACATAGCCATGTCCATAACTACCAGGACTGTATGAAGGCGCTCTTAATGTTACAGAAAAAGTAAACTCATCACTTCGGGTAAGTCAAATGGATATGTGCATATCGTTCCGGCAGTTGTCGAACCCTCGCCGCCCGCATAGAGTGACTGAGCGTCAAAGACAGGGTTAACATCTGTGATGCCGGCATTTTCCGTTCCTGCAGTCCAAGGCGCAGGCAAGCCCTGAGATGCCGTATAATGCGGCGGCTCAAAGCCGATAATTTCAAAAGAATACACATTTACCGAAAGCAGTAAAATTGCCAAAAACACTGAAACAGTCAAATTCCTCATAACTCACCTTTCGATTTATGTTAATTAATTATTAGAGCATAAACTTTATCTTATATTTCATTCTACCAAACTTAATACGTTTTTCAAGAAAATTTTGCTCTTTGCACATTTGTCTGCGGCAATATTTTTGGGCGGGTAATTTTTTTAAACCACGTGGGATTGGATTTGAACTACGAAGGGCTCGAATGGCACGAAGATTTATTGTAATTTGTTTGAAACCACGAAGTGCTCGAGGCCCGCGAAGTATTTTGATATAAATTGTTTTATAGAAGGGCTTTACATTCTTAAAATTATCTGTGCCATCAGTGCAATCTGTGGATAATTTAATTTCGCTGCGACATAAATCCGCGAGATCGTTTACCAGCTAAGCCCATCAATTCAGCCAAAACCATATCCTAGTGTGTTTCGTGGTAAAAAAAACATAATATCTGTGGATAATAAATTTCGCTGCGGGCTCGCAAAATCAACTGTCCGCCTGTTGCGTCCGCCTTCTGCCCTTTTTGCCATTGGATTTGATTTTGCTATTGTATTGGACAGCCAAACCTTAATTGCTAAAATTAAATCGGCTTACTAACACGCAAAAACGCAGGAAACGCCCTTGAAAAAAAACAATCACAGGATGAATCTTATATTTGCCTTAATCCTTGCAGCGGCCTGCGCTGCGGCGGTTAAGTGCGTTATGATAGTTTCAGAGCACAGGCCTGCTTTTGAGAAAAGGCTCGATGCGTTCGAGCTTACAGTTAATAAGCGGACAAGAAGGGGCGTAATCGTTGATGCAAGGGGCAATCTTCTGGCGGTAAGCAAGCTCAAGGAGGATGTGTTTATAGACGGGGAAGCTATGCTGAGCCCTTACAAGAATGAATCACGCCGGCATTACACCGCCCGTTACGAGACTATCGCAAAGCTTGAAGAGCTTCTGGGGCTGCCGGATTGCAGCATAGAGAAGAAAATTTACAACACCCCGAAAGACAGATACAGGCATATTGTCGTAAAAGAAGGAATATCTCAGCAGCAGAGGACGAAATTCGACAAGCTCTTCGAGTATCGCTGGGATGAAAACTCCGATGAAATAACCCGCTCAAGATTATACGGCACGGGCATAGACTACCGCTGGCAGCGCGAGTATCCGATGGGGAGGCTTTTCTGCCATACTGTGGGGTATGCAGGCCAGCAGAAGGCCGGCAGCGAAGGGCTCGAGCGGTATTATTTCGATCTGCTCTCAGGCGAAAAAGGCGAGCAGAAGTTTCTGGTAGATTCAGGCCGAAGACCTGTAAGCAGGCTCAGCGGGTCGAGAGGGGCTAAAAACGGCAAAAGCATTATACTGAATCTCGATTCTGTAATTCAGATGTTCGCCCGTGAGGCGATTGAGAAAAGGTGTAAAAAGTTTAAGGCGGAATCCGGGTTTGCAATAGTTATGAATCCGCAGACAGGCGGCGTGATGGCGATGGCAAACTACCCGAACTACGATCCCGAAAACCTCGAGGAATCTGAGCCTTCAAGCCGGCGGAACAGAGCAATTACCGACCTCTTTGAGCCGGGCAGTGTGGTTAAGCCGCTGATTATGGCGGGAGCCGTTGATATGAACGCTGTGAGCAAGGGCAGAATAATAGACTGCGAAGACGGAATGTTCTACAGAAGAGGCTCCGGGCGAATTAAGGAATACAACTACCATCGCTACGGAAATCTCTCTCTCAAGGAGATTCTGGTTAATTCGAGCAATATCGGGATGGCAAAGATCGGGCTTATTCTGGGCAAAGAAGGGCTTTACGAATGCCTCGAAAAGATCGGCTTTACCTACAAAACCGATATAGACCTCCCGGGAGAGAGGAGCCCGGAGATAAGGTCTTTGGACAAATGGACGGGATATTCAGTTACAAGGATCCCGTTCGGGCAGGAAATCGGGATTACCGGAATACAAATCCTCAGGGGCTACTGCGCAGCAGCAAACGGCGGACGGTCTGTGCGTCCATACCTTGCCAAAGCGGTGATTGACAACGACGGGAATACCGTACAGCAGCTCGGGGCAGACTTTGAGCGATACGGAAAGATCTTCTCTAAAGACACCTGCGATTTTATAATGGATGCCCTCGCCGGCGTGGTAAACTCAGAAGACGGGACGGGAAAGAATGCAGCAATGGAGGAATACACCGTTTTCGGCAAAACCGGCACCGCCAACATATACGACCCTGCCACCGGTCAGTACAGCAATAAGCATTACACTGCTTCTTTCGTGGGCGGGGCTCCGTTTGAAGAGCCGAGGGCTTTGGTGCTCGTATCCATAAGGAAGCCGGACAGGAGCCTCGGGATGGGCTATTCCGGCGGAAGGGTTTCAGCGCCGGTGGTGAAGGAGATTCTCGGAAAAACGCTGGATTATCTCAATGTTCCTCCTGAGAATACCGCTGAAGAATAAGCTTATCCCAGCCGGATGATTTTATCCGCTCTTCGCCTTTCGAGGCTATCGCAAAACACTCAGCACCTTCAATGGATTCTATAAGCTTAAGCCCCTGATCTCTGCCTAAAAGAGAGAGCGAGGTTGCAAGGGCGTCTGCATCTGCTGCATTATCCGCAAAAACCGTTGCGCTCTTGAAAAGCAGGCTGCCTTTGCCCGTAGAGGCATTAATTATGTGGCTCGTTTTGATTCCTTCGATTTCGTAGAAGCGAAGATAATCCCCGCTGGTTGCTATGGCCCCCGAGTTTATCTCAAGTATGCATTCAATATCATTCTGCCCGTTTGCCTCGGGGCTTCGAACGCCAATCTTCCAGCCGCCTGCACTTGCGTTTTTGCCGAAGCAGAGGATATCGCCGCCTGCGTTTATCAGCCCGCCTGCTGCGCCGGCCTTTTTCATCGCCTCTTTGGCCCTGTCTAACGCATAGCCCTTGGCGATCGCACCAAGATCGAGCTTCATCCCGCTTTCAGCAAGCTTTACCCGCCCTTTTCTGCGGTCTGTTTTGATTTTCCGATAGTCAACGAGCGATTTTGCCATGCTGAGCTTTTCAGGCGAGGGCTTTTGCCCTTTTTCAGCTGCCCCGGCCCATAAATCAATTACCGGAGCTATGCTAATATCGAATGCCCCGCCCGTTTGGCGGCTGAATTGCTTGGAGGTTTCGATCGCCTCTATAATATCTCTGTCTGACTGAACCCAACTTCCGGAGTTTGAATTTATCTTGGAAAGCGCTGAGGAGGGATTGTGCCTGTCCATAAGTTTTTCGATGCTTTTGATCTTCGTAAACCCTGCTTCAATTGCCCTTTCCGCTTCGCTTTCAGAACGTGCTGAGGCAGTAATCCTCACAACAGTATCCATGTGCAGTCTGCTGCTGCTTGTGCTGGTTTTTACGCTGTCACGCCCGCAGCCGGCCAAGATAATCAGCAGAGCTAATGCAGCAAGAATGCAAATTGTTATTTTTTGTTTGTTCATCCCCGTCTCTTTGCCTTCAGGCTCTCAAAACTGTCAGGCAAGTTTGTTTTGCCTTGATATTTCGATTATAATCGCTTTGCAGAGTTTATAAACGGAAAACATTATGGCTGATTTCAAAACGGACAAAATCAAAGAACTGCTTGCAGATGTACGCTTCTCGCCGATACGGGTGAAGCTGGAGATGCTCGAGAAAGCCGAATCGCTATACTTCCTCCTCGATTCCGGCAAGCAGTATCCTTATGAATTTGTCTGCAGCAAGATAACAGGCTACAACCCGGGCGGAGAGGGCGAAATCGAGATCCTCGAAGGCAGCAGTGTTCAGGCGGATGTGAGGCTGTTTGTCCTTGAGCTCAGCAAAACAGTAAGCCAGCCTGCGGCAATGCTTAATCACCCGGCATATTCGATTGCCTCGCTCTCTGAGATGCTCGGAGTGAGCGATAAAACAATCCGGCGATGGAAAAGGTTCGGGCTTATAGTCAGATACCTCGTATTTGAAGACGGCATCAAGAAGCTCGCCATTACTCAGCAGGCCTTCGAACATTTCAAAAAGCAGAATCCGGAGATAATAACAAAGGCCTCCAACTTCAACAGGCTTTCAGAAGAAGAGAGAAAACAAATCCTCGAGCTTTCAAAACAGCTCAAAGAAAAACGTCCTGAGATCGCAAGGAGCAAAGCTGCCGAGCTGATATCTGAAAAAATGCACCGAAGCTTTGAAACAATCAGAAGCAGCCTTCAAAACGCAGAACAAAGCGAGCAAAGCAATATCTATCTCCCGAGAAAGGGCAGGGTAAACAGTAAAATCCAGAAACAGATCAGCGAGCTGTATGCCGGCGGGGAGAGCGTAGGCGATATCTGCAAGATGCTCGGATGCAGCCGTTCCAGCGTGTACAGGGCAATCAATCGAAGCAAGGCAAAGAGGATTGAAGCTGTAGAGCTGGGTTTTGTTGATTCACCTGATTTCCAAAAACCCGCTCAGATGAAAAAAATCGAAGAGAAAAAGATATTTCTGCCTTCACACGTTGAGGTGAGCACATCTCCTGATGATGTGAACAGATATATCAGCAGGATAAACAGAATAAAGCCTGCAACAAGAGACCATGAACTCGAGATGTTCAAGAAATACAACTGTTTGAAAAAGCTTCACCAGCAGGAAAAGAAAACGCTTAATCTTTCCTCGCCTTCAGGGAAGAAGCTTCAGAAAATGCAGAGCAGACTCGAAGAGATAGGCAGGATAAAGCATGCTGTTTTTCAGTCTAATCTGAGGGTGGTTATAAATATAGCCGCTAAGCATATCGGCAAACATATTTCTTTTGCTGAACTGATAAGCGAGGGGAATATGGCTCTTTTCAGGGCGATTGAAGGCTACGACTACACAAAGGGCTTTCGATTCTCAACGTATGCCGGCTGGGCGGTGGTGCGGAGCTTCGCAAGAATTACGCCTTCTGATTCGCTGCCTCTGGAGGATTCGATGCATACGGATATGAGGAATGTGGATGTAAGCTCTGTGCCTGTGGTTGAGCAGGCGGGGCGGGATCTCGATGAGGTTATATCGGCAAATCTCGATCCGAAGGAGCAGTTTGTAGTGAAGAGCCATTACGGCCTCGACGACCCCTCACTGATTAAGAAAAAGAAGAAAACGCTCAAGCAGATTGGGAAAGAGCTCGGCGTAAGCCAGGAAACCGCAAGACAAATCGAGCTGAAAGCCCTGCAGAAACTCCGCCACTGCCTGTCCGTGGATATGTTCGATAAACTGCTCAAATAGACATGCGAAAATACGGGCAGGCGCGCAGGCGGATTAACCGCTAAGCTGCACAGTTCAAAGATCAGTCGGCTTTAGGTTGCTGCCAAATCTTATATGCTAAGCAAATGAGAACGAAAAATTTCAACGTTTTTACTTTCTTTTTTGATTTACCTGCTTGACAGCGAACGCCAAATTAGTAGTATATCCCGTCTATTGCACGCTGAATAGCGATTATTCCTCGATAGCTCAATCGGTAGAGCGAGCGGCTGTTAACCGCTAGGTTGTAGGTTCGAGTCCTACTCGAGGAGCCAAAAACAACCAGTGGCGTAAAAACCACTGCTAACGATTAACGAAGAAGCCCGGTCATGAAAATGGCTGGGCTTTCTCAATATCCGCATATTTGGCGTAAAATTGGGGGGTTTCGGGTGATTTATGGCTTAAGGCGGTTCTATCCTACCGCTCTCTGTTTTCTTTGGGCTGCCAATAAAACGGTAAATTCTCCGCCGAACTGGCCCGGAACTCTCTAAACCTCTCTGCCAAAAGTTCTATCGTTTTGCTCTCTTACCATAATCGCTCCATCTTCGGGCAAATCACGTGGCAGACGATTCTATCTTTTCAAAACGTACCCGAATGTTTCGGTTGAGCTTCTGAAAAACCCTCCAATTACAAGCCTGAAGGTATCGCCGGTTTGCGGAATGACCGGCAGGTCTCTGGACAGCGACAGAGTACTCGAAGGGACTCGAACCCTCAACCTTCGGATCGACAGTCCTTGGCTGGGCGCGTAAGTGCTTTTTAGACAAGGGCTTAAATGGCGTTTTTGAGCGTCAATTGAGGGTTGCAAGTGGTTGACAACTCAATAACAAGTGGCTGACAAGTCAGTATCCACTGCAAATTGACGAACTTTTTGACGAACTCATAAAATACAAATGGCCCCTAAAGCTTTCATATTTCAATTCTAAGAGCCTTTTATATTTTTGTGACTTGAACAGCATCTTAATCTGCTTAAATTAGAAATTTCAGAAGCGCTTCAAAAGTGGTCTCATCTGGCAAATAGTCGGTATCTGTCCTAGAAAGAACAGGTATCTGTTTGTATGGCACCGATTCATTAGACAGAACCCATGGTCAATTCAGACCGTATGTAGCTTTACCATAGCAAGGATAGACCTTCTCTGTTTGCTTCTAAATCAAGACACTAAATTGTCACATTCTTTTTATGCTGCTCTTTTCCAGTATTTTAATAATCCGCCAAGACGCTCATGACAAACGATTTCACCATCACCTTGAGGTTGTGGATCAATCATATTGTGTTCGAGCCCGGTATGCGGGCGGCTTGTATGATAATGAGTTATATACTCAGAAACAATATGCCTCAGGTGTGTTTCACCCATGATGATCATCTTGTTAAGGCACTCATGTTTTATGGATCTTACAAAGCGTTCCGCAAAGGGATTTGACTACTATGTCAACTGCACCCGATGGGAACGATCAGGTGCGATATTGCACGATCACCCATCCTTTTCATCCTTTGTACGACACAAAGATTCAGATCGTTTCGCTTAAGCAAACCTGGGGCGAAGATCGAGTATTTTATCGTCAGGAAGATGGGCGATTGACATCCATACCTGCTTGCTGGACAAGCATTTATGAACCTCATCCATTTAATTTCATCTCTCAAGGCCGCAGTGCTTTCCGGTTCAGGGAACTACTTGAACTCGTTGGGCTAATCGATGATTTCATGGTGGAGGGCAAATAATGACATGCCCAATAATCCCAATTGAGCGCAAAGTAAATTATGCCTTTTGTGTAAATCTTATTATGCCGGCTATCAGCTTCCCGAAACAGGCCTTATTTGTGTTTAGATTAGCTTTAACGGCATTATCCTGTAGTGATTTACGACATTTTTTACTTGACAACTCCCTGATTTCCGGCATAATAAGACTAACAGTTAAAATGTCTTGTTTAGGAGATCGATATCATGGAAGATTATGGCGATGTAAAACTGGAAGCACTTGGTCAAAACGGCACATTAAATGCGCATCCGGAAAACGTTGCGGACGATCTATTTTCAGGCAGCGAGTTTTTCGACCCAAGGGATATGCTGCAGGTCAAGTACGAAATGCTTCGACGGGTGCGGCAGGATGGAGAATCAGTTTCGAAGGTGGCAAAAAAGTTTGGTTTTTCTCGTGTTTCATACTACCAGATACAGCATGCTTACGACCAGCACGGATTAGCCGGTCTAATGCCGCATCAGCGAGGTCCCAGGCATGCCCACAAATTAACCGAAGATGTAATGGCATTTATCTCAGCCTGCAAAAACAAAAAAGCGACTCTTCAGGCAACGGATCTAGCAACTCGTATAAAACAACATTTCGGATTAAGCGTACATCCCCGCAGTATCGAACGTGCACTGCAGCGTCAATTAAAAAAAGGGCTGTAAATTTATCAGAGTCTGGCGAATGCTTTGACCATTGCCTTGAACGTTACGAGCAATTACGCCAAATGATACTGGAGGGCAGAGACTACTGTTGCCAGGGATGGGGGCTGTCGTTGTTGATACATCGTGGATTTTTGGCATGGGTATATGCCTTCTCAAAAATTGAATCATCTCAGCAGCAAACGGTTGTACCTGCCATCTCTGTACCCGATACAAATATAGCTGTACCTGATACGATTCGGAGCCGAATGGTGATGACTATCTCAGAGATGGTTCTATCGACATTGCAGGAGGTGGCATTATGATCAGCGATACTCATCATCAAAAAGTACGTCCCGAACATCTCAAGCGTGACGCTTATTTGTATATCCGACAATCAACAATCCATCAGGTATTCCATAACACAGAGAGCACCAGAAGGCAGTATGATCTTCGCAGGCGAGCCACTGCATTGGGATGGACCGATGACAACGTAATTGTCATTGACAGTGATCTGGGGCAATCCGGTGCATCTGCTAAAGATCGTGAAGGCTTTCAAAAGCTTGTTGCTGATGTCGGAATGGGCAAGGCAGGTATAGTTTTAGGCTTGGAAGTTTCTCGTCTTGCCCGCAACTCCAGTGACTGGCACCGTCTTCTTGAGATATGTGCTTTAACGGACACTTTGATATTAGATGAAGATGGTCTTTATGATCCCAGCCATTTTAATGATCGCCTGCTGCTTGGGATGAAGGGTACAATGAGCGAAGCTGAACTCCATATGCTGCGAGCTCGTCTTCGAGGAGGCATTCTAAACAAAGCCAGCCGAGGAGAATTGCAAGTACCGCTGCCAATAGGTTTAAGTTATGACCAGTCGGGTAAAGTTATCCTAACGCGAAGGGACTCGAACCCTCAACCTTCGGATCGACAGTCCGATGCTCTATGATTGTAAGTTGTTGCCAGAAAGAGGTTAATGCAGTGTCAATAAAGACTTATGAAAACCAAGGTAGAATCAAAGTTAAACTAAAGTAGTACTAAAGGTGCATATTTGGTACGCGTTTTGGTACGCGTCCCTTAGTTCACACGATATATTATAAAATTGAATGTCCATATCTGTTATAAATCAAAGGCCTCTAAACGGCTTACGATGCTCTCTAAATCTTCCAAAGCTTAAGGGGCCTTAAACATCCTCTGAAGCATTTAAAATTAACCGTTCCAGTAGCGCTTCAAAAGTCGTATTATCCTGCAAATTGGCCAGACCTGCCTTTCAAAGAACAGATGCTGGTTAAAATGCATCTGTTCCTGAGATCAGATAGCCATCAATTCAGACACTATGCAGTTTTATCATAGTGAGTATAGACCTTCTCTATATGCTCCTTAATCAAAACACCAAATTGTTAAATAACTTTACGCCGCTCTCCTCCATGATTTCAGTAATCCGCCGAGTCTCTCATGGCGTACTATCTTGCCTTTGCCTTGAGGCTGCGGATCAATCATATTATGACCGAGCCCGGTGTGCGGACGGCTCGTATGGTAATGGATTAAATACTGATCGATACAATACCTCAGATGCTTCTCACCCATGATAATCATCTTATTGAGACATTCGGATTTTATGCTGCGAACCCATCTCTCAGCCATGGGATTCAAATTCGGTGAAGCAACGGTTGTCCTTATGGGCTTCACACCGGAGTTATCAAGGATGTCACGAAATTCCTGGGTGAATAATGGATCTCGATCCATGATAATAAAACTCTTGCCCTTACTGAATCCATTGAAAGGATCTGTCAGATTCTTTGCTATCTGCTTCATCCAGTCACCGTATGCCTGAGGAGTGATACCAAGAATTTCAACTCTTCTTGTTTTATAGTCAATCGCAAACAGAACCATATAGCGAATTATGCCCCCTAAGGTTAACACCTCAATATTGAAGAAATCGATTGCTATAAGTGAGCCCCATTCAGCACGGATAAATTCGTTCCATGTTGTTTTAATAGGTCTGTCTGGAGCAGGCTCGATGCCGTGCTCCCTTAATACTCTGCTAATAGTAGCCGGTGAAACTTTGTAGCCAAGGTACTTAAGATAGCCATGAAGCTGTCTGCAGCCAAGATGTTTGTGGTCTTTGGCCATTTTTATAATAAGCTGTTTAAGTTCATCAGATATTCGAGGCCTTCCGAACTTCTTACGATTCTTGCTGCCATCATACTTTTTCCCTGCCAGTTTTCTAAACCATTTGAGCAGCGTATTTGGCGAAAATACACAAGAAATTTCAAACAGCATCTTCCTTCCAACTCGCTTGGCAAGAATAGCCAATCTCCGTCTTTGTTTATTACTTAAGATGATTCGCTTTTTGCCCGTAGCTTTTAAAAGCTCGTGCTTTAAGATTTTGTTCTCTTCCATGAGAAAATTTATCGCCTCCTGCTGCTGTCGATTGATCCAGCCTGCAAGCATCATCAACAGCATCGTGTAAGGCTTGGTTTTCATTTATGCTCCAATTGACATATCAACTTTTAAGTATTTTTTTAATGTCTGCATACTTTTGAAAATGTTTCGCCAGCAGGTCATATTGTTCTTCTCGAAATTCAGGCAAGGAAACACTTGATGGTTCATCATAAAAATTGAAAATTTCTGGTTTCAGTAAAGACAGATAAGCTTTTCTGAAAACCGGTTCATCGAAAAGTCCGTGTAGATAAACACCTTGAACTTTTTCATTGTCTGTTTGCCATCCATCGGTAATATTAACATCAATTTCATTTCTGCTTCTCAGCATCATTACCGGTTTACCTCTTCCAACCGGTTTAGTTAGCCCCATGTGGATTTCATATCCTACGATATTTATATTCTCAAAACCCATCCAGTAACCAGTAGTTCTGGTCGTAATTTTTTGGGGATGCAATTTCGTTTCAACATCAAGTAGTCCAAGGCCCTTGGTTTGTCCCGGCTGACCTTCAATTCCTTCTAGGTCATCTATAACTAATCCAAGCAGTTGGTAACCGCCACAAATTCCAAGAATTAGGCCATTGGTTTCTTTGTATTGTATAACAGCATCAACCCATCCAGTATCTATCAGCCATTGCATATCGCTTCTGACATTTTTGCTGCCTGGCAAAATAAGCAAGTCATAGCCAATCAGATTTCGAGGCTTTGTAAGGTAATGAAAATTGACGGTATCTTCACGAATTAGTGGATTAAAATCTGTAAAATTTGATATATGCGGCAGCCGGATACAGGCGATATTGATTTTATTTCCCACGGGACCAGTTTTCGGATCAATGATTGTTTCGATAGGCATTCCATCTTCCGAGTCAATTTCAATATGATAGAAAAAAGGAACAAGACCAAGAACTGGAAGATTTGTTTTTTCTTCGATATACTGTATTCCATCATCAAATAAGCTCGCATCACCTCGAAAACGATTGATAATGATTCCTTTGACTGCTCGACGATCTTTTTCAGGTATGATGTTCAATGTGCCAATTATTTGTGCAAAAACACCACCTCTGTCAATATCAGCAACAAGAATTACCGAGGCCTCTGCTGCATGAGCAATTTTGAAATTAACAAAATCCTTTTCCCTCAAGTTTATTTCAGCACATGAGCCTGCTCCTTCCATAACCACCACTTCGTATTTACTTTTTAACCTATTTAAACTTTCAAGGGCTTTACCAAAAAGAAAATTAGTATCAGCAAAATAATCTGAGGCCAGGCAGTTACCGAATGGTTTCCCATGAAGAACAATTTGTGCTCCGGTATCAGTACATGGTTTAAGCAGTACCGGATTCATATCGGCGGTGGCTTCAACCCTTGCTGCTTGTGCCTGGACGATTTGTGCTCGACCTATCTCATGTCCGCTCTTTGTAACAAAAGAGTTATTTGACATGTTCTGAGCTTTGAATGGAGCAACCTTTAATCCCCGATCACTCAAAATACGACACAGTGTCGTAGCAACTATACTTTTACCGACATCAGAACCTGTTCCTAATATGGAAATGCATTTTGCCTTTTTACCAAACGTTTTCATAATTTCCTTTTATTGCCACAGATATTCCGCTGACCATTAAAACTACTGTGTCAGCGATTTGAGCTATTTTCTTATTCAGATTTCCGGCCTGATCCCGAAATTGTCTTGTCAATTCATTTCCGGGCACAATGCCCATGCCGACTTCATTGCTGACAATAACAAGCTTACATGGACATTTACGAATACTTGAGGCAAATTCATCAATGTAGTTTTGGATAAGATGCAGTTCTTTTATTTTGTAAAAAAGATTTCCCAGCCAGACAGTCAGACAATCTATTACGGCTATTTCAACATTATTCTCTAAATCAGATATTGCTTGTGACAAATTTACAGGCTTTTCGATTGTTTTATAATCTGAGCCTCGCTGATTCTTATGTGCTTGGATTCTATCAGACATCTCCTTATCAATTGCCTTGGCAGTGGCGATAAATACTCTGTTTTTATATTTTGAGGCGCAATCAAGAGCGAAACTGCTTTTTCCACTGCGAGCACCACCTGTTACAAATATAATTTGATTCATGGCTATACCATTAAAGAAAACTTATTTTTCAATTCCCGCTCTTGCCTGTATTCCATTTTGATAGTAGTGTTTGACCTCTCTCATTTCAGTTATAAGGTCGGCAACTGCAAGGATTTCTTTCCTTGCATAACGACCTGTAATAATAAGTTCCGTACCAAATGGTTTTTCATTGATAAGCTCAAGAAGTTCATCAGCAGTAATAAGGTTGCATTGTACAGCTACATTTGCTTCGTCGAGAATAATAACATCATACTCTTCAAATTTTATTATCATTTCGATATCTTCAAGCCCATGATGGGCAGCTTCTATGTCTTCCTGCCCAGGATTTTTGTCAATGAAACAACCTCTGCCATATTGCCTTACGGTAATGAGTTCAGAAAATCTTTCCAGTGCTTCAATTTCACTGTAAAGCATACCTTTGATGAATTGGGCAAAAAAAACTCTCAGTCCGGCACCTGCGGCACGAACAGCGAGGCCAATGGCTGCCGTTGTTTTACCTTTTCCATTGCCGGTGTAAACCTGAATATATCCTTTCTCAAGTGAATTTGATTTTATTTTCTCAAATTGGACTTCCATAAAAACCTCCTGTTATCTTTTAATCAATAAGTATATAAAACATGGTCCGCCGATAAGAGCCGTGATGACGCCCACCGGTATTTCGGTTGGAGCGATAAGCGTTCTGGCTATTGCATCACACAAAACAAGAAAAGCACCCCCAAGGCAAAAACAGCCAAACATAACAATTCTATTATCAAAGCCGGATATCTTTCTTGTGACGTGGGGAACGATCAAACCGATAAAACCAATTGGCCCGGCTGCTGAGACAACAGCAGCGGTAGCAATAGAGCCACCTATAAAACAATATTTCTGAACGCAAGCCACATCAACTCCGTGCCCCATAGCCATTTCATCACCGAGTGAAATATGATTAAGACTTCGGACATGATATCCTATCATTGCCAGAGCAATCACAACCAACGGAATAATCGAATAAAAATTGTCAAAGCCAACAATATCAAGTCTTCCCATGGTCCATCTGTCAAGTGAAACGAGCAAATGGGGTTTGGTCAGGTATCGAATGAGTATTATAAATGCCCCGCACATGATGCTTATTGTAACACCGGCTAAAAGCATCGTGTACATTGATAGCCCCGCTTTACGACGTGAAGCAGTGTAAATAAGCAAACCGATTACTCCTGCTCCAGCCATCGACATTAGTTGTACCGATCCTGCTTTTCCGAGTATTCCGCTTATGGCCGGAAATGCAATAGCTAGATAAGCACCGACCGCAGAACCACCAGTTACACCAAGCGTATATGGCGTAACCAGTGGATTGCGAAGAATTATCTGAAAAGTATTGCCTGCAACAGCTAAGGCTGCTCCTGTTATAAATGCGAGAAGCACACGCGGCAGTCTTTGATATATAAAAATATCGGTGTCGATCTGGTGTATATTTCCACCTCGTATATCCTGAAGAATTAATTTTATATCCAGTGATTCGGCACCAACCAAAGGGCAAAAAAGAATTACAGTAATCGCAAATAATAGATATAGGCAAAAACCGCAGGAACTTGCTGCTATGATATTTTTCCTTGTCATATTCAGGCAGACTCCTCGCTAAAATTGTAATATGGCAATAATGCAGGTTTCTGATTGTGCGGATGTCTGAAAATCGAAATATTATCAGAATAAGCATTCATTTGGCCGAGACGTTCAAAGGCCTTTTCGACCGAATCATAAATTTCTTTTTTACCCTTATCCAATAAAAGAATTTTGTCACAGAATTGACTCGCCAGATTCAGATCATGAGTGATTGTAATAATGGTCATACCTTTTTTACTGAACTCTGCAAGCAAATTAAAAAATGAAATCTGATGATGTAGATCCAGCCCTGTTACCGGTTCATCCAGCAACATGATATCTGGCTGCTGAGCTAAAACTGACGCAAGTAAAACTCTCTGGCGTTCACCACTTGACAATTCATTGATGGACCTGTCTCTAAAAGTCAATGTTTCGGTCGCATTCATACAGTGATCTGCTATTTTTCTATCCTCTGCCGTAGTTAACCCTAAACCTTTTGAGTGGCAGAAACGACCCATTAAAACGACTTCTTTAACAGTGAACTCAAATGCGGAATTAACCTGTTGAGGCAGGTACCCAATTTTTCGGGCAAGTTCTCTTCTTGGGATTTTTGTAATGGATTGATCTTCAAGAAGTATCCTGCCATTATCAGGCTTCAATATACCTGCGGCTATTTTTAATAAAGTGCTTTTGCCTGAACCGTTGGCTCCTGCAATACCTATAAAATCACCTTTACTTATATCCAGGCTAATACTATCCAGCCTCCAGGATGAGCCTGAATATGAGTAACTGATATTATCAATATTTAGAAATGAGTTACTCATCGAATAACTCCGGATGTATCAGTCTTGCCAGTTTAAGAGCCGCCTGGCCAACTCTTGGGCCGGGTTTTAAAACCAGATCTCCATCGATGACATAAAGTTTTTTGTTTATTACAGCATCGAGTTTGCCGAGTTTTGACCAGTCTTTAAGTGCATCATTTGGGTCACAATTTTCGCCTGCGGAATGGGAATACGGCTCAATAATAATGTCGGGCTGACGCTTCATAATCGTCTCTTTGGAAATTACCGGATAATCCTGTCCTATGTCACTGAAAATATTTTCTCCCCCCGCAATCTCAATTAGCTCACCTAAAAAGGTATCCGGACCGACAGAGGTAATGCTTGCAAGGGTGCCGGGTGTTCGGTAGAGTGAAAAAAATACTTTTTTCTTTTCCGTGGATGAAAGTTTAATTTTGATAGTTTCAAGTTCATTATTGATCTTATCGCATAATTTCTCTGCAGCAGCAGGACAACCTAGTTTACTACCTAGCTCAGATATACCCTGATATATTTCACTGATATTTCTGAGGTTGATATTTATGTATTCGATGTTCTTGTGGTTACAAAAGTCTGTTATATCTTCACATTTACCTTGAATTATTATAAAATCCGGATTGAGAACACTGATACGTTCGAAATTGGGATTAATGACTCCGCCGACCTTATCAATATTTTCAGTTTCCGGTGGATAGTTACAAAAATCGCTAATAGCAATAAGTTTTTTGTCGCAGCCAAGTTCGAATATGATTTCTGTAGCTGCTGGGTTGATTGAAATTATCCTGCTGGGGACAAAATTATTTTGTTCTGCGGACGGCTGATTATGCTTAGTTATAAAAACGCCAACAAAGCAAACCCCAAGACATAGGGCAACTAATAAAAATATACTGTGTTTTTTCATCTCTTAAATTTCCATACAATTATTGTAAATAACATATTTTCCATATTCAGGAATCAGATCAAGCCATTGTTTAACAGGGAGTTTTTTCAGTGTTCCCAGCAAAGCGGCAATGGTTCCTCCGTGGGCAATTACCGCGAAAATTCCTTCTTCTGGAATATCTTCGTACCACGACATGATTCGGTTGCGGAAAGCATACGTTGTCTCGCCGTTTGGCGGAGCAAACGATTCAGGGTTTTCAAACAGACCGTTAATCTGATTTCCGTTCTCAGCATAAATGCTGTCCCACTTTTTAAGTTCCCACGTACCAAAATTTCTCTCTCTGAGGCGAATGTCTGTGATGATTTTGGCGTTCGATTTAGTTGCCAAAAGTTTCGCCATAAAGCTCGTTCGTTTAAGATCGCTGTGATATATTGCATCGATTAGATACTTACCGACTTGTTCGGCAACCTTGGTGCTCTGTTTCTGGCCAAGTTCGCTTAGTTCAATGTCGCTTGCACCATAACAGATTCCTTGATATTTTTCATGTACCTGGCCATGACGTATAAGAATAAGTGTGTGTTTCAATTTAATCCCCTCCAGCTTGCCGCGGAGACTACCAAAACAACTATTTGGGCCATGTAGCAAATCATACCAAGGCAATCGCCTGTGATGCCTCCAATAAGCTTATGAATTTTTCGTAATATAACACCCAGTAAAACAGCAATAACTACCAGTGAAACCAGCATTTTTGCCGGTGTTAAATATCCCCAAATAATAAATACAGGGAAAATCAGTAAAACTGCGATGATGACATCCGCTATTTTAGCATTATGACCGGCTTCTTTGGCAAGGCTTTCTCTGGACTCTACAGGTTTTAAAAGTCCAACTGAAATAACGGTTGCAAGCCGTCCTATAGATGCTGAGGCAGTAATTACTACTATTTGAAACAGAATTCCATCAAGAGAAGCTATTGCCAGTATGCGTAAGACAAGAGCTATAATCAATGCTGTTGCTCCGTAACTGCCAATCCTGCTGTCCTTTAGTTTTCTCAAAATATCATCTTTTGTCCAGCCTCCGCCAAACGCATCAAAGTAGTCTGCCACCGCATCTTCATGAAATGCACCCGTGACAAATAGTTCCACAGTAATTGCAACTGCAGCGGCCAACAAAGCATTAAATACAAACTGACATAGAACAAAAATACCAGCAGTAATCAATCCTATCAGCATCCCGACCAGCGGCATAAATAATACAACCCGCTGAAACACTTTCTGCTCTGAAGGCTTGCTTCCATTCGGAACGGGAATTCGGGTTAGAAATTGTACAGCAGTGAAAAAAGGCAGTATCAGGTATTTATTCATCGCTTAATCCCCGCAGATTCAAATGTTGCCATTTTTGCCATAACATCCGCTGCGGAATCTAATAAAGGCATGACCAACAAAGCACCCGTTCCTTCTCCTAATCGCATTGACCAATCCAGAAGCGGCTTTAATTGCAGCTTTTTCAATAATACTTTATGGCCCGGTTCAGCTGAACAATGAGATGCTATCATATAATCGCGGCTGCCTTTAAATAACACTTCAGCAATCAGAGCTGCTGCTGTGGATATGAATCCATCTATTACCATAACGGTTTTTAGCTCAGCGGCTTTGATATAAAATCCAGCCATTGCAGCAATTTCAAAACCACAAACAGATGCAATATCTTCAGCCAGGTTACCATTGCTTTGCGTTCTTATTCTTTTGATTGCACTACAAACAACCTGAATTTTTCTGGATAATATTTTGTCATCAGCTCCGGCTCCTGGGCCGATTACATTTTCTACCGGTACATCACACAATATAGCGGAAAGGCAGGAAGCCGCAGTTGTGTTGCCGATTCCCATTTCACCAGCAGCAAGTATTTTTGCTCCATTCTTGACAGCATTTTCTGCTTCTTCTTTGCCGATTTGCATCGATTTTTCAAATTGTTCTTTAGTCATAGCCGGTACTTTGGCAAGATTGGCTGTACCTTTAGCGATTTGCACACACCTGTAAAATTTACTGTCTTTTTTGTTTTGACATAATGAGCCGACATCTACAAGTTTCAGTTGCGTCTGGGTTGTTTTGGCTAATACACTACTGGCAGCTCCTCCGCTAAGAATATTATCAATCATCAATTCTGTAACTTCAGCAGGCCATGCAGATACACCTTCTTCGACTACGCCGTGATCAGCGGCAAACAAAACTATTTGACGTGGTCTGGTTTGCGGCTTTAATGTCTGCTGGCAGAAACATAGCTTTGCTGCAACTTCTTCAAGTCGCCCGAGGCTTCCCGGCGGTTTTGTTAAATTGTCAAGGTGGGTTTGTATTTCTTTGATGTTGAGCATTTTTCATCCATGATATTTATTCACTCCAGATCGTACAAAGAATTATCTTCCGAAAGAAAACCGCAATTGTCGCTGATATATTCACTGTTGATACGCGTGTTGGTATACCTTTCCTTTCTTGATTCACAATGGCCATCGGCAAATGCTACGTTTGTTTTCCCCAGGTGCCGAAAGCCCTGTGTTCCGGCATATCGTACTGAATCACTGATATCCTTTTCACGCGGGTTGGAAAATGGGGCTCGCATGAATTTATTGGCCTGGTTGTCGCCGTACTGGCCGTCGCCGAAGACGGCGCACTCAGCCGGACGGCGGATATCGGTGATCCTCGCTGTTGGGATATATTCGGAAGGTGACCAGCCGCCAACCGGTTCAGCCCAGCCAAGATAGCTGGTGTTGTAGTTGTAGCCGGTATACCTGTCGCCTTCCCACATGGCCGGCCCCTTAAATGAAGGACACTGCTGTATTTTTTCAATGCCCTGGCCTTCCCAGATCAGCCCTGGGGAATAGTCCCAACTGTTAGTTGCCATATTATATCTGCGAGTGAAATCCCAGGCGTAATGTACATAGGGATTGGCATTGGGGCCATAGACATCCAGCAGAGCAGGCGGGAAATGATCGTTATTGTTTGTCTGATACGAGCTAACCGCAATAAGCATCTGACGCATATTGCTCAGACATACAATTCTCCTGGTCATTTCCCTTGCTCGACCAAGCGCCGGCAGGAGAATTGACAGCAGCAGAGCAATTATCGATATTACCACAAGCAACTCGACCAGCGTAAAGCCCTTCTTTTTATAAGGCATCACATTTCTCTCTTATTCACAATCAAATGTGCATTCAAGCCAGTTGTCCGCCAATACAAAGAGATCCTGGTAATCTATGAAATCATCCTCTTCCAGATCCGCTCTGTGTGCCATTACGTCGGTCTGGGCGGAAATATCATCAAGCCAGAATTTCGCAAGCACCGCATAGTCCTGAAAATCAACTCTGAAATCCTGATTGATATCGCCTTCAAGCGGCAGTGGAGCGACAGCAAAAACCTTGAAAATTTCGACATCGGCAACAGTAAGCAGTTTGGCAGAAGCGTCGTAATCAGATGGTGTCAGAACCGCCCAATCCTCGCCGGTCCATTGATAGACCGCCAGATCGTTGGCATCTCCGGTATAGGCATCGCCGACATAAAGGCTCAATTCTCCCAAAGCCCAAGGCTCAACTTCCGGATCAAGAATTACCGCCGCATTGACATCATACGCTGCCAGAAATTTTGCAGGCCCGCCGGGATACTCCGACAGATCGCTCCTTGCCCCCGTTTGAAATGTCAGCGGGTTGTCGGGGTCCATATCCCAAACCGAAACCCTGACAAGCTCTTTAGAATCATCATTTGGATCGACGAAATCCAGCTGACTCAGGCCTACCTCGAGATTAAAGAACGCAACCGACATCTCGTCTCCGAGTTTAACCGGTGCCACATCGGCGGCGGCGCAGATCTCGCCCTGATAATTGTCGGGGTCGCTGAATTTGATATATTTTACCCATTCGAGATAGACGGGGTTTTCATCTTCGTCCACCAGCCAGTCAAGATCAAATGGCGTACCGCCTGCCGAACCGGCGTAGAGTTTGATGGCATCGGCGACTGTCTGATTACCGAAATAGCCGACGATCCACGGGTTGACCGGTTTTGCCCAGTCGAGTTCCTCGCCAATCCACTGGTGATTAACGCTGTCCCACTTATAGGGCTGGGTGGGAAAGAAATTATCCGCTGTAATAGCGATGTCACCCGGCGCCCATGTAAAGGTGTACCACGGACCGTCGAGCGACTGGGCGACGCTGATCGTTACTGGTTCCGAAAAGACCGCGCCCGCTCCGCTGCCCGGAAAAGGCCCGCCGCCGCCAAAAGCCGAGAGTGTGTAGGTATCCATATTGGAATGTTCATAGACCATAATGCCCGTTGCGAAAAATGGATTGCCGTGGACTATAAAATCGATTCCGTAGGGATTGTTCGAGTTGTTGTCGATGATCTCTTCGAATTCGACAACGATCTCCGCTCCGCCTTTGAGTCCGCAGCCGTTATTCGATGTCAAAGCCGAATTGTAAGGTGTGCCGTCAAGTGAGTAATCATTGGTGCCTTTTGACCACGCCGGCCAGACCATATTGATCTCGCGGAAATTGCCGCCCGGCGGGTTCCACACGGTATCATCTCTGTCCAGCGTATTGGGTTTGCCCAGCACGGCAAGCGGACTGTTCCAGAGCGCACTGGAATGAAAAGGCCCGTGCGTCATATTGTCGCCGCTGCCGGGTGCGTACGTTGCGGTTATACCATCCCAGTTAAAGACAACCTTATCCGCCCATATATCCGCCGCCTGTGCCGTACCCGCAACAGGCCCGATCGCCATAAAGACGGCAAATGCTGAAAATATAATTGATCTCATCTTAAAATCCTTCACGATATCGTTGTGAACTTTAAATTATTGTTACATTATTTTGGTTAAAGAAAAATACATTTTTATATGTTTGCCGTTTTTTTTAATGGCGGCGCAGCGTTCAAACTGCGCCGCCGAGAAATACGTCAAAAACTTAAGCGTGCCTTTTCCTTCTAAGCAAAAGTCCGCCCATTCCCAGCAGAGCAAGCGTCGCCGGCTCGGGAACGATCGGCACATCCAGGAAGTATGCGTTGGGGTTCCCGCCGAACCAATCAATCGCGTTGATGCCTTCGAGCTGACCATCCGCAAGCAACTCCTGGTCATATCCGGCCTGATTGGCCTCCCAGTCACCCAATGTGGTCCAACCCCCACTCATCGCACCCCACTGTGCATAGGGATCGTCCGTGCTGGCAAGATTCCAGCTTCCTATTTGATCGGCGTGCGTATGGTTATCGACACCGTCGTTGTAAACGATGTCGTTGAGGAACGCCCCGCCATAACCGGAGCTTACGGTGAATACGCCGTCATCGTGCAATGCGTCAAGCATATCCGATACGTACGCCGTGCCGTCCCAGCGGTAGCCGAACGCGTGCGATTCAGTTTGGTAGGGACCTGAATAGATATTCCAGTCCACGACCAGAATCGACTCGTTTGCCCCGCTGCCAGCCCAACCTTCCACATCCACCCAGACATCCTTGCCGGAACCGCTTTCAAAATAGTACGGCGTCGCAATTGCTGGTGTGACAAAACAGCAGCTAATAACTGCTAAACAAATTAACTTCTTCATGGTTTTCATCTCCTAATCTTTCTTTAGTTCATTAAATTACATTTTCATTCTTTAGTATCATTACCAGACCATCTACATCATCATCACCTCCAATCCAAAGCGTTGAGAGAAATCAGTAATGAGGCACCGAAAACCTGGTTGGGATTTCCAAAGTTTTCCTAAGAGAGGTGATCGCAAGGCAGATTATTGCAATTTTACCTGATTTGACTTACAATGCGTTTGGTAATGGGAAGCCAATTCAGGTTTCTCTCAAGGGGCGTCGGCATCTCACTGTCGGCGCCTCATTTTTCACTTTTTCTCACGTTTTAATCGATTTTACCTTTCAAAATTTCCAAATAAAAAAGCCGCTGCTCCTGCGTAAGGAGCAACGGCTTTTAACCTTCTTTTGTCCATATTATATGTACTAATTTACAATAATCCGGCTTAATGCTGTTCTTTACGCGAGAACTTTACTAAATTCATCGTAACAGGTATTCTGACTCTCATCCTGCCTGACAACACCTTCCCATTCGACTTGAACAGTGGTATAAAGCTGTCAGGGTTCCCGGCTGATGCCGGGTCGGACGATCACAGCGGCGCGACCGTCGCGGATTTTCACCGCGTTCCCTGTAAGTATTTTATCTCAAAACACTTTACCATCCATGATAAATTTTCCAAAGAGCTCAAAGTCGAAGTATATGCCTTGAACTTTAGGATGTCAATATAAAAAATAAAAAGGCAAAATAGTGTTATATTTTAACAGTTATTTGGCTTATCATGCTATAAAGTTCTGCTATTTAGATCTAAGGAAGTCAGCCTTATAAACGGCGGAGTAAAATTGTCCCACCTGGCGGAGCAATTTTGTACCACCTGATTTCTGTATAGCCGGGACCGCCCCGGCTGTCAATCTTCAATTCTCGGCAGCTCTTTTCTGCTGTTTTGCCAGGCGTTTACGGCTCTGATCAAGCCGATAACTACTACCGTTGGCCTCGATGATATGGACCCGGTGCGTGAGCCGATCCAACATCGCCCCGGTGAGCCTCTCGGAGCCGCACACTTCAGTCCAGTTCTCGAACGGAAGGTTGGTCGTCACGATCAGGCTCTGCCGTTCGTAAGCCCGGCTGACGACCTCAAAGAGCAACTCAGAACCGGCTTTGCTGAATGGCACATAGCCCAGTTCATCCAGGATCAGCAGGTCCTGTTTTTGGAGCTGTGTCAGCATTCGCTGCAACTGCCGATCTTCCCGAGCTTCCAGTAACTGTGTCACCAATGCCGTGCATCCGAAGAATCGGACTTTGCAGCCCTGACAACAGGCAGCGAACCCCAGTGCAGTGGCCAGATGGGTCTTGCCCGTTCCGCTGTTGCCGATCAGTAATACATTTTCATATTGATCAATGAACTCGCACCGTAATAACTCCCGGACGAGCGGTTCGTTGACGGACTTCTGTGAGGCAAAGTCAAAGCTGTCAATGGTTTTGAGCAACGGGAACTTCGCTGCCTTGATTCGCCGGTCCATCGCACGCCGCTGCCGGTCGGCAACCTCTTTTTCGCACAGCCGCAGCAGGTAAGTCGGGTAATCACATTTTTCCCGGCTGCAGGATTTGGCCAGCAGCGGATATTCTTTAAGCATGGTCGGAAGTTTCAACTGCTTGAGATGATGTTGCAGCAGCACGGTCGATTTACGCTCTTTTGACATGACAGCCTCCCTGTGTCAGTGAACGATAATCGGCAACTGAGGTCTGACGAACCACAATGTGACGAAGATGGTCCCGCCCGGCAAGGCTGAAGGTCGTAAAGGCATAATCTTCAGCCGTCAGCAGGAACTGCTGCACCGCACAATAACAGTAGATCCGATGATTGAGGGCCTTGCAGATGGCTTTCGATATTTGTCGGATTGAATATTTGTTCAGCAAGAGCAATATCTGGATATATTCCCTGGTGCCGTTTTCACGATTCGCCTCAAGACATCGGCGATACGTGTTAAAACATCTCGGCAGCGACCAATCCTCCAGAGGACGAGCATGATCCAGGGAACCCGGCTTGCGTTCCAAAAGCTCTAAATAGTGCATCGGATCGAATATCTGCCGTTCTCGGTCCCAGCAGCGACGGTGCCTGGCGATGAGCCGGTCCTGTTGATAGACCTCGATAAAGCTGACTGACGCCTTGATCGTCGTCTGATGATGAGCTGAACTTACCGGGACTGAATAATCGTTGGTGTCATAACGGACAAGTGATTCACTGCTGGCAAATGTCGATGCCGATTTGCGGTAGTCAAACGTGTCATCCGGCAACGCGATGGCTGCGACACGGTCTTCGGCCAGCAACTGTTCTTTACTGAGAGAACGTTTGCCGCGGAGGATACGCTTCAGGTCGGATTGGCAGCAGTTATACAAGAGCCGATTGAGGTCATCGTAATCGGTAACCTGCGGCACGGGGACCATGAAGTTGAGCCTGGAATACTTGACACTGCCTTCGACAATACCCTTCTCGTTGGGTCTTCGAACGTTACAGAAGTGAGGCTCGAACAGGTAATGACTGATGAGTCGCTTAAACTCACTGGTATATTTGCGTTTATGATGTTTCAGTATCTTTGTAATAGCTACACGGGTATTATCATAAATGATCCGCCTGGGAACACAGCCGAAGAACTTAAACGCCCGTACATGGGCCTCCAGAAAAGCTTCGGTACATTCACGGGGAAACGCCATTACGAACATCGCATCCGAATGAACCATGGTCATGACAAAGAATACGATTTTTTTCAGGGTGCCGTCGAAGCTGGTCAGGGCATGGCCGAAATCCACCTGCGCCTCGCCCGGTCGCTGGCTCAGTGGCATGAACACTTCCCGGGAAGTCTTTTTAATCTGGCGGACGGCATCTTTGACGATCGTGTAACTGCCGGTAAATCCTTCAGACTCCAGCGTCTCTAAAATCTTCTTGGCTGTGTGACGCTGCTTTTTAGGCATCTGCTTGTCAGCGTCAATGATCTCCTTGATGCGACCCAGATACGGACCAATCTTGGTCTTTCCAGCCGGCTTGGTACGCCGGTAGCCCGGCGGCTCACTGTTGTCCCGGATTTTACGCAGGGTCTGCCGGTGAATACCTGTCTCCCGCTCCAACTGACGGAGGGAAACCTCTCCATTACGAATTTGACGCCTTAACTCGATCCATTGATCCATATCTGTGTACACTCCTGTTTTCTCCCATAATAACCTACTGCAAATGTCCTTTGAATCTCTGCTTGCAGTCTATTATTACAGGTATTTCGGTTACAGGGGTACAACTTTCAACCGCCCGCCAGGTGGGACAATTTTGCTCCGCCGTTTATACATATGTTACCTAACCTCCTGTTAAAGCTTAAGTTATAACTATACCTCTCCGTCCCCCTCATTTTCGTGAAAAAACTGTAATTTGGTGCCGCCAAAATCAAAATCTGAGGACGACACCATCATCAAGGAGCAAATTATATAGGTGGCATGAGGCCTTGGTTGCAATCTGCTAGGGATAGCCAGTTCAAGGCGACGAATTTTCGTTGGGGTGGCAGTCATACACCTGCCATCCCATTTTACAAACTGGGCAATTGAGAGCATTGCCATGCCTTAAAAAAACCTGATAAGACAGCCCCGCCAAAGGCATAAAAAGTGTCTTAACTGTGAAACGGATTTGTCCAAATCACACTGAACCCGTACAGTTGTAGTGTCTGCAAATCTTAATGGCTTGTGGTGTCCTATAAAAAACGGACAGAAAATGCCAATTATGCTTCAAAAATAATTTTTTGTCACTTTATTGTTTTTTCTGAACGCGGGTAGTTAACTCAGCTACTCCTCCCTGTAATCTGAGAGATCGTGCATTTGAGATAAGGCGAACGTTGTTCCGTATTATTGCATTTTTCTGTAACTGTGGTGTAATCAGTATTCATAACCTCTCCGAGTAGCTCCCAGCCTTTTCGAATTGCATCAGAATCAGTTATATTTTGGCCTGTTCCAAAGAGGCTCACTCCTGCCCATTTGGAAAGATCGCCACTGGCCTGAGTTATTTTTAGGATTAGGTTCGGATTATGCTTTAGGTTTTGCATTGTCCTACCTCTCGGGTTGATCATAAAGCCAATGTATTTGCCATCGATAAAATAGGTGGCTTCGATTGCGTAAGGAAGCCCATCAGGAGTAACCGTGCAAATGGTTGCCCAATTTGAATTCTTTACGAGTTCGTTAATTTCCGTTTCGGTCATTTTACGCATTGGATTGCCCCTTTAATTCTTCGATCATTTTTTTAAAAGTCTCTGCGGCATTTCGGCAGTCCTGATCGTTGGGGTGTTTGGCAGCTTCGGCTAACCTGGCCTTTCTTTCATCATTCATGGCATGGGGGTGTTCCGGCTTGTCTTTTGTCATTTTAGCCATCATCTCTATGAGCTTAGGGTCAACCTTGCCCTGACAAATAAATGATCCGAGAATTGTATTGTCATTTAATAATTCGCATGCTTTCTGCAAAGATTCCGCAGCATGTTGAGAATCAGGATAGGCACCCAGTGTCAAAAATATTCCAATACTTTTTTTATGGATTTTCTGCATATAGTTTTGTATTGCCTCATCGGGCATTCCTTTATCAACCCAACCGCCAACTGCAATGAAATCGTAATGATCAGAAGAGGGGGCGTTTTCCACAGGATAAAGCTCCGTGTCCTGGGGCAATGCCTTATGGATCGCCTCAGCAATTATTTTTGTATTTCCGGTTTTACTTGAGTAAACAACCATGCATTTCATCATTATGCCTTTCTGTTCTGTCAAATTTCAATAGTTTAATAAATAATTCATTATATTGATCGCGTTCTAACGTTTTGGCAACGGTTCCATTTTCCATCCAGGCTATCTTGTCGCAGCATAGCGAGACCAATTCGATATCATGTGTAATGATAATGACAAGTATGCCCTGACTGCACAGATTCTTAACTTCCTGAGCGAGCATTTTCATCCTCTTCATATCCATGCCGCTGGTGGGTTCGTCGAGGATTATTATTTCATTATTCATTGCAATTGAGGCGGCAATTGCCAAACGCTGTTTTTCGCCGCCGGAGAGGGTTTGCGGGTGACGGTCTTTCAAGGCAATCAGACCATATTGCCTTAAAATATCTTTTGCTTTATCGGCCTCCGTCGCATTGTCTTTTGGATTAAGAAGTAATTCACCAAGAACCGTATCAGAGAATAACTGCTGTTCAGCCTGCTGGGTAACACATCCGATCTGTCCGATTCGGCTTTTGTGCTTTAAAGCAGTGCCGTTGATTTTAATGATTCCATGGCTCTCTTTTTGCAAGCCGGTCAGTAAGCGAGAAAACATTGTCTTACCAACTCCATTATGCCCCATAATGGCAATGCATTCGCCTGCGTTGAATGAAAAGTTCACGTTGTTGAGAATGTCTTTTTTATTTCCTGCTCCCCCTGAAAGACGGCTTACATCCAGTACGGTCCGCTGTCTGAGATTATTATGTTCGGAATCAGTAATTTTCGGAGGCTTAGCCCATATGCGTAAACCAATTTCATTGCGGAATTGAGATGAATTCAGTATTTCCGGTTTTCCGTCATAAATCAGTTGTCCGTCTTTAATTACGATCACCTGATCGGCAAGGCCTCTTAAATACCACAGTCGATGTTCGGAAACGATAATTGTCCTGCCTTGATTCTTTAATTTGGCCAGCAGTTTTTTCAATTCATGAATTGAGGGGATATCGAGATTTGCCGTCGGCTCATCCAGAAGAAGCAGTGGCTGATCCATCGCAATGATAGATGCCAAGGCCACCTTTTGTTTTTCGCCGGAGGACAGGGTGAAAATATCTCGATTTCTAAGAGACTCGATCTCAATATCTTCTATGGCTTTATCTATTCGTTTTTTTATTTCCTGCCGGTCAAGACCTGAATGCTCAAGGCCAAAGGCGATTTCATCTTCGACCGTAAGCTGGAAAAACTGGGTATTGGGGTTTTGAAATACGGTGCCTGTCAACTCACTGATTTGCCAAAGTGTTTTTCCGGCGGTTTCTCGTCCGGCAATCCATATTTCTCCATCAAGCTTCCCTCCGTAGTGCTGCGGAGCCAGGCCGTTGATGCAATGCACAAGCGTAGATTTTCCGCTGCCGGAAGGCCCGGTCAAAAGCACCAGCTTGCCCGGTGAAATATCCAGATTGATATTGCTTAAAGCAGGTTTCTCCTGCCGGGTATATGTAAATGTTAAGTCTTGTATTTTCAGCATTACAATTACTCAAAAGTCTGCTGCACAATTATTTTCAAATCCAACCGCTGGATTCGACGGCTGTCCGGGAGCCCGATAAATCGGGACTGCTTCCCAGACACCTTTTCTTATTTTCAATTCTTCCGGCCAGTTGAACACGGTGGTAACGGGGGGCCGCTTTTTAATTATCCCATCCAACTCGCAGCGGGCAAACGTGTATTAAAAGATGGCTATTGGTTTTTGGACTTTGCCGTCAAGAACGCGCCGCAATAGCGGTTTACCGTAAAGGCGGCATAGAAATTGACCTGCCTTGAAGGTTATCCATGTTCCCTTTCTATCCAACGCCCAGCATCAGCGGCGCGCAGCGTCGTCCGGTGCAGCGCCTTGTTAGCCCATTCTTTGAAATTCATATCCGGCACCTGCCTGTACGTTCTCGAAAACCTTCAGTGCATCCTTGGGAGTGAGGACTGTATCGTAGAGGCCGATGTCTTCTCCCTCGTGCCGGTTGATGCCGGTATAACTCAGACTGGCGTCTTCGTAACGCTTGAACTTGTAGACGGCGTCGTTCATCAGGGCGCTGTTGAAGACGCCGAGGCTCACCAGCAACTCGAAATCCTTCACACTCAGGCCCGTCACCTTCTTGAACAAGCCCGGCTCCAGTTGGGTGATCACGTCCTTCAGGCAGCGCTCCCGATAGTCGGTCAGATACATGAAGATCGGAACGCGCGTGGCGAACTTGATGAGCTTCTCCTGTATCTGCTTGCGCTTGCTCTTGAATTCCTTCTCTTCCTCGGTCAGTTCCTTCTTCTCTTCCTTCGTCATGTCCTCGTCGTTCTTTTCCTTACGCGCCTTCTTCACGGCTTCCGACTTGTTGATGATCGTCTCGATGTCCTGATTGAGGTTGCGGAATCCCTCGATGCTCATCAGCGCCTTCATCGCCGCTTCGTCCGCCATCAACCGCTTCAGCGTGTCGTTGTCCACATTCACCAGCAGCGCGCTTTCCCAGCGCCGCGCCAGCAGCGTCGCCGTCGTCCCGCTCATCGCCATGTCGAGAATCCCCGCCGCGTCGATCTGCTTCATCGAACTGCCGTCATAGGCCAGCACCGGGAGGAAGCTGATGAACTCCTCGACCTTCTTCTCGGGGTTGGCCTCGTCCACATTCAAGCGGCAACTGTAATCGGCGATCTGCCGCAAGGCACGGTCCGGCGCAAAGTCGAAGACGTAACACTCCTCCTTGATGATCTGCTCGCGGTTCGGCGCGTCGCCGTCGGGGTTCGCCACCGTCCAGGGCGATTGCACCCGAAAGGCCGCCTGAAAGTAGGTCTCCGGCGTGGAAGCGTTGCGCAGCATGAAGATGCCCGTCCAGGGCCGCACCGTCACGCCGGTCGTCAACTTCCCGCATGACAAGGTGATGGTCTTCGATTCCAGCGGGTCTTCCATGGCGTCCAGCACCGGCGGCAGCGCGGCGACGCCGATTCCGGCGGCGCTCCCCGCCGCCACGAGGATCTTATAGTCCTGATAGAAGCGATTCTGCTTCTTCGCCAGCAGGTTGCGCATGGCATGACACGCCGCCACGCTCGGCAGGAACCAAAAGGTATGCGATAGGAGATTCAGCAGCCGCGCATCGGAATACGGCATCGGCGGCTTCTTCGTCCCCAGCTTCAGGTTGTCCACCGTCGCCGCCTGAAACGCGCCGCGGATCAGGTCGAGCCACTTCTGCACTTCGTCCTCATACTTGAACTTCGCGTGTTCGCCCACCCCCTCGGCGGAAAAGAACACGTTCAGGTCGAACTCGTCGAACTCGCCCTGCATGGCGATTTCCCGGATCGCGTCGGGCAGCTGATAGGTCATGAGCACCATGCGCGGCAGGCAGGCGTAGGGGTTGTTCTCGCCCTCCCAGTCCCGCTTGGCGCGCTGCTCGTCCGAATAGGTCCAGTTGAAGATTTGCTCCTCGATGAACTCGCCCGAGGCGATGGCGCGGAACGGCGTGCCCGACAGATACAGGTAGTGCTCCGTCGTGATCGGCATGATCTCTTCGTCAAAGTCTTCCAGCCCCTCGCCCTCGGCGAAGGCCATCTCCTTCTTGTCCTCTGCCTCGAACAGTTCCTTGGCGTTCTCGCGCCAGGCGCCGTAGTGGTATTCGTCGAAGATCACGCAATCCCAGTTCGTCGCGTGAACCCATTCGTTCTTGGTCTTGATGCCGCCCGTGCTCTTGTTCTTGCCCAGGTAGTCCTGAAACGAGCCGAAGCAGACGAAGGGCTTCCCCTTGTCTGCCTCCTCATAGGTCAGGCCGCCGGGCTTGATGAACTGCCAACCCGCGAAAGCGACGTGCTGCTTCAGGTCCTCTTCCCACGCGCTCTGCACCGCCGGCTTGAAGGTCAGCACCAGCACCTTGCGCCAGTTCATCCGCTTCGCCAGTTGATAGGCGGCGAAGGTCTTGCCGAAGCGCATCTTGGCGTTCCACAGGAAATGCGGCGGCTTGTCGCCGTTGGCCTTGTCCCTGCGCCAGGCGGCGAAGTAGGCCGCCGTCTTCTCGACCGCCGCTTCCTGCTCGGGGCGCAGGGCGAAATCCAGCGACCGGTTCTCCTCGTTCAGTTGGCCGGTGCGCACGGCGATGATCGCCGCCTTGACCTGCTCCACCGTGCAGCGGAACCACTCGCCGCCCTCGTTCTTCACGCCGTTGATCCGCAACATGCCGTGGACGTGATGATCGGTGAAGGTGGTCCCGTCGTTGCGCATGGCCGGTTCTTCGAGCACGATTCGGTAGGGCGGCTTGCCGGGCCGCAGCGTCGGATACTGCTGCGCCACGCGGCTCTGCGCGTCCACAGTCGTATAGCCCACCTTGAGCAGCCCGGCGTATTGCGGGTTGGTGTCCTCGTAGGCGTAGATCGTGGGCCGCGATTTCGGGCGCGGCGGGAAAAAGCCGTCACTCATCGTCCGCCTCCCCGTCTGACGCATCTGCCTGTGCGTCGCACGCAGACAGGTCCTCCCCGTTCGCCTCCATCGGGCGGACCATCGATTCAATGAAGGCGATTTCGTCTGCGGTCAGGCCGTACTTCTTGTAGAGCTTTTCGTCGGTCCAATGCCTTGAGAAGTCTTGTATTGGAACCAACGTGAATACTCCACGAGGCGAGTCTTGTGTATTCTTCTTCAGGAGAACAAGAAAGCGAAAGAAGCGAGTTCTAATGTACGACAATACAGCCTGTGCAGTTTTCTTCGAAGCATATGGCCCAATCACCAAGTATGTCTCAGTGCAACAACTACCAGGTTCGCCCAAGAACGGCTTATTAAGAATTTGGTGCGGGAAATCTTCCCCAGCACCATATGCACGGGTCAGATAGATCTTCCATCTGTTGATCCACTCAGTCCGCTCGGGGATATTTACTCGCTCAATGTAGCCGAATTGCTTGTTGGCGTATATCTTGACTGCCGCTTCGAATCGGTGCTTCTTGAACTGTCGGAAATCAGTAGGTAGTCCAAAAGGCTTTCTTGCGCTAACTTCTTTGTCGAAGGTAGCCTCTGAATGTCTGCGCACCTTGTTTAGAATCGGAATAGCCTCGTTGTATCGAATAAAATCAGAAATGCCCGATTCGAGCAATGGTCGGATAGAACATGTGCTCACCCCTCCGCGTATTGTAGTTACCGAACAAGGACCTGTATAGTCCCTTACCCAGAGGAAGTAACACACTCCCCCTTTGATAGAAACTCCGGGGAAGCATTCCGCTGATACTGGGTAGTCGACAAGGTGTTGCATTCGCTTATCTTGAAGCATCTCTGCCCTAAATTCGTCCAGCCCCTTCCCGCCTGAAAACCAGCGGCTTGGAACGATCATCGTCAAATAACGAGGGTTAAGTTTCTTCGCTTGCTGGATGAACCGATGGTATAGAGGCATGGCGCTGGCGGCAGCGCCCCCGTCGCTCAACTGGTAGGGCGGGTTGCCGATGATGACGTCGAATTTCATATTGAATATCTCCTCCGGTTTTTCGGTGTGGATGAACTCGTAGGCGTGGGTTTCGAGTTCTTCTCCGCGCTTATAGTTTTCCTCGTTCGCCCCGCAGAAGACGCAGCGGCCGTTCACCCAGGTATGCTCCACGCGCCCGAAGCGGATGTTGCCCTCGGGGGCGTCGAAGGTCTCGCAGACGGAATACTTGCCGTTGGCCGTCTTGGAGCAATAGACCGAGCGGCGCGAGAGCAGCGCCGTCAGTTCCGTGATGGCCAGGCCGTAGAGCTGGTGCTTGAAGATGTGGTTCATCCGCTCCTGCCGGTTGGGGATGCGCCGCTCCAGCCCGGCGTCGAGCCGCTTGGCGATCTCGCGCAGGAACACGCCCGACTTGCAGCCCGGATCGAGAAAGGTCGCCTGCGGGTCGCTCCAGAGTTCCGGCGGCAGCAGGTCGAGCATCCGGTTGACCAGCCCCGGCGGCGTGAAGACCTCGTCGCTCGACAGGTTGGCGATGCAGGTCAGCACGTCGGGGTTGTAGTTATTGCTTGTCAGCATCGGCCACCTCCAGGAAATGCGCCAGCGGGTATTCCTTCTCCGGCGTGGGGATGAACACATCCTCGCCCAGGTCGGAGAACAGCGGCAGTCCCCGTATATGCTCATGTTCCAGCAGACCGTGAAAGGTGAAGTCGCGGCGTTTGAGGAAACTGCCGTTGACCGGCGACCATTCGGAAAAGACGATGTAGCCCGGTTGCTCGCCGACCGTCTTGAGGGTCAGCGCGTCGCCGTGAACGATGTTGCGTTCGAGGATGAAGCGGACCGTTTCGCGGCATTGGTCGTTCGTCTTGCTTGAGAAGAGCCGCAGGTAGTTCCGGTCGAAGATGCCGAACAGCCGCTGTCGGCACTGCTCGATGTTATCTTCAAGAATATCGATGCCGTAGATACTGGAGACGGCGAGCACCGCGTTGCGCTCGTATTCCAGTTGGCTCTTGGCATAGCGCTTCTCCACGACGCGCAGCTTCCGTTCGAGAATCTCCGCCAGAAAGTTGCCCGCCCCGCAGGCCGGTTCCAGAAAGCGGGAATCGATTCGCTCGGTCTCCTGCTTGACCAGATCCAGCATGGCATTGACCTCCCGCTTACCGGTCAAAACCTCGCCATGATCGGCTACCCTCTGCTTTGATTTGACTTGTTCTTCCATCGGCATAATCTGCCATTTCCCATATCGGCTGTCCGGCTGCGCCGCCGGGCAAAACAAGTCGTATTATAGCCGGATATTATCCCGCTGCAAGGGTTTTTTTGACGGCATTTTGATTCGTTCCCAAACGCCCCGGATTGCGTCCGGAGCCCGATAAATCGGGACTGCTTCCCAGACACCTTTTCTTATTTTCAATTCTTCCGGCCAGTTGAACACGGTGGTAACAGATGGGCCGCTTTTTAATTATCCCATCCAGCTCGTAGCCGGCCAGCGTGTATTAAAAGAGGGCTATCGGTTTTTGGACTTTGCCGTAGAGAACACGCCGCAATAGCGGTTTACAGTAAAGGCGGCATAAAAATTGACCTGCATTAGGTAGGAAAAAAGCACCGGACACCTTTAATTTGTGTCTATGTTGCACTTCGCAGTTTGGCAGCGGCTGCCGTATAAACGACCATCGCACGTTTGCAGTCACCAAGGGCGCGATGGGTATCATCTGAAGACAACCTCCCATCTTTTGCAAGATCACTGAGACGGTAGCTCTTCCTGCCGGGCCATGCGCGACGAGCCATTTTCAGGGCACACGAAACACGGTTATTGGCAAGTGCACCAACCTGAGTTTTACTAATTGCGGCATTCAGAAAAGCCATATCAAATTCAGCATTGAAGGACACGAGTGGTAGATCACTTACGAATTCAATGAATTGGGGGAGAGCTGTCTCTAAAAAATCACCGTCTTTCTCTACCATATCTTGGGTAATGCCGGTAATTCCAGTGATCTTTTTTGGAATCTTCTTAGTGGGCCGGACCAACGCTTGAAATGTATCGTGCTTACCAGAGTCTCGATTCACTCGGATTGCTCCGATTTCAATGATTTCGTGAGTATCTGGCTTTAAGCCGGTAGTTTCAAGATCAAAAACCACGAAGCGTTCTGGCAGGATTGTGAGGTCTGGCCGGCTTATTTTTCGCTTTACCCATACATAAATGACTGCGGCTACAATTATCGCTATGACGAACCAAGCCATACTTTCCTCCGAATGCTAACGCTTGCCATCACCGGCGGAAATGAAGCGCAGCGGAATTCCCGTCCGAGTGCATGGCTTTGTTATGCCATTCAGTTATGCTATCGGCTATCAGTTTACCCAATTTCGAGTATCCATCGTGATTTAGATGTGATGAATTTGCGTAGAGATCTTTGCTGGCATTGTAGTCATTAGCGATTGACGAGAATCTAACAAGAAAAACTTTGTCATCGATACCTGATGCTTGAAGTTCTTCTTGAAGTGCCTTTCTATATTCTCTTATCACATCCACCTTGCCACCATCAAACAGCCAAAGGTAAATTGACCGTTTCACCCACGACAGCAAACCAACTGATGGAGTATCTTCTATTCCATATTCTGGAACTTCGACAATTACAGGTTTTATTCCACGAGCTAATGCTGCCTGAACGATGAGAAGCATATGATGAGAGTAAAATGCCTTTCCAATGTGCCCAGCAGAATCGTTTACCCCAGCAACAACTACCAAGTAATCCAAATCATCATCCATGAACAGAGCATTGCTTGAGTTTTTGTTTCCACTTTCTAAGAAGAGGTTTCGATATATTTGCCGACTCTTTGCCCCTGGATGACCCGAGCTAAGAACTACTGTCTCGAATCCAGATTCGGCGACCGTTGATTCAATTGCGTAGTCCAGTTTCTGACGTGCAACCCAGCTGTCCCCAATAACGCCGATTTTTAGTTGTCCGGACAGTCCACTTGATGTTGCTCGTGCAGGGATTTCTGAAAGACTATCAAGCGACGTATCTTTGTGGATGTAGACGGCACAGATAATAAGTCCAATCAAACCAGTAGCAACGACTAACAATAAGGCTTTCTTTAACAGCTTAGTATTCCGCATCATGTTTCCTTGATGGCATAACAATAGTTATATGGTTTCTTCATAACACCTTCGGGCTGCGTCATTTGATATCTAAACCGAGTTCTACTGTAAAGGAACCGATGTTATTGTTGGTGCGCGAGTCTCGTAAAAGGATTGGCGTATACGGGGTCAAACCATCGAAGTAGTACGCATACACAACAGAAACAAACGACTGCTTATCTTTGAAATCGAGCGTGTAAAACGCTGGTTTGACAACTATTGTCGCGCCGGAAGATCTTGGGATGATGTCGCCGAAGATGCCCTCCCTTTGAAGTCTCTCAATGAGATTAAGGCGATCGGCCTGCATCTTCTCAGATTTGTCGATCTTTGGAGTCTTTGGAACCCTAGCAGATGAAGTTGCGTGGTTGCCGTTGGAGTCAGTGCTTGTGCCGGAGTGGTATACCGACATGAAGATTGAAATGATGATGGGGATTATGACGAAGCCGATGACAAAAAATCTAGCGAGAGATGAAATAATATCCCTGCTTTGCATCGGCCTGCCGCAGTGAGGGCAGATTTTCGCAGTGCTACTAACGGAGTTGCCACAATCCTTACATTTCCTCAGAGGCATATTTCCCCCGGTAAGGCCCAACAATGATTGGACAGACTCCTCTTATTCGGATAATTAAAAGGCGGTCGATACATTTTTACCTGCATTTGCTTATTAATCGCCCCCGGCTACGCCGCCGGGCAAAACAAGTCGTATTATAGCCGGATATTGTCCGGCGTCAAGGGTTTTAACGGCATTTTGATTCGTTGCAAAACGCCCCGGATTGCGTCCGGAACGCCCCGAAAGCGTTTTGGAACATTCCAAAAGCATTCTGGAACGCCCCGGAAAGCGTTTGGGGAGTCTGGAACGCCGTCCGGGACACTCCGAATGCCGTTCGGGAAGCCGCGAAAAGCGTCCGGGAGCATCCGAAAACGTTTCTAAAGGCTTTTACTTTTGATTTCGATTCCGTCCGCAAACAGGGTCAGCCATCCTTATGGCCTGTGCGAAAGGCCGGAATTATTTACTTTTAAAAGAGCGAATTATTTATGCAGCGGCCCTTACATATAATGACGCTGCGGTTAAAACAGCCGCCAGAGCCAGCAGGATGCTCAGGGCGCAATAGTCGTTTTTCCTGAATTTTGCAGGCTTTAGAAACTGTCTTTGGTTCGGGCGAGCAAGCCCCCGTGTCTCAGCAACGGCGGCCAGTTCATCTGCCATTTTCAGGCTTCGGATTGTCACCAGTGATATATAGCTCTGGCCGATCAAATGAGGCTGGGTAATCAGGTCACGCTTTCGATGAGCCAAGCGTCGAAGCCGCATGGAATCGTGAATGACCAGGGATTCATTGAGCAGTGTCGGTATAAACCGAACCGCAATTGTCAGCGGCAGGATAATAATATTGGGGATTCTCCAGGCTTCAAGTGCGATAGTCATATCACGCAATTTAGTGGTCACAGCAAACCATAATCCGGTGGTTGCCAGTGCAGTTCCTCTGAAAACCATTCCAACAAACATGGCTTTGGGGTCTTCCATCGGCTTGTCCAGGGCATATTGGAATATCACCATAAAAATAACCCAAAAAATGGCCGCCAATACAGTTGTAAAGAGAAACAATTTCATCAGCTTCGAATAAAAGGCGAGAAAACCGGCAGCTATGAACAGGCCTGCAGAGAAAACGCTGTTGCCTATAATGATCATTATGGTAACAGCAAAAAGGATGATCAGTTTACATCTTGGATCAAGCTGTTCGAAAATACAATCCGGATTTCGCTGTCCCAGTCGCTGGATGAATGAGCGTATCATGCCATCACTCCCGCTTTTGAGATCTTTGCCGTTAGTTTTATACCGGCTAATCCTCCGACAATCGCACCTATTGCAGAAGCGATGATTGAAAGCACGACCAGATACCATACAAATTGCACCTGTGTCATCTCAGTGATGAATGCATACAGCTTGCTGAATGTTGTCTGAGAAGTTCGATAGATAACTAAAGCAATGATCAACGGAACCGTTTTCCCAATCCCGCCAAGCCATTTGGCGGTCAGGTCGCCTAAAACACCGCCGATCACCAGCCCAAACCCCATCAGAATACTGCCGGACAACAGCATCGTTACCAGAGAATATACCGCTGTCATAATGCTAAGTGCCCCGGCTTTGGGGACTTTTTTTATGGCGACAAACAAAATGATACAGGAGGCAAACGCCATTACAAACTGCATCAGGCCGGGGATCAGAGCAATCCCAGTCATATGTAAAACCATCGCAGCTATAAATTGGACAACAACCACCAGCGCAGTCATAACACCCAGAACAGAAATGTCTTTTAATGAAAAGCCCCGCATGGAGTGACCTTGTTTTTTGCTGCCGTATTTTAATGCATGAGGATGCGGCTTTTTGCCGCTTGTTTGCGCAAATGACATTACAGAACTGCTTGCGGCACTTTCATTTTTGCCCATATCCGCAAAATCGGCTGCAATGTTATAACACCAGCACCAGCCATCATCGGTTAATCGGTACTGCTGTCCATCTTTTTCAAGCAATCCATTTTCAAGGTACTGATCAATCTTATCTTGCAAAAGAGTCTTGGGTTCCAACGTACCATCCTGCCAAACAGTTTCAACATTTAGAAAACCACGCTGAAGCTGCCCGGTAACCGACCTTAGCATTCTGGATTTCGACGGCAGCAGAACAGAAGCCATATATCCGGACTTGCCTCCAGAGATTTGCATCTGATACATCTGCTTATCCATGGCGTTCATAAGAACAAGCGGGCCAAGATAGCCGCCGGCACTGCTGCCGATGGGCAGACAGTCTCCATCATCCAGACGGATATTCGCATAGAGATTTCGATCTGTTGGCTTGACAAAATGAGTGCACGTGTCCTGCTGGTAGCCAGCATCGATCAGGAACTTCTTTGTTGCTTTACATTGTTCCAGCTCGATAGAAATATCTGGTAATGGAGGAATTTTGCCCTCTTTTAGCCGTTTTTCTAAAGGTGTTCCGCCCATGGCAATCAAAGGATACAAAGATACACCATCCAGGTTTAACTCGACCGCGCATTCAAGATCAGCCTGGAATTCCTGAAGATTTTGACCCGGCAGGCGATAAAGAATGTCAGAAGAAATGGTTTTGATTCCGGCCTTTCTCGCCATTTCGATGGTGCTGTAAATCGTTTCCTTATCAGAGAGCCTTCCCAGCTGCCGCCGCATATCAGAATTAAATGTCTGCACGCCAAGGCTGATGCGTGTTACGCCAGACTGGACCATTGCATCAAGTTTTTCCTGAGTAAGGTCATGTACCGTTGACTCAATGGTGATCTCTGCCGTTTCGTCAAGTCCAAGTGTTTTGCGAGCAGTATTCAGCAGTTCCGACATAGCTTCAGCAGGTAATAGTGACGGTGTCCCGCCCCCCAGATACAGTGCCTCAAATCCGCCTTGAGAAATGTAACCAGAACCCTTATACCATTGTAATTCCTGTATAACCAGTTGGGCATAATCAGCGGCCATCGCAGCAGTGCCGGGCTTTCTCATGAAATTACAGAACGTACAAAGTGTACCGCAAAACGGAATATGAATGTAAGCTGTTCGCCTGTTCATTTCACTGCTGCCGTTTTTAATGATATTCAGCCGGTATTCTTTTTCATTGCCGGTTGGTGATACCCGGCTCCAGCCGTAAGTATCCATGTGGCTGCGAAAACGTGAGTCAAAAGGAAATTCACAGGGTTTCTCCGTTTGATACTGCTTTTGTCCATTACTATTGGAAAAATTGATTGTTTCAGTTTTTGCATTCATTTTGCAGTCCTTTCGGCCTTTTTCTCTTTGACTTGAGACTGCACGGCAATTGCTACGGTTTCACGGCATTGACAGACTTTGCATTTTCCATCACAGTTACAATTAGAATTTTCACATTTTGGTTTCATTTTATTTCCATTTTAAATAAAAATTCACTAAATCGTCTGCACCAGCAAGCCTAAACTCGCTGGTGTAAACATAACACTTTCGAGTCCCCCCATTTAATATAGAAATAGGCTTTTTATTTTAATTTGATTCTTAGTACTTATCCAATTGTCCATCAAGGTTTACAACATGTAGATAATCCGCTACAGGTGTTTCAAAACATTTCAATTGTTGATGAGAAGTTTTAACATCTCTACTCATTGCTTGCATGCTTTTAGATAATTCCACATCTCCGCTCCCGCTTAAAACAACAATTCTATCTTTTAAATTCGGCAACCTTCGCTTCAATCGAGATGGAATTCCCGAACCATGAATCAAATGGCCACTGCCGCACAAGACAACAGCTATGCTATTTTGCTTTTCTGAAGATTTGATTGCCTTATAAAGACTTTCTGCCATCATTTCATCTCTGCAAACCTGGGCGGTAAACATTCTATCCAGCATGTCAGGATTGTTTTTTACATGTGCCATTACCATCATTGTGTTATTCATATGTTGACGATAAGATTCATTACTGGTGTCAATTTCAACAGGCAACTCATTCCTTTCCTCGTTAGTCAAAGAATCCATTCCTTTTCGAGCCACCTTCCTGACTATTTCCTGACGGGCATTGAGTCCGACTACTTCACCGCCTGCATCATGTACTGCCTTTACAATATCACAATAATCAAGGTAGTTACTCCATCGTGATGGCCAATCAGTTTGTTCGGTTAACTGATCAAGTGTGATTTCGCTACGATTATATTTTTCAATTATTGGCTGCTGAAAAGCTTCGAATTGTTCAAGGCCAAGGATAATATGCTTATCTTTTAAAATCAGCTCTGTAATAATTTTTTGCTGAATATCATGGTGGCGTTTTAGTGTATGTCTCTCACCAAGATAAACAATATCGACCTGCGATAAATCTGTTACCAATTCATCATAAGCAATAGGTTCGCCTATGTAGGCATCTACCCAAAAACCATAACGGCCAACATTAGTATTCATTGTATGGCATCCAGTCAAAAATATAAGTAAGCTTAAACAACATTTTATAAGGAAATTCATTAGTAACCTGGCCCCCACAGCGTTCTCTTTTCAATTGAATCCGGCAACGAAAGTTCGGGCCAGAATATCCCTCCCTGAGACGAAACCGAGAACGGCGCGGGCCATGGATCGGCTTTTTTGCCACTTATGGATTCGACATGGCCATCGATGAACATCAGATTCATTTTGCCACTATGATAAAAACCACTTGTATTTCGATGATGTCCCTCCGATGGTAAAGTATATGGTCGGACATGGGGGTTTTTCATGTCGTAAACCTGACCATAATAGCTGGTTTCCATCATCAGCATCACACTTGATGGGTTTCTGAGCTGGGTGTATTTATATCCGCCGGCAGGCCCGATCCTGATTTCCGGTGACCCGCCAGACCATCCGGAACCGGCCTGGGCTTCTTCATAATATCCATTCAATGCGTAACTTGTGTACTCCTGACCATGCGGGGCGTAATGTAAAGGGTATGGATCATGGTCGGAAGGACAAAACCAAAGCTCTGCCGGTCTTTCAAATGTCTGTGATTTGTTCTGGTCACCCTGGATATAAGGCAAAAGTGCCCATATCCATGGGTTATTGGCTCCCATTATTTTCGATGCGACCGGAATTTTGTCTTCGTTTGACATTCCATACATGTTGAACGCAAGAGATATCTGTCGCATATTAGAAGCACAGGATATTTGCTTTGCTGCTTCTCTGGCCCTGCGCAAAGCAGGCAAAAGAAATGCTATCAACAAACTGATAATAGAAATAACTACCAGAAGTTCTATAAGGGTAAAGCCATTTTGTTTTTCAGTAGAATATTGCATATGTTAGTCCTGCGTTAGTTATCCTGTTGTAAGTATCTAAACAAACTTGTATGCAGCCATGATTCCGAAAATAGGGCCAAGTCCTCAATTCCCACAAAACCGCTATCAGTAAGATCGTAAAACAAAGGTGGTTCTGTTTGCGTCCATTCCAATGCAAAAACAGCAAAATCACAAAAATTAATGATCCCATCAAAATTGTAGTCATTAATATGTCGAACTGGACCTTGCGGTACTGCTGTATTCAAAGCAGTCGTAACCGAAAAAGAGGCGAGGTAGGGCTCCTGACCCGAAATAATAAACTCCACTTCTATTTCTCCGGGGTTGTCAATAAGTTCATATGCCCTTGTGCTGCGGTACCAACTGTGATCCCCTGCAGTACCGACTAATACATCAAAGCCGTTTTCGAGGAATATCTCTTGGCCGGATATAACATTAACATCAACAACACCTCTGTCAAACCAGTCATACTGCACCAATACGGTTAATGAACCTTGCTCTTCTCCGGTTGGTACGAAAGCCGAAAGCGTATGTTGATCGTACGATCCGCCTGCGCCCCGATAAACCCCGCCATAGACTCCCCCGACCCAGTCCGGATGTGCGCTGCCATCGGGGCTGTCAGCAAATGGGTGCCATGTTAAAAAAGGATTAATGATTTCTGAACCGGCAAATTCTTCTTCCTGCTCCCACTCAATATAGGGCTGACCAAAACTGTTTTCCATATAGCCGTCCGCAGTTGCTCCTTGCTCCAGCCGACCAGCCTCGCCTGAAAGGGTCCAGAATTGGGTAGAGAAACCTGAATTGACGCTCCATTCAGGAAGCCACGGCAAATCTAATGGGTCTTCGGATTCTATAATGAACAGAGCCGGCCGCGCAGCATTTGGCATACTTTGGGCTCGAGATGACCAGAAACCTGCATGCTCATTATCATTGGGATCCAACGCTCCTGCATCATCTCTTCCGGTAATAGCCAGTCCCAGATTCTCATATCCCTCAGAGCCGGCAGTATTTTGATAAAGAATCCAGTTGTTTACAATGTCAGTAATGTCCCAGTAACAAACTCCATCTTGAAAGACCATAACACTATCAACCGAGTCAAGAATATGATCGTTAAATACATAAAAATCTCGGGGAGATGTTGTCCCGTCAAGCATTTCTGAAATATCCCTGTCCACAGGATGAACGGAAACCAAAACTGGACGAGAGGTCTCGCCCATTGTGCCTCCAGCCCCTGAACCCAGCCTAAGCCATGCCTGAGAGACCTCTTCCTGGGGGACTGAATCTGTGTCGAATTTCAAAAAAAGCAATGTTTCAAAACTTTCCGGCCCGGATCCCATGTCCATCCACTCGTATGCATTCGAGGTAAGCAAATAAGTCCTGTCTGGAACAACCATTGTTGACATAGGTGTATAGAAATCCAGCTCAGGGTTTAGTTGGAAACCGTTCGATACACCGGTTAAGCAGCCGCATAGCAAAACTGTAATTATGATATATCTTTTGTTCATTTTTTTGGTTTTCCTTTCTTTAAAGATATCAGGCCCTGCCCAACAGGGCCGGATATCAAAATCAACAATTATCTATTTTATTTCCGTTTTCTACGGAACAATAGCCCGCCAAGGCCAAACAAAGCTACTGTTGCCGGCTCAGGAACTACTGTTGTGCTTAGGTATGGAGCATCACCATCAGGATGTCCTATGCTTGAAAATTTTCCTGCTCCCGAAAGAACCATACCGTAGTTGTCTCCTGTAATCCAGCCATTGTAGATATCTGTAATGTCCACGCTAAAGACACCGGGACTTAAAATTGAGGCTGTTATTTCAGGAATCGCAACAACATTGTTATTTTTGAAATTCTCCATAACCGCAGTGTCGATTGTAATGCCGGCCACATCTGCGTTTACTGAATGAATGGAAAAATCAACCGGATTTTCTGGCGTTGGTTCAACATATCCCATTCCGTCTCCGGGTAGTTGGTTCAATACCAGAAATGCCGAATCGACAGGTGCTGTTGCGGTTACATCAAATTTCATCCATGCATAACCCCACATCTCAGGACCATACATTCCGCCATCGAGCGGCTGCAAAAGGACATAATCTCTATCACCTGGCTCTTGGCTAATATGCCCCAGTGGGCTGCCTTGGACACTTCCGCCCATGGCGGTGTAACCTGTTCGCTCCAAATCGCCAAGACTGGCATTCGCACCTGAAACAAGACTCAAAGCTGCAACTGCCGCAACCAACAACGTTAAATTTCTTTTTACATTTTTCATGTGAATTTCTCCAATTCTTTCTTCTTCGTTTTTCATTTAATAAATTTTCATTTCTGCTCCGAAACCATTTCGAGGCTTTATACAAAAACTCCTTTCAACTTCTTCAATCCGTTTACTTTTTAAGCCTATGCCATATCACCAACCTCCTTTCCTCGAAGACTTGCATAAAAAAAGAGCAATAGATGCATGAGGTAAATGCTTCTATTGCTCCCTGGCTGGCTTTTGGATTGCTTGCTGGGTTGCAAGTTATGTCTAATATTGTTAATTATTTATTCATTATCAATTTTCCGTTCCGGGTTATTCTAATTCGGTATAGCTCACCTTCATGGTGTATTTGTATTTCATTGTGGCTTCCGAAAAGCTGCGACGATTCATAAACCTTTGGTTTGCAATCATTCCCATCTGCCTTAGACACTAAATCAAGTACTTGTTTTTTTTCAGAATCCTTCATTTTAATTATCACCTGAAAATCGCTTAAACCGCTTTGCCAGATCATCAGCATTGATATTGCCGTTTAACTTGTTCCCTTCGGCCCCTTCGACATCGCTAAAAAGATGCATAAGCTCTGCCGGCATAGTCAGACATATCTCATAGAAAACCGTGCCGTGGATACATTTTCTTTGCGCCAAAAGAAAAATGAAATCACCTTTTCTCTTGACCTTGATGTCGTTCACAAAAAAAGATGCTTGTGCCATTATTTGCCTTTCTTTAATACTAAACTCGAATCGATCTACTATTGGCCGGCATCGCTGTCATTATTGATAACCTCAAAACACTTGTCAGGCTCAACAGATAAAATATTCAGCAATGCCTGTTGTTTTAATTTGCTCAACTCCGGGTTGCCGCAGGTCGCCCCCTGGTTCTTGAGTTCAAAAAATTCCTCAGGTATTATTCCCGGACGAAGACCGAACACAAGTGATTTGTCCTCGGATATTTTCCTGGCCGTAAACGTGAAACTTTTCAAATCCATCGGCTGGGGTTCACCTTCGAATCTCATCTCCTTGCCCGTATATAAACTCATCATGTCCCATACGCCATCCATTGGTCCTGTTACACTAATCTCAAAGTCAGATGCCTGCGGGACGCTTTGGCCGAAAAGCTCATCAACAGCATAACGAATAGCCTGGTATCCGGTTAAAACTCCCATACAGAGATGGTGATCATTTGATGGGTGCGAATCTTCGGCTTGAGAATGAGAATGTTCATGGTTTTCGTGAAAGGCCATTGCCTGATTGACAGAGATGGATAAAACCTCATTGTCGTCATGTTGAACCTGCAAGGGCTTTATTTGGCCGAGAAGACTATTTATTTCTGTAGATTTATTCTCAGCTTTTTCACATCCCTGTAAAAAAGAAAAACTACCTACCACTATGGCTAAAATTAATATATATTTTCGCATTACCTATATTCCAAAAAAAATTATAAATAACCTTTAGTTTACCAATTTACAATACAGTTCAAATCTTCAGGATTATTGCAGCATAAATAGTTTTCGATCATGGTCGCCAAATCCAAAATATCTACTTTGCAATCCTGATTAATATCCGCGGCCAAGCCCATACCAGCCTGCCAAACTCCGTGGCAAGTTGAAGGTATCGAATTTGGATCATCAAAAAGCGATGCGTCAAAGTCGGGATCATTAGGATCATTGCACTTTTGCCATTGATTCGCAAGCATTGCGAAATCCTTGAGGTTAACATAACAATCCTTATTGATATCGCCCGCTAACGACCATCCAAACAAACCAACCTCATTGCAATCGCCGGGCAGATCGATATAAGCGGTGCTGAATGAATCAAAAAACATTCCGGATTGCGGCTCGGTCACTTCTCTGAAAACTCGGATAAAATGAACATCTGCCGTGAATAAGCCGTCAAAGTCAAAATACGCATCATAAAGCTCACCGCCTATACCGGGAATTTGGTTTAAGTGCCCCTCGATGGTACCAATTTGGGTAAAATCATTGCCATCAGTACTGGCCCAGACAGAAGCTTTCGCTATAGGGCCGCAAAACAGCCTTATAACAAGGTCCGCACCTTCAATATCCTTAATTCCTGCATGAAACTGAACGATAATTTCCTGATTCGCGTGTAAAAGCGATCCTGTCCGCCAGCCTGCGACATAATCGCGGTCGCCCAGGGCAAAGTCATGGGCGTACATATCGCCGTTTCCATCGGCATCGCTGGGACCAAGTACCCACCATGTTGTGGCAGGGGTATTGGGATCCATGAAATGTGCTCCGGGGCCGCCGCAATAACCATCCGCCCAGCTTTGAATCTTATCCGTATGGCTTACAACCTCGTCCGCCCAATTTATTCCTTCAATATACCGAGCCTGTACTGCCTGGCTAAAGGCCAAAATAGCTAATAATATGTAATATTTATTTTTCATAATTCCTTGTTACCCTTATTTTTTCTTTGCATACCAAAATGTACCGAATCTCCTTTCATCAAACCTGGTGCAGAAAGGAATATCCTCTTCTTTGAGGGATTCGATATGCTGGTCGAGAAATATTGCGTTAACTTTACCTCTATGTCTAAATTCAAAATTCGATTTGGGACAACCGTCATATAAGACAGTTCCCGGAGTCTGCATTGTTCCATTGCCGTCGCAAAACATCATTGCCTCACTTGGTCTTCTGTATTCGGATTCATGACGATATTCCATGGCAACAAGAGCTTTCCCCGAAACACCAAGTGTTCCGTTGGCCATATAACTCAATGAATACTCTCGCTCTTGGGCCGGGTAATCCGGCGGGCTGTCTCGCGTCATATCGGGGTGCCTGTGGGTCGGACAGGTCAGAACAGAACGCTCTTTACCTGGACCGATTAGTTCACCGTCCTCATCTTTGAGAACCTCAAGACCCATATTCTTGAGCAATACAGAGTTCATAAACCAGTGCTGACTCTTTTGGCCGTAACTTCCCGGGTAAGGGTCGGCAGAGGGCATTTTGCCTTCATAATCATCAAGATACACTCTGAGGGCAAATCCAATATTTTTTAAGTTGGATTTACAGACAACACATCTTCCCTGTTCTCTGGCAACAGATAATACAGGCATAAGTATCCCCGTAAGCAGCCCTATAATACTTATAACGACTAACAGTTCAACTAAAGTAAACGCGTTGTTAACCTTTTTTGTCATCTTATCAAGCCTTAGCAATCAGAATACAGGCCGTTTAAACGGCCTGTATCCTGATATATTAAATCAACCTACTTCCGCCTTCTTACAAAAGCAGCGCCTAATCCCAAAATCAACATAGTTGCCGGTTCCGGAACGGATGCAAACGAATCAAAGAACATGCCTGTCTGCGGGCCTGCAACATCTCTGTGCACCTTGACATAGTAGGCGTCACCTGAAAACAAACCCGAAAAATCAAATGCAGCATCATACAAATAACCTGGAGTACCCGGTATTTGTCCTGATTCGCCTGTTATAGTGCCAATAGAGGTCCAGCTTGAATTATCCTCACTTACCGAAACGGATGCCTGGGCATTTGGGCCGCCATACAACCTGATAACAAGATCGTCACCGGCAATATCCTCAAGGGCCGTATTAAAACCCACAATGATTTCCTGATTAGCTGCGACACTTCGCCAGCCAGCAACGTAATCCGGCTCTCCAGTATCCCATGCGTACATATTTCCATTCAGATCTACATCTGATTGACCCAGAACCCAGAATTCGGTTGTACTGTCCATAAGCGTGCCGCCATAATTTTGAATTTGGCTGGTGTAGCTTACAACACTATCCGCCCAGTTCTGTCCATTGATGAAAGCTGCCTGACTGGAAGCACCACTAAAAGCAACCGCTGCGATTGCCAATAACATTAAAGTTCTTTTTACATTTTTCATTTGAGTTTTCTCCAATTCTTTTTTGTTTACTTAATTCTTTTCTTCATCCTGGTCCGAAACCATTTCGAAGCTTTTACCTAAACACTCCTTTTTAACTTCTGCACTCCTTTTACTTTTATAAGCTTATGCCATACGATCAACCTCCTTTCAAACCTTGTGCAACCGGCTGGCTTACAGCTTGCGTAGATGCAGGAATTTTTTTGGATTCATTGTTATGATTTATCACCCTTTTTTCATTTCGGGTTTGTTTTAGCCTGAGATATCTTTCACACTGTTGGCAGCGGTCATATCCAAGCATAATGCCCAAAATAAAATCTTCTTCCGCTGTATACCTGGAGAGACATAATTTGCCGATTCTTCTTACGATTTCCAGACAGTCGGTATTGCCGAAAAACACATTGATGCGTTTTTTTCCAAGCGGATAAATAAGGTATTCGATATTATGATGTTCCAGTTTGCAAATAATGCCATATCCTATATCCCTGTAGCAGGTGTGCAGAACGAGATTGCGCAGGCCTTTCTTGTATTCATAAAAATGGTGAAGGAATACTTCCATGCCGCCCGATATACGTCGTTTTTCAAGGTCAGGCGATACCGATGCAAACTTAGATGTTTCATTTAAAGCTATCATATCCTCAGCTCCTCTTTCAATTGTATAACCCATTGCTTAATGCGGTCTGCTGTCATATCAGACTGATTATCATTATCAAGAGCAAGTCCAACAAATTGCCCGTCAACCAAAGCCTTCGAGTCGTCGTATGAATATCCTTCTGTTGAAGTCATTCCAACGATTTGTGCCCCTCTGCCTTTGACGATTTCATACAGCATCCCCATCGCATCGACAAAAGTGTCAGCGTAGCCGTACTGATCTCCCAATCCAAAAAACGCCACTTTTTTACCCTTAAAATCAATGCGTCCCAGATTACTTTCAAACCCCGCCCAGTCGTCTTGAGGTTCGCCATATCCCCAGGTCGAAGTGCCAAATATAAGTATTTCATACTTTGCAATGTCTTCAGTTTTTGTATTTTCAATTCCGAATAATTCTACGGTTGCCGATGACCCGAATTCATCTTTAATCATCTTAGCCGCATTTTCAGTATTGCCTGTTGTACTGCCAAAAAATAATCCTATCTTGGTCATTATTTAAATCCTTTCATTAATTTTTTTCATAACCTGCATGGCCATCTCCGATTTTGATTGCCACTAATTTCGTATAACCATTGTATTTAACAAAAACAAACTTCCGGCGGTTATTGCCGTTAATCCTGCAACCGCAATTGCCGCGATATACGAATTGTCCGGGAGTTTGAACAATCTGTTTAATTGCATGCAAAACCATTTCCAGTGTAATCCAATTTGCTTCCGTTTGGAATATCCAACAGGGTTGTTTGTGTCGTTGAATTGGACATTTTTTCTCTTTCCTTTTCTAAGTGATCAATGCTTTTTCCTAAGCAAACTTGACACTGCTCAATTTCACAGGGCTGAATTTTATTGAAATAACCGTGGAACTTTTCGATCATATCGCTGCCGCATCGGGGACAGGCCTGGATAAATTCCGTGAATGAGGTCAGGCGTTTAATAAGCCTTTCCGGAATAACATGTTCGATTTTACAAGCCCCTTCTTCAGCAACCTTCGGGTCGGCACCAAGAATTCCCACAAAAAAGTCCTTCAGTATTTCATGCTTTCGGATGATTTCTTTGGCCTGCTCAAGCCCCTTAGAGGTCAGGGTAATAACCTCATAGGGCTGATAATTAATATGATCTGTCTTGGAAAGGGCTTTCAGGGCAACCGTGACGGAACCTGCTTTAACGCCCAGATATTTGGCAATATCCTTAGCGCGAACGGCCCCCTTGTCTGAAATGATATTGAATATCGCTTCCAGATAGTCTTCCAAACTCGCACTTAATTGTTCAGTCTGAGTCATTTTTGCCTTTCTGAAAATAAGGAGCATTTAATATAATAAGGCCAGCCTTATTTGTCAAGAAAAATTTATTTACTTTTATTTTTGCCGTTGAAATAACATAAGTTCTTTCTATAAAAGGAATTAAGTAAATATCAGTGCGTTGCAAAGAAAAAATATTTTTTTGATAATCAGTTTTTGACAATAATTTTATGTCCTGTTATAATTGCAACAATGTTGCAGTTTTGGCTTATAGTTACAGGAAAGAATATAAATGAATTACCCTGAAAAAATACTGAAAGATCATGGATTCAATTGCACCCAAATGCAAATTGCGACTCTAAAAGTTCTTATTCAAGCGGATCACCCTGTTTCCAGAGGCGATATTTTGGATTCTTTAGAGGACAGGAGTCCCGATAAAACTACCGTTTATAGAATCCTTGAAAGGTTTTGCGAAAAGGGGATAGTTCATAAAGCCTATGTCGATAAGAAAGCATGGGAATATGAACTGGCCGATAAATGTACCGACCGCCAGTGTCATCCGCATTTCAAATGCACTAATTGCGGCAAAGTCACTTGCTTATTTGATGTTCATGCACCATTAGTGCAGGGCCTGGGAGAAGAATTCATTTTTCAGCGTCAAATGACAATGATCGAAGGTATCGGACCTGAATGTTCGAAAGGTTTTTTTAAGACATGCGGGTAAAACTGAAACAATCTTTTTCATTTATAATATTGGCAATATTCATTGCTAATATTTCAGGTGCACTGTTTTTGTGGCACATTGCCATAGAAGGAGGTTGCGAGCATCATGATTGCGACAATTGTCCAATCTGTCAGAATACATTTATCAATTCTTCCAAGATTATAAACGCACCTCCGGCAACGACTTTTTCGATCAATACAATTGAACAGAAAATTGAATATCATAATGATATTCCTCTAACATTTCTATGCACACCTAATCTCATACCTCGAGCACCGCCCGTTTAATTCTTCGTATTAATTTGAATCAAAAATTTCTGTTTTCATAGAGTATGTCTGTGCACATATTCTACGAACTAATCTTCGATAATAGGAGAATAAGCGATGAATCTTAAGATCATTATTACGCTAATTATGTTATGTGTTTTTGTCAATATAAGTTACGCTGAATGTACATTAGCTCATACTCACATCGGAGTCAATCCGACCTGGAGACCTGACTGGTCTGATCCGGGAAATCCAAGCAAGGCTACAGATTCGGACTTAACCGATAACGATAAACTCTGGTTCTTCTCACTGCCGCCGGTTCACGATGCAGCTACACCCGGCTGGCCGAACTGGGAACAGGCAAATGGCGATGTATTTTTGCAGTTAGTACCTGTTTTAGAAAGCGGCAGTCCGATCATGAAAGGTGATGCCTCAGGGAAACAGCTTTGGACATGTCAATTCATGTATAGCAAGTCTAACGGCTATGGTGATCCGTCAGGCACGCAACATCTTGACGGCTGGCATTCCGCTCATGGCCCGCAGGGAAAATGGAATCTTGAAAGTGTTGATCAGAGCACAACCCCCCAGTGGGATATTTACCTCAAACGCGAAGGGACATCTGTAGTTTCGGATGATTTCTTTATGCTTTTACCGAATGACACACCTGTTTTAATCGCTGACGCAGATACTTATCAGTTGGACAAGGCATGGTTGTCAGATAAAAATGCATGGGGAATTCATGAGCATATGAGTTTTAATTTCTGGCTTACGCCTGATATTGGCCAGGAAGTTACAGCAACATTTTCAGCTTATGATGCAAGTGGTATGTACACAGCATCAGATAATTTTGAAATGGCCTTTGTAACAGTTCCAGAACCTGCTTCTTTATTGCTCATAGGCTTGGGCGCAATCCCTCTTTTGAGAAATAGAGAGAAAAAATGCAACGCGTAAATAAGTTCAGTTTTAGCCGGGGCAGCGAGAACTGCCTCGGCTATAATTCAATCGCTGGCCAATCCAGAGGGTTTACTTTGATTGAGCTTTTGGTGGTGATTGCAATTATTGCTATGCTGCTTAGCATTTTAATGCCTGCTTTAAATAAAGCAAGACAGCAGGCTAAAAGGCTTATATGCACCAGCAATATGCGGCAAGTTGGGATTGCGGTACAGGCTTATATTATCGACAGCGAAAACCGTCTGCCCCCCAGTTCGTGCCATATTAGTAACCCGGATCAGTATTGGCTTAGGGTTCTTTCGAGATATACAGGTGAACAATTGTTGTTCCACTGTCCCAGTGATAAATCCAAAAACTTTGTAGATTGGGACAGGCCTCTAAACGAGCAGCAGGATAAACGTTATTCCAGTTTTGCGGTTAATGCTCTCTTAGACCCTGTCTGTTTCAGATATGGCGGCTCTACGAACCGTTATAATCGTGTCGATTCGATCCGAAAACCCATGTACTGTATTTGGATCAGCGAAGCACCGGATACTGAAAATTTTCTATTGGCCGACCACATACATCCGGAATCATGGGAAGGCTCTGTCGAGTATGCAAAAAAGTTTATCGCATGGGACCGCCACATGGGAAAATCAAACTACCTTTTTGCAGATGGACATGTTGAAACACTGGAATTTGAAGATACTTACCAATGGCCCGGTAAATGTTATTGGTATCCTGAATCAGCTCCGACGTGGCCGGAGAATCCATAACCTAAAACTCCTAAGGAATAGTAAAAATGAAAAAACATATATTTCTAATTTTCTTTTTATCCTTTGTGACTGTTCATGTATATGCTGAATGTCCGCTGGATCACTTTATCATCGGTATAAATGAAGATAGCATCTCTGGTACTGATGATGATAATAAGCTTTTTGTAGATTGCCGTCAAAAATACCGCAGTAGTGGAAATTGGTATTATTCTCTATCGGCGAGTATATTTTCCGATTATAAATGGCGAATCGGTGAACCCGGATTTGATGGTTTCCAGGGAACCAATTCCAATGCCATGTATACTTATGATCCTAACCGATGTCTTGCTGGAAACCCCAATGAAGATTACCAAATAATGATTGAATGTATTTCAATGCCGGCAGATTTCAGAGCGGTTCATAAAGATTACCCGCAATTTACAATTAATCAGATTGGGCAATCTTTCAATCACAGTGAAATTCATGCTCTGCGCGGCGATCCTCACATGCATATGTCTTTTCAGGCAGTCGACGGGATCAGTTTATTTTGGATTACGTGGCAAATGTATGATGCTTTAGGTCAATACGAACCTTCAGAGCCTTTCACTTTAGTTTTCAATGTTAAACCATTGGCCGGTGATTTGGTAGTGGACGGCACAGTAGATATTTATGACCTTGCTGAGCTTAGTTATTATTGGCTTAAAGATGAAGGCTCAATATACAACGATTATTACGAACGAGCCGACTCAAACAGGGATGGTAAGGTAAACTTTCTGGATTTTGCAATGCTCGCTTCAAACTGGCTGGATAGCTTATGATAAAAAACTTCTGTATGAGATATATCAGATTATTTAGAATATTATCAGATAAACTCTGGCGTTTCTTTTTATGGTTTACGGGTATTTTTTTTATCTCAGGTGGTGGCGATGGACCGTGCCCTTTTTGCGCGCAAACAGGTTGTATTGGAGGTCAAGGTGCTTCAGCATTATTAGCGAGCTTAACTGCGGTTTTTATGTGTTTATTGCCCAAGCGAATATTTGGCAAAAAAGATAACTCAATCAAAAAAGAAAAGGTCATTTAAGGCTGTTTTGAAATTTTAAATCCCAATAGTTTCTATGACTTGGTCATAGAAGCATAAAAACATCTTAAGTTGTTAACATGCATTATAGCCAATTACTAATTGGCAGATGTTCTATTGCTTGGCGTAAGACTGGGTCTACGTTTGTATACACTTTAGATTAGGCGAGGAATGTTTCAGGAGTCGTTGGGTGACCGCCGTGGAAACACCATTCTGTGCCAGTAGCGAACAAAATGTTTTATGCAAATCGTGAAACTTCAATCCCGATAATCCAGCTTTGTCACCAATCTTACGCCATTTGCGATACGGGAATTTTTTCGAGAACAATTTCTCTTGGCCGATTTCAAAACCGCAGACATACTTTGAAAGCTCAGACATAATTACTGCTGAAAACGGTCGTGAAGGCATGTATTTTTTCCTTTTAGTGCAAATGCAATTTTGTTCGAAATCGATATCAGAGATTTTTAATGAATTAATATCACCGTTTCTTAATCCTATAGCTAATGTTAAAAGTATACGCATTTTGAGCAGAGGCCCAAATCCTCTTCCAACCCAAATAAATTGGGCCTCTGCTCAAGCTGTTTTCTTTGGGCTGCGTTCTCTGTGGTTGCGTTAATTCGTATCTCAGTCCGAAAATTTGATTCTTTCTAAGGGCAGCAAACGTTCCGGTCTAGTAAGCTTCTATCCTAAACAGCCCTGTGGCGTTTTTATACGGAGCCAAAAACAACCAGTGGCGTAAAAACCACTGCTAACGATTAACGAAGAAGCCCGGTCATGAAAATGGCTGGGCTTTCTTCTTATCTGGATATTTGGCTCTAAATCCCGGTATTTGGGGATTGCCTCGCTTGAGGCGATTCTATCCTACACATCTCTGTTTTCTTTGGGCCGCCAAAAAAAAGGCATATCCTCCGCCGAACTGGCCCGGAACTCTCTTAACCTCTCTGCCAAAAGTTCTATCGTTTTGCTCTCTTACCATAATCGCGCCATCTTCGGGCAAATCATGTGACCGACGATTCTATCTTTTAAAAACGTACCACACTTTGGCTGCTGACATATTTTCCACCGGAACCGTATATTAAAAACAGCTCTGTCCACGCCTTTCGAGAATCTACTTGCCGCAAACAGAGCCTTGTTATTTGCCGCTCACCAGTGAGCCGCAGGACAGGCGGGTAGTCCCTGAACGGTACGGTCGCAGCAGCTATGACACCGTTGCGATTCTGACCGGCAGATTTATCGTAAGGGGCTTGGAGGCGACGCGGAACCCTATGTTGTTGTTCTCGTTGTTCGGGTTGTTGTTGTTCCGGTTGGACGATCTGAGGTTGTTGTCGTTGTTGTTGTAGGAGCCACCGCGGATGCCGCGATTGGATCCATCGCCATTAATCCCGCTGCCCTTTATGAACCGCATAAAACCGCCTTTCTCAAATTCCAGCTTTGGGCGTGTTTGACATGGCCGACCCAGGCAGCCACTGACTGCGACAGAGACGCAGCATCGCCCAAACAATTATTAACAGCTTCCAGGTTCTTTTGATACCGTCTGTGGAAACGCCGCGCCGTTGATCGACGTACACGAATACGACCGTTACCAAACACCACAAATCCGCAAAAGTCCACCCCGCAGTCACACCGCAGCAATCGATATTTATCGGGATGAATCTTCAGTCTCAAACCGTTGACGATTTCACGGACTGCATCACCCCAATCCCGCAACTGATGCTTGTCATTACTAAACAGCAGGAAGTCATCCATATACCGCACATACCCCTTGCAGCGTAAATCGTGTTTGACAAAATGATCCAGCGGATTGAGGTAAACGTTCGCCGAAAACTGGCTGGTCAGGTTTCCGATAGGCAGTCCCCGGCTCGCCAGCTGACCGTCAAACAGCGGCAGCCCGCCTTTCGGCACTACCATCCGCCAGCCGTCACGATGACTGCCGATGACATGTTGCAGCAGGTCCAGCAGCTGTTTATCTCCGATGACCTTTGCGAATAAATACAGAAGAATTTCATGGTCAATATGGGCAAAATACTTGCGAATGTCACACTTCAGGGCATAATCAAAACGCCGCGCATAATGTGCCGCCCGTTTCATTCCAGCATGCGTACCCTTATTCACCCGGCATGCATAGCTATCTTCGATAAACCGTCTCTCAAACAGCGGCTCGATAACCCGGATAACGGCATGATGTACCACCCGGTCCCGAAATTCCGCCGCCGCTACGGTCCGCTGTTTCGGTTCGTGAATCTCGAAGTAATGATACCCGCCGTGACAATAGGTTCCATCCAGAAGCTGCTTTTGCAGCGTGATGATCTCATCCTCCATCTCGGCATAAAAGCCCGCTCCCGGCCGTTTGCCGCGTTTGCCCTTCATGGCCTTTACCGCAGCGGCATAGAGGTTTTCAAAGGAACAGACCGACTCATAGAGTTGTTTATGTCGTTTCATGGCCGGTTCCTTTTTTCGGAATCCTTTATCCAGCCCCCCAGCATACGCCCGCACTCAACCAGTAGACCGCAGGCATATTGATACTGCTTCAGCGTGATGATCTGCCGATCTTTGGCCATGCGGATCAGCCATCTCAAGACCGCCAGATCACGATTGGCGGTCCTGAGCAACTCTAATTTTTTATCACCGCTGCTGTAAGCGGCCTCAACCAGTGTTTCCAAAATCCCCAGTGACCGGTCTGCCAGGCGTGTGCCAAATATGAACCTCTGGTTCTTTGGAAAGCTGTCAACTTTCGCCAGTATCCATTTGCAGACATCGTACCATTTGGACAGCAAGATGGGCACATCGCCTTTTAAACCGTTGGGTTTCTCAGAATTCATTCATTTTAAAATTCAATTTTCGAGCGAGCAGGGGCTTCGCCCCTGCTCCCCAAAAGGGTAAAAGAAAAAAAGGATAAAGGGAAAGCCCCTAACGTTTCCTGTATCGTAAAGCCAATCCACCTAACCCAAGCAACACTAAACTGCACGGTTCAGGGACGGAGGCGACGCGGAACCCTACGCTGATGCTCTCGTTGTTCGGGTAGCCGCTGCCCCGGATGGACGAACTGAGGTCGAAGTCGCTGACGTAGTAGGAGCCACCGCGGATGCCGCGACTGGGACCAGAGATCAGGGCTTCGTTCCACTCCCAAACATTGCCCATCATATCATAGGTCCCGTTCTGTTCTTGGGTGCCATTTCCAACACCAACTTCCCAGGGCTGTCCTATTACATAATCATAGTTCGTATCAGTACCTGCAATCGGAGCTGTATTCGTTCCATTGGCATACAGCGAATAACCGCTACCGGTGTAATACGCCGCCTTGTACCATTCATCCTCAGTAGGAATAACGTATGTGGTGCCATACGCCGAAATGGCAGAAGCGCGGTCAACACCAAGAAAATCTCCGCTTTGGCTGAAATTGTAGGCCCCGGAATACCTGTCACCGCTGGTCAGGTAATTGCAGAACTGAGCCGCCTCATACCAACTGACACTGTTCGTCGGCACGTTCGTGCCCGTCCAGTAAGCACTTCCGTCATAAGCGTGACTTGGATTGCCTGTCGGTGCACCCGCAGCGGATACAAAGGCATTCCACTGGCCATTGGTGATCTCATATTTGCCGATCTGATACGCATAATCGACTGCACCATAACCGGTACTGTCAGCGGCGTTGCCCGCATTACCAATCGTCACAAAATCAAGGTCAATACCCCCAACCGTCACTGTGCCTGCAAATGAAATACCCGAAATGAAACATACACATAAACAAACTGCCAATAAACTTCTCATCTCTTTTCTCCTCTAAAAGAGCCTGTTGCACAATGATTTTCGAATCCAACCATTGGATTCGACGGCTGTCTGGGGCAGACGGCTCAATTCTCTGTTTCCCAAACACCTTTTCTTAGCTTTTTATATGGTATCGTGTTTTCGCCAAAAAAACAAGCAAAATTACACGTCAAAACGAATAAAAACGGCCTTTTTATCAATTCCAGCAGGCCTTTTTGCTTCGCCACAACTTCAAAAGGTTGTGCGTAGCGCAAATCAGCGACCACTCACCGCGGCAAGCCTCAATGCCTCGTTGCATAAATCGATCAAAACCGCGAACATCTTTAATCTGCCCAAACACTGGTTCGACTGTCTGACCTCGAATCTTATATAATTCTCGCCCTCGTTCGGTCAGCAGTTTACGTTCCATCAATTCTGTCGGCGACAAGCCGTCCGGTATCGGTTCTTCCGGCGGCGGTTGCTCGGCCATTGCCTTTCGCTGCTTATAATCTTTCTGTGTCGCCACCAGCAACTCAATGTCACCAGCAGGCTCCTTTGTAAAATTATCTTCACTGCAATAGCCAGCATCTGCCAAAGCCACACCCATTTCCTCTTCGATTTCAACGGCCTGTCGATTTTCTTCGGCCTGCTCAAGCATCGGATGTAATTGCTGTTTATCATTTTCCTCTTGGGTCACATCCTCAGCAACGATAATCTGTTGCTCTGTTGTCACCGCCTGAGCATTAAGACCCTGAACGAAACCTTTTCGAGTTTTCATGATTCTGCTGTCGGGGTCGGTAACATTGGCTTTGGCATCTTTGTTTCCAGCTTCTTCGGCAGGTTTGGGCTTACGACCACGAGGCTTTTTGCCGGTATTTTCTTCTTTGGATTTCCGCTCATCTATCTTGTCCTGCTGTTGTTTTTCGGCTTCTGCTTTTTCCTGCTCTAAACGCTCTTTACAGGCCTTTAGACGGTTTATTCGGCTATTGCGGTCCCGCATATCTTCGGGCAGTTCATCGCCTCGCTTATCAGCGCCATAAGCTTTGTCTTCCTCGGCGTCTTTAGCGTCCGCCTCGGATAGCATCTTATCGATTTCCTGCTCCAGGTGCTTTAGTGTTCGATTGGCTGATAACGAAGCATTGGCTTTGATCTTTGTCCCATCCAATGAAACATTGCCGAGTTTAACAATGTCTGCTTCAACACAAAGCCTGAGGATTTCCAGAAACAACTTCTTTAAATGCGACTGGTTATCCTTGCGAAATCGGCTGATCGTACTGTGGTCGGGATATTGATTGGCAGTAACAACTTTATAGGCTACATCCGTCTGGCAGTGCTTTTCTATCTTTCTGCTGGAACGCTCGCCGCTACAGTAGGAATATATCAGCAGAGCAACCATCATCGAAGGATGAAAAGCTGAATTGCCGACTCCATCAGTACGGTATTTTTTGTAAAACTGCGATAGGTCGATTTGTTCAACCGCATCAAGAACAAACCACGCCAGATGATCTTCCGGCAGCCAATCCGTCAATGAGGGAGGCAGAAGATACGCCTGATTTCGGTCGCAAGGCAGGAAATTGTAAGCCATTTCGTAATCCTTTACATGTTTAGCAATCCTTTTGGCCTATTATAACCGAAAAGCTGGATTTATTCACTTGTAAAAGAGCAATCACTGACAATTATTTATGCAACAGGCTCAAAAAAACCATTAATTTTCAGATTCTAGCGTGTCTTGACGATCAAAACACTATTTAAAGTATCTATTATACCCCCCCCTATCCACTTTTACAAGTAAAAACTGCAAATATATGGCTTATATTGCCATTTTGTTGAATATTTCAACATTTATTCAACCACCTTAACAGTCCGTTCTTTTCAACCCCGCTCTTTTGTGACAGCATGACAATTCAGCGAGTTAACAACGCCTGTCAGGTAAATCGAAACCGAACACTCATTGGAGCTGAATATGTCAAATCTTAAATCGCCAAGCTATGCCGAAAAACTCTCTGCCGCCCATCGCCGAGCTGTCCTGGTCGAGATATTCTCTGAAGCGGCCTGCATTCTGCTACCTGAATCCTGCATAATGTCATACCCTGATTATACACAAATCTCCATATCACTCAATTTCTGATGTTATTTTAGGCGATCCTCCCATGGAGTCAAGAGAATCCCTGCAATAACCGCTTGACAGCCAGATGGCGAATCGATACAATTTCGTTTTAAGAATTTTCTGATGGGAAAAAGAGATTTGTGTAGAATAAGAAGTTCGGCGATAGGCCGGAGGAGCTTCTATGAGACTGACATTCATCCTTTTGTGCTCGCTGTATATCTTCGTCAATTGCGCGGCTGCTCAGGACGGCTCCCGCCTGCGGCAAGGGTTTGAGCGGCTGGACGCCAACAAAGACGGTCAGCTATCGGCGACTGAGCTCAAAACCGTTCCACGGTTAGAATCGCGTCTGGAGGGGGCTGACCAAGACAACGACGGTTTGCTCAGCTTCCGGGAATTCGCCGGTGCGATCGCGCGATCCATGCGTCGTCCTGCGCCGCCCGAGGAAGCCGGGGGCGCCTTCGGAGCGGGCGATCGCACCCGGACCATTGACGTAGAAGGACAAGAACGCCGTTACCGAATCCACGTTCCTCCGAATTACACAGCGGATCGAAAAACGCCAGTTGTAGTCGCATTTCACGGCGGCGGCGGCAATCCGCAGAGTATGATCCGGCTGAGCGGTCTTAATGAGAAGGCGGATGACGCCGGATTCGTTGTCGTCTACCCGTTCGGCAGTGGGACCGACAAAGACAAGAATCTGACGTTCAACGCCGGCAACGTCGGTGGGTATGCCAAGCGGAAGAAGATCGACGACGTGGGGTTCACAAAGGCTTTGCTCGGCGACCTGGAAGCAGTCGTGAATGTGGACAAGGAACGGGTCTTCGCAACCGGCATCTCCAACGGTGGGATGATGGCGTACCGGGTAGCGTCCGAACTGGCCGACCGGTTCGCCGCGATCGCTCCGGTCGGCGGGCCGATGGGCACCGCGGAGTGCAACCCGGCCTCGCCGGTATCGGTCATCCACTTCCACGGGACGGCGGACGAACTGGCTCCGTTTAACGGCGGGCGGGGAAAAGGCACTTCAAATGTTCCGGCATCCATGCGACCGGAGTTTTTTTCGGTGGAGCATTCGATCAACTGCTGGGTTGAAGCCAACGGCTGCGCAAAAGAACCAACCGTTACCCCAATGCCCGACACGGCAGATGACGGCATGCGGGTGATCCGCAAGGTTTGGGGCGAAGGGAAGAACGGTTCAGAGGTGGTGTTGTATGAAATTGACGGCGGCGGCCACACCTGGCCCGGTATGGAACCGCCCGTTGCCATGCTTGGCGCATCCACCACAGATATCTCCGCCAATGACCTCATGTGGGATTTTTTCCAGAAGCATGCGAAGCGTGCGCACAAGGTCAAGAGCGCCGACGCTGTCCACACGGGGCTCACCGAGGAGGGATTGTCCGGCTCGGTCAACCCACGCGGCAATGTGCTGATGTATCACGGTCCGGGAGGTGCCATCTTTGAATTTGTGGAGTGGCGGCAAAACCAGCAGACGGGGTCTGAGCTGACCCGTCCAGAGCGCCTGTTCCAGCGACTCGATGCTGACAACGACGGCAAGGTCACCCAGGCCGAAGCCGGTGGCCCAGATTGGTTCGACAGGCTCGATCGCAATGGCGACGGGAAGCTCTCCGGCAACGAACTCACGCAGTTTCCCAGCCTCGCCAGGATACTCAGATTCGCGGACCGCGACCAGGATGGAGCTTTGTCGATCGAGGAGCTTCGCACGGTATCGGCACGCTGGCCCGGCAGGGAGGCTTCACCTGGCGGAACGTCCGAAGCCAAGCCTGCCCCCGCCGGTTCAGACAAACCCAAAGACGACGCGGACAAAGCCGCCAACAAGGCGCTGAACCTGAGGTATCACGCCATGGACTTCGACGGAGACGGCGTGGTAACCCAACGGGAATTCCCCAACCAAACCATCTTCAAGGTCTTCGACCAGGATCGCAGTGGGGAGATCACCCGGACGGAATTCGTCGCCAAGCTGGGGAAGAGCGCGGAGCGCGGGCCGATCACGCCGGAATCGGCGCTCGTTCCCATCGGCAAGCAGGTCGATTGGTTCACCTTCGAGAAAGACTACTTCCCCGGCACCCGCGACCCGAACGGCCAGCTTCTCGGCGGCACTGAACTGATGTGGCTCACCGCCCACGAGGGCAAGCTCTTCGCCGGCACCAGCATGTTGAAGAGCGATGTTACCGTGAAACCCTACCCCGGCTATCCCGGACCGCAGATTTTGCGCAAGGACCGCGGCGACGGGCCGTGGATCGCCGAGGAGTCCTTCGGCCGGGACCACCTGCGCATTAACTGCCTGGAAGTGCTGCGGTTCACCGAAGATCCTGACGGCAAACCGTTGCCGAAGCCGGTCTCGCTCCTGGCGGCCGGACTTTACGACATCCGCAGGGGAGAGAAGTGGCTCACCGTCGCGGTTCGCAATGACGAAACCGGCACGTGGACCCTTTCACGGATCGCGCCCCTTCCAGAGGATCAGCCCGGTTATGCAGGCATCCGGGACCTGATTGTGCACGACGGCGAGGTTTTCGCCGCCGCGGACTTCGGCGGCATCTATCGGGGCGTCTACGATCCGCAAGCACCAGGGCGGCTGCGCTGGACCCCGGAAAACGAGATGGCAGGTGGCCCGTATGGCCGTCCGCAGCGCATGGAAATTTGCGATGGCGTTCTCTACGCGGCTTTCGGTTACTCGAATCAACGGCAGCGGGGCAAGCAAGGCGGGCTGTTTCGGCGCATCTCCGGAGCGAAACCGCGATGGGAACGGGTCTATTCCTGGTTTGAAAATGAGGGTCCGTTCGAATTCCTGATGCGCGGCCTGACCACGGTGACCGGAAGCGATGGCAAACCGGCGCTGCTTGGTGCCCTGGAGCGCCCGCCGCTACCGGTCATCCGGCGCATCGAACCCACGAACGAGTTCGCCGCCACGGACGAAATCAACTACGAGAACTACTTCGCGAACGTGTTCGATGCCTGGCCGAACGTCGGTGTCTTCATGACTGGCGCCGCGTTGAACCGGTTCACGCCGTTCACCCGCCCGGATGACGGCCGGGCGGTTTATCTGGTCACCACTTTCGTCATCCACCCGCGCAGTCCGCAGGCGGGCTCTAACGGCGCCTACTTCCTGGTGCGCAACGGTCCCGGTTCCTATGATTGGGGCGCGATCAAAGATCCCGCGAACCAGCCCGATGGCGTCCGGCTTCAGGGGGTGCGCACCATTGAACCGTCGCCCTTTCCGGACGAAAAGGGTAAGGTCTGGTATTTCGGTGGTTTCGCCGCCGATTTCGCTTACGTGCGCGACACGGCCTGGATCTACAAGGGCACGCTGCAAAAAGGCGAGGAGTACAAGCCATGAAGGCGCTCCGGGCGGCTCAAATCATTGGCAATGAAATCTCCGCCGTGGCGGCAGGGTCGCCCTGTATGAAGGGGCTCGTCACCATGAAAGTAATCATCACCATCGGCTTGACCATCATACTTGCTTCCGTTCCCCCAATGCCTTCCCTGGAGACGCTATGAAGTCTGTCCTAGCACTCGTCTGTTTCGCGGCGATGCTGCAGCCTGGCCCGGTCTATGCCCAAGCCGCCGGTGATCGTCTCGACCGCGCCTTCAAACGTCTCGACTCCGACCGCAACGGCAGTTTGTCGCACGAGGAGGCGCCCCGCTTTGCCCCGGTTGCCGAACGCTTGGCGGGAGCCGATGCCGACGCAAACGGCGACGGCACAATCACCCCGGATGAAGCCCGCAGCTGGCGACGGGAGGAACGTCGCCAGAACCGGCCGGCGCCCGCGGCCATGAACGGTGCATTGCCAGAGACGGAGTCTGAGGTGACCCGTCAAGAACGCCTGTTCCAACGACTCGATGCTGACAACGACGGCAAGTTCACCCAGGCCGAAGCCGGTGGCCCAGATTGGTTCGACAGGCTCGATCGCAATGGCGACGGGGTTATCGAGCAGAACGAACTGCCGGGCAACAACGCGGGGCCGCGGAATCGCAGGACGGAAACGGAACGAAATGCGCCTGCGATGCCGCAGGAACCCCCGCACACCGCCCATCTCGATCTCCGCTACGACGAGATCGAGGGCGTCGACCCGAACCTGCTGAGCTTGGACCTCTACGTGCCGGAAGGCAAAACGACGCAAACGGGGCGCCCAGTTCTTGTCATGATTCATGGTGGCGGCTGGCGGGGAGGCGACAAGGCCAATCGAGCCATCGTCGGCGGCAAGATGCACCATTTCGTCAGTAACGGCTATATCTACGCCTCGATCAATTATCGCTTGTCGCCGCAAGGGCCGAACGACGCGGGCGTGCAGCATCCGGTTCACGCGCAGGACTGCGCCAAGGCGATAGCCTGGATTCACGATCACATCGATGACTATGGGGGTGATCCGGCTGGCATACATTTGATGGGGCACTCTGCCGGAGCGCACCTGGCCGGCCTGATCGGCACGAACGATCGCTTCCTCAAGGCCGAAGGCAAATCTCTGGCGATCCTCAAGAGCAACGTGTTGCTGGACACCGCCGCACTGGACATCGCGGGCTACCTCGAGGCGCAAGACGGCAAAGGCATGACGGCACTCTATCACAACGCTTTCACGGACAAACCGGCCAACTGGCGCGACGCCTCGCCCCGATTGCACGTAAAGCCTGACAAGCAGATTCCGCCCACCCTGATCTTCTACGGCGGCACGCGGATGCTCCTGAACCGCTTCGCGCCGGACTTCGCACGCGCGCTCCGGGAGGCTTGCACGCCGGCGCAAGCCATCGATGTCGCTCCGCTTGATCACGGTCAGATCAATGCCTTCATTGGCACGGTGGACGATCCGATGACAGCGCTGATCATGCGGCTGCACGCTGGCGACGATGCTTCGCGATTTCCCGCCCGGATCACCGCCTACGCTGCGGAACCGCCCGATCGTGAGGGCGCGGGGAGCCAAAATAGCGTGACCTTCGAACATAGTTATCTTGCGGGAACGCGCGATCCCGAGGGGCATTTCCTGGGCGGCACCGAGACCATGCATCTGGTTGCGCACGAAGGAAAATTGTTCGCCGGTCTCGGCTACTGGACCGATCAACCCGGCAGCGACCCACGGCCCGGCGCGCAGATCCTCCGCAAGGATGGGCCCGACCAATTGTGGCGCCTGGAACACAATTTCTCGGGGGCTCTTCGAATCAACGCGATGGACTCGGTGACCTTCTCGGTCGATCACCGTGGCGAGAAACTGGGATCGCCCGTTACCCTGCTCGTTGCCGACGCCGGGCTGATTCGTTCCCGGGGGTCGGGCGCGCTCGTGTGTTTCGTCAGAAACGACGGATCGGGCGGGTGGGACGAAAGCCGGATCGTGACGAATGCGAACCGGGCCTACATCCGCGCCTTCGGCTTTCACCGGGACGCGAAGACCGGCGTCGAATACCTGTTTGCGGGCACCGGCGCCGGCGAGGTCTACCGCGGCAGCTACGACGCTACCGTGCCCGGGCGCATCCGGTGGGAATCGACGCCGGAGTATGCGAACCCCGATTTTGATGACAGCCCGTTTAAGCGCTGCCAGGGTTTTGCCGTGGCCAACGGCCGGCTCTACGCCTCCGTGTCGCCGCGATTGTTGGTACGTCGCGACGGCCCCGAGCCGAGGTGGACGGCGGTCTTTCGCTGGAAACCGGAACAGCGGCCCGGCGCTGGCTTGCGCGGAATAACAGCCGTAGCCGCGCCCGACGGCACCCACGAGGTCATACTCGGCTCCAGAGAACAGGAAGTCCGCATCCTCCGCATCGACCCTGAAGATGGGCACAAGGTCACCGATGAACTCAACTCCCAGCAATTCCTCAAAGAGCAGCTCGGCAACTTCCGCGGCGGCAGGCTGGTCGCCTACAACCGCCTCGTTCCCGGCCGGCATCCGGTTACCGGCCAACCGATCCACTGGGTCACCGTGGCGGGAATCAAGCCCAACGACACCCGCGCCGCCTGGCTGCTGATTCGGCACGCCGACGCCACCTACGACACGGTCCGCGTGTTCGATCCGAACCTTGATCCGCATCCGCTGCTTGTCTCCACCCGCACCCTCGAGTTCGCGCCCTGGAATACCCGCGAATTCTACACCGGCGGCTACGACGGCGCGGCCAACGATCGCAAGAACCACAACACCGCCTGGATATTCAAAGGCATCATGAAATAGGAAACTGAACAAAATCATTCACCTTGTTGTCGTGTAGGCACCCCAAGAGGTGATTGTTGTCGTTCTGGCGATAGACAGGAGGAATCTTACATGAGACAGACATCCGTCCTTTTATGCTTGCTGTATTTCTTGGTCTGTTGTGCGGCCGCTCAGGACGGCCCCCGCCTGCGGCAAGGGTTTGAGCGGCTGGACGCCAACAAAGACGGTCAGCTATCGGCGACTGAACTCAAAACCGTCCCACGGTTAGAATCGCGTCTGGAGGGGGCTGACCTAGACAACGACGGTTTGCTCAGCTTCCGGGAATTCGCCGGTGCGATCGCGCGATCCATGCGTCGTCCTGCGCAGCCCGAGGAAGCCGGGGGCGCCTTCGGAGCGGGCGATCGCACCCGGACCATTGACGTAGAAGGACAAGAACGCCGTTACCGAATCCACGTTCCTCCGAATTACACAGCGGATCGAAAAACGCCAGTTGTAGTCGCATTTCACGGCGGCGGCGGCAACCCGCAGAGTATGATCCGGCTGAGCGGTCTTAACGAGAAGGCGGATGACGCCGGATTCGTTGTCGTCTACCCGTTCGGCAGTGGGACCGACAAAGATAAGAATCTGACGTTCAACGCCGGCAACGTCGGTGGGTATGCCAAGCGGAAGAAGATCGACGACGTGGGGTTCACAAAGGCTTTGCTCGGCGACCTGGAAGCAGTCGTGAATGTGGACAAGGAACGGGTCTTCGCAACTGGCATCTCCAACGGTGGGATGATGGCGTACCGGGTAGCGTCCGAACTGGCCGACCGGTTCGCGGCGATCGCTCCGGTCGGCGGGCCGATGGGGACCGAGACGTGCACCCCCTCTCGGCCGGTGTCGGTCATCCACTTCCACGGGACGGCGGACGAGCTGGCCCCGTTCAAGGGTGGAAAGGGGAAAGGGTCTCCGAACGTCCCGGCATTCCTCCGACCCGAGTTCTTCTCGGTGGATCACTCGATCCAGGCCTGGGTGAAGGCGAACGGCTGCGGCCCGGTTCCGAGAGTTCAGAAGTTGCCGGATGTCGCCGACGATGGGATGCAGGTCGTGCGAAAGACTTGGGGCAACGGCCGGGACGGATCGGAAGTGGTGCTGATCAAGATTGAGGGTGGCGGACACACATGGCCGGGTCAGAATCCGCCCGTAGCCTTCTTGGGGAAGTCCACCAAGGACATCTCCGCTAATGACCTCATGTGGGAGTTTTTCCAGAAGAATGCGCGCAAGGCCGACAGTCCACAGAGCAAGCAGAAGGCCCCCGAGAACGGCGCAATGGAACTGCTGCGCACTCCGGATGAGCACTTCGCCAATCTGCGCGGTTATCCATTCGAGCCGCGTTATCTCTATGTGGATGATCCGAATCTGCCAGACGGCAACCGCCGAATCCGCATGCATTACGCGGTCTCCGGACCGGCCAATCGGCCCACCTTGCTGATGCTCCACGGAAACCCGTCATGGTCGTATCTCTTTCGCAAGGTCGTTCCGCTGATCAACGAAGCGGGTTATCGGACGATTAGGATTGATTATGTCGGCCACGGGAAATCCGACAAACCGGCAAAAGAGTCCGACTACACGTATGATCGCCACCTTGAGTGGATCCGGCAGGCGTTCAAGCAACTGGACGAAGACCCTGAACTCGCTCTCAAAGAAGTCGTTTTGTTCGGTCACGACTACGGGCATCCGCTGGGCGCGCGCCTGATGGCGGAGCATTACCCGGATCGTTTTGATGGATTCATCAATGGGAATGCGGGACTGAACCGAGGGCGATGGGGAATCGCAAAGCGCCATGATCGCTGGCGAAGTTTTGTCCGTTCGGTTCCTAAGGTTCCTATCGGCGCGGTGGTCTTCCGTAATGACGTCCGGCAGAACATGGGCTTGCCTCCCGGCACGGACGCCGAGAAAAGAGGCTACGACGCTCCTTATCCAACGGGTGACTATCAGGCTTCGATTCGCGCATTTCCTGAAATGGTCCCTGAAGATGCCACCTGGCCGGAAGCGAAGGCCAATCAGAAAGCCTGGGATTTTCTGACTTCCTCCTATGACAGGCCCTATCTGGTCATCTGGGAGAGCATGGACATGCCCGATGTGCAGAATCGGCGAGACGAATACATTTCAAGCACCCCAGGCGCATTTGGTCTGGAGCAACCGCAATTCAGGACGGGTCACTATTCACCTGAAGATGATCCCGAAGGAGTGGCTGGCGCCGTCATCCGATTTCTCAACGATATCTACATTCCAAACCAGTTCGATGAAATACGCCGCGCGACATTCACAGAAAACCTCGAAGGGTTCGCTTGTGAGGGCAATCACTGCTCCCTCGATCCGGAGAAAGAGGCGGTCCGAATGACGCCAGGTTCTCAAATGGTACATCGGGAAACGATAGACCTTTCCTCAAGCGAGGAACTGAAGATTGCATTTCGCTACCTGCCAGAGGGAGTGGCGTCAGGTGGAACACTCTTTGTCGATCTTTGGTCGGATGGTGATTGGGTGAATCTGCGGGAATTCGAGCGAGGATACGGACCTGGCAGGGGCGATTTCAACAATCGCTCGACCGACTACGGATATATCCGGGTCGAACACAATTCTGCAACATTCTCGACTGATGCAAAGGTTCGCTTTCGCTTTGCCTGCGAAGACGAGAAGGCTGCGATCTTCATCAAGGAGGTCGGGATTTATAGGAAGACAAGAAGGCAGAGATAGAGGGGCAATGTGCAGGGGCAGAACAAGCACATTCACTCGGACACCGCTTCGGTCGGCATGACAACCCTTTTTAAAGCATCGGCTAAGCCGATTCCTTATTTTTCGGATTTATAGCTTTTGATTTAGGATTTTGCTTCGCAGCTCTTCGTGTCCTGCTTTAGCAGGCGAAGGATCCGCGGGTCAGAAAGTTCCTTACCCATTAAAAAATCTAATTTCTACCATCTAATTTCTAACATCTGCCTTTCATAGTGCATTTGCTGATAAATTTTGTCAAAGTTTGTGTTGTGGTATTTAAAGGGAGAAGTATAATAGGATTATTAACTAAGAAAATAGGTGACTGTCCCCATTAGTTTTTTGCTGAAGACGTACATGTACACAGTTTTGAGTAAAACTAGGCATGGAATAAAATTTTATTGACCCTGCGGGTCTGAATTTTGTAAAATTAGGATATCGTTATTAGAATTTATGTTTTTAACAGTTTAAATGGGAAATGTCAGCTTATTATTAAGGAGTAATATTCAAATGTCATTTAAAAAAACACTAAGAAACATCCTTGCTGGTGGTTTAGTAGGTCTTGCAGCACTTGTTGGAAGTGCACAGAAAGCTGATGGTGCGATAGTGTCATTTAATCCTGATCAGTCCACATTGACGGATAGACCGATATACGGTATGTCACAAGCAACTGATGATTTCTACTTAACCGGAAACTCCGACACTTTTAAACTAGATAAGAATTTCTCTGGAAACTTCCAAGAGACTGCGGAATATTCTAATGAACATACCATGCAGGATGCTGCGTCCTTAGGAAATGATTATACACTACATTTAGGAATTGATAATGTGATTTATAGAATGGATAATAATACTGGTAATTTTGCTCCTTTTGGTTCGCAAGGCACACTAGGAAGTGCTGGACTGAATTCATTCGGTCTTGGAGCTCTAGCTAGTGAAAATAAAGCATATTCATTCGCAGTGAATGGCAATAATGAAATTATTGGAAAAGAATGGGATTTGAATTCTCTTTTAGTTACTGACACAATCAACTTTGGAGTTTTAGGATCACAATATGGAACACCTACTGGTGCAGAAGCCTATAAATTAGACAATGGAAACATTGGTTTCTTACTTACAACTAAAGATGCTCCAAGTTCAAGAGAAAATTATTTCCTTGACTTCAATAGAGATGGAACATTTACTGGTAATGGTGGACTGCTTAATGGCGCTTTTGGATCACTAGAAGATTTGACTTACAATAATGGAGAAATTGGACTAGGATATGATTCTGCATTTTTTGGTAGAGTTCAAACAGGTCAATACCAAGGTACTGCAATTCCAGAACCAACAACTGCTCTTCTTTTCGGATTAGGTGCTTTAGGAGCTGCTACCATTAGAAGATCTCGAAAATAATCTTTATTTCATATTTTTGAATCGCCACATTTCTTTTAACAATGACCTTTTGCTGAGGCTATCGGGGGGCATTAATTGCCTTATGTTAATTTTGCATCAAAAAATAATATCTGTAAACCGCCCCAAATATAGAATGGCAGTAAATTTCTATCTAATTTACCCCTGTGCCGTTTTTATACGGAGCCAAAAACAACCAGTGGCGTAAAATCCACTGCTAACGATTAACGAAGAAGCCCGGTCATGGAAATGGCTGGGCTTTTTCAATATCCGCATATTTGGCGTAAAATTGGGGGGTTTCGGGTGATTTATGGCTTAAGGCGGTTCTATCCTACCGCTCTCTGTTTTCTTTGGGCTGCCAATAAAACGGTAAATTCTCCGCCGAACTGGCCCGGAACTCTCTAAACCTCTCTGCCAAAAGTTCTATTGTTTTGCTCTCTTACCATAATCGAACCATCTTCGGGTAAATCGCGTGGCAGACGATTCTATCTTTTCAAAACGTACCACACTTTGGTCGCGAGCTCTCATCCCGCCGGATTTCGCTTAACAACCAGCTATCATGAACCCCGCTCTATCGTGACAGCATGACAATTCAGTGAGTTAACAACGGGTGTCAGGTAAACCGAAACCGAACCCCCGATTGGAGCTGAACATGTCAAAACTTAAATCGCCAAGCTATGCCGAAAAACTCTCTGCCGCTCATCGCCGAGCCATCCTGGTCGAGATGTTCTCTGAAGCGGCCTGCCGACTAGCGGGAATCTCCGTAAATTCGCCAAAATCCGGCAAAAACCTTTCAGAAAATGCAGATTCTGCGTTAACCGGACTTGATGTTTCCGGCAAAACGAGGCTTCATGTGTCTATCGATAAACCCTTAGAGCACAAGGAGCTATAAAAATGAATATGACAATTGAACAACACCAGAAACGCCTTGAGAAGCTCTCTATCGCCGAGCTGCGGGAAGAGTATGAGAAGGTCTTCGGTGAGATCACTACCAGCCGCCACGCCAGGCATATCATAAAGCGGATTCTCTGGCAGATGCAGGCAAACGCCTATGGCGGGCTTTCAGAAGAAGCTCTGGAGCGGGCAAATAAGCTGGCTGACCTGAATCGGCTTCGTATGACTTCACCACGGCCAAAACCACCCTCGGAGGACGCTCAGACCGTCAGCCGGACGCTGCCGCAGACAATCACTTCGAATCAGTCTGACGTTGCACCGGGGACACAACTTGAGCGGATGTACAAAGGCCAGCGCATTGTGGTAACCATCATGGAAAACGGAGTGCGATTTAATGGCCAGCTCTATCGCAGTTTGTCGGCTGTCGCCAAAGAGGTCACCGGTACACATTGGAATGGCAAGCTCTTCTTCGGGCTAAAGAAAAAGAAAGGCAATAAATGAAAACAGATATACCCAAGACAATCCGCTGCGCCATTTACACTCGTAAATCGACCGATGAAGGACTGGAGCAGGAATTCAATTCATTGCATGCCCAACGTGAAGCAGCAGAAGCCTATATCACCAGCCAGAAATCTCAAGGCTGGACATGCCTGCCGGATCAATATGATGATGGCGGTTTCACCGGAGGCAATATGGATAGACCCGCATTAGGCCGCATGCTGGCTGACATCGATGCCGGTTTAATTGACTGCGTGGTTGTCTATAAGGTTGACCGGTTGAGTCGTTCGCTGATGGATTTTGCAAAAATTCTGGAACGCTTCGAATCCAAGGGGGTGTCATTTGTTTCGGTTACACAGCAGTTTAATACAACCACCAGCATGGGGCGGCTGACGTTGAACATTCTTCTCTCGTTCGCGCAGTTCGAGCGTGAGGTTATTTCTGAACGTACACGCGATAAGATTGCCATGGCACGCAAGCGAGGTAAATACACTGGCGGCAGGCCAGTGCTCGGATACGACATTTCGGCAGAAGTCGGCAAGCTCGTCATTAATGAGATCGAAGCTGAGCGAGTGCGGACGATTTTTGATATGTACCTGCGGCTCGGCAGTGTCCTACCGGTAGTTGAAGAACTCCGCCGGTTCGGCTGGCATACCAAGGAATGGGTTACCCGAAAAGGCACAGTACATAAAGGCCACCCATACGACAAGAATCGCGTTCATGCCTTGCTGAAAAATCCTATCTATACAGGCAAAATGCAATACGATGGCGTTCTTTACGAAGGCGAACACGAAGCTATCATTACCGAAGAAATCTTCAAGCAGGCGCAACGCCAACTTGCCGCCAATCGCAATGTGCCAACCTGCGCCAAGCCCAACAAACATGGCGGGATATTGAAAGGCATCATTCGCTGCAAAACCTGCGGCTGCGGGATGAGCCACTCGTATTCTAAAAAGGCCGACGGGCGGCGATACCGTTATTATATCTGTAACAATGCCACGAAGACTGGTTGGAAGAATTGCCCGCATCCGTCACTGCCAGCTGCTGAGATGACAAATGAAACAACCTTTGCCGGTGCCGGCTGGGATTTTGACAAAAGTGATGGAACTGCCGACTGGTTCATGAACGGTTATCCTCAATTGACCTGGCAGCCGCCTGCAGAGAAAGTTGACTTTGATGAACTTCTGACTCTGACAGAGTACTGGCTGTTCACAGGTTGCACCTCGGATCAGCCGTGTACTAGTGCCGATTGGTACACAGATGGCAAAATTAATTTGCTTGATTTTAGACAGTTGGCATTAAGCTGGATGGGTGAGGATATGATCTTTCAGCCGCGGTCTGTTATGACCGATGATTTTGAAACAGGTGATTTTACTGCTCTGGACTGGGACGACTACTATACTGATTGGATCATTGATGATAGCACTGTTTTTGAGGGAAACTTTAGTGCCCGTTCAAAAGTGATTACTAACAATCAAAGAAGTGATATGTATGTAGAAGTCGATACTACCGGTTTTGACCGTATTAGTTTTGTTTGTAAAGTTTCAAGCGAACTTGAAGATGATTACTTGTATTTCTATATCGATGGAGTTGTTCAGCAAAGGTGGAGCGGCGAAAGCAATTGGCAGTTACAAACATTTGAAGTAACCGAAGGCGTGCATTCTTTTATGTGGACTTTTGCAGATGATGCCTCAACAATTGGTGGAGCCAATGCCGCATGGGTCGACAATATAAGACTATTCAAAGCCGAGTAAATAAATAAGTATTTGGTAGGATCATGCAAGATTATTTCTGTAAAATTGATTTTTATTTGAATTGGCGTCCTCGGCTTCGTCCTCTATTACGTTATTCATATTCAGGTATTTTCTTCCAGCGACCCAATCTTCTGATATTTCGATTTCTATTGCGCTGATTAGTCTTATTAGAGCTTTTTCGTTTGGGAATATTCCTGCTACCCTGGTTCTTCTGTTGATTTCTTCGTGCAGTCTTTCGAGCATATTTGTAGTTCTCAATCTTTTTCTGTGTTGTTTTGGCAATTCAAACACTGCCAGTCCTTCTGGCAGATTTTCTTCCATCCACTCAGAGAGCTTAGGTGCCTTATCGGCATATTTTTTGACATAATAATCGAGCCTTGATTTTGGATAGTGTAAAATCTTTCCTGTAAATTGGGTTAAGGTTATTCTCTGGGTGGAGGTGAGGAGGCCGAAAGATTTCGCTTCAAATCGTAAACCTCAATCAGAATTGGTCTGAGATAGATACCGAACTGACTAACATATTGAATTAGAGCCGAAAAACAAAACTGATTCAGGCGAATATGGCCGAGCCGATGCGGAGGTCTGTTGCCCCTTCTTCCACAGCGATTTTGTAGTCGTTTGTCATCCCCATGCTCAGGCGTGAGAAGCCTTCTCTGAGGTTTTCGGGAAGTGCTTTTCGTGCTTTTGTCAGTGTTTCACGTGCGAGGGCGAATGTTTCATGGAGGTGTTTCTCGCTGGCCTCGAAAACTGCCATAGTCATAATGCCGGCGGGTATAATGTTCTCATGCTCTGCGAGCCTTGCGGCGAATTCTGCAGCCTCGCTCGCAGGCACGCCGTACTTTTGCTCTTCGCGGGAGCAGTTTATTTGAATGAACGCCTCAAGCTTTCTCCTCTGTTCTGCGAGGAGCTTATTCAAAACGCCGGCAAGCTTAAGCGATTCGAGCGAATGGAGCATATCCATCAGCGGGAGGAAGTGTTTGGCCTTGTTTCTCTGCATATGGCCGATCATATGCCAGCGGACGCCGGGCAGAAGCTCTGATATTTCTTCGCTGTTTTCTGCGGCCTGCCTGATTTCGGAGAAATGCTGGAGGCGGTTTTCCCCGAGGTTGGTGCAGCCCAGGCGAACCGCCTCTACCACCTGCTCGGGCGCTGCGGTTTTCGTAACAGCAACAAGGCGCAGCTCATCCCTGCTCCGGCCTGCCCTTTCACAGGCGGCTTGGATATTCTCTTCTACGATATTCAATTTTTCTTCGATCTTGCTCATTTTATTGCATCAAATGCGTCGTTTTTGAGGTTTTCGCTGCCGCAGTACATACATTTCTGATGGCGGGGGTTTAATGTTCGCCCGCAGCTGGCGCATTTCTTCAGCTCCTTGCGGAGTTTGCCGTCCAACTCGCCGTCTCGCATATCTATCTCGGCAGCTTTGCTGAAAAGCTCGTCATCAGTGAGGTTTGTCTTTTCGCTGAGCAGCTCCCAGAGCGCACGATTAACGAGGATAAGCCTGTCGAGCTGGTCTTCGAGTTCGTTTATTCTGCTCTGATTGCTGCGGGTCTTCCCGCGGCTGATTGTATCAACCTTGGCGTTTATGAACGTGTCTGCTTCTCTTCCAATATTGTACATAGCATTTGCCCAATCTCAAAACCGCCATATTTCGCAGGCAAGCCTTGCCATTTCCTTCTGCCTTGAATCTATCGCTTCAGGTGTCCAGTGCTGCGGATAGTACTCTGCTATTGCCTGTGTTGTTTTAAATTTGCTGTTTTTGTAAACATCGAGCTTGTATATGTATGGTTTATTGCCCAGATGCTGGTTTTCTTTCTTTTTAAGCAGGCAGAGGTTTCCGATTCGCTCGCTGAAGATATTGAGGTTTTCGCTGCTGAATTCCTGCCAGTTTTCCTCTTGCGGGTTTGTCGGAAGTATATGCTCGATATCGTACTTACTGCTTTCAAAGCTTATGTCCAATTTGTTCCTGCTTTTCGGCAGCTCAAGCAGGATATATCTTGCAATTTTGTTCCTGCTTTTCGGCAGCGTTTTAGTTTCAAAATGTGATTTGAAGGTCTCGTCGGGAGGCATAATCTCCCTAAGCCTTTCAATCACAAATCCTGCCTCTTTTTCATGGTCGAGCTCAAGACAGATTTTGTTGTACTCCTTTTCCTGCTCATTTGGATTAAGCCCGCAGATAACATTATACCTGAATGAAAGAATGCTGCAGGCCTTGAGGATTTTGGTAAAATCAGAGGTCTTAAACATCTTAAAACATCTCAGCAGAAGCGGGTAGGGCTGTTTTACCCTGAAGAGCTTAAGCTCTTTGAGCAGCATCTTCTGTTCGGGGTCTAAATCGCCCTCTTCGGGATTTTTGAACACCCTGTAGATATCTGCGTTGTTCCGGAAATCTCTGAGAAAATCAAAAACCTGCTTTTCGCTTTTTATTTCTTTCTTGAGCGATTTGAAAAGCCGGCTCTTTCTGCAAAGCTTTCTTCTGCTGTTCCAGTATATCCTCAGAAAATCGGGGATCTGCTCAGACTGCAGGATTTCTATTATCTCTCTCCAGTCTCTGTCAACGGCATCAAAATATTCTGCGTTGTTATCAACGATTGAGAAGAAATAATTCTTCACAAGATCTGTCGGCGAGAGCTGCACGCCTCTTGCATTGAGCGTTTCAAAAACTGAGTATGCGTTTATCTCATCACGCACATAGATGGTTGTGAAAAAGAGCTGCTCGGTAAGACGGCTTATGAAGTTTGCGATATCTATGCTGGTCTTGCAGCTTTCGGCGATACGTTCATAATACCAGTTAAAGGCCTTCTTCAGCAGATCGTTAGACTTGCTCAGCCTCCTTGCGGGCATATCCTCAAGCTGCACGAGCGTTTGTTCGTAAAAACGGTCGTTGTTTGCGTTGAGATGGAGCTTTCTGTTTGTTAGAAGCGAAACATAATCCATCTCGCCTATGAAACGGTTTCTAATCTGCTCTTCTCTCTGCTCGTTTTCGCTGTTTTCTTGGTCGCTGAGGCCTCTGAGAACCTTCAAGGCAGAGAGTATCATAAGGTTTATTGTGGTGATTCTCTGCTGGCCGTCGATTATGCGGAAGTTTTTCCCGCCGGAGCCCTCAAGCACAAGATATCCCATATAATGGAAGGATTCGCCAGGCTCCTGCGAGCCTTTCTCACCCGATGCCTGAAGCTCTGCGAGGTCCTGCCAGAAATCGTCCCACTGCTCTTCGCCCCAGCTGTAGTCCCTTTGGAATTTCGGCACATAGAAGCCCCTGCCGTTACCGAACATTTCGGTAAAGGTTTCGTTCCTTGATCCGAAGCCAAAATTTGCCATCATTATTTCCTGCTGAAAACCGGTTACTGCATAACCCATTCAGTTCCGTTTGGGGTGTCTTTGAAGGTAACGCCGAACTTTGCCATCTCGTCTCTTATGCGGTCTGCCTCTTGGAAGTTTTTCTCGGCTCTGGCCTTGGCGCGTTTCTCGATTACATCCTGCATAAGGTAGTCTGCGAGGTCTGTAAGCGCTTTGGAATCTTCGGGGTAGCTCTCGCGCACAACGCCCAGCACATCCCCGCCCAGCGAGCTGAAGAGCTCATCAACTGCATTAAGCGATGCCCTGTTTGCTTTGCCCGCTTCCTTTTCTGCAAGCTTTACCAGCTCATACAGCACAGACAGCGCAACACTCGTGTTGAAATCGTCGTTCATCGCCTTCTCGAAGCGGTGGCGAAGGCCCTCAAGCTGCTTTTGCACCTTCGGATTCATCTCGCCTTCAGGGGCCTTCTCGGCCGCCCTTCTAACGGCCTTCACAGCCGAAGATATCTTATCGAGCCCGCTTTCCGCCGCAGAAAGAGCCGCATCGGAGAAGTCCAGAGGGCTTCGGTAGTGGCTGTTGAGGATCAGCATACGAACAGCAAGCGGGTCGTAGGCCTTGCTGAGACGTTCATGGCTGCCGGCGAACACCTGCTTCAGGTTGATGAAGTTGTTCAGGCTTTTGCCCATCTTCGTTCCATCAACGGTAACCATATTGTTGTGCAGCCAGTATTTCACGAAGGGGCATTCGGTTACCGCTTCGGACTGGGCGATTTCGCATTCGTGGTGCGGGAATTTATTCTCCAGCCCGCCGCCGTGGATGTCGATTGTATCCCCGAGATACTTCATACTCATCACCGAGCATTCCAGATGCCAGCCCGGATATCCCATCCCCCAAGGGCTCTTCCACTGCATTATATGGTTCGGCTCTGCCTTTTTCCAAAGGGCGAAGTCTGCGGGGTGCTTCTTTTCCGATTTCACATCCACACGCGTTCCGCTGAGCATATCCTCAAGATTCCTGCCGGAGAGCTTGCCGTAGCCTTTGAAGCTTGTAACATCGAAATATACCGAGCCGTTCACCTCGTATGCGTGGCCGGCGTCTATAAGTTTTTCGATAAGCTCTATCTGCTCGGGGATGTGCCCTGTGGCCCTCGGGCTGATATCCGGCCTGCGGCAGTTGAGCTTGTCCATATCCTCGAAGTAGCTGGCGGTGTAGTATTCGGCCAGCGCCATCGGATGCTTTTTCTGCTTCTTCGCCGCCACTGCAAGCTTGTCTTCCCCTTCGTCGGCGTCGTCTGTGAGATGGCCTACGTCTGTTATGTTCTGAACGTATGTCAGATCGTAGCCGAGGTATTCGATGTATCGGGCGATGATGTCGAAGCTTACGTAGCTTTTTGCGTGTCCGAGGTGGGCATCGCCGTAAACGGTAGGCCCGCATACGTACATACCAACTGAACCTTCATTGATCGGCTTGAAGCTCTCTTTCTCTCTGGTTAGCGAATTATATATTTTTAAGCTCATTTCCTGTTTCCTGTTTCGGGTGGTTAGCGAAGTTGAAACACTGATGTTATTCTATATTCCTACGCAAGGATTGTAAACAGCAAATAAAGCAGGGGGCAAAGCTGCGGGCTTATATCTTAATGCTGAGATCTCTTTTCGACTTGGTTTTCTATTTCTCTAATTTCTTCCAAGTCTGCTTTTCGAGCCTCAAAAGCTTTTCTTTTTTCATCAAATTGCTGGTATATCTGCCTTGCCGTTTCTTCCATCTGTTTATTGCTTACCGAACCCCGGTCTTTGAGTATCTTCCTATCGCTAAGCTGGATGATTCTTTTGGCATTATCCCGCCAGAAATCGAGCGTTAAATCTCTGCGTTCTTTTGCCCTTAATTCTGCTGTCTCCAAAAATACTGTTACAAGTCGGCTCAGTGTGTCGATTTCATCTTTGAAGAGATAATTTTTAGCAGTAAAAATATCCCTCTTTCGCACTATAGAGCCTTCCCAAGAGGTAAGAGCCATATTGGGCTTATCAGCATCGGCTCTGGAGACAATAAGCTCAGCGGCAGTTTTGCCGGTAACGGCATAGATGAGTTTATTCTGCGTTTCAGCGAAGAACATCTGCGCTGCTTTATCTGTTTTGTCATAATCGCTGCTCAAAGAAAACAAATCTTTAAGTTTCTGATAAAAACTTTTTTTCGATGCCCGTATATCACGTATTCGCTCTAAAAGCTCGTCGAAATAATCCGGTCTCCCGTCAGGATTTTTAAGCCTTTCATCGTCAACCACAAACCCTTTAACCATATACTCCTTGAGGTTTCGGTTTGCCCAAGTCCTGAATTGGGTGCCTCTCTTTCCTCTTACTCGGAAACCAATCGCCAAAATCATATCAAGAGCGTAATAAGTAACGCTGTAATTTTTGCCGTCATCGGCAGTTGTAAAGTAATTCTTTACAACTGAATTTTTGTCTAACTCTTTGTCATTTAGTATTTTAGCTATATGCTGGCCAATGTTTTGCTTAGAGGTGGCAAAAAGTTCAGCAATCTGATACTGATTGAGCCATAGCGTGCCGTCTTTGGAATAAAGCCGCACTGAAGACTTGCCGTCTGGGCTGTTATAGATAATTATATCGTTCTGCCCGCTCAAATTCTTATCCTGACTGCCTGACATTATCCTGCTCCATCGGCCTTTTGACATTCTCTGTAAATCTGGACATATTTATTGAGGCTGTCTTTGAACCCCTGCCTTGTTCTAACCTGCATTGAATCAGGTGCGGTGTTTGTATGCTTTGTCATTTTTCCCTGCTTAAAGAAAGGAATCCTCCGTATGTATTGTGCGGTATTATAAAGGCTTTTCAAAGTCTTGTAAAGTGCTTTTTGCTTGGGCTGATCTGCAGTATGCGACAATTGGCAGGGCTTTTCTAAAAAGGTCTCAGATTACCGGCGAAGAGGAGCTTTAAGATGTGCTGAGGAATTACTAACCACTAATTCACGCTAATTCTCACTGATGATTTTGCCACTTGCTACTCGCCACTCGCCACACGCCACTTGCCACTCGCCACTTGCCACGAATCTGTCCGCTTGTTCTCCGCCTTCGGCGGACAGGCTTGGCAAAACCATTTACCGCAGTCGGAGAGTAAACGGAGGAAGATTTTTTGGGCGGGTAATTTGTTTTGAACCAAGTGGGATTGGTTTAAACCGCGAAGGGCTCGAAGGGCAGGAAGTTTTGTTATAAATTGTTTTACAGCAAGCTCTTACATTCATAAAATTATCTGTGCGATCAGTGTCATCTGTGGATAATAGTTTTACCAAAACATATCCCCTTCGTGTCTTTCTATGACTTCGTGGTAAAAAGACATAAAATATGTGGATAAAACCTAACTCTCGTCCAGAGCATTTTGTTTGGTTTATTGTAATGTGAATTATATCAGCAGTTGAAATTTCGTTTGATTATCTCGAGAAGCTGCGTTTCTATTTCTGCCTCCATAATTTCCAGCACCACCTTCTTCCTCTCTGGATGCCGTTTGCAGTACTGAGAGGCGAACTTTCGGAAGAATCTCGTTACCCTTCCCTCCTCCTGAATCTGCTGCAGAAGCCTGATATGCCTAATCATCACCTCGCCAGCCTCCTGAACGGTGGGCGGGGCCGGTTTTTCTCTGCCTTCGACAATCGCTCTTGCCTCGCTTATCAGCCATGGATTTCCCACGATCCCCCTTGCAAGCAAAACGCCGTCTAAGCCGGCATTGAGCTTTTCAGCTGCAGACTCGGGGGAAAAGATATCGCCGCTGCCGATTACAGTTAGCTCGGGATGAAGGCGTTTGATTTCATATATCGGCTCCCAGTTCGCAGAGCCGGAATACTTCTGGAGCGTTGTCCGCCCGTGGATAACCAGCGCATCTGCCCCGAGCCGGCTGAGCTTTTCGCAGATTTGATAAAAGCTCTCAAGCGATTCTGGGCTGCTGTCGAAGCCTGTCCTGAGCTTTACAGATATCGGCAGGCTGATGCTCCCGCGCACCCTCTCGAAAATCTCGCCCACGGCCTCAGGCTTCGAGAGCATATGACCGCCTCTTCCCCGCCTCAAAACCTTCGGTGCTGGGCAGGCGAAATTGAGGTCTAAAAGCTTGTAGCCCGTGCGTTCGAGATCCTTGGCTGCCTTTGCCATAATCTCGGGGTCTGTGCCCATAATCTGGGCGCCGAGAAGCTCCTCTCCCGGATAAGGCCTGAAGCACTGCTTGCTTAGCACCTTCGGCATCGCTGCGGATTTTGCCAGAAACACCCCGGGGAAAGTGAGCTCTGCCCCGAAGTCCCTGCAGATATTTCGCATTGCCCAGTTTGTATAGCCGCTGAGCGGGGCAGATATCAGCGGACACGATAATGTTAAGTCTCCGATTTTCAGCATAGCGGGGTATTAGATTGAGAAGAGGGGTTAAGTCAAGCGAAATTGGAAAATCGAACGGGCAAATTATTATTGCATATTCAGTATTTTTTTTGTAACCTGAAAACTGCGGTAAACGAGCCTTTGATTAGGGGTATTTCAATGGGCTCAGAGATTTTATATGGTTTTTATTAAAGGGTCTTTAAAATGTACAAAAGCTGTCTTTACGTATTGTCATTTTGTTTCACACTTCTTATCGTATCAAGCTCGATTGTCTCAGGTGCAGGCGATGCAGCCTTAGACAATGAAGAAACGGCGCTCTTGAAAAAAGAGAGCATCCTCAGCAATATGCGGCTTGCAAATGAGTATTTCATGGATAAATGGCCGAACCCGGGCGAGGATACTGTTACCGACAGGCGAAGACCGAGCAATATCTGGACTCGCGGAACATATTACGAAGGGCTTATGGCGCTTTACAGAATCGAGCCGGAAGAAAGCCAAAGTCAGCAATACTATGATTATGCAGTAGAGTGGGGCGAATCGCACGACTGGGGCATGTGGGGAGGCACCAAAACCCGAAACGCAGATAATCAATGCTGCGGCCAAACCTATATCGAGCTGTATCAGATAAAGCCCGAGCCTGAAAGGATCGCCAAGATCAAAAAGAGCATTGATCGTATGGTGAGCAGCGAAAAAATTGACGACTGGAACTGGATCGATGCGATTCAGATGGCGATGCCCGTTTTTGCAAAGCTCGGGGTGGTATGCGGGGATGATAAGTATTTCGGGAGGATGTATGAGATGTATTCCTATACCAGAAACAAACACGGCGACAGCGGTCTCTACAATCCCGAACATGGATTGTGGTGGAGAGATAAGGATTTCGACCCGCCATACACAACCCCTAACGGGAAAAACTGCTACTGGTCTCGGGGAAACGGCTGGGTGTATGCTGCGCTTGCAAGGGTGCTGGATGTGCTTCCGGAAAACGCGCCGCACAGGAACGAATACATCAAGGATTTCAAAGATATGTCTAAGGCGATTAAAGAGGTTCAGCGGGAAGACGGGTTCTGGGACGTAAGCCTCCACGACCCCGAGCATTTCGGCGGCAGGGAGCTCAGCGGAACCGCTTTCTTTGTTTACGGGATGGCTTGGGGAATCAATAACGGCCTGCTCGAGCCCGCTGATTATATGCCCGCTGCAATTAAGGGCTGGGTCGCTATGACTGAACACGCCCTGCACACAGACGGTTTTCTCGGATATGTCCAGAGCACTGGCAAGCAGCCCTCGGACGGCCAGCCTGTAAAATACGATAAAAAGCCGAATTTTGAGGATTACGCCCTCGGGGCATTCCTCCTTGCAGGCAGCGAGATTTATAGACTTGCTGAGTAAATTGCAGAAATAACCTTGCTTGATCAATTTTTACACTGAGCATTTTAACATCTGAAGTTTTCATACTGTCAAGCATTAACAAAAAGTCTTTTAATCCGGTCTTAACGCTTAGAGATTTCGGCGGCAGAGGCCTGCGTTTTGATTTGCAGCAGATTTACTAAAATGCACAGCAAAAAAGTGCTAAAGAGTTTTCCGCTGCTTAATTTTTCAAAGCATTTTAGCACAATACTGCTACTAATAGCTTGGATAGTTAAAGAATAATTCCCACTTTTGCTTTAGAATACTACCATCAAAACAACTATTAAGCAATTAGGGGAAATATTATGACAGGCAGAGAAAGAGTACTAAACGCTATCAGGTGCAGAGAAACCGACCGCATACCTTGGGTTCCTTTTGTGGGCAGCCATGCGGCCTCGCTTCTGGGAATAGGAGCGGAGGAGTATTTCAAATCAGCGGAGCTTATCTCCGAGGGAGCTCAGCTGGCGATAGAGAGATACAAACCCGACGGATTGCCGGTAACATTCGATCTCCAGATAGAGGCTGAAGTGCTCGGATGCGACGTTAAATACTCGCAGGACAATCCGCCGGCTGTATTCGGACACCCGCTGACTAAAGGCAAAAAACTCGAAGAGCTTTGGATGCCCCAAAAGGATGAGGGCAGGATTAAGACTGTTCTGCAAGCCGCCGAGACAATAAGACAGAAGAATCCGGATATCGCACTTTACGCAACAATCACAGGGCCTTTCACGCTTGCCCTGCACCTTCTCGGCACTGATATATTTATGAAAATGTTTGAGGATGTGGATTACGTAAAGCAGCTGATCGCATACTGCAGCGAAGTTGCCAAGAAAATGAGCGAATACTATATTCACGCCGGCTGCGATATTATTGCACTGGTTGACCCGATGACAAGCCAGATTGGCCCGGATATGTTCAAGCAGTTTGTTTCTCCCTATGCCTCAGAAATATTTGAGTTTATCAGGGCAAACGGTGCGGCCGGTTCATTCTTTGTTTGCGGGCATGCCCAGCAGAATATCGAGGCAATGCGGGACTGCAAACCGGAAAACATCTCTATAGACGAAAATATCTCTCTTGAATTTGTGAAACAGAAGTGTGAGGGGATGCAGGTGAGCTTTGGCGGAAACCTCCAGCTCACTACAGTTCTGCTTCTCGGCTCGGAGACTGATTCAGCTAAAGATGCTGTGCGGTGCATTGACAGCGCAGGGAAAACCGGTTTCATCCTTGCCCCGGGATGCGATCTGCCCTATGCAACGCCGCCAAAAAATCTCGAGGCGGTTACGAAGGTGGTGCAGGATGAATACGAACAGCAAATCGCTAGAAATATGCCCGATGAGAGCATTAAATTCGAGGATATAAGCCTGCCGAATTATCAGGACACTCAGAAGGTAACGGTAAACGTTATCACTTTAGACTCCGAGGCCTGCGCGCCCTGCCAGTATATGGTGGATGCGGTAAAAGCGGTCTGCGGAAAATTCGGAGACAAAGTGGAATGGCAGGAACACAAAATCAAAACACGCGACGGGCTTAAAGTTATGGCGGCTCTGGGCGTTCAGAATATCCCCACCGTCTGCATTGACGGTGAGATTTCGTTCATCTCAAGAATCCCGCCTAAAGAGGAGCTTGAAGAGGTTATAAGGAAAAAGCTCCAGAAGAAGGCTGAATCTGTTTGATTAAGGAGGAATGCTGTGGCAGTTTCAGTTTATGTTTTAACAGGGTATCTTGGGGCGGGAAAAACCACCGCCCTGAACTCAATCCTGAAAAGCGAACAGTTCAGGGATAAGAGAATCTCGCTTATAATCAATGAATTCGGGAAGATCGGCGTTGACGGCAAACTTCTGGAAAACCACTCTTTCCCGCTTTACGAAATCAACAAAGGCAGCGTTTTCTGCGTTTGCACAAAAACGGATTTCATCAAAACCGTTACCCAAATCAGGGAGCAGGCAAATACAGATATACTTATAATCGAGGCTACCGGCATAGCGGAGTCGTGCGATATTGAAAGCTTTATGAAAGAACCGATATTTAAGCAGGGATTTGAGATAAAGGCGAATGTATGCCTCGTGGATGCGGCAAACTTCACCAAAATTGCACCTTTCCTCAAGCCTGCTGTATCTCAGGTGCAGTATGCTGATCTAATAAACATAACCAAAACCGACATCGCAGATGAAGATGAGATTGCAGCTGTTGAGAAGCTGGTGAGAAACTACAACCCGCAGGCAAGGATTACCCTCGGCACTTACGGCAGAGGGCTTGCTGAGGATATCATCCAAACAAAACGCATTGAAAGAGAATCTGCAGGCATATCAATGACCCCGCCTGAGGATGTAATCGCTGTTTCGTTCACTCCGGAAGGAAACGTAAGCAGAGAAGAGTTCTTATCGCTTTTGGACAAACTCAAAAATCAAATCCTGAGGCTCAAAGGCTATGTGAATTTTGACGGGCAGCTCGAATATATAGAAGTTGTATGCGGAAAAGTTTTCAGCAGAAAAGAGCCTTCAAACAAGCGTCCTTCGCTTACGGTAATTGCATGGAAAATAAGCAGGGAAGAGATTGAACAGAAATTCAAAAACGTACTGAAAATATAGCGATTTCTCGGCATAAAGCCAAGATAAAGGGGAGCTGCCGGTTCTAAGTGTGCGACAATATTTTCCGGCAAAGCTTTTTAAAGCCGAATCAATCCGCTTGGGGCGCACAGTACTGCGCTGCAGTTTGCAATTTTCTCTCAGCCCATTCAGAGCCCGCAATTCCGCCTTGTCCTCAGGGAGTTTCTTACTTATTTGGCCCCGCAGAGGAATTTGCGGAATTATGCTCTTTGTTTTTCCGGCTTAATCAGCTTTTGAGAAGTTTGAGGCCAAAGCCCGGTGTTTCCGGGGTGGATATTTTCCCGTTTTCAATCTCGAAGCCTGAGAAATCCACGTCATCGGAAAAGCAGGTTACCCCTTCAATCGTGGGGATATTCCCGAGCCCTCTTGAGAGGTGGGAGATATAGCATGTTTTCAGCATAGACCCCCACGCATGCGGCGAGGCGAGGATGCTCATCTTTTTTAGGCGAGGCATCATATCCCTCCAAGGCGAAAAGCCCAATCCGATAATATCTGTGAGGTAATAGTCGAGAAGGCCTTTCTTTGCCAGCGATATGAGCTGCGCTTGAACAGGTCCCCATTCGCCATCTGCAATGAAGGTTGATTTGCCGCTTTCCTTGAGCCATTTTTTTAGCTTCCTGAAGCCTTCTTCCTCTTCGCGGAAGGGCTCTTCCATCCAGTAGAGCTCTGTATCGCCGATTCCTTTGAGGTATTCGATTGTGTCCTGATAAGTGTACATATCGTTTGCATCAGCAAGCAGGGTGGCATAAGGGAAGGCCTTGGCAATCTCGTTTGTAACATCAATATCCCGCTGCATACCCTCTTTCTCGGGCATCCATTTCTTTCCGCGCCCTATCTTTATCTTGAACTGCCTGTATCCGAAGTTGTAGTCGTATCGGCAGTTCTCGAGCACCTTGTCTATACCTGCGGGGTTGTCCTCCGGGTCGAGGTCGTCGAAGTATATCATACCGCTGTAGCAGTTTGTGCTCGCTGGGCCTTCTGCGCCGAGCATCTTGTAAACCGGCATATCCAGAATCTTGCCGGCAAGGTCGTGCAGGGCGATATCAAGCTGCTCGGGAGCAGAGTATTTTATGCCTGAGGCAGGGGATATAAGCTCTGAAATTTTTATGCCTTTTAGCGAATCATTCAGAAAGCCCGCTCTGTCTCTGCCTGCCGGGAACACGCCCCAACCCTCTGCGCCTTTGTTTGTACGGATTTTGCAGATGCTGACTGTCGGTCCCCTGCCGTGGTGTCCGAGGCGGGAATTTCGCCCTACATGGCGGGGATAGTTCAGCTTTACCCTGTCGTACTGTATCGAGCTGATTTTGTGTTCTGATAGAGCCTGCGAATGCTCGGATGGTGATTTTGCAGATGCAGCGGATGAAGACCCAAGAGCCGCTGCAGCGGCGGATGCCTGAAGGAATTCACGTCTTTTCATTTTTTCTCCTTATCGTCTTGCTGGAAGCTTTAATGCCTTGCTGACGAGCTAATTATAAAAATTTTTCAAGCGAATCCAATTTTTTATGTAAAAAAAACGCTTTTCGCACAGTATATTATACTAAAACTTAGATTTTAATTTGAAGCGCAACGCTTCGCTAATTTAATCAGCCCGCGTGGCGGGCTGGAGTTTATCGCTTTTAGCTGCCTGGATAGATAAAGAATAAGGGCGGCGGTTAAGCCGCCTCTATCCAGTATAGATTGTTGCGGTGCTCGGGTTGCTCTCCAGCATTGCCCTATCCCCTGCAACAAGATAATCTATTATAGCGATGGCGATTGCTTTTAAAAAGTAAAAAAAGAGCACCCATTACGGTTGTTTCCGATAGAGTGTTTTTTGACAAAAAAAGAACTCTATTTAAGGAATCGTAATGGGCTATGGACATCTTACCATTGATGAACGGGAAAGCATATTAAAAATGCGTTCAGAACGAAAAAATATGACGGATATTGCCAAACTGATTGGTCGTAATAAAGGTACGATCAGCAGGGAACTGTCGCGTAATATCAGCTCAACAGGCGAGTATAAGCCTCATCTGGCGCAGCGGTATTATCGCAGGCGTAGGGCTGAATCCAAACAGCCTTATCACCTTGAAGAAAACGGACGGCTGAGGCGGTATGTGATTGGTAAACTCAAAAAATATCTGTCCCCTGAACAAATATCAGGCCGCATTGAGATAGACTATCCAGATGACATTCAAATGCGTGTAAGCCCTTTGACCATATATAGTTGGGTTAAACGAGACAAGGTTGACGGCGGTGTTTTTTACAAGTTTTTGCGTCAAGGCCGTCGCAAACGACGAAAGAAGCACGGCAGTAATGACAAGCGTGGCCGGATACCGAACAAACGTTCGATCAGTGAGCGTCCGGAGGTTGTTGACAAGCGTAATCGCTTCGGCGATTGGGAGGGTGACAGCGTCAGCGGTAAAGGACACGGTTCATTTATTGCGACACTTGTCGAGCGTGCAAGCCGCTATCTGCTCTCTGGCAGGATGAAAGATAAGAGTGCCCAGAGCATGAATGAAACCACCCGAAGGTTGTTCAGGAAGATACCAAAGTCCAAGCGTCAAACGATGACAGTTGACAATGGCAAGGAGTTTGCCCAGTTTAAAGAGATGGAAAAAACAGTCGGCCTATGCTGCTACTTTGCTGATCCATACAGTTCTTATCAGCGTGGAACTAATGAAAACACAAACGGCCTGCTTCGTCAGTTCTTCCCTAAGGGAACTGATTTTAAGAAAGTTAGTGATAAGGAACTTGACAAAGTTGTCGCCTTAATCAATAATCGACCAAGGAAATGTTTAAAATATCGGACACCAAATGAAGTGCTCTGGAGCGATGAAAAAAGTTGCGCTTCAGATTTTATTCTAAGAAATTTTTTATCTAAGGAGTTTTAAATGTCAAAACGATTTTTTACTGCAATTGCGATATTCAGCATCCTTATTGTAGCTGATAAAGGGCTGAGCGAAACTGTAACTTTTCCTTCACTCCTTGAGGAAATGGTGAATCCGCGTATTACTGCCCAGTGGCCGGAGCCGGAGTATGAGTGTCTTCAGTTCAGCAGCTTCGACCGTGATTCCCGGGACAAGGGCGTCCCGAGCTGGTGGGACAATAAAGACAGAAGCCATTTCATTAGAACAGAGCAAAACGAAGGCAGAAAAGAATTCGTTTTGATGGATGCCGAAGGCCCCGGTGCGGTAGTGCGATTCTGGAGCACTTGGCACGGCCCGGGCGGAGGCGAATTCAGCAACGGTACATTGCGGTTCTATTTCAACGGAAGCAGCGAACCGGAAATTGAAGCCCCTATAGCCGATGTCCTCGACAAAGGCTATCTCGCAGAAGCACCTCTGGGCAATTCTGTTGCCAAAACTACAGAATACGCAAAGCGCGGCCATAACCTCTATTTGCCTATCCCATATTCTAACGGCTGCAAAATAACCTACCAGACCGGCGCCTTTATAGACAGAGGAGCTGTTGAGGGAGAGGCGCTTTACTACATAATCAACTGCAGAAAATATACGAAGGGAACCGATGTAAAGACGTTCTCTTTGGCCCAGCTCGAGAAAAACAAAGCACTCATCAGCGAGGTGCAGAAAACGCTGGAAAAAGGGTTGAAGTTTAGCTCAAAACCCGCTGCATCTTTCAGCGCAATGCTGAAAAAGGGCGATAAAAGCCGGATTACATTAGCCGGCAGCCGCTGCATTAGCGGTATTAAAGTTAAGCTTGGAGGCGGGGATGTCTCAGAGGCTCTTCGAAGAGCCGTTATCAAAATCCGCTTCGACGGCAAACCCGCTGTATGGGCTCCTCTGGGCGATTTCTTCGCCACTGGATACCAGCTCCATCCCTACAAGACCTTTTATGCAGGCGTTAAAGAGGATGGAACGATGTATTGCAGATGGATTATGCCTTTCAGAAGCGATGCCCAGCTCGCTATCGAGAATATCGGCAGCGGAACTGTTCATATCGAGAAGGCAGAGGTCTATACAGAGCCTTGGCAATGGGACGAAAACTCGCTCTACTTCCATTCGCGATGGAAGCAGTGGAAAGATATAAAAACCCGCAGCAATAAGGACAACCCCGCCAACGGGGCGTTCGATCTGAACTGGATTACAATAAACGGCAGGGGCAAGTATGTGGGCGATGCGCTCACGATTTTCAACAACGCTCCGAGATGGTGGGGCGAGGGCGATGAGAAGATCTACATCGACGGCGAAGATTTCCCGTCCCACTTCGGCACAGGTACAGAAGACTACTACGGCTATGCATGGTGCAGGCCGGCGAAATTCAGCGCTGCCTTCCACGCTCAGCCCTGCGGGGCGGGCAATTTCCAGCGCGGGTTTACGGTGAACAGCAGATTCCGCTCTCTGGACGCAATTCCGTTCAGCAAAAGCCTGAAATTCGATATGGAGCTTTGGCACTGGGCGGAAACCACTGTAGATTATGCCCCTGTGATGTTCTGGTATGCCAAGAAAGATTCCAGCTCGAATCTCGACCCCCAGCCCGAAGAGGCGATCAAGCCTCTGCCTGATATAAGCGAAGAGGGAAGGGTTCAGATCGATATTGAAGGCGCGATTGAAGGCGAGAGGATGCAGATAGTGCGATGCGAAGGAGGCAGGGCATTTGTTCAGAAGAATACGAGGTTCGGCTGGAGCGAGGACGAGCAGGTTTGGTGGCAGAACGGAAAACCGAATCAAAAGCTTGTATTGAGCTTTGAAAGCGAAAAAAGCGGGAAGTTCAAGATTTACGCAAACCTGACGAAGGCAAGAGACTACGCTGTAGTGGATATCAGGGTCAACGGTAGGCTTATGAAAGAGGGTCTTGATCTTTTCAATCCGGCAGTTAAGGCAAGAGAAACCCTGCTCGGGAAAGCCGAAATACGTGAGGGAGAGAATAGCATTGAGGTGCAGATCAAAGGCGCCAATCCAAAAGCGGTTAAGAGGTATATGTTCGGGCTTGATTATATAAAGCTTATTGAGGCTGAATAGTGAAAGAAAGTTTAAAATGAATCGGTTAAACAGAAGATTATTTTTAAAACGCGCCGGAGGGCTTGCAGCTTTAACGGCCTTTTCAGGGCTTGCAGAGAGTTTGTCAGCCGCTGATGCGTCCGAGAAGCTTCCCAATTTTGTTGTAATACTCACAGATGATCAGGGATATGAAGACGTAGGCTGCTACGGCGCCGACGGCTTCGAAACGCCCAACTTAGACAAAATGGCCGCTGAGGGGATGAGATTTACCGATTTCCACGTATCTCAGAGCGTATGCAGCCCCTCCAGAGCGGCTCTTATGACAGGCTGCTATCACCCGCGTGTCGGGATATACAAGGCCCTTTTCCCGCATGTAAACCGAGGCCTCAATCCGAAGGAAGAAACCATAGCCGAGGTGCTAAAGCCCAGAGGCTATCGCTGCGGGATATTCGGCAAATGGCATCTTGGCCATCGCTATCCGTTCCTTCCGCTTCAGCAGGGGTTTGATGAGTATTTCGGACTGCCTTACTCGAATGATATGTGGCCGCGGGATTTCGACGGCACAACCCTCAAAGACGGCTGCCACCCCAAAGCCAGATGGCGCATCGGCATACCCGATCTGCCTGTGATGCAGGGCAATACAATAATCGATAGAATCAGAACCATGCAAGACCAGAATAAGCTCACAGCTATGTACACTAAAAGAGCTGTTGACTTCATTGAAAGGAATAAATCCCAGCCGTTTTTCCTCTATCTGCCCCATTCGATGCCGCATGTTCCGCTTGGGGTGAGCGATAAGTTTCGCGGAAAGAGCAAAAAAGGCATCTACGGCGATGTGATTATGGAGATAGACTGGTCTGCGGGCGAGATTATCAAAGCTCTGAAACGAAACGGATTAGACGAAAACACGCTCGTAATCTTCACCTCAGACAATGGGCCTTGGCTAAATTACGGCAAGCATGGCGGCTCAGCAGACCCGCTCAGAGAGGGCAAAGGCTCAAACTGCTGGGAAGGGGGAAGCAGAGTTCCGTGCATAATGAGATGGCCGGGCAGAATCCCCGCCTCCAGCGTTTGCGATAAGCTCGCAGGGACTATCGACATCCTGCCCACATTTGCCAGTCTCAGCGGGGCAAAGCTTCCAGAGAAGAAAATAGACGGCGTTGACATTACCTCCCTGCTTGAAGGCAGGGAAAATGCAGAGCCTCGAAAATATTATTTCTACTATTACGAAAAAGAGCTTGATGCTGTAAGACGCGGGCCTTGGAAGCTGGTATTCCCGCATAAATACCGCGGCTGCGAAGGGGTTGAGCCCGGGAAGAACGGCTTCCCCGGACCGAGAGAGCTTCGCAGGGCCGAGAAGGCTCTTTACAACCTGAACGAAGATATCGAGGAGCATAACAATGTTATTAACGAACACCCCGAGATAGTTAGAGAGCTTGAAAAACTGGCCGAATCTGTTAGAAAAGAGCTTGGCGACGGCAGGAAAAATATGCGCGGCAGCGGCCAGAGACCGGTCGGAAGAATATAATATTAAAAGGAGAAATTATGAAATCCAGAAGAGAATTTTTGAAGGCGGGCTGCCTTATGAGCGCCTCGCTTGCTTTCGGTTCGTCATTAATCGGGGCTGAAAAGAAAGCCAAAAGGCCGAATATTATATTCATTATGGCCGATGACCACGCCTCGCAGGCCTTCAGCTGCTACGGCAGCAATCGCAACAAAACCCCCAACCTCGACCGAATCGCAGAAGAGGGAATGCTGTTTGAAAACTGCTTCTGCACAAATTCGATCTGCGCACCGAGCCGTGCGGTAATCCTGACAGGCAAACACAGCCACATCAACGGCAAGACAACCAACAGGCACAATGAGCCTTTCGACGGCTCACAGCAGACAGTGCCCAAGCTGATGCGCAAGTGCGGCTATCAGACTGCAATGATCGGCAAATGGCATCTTCGCAGCGAGCCGACAGGCTTCGATCACTGGGAGGTGCTCCCCGGGCAGGGCAAATACCACGACCCGGTCTTCAAAACAGAAAAGGGGAAGAAGAAGTATAAGGGCTACGTAACAGACCTTATCACAGACTTCACAATCGACTGGCTCGAAAACCGCAATAAAGACAAGCCGTTCTTTTTGATGAGCCATCATAAAGCCCCGCACCGGAGCTGGCATCCAGATGAAAAACACAAGGGGATGTATGAGGACAAAGAAATCCCCGTACCAGAGACTTTCGACGACGACTACTCCACCCGCTGCGCTGCGGCAGAGGAAAGCGAAATGACAATTCTAAATCACCTGCGCAAATGGGACTTGAAGAAAACCCCGCCCAAAGGGCTCACCAAGGAAGAACGCAAACACTGGAACTACCGCAGGTATATGGAAGACTACCTCGCCTGCATCGCCTCGATCGATGATAATATCGGAAGACTGCTTGACTATCTCAAAAAAAGCGGGCTCGAAGAAAATACAATAATCATATACACCTCCGATCAGGGTTTCTTCCTTGGTGAACACGGCTGGTTCGACAAACGCTTTATGTATGAGGAGTCGCTAAGGATGCCTCTTCTTATGCGCTGGCCAAGGCACATAAAGCCGGGCAGAGTTACCGATTCGATGGTGATGAATCTGGATTTCGCCCCCACTTTCCTCGATGCCGCAGGGCTGGATATACCCGGCGATATTCAGGGCGAAAGCTTCGTCCCTATTCTGAAAGGCAGCGAGCCGGATAACTGGCGGGATGCCGTTTATTACCATTACTACGAATACCCCGCAGTGCATCAGGTGAAAAGGCATTACGGCATACGAACAAAACGCTACAAGCTCATTCACTTCTACTTCGATATAGACTGCTGGGAGCTCTACGACTTAGAGAAAGACCCCAACGAACTTAACAATCTCTACGGCAAAGCCGAATATCAGTCTCTTGTGAAAAGGCTAAAGGCTGAGCTGAAAAGGCTTCAGGTGAAATACAAAGACACCGAATTCATTAAAAACTTCAAAGGAGGCAAAAAGATATGACTTACAATTTACAGAAATTCTCGGCATCAATTTTGATTATTGGTGCTATAGCTGCGGTTTGTTCTGCAGCTCCAAAGAGCTTTATTACAGGCGATGTACGGATTCAGCCTCTCTCTGAAACGCTTGTGCGTATGGAGGTTCGGGGGCCGAAGGGCTTTGAAGACCGACCTACATTCCACATACAAAACAGGGACATTGGCGGAGCCGAAGCCGAGAAGAGTGCAGAAAACGGCAATATAATCGTTAAAACCCCTGCCTACAGCGTTCATATTCCGCAAAACGCAGGAAATCTGGACAAAGCATATATAACCGATTCTGCAGGCAGGAAAATCTGGAGCAAAGACAGCGATGAAGAATACTTCCCGATTGAATGCCGCTGGCCAAACAGCGGGGGAGGCTTCTTCTACGACAGCGGCAAACTGCTCGGACATGCCGAAAACGAAGATGCAGATAAATTCCTCTGGAAAAAAGAGAGCAGTGGGAATTGGTTCATACTCAAAAACAAAGCCACCGGCGATTATATCTACCTCGATAAGGATGAAGATTTCGTCTGCTGCGGGAAACCTTCCAGCATCAAACAGGCTCAATGGCAGCAAGAGCCCGCAGGCAGAGGGTTTGCAAGGCTGAAAAACCGTGCTCACCCAAAATACTACCTGCATATCGAAAATAAAGAGGGGTTTGTAGAATACGATACCAAAGACACAAAGAACGATACTGACACCCCGCTCACCGGCTGGCACAGTGCAAACTGGAGGCTCGAGAAGAAGAGCAGGAACCGCAGATACCTTCCCGAACCCACAGAAAAGACAAAGGCCTGGATGATAGCAGATGAGCCCAGATACGTCCCTTCAAGGTGGGAATACAACCCCGCTCCTGAAGGCTTGAAAAACAACGGCTGGGATATGAGCAATAATGCCGAAGATATCTACGTCTTCCTCCCGCAGGGAAACTGGAAAAGGCTCAGGCAGGATTTTATCGAGCTTACCGGCAGGACAAATCTTGTGCCTCTCTATGCCCTCGGCGGATGGGACAGCAGATACTACGCCTATACCCAGAAATATGCTGTCAATAAGATAAAGAAGTATCAGACCAGGGACATTCCTCTGGATGTTTTCGTAGTTGACACAGACTGGCGCGTTGGTGCTTCTATAGGGTATGATATAAACAAAAAGCTCTTTCCCGATATGGAAAAATTCATCTCGGATGCCCACCGCATGGGCAAGAGAATCGTTTTCAACGACCACCCTGAACCGCAGGCGGAGGCGCTTGAGCGGGAGGAAGTGAACTACCGTAATAAAGGGCTTAGAGGCCTTTTCGATATAGGCCTTGATTTCTGGTGGTTCGACAGAAACTGGCACACCTGCATAATTCCTCCTGATGGAATTGCTAAGGAAGTTTTCGGGATGTATATCTACGATGCTGTAACGAGGGACTACTACCCGCACCGCAGACCTCTGATTATGGCAAACTACGACGGAATCGACCACGGCAAGATCAACCGGCCTTCCAATATCGCCGCCCACAGATACTCAATCCAGTGGACAGGGGACACCCGCTCGCACTGGAACTCCCTGAAGGATGAGATAAGGAATGCTGTGTTTGCAGGCGTTTACGGGCCGTTTCCGTATCTCAGCACAGACGTTGGCGGGCATATGGGAGACCTCACAACAGAGCAGTACTGCAGGTGGGTTCAGTTTGGAACGCTTTCGCCGATCTTTCGCCTGCACAGCAACCACAGATGGACAAGAGCCCCTTGGACTTATGATGACCCCTCTGAATCAGTAGTGCGAAGGTTTATGCAGATGCGTATGCGGCTGCTGCCTGTGCTTTATACCGCAGCAAGAGAGAACTGGGAAACCGGCGAACCGATTATGAAACGCTGCGACCTTCTCTACCCTGAATTCGAAGAGGCAAAGACAAATCACCAGTATCTGATTGGCGATAATATCCTCTTTGCCCCTGTTTACGAGCCTATGAAGGACAGTCCAAAACGCTCGCTATGGCTTCCGCCGGGAGAATGGATCAACGCATTCACAGGCGAGGTGCTTGAAGGCGGGAAAACGGTTTCAGCTGAGCTAAACCTCGAAACAGTACCGCTGTTTGTGCGCAGCGGATCAGTTATTCCGCTTGCCCCGAATATGCTTGATACCGCCAAAAAGCCGTGGGATCCGATAACCCTTGATATCTACCCCTCTTCTAAGACCGCTGCAAAAGCCCAGCTCTACGAAGACGACCGTATGAGCAGGGACTACAAACAAGGCTTCTGCAGGGAAACCGCCTTCTCCTGCAAGCCGGAAAACGGCGGAAAAGTTCTGGATGTGAAGATCTCTGAGGCAGACGGTACATTCCAGAACTCCCTCAAGGAAAGAAGCTGGAAACTGCGCATCCATAAACCTGAAGGCGTTAAAACAATAAGCAGGGTACTCGCAGACGGGAAACAGATAAGCTGGCAGCTCGAAGAAAAAGATTCTGCAAAGATGCCTTTCGCCGTTGAAGCAGGCAGCCCGGACGGCGATATATTTGTAATCACTCTGCCCAAGGAAAGCGTTTATCAAAGCCGGAACGTGAAAATCACATTTGAGTAGCAGCGGTTTTGGCAAACAATAAAACCCCAAAAAGGCAGGCTGTATGGTCTGCCTTCTCTTTTTTGGAAAATGCTTGAAAATAAGCGGCTATTGCCAATTATATAAACGCAAAAAGTTTTGAAAATATTCGGGGCAGTTATGAAATTCAGAAGAGCGGTTAGAAAAGATTTAAGCCTTATCAGATCAATCGTTGCTCAGGCAGGCCTGCCGAGTTACGATTTAACAGAGCAGAAGGCCGAAAACTTCATTATAGCCGAAGATAACGAAGGCAGGGCTCTGGGTACTGCCGGCTTTGAGCTCTCCGGCGCAGACGGCCTGCTCCGCTCGCTTGCAGTTTGCAATGAGGCCAAAGGCAGAGGTCTGGGAAGAGCGCTTGTAAGCCGGATTGAGCGGATCTGCGCCGAGAAGGGCATCGCTGATCTGTACCTGCTAACCAAAACAGCTCCTGATTATTTCCCCGCCCTTGGCTACCAACGGATAAACAGAGACAAAACCAGCAGTGATATCGAAAAGTTCACCCAGTTTACAGACACCCCGCCCGGGGAGGCGGTATGTATGGTAAAATCGCTCTCTCAGATGCAGGCTTAGCTCTCTGCCCGCAGGTTTTAATTCCTGCCAATCCATCCCCCAGCAGCGAGGACGAGCTTATCGCCTTCAGGCACATAAACCGCAGCCGCCTGTCCGGGGGTGGCAGCGCTTACAGGCTCGGCAAATTCAATATGCAGCCGGCCGGCAGTTTGATAAACCCTTGCCTCAGCGGGAGGGCTGTTGTATCGTATCTTCACCCTCGCCTCAAACTCCTCGTATATCGGCTCTGTAAGCCAGTTTAAATCCTCTGCGACTATCCTGTCATTCAGCAGGTCTTCCCTCTCCCCCAGCACAACGGTATTCGTTTCGCTGTTTATATCCACCACATACATCGGCTTGCCAAGAGCAATCCCGAGCCCCCTTCGCTTGCCGATAGTGTAGCGGTGTATGCCTTCATGGCTGCCGAGAAGATTGCCTTCCGTGTCGTAAACGCTGCCCTTTTTTACAATATCCGGCCGCTCTCTTTCAAGACGGTCGAAGTAGTTCTCTTCGCTGATGAAGCATATCTCCTGCGAGTCTGGCTTATCATGCACCTCAAGCCCGAGGTCTCTGGCAATCTTGCGTATCTGCTGTTTTTTCTTCAGCCCGAGAGGGAAGAGAACCCTCGACAATACATTCCTGTCAACCATAGAGAGTATGTAAGACTGCTCCTTTTTCTCGTCGATGCCTGCGTATATCCGGCCGTTTTTCTGATGGATGTAATGGCCTGTTGCGAAATACTCAGCCCCGTGCTGCCTTGCATAATCGAAAAGCTCGCCGAATTTGATGATTCTGTTGCAGTAAACGCAGGGGTTGGGCGTTCTGCCCCGCTTATACTCCTCCACAAAATAATCCATAACCCGCTTGAAAGAATCCCGAAGGTCAACCACGTGCAGTTTGATGCCCAGCTTCTCAGCCATCTTTTCGGCGTCTTCTCTATCATTGCCGCTTTTCTCGTGGGTGATCATAAACACGCCGAAACACTTGAACCCTTCACTGCGCAAAAGGGCAGCAGCAGCAGAGCTGTCCACCCCGCCGCTCATTGCTATACAAACTTCTTTACCCAAATTTCCCCCGATTTTGCCCTGATTTACGTGATATGCTTTCTATTCGCCCTCCGGCTTATCGCCCCTGCTGCACTCAAGAATTTCCACACCGTTGATAATTCCGAAGAAATCTATAATCTCGCCCTTGCCTTCCACGAGCTTGATATGGGAGCTGTCGAAGCCGTTTTTGCCTATTGCTGCATCAAGGCCTACCCACTTGCCGCCTGCGAAGGCCTCGTTCCAAGCGTGAAAGCCGAATTTATTCTCTCCGAAGAACTGCATAGTATGCACGAGCCCGCCCGCTGCCTTGCACGGGATCCCCGCTGCTCTGCATAGAGCTGCCGTGAGAACCGAATGCTCGGTGCAGTCTCCGGTTTTGTTCACTGCTGTCTCTGATGCCCTTGCATAGGCTGTGGCAAGATTCTTTTTGTCAATGTATTTATGCACAAATTCCTCAATCTTCCGTGCCTTTGCAAGTTCGCCCTCAGGCATGTCGATTTTGTCTAACAGCTTTTGAACCTCCGGGCTTTTGTAATCCACGTAGTCTGTCTCGCTGAGGTACTTTTCTCTTTCGGCCTCGCTGAGCTTTACTCTTCTTTGTGATGGTGAAGGGTGAACAGTAACGCGGTACTTATTTTCGCCCAGATTCTCGCTCTTCTGCATACCGGTTGAAGGTATTCCGGAAGAGTCGTTATTGAGCTTTAGGGTATATACCATCGGGCGTTGGAAATCATCGCTTTCAAGCTCGCAGGGGCTTTCCAAAAGTGTCTGCTCGAGCAAATCAACTGATTCATTCTCGCTCAGGGCAAACTCCCTGCTGCACCGCACGAAGCTCAGCTCTATGCCCATCATATTCACTGTGGTTTTGTAAAGCTGGCCCTTTTCATCGCACCAGCCCACAGAGTTTACTGTGCTGCCCCCGGCGACGTAGTTTTCGCTAGTCTGAACCTTGTAGAGCATTCGGGGAACGCCGAGAAGCTTTGTATCCTGCTTCCTGCCAAACTTCATTACCGTTCGAACAGGGCTTACGGTTTCCGGGTCGAAGCTCATAATTTCTATCTCGCTGCCCTCAGAGATTTCTGCGCCGGAGAGCTTGTGCTCGATGCCTGCAGGGAAGAGGATATCCTCGTTCCAGTCGTCCTTAAAAACGCCCCGTTCCGTTACGATCTTAACCTGACCATCTCTGATTGTGAAATGCTTTCTAACGGTTGTGCCGGTCATGCTAAGTTCGTAGCTCATCTCTTTGGGCTCAAAATCGGCTGTTTCAACATACTCGATTACCGTTTCCATGGAAAGTGTTGTGCCGAATCTTGTCATCTCCATAAAGATTTTGTTTTCGGTTGTGATTTTTCCGTCGCTGCGGGTTTGCTTCTCGAGCATATAACCGCTCTTGCCGGAATTCATAAACAAAGCGTAATACTTCTCCGCATCTGCGAAGCTTACAGCGGAAAGTACGAGAAGGAAAATAATAAGACGTTTCAATTTACTGCTCCTTAATCAAAATTTGCGGTATGCAAGCCCTTCGAACACTGCCACAGTGTCTCCGCTGCTGTCTGTAATATCCACCTTCACGCAGCCGAGCCTGCCGCGGGGGTTAACTTCCCGCGCCTCGGCTACAACCTCATCGCCTGCTGTTGTGGGCTTTAGGAAAGAAACGTTGGCATTCACAGCAACCGCATCAAAATCGTGCGTGTTGGCAGCGGCTGCAAACGTTGTATCTGCGAGCGTGAAAAGAGCCCCGCCGTGGGTCATATCGAGCCCGTTGAGGTGCTCGTTTGCTATTTTCATCCTGGCCTTGGCATACCCGTCTGCTGTTTCTAATATCTCTACGCCGCAGTGGCGGGCGAATTTATCTCTGTCAATCGAACTCAACCCTATCTCCCTAACGTTTGTTTATCCTGATCAGAAAAAAGGTTATCAGGCTGAAAATCGCCGCTATTACCATTATACGAGGCTGCCTGATTATAATCCAGAAAATCAGCATTATTATTGAAGCGGTAAGAATGGTTTTAACAACTTCCCTGAACCTCTCGGGGAGCTTGTCTTCGCTTTTTTGCGGGATATTCGATTCTCGCTTTCCGTACTGAGCTGTGCCGCATTCGGGGCAGTATTTATCTGTATCGCCGATTCTTTTGCCGCATTTTTTACATATCATAATATCTAAGCCTTAAAACAAAGCTGGTTAATTCCATTTGTAACACAATATCGAATATATACTATACTCTCGGAATTGCAAGCAATTGGCGCCGAAATTCGTACGCACGCTAATGCTGAAGAGAAAAATCAGAACTGGGCGGATAAAAAAGCTTTATTTGAAAGGGTGGATTTTATATAATCAGAAAAGTTTGTACAAAACTTTCTCTTTAATGAAAGTACTCCTTATGAAGCTGATATATTTTGCAGACATAAAAAGGAAAGAATCCGCCGAGGCGGTTGAAGTGTTCAGGAAGTTCGCCGAGGGCAAAGCGGAAATTCTCGAAAACTGCTTCGGCAGAAAAAACTGCGCAGACTTTGCCGGCATTGCCGATATCGCTGTTGTAATAGGCGGGGATGGGTCTATCCTGCACGCAGCACACAGCCTTCTCGGAGCGGGAATACCCGCTGCGGGGATAAATATGGGAAGGCTCGGATTCCTCGCAGAATTCAGCTTAGAACATCTCGAGAAGCATTTCGACCAGATTTTCAAAGGCCGATTCGCTGTTGAGAAGAAACAGCTGATAAACTGCGAGACGGTGAAAAAAGACGGTACAGTGGAGACGGCATGCGCACTTAACGACATAGCAATAAACTCCGGGCGGCCATTCAACACGATTGAAATGGAAATCGAGGTCAATTCCAGCCCGGTAACAAGCTGCGTTGGCGACGGAATCGTTGTTTGCACCCCCACAGGCTCAACAGCATACAACCTCTCAGCGGGCGGGCCGATTATATCAAACGATGTAGAGGCGGTTTGCATTACCCCGCTCAATCCCCATTCGCTGAGCTTCAGGCCGGTGGTGGTGGATTCGAGGAAGGTGATTCATATATACCCTCTCTCGGTGAACGAGGGCTCTTCTGTAAATGCAGACGGGCAAAACATTGCCGAGCTAAATGACGTTGAGAGCATTAAAATTGAAAAAAGCCCGCAAAATTTCGAGATAATCAGCAACCCCGATAAAACCGAATGGGACGTGCTGGCATACAAACTTAAATGGGCTCAAAAACCGCACTACAAGGAAAAGGGCTGAAATTAACAGCGCAGGAATATTCACTCTTCAGCAATTGCAAGTCTTTTGTCTATTGGAGGAATTGTTTTGCACTTTGCGATCGATGTACGCACTTTTACAAGAAGCGATTCAGGAAGCGGGGCTAAGAACAGCAAATTGCCGTTATCGTTAGCCTTTAATAGACTATCTCTGAGCTGTGATTTCAATTTCACTTTTGCCATCTCACAATTAATCAATGAATCCTCTTCAAGCTGGGGGAAATCGCTTTTTTTATAAGCACAAGCACTTCTTTCGGAAATTTTTTCCTTACACTTTCTATGCGGGATGTGGCAGTAAGCATCAATAATTTATCTTGATTTTGCGGGTCTGAGTTTGCTATGAAATAAAACCTGAACTTTTCGTTTTCTTCTTGAAGCACTGCTCTGAAAGCGGCGCCAGGTGTGTTGAGAATTTTATCTATTGTTAAAGATTCTGGCAAGTCCATCAAAAATCCCAAGCAGACTGGTCATCCACAATTATCTCCTTCATTTCCTCATCGTTAATAATGCTTTCATAATCTATTTTTTTCCTGCCCTCTTTTCTGTTCTCATCCCATATATTTTTATATTCAGGTAATTCGTGAGTGTAGCTGCTTAAAGAAAACGGATCTTTGGAGCCAAATTTTTCATTTATCTCAGACAAAATCTCTTTATCAGATTCAGACAAACAATCTTCTTCATATTCGCATTCATCTGCCTTTAGAAAATTGTCTTCTAAGTGAAAAGGGATACCAGAGGGGTCTTTGAAAAGGTCGTAAAGCTCTGAGCAAACAGGACCATATCTCATTGCGTAGTAGCTGCCCCCTGCAATTGGCCTGCCGTACTTTGCCAAATGGGCCTTATCGGCAAGATACATCAGTTTCAATGCTTTCATCTGGTCTAATCTATATCCGTGCCTGCTCAAAAACCACATTACAGCTTGAATGGCATTTTCTTTTCTAAAATCGAAATGTATTTTATTTCTTAACATAGCTTACAGTCTCAAAATCACTTCCTTTAAATAGAATTTACGAATATTCATATACAATAGTTTGCCGTCTTCAAAAGTAAAAGCTATTATACCATTAATAATTCTGATATCAATTTATGAACCATTCAGGATGTCTGAAAAAATTTATTCCCTTCCGTGTATTATTATCTTGCTGATAAGGTGTTGGTGGTTCGCGCTAAGAGGCTTTGTCCTGCAGTTTTATTGCCCCAGTATTATTCACTTTTTCTGCCATTGCATTAAAAAAGCTCCTCAAGTTTCCCTGAGGAGCTTCATAAAGCTGGCGATCACCTACTTTCGCTTAGACTATCATCGGCCTGAAGGGCTTAGCTTCTGAGTTCGGAATGGGATCAGGCGTTTCCCCTTCAGTATAGTCACCAGCAAGATTATTATAAGCTCAAATGAGCGTTATATTCAAAGAAAAAGAGACAGCGGATTAACGTTTACCTACGTTAAGTCAATCAATGATTGATATGGTCAAGTATCCGTTCGTTAGTACCGGTTAGCTTAATGTATTTCTACACTTACACACCCGGCCTATCAACCTGGTAGTCTTCCAGGGAACTGTAGAACCCTAATCTTGAAGTTGGCTTCCCGCTTAGATGCCTTCAGCGGTTATCCTTTCCCGACTTAGCTACCCAGCGTTGCACTTAGCAGCACAACTGGTACACCAGCGGTCAGTGCTTCCCAATCCTCTCGTACTAGGGAAACATCTTCTCAAGGTTCTTACGCCCACGGCAGATAGGGACCGACCTGGCTCACGCCGGTCTGAACCCAGCTCGCGTACCACTTTAATCGGCGAACAGCCGAACCCTTGGGACCGCCTACAGCCCCAGGATGTGATGAGCCGACATCGAGGTGCCAAACCTCCCCGCCGCTATGGACGCTCGGGGGAGATAAGCCTGTTATCCCCGGAGTACCTTTTATCTGATGAGCGATGGCCCTTCCACTCGGAACCACCGGATCACTAAGACCTGCTTTCGCATCTGTTCGAGCGATAACTCTCACAGTCAAGCACACTTATACCTTTACGCTCTTCGCATGATTGCCAACCATGCTGAGTGTACCTTTGTACTCCTCCGTTACTCTTTAGGAGGAGACCGCCCCAGTCAAACTGCCCATCAAGCACGGTCCGGTGCCCTGATTCAAGGAACACCGTTAGACAACTAACACACCAAGGGTGGTATTTCAAGGATGACTCCACGACCACCAGAATGGCCGCTTCATAATCTCCCACCTATCCTACGCATGATATGCCAGGTGCCAATACCTGACTGCAGTAAAGGTTCACGGGGTCTTTCCGTCTTGCCGCGGGTATGAGGTATCTTCACCTCAAATACAATTTCACCGAGTCCGTCCTTGAGACAGTGCTCCAGTCGTTACGCCGTTCATGCAGGTCGGAACTTACCCGACAAGGAACTTCGCTACCTTAGGACCGTCATAGTTACGGCCGCCGTTTACCGGGGCTTCAGTCGCGAGCGTGAACAAGCTTCCTTAACCTTCCGGCACCGAGCAGGCGTCATTCTCTATACATCCACTTTAAGTGTTAGCAGAGAACTGTGTTTTTGGTAAACAGTCGCCAGAGCTACTTTTCTGTCCCCTTCCCGCCGAAGCGGGGTAGGGCCCCCTTATCGCGAACTTACGGGGTCAATTTGCCGAGTTCCTTAAGGACGGTTCTCTCGAGCGCCTGAGGATATTCTCCTCACCTACCTGTGTCAGTTTTAGTACGGTCGCGCTGTAATCAGTCTGCAGCAGCTGTTTCTCGGTACTCTCGCCGGCAGCTTCGGGATCGTAAATCGCCCTCGCCCTTGCGGGACCCGCTCGACTACTCACGGGACTGCCTTAAAGAATACGTCACTGCCTGTGTCATACAACACGGTGCAGGAATATTAACCTGCTTCTCCATCGTCTACGCCTTTCAGCCTCGACTAAGGGGCCGACTAACCCTGGGCGGATTTACCTTCCCCAGGAAACCTCAGGTTTTCGGCGAGCAGGATTCTCACCTGCTTTATCGTTACTCATGCCGGGATAATCGCCAGCATACGCTCCACGACTCGTTTCCGTATCGCTTCAACGCTGAATGCTGCGCTCTTCTACCACAATTGCTTGTCCGCGGCTTCGGTTTTCTGCTTATTCCCGTTCATTATCGGCACCGGATTGCTCGATCAGTAAGCTATTACGCACTTTTTAAATGGTGGCTGCTTCTAAGCCAACATCCTGATTGTCTGTGCAAACCGACTTCCTTTGTAACTTAGCAGAAATTTGGGACCTTAACCGGCGATCTGGGTTGTTTCCCTCTTGACCACGAATGTTATCACCCGCAGTCTAACTCCCAAGATAAGCCCGACGGTATTCGGAGTTTGGTAGGGGTGGGTAGGCTGGTGGCCCCCCAGTCCCAATCAGTAGCTCTACCCCCGACGGGTATTACTTGAGGCTAGCCCTAAAGCTATTTCGAAGAGAACGAGATATCTCCAGGTTTGATTAGACTTTTACTCCTCCCCACAGCTCATCCCCCAACTTTTCAACGTTGGTGGGTTCGGTCGTCCAGGAATTTTTACACTCCCTTCCACCTGGCCATGGGTAGATCACCTGGTTTCGCGTCTACCGCCTATGACTGAATCGCCCTATTAAGACTCGGTTTCCCTGCGGCTGCGTCCCTGAAGGACTTAACCTATGCCATAGACAGTAACTCCCCGGCTCATTATGCGAAAGGCATGCGGCCACCCATTAATGGGCTGCCACTGATTGTAGGTATGTGGTTTCAGGTACTTTTAACTCCCCTTGTAGGGGTACTTTTCATCGTTCACTCGCGCTACTATGCACTATCGGTTGCCGAGGAGTACTTAGCCTTGGAGGGTGGGCCCCCCATATTCACACGGAGTTCCACGGGTTCCGTGATACTCGTATGTGCCAATCCGTATAAAAGCTTCCAGCTACGGGGCTTTCACCCTCTGTGGCTCAGCTTTCCAGAAACATTCGCCTGACTATTATACGGATAAGGCACGGGCTGGTCCGCTTTCGCTCGCCGCTACTGACGGAGTCTCGGTTGATTTCCTTTCCTGTGGGTACTTAGATGTTTCAGTTCTCCACGTTCGCCTCATCACCCTATGCATTCAGATGATGATATCAGGGTACGGTTGCCCGGCCCTGATGGGTTTACCCATTCGGAAACCCCGGGGTAATCGGATGCTTGACTCCTAACCCGGGCTTTTCGCTGCCTGCCGCGTCCTTCTTCGCCTCTCGGCACCTAGACATCCCCCACATACCCTTAGTAACTTGACCACATCAATCATTAACTGACTAATGTGTTCGCCTTATTGAAAAAAACTAACTTAGGTATATGTGTTAATCTACAGTGAAATTGTACCGCTTATTTGTATGGGTACAATTAACCTTTTCGCTATCTCTATTTAATTGTTAAAGAACATTGGAGCTGGACGGATTCGAACCGACGACCTTCTGGATGCAAACCAGATGCTCTCCCAGCTGAGCTACAGCCCCCTGATAACAGTGGGCCCGGAAGGACTCGAACCTTCGACCTCTCGCTTATCAGGCGAACGCTCTAGCCGGCTGAGCTACGAGCCCATATCTCTATGAGCCCAAGGGGTTAAACCCAAAAGCTCGATTCTGTCTCCGTTTGTTAAAGAGCTCCCTGTAACTTCCCGCTCTAAAGCGAGACACATTAATATAACTAAACTGAGCGTAATGTCAAGAAAGTTGTTTAGCTTTCTATTTCTCAACCGCACGCTTGAATTAGCCTATCAACGAGGGAACGGCGAATTATAGGAACACCTGTCAATCAGTCAATCACATTTTTTCAAAGTTTTGGTTTTTTTATAAAATTATGCTAATATAATGGGTAAACGTCAAAGTTATGAGTTTAACAGCAGGAAAAATATGATTAAAAAAACAGTAATTTTATTATTAGCAGTCCATGCTCTGACAGCCTCAGCAGTGTATTCTCAGCCTCCTGAGAAAGGGCTTCTTATCCACATTAAGGCGAGCAATGTAAAAAACACCAACGATGCCTTTCTTTCGAACCTGAGAAACGAGCAGAAAACCTCTATTGTTGCCCAGCAGACTAAGGTGAACAGAAGGCCTCTTTTCATCAAGGATTTCGCCCAGTCTCAGGCCGCAATATCGATCTCGAGTTCGAGGAGCATCAGGTTTAAGCCTGTTGAGAAGCCTGCGGACTACCACATCATAATAGGCTACTACATCAAAAATTATGAGAAAGACTACCCGGACTTCAAAGTCCTCGATTTCAACAGCGAAACCAGAGAAAACAGGAAGGACGGATTTTCTTACGTTTTTGAAAACCGAACGCTGGTGTTAAGAGGCGAACCGGGCTACGACTGCGCCATAACACAGCTGCTTTTTTACAACCGAAAGCTTAGCAGCGATGAACACAGCAAAATTTTCGCCGATATGAAAAGCAAATATTACATTCGCACCGACGACCGCTATGCAAACAACGGGACAAAAATAGACAACGAATCCCTCTACGGCTCATCTAATATGATCAAGCTGTCGGACGATACGCTCATGACATTTGCTACCAAGATAGCCAGCAAGGCAGGGATAAATTATTACCGTATGGAAACAGTACGAAGCTACGACGGCGGGGAGAACTGGTCTGTAACGGCTGCCACAATGTCTCAGGAAAAATTTTACGCAAAACCTTACGTTTCATTATTCCAGCTTGATGTTTCCAATACGTTTGCTATGGTGCTTGCAAGAGACACAAAGGATGACCTGCCTCCGCTTGAGCAGGCAAAAGACAACCCTGAGTTCTACCGCGGACTTTACGTTTACAGATCACCGGACGAAGGGTTCGACTGGAACGCACCTACAAAAATCAACTGTGATATTGAGATTGAGACGGTGAATTCTATTTCTCGAGGTGCTGTAGCGGGCGAGTATGTATATGTCCTGCTGGACAGAGAGGATAATGTTCCTCTTTTGGCAATCACTGAATCCTACACTTCTTCTGTAACAGGGCAGAACGCATGGACAGCACAGCCTATAGATCAGCTTATGGATATACCTTCAGCAGTAACGCCCAAAAGCGAAAGCTTCAATATCGCCTCTAACGGAGATAAACTCATAGTAAGCTTTGCCTCAGAAAAGGGACACCTGCTTTATGCCGAAATAACTGAAAAACCAACACTTGAAAACAAGGCAGATGCCGAGGTTTGCAGATATCCAGACAACAACTATGCCCTAATGCGAGGCAGCGTTAAGACATACTACGAAAATACAGAAAACTTGGGCGAGATGCTTCTCTCTCAGGTGGAGAAGGAAGGCAAAGGTGCTTACGTGTACCTGCTTACAAAGGCAAGGGAAGAAGAGGGCTGGAATCAGCCTGAGCTTATTCTGTATTCTCCAAATTCCGAGAAAGACACCTTCAGCTTCGGTGGCATACTCGAACAGGACGACGATCCGATGATGTATTACCGCAGCGGGGACACAATGCGTGTACAGTTCGCAAAGGAAGGCGTGGTAAGCTTTATACCCAGAACGATGTCTTTGAGGACTTCCAAACACCTTGCCATTGAAATAGGCGAAGGCAAGATGCATAAATACAAAACCAGAGCTGTGAATAATTTCGGCAGAACCAAATCCGCCAATCAGAACGGGCTCACTCTCGAATTTTATGCAAAAATGCAGAAAGAAGATGCTCCCGAAGATATACTCGTTCTGGAAAGCAGAGGCGGAAGAGAATTTTCAGTTTCCAGAAGCTCGGACAATATAATCGAATATTCGCTGAGAGGGCACGGCAGCAGCAGTTCGCTCCGTTTCAACTGCCCCTTCCTCGAAGAGGAGGAGGCAAATCATATTGCTCTGATCATCGATTACAGGGCAGAATACGTGTACGGCATAATCAACGGGCAGATTGTTCTGCCTCAGAATACTGATTACAACATATATGAGCTCATATTCAGGACAGAGAAAATTTCGCTGTCTGAGGATTTCGAAGGCAAACTGGAAACCGTACGCGTGTACGACGCCCCTCTGAAAACAGCAGATGTCCTTAGAAACCCAATGTTCTAAGGCTGAATAAAGCTTATTTCAAGCCGCAGGGAGGCGGGGGCTTTTTCAGCCCCTGGCTCCGCGGAGTATATTTCTGTTTCCGTCTGTAAAATGATCCCTGTACCAGAGGCAGGTATGGTTTTCATCGCTGATACTGGCCATCTTATTGTCCATCTTGGTTCTTAGCTCAGAGAGCTTGCTGCTGTATTCGGGATTGGAAGCCAAGTTATTCATCTGGTACGGGTCATTCACGTTATCAAAGAGAAGCTCCAGTCCGTCCACGCGGTAGCGTGCGTATGTGTATTGTTTATCGCGCACAGCTCTCCATTCGTAGCCGTTCTGCCAAGCGGCGCAGGCGCCGGTGTTCTGGAGAAAAGCAACTTCTGGCTCCGGCCCGGATTCGCCCTTGGCAATATGACTGAGATTCTGCCCCTCCACTCTTGAAGGAATAGGCAGCTTCATCAGATCCAGCAGAGTAGGCATAAAATCAACCGTTGAAATGCAGGTATCTGAAACCTGCCCTGCGGGAATCTTGCCCGGCCACCTCACGAGAAACGGTATTCTTGCAGCCTCTTCGTAAAACGTGTTTTTCGCTTCTCTTCCGTGCGAGCCGAACATCTCTCCGTGGTCGGAGGTGAAAACAACGATCGTGTTATCAGCAAGCCCGCTTTCATCTAGATAATCCAGCAGACGGCCAAAATTCCAGTCCAAATTCGTTGTCATTGCGTAGTATATCCTTCGTCGCTGTTCGAGATGGTCTCGTGCATTTGGACTCAAATCTGCCCAACTGTCCGAATACGGCTCATCATTTTCCGGTTCATAGTTCGGCGGGTTCGGCATACTCTTATCTGCAAACATATCCATATACTCCGGCGGCACGTTCCCCGTGTTCCACGGGGCGTGGGGCGTGCCATAAGAAAGCACCATCGAAAACGGCAGCGAAGATTTCTGCGCCCTGCATTTGAGCCAGTCAATAGCAAGATCAGTCTGGCCGTCCGGCTCGTAAACTCCTTCGCCGAAGCGAATCTTGTCTTTCGATTCAGTATGGTAGTATGCGTGGTCGCCGTAATAATCGTGATGGAAATTGTAGGCCGCCCAGAAGCCGTTGAATCCAAGCCGATGTTTGCCGCGAGGAACGAAAGAATTGTTCGGGTCGTAATGATTTCCGAGCTGGTTGGCATAAAGATGCCACTTCCCGATATACGCTGTGTTGTACCCGCCTCTTGTTAGCACATGCCCCAAACATTCATGGTATGGATTCATCCTAAGCTCATTGATTACCATTCCGTTGGTTGTAGTGTACTTGCCTGTGAAAAGGCTTGCTCTGTAAGCCGAGCATACCGGCATATTCGAAACGCAATTCTTGAAATTTATGCCCTGAGATGCGAAGCCGTCGATATTAGGCGTACGAGCGAGCTGAGCGTTATGGTAATTCGTCCCGTTCCAGTATTTTGCGTAGCCGCAGTGATTAACACCGAGCTGGTCTGCAAATACGTATATAAGATTAGGACGGTCTATGTTATCAGCCGGGCTTACAGAGGACAAACTGCCAAGGGCTAAGCCGGCAGTTCCGTAACAGCTTGTTTTTAGAAATGTTCTTCGATTCATATTAACACTTTCTCTAAATTATTTCTCGTTCTTGTTATTATCATTGCAGCGCAGAAGGCTGACATTCAGGGTCGGGCAAGCCGCAGGCGAGCCACTCGTCGGCAAAGAGATAGAAATCTTCCAGATTAACGCGGCAGTCCAGATTCAAATCCTGCCTGCTGAAGCCTTGACTCCCGCAGTCGTTATCTTCAATATCAACCCACAATTCCGAAGGCTGCATGCCATAGTAAGGGGAAGAAGGATCGGTTTGAATATCAAATATGATTGTCGTGTCGTGCACCGGCCTTTCCATAAAATCATCGTCCACAGCGGTAACTGTGAAGCTGAGAGTGTCCTGCCAGTTATCAGAATCAATCGTAATTGAAGAAGGGCTGATTATGGTCTGGCTGGGGTCTAATGTGTCCTCAGGCGTGATTTGAACAGGGTACCCGGCCGGGTCTGTGGAAACAGATACATTTACAATATCGCTGAAACCGCCTTCCTGAACAGTCGTATCGCCTCCGGTTTCATCAATCAGAAGCTCTTCTGAGGTGAAGGGGAGGCTGTATTTCTGTGAGAGATAATCGCCCACCTCCTGCAATTCAGAAGTGATAAGCTGACGGTTGTAAATAATCAGCTCTGCGAGATCGCCTTCGTAGAAATCAGGATACCATTGCCCGTCTGGGCCTCTGCCGGTGCCTATGGTAATGTCATTATTGTAACGGTCGAACGTTATTACATTCGATGGGTTATTCGCCTGAATATTCTCCGGCTCTAAATCATTGCACGAGTAGAACAAATCGCTGTGTGTTCCGCCGTCCTGCATCTGCCTTACACCAATATGGAACTGTCCCGCTTCAACAGGATTGGAATCTGCCGGCGTTAGCGAGAAGCCGTTGTTGTAGCGGCAGCCGGAGGTATTCGAGGATACGTCTATACCCATAAGATGAGAGGCTGTTCCCGCTGAAGAGCCAATCTGCGCGGCTCTTTCAACGCTTCCGCTCTGCCCGCCTGTGCAGACTATAAAAACAGTAAGCCCCTGTGAAGGGTTTGGCAGAGCAAATTGAGAAGACACCAGAACGTCTTCCTGATTCCTTTCGAATCTTACGGCGGGCAGCCCGTTAATCACATTCGTTTTGTAAGCAGGCTCCCCCGTTCCGACCTGCGAATAAGCATCGCCTGAAACCGTGTCATCATCTGCTGAATCCTGCCATTCGCTCAGCTCGTCTCCGTCGCTGAGGCCTGAAATATCCCCCGCATCGAAATGGAGGATAAGCCCGTCTGCAACGGGTACAGCAGCTGCGGTAACGGCAATCAAAAACAGCATCAATAAATAAATTCTCATTTTCATTCCCTGCTATTATTTACTTTAATTTCAGTTAAAAAAGGCTTTCAAACCGCCTGCTCCGGCATTGTGCTTTCGAGCCAAGAAGCTGAAAGTTCAAGTGCATCTTCAAAATCCACCTGACAGTCGTTGTTGAAATCCGCCTTGTTGAACATCCCCCAGCTCCCGCAGTCGTTTTCCTCAATCTCCACTGTCACAGGTGCGACCATAAATCCGTGATATTCAGACTGCTCATCAGCTCTCACATCAAAACTAAGCTGGACGTAGTGGGTTTTGCTTTCCATTTTGCTGTCATCCTCTGCTGTTATGGTAACAGTTTGGCTGCTGCCCCAGTTTGATTGAGTGAATGTGAGGGTCTGCTGAGATAAATTCGCCTGCTCCGGCTCAGACAAAGAAAGCCCCACCTCTACAGGGTACTGCCCAGGGTCGCTGTTGACCCCGACTGTAATCTCATCGGACGCTCCGCCTTCTGCAATGAGTGTTTCTTCACCCGTCTGGTTCACGAAAACAGAGTAAGGCGGAAGCACCTCAGGAGCGAGCTGGGCAAAAATCTGCCCCCTTGCGGGCGCCCCGCTTACACCTTCAAAGCCGTGAGCTAGGCCCGCGTTCCAGAGGTCGCCTTGGCCTTGGTCGGTGTTGGTAAGGCCGCCCATAAAGCCTGCTTCCTCAGCGGAAGTGCCTTTGCTGAAAAAGCTTACCGATTCGTTGCCCGACAGATTCGCCCACTCAACTGTCCCGTTTATTATGGTCTGGCTTACCTCGCCGTTAAGGCCCGCTGTAAGCTCGCCGGTTGCGCTGTTTAACGAAATGTAAACTACTGTATCCTCCCCGGAATTTACCGGGCCTATAGTATAGGAGGCTGCGTTATCGCTTACATCAGTATCGTTGAGCGATGTCTGGGTACTTAAATTTCCACCGGAGCCGTTAGAGCCTTTGGTGAAGTAAACAATGTCCTCTCCGCAGATATATAGCCCGTTGCCGTAGGTGGTGCCGCCGGTTTCTATTATTATAACCGGGCCGGAATTAGAATTCGATATATCCTGCGATGAGGGGGTAAAACGAGCCGCCAGTGTAATCGCTCCAACGCCTTCAATTGGTTCAATATCGCCGGTCTCTCCGACCTGAGGTGTGGTTGAATTGAATCTTGCAGTACTGTCGTCAATCTGAGGGACAAGCTCCCCAGCATGAACAATTGCGGCTGAAATAATACAGCAAACCGCAGAGGCAAAGCAGATTTTTTTGAATGTATTTTCCATAAATCTTTTCCATAAAATTAAGTCTGTTTGCAAAATCTTTGAAAACTAAGGTCAATATCAAAAGTTGAATTATTTTGGTATCTTTAAATGCAAATGGCCTTTATACTGCATATAACTAACATTCCCAAATTATTTTTACAAAAAAAAATGAAAAAATAAGCCGATAACCGTATTAAATATTAAAAGCGTAATCCAAAAACATACAATATTAGACCATAAAAGCAATAAGTTTGACAGGCAGCCTGAATCAGGTATTATCTGCAAGAGATTATCAGCGTTTTTCAGTTTGCTGAAACAAACATTAAATAGAAGGGAACACGGGGTTTATATGAATTTACTCACTTCAAACCTTAGACGGATGCTGGCAGGCTGCCTGCCGCTTTTAATGCTTTCTTTTTTCGCTTCAGCATTAAAGGCAGAAACAGTCGCTTACTGGCGTTTTGACGAAGGGCCTGCAAACGGGGCTGTTCAAAAGACATTCGGAGCTGCGGACAGCTCAGGAAACGGCAACCATTTAGACCCGGGAACTCAGGCTGGCCAGCAGGGCTTGCGCTACAAAAACGAAACACCTTACCCCTCTATCCCGCAGAGCGGGGCTGAAAATTCATACAGCATAAAAAATACCGGCTCTTCCCCCTCACTTGAGACGCGCTCCCAAGATTCGGCAGAAGGCCCTGGCAGCTTGCCTGCCGGAATCGACATTGAAACAATCACCCCGTCCCAATTCACTATCGAGGCATTTTTCAAGCCCGAAGACGGCGGTTACCGCACTGTAGTGGGCAGGGATGCGGTTGATGTAATCGGCGGCAACTCAAATCTTTCCGCTCTTTACTTCCAGATTCGTCCGGACGACAGCGTTGCAATCGTTTATGCGGATGTCTCCGGATACCAGCATATCGCAGAATCGCCTTCGGATATGATAGACGGCTTCGATTTCAGCTCAGACCCGCAAGGACAGAACGGACGCTGGTATTATATGGCTGCGATTAACGACGGCAGCACGCTGAGCCTGTATCTGGCAAACATAACAGCAGGCACAGACCCCTTCCTCGTGGGCCAGGCAGACCTAACCGAAAGCCCGAGCCCAGACAGATCGCTCACTGCCGGCACGCAAAGCGGCCAGGGCTGGCATACCGGGGCGTGGTCGGTAGGACGCGGGATGTATGACGCCCAGCGAACAGACCGCTGCTGGGGGTATATCGATGAGGTGCGAATCTCTACATCCGCCCTTTCGCTTAATGAGCTGCTTATGACCCCTAACCCCTCGACAAAACGCAATCCGCTTTTCGACGGGGCAGACCCTCACATTATGCTCACCCACGACAAGGCTTGGATTTATCCTACCTCCGGCTTTCCGCGCCGCTTTTACACTTATTCATCTTCGGATATGGTGAACTGGTCTTCAAGGCAGGAAATTTTGAATTTCAACCAGATTTCTTGGATACCCTCTGGCAAATACGCATGGGCTCCGTGCATAATTGAGAAAGACAACACATACTACTTCTACTATTCCGTTGGCCCGAAACCTTCGCATATCGGCGTCGCACACGCCCGGAGGCCGAACGGCCGGTTTACAGACAAGGGCTCCGCTCTTCTTTCAGATAACGGCAGCCCGGGCTTCGAAGCGATAGACCCGATGGTGTTTGAAGACCCCGTTTCAGGCAAGTTTTACTTCTATGCAGGCGGAAGCGCCGGTTCTAAGCTGCGCGTATTCGAACTGAATGATGATATGCTCAGCTTCAAGCAGGAAATCAACGTTGACAACCCGCCAAATTTCACTGAAGGCGCGTTTATGCATTATCGCAGCGGCGTTTACTACCTCTCCTACAGCAATGGACGCTGGAACAACAGCAGCTACTCAATCCATTACTGCGCCTCCGATTCGCCGCTCGGGCCTTGGAACTATCAAGGCGAGCTGGCGAGCAGTCAAGGGTGGTTCAAAGGGCCGGGGCATCATTCGTTTGTGCATAACAAAGCAGTGGATGAATGGTGTATAGTTTATCACCGCTGGAACGAACACCTTGATGACGGGCCATATTCCGGCTCACGCTCGGTGTGCATTGAGAAAATTGAATACGACGGCGACCAGATCAAACCGATTATTCTGACAGACACAGGCATTGAACAAACCTGGACGGGCTCATATTACCGCGCAGACTTCAACTTCGACGGACAGGTGAACGCCTCAGACCTGATGATTTTTACAGGCGACTGGCTTAGCTCGAATTATATCTGCGATACTGCTCCCGTCGGAGGCGACGGGGCAGTAAACAAGCCGGATTTCAGCTTTTTTGCTTCGCAGTGGATCTGGGGCAATTAAAATCAGCACAAGGGGAAACTGTTAGTCATTAAGGGGCAGGGAAACAGTTTTCTCGCCGCGGGAAGGGTTGAAGCATTTCGGCCCTTCGGATGTCCAAATCAGAGGATCGATACACATCTGCCGCTTTGTCTGCTCGCTGTTCCATGAATGATACACGATGAACCAAGTTTGCCCGTCCGGAGCCTTTATTACTGAATTATGCCCCGGGCCAATAAGCTCTGTATCATCACTGCTGAGCACAGAAGGCTCTGATTCGCTCCACGGGTCTTTATACGGCCCGGTAATATCCTTCGATACAGCGCAGCCTACCCCGTAACCGGGAGTCTGCCAGTTCCCGCCTGAATAAAAGCAGTAGTATTTGCCGTCTTTATGGAGAACCGCAGGCCCCTCTACTGTGTACCAGGCAGGCCAGGTTTTATCGTACCAGTCCCGGTTGCGCTCGTATATCTGCCAGTCTGAGAATGCCCGCATAACAGTATGCACCTGCCCCTCTGTAGAGAGCATATCATCTCCCAGCTTCACTACAGCAAGAGCGGTTCCGGGCTTTTTATCGAAAAAGTCTTTGGCGAAGAAAAGATACCATTCACCGCTGACAGGGTCTTTGTATGGATGGCCGTCTATCGAAAATTCAAGATCGGGGAAAAGCTTGATGCCCGCATCTTCATAAGGCCCCTCAGGGCTCTCGGCCACAGCCACACGCATATTCATATCGCCTGCATAGTACAGATAGAACTTCCCGTCCCTCTCGGCGATCTCAGGAGCCCAGTACAGCTCGAGGTTCGGCTCTTCCAGAGGCTCAAGCGCGCCGCCTGTATGCTCCCAGTTCACAAAATCATCAGATTTAACTATCGGGAAATGCCTGCCGTCCTCGGCCTGACCTGTACCTACAGCATAGTATGAACCTTCGGCTCGGAATATGTGGGGGTCTGCAAGATAGCCGTCCCAAACGGGATTCTCATAAGAAAGCTCCATACTTTTATTGCCCGCACAAGAGCTGAGAAAGATAATAGAGCTCAGAGCCGTTAAGATAAGCAAGTGTTTCACGCGCATCAGATATCTCCTTAAATGCAGTAATTCTAAATTTGTTCTCATTAGAATAATAAACTCTTCGGGCGGTTTTTGCAAATTTATCTTAAACAGCGAGTGCAGCAAAGATTTTTTAATGAGATTTACAGAATTATACGACGGGATTGACGGGTTAATATTTTTAGACACAATTTTTGGGCGGGTAATTTGTTTAAAACTACGAAGCACACCAAGCCCGCGAAGGATTTTTTGTAATTGGTTTAAACCGCGAAGGGCTCGAAGCCCGCGAAGATTTATGTTATAAACTGTTTTACAGAAAGCTCTTACATTCATACAATTATCAGTGCGATCAGTGCCATCTGTGGACGAAAAATCAATTAAAAACATATCCCCTTCGTGTCTTTAGCGTCCTTAGTGGTTTAAAGCCCTGCGAAAGCTGCAGCCCCGCAAAGCTTAGCAGAAAAACCGGATTTATATTGACTCAGCCGCTTTGATTCAATACTATACTCCGCAAATTCTGATATATTTATAAAGGGTTTGTGCTTATGTCAAAAACAATACTTCAAACATCCATTCCAGGAGCTAAGGCACATCGCGGCAAGGTTCGTGATATTTACGATGCCGGCAATAAACTCATCATCGCAGCGACAGACAGAATCAGTGCATTTGATGTTGTTATGAAAAACGGTATTCCGGGCAAGGGAACAGTTCTAACTCAGATATCCAAATTCTGGTTTGAATTTTTCGAAGATGAGATAGAAAGCCATTTCATAACCGATGATGTAAGCGAATATCCCGAACCATTCAATGAACACCCCGACCAGCTCGAAGGGCGGAGTATGCTAGTTCGCAAAACTAAGGTTTTGCCAATAGAGTGCATAATCCGGGGGTACATCACCGGCTCAGGCTGGAAGGATTACAAGAAAAGCGGAAAGGTATGCGGGCACAGGCTCCCTGAAGGGCTGAAAGAATGCCAGAAGCTGCCCGAACCGCTCTATACGCCATCAACAAAGGCCGAATACGGCGAGCACGATGAGAATATCTCCGTTGAGAAAAGCGCAGAGATCATCGGGAAAGAAGCTGCTGAATACGTAAGCAGAAAGAGCATTGAGATCTTCGAGAAAGCAGGCAGATATGCCGCAGACAAGGGGATTATCCTCGCTGATACAAAGTTCGAATGGGGCAGATATCAAGATGATATTATCCTGATAGATGAAGTTCTCACGCCTGATTCCTCAAGGTTCTGGCCCGGAGACGACTACGAGCCCGGCAGGCCTCAGAAAAGCTTTGATAAACAGTTCGTTAGAGACTATCTCGAAAAGATTGACTTTGATAAATCCGGCGATGGAATAGAGCTTCCCGAAGAGATCGTAAGCAAAACAAGCGAGAAATACATAGAATGCTTCGAAAGGCTCACCGGAAAGACTTTTTCTTTCTAAACTTAAAAAAGAGCAGAAAGGTGTTGAAGCGTGGCTAAGAAAAGGATTTTAAGCGGGCTTGCAGTTTTATTAACAGGGGCAATGCTTGCAGGATGCAGCGCACCGAGTGTTCAGGCTCCTGTTGTAGTGGGAAAAGATTCCCGGCTGGAGAGAATTGAAAACAGAACTCCAGACTACACTTATCAGCAGCCTCAAAGGCAGCAAAGAACAGGCTCTGTAAAAGGGAAAACATTCATCATTGATGCCGGCCACGGAGGCAAAGACCCCGGCGCCCTCGGAAAGGCGCTTACAAGGTTCGATGAGAAGCAGATCAATCTCGATACAGCCAAGAAAACTGCATACTACCTCAAGCAGAAAGGTGCGAGGGTGATTATGAGCCGCGATGACGACACATTCATAGAGCTGAACGCCCGAGCCGCCCTCGCAGAGCGTTACAGCGCAGACGCACTTATCTCAATACACGCAGACTGGTGCGGAACGCCAAGCGTTTCAGGAGCATCCTTCTTTATAGCACGCTCGGCCGTGGGGCAGAGCAAAAGGCTCGCATCTGCTCTGGAAAAAGAATTCAGAGACAGAGGCCTGCCCGTTCGGGGGGTAAGGAGGGCGGATTTCCGCGTCCTCGTGAAACACAGCAAACCCTCCACGCTTATAGAGCTGGGATTTATGTCTAACCCCGCAGAGGCCAAACGCCTCTCCAGCAGTTCATACAGAACCAAGCTCGCCAAGGCGATAGCCGCCGGTATAGAGCGGGCGTACTAAAATATAGCGGGGGAAATATGCAGCTTGAAGCCGTTGAAAACTTACGCTTAGCAAAGGGATTGAGCGGATGGGGGCTTTAAGCAGTAATAAAAGGCCTGTATGGCACGATATAGTGTTTTTCACTCTTTCAGCCGGGCTTCTTCGCTTCTTTATACTTGGCAATGAGAGCTTCTGGATTGATGAAATGGCCACATTCCACCGCGTTTCGATGACGTGGGAGGATATGTTTGCCCGTCTTCTCGAGCTCAAATACCACCCGCCCCTTCACTACTGCCTTGCAAAGCTCTGGTGCGGGATTGCAGGCTATAGCGAATTCTCGCTGAGATTCATCTCTGCTCTCTCGGGGATGTTCGCTGCTCCCTTTTTCTACCTCACTGCATTAAAGCTTACAAGCAGAAAAGCAGCCAGATTTGCAGCGGGGATGTTTGTGCTTTCTGCATACCACATCCAATGGGCGCAGGAGGCGAGATTCTATTCGCTTATGGGGCTTTTAACCTGCGTTTCGATGTACTTCTTCGTTAGGCTTATCCAAGAACGAAGGCTGAGAAACCTTCTTGCCTTATCCCTTGCCTCCGCCCTTCTATTATACAATCACTACTACGGAATCTTCGTTATAGCTTCGCAGAATTTAGCTGCCATCACGCAGATAATTATCGAAACCCGCAAATCGGGGCGATTAAACAAAAAAGACCTCTCCGGCTGGATTGCAGGCCAGATTCTTGCCGCTGCTTTGTTTATCCCGTGGTTTGCCGTGCTTTTGCAGGGGCTCAGCAAATATGGAGGCGGGACGGGCGTTTTAGAAAGGCCGGGAATAATTCATCTGCTTGCAGCCCCGTACTTCTTTGCGGGGGAAAGCCTCCTGCTTGCGGCTGTTTTCGCAGCCCTTTTCATACTCTATCTTTGGGCTGTTTACAGGGCAGCGGGAAACGGCAAATCGTTCCTCACAGAGCTTTTGAAAGACCATACAGCAATTTGGTGGCTGGTTGTAACGGTTGCTGTGCCTTATTTGTTTTCGCTTATCGCTGCGCCGGTGTATTCAGGACGGTATATCCTTGCAGGCTCGTTTGCATTTTTCATCCTCGCAGGCAGGGCTCTCAGCAGGCTCGAGCGCAAGGCTATGTTCATCGCTTCAGCCGTTTTGTATCTCACTATGGCAGGAGTTCTCGCTGATTACTATATCGGCCCGTTCAATGAAAACTGGAAGGCAGCGGCAAAGGAAATCTCAGCTCAGGCAGAGCCTTCTGAAACGGTGATTATCCATCCGGCATTCTGCCGAAAGGCCTTCAGCTACTACTACCACGGACAGGCCGAGGTGAAGGGCTTTCCGCTTCTCGATCAAAAAATTGAGGCAGGAGGCCCCGCTGTTACACCCGAAAACGCACCTCTGATTCAGCGTCAGTATGCAGGAGCGAATGGGGTATGGCTGGTGTACTGCCACAGCTGGGACGAGGATTATCTGCTCGTTGAAAAGCTCAATGAGGATTTCACACTCGTTGAGAAAATCAAGCTTCACAAAATTGAAATCTTCCGATTCGATAAAAGAAAGCAATAGAGGTTTTACTTAGCCCGCTTGAAATATACGGGAAACACAGAAATTCAGGCATAAATTTATGTAAATTATAAATTGCTGACCAGATACCTTCTCGACAGCCAAGACTTCCATTCCTCAAATTGAGGTGAGCCTGTTATTGATGAAATAAACCTTTCGCTTTTACAGGCCGTTTATAAGGCCGGATAACATTTTTGCAATTTCTTGCAAATTGCCTTCCAAAAAGGCATGGCGTTCTGTGTTTAGAAACCTCGCCTAAGAGATAATTCCAGTAAAGGCACTCATTCCTGCGCAGAACCGCGAGCAATACCGAAAAAGTGTTTTCGATCATTTTTTGTGAACCGACCATTGCCCTCAGCGATATTGGAAGCAATTGATAAAGAAGCACGATTAAGCTGATCACGAAGATAATAAAATCCATTGGGGAATTTGGATTTTGTCTCGCAAGTCTTGTCGGCAAAATCGACAGCTTTCTGGTAAACGACAAGTTTTTCAAAAGCGAATGCCATTTAGTTTTTCACCCCGAAAGCAGATAGTAGAAAGGAGACCGCAGCAGAGATTATACATTGCTCTACTTTCACCTCTCTACACTCTACTGCTCCATTTGATTTGCAGGGTTTGAACCCTGCAAGTCAAATCGGGGCGAGAGGATTTGAACCTCCGACCTTTGCGTCCCGAACGCAACGCTCTAGCCAAGCTGAGCCACGCCCCGATAGGAAAGCAGATTGTAATATTTGAATACGATTAGTCAAATAATATTGTCGCCCACTTTAGAAGTGTTTGCGACAATATTTATTGGCAAAGCTTTTTAAAGCCGAATCTATCCGCTTGTTCTCCGCCTGCGGCGGACAGGCTCAATGTTAAACATCCCCTGTACTACAGCGGTGTTCGCCGTGGCGGACCCGCTAGGCATTCTTTTAGAAAAGATTTTTCGCTTATGATTTTGCCACTCGCCACTCGCCACTCGCCACTAATCTTCACTAATTCCAATAAAATATCGTTTTTTCGTGGTATAATCCAAATAAAATCTGTGACATCCGTGCCATCTGTGGATAATAAATTAAAACCATATCCCCTTCGTGTGTTTCGTGGTAAAACAAAACATAAAATTTTCCTATCTCTCCATCTCATTTTGTAGATCCTGTTAATCCTGTCCAATATTATATCTTCTCCGCTAACTCTCCGCCTGCGGCGGACAGGCTCAATGTTTAACATCCCCCGTACTACAGCGGAGTTCGCCGTGGCGGACCCGCTAGGCATTCTTTTAGAAAAGATTTTTCGTTTACCGCCGGCTCTTCACTTTTCGTTATCCTAGCGGGGAGCTTGCGTTCCTCCGCTCTGCGACGCCGCATTATTAAGCAGTGAACCGCTGGCTCTGTCCGTAAATGCTGCGGCCATCTGTGGATAAAAAAATCAATTGAAACCACATCCCCTTCGTGTGTTTCGCGGGCTTCTTGTTAAAAAAACACAAAATGTTTCCTATTTCTCCATCTCATCCTGCAGATCCTGTTAATCCTGGCTAAAAATTTCTCACCTGAAGCGCAGATTAGCGGCTGGGGATTTTATAACCGCTTAGAGAAATCCCTTGCCGGATAATATTGCCGCACACAAAAACTTTTAGTTTGAGTAAAATAATTTGAAATTAACAATTTTTCGGTTAGAATTCGATAAAGCCGTGGCAGAGTGTTCCTGCTGCGGCTTTTGACTGTATATATAGCAAGGAACAATATATGAATTGTTGCGTTACAGGACTGCAATGGGGAGATGAAGGTAAGGGCAAAGTCGTAGATATATTAGCCGAGCAGTGTGATGTTGTCGTTCGCTTTGCCGGCGGGGCAAATGCAGGGCATACTGTGATAGTGAATAATCAGAAATTCGCGCTGCATCTAATGCCCAGCGGCGCCGTACGTTCAGACACTGCCTGCGTTATAGGAAACGGTGTAGTATTCGACCCGGAGATCTTCCTCAAAGAGCTCGAGGGGCTCGAAGAGAAGGGCTTCAGCTTTGCAAGCAGGCTTTTTATCAGCGAGAATGCTCACGTTGTGCTCTCATACCATAAGCTCGAAGACTCGCTGAGAGAATCAGCTCTCGGTAAGAATAAAATCGGAACCACCAACCGAGGAATCGGCCCGTGCTATGCAGATAAGATCGGCAGAAGCTTTGCCGTACGGGTGGCAGATTTCAGAAGTCCTGAAGAGCTGAAAAAGAAACTCAATAATATAATCGAATACAAAAACAAGGTGTTCAGCGCGGTTTATGGAGCAGAACCCATAGATCCTGAAGAAGTTTACCAGAGCTGCCAAACATATTCCAAAAAGCTTGGTAAATATATATGTAATACAACTAAATACCTCCACGAGGCGATAGCTTCCGGCAAGAAAGTGCTTTTTGAAGGCGCGCAGGGAGCCCTTTTAGACCTCGACCACGGAACATTCCCCTTCGTTACCAGCTCTAACGCCTCGGCATTGGGCATGAGTACAGGTTCAGGCATACCTTCAAGCAAGGTAGAACGTTTTCTCGGCGTTGTAAAGGCATACACAACGCGAGTAGGCTCGGGGCCTTTCCCCACCGAGCAGGACAACCAGACCGGCCAGCTCATCCGAGACAAGGGTAATGAATACGGCACCACCACCGGCCGGCCGAGAAGATGCGGCTGGTTCGACGGGGTTGCCGCGAGATACGCTGCTGCTATAGGCGGAATAAACGAGCTTGCAGTGATGCATTTGGATACGCTTGCGGGCATGGAAGAGCTGAAGATCTGTCCGAGCTATATGCTTGACGGCGAAGAAACAAACTTCTTCCCGGTTGATGCAGGCGATCTTGAAAGAGCTGAATGCGTTTACGAAACTTTCGCAGGCTGGAGCGAAGACCTCTCGGAGGTGAAAGAGTATGAAAAGCTCCCCGAAAACGCTAAGCGATATATAGAAGCATTAGAGCGGATTACTGGTGTTAGAGTGAGTATGATAGGCACCGGCCCGAGAAGAGATCAGATTATTTATAAAAATAACGGCTGAATGAATGAAAAATGATTTTGAAGCTGTAAGAAAACAGGCCGCTGAAAAGTTCGGCCTGCCTGCCGAGAAAATACCGAGGCATATCGGCATAATTATGGACGGCAACGGCAGATGGGCAAAGCAGAGAGACCTTCCAAGATTCCACGGGCATAGAGAAGGAGCAAAAAAGATTGAAATAATCTGCGATGCTGCTCAGGAGATTGGCTGTGAATGCGTAACGCTTTACTGCTTCAGCGTGCAGAACTGGCGCAGGCCTGAGATGGAGATTGATTATCTTATGCAGCTTTTCACCCGATACCTCGTGGCTGTGCGTGAGGATTTGGTTGAAAAGAATATGAAGCTCGCCCATTTCGGCAGGCGGGAAGGCCTTCCGGATTTCCTGCTTGAAGAGCTGGATAACACCCTCGAAGCCACCAAATCCGGCACAGGCCTCACCCTCGGGCTATGCCTGAACTACGGTGGAAGAGAGGAAATTGCCGATGCAGTTAAAAGACTCGGGGAAAAAATCTCAAACGCAAAGCTCAGCCCAGAAGAAATCACAGAACAGATGATATCTGAAAATATATATACCTCTGAATACCCTGACCCCGACCTTATCATAAGAACATCAAGCGAGATGAGGATAAGCAATTTTCTGCTTTGGCAGTCCAGCTATGCCGAGTATTATGTAACAAAGACGCTCTGGCCGGACTTCACGAGAGAAGAGATGTTTGAGGCCGTTAAAACCATCGGCAGAAGGGAGAGAAGAATGGGAGATATTAAAGCTTAAATCTGGGATGAATGTTGGATAATATCAGAGACCAGCTCAAAGTTCAAAAGCAGCGGGCAGTGCTCGTTGGGGCTATAATTAGAGGCAGTGAAAAAGAAAACGACAACCTCCACGAGCTCACATCACTAACAGAAACCGCAGGAGCGATTATTGTAGATCGCCTCCAGCAGAAGATTAACGAGATCAACCCTTCCATCTATATCGGCAGAGGAAAAGCCGCATACATCGGCAAACGCGCAAAAGAAGCAAACGCCAGCCTTGTGATTTTCGATAACGACCTCTCCCCAGGGCAGATCAAAGACCTCGAGAATATACTCGAAAAGCAGGTTATAGACAGAAGCGAGCTTATCCTCGATATCTTCGCAACCCGGGCGCGCACAAAACAGGCGAGGCTGCAGGTGGAGCTGGCTCAGCTTGAATACACCTACCCCCGCCTTACGAGGATGTGGTCTCACTTGGATACGGTAACGGGCGCAGCTTCCGGCGGGATTGGAGCTGTGGGCGGTATCGGAACAAGGGGTACAGGCGAGAAGCAGCTCGAGATAGACAGAAGGCTCGTAAACAAACGCATCTCCGAGCTCAAGGCAGAGCTCAGAAAGATTGAAAAGCGAAAAGACCGCGAGATAGAATCGCGCTGCGAGGCATTCAAGATCTGCCTTGTGGGTTATACAAATGCTGGCAAGAGCACCTTTATGAACGCTGTTACAGATGCGGGAGTGGTGCAGGAGAATAAGCTCTTCGCAACTCTCGACACGCGTACAAGGAGATGGAAGCTCGAATGCGGGGCAGAGGCGCTTCTCAGCGATACGGTGGGTTTTGTTCGCAAACTCCCCCACCAGCTTGTGGAATCTTTCAAGGCAACGCTCTCGGAAGCTCTCAGCGCTGATCTTCTGCTTCATGTTGTGGATGTAAGCAGTGAGAGCGTTTTCGAGCAGATTGAAAGCGTGAATGGAGTGCTTGAGGATATCGGCTGCGGAGGGAAAGACACCCTCGTTCTGCTGAATAAATCCGAGATCCCCGTAAGCGTTACCACTCTCGACACCCTCAAGGCCGCATTTCCCGATGCCATTTCCGTTTCAGCGAAAACAGGCTACAACATTGATTCGGCAGTGCATGAGATAACCCGCCGAATTACCGGCAAAAGGCGGAGGGTTAAAGTGGTGTACAGCGTCCAGAAAGGCAGGATTCAGGGTTTTTTGAAGAAGTATGCCGACATAGAAAAAACAGATATAGACCAGATGAATATGGTTCAGCAGGTGCTTATCGGCTCAAAAAATCTCGATAAGCTCCGCTCGCTCAAACCTGAAAGCATTGAAGAGCTCGAATAATCCAGCACAATTTTAGTAAAACTCTGCCAACCTGCTTATAAGAAGCGCTTGAGGCTTATATGCAGCCCCCTGCACTGCGAATTTTTGTGTTTCAGGCGGGATAAAGCGAAATTGCTGAACGGGCTGATCTTAAATCTTTGCCCATATCAGGCTCAATTAGACAGTAAAGCTTGAATATTATCAAATTTGCAAATATAATCCTGTAAAACGTATTTCAGATTTGCTAACTACATACCACAGGATGCAAAATTGAAGAATATTTTAATCACCGGCGGCTGCGGCTTTCTGGGCAGGTATCTGGTTGAGATGCTGCTGGAGCAGATGCCCGATTCGAAGCTGAAGATCATTGATGTTAAATGCGATGATGAGCTTGTTGACCAGCTCACAAAATCGGACAGAGTAGTTCTGAGAACAGGCAGGGATATCTGCAGGAAAAGTTCGATAGAGAATGATTTTGCTGATGCGGATGTTGTTATTCACCTGGCGGGGAAGGTGTCTTTCTCTATCAAAGATAAGCAGCAGCTGTACAATATAAATACTGCCGGAACTGAAAACGTTGCCTCGCTTTCGAGAGATGCGGGCGTTTCTCATTTTATTCAGATAAGCTCTGTGGCTGCGATTGGATACGGCAGCGACAAGAATAAGCCGGTGAACGAGGAATTTCAGTTCGATTGGGCAGAGGCAAGCCGGCACAACAAGCACTACAGCCTCTCCAAACACTTTGGAGACCAGAAGGTTGAAAAGCTCCTCGAAGGCCGGCATTATACGATAATATACCCGGGACTGATGCTCGGGCCGGGCGACAGGATAAATTCTGTGAAGCTTGTTAATGCGATCGCACGGAAAAAACTCAAGTTTGCCCTGCCAGGCGGAACGAATGTGGTTGATGTGCGTGATGCTGCAAGGGGGATAACTCAGGCCGTGAAAACACAAACGCAGGAAAAGCACCTAATTCTATCTGGGTATAACCTAACATTCCCGCAAATCAATACGGCGATCTCTAAATTTCTCAGAACGCCTCCACCTACGAAAACACTCAGCCCGAAATTCGAAGGCGTGATGTATCTGACAACACTTATGCTCGAGAAGTTCTGCCCGTGCAATTTGCCCGTTACTGCGGATAATGTGCATTCTGCTTTCAAATTCCGCTATTTCGACAACAGCAAAGCAAAGGAAAAGCTCGGCTGGGAACCTGAGTACAAATTCGAAACAACCGTGAAGGATACGGTTGAATGGATGGAGGAATATGGACTGCTTGAAGGGTAAGACTGCTGTGGTTACAGGGGCGAGCAGCGGAATCGGAAGACAAACTGCTATAAAGCTCGCAGAAGAGGGCTGCAGGGTGGTAATAGCTGCAAGGCGAAGCGATAAGCTCGATGAAACTGCCGCAAAAATGCCGCAGAATGCTGAATGCCTTGCTGTACAGGCAGATATAACAAACCAGAGCGACGTGCGGGCTCTTTTTGATGCTGCTGTGCAGAGGTTCGGCTCGCTGGATATTCTCGTTAATAATGCAGGCCGCGGGCTCAAGGCCGATATAGCTGATATCCAGCTGGAAGACTGGCAGAAAACGCTCGACGTGAACCTTACAGGCGTGTTTCTCTGCTCAAGGGAGGCGCTGAGGATAATGAAAAAGAGGGGCATAAACGGAAAGATTATTACTGTATCCTCGATGATTGGGCTTTTGCCCGCTCCGGGCTTTGCCGCATACGGGGCATCAAAACATGGAGTTACGGGGTTTATGTGGTCTCTTTATTGGGAGGCGAAAAGCTCCGGGATAAAAACCGCAAGCATATACCCTGCGAGAGTGGATACCGAATTCTTCGATTCCCACGGCTACGATGAACGCCCGTCTAAAGGGCAGATGCTCTCAGCTCGAGATATCGCAGAACACGTTGCTGCTGCGGCATCCGGCAGCTTTCTGCGCACCGCAGGAGTTGTGCTGAGAAACTGCATAAAACGAATCAAAGGATACTTCTCGCTGCTTTTATCGTAACAAAAATCAAACCCGTCAATCCCATAAAAAACTGTCACACAAACTTGATTCGTATTGAAGTTTATTATCCACAGATTTTATTTGGATTATACCACGAAAAAACGATATTTTATTGGAATTAGTGAAGATAAGTGGCGAGTGGCGAGTGGCGAGTGGCGAGCGGCGAGTGGCGAGTGGCGAGTGGCGAGTGGCAAAATAATAAGCGAAAAATCTTTTCTAAAAGAATGCCTAGCGGGTCCGCCACGGCGAACTCCGCTGTAATATGAAGAGTCTATTCGTTGTGTCGGCTTAGCGGGCGGCTTGTGCCGCACCGCTGTAATATGAAAAACTTTCCCCTTATCATTGCCTTGAACTTTAAAAATTCTGTCTAAAAATATCCCCTTAGTGCTTCTTAGCGTTTCTCAGTGGCTGAAATACCTCAGCGCTGCTCGTGGTTTAAACAAATTAAAAAAATCCTTCCTGCCCTTAGCGCCCTTCGCGGTGCAAAAACAATCCCGGGCAATTCAAAAGAAATCCCCCTTCCAAATTATCCTGTCTTAGGAAAATTTTGAAAAAATACGATCGCAAGGGGTATCTAATATACAGTCGGTATTTTTATCTTAGATTAAGGAAAGCTTTATGAAGAAATCAGTAATAATCTGCGTGTTGGCACTAATTTGCTCCTCGCTGTTTGCTGCAATGCCCGCTGAGAAGATAAGGGCAGGGCTAAAGGAAAGAAACAAAGCCCTTCACATCAAAGACGGCTGGATAAGAGATCCGTACATAATTCTTATGCCGGACGGCTGGTATTACCTCACCGGCACAACCAAACTCCCTGAGGATTCGGAAAAATTCCTTCATAACAAATATAACGACAACATCTCGCCGAACAGGGTTGGGCATATTATGCGGCTCTGGAGAAGCAGAAACCTTATCGATTGGGAGTATATCGGGGCTCCTTATTCTCTTGCAGACGGAATCTGGCCGGAGGTATATCCCGAAAAGCACAGAAACATAAACGACTGGCGGCTTTGGGCTCCGGAGATGCACTTTATAGACGGATGCTGGGTTATTGTTCATACAAGCCCTGCTCCTGTTAACGGGGCTAATCTCTCAGTTACAAGGGGCAGAAAGCTTGAAGGCCCTTATCTCAATCCGATGGGGAAGAATATTCGCAAAAGGCACGACCCTACCCTGTTTGAAGATGAAAACGGAAGAGTATGGCTGATCTGGGGAGCTGCTAATATTGTTCCGCTGAAAGATGATTTCTCCGGCGTGGCCGGTGATTGGGTGCGCATTTGGCCTTCAAACAGAAAAATCGGCCATGAGGGCTGCATGATAAGGAAGATCGGCGATAAGTATGTATTGTTCGGAACGGGCTGGTCAACGGACAAGATGCGCAAAGGCTCATACAACCTTTACTACTGCGTTTCTGATAAGATAAACGGAGGATACGGCAAAAGAAAATTTGCAGGAAGATTCCTCGGCCACGGCACCCTTTTCAAGGATAAGCAAGGCCGGTGGTGGTGCACTGCGTTCTACAATGCAAACGTTCCGAGAATCAGCAGAAAACATGCCCAAACCAAAGACTTGAGCGATACCGCCTACACCGTGAACAAACAGGGGGTTACAATTGTGCCAATGGATATCCGCCAGCTTGATACAGGCGAGATCCGAGTTAAAGCTCTCGATCCTCTCTACGCTTCTCCCGGGAAAGAAGAAGCGCAGGAGTTTTGATTTCAGCAACTGTTTATTCGCTGTCAGGATTTACAGATATTCTATATATTCGTGTTTGAAGCTTCCGTTGCTGTTTAAGTCCAGCAGGCCGAAGCCGGCTTGGCAGCCTCTGTGCGGCCCTCGCCACCAGCCTCCGGAGACGGCTCCGTCGCAGATATAGCTAACGTCCATATAGTCGATTCTGTCTTGGCGGTGCATATGCCCGCTGAGGCAGAGCTTTACATTTTTGTATCTGCTGAAAAGCTTTGCTGCCTTAGGCCCGTCGTAGCATATCCAGCCGGGATTTATTTTAGGCAGATTCCGCCCTGAATCCATAAGCTCGAAATTTGAAATTGTCAGCAGGGGGATATGGGATACAATCGCAGCGGGCATATCTAAAGGCATACCCGCAAGCACATTTTCAAGCCAGGCAAATTGCTTGTCTCCAATCCCGCCGATATATCCGTTTTTATCGTTCGGGTCCGGCTGGACAGTGTTGAGGATAATGAATTTCCAGCCGGAATGGTTGAATGTGTAGTATTCCCCGGGAAGACCGTAATGCCGGATAGGCCATTTTGCTCCCCACTTTGCCTCATCTCCGGTGGTTTTGCTCTTGGATTTGTTCCAGCCCCAGAGGTCGTGATTGCCGAGGCAGTATTTAACGGGGATGTCCGTTTTTGCCATCAGCTTATCAAGCACCTCATACTGCCTTTTCACCTGCTCTTCAGGGGTTGAGAAGGAATCCATAATATTGTCTCCGCCGGTAACTATAAGACTCGGCTTTGGGTTTAGTGAATTAATTTGCTCAATCGCCTTTTCGAAAGTTTCCGGAGCATCTCTGAAGGGTGTGATATGGATATCTGTTAGATGGCAGATTCTCGAACCCTGCTTACTTCCTGCCTTGCCGTTTTGTGCGGCCTTTGCCGGCGTACCGGAATTCAGCATTATTCCGGCAGCCAGAGCCCCTGCACTGCCAAGAAAACTTCTTCTGTCAATCTCTTTACTGCTCATTTTTATCTTCCTTAAAAACTATTTTTATTTATCTGCTTTGATTTTGCCTGATTATAAGCCTCAATGATTAACGTTTTATTTGCACTTTACAGCCCATCTGAATTTTGCAGAAGAGCTGCGTGGATTTTCTGCAATCTCGCCTGCGGAAGGGGCTGCCGGCTTCTTGGATATATATGTATAATAACCCTGCTGAAGGCCTTCCGCAAAGCTTTTCTTCACTAGCCTGTCCTCGCCCTGATGAAAGGATATTATGCCAAGCCGCCCGTCCGGGCTCAGAACATCCGGAGCCGCCTTGAGCAGATCCTTCAGCGCCCCGAGCTCATCATTAACTTCTATCCTGAGAGCCTGAAACACCCTCGCTGCCGGATGCGAGGCGCCGAAAGCGCTTTGCTTATTATGCTTCTGCCAGGTATTTCTAGAATAGCCCTTGGCATTGAGAATCAGATCAATAAGCTCGTTTACAGTTGTTATCGGGCAGGCCTTCCTCTGGCCTGCTATAAAGGAGGCGATGGTTTCGCTGTCGGGTTCATCGGAATATTTGTCGAATATTTCTGAGAGCTTTCCCTCGGAATACTCACGGAGAATCTTCTCGCCTGTAAGTTCAAGGCTGGTGTCCATTCGCATATCCAGAGGCCCGTTTGACTTGTAGCTTATTCCCCTTTGCGGATTATCCACCTGCATACTCGAAACGCCTAAGTCAGCGAGTATAACATCAAATCCGCTGATTCCAAGCTCTGCTGCTGCTTCTTTGATAAAACGGAAATTCCTGTTTATCCCCCTGAATCCGCACTTCAGAGAGCTGAGCCTTTTTTCGGTCTTCTTCAGCTCAGCGATGTCAACATCAAAGCCGAGAAGCAGGCCTTCTTCGCCCAGCTTTTCCATAATTTTGCCCGCATGCCCGCCGTAGCCGAGCGTGCAGTCTGCGGCAGTTTCTCCCATGCCGGGTGAGAGATTTTTCAGAATCTCTCTTTCGAGCACCGGCTTGTGCGTGCCGGGTTTTGTTTTTCCCTTTGCCCTCAAAGGCGGGGCGGAATTGTTCTTCTTTCTCGCTGTCATATAGCCTTGAATGGTTCGTTTAACAAAACTTTACCTTAAATAATCAGCTTTCAGCCGTAATTATCAGCACTTTTCACTTAAATAGCAAATATAATTTCTTTTCGAAAATCGCCTTTTTGGTTTGATATGATTTTAATACTATTATAATATTTCAGCATAACATAATTTTTTTCGGAGAGTTTATTTTGGAAACGCTTATTTTATTAGCAGTCTGTTTTGTTGGTTATATTATTGCCTACAACACCTACGGCAGGTTTCTCGCCCGCAAGATATTCCGGCTTGACAACTCAAGAGAGGTTCCGAGCAGAAAGATAAACGACGGGATAGACTACGTCCCCTCGAAGCGAGGCATAATCTTCGGCCATCACTACACATCCATTGCGGGCACCGGCCCGATTGTAGGTCCTGCTATCGGTATAATCTGGGGCTGGCTTCCGGCGGTTCTGTGGATTTTTCTCGGCTCTATATTTATGGGTGCCGTGCACGATTTCGGCTCGCTTGTAATATCAATGCGTAATGAGGGCAGGAGCGTATCGGAAGCCGCAGCGAAATACATCAACAAACGCGTGCGATTTATATTCTTTGCGGTTGTATTCCTAACACTGCTGATTCTGATAGCGGTTTTCGGCGTTGTAATAGCGAGCGTATTCACCCTCTTTCCCAATTCGGTGATTCCTGTATGGTTTCAGATACCGATAGCTGTACTGCTCGGTAAAGCGGTTTACAAAATGGGTGCGAACGTGAATATCAGCACAGCAGCAGCGGTTATAGCTATGTATCTGATGATTATTGCAGGTTCTTACTTCCCGATTGAGATTCCCTCTATGATGGGGATTCCAGCCTCCGGGGTTTGGGTGATTCTTCTTCTTATCTACGCATGGATTGCCTCCACTCTTTCGGTAACAACGCTTTTACAGCCGAGGGACTATATCAACGCATGGCAGCTTTTCGTAGCACTGACTCTGCTTATTGCAGGAGCAGTTTTTTCCGGTTTTACAACAGATTTTGAGATGTCTGCACCGATGATAAATCAAAATGTCCCGGAAACCACCCCGGCGATCTGGCCGTTTATGTTTGTGGTGATTGCGTGCGGGGCAGTGAGCGGGTTTCATTCGCTTGTGGCCTCAGGTACAAGCCCGAAACAGGTGGAGAAAGAAACCGATTCGCTTTTCGTTGGCTACGGTTCAATGCTGCTGGAGGGGGTGCTTGCGCTTTTGGTGATTGTATGTGTATCTGCGGGAATCGGAATGGCTCTTGAGGTTGACGGGCAAACCCTCACGGGTGCTGCAGCGTGGAACGAGCAGTATTCAAACTATATCGGCTCGCAGGGTCTGAACAGCAAACTAAGGCCTGTAGTGTTAGGTGCGGCAAATATGATGGGCTCTATCGGGATACCAGCAGCCGTTGGCACGACGCTTATGGGCGTTTTCATTGCCTCTTTCGCAAGCACAACTCTCGATACTTCAGTGCGTCTTCAGAGGTATGTGGTGGGCGAACTGGCTCAGGACTTCAAAATCAGCTGGCTGAAAAACCGCTGGACAGCCACAAGCCTTGCAGTGCTCACAGCAGCAGGGCTGGCTTTTGCAAACGGCGCAGGCGGAAAAGGGGCTCTGGTTCTCTGGCCGCTTTTCGGAAGCGCAAATCAGCTTCTCGCTGCACTGGCTCTTCTGGTAATAACGCTTTATCTGCGCACCAAAGGCGGGAAGAAATTTATCTTCGCCCTGATTCCCTGCATATTTATGCTGATTATCACAAACTGGGCGATGGTGCTCAACGAAATAAGATTTGCCGAGAACGGAAATATCCTGCTCGTGGCTATCGGGGGGCTGGTATTCCTGCTCGCTCTCTGGGTAACAATAGAGGCAGGAATTGTTTTCGCCCGCAGGCCGGCAGAAGATTAGCTTCTCGGAATGTTAAAAGCAATCTTAAAGCGTGAATTCTCGAATATCAGTGCCGGAATTTGCAGGCTTTTCGAGCTATAATGCAAAAACACAAACTGAGGCTCAAGTTTTGCCTTTAAACTTATTAGTTTTGTTTTAAATAATTCTGCTAAACTACACTTATTTAAACTTGACTTTACCAAACCTTTAATGTAGAAAAGTGCTAATTAGCTAAATTTGTATATTTATATGGGGTTAGTATGAAAACTTTTGTAAGTTCGGGTTTAATAATGTTCTTCTGCATATCTTTGGTCTTTCCGCAGGAGAGCTTCTCACAGGAACAAATTATGCGTTCGGATTTGGTTGACCGTATCGAAGGGATGTGGCTTGGTCAGATTGTGGCCAATATGGCCGGACGGTCAACAGAAGGGCATTACAGCGGCAGTTCACCTAATCCTGCTGAAAGCGTTGATTGGGACCTCAGAGGCCCTGATGATTATTGGCCGGGAGATGATGATACTGATATCGAATATATTGCGATGGATACGCTTGAGCAATACGGGGCCAACCCTACGGGTCAGCAGCTTGCTTGGCAATGGCTGGATCATATAAATTCAAGCGGGTCAGGGGTTTACATTTCGAATCGTCAGGCTTGGTCTTTAATGGGCGATGGGTATATTCCTCCGGAAACAGGCAGCAGGCACAGAAATATGCACTGGTATTCCATCGATTCGCAGATTACTACTGAGATAATTGGTGCGGTTTACCCCGGTCTTACCCAAGGCACCGTTGACACTGTTTATACATTTGCGAATATTTCAAATGCCGGCTACCCTGTACACGCAGCCCAGTTTTACGGGGCAATGTATTCAATGGCTTATTTTGAGTCTGATATTAAAACACTTGTTGAGAATGCATTGGATATTCTTCCAGCTACCAGCAGAAGCTATGATGTGGTTTCAGATGTGCTGAGCTGGTACGAGGCCGATATGGCCGAGGGAACGCCAAATTGGCGGGAAACCCGCAGCCTGCTTTATGATTATTACGGCAGCGGAGATTTTGCCAATGGCAGATATCACAACTGGATAGAATCCACTGTCAACCTGGGGGCAACGGTACTTTGCCTTTTGTATGGTGATGGCGATTATAAAAACACTGCCCAGATAGGAATTTTAGCGGGCTGGGACTGCGACTGCAACCCGGCCACAGCGGGGGGGGGGTATAATCGGCATAATAAAAGGCAGAAGCGGCCTCCCTCAAGACCTGTTCGGTGAAGATGTATGCAGCAATACATACCGAAACATATACAGGCTAAACCTGAATTCTTACGAATCAGTGAACAGCATAGCAAACAGGGCAGCTGATTTAGCAGAAACTAATATACTCGCAAACGGCGGTGCTAAACAAATAGACGGCGAACAAATAACTTACCAAATCAACACCCAGCAGGCTTCGGCTCTGCCTGAAAATCCTTCTCCGGAATCCCCGAGGGGACTTGCAGGAGAGGCTCTTGCAAACGGGATTGATGTAACAGTTAATGCGGCCAAAAAACACACGAGCACTTCCAATGACAGATACAATATCCTTTCTCTGATTGACGGGGTTTATGATAATTCTCATAACGGGCATCGTCCTTACTGGAGCTTAGGCCTCAGCGGCGAGCAGGACTGGTATGAGCTTGAATTCGGCGAACCTGTATTGATTGATTCGGTAAGATTTTATGAAGGTGATGTTGTCTGGAACGGGGTAAATACCTATGTGGCGGATAATCCTCTCAAGGGCGGATTTTTTGAGGATATAAAGATTGAGGTATTTAAGAACGGCGAATATGCAGAGCCTTCAAATATCACCCAGTCCGAGCCTCTTGAAAAGCTAAAGATGTATCAGGATATAGAATTTAATTTTGACCCGATCGTCTGCACCAAGGCAAGAATTTCAGGAACTGCCGGCGGGAGCTACCCGTTTACCACAGTTCTGGAGCTTGAAGCCTACGGGAGCATACAGCCCTTTGTTTATGTTGAGCACTGCTCGCTTGAGGATTTGACGCAGAATTCAAGGATTGATGATATATCTCTGCAATTCAGCGAGCCGCTCGCTTCAGAATCCAGTCCTGAGATAAATATTCGAAATACGAGCAATTCAGAGATTATTCCATCTTCTGTGTTAATTGAAGAGGATTTAGAGGGGCTTAGCATAACGCCGGACGCGCCGCTTCCGGACGGGAATTTCGTATTAGAGATCAGCTGCGATTCAGTAATTGATGCTGAAGGCGGAACTCTTATTGATGATGATATGCACGCAAATGACGGCTATTACCGCATTAATTTTCATTCTCTCTTTGGAGACCTTAACGGCGACGGGAAGATAGACCAGTCGGATTATTCGGCGTTTTCAAGTGTCTGGAAAACTGATGATCCGAATGCTGATTTTAACAGGGATTCAATTACAGATGAGCTCGACCTCATAGAATTTGCGGACAACTGGCTCAAAGAGCTTTAGGGATTTTCCGGAATGAATCTGCTGCTTACTGAAAGCGAATAAAAGTTTAATCCCGTTTTTAGGGTATGCTAATAATGCTCTAATCAAACTTTTTATTGTTAAACTTGGATTTTTCCCACAATTTTGCTTGCCAAGAAAAAAGATTTCAGTAACATCCCACTACTGTCAAAAATTGCCTTGCTTTTAAACTAAAGTTTTACTATACACGGAGGCGACATTGTGGCTAAAGTAAGCGACATAAAAAACGTTGTACTCCTCGGTCATGGAAGTTCTGGGAAAACCACGCTTGTGGAGGCGGCTCTCCACAAGACCGGTCAGATAAACCGGCACGGAACGATCGAGGAAAAGAATACCGTCTGTGATTACGACGACGAAGAAAAAGAAATTCAGCATTCAATTCAGTCAGCAATAGCTCATACCGACTACAAAGGCAAACAAATCAATTTTATCGATTGTCCGGGTTATCCGGGATTCTTAGGCGGAGCCCTTTCCTCCCTTTCAGCAGCAGAAACAGCTCTTATTGTAGTAAATGCCAGCAACGGCATAGAAGTGAACACCAGAAGGATGTACAAGGCAGCAGATCAGGCTGGCCTGTGCAAGATTATTGTAGTAAACAAACTCGATCACGATGACGCAGAATGTGCCGAGCTTGTTGAGCAGATTCAACAGACCTTCGGAACAGAATGCAGATGTGCGAACCTTCCAACCTTAGACCATAAATCCGTTATAGACTGCGTATCTAATGATCAGGGAGAATCCTTTATCACAGCGGAAGACGCTCATACGCAGCTCGTAGAGAGCATTATCGAATGCGATGATGACCTCATGGAGGCATACCTCGGCGGAGAAGAGATAAGCAAGCAGAAGGTGGAAGAGGTTTTTGTGAAGGCGATGCTGGAAGGCAGCGTTGTTCCAATAGTTTTCACAAGCGCAAAAAATGAAGCAGGGATTGAGGAGCTTCTCGAGGTGATCTATGAAAGCGCTCCATCACCTGACCAGGCCAAACCCGCAGTTCTAACTGACGGTGAGAATAAAACAGAGCTCAAGGCGGATCCGGAAGGCCCGCTTGCAGGACTTGTTTTCAAAGTGGGTACGGACCCCAAAACCCATATGAAATATTCATTCATCCGCCTTTTCAGCGGCACAATTAAATCCGATACTCAGATGCACTGCAATGATGAGAAAAAGGCTTTGCGTCCCGGGCATATTCTAAGGCCTCAGGGAGCTGAAACAGACGAGATCGAAAGCGCTTCGGCGGGTGATATTATATGTCTTGCGAAAATCGATGACCTGAAATACGGTGATCTTATTCATGACGGTAAGGTTAGCGGAAGTTTTGAACTTACAGAACTCCCGCTGCCTATGTTTGCTCTCGCATTGGAGCCTGCGTCCAAAGGGGATGAGACGAAAATCGGCGTGGCTCTGGAAAGGCTTTGTGAAGGGGATCCCTGTTTCGCGGAAGGGCACGACCCCAACACAAAGGAACTTGTAATCAAGGGTTTGGGAGAGATGCATCTGAAAGTTATGCTCTCCAAAATGGAAAAGATTTACAAGGTCCATGTTAACACCAAGCCGCCAAAAATTCCTTACAAAGAAACTATCACAGCTAAAGCAGAAGGCCATTACAGGCACAAGAAACAGTCCGGCGGGGCTGGTCAGTTCGGCGAGGTCTATCTCAGGGTGGAGCCCGGCGAACGCGATCAGGAACCATCGCTGTCTTACAGCTGGGATATTTTTGGCGGTTCCATCCCTTCTCAATTTGAAACGCCAGTAGTTAAGGGTATTGAGGATGTGATGGAGTCCGGCGTAACAGCAGGATTTCCGATGCAGGATATCAAGGTAAGCATCTACGACGGCAAGCATCACCCTGTAGATTCCAAGGAAGTTGCTTTTAGAGCTGCGGGCAAAGGGGCATTTATTGATGCTGTGCAGAAGGCAAAGCCCTGTCTGCTCGAGCCTGTGGTTGATATGGAGATTACCGTTCCAACCGAATTCATCGGCGATGTTACCGGCGATATATCCGGCAAGAGAGGCCGGGTGCAGGGCCAGGAAATGCTTTCGGGGGATATGGCCTCGGTGAAGGCGCTTGTTCCGCTTTCGGAAGTGGCAAACTATGACGGCCAGCTTAAGAGTATGACCGGAGGACAAGGCAGCTACTCAATGGAACTTAGCCATTATGATGTAGTTCCGCCGAATGTGCAGCAGAAGGTAATAGAGAAATACAAGGCCGAAGAGGAAAAAGAATAGACTAATTAAAAGCCTGCATAATTTGCAGGCTTTTTACTTGGGGCGAATTTCTAAAGCCTTTAAACACTTTGAAGTTCGGCGATTTATATTCCATACTCTTCTGCCTGCTTGTCTCCTTGTGCTTGACGGGGCGGCTCTGGTTTTTTGCCTTTGGCAGCACGCTTGACAAGCCGTGAAGATTGAATAATATATTCTTCTTGTTTGAGCGCAGAGAGTCTGCGCTTTTTTAACGCAATTGATAAATTTAAGAATCTTTTAAGATAAAGGAGCGTGTAATGCCTCTTGTAACAACCAAAAAGATGTTCGATGCCGCTTATAAAAACGGCTATGCGATCGGTGCGTTCAATGTTAACAATATGGAGATCACTCAGGGTATTGTTAATGCAATCGCAAAAACAAAGTCTCCGCTGATACTTCAGGTGTCAAAAGGGGCGAGGAAGTATGCGAATATGAATTATCTCAAGGCAATTATTGATGTTGCTGCAGAGCAGAATCCTGACATTCCGATTGCCATGCACCTCGACCACGGCGACAGCTTCGAAACCTGCAAGCAGTGCGTTGATGACGGCTTTACATCAGTAATGATCGACGGTTCACACCACGAACTTGAGGAAAATATCGCGATTACAAAGAAGGTTGTTGAATACGCTCACGACCACGGCGTAGTTGTAGAGGCAGAGCTCGGCCAGCTCGGCGGGATTGAAGAGGATGTTGTAGGCGTTTCTTCTGAAGACGTAATGAAGCACCTGACCAACCCAGATCAGGCTGTGGAATTTGTAGAGAAAACCGGCGTTGACTCGCTCGCTATCGCCTGCGGGACAAGCCACGGCGCTTACAAATTCAAGGAAGCTCCAAAGCTTGCTTACGATGTGATTGAGAAGATCTCCGAGAAGATTCCGGAATTCCCGCTGGTTATGCACGGTTCAAGCTCAGTGCTTCCGGAATTCAAGGATTTGATCAATAAATACGGCGGCGATATGCCCGACGCTATGGGCGTGCCGGAGGAAGCTATTACAGAAGCTTCAAAGATGGCTATCTGCAAGGTTAATATCGATACAGACCTCCGTATGGCTCTTACCGCAAAGATTCGTGAAGTTTTCGCTACCAATCCGAGCGAATTCGATCCGCGTAAATACCTCGGCCCAGGCCGCGATGCTATTGAAAATATGGTTCTCCATAAGCTCGAAGTTCTCGGCTGTTCAGGCAAGGCTGCTGAATGCAGATAAGCTGATTGTTTCAGCGGTATGAAATTAAAAAGGCCGGTTTTGAAGCCGGCCTTTCTTATGCGCTGAATCTAAAGTTTGATTGGGCCGGGGCGGTTTATCTCAGCGGCGTTGTTTGCCGCTCCCGGGAAATCCCCGCGTTTGCCCATTTTACCGCCGCCGTGAAGAGTGCCTCTGTCCTGAGTAGGATTTTTCGGTACGCTGTCGCCGGTCTGCTTTTTCCATTTATCCAGCAGGCTGCGCATCTTGTCCATTATCTCTTTGCAGGCAGGGTCTTTGGAGCGGTCGCAGAACTGGTGCGGGTCTTCCCGCACGTTATAAAGCTGCTCTTCGGGCTGATTCTTCATTGTAACTTTCATCTGGTTTTCCGTTAGCCTGCCTTCTTGTGCTGCTTTCCAGAATTCCTTCACATCTGCAAAACCATAGCTGGCGCTCTCGCCGCATACGTTGTATTCTCCCGGGTATGCGTTCCAGATGTAGAGCCAGTCCCCCGTGCGAACCATCCGTTCATGCAGCTTGTAAACGTGCCAGTTCCTCTCGGCGAATGCAGCATCCCTGCTTTGGTGCTGATGATCGCTTAGCGTTTTAGCAAAGCTCACGCCCTGCACGGTTTCGGGCTTTTTGAGCCCGGCAAGCTCAAGGAAGGTTGCAGAATAGTCAATCGAGCTAACCAGCGAATCTGTTCTGCCCTGCTCAACGCCCGGGCCTCTAATCAGCAAAGGCGTTTTTATCCCGCTCTCATACATATAATTCTTGCAGCGTATGAACGGCCTTCCGTTGTCTGCTGTGTAGATGAAGTACGTATTATCGAGTTCGCCCTGCCTTTTGAGCTCTTCAATCACTTTGCCTGCATAATGGTCTGTCCGGCTTACTTCGTGATAGAAGCCTGCAAGATTCTTTCTTGCCTCAGTTCCGTCGTACATCATCGGCGGAACTTTCACATCTTCCAGCTCGTATTCCGGCGCCTTGTCGTTTATCTGCCAGTCTCTGTGGGCATCGTGTGAGGCAAACCACATAAAGAAAGGCTTATTCTTTGGTCTTCCCTTGAGCACATCCATCCACTTCTCAGAACCCGAAGGGCGGGAATCTACCACCAAATCGAACCCGAGCGATTTATTTCTGCCCATGTGGTTTTTGCCTGCAAGGGCTGTGTAGTAGCCGGCTTTGTGGAATTCCTGCATAAATGTGCGCTGCTGTTTGGGCAGTGGGGTGTGCAGTTCTGGCGCACCAGTATTGTGCGGATAGCGGCCGGTGATGATAGAACACCTGCTCGGAGAGCATGAGCTTATCGTAAGATACGCATTATCAAAAACGAGGCTCTGCTTTGCCACGCTGTCAAGATTTGGCGTTTTAACGTGCTGATTGCCGTAGAAGCCTAAATCATTGGGCGATATGTCGTCTGTGATAAGGAAAACAAAATTCGGCCTTTTCTTCTCAGCCCCGCCGGCAAGGCCTGCCCCGAATGTAAGGGCGGCCGCCTGAAATCCTAAATTTCTTAAAAACGTTCTTCGTTTCAAACTCAGCTCCTTTGCTCTAAAAACTTATTTGTTATCTTTAGCTTAAATTCCCATTGGCTCAAGTATATAGCCGAATGAATACTGTCCGGGCTTCACTCTGTACTGAGGCAGAGCAGGGAAATTCCCGCAGCTTGCGTTTCCAAGGCCGCACTGCCTAAAGTCGATATCCCAAAACACTTCCGGCTCACGCTTGAGATCGTAAGTATGGTAGGCTTTGGAGATATTCATATCGCTGTAATGAGCTGCGCTGGTTTCGAGCAGCTGCCTGCCGAGAGCCTTAACGCCAAAGCCGCTCTGATCGCTGAGGCTCACCCAGCGGACATCGGTTTTATTGCCGTTCTCCTGCGGGGCGGGAAATGAAACGAACTGCTCATCCACCGTTCCTGAGTAAACCCGTGCGAGAGTCCCGTTGTTTCTGTCGGCGTAGTTATGCTGAGGCCCGCGTCCATACCACGTAAATATTTCAAAGCCTTCAGCTGCGATGCATTCTGTGCCTACTTTCGGCAGAGAAGGCAGTTTTGAAATATATCCTCCTGAGGTTGTTATGTCAAACCGAAAATCTATCGCTCCGCCCGGGAGAAGCAAGGCAGTGATTTTTGAATGAATCTTTCCGCCTTTGCATTTGCCCTCTCTGTTTACTGCTGCCTTCAAGGCGTTTTCAGTGCGAACGGTTTCGATACTATTCAAGCTCCATTCTATACTGTCAAGGCCTGCCTTCTGCCATAGCCCGCTGTATTTTTTGCTGCTTTTCCAAGCTTTGAAGAATTTTGCGTAGCCGCCGTCGTTGTCTGTGGGAGCCCGCCATAGGTCTTCTTTAGGTCCCTGCTTTAGAATCAATTTGCCGTTTACGCGATAATCCTCAAAGATTCCTTTACTGTTGAGCGTTATCTCTGCTCTTCTGCATTTGAATACCTTTTCGCTTCCATCCTCCGCGATTTTCCAACCCCCTGTTTGGGCAGGTTTTTCGATTGCAGGTTTGAAGCCCGTTATGCTGAGCTGCTCTTTTGCTGTATGCCAGCCGCTTTCTGCCCAGATTTTATCTTCAGGCAGATCGATATAGATATTCAGCAGCCATTCGGCATTTCTGCTAAGGTTCTCTGGGTTGACAGGGCTCTTGATTTCGCCTGTCTGCTGAGGCTTAATTGATGGCAGTTTGAATTTTCCGGATTTATGCTGCCTTCCGTCTTTGAGAAGCTCCCAGCTGCCGTCGAATGAGCTGAGGTCAGTAAAGAAATTTTTGTTCTTGATTTTGATGCTGGTCCTGCTTTCATCCGCCCACTGAATCTCAGCGTTCTGATAGCAGTATCCAACCTCGGTAAGTTTTCCGGTAACCGAAAGGTCTGCAAGCACAATCCCGTTGAGGCAGAAGTTTGCGCTGTGTTCAACCTCGCCGAAGTCTCCGCCAAAGCCGTAATACTCTTGGCCGCCTTCTGTTTGTGTAAGGATCGCCTGATCTGCCCAGTCCCAGATGCAGAAGCCCGCTATTCCGGGATACTCTTCCATTATCTGAACTGTTTCCAGCAGTCCGCCGATGGCATTGCCCATCCCGTGAGCTCCTTCAGTTCGGATATAAGGCTTGCCGAAATCCGCTTCACCAATTTTTCTGAAGGTTTTGTTGTCGTAGTATCTGCCCTTTCCGCCTTTATGGTTTCCGCCTGCGATAATATCATACACCTTGGGCTGAATGTTGTAATGATATGATGTGTGTCTTGTGCTGTCCATCTGCTTTGCAGTATAATGCATCGCTGCCATATTCGGGCCGTTGTGCGCCTCGTTGCCCACAGACCAGTTTATTACGCAGGGATGATTCCTGTCCCGTTTAATCATTCGCCGCATCCTCTTTACGTGAGCAGGCTTCCAGACAGGATTTGTAACAATCCCGTGTCCCGTGCTCTCGAGATTTGCCTCATCGATAACATACAGCCCGTATCGATTGCAAAGCCTGTAAAACTCCGAATTAAACGGGAAATGGGCAGTTCGAACGCAGTTTATGTTGTACTTCTTCATCAGGCTCAGCTCATTTCTGAGCCTTTCTTCTGTGATGTAATGGCCTTTTACAGGGTCGTGCTCAACGCGGTTTACCCCTTTGAGCTTTACTGGCCTGCCGTTTATAAGGAAAACCTCGCCTCTGATCTCAAGCTCGCGGAAACCGAATTCTGTTGAGGTGGACTGAATTGTATTGCCGTTTTTCTTCAGAGCAATCGTGAGCGGATAAAGGTTAGGTTCTTCTGCCGTCCATTTTTTCGGGTTTTCAATTGGAGCTGCCAGCACTACCTTCCGGGAATCACGTGCAGAAATTATCGGCACTTCCTCTCTGAGCGTTTTACCGGCAATTCGGCATTCAAAAACCAGCCCTTTTGCGCTTTCATCTGAGAAATTGCTAACTTCAGCTTCAATCGAAAAGTCCGCATTCTCGTAGTTTTTATCCAGCTCAGCACTGGCGAAGTAGTCCCAGACAGCGGTTTTGGGCATACAAAAGAGCCACACATCACGGTATATGCCGCTGAGATTGAAGCCGTCCTGATCTTCAAGCCAGCTCCCGTCGCACCATCTAAACACCCTCAGGGCGATTGTGTTTTCTCCGTCATTGAGGTACTCGGTGAGGTTGAATTCTGCGGGGAGTTTGCTGTCTTGCGAATAGCCTGCGAATTCACCGTTTATCCAGAGCTGGAATGCCGATTCCACCCCGTCGAAATGTACAAAAACCTGCTGTCCCTGCCAGCTTTGCGGAACAGTGAACGTGCGTTTATAGCAGGCTGTGGGGCTGCCGTATGGAGTTTCTACAGCGGGAAAAGCCTCGCTGTCGAAGGAAAGATAGCCTGCATTCCTGTATATCGGATTGCCCCAGCCTTTCATCTGCCAGTTAGAAGGGACTTCAATATCATCCCAGCCGGAAACATCATAGCCTTGAGTGTAAAATTGCTTCGGGCTCTGCTCGGGCAATTTTGACCACTTGAATTTCCAAGTCCCGTTCAGGGATTTCTTCAGCGCCTTCCGCGAATCAAGCGAAGCGGCAGACTGAATGTCTTTGTACTGATATGAAAATGCCCTTGCCGGCGCACGGTTAATCTGCGTTATCTGGGGGTTTTCCCAAAGCTCGGCTCCTGAAGAAACTGATGCAAATACGGAAAACAATGCAATAAATATCATTTTATTCATTTTTGGCCTTTAATTTAATAAATAAACTCATATATTAATGTCATTTCAAGTGGAAAATTTCAAAGTTTTTGAAAAAATATATCGTTGAGTTTCCTAAAACAGCCAAAAATTTAAAAGTACTCGGCATTATAGAATCGCCATTCTTAAACTGCAAGGTATGGTAAAAGAAAGAATAATACCAAATAGATTAAGTAATATGCAGGCATATCTTCTTAAGCCTTGCAGATATTATTGCCGAATCAGTCTTCGCTTAGCCAGTTTTGTGCGAAAATCACGAAATCGCTGAGGTTAATCTCGCAGGACATATCGATATCTGCGGGGTTGTAGAAACGAAGCACGGGATAATCGGACTCATTGAACGGAGTTTGGCTTATTCTCCATACGCCGATAAAATCTCAGCCTTCAAACGTGCTTTTCTGCTGGAGCTGGGAGGTGGTTTTGCCGGTGCCTCCGGAGCTTGTCTGCCGGCCTGAAGTTTCGGTGTCCCAAAAGCTGTCGTACACGTCTGGGTCATCGGAGTCTGATTTGCCCGCAAGTCCGCCAACGTGCAGGCTCCCCGTTACCTTTCCTGTAGAATAGCATTTTCTTATGCCGCTATTTTCGTGTTTGCCGACAAGTCCGCCTGCATATTCATCGCCGTCCACCTCGCCTGATGCGAAGCAGTTTTTGATACTGCTGTTTGAGCAGTTCCGTCCAGCTAAGCCTCCTGCATAGTCCGGATAATCAGCAGCCGTGGAGAGCCTCGTTATATCTCCGCCTGCCCAGCACTGATTTATCTCGGCGTCCATATTGTATCCGACAAGCCCCCCGATATATTGCGAGCTGTCCCCGAGCACGAAGTTTACTTTTGAAGAGCAGAGCATCATATCTCCGCAGCTGTTGAACCCCGCTGCTCCCCCAATCCGATTGGAGCCTCCTCCGCATTTTATAAATCCTGAACTCGTGGAGCGTTGGATATTGCCTTCGTTGTAGCCGGTTATCCCGCCTATGCACACATTTGCACCTGCAAGAAGAGTTATCTCCGCATGGCATGTGCAGTTTGTAATCAGCCCTAAATTTTTACCTGCGGCGGCACCCACGCAAAAACTTTCGCAGTCTTCAGCGGGGTTTATATCCAAAAATATCGAGAGGTTTTTTACAACCCCTGAGGAAGAAATTTTTCCGATAAGTCCGAGGTATTCGTGGTCTTTGCCCGAAGCTGTGTAGGGGTTGATAGATAATCCTGTGATGCAGAATCCCTGTCCGTCGAGCGTGCCTGAAAATGGAGTTCCCTGGAAGTTGCCCAGTAATGTATCTGTGTCAGGCGATATCGGCGATCTGGAATAAGGCGAGTAGGCGGAAAGGTCTATATCTCCCGCAAGTACAGTGCTGCCTGTCCAAAAGCCTGCATTTCTTCGGTATGTATCAAAATCCGAAGCGGTATCTATCACCCAGGGAGATTCGGGAGTGCCCTCTCCCGGGAGCTGAGAATAAACGCAGGCGGCCGAAACTAAAAGGATAACACATAACTTAAGACGCATAATTTTACCTCCTTTGTTAAATTATAAAACCAAAAGGTTAGCTTAACATATTTTAAGTGCTGATTCAAGGGCTTCGTAGTAAAACAAAACACAATTTTTGGGGCGTGGGATTGGTTTGAAACCACGAGAAGCACTGAGATATTTCAGCCACTGAGAAACGCTAAGATACGCTAAGGAATTTGACGAACGACTAATTTCCCCTGATTTTTCACTGATGAGAGATGATCGCTCGCGCAGGTTCGCCCCTGGTCGCCAACAAAACCCGCAGACAAAAAATCCTTAGCGAGTTTTCCGCCGCAGGTGGACTGGCTCAGTAAATAGATTCTGCAAAGCATTGCAGCATGATGATTTGCATTTTGCCAAAAAAATTGCCGCGCACAAAGGCGATTCGCCAAGGTTTGTTTATTATCGTTTATGCATTGCATTTCATCTTATGCGAGTGTTTGGGAATAACGAGCCTGCTTGTCAAAGATATTCATCGTAAAAGCCTATTAAGCAAACATCAATACGCCCTGTTATACTCTTTCTTTGAAAATTTAAAATTTGTAATTTAAATCAGCAGGCCGATTTACAAGCGACCGGAACAGCAGGAAATGGCGAATTTTCTACCCCCGCAAAAATCCACGCAGATTGTGCGCCCAAAGGCGGATTTTGGCGAACTCAAACGAACGACACAAACTTAAAATCAAGGAATATTGAAAGCAATAAAAACGCCCCTGAGAGCCCCCAAAACGGCGATTTTAAGGGCTTGCAAGGGGGTAAAAAGGAAGTACGCCCGGCAGGATTCGAACCTGCGACCTTTGGATTAGGAATCCAATGCTCTATCCAACTGAGCTACGAGCGCTTAAGCAGAAGCGCAAATTGTATTAAACAATCGGTAAAATTCAAATGAGATGTGAAAAAATATTCTGAATTCGGACGGCAAGCTGGATTTTGAGAAATTTTATCAGCAGTTTTCTGGAATTGTAAACGCCTCGGCTGGGTGGTTAATTCAGGGCATAAAAAACGGCAGAGTTTTTCTCTGCCGTTTGGAAACCTTTTACAGATTAGCTGGAAATATGATTAAACCAAGCCTTGGTCTAACATCGAATCAGCAACTTTAACAAAACCTGCGATATTTGAACCCATCAGGAGGTTGCCCGGCTGACCGTATTGTTCAGCAGTGTCGAAGCATTGCTGGTGAATAGCAGCCATAATCCCTTTGAGCTTCTCATCAACCTCTTCGCGTGTCCAAGACAGACGCTGCGAGTTCTGCGACATCTCCAATCCGGAAGTAGCAACGCCGCCTGCATTAGCAGCCTTTGCAGGACCGTAGAGTATCTTGTTTTCAACGTAGAGTTCCTGCGCTTCAGGAGTGCTCGGCATATTTGCTCCCTCAGAGATAACATAGCATCCGTTGTTGAGCAGTGTTTGGGCTTCTTCTTTCCCGATTTCGTTCTGAGTAGCACTCGGGAAAGCACAATCGCATTTAACGCCCCAAGGATTTTTGCCTTCGTAATATTCTGCGCCAAACTTGTCAGCATATTCCTTAATGCGGCCGCGTTTTACATTCTTTAGCTCAAAAACAAATGCAAGTTTTTCATCATCGATACCGTCTTTATCGTAGATCGTTCCCCCAGAGTCTGACAAGGTAACAGCCTTTCCGCCCAGCTCATTGAGCTTTTGCACAGTGTATTGTGCTACGTTTCCAGAACCAGATACCGCACAAACTTTTCCTTCAAAAGTTTCATTGCGTGTCTTGAGCATTTGTTCTGCAAAGTAAACAGCTCCATAACCGGTTGCCTCCGGACGAATCAATGAACCGCCCCAGTTTAAGGCTTTGCCGGTTAATACGCCTTCAAATGCGTTCTTGATTTTTTTGTATTGGCCGAACATATAACCGATCTCGCGTCCGCCAACTCCGATATCTCCGGCAGGTATGTCTGTATTCGGGCCAATGTGTCTGCAAAGCTCTGTCATAAAGCTCTGGCAGAAACGCATAACTTCACTGTCACTCTTGCCTTTAGGATCAAAATCAGCGCCGCCTTTCCCGCCGCCAAGAGGCAGAGTTGTAAGAGAGTTTTTGAAAACCTGTTCGAAACCTAAGAATTTCAGAATACTTGCATTTACTGTGGGATGAAATCTCAACCCGCCTTTATATGGCCCAAGAGCACTGTTGTATTCAATACGAAAGCCTCTGTTCACATGAACGCTGCCGTTATCATCCTGCCAAGGAACGCGGAACATAATCTGCCTTTCCGGCTCTACGATGCGTTCAAGGATCTTTGCGTCAACATATTTGGGGTTCTTTGCCAATACCGGAGCAAGCGAATCAAGCACTTCTTTTACTGCCTGAAGGAATTCCACCTCCCCAGCATTTCGTTGGCAAACCTTCTCGTAAACATTTTGGATTAGATTAGCATCTGACATTATTAAATCACCTTAAAACATTAAACATTTTATTTTCAATCAATACAGAAATAAGCATTGATTCTCATTACTAAAAACAAAAACACGCCGGCTTTTTGTTCTTGTAACTATTTTTATAACTTGGGCAATAAGATCTTGTCCGTGGAATTATGAAACAATACATTCACTTATTTAATTCGCCCTGTTAGCCTTGGCTTCATCCTGCACAACAGGATATTTTATTCCTGCCGAGATACAGTAACAAGATGAGTTCACCCTAAAAGCAACTGGAAAATTCTAAGAAAAAAAATCGCTTTGTAAACAGATAAGGCCGATTGAAGAAGGTTTTTCTAACCTTTTACAGTTTGACCCGTCTTTTAGCGGCTGCGTCAAACTGCGCAAACGCAAGTTGAGAGATGATAAAATCCTGCTGATTTGAGCGATAGCTTTAACAGCTTTGTCGCAGAATATCTTTGTTCTGAATAATGTGTAATGCTTTAACGGAAAGATTTATAAAAGGCTAAAACGAAATGTAAAAAGTTATTTGTTTTGCTTTTTCTTAAATTGAGGGCGGGCAAAAGTGAGATGAAATTAAAAAAGACTGGATTTTTCTTAGCCTTTGCTTTTCAGGCATTTACAAACCCTCTGAAACTGCTCAATTCAAAAATTTTCCGCGCAAAACCTTAACATTCGCTCTAAGGGTGAGAGGGCTAATTATTTCAGCCTTGTTTTAGAGAATACTTTTAGGAGAAGGAAGAATGGAATTTGATTTTTCAAAGCTCGGCTTCAGGCTGGATGAAGGTTTTGTCCGCTGGCTGATAGAGAAATACCAGCCGGCAAGGGCGAGAGAATTCCGCAAGCTCTACGAATATTACAGCAACTGCAGATACAACTGCTCGGCCGGCCAGATGCAGCAGGCACAAATACAAGGCCTGCCTGAACGAATCCGCGGCAGCGCAGAGAAGGGGATAGGCCGCAAGGAAGTTGTAATCGAGAACGATATCGGCTGGCGGATAAATTCGATGAACGATTTTCTCTTCGGCCGGCAGATTCGAATCAAAAGCCTTTCGAAAACCAGAGACAAGGCTCGAAAGATTGAATCGCTTTTGAATGAAGTTTTTGAGGCAAACGGAGGCAGTGAATTCTTTATGAGCCTAGCCCTTCTCGGCAGCGTGTACGGCTTTGTTGATATCCTTCTGCGCATTGAAGGGCTTTTCAGCGAAAATGCCGAAGCGAGGGACGTGAAGCTGGATCTTGTACCTGCTGAGAGGGCTCTTCCCGTCCTTGAGGAAGGTGATGCAGGCCGAATCAACTGTTATCTGCAGAATTTCCGAATGGAGATAAATCAGGCAGGAGATTCCGGCATAGGCGGGCTTAGCCGCAAACAGATTCAGGTAACAGAGCTTTTCAGCCCTGAGCTTTTCCAGCGGTTTCACGACGGCCGGCTGGTAAGCGAGCTGCCCTGCCGGATACCTGAGCTGCCAGTAGTTCACATACAGAATATAAGCCGTCCGCAGAGCTACGAAGGGGCGAGCGATGTTGCCCCGCTGATACCCCTTCAGGACGAGCTGAACACCCGCCTTAGCGACAGGGCTTTCCGCGTAACGATGCAGTCTTTCAAGCTCTATCTGGCTAAAGGCCTTGAAGACCCGGGGGCAAAAGAGGTGGTACCTGGGCGAATCTGGTACACATGGAATCAGGACGCAAGCATTGAGCAGTTCGGCGGAGACAGCGCATGCCCGGGAGAGGAGAGCCATATAGACCAGATACGTGCAGCGATGGACAAGATAAGCGGAGTAACCCCGCTGGCTGCCGGGGTATTGCGAGGAAAAATCGGCAATCTCTCCAGCGCAGTTGCACTCAAAATGACGCTTATTGGGATCCTCAGCAAAAACGAACGCAGAAAGGCTGCTTACGGAGACGGAATAAGGCAGCTCTGCCGAAAGCTTCTGCTTGCGTTAGATTCTGCGGGGATTTTTAAGACGAGTCGGGAAGAAAGGAAAGTGGAGGTCGTGTTTGCCGATCCACTGCCCGAAAACACTACAGATAAGCTCAATGAAGCTATTCTCAAAAAAGAGGCAGGGCTTCCGGAGGAGGAGGTCTTCAGCGAATTTGGGGCTTATCCGAAAGAAGAAACAGGCTGAATCGAAGGCCTCGAAATATATTAATTTAAGTTTAGAAGGAGATTTATCATGGAAAAGAAAAATCAGAACATTCCGCCTGAAGGCGGCAGCTTGCCCGCTGAAGAGCTCAAGGCTGAAAATGAGCGGCTTAAGTTCGAAAAAGAAGCCGCCAAATCCCTCGCTGAAAGCGGGATTATCGATCTGGATGCAGGCTTGGCCCTTTGCAGAGAGAAGCAGAAACAGAATCCCGAAAAGAAGCCAGAGGAGCTTGTAAGCGGGCTCAAGGAGAAAAAGGCCTATCTGTTCCGAAGCAGGCCTGCTGAGCTTCGCAGCAATATCGCTCAGGCAGCCGAGCAAACCGAGAACCAACTTGAGGGAGCTGCCCGAAAAGCAGCTCAGACCGGCAGACCCGCAGAGGTTAGCGAATATATGAGAGTCCGCCGGGAAAAAACTGAAAACACAAATTATTAATATGAAGGAGTAAATTATGAGTTTTACAGGAAAAGCAACTTTTACAGCTGGAGCGGAGCTGCCGGAAATAGCCGAAGACGTGTCTGATGTTATTGGGATTGTTTCCCCTTATGAAACACCTCTTCTAAGCGAAATCGGAGACCCGCAGAGAGAAGCACGCAGTACATATCACGAATGGCTTGAAGACAGCCTGCTTGCAAACAGCGATGTGATAAACGATCAGGATATTACCATGCCCGGAAGCTGTCCTGAATTTGATGTGGCCGATATAAGCAAATTTCGCATAAACGATCAGATCCAGCCTGAAGGTTCTTCTGAGGTAATGCTTGTTATCGGCAAAACTGGCAGCACGCTCAACGTTACCCGAGGCTACGGCGGAACATCCGCCGAGCCTATAGAAGACGGCCAGAGGATCAATATCATCGGCCCTTCGGCAGTGGAAGGCGAAGACTTTCCCGAAAGCCGCTTTACCGCCAGGGCAAGACAGGGCAACTGGACTCAAATCTTCACCGCAGGTGTTGAGGTGAGCGGGTCTAATATGGCAGCAGACCACATAGGTATCGCCGAAGAGATGGACTATCAAAAGCAGATGCGTCTGCGTGAACTGCTCAGGGATTTGGAGAATACCGTTATAAACGGTGCTATGGCGCAGTCTTCCCCGGCAGGAACCGCTTCGCAAACAAGGACGATGCGCGGAATAATCCGCCACATTCAGACAAACATCTTCCAGGCGGGCTCAGGGGACGTTCCGGATGGAGATGTGCTAACAGAGAATATGCTCAACTGGGCACTGAGGCAGATTTGGGAGAAAAGCTGCGGGAATGTTGATATGATCGTTGCCGGCGGGGCTCAGAAGCGAAGGATAAACTCCTTCCTCGAAGGCTCGCGCTGGTACGGCCCTGAAGACACCAGAGTCCGCAGCGGGGTTCAGATGTACGAAAGCGATTTCGGCGTGTGCAGGGTAATTCTCTCCAGATGGGTCCCCAGCGGTACAATCCTCCTGCTTGATTCCTCGCGGGTAAGCGTGATGCCTCTAACGGGCAGAAGTATGCACTTCAAGCCGCTTGCATCCAGTGGGGATTATGAACGAGGCGAGCTTATAGGGGAATACACCCTCGAGCTCAAGAACCAGCAGGCACACGGAATCATAACCGGGCTTGTATAAAAATTAACCGGCCGCTTCGGGGCAAAACCTCGAGGCGGCTTTTTGAGAAAGGACAGACAAAATGACAATGCTTTGCAAAGACAGCGACCTTTTAGCTTTTGAGAGCAGGATATTCAAGGCAGAAGGACTCGAGCAGTTTATCGTTGTACGCGGAGGCGGGGCGAGCATATCCGGCAGCTCGCTAACTTGCGGCGGCGTGGATTTCATTGCCGCAGGCGTGCAGGAAGGTTTCGCAGTTTACGTGAATGAGCCGGAAAGCGGATTTGAAGGCTATTTCAGCGTTTTGAGCTGTGATGCATCTAACCAGCTCACAATCGCCCCGCCCGCAGCACAGGGACTTCAGGCGGGAGAACTGTTCAGCATAGGCTCTCTGAATCTGCTGATTGCAAGCTTCAGCGCGGTGATTGAGGCGGTTTCTCTGGAGCTCTGCTCGCTGATGGGTATAAGGCCTGCTGTAAGCGATGCCGAGTTCGGCGCGGAGGATATTCTCGACAGCAGGCTCACAGCAAACTGCGCGGCCGCCGGAGCTCTCGCCCAGCTTATGCTCAGCGCTCAATGCGGCAATCCCGATGCGGATGAGGCTCTGCTCTCAGATAAGCGGGAGATGTATGAAGAGCTGTTCGAGAGGAGCAAAGAGGCTCTTATAGTTGAAATGAGGAATGCCGAAGGCAGGCAGCGGAAATACTGCTTCGCCTGCGGCGAGCTGGAAAGGGGGTGAGGATTATGTCTATGGCAAGTGTATTTTCGGCAGTGCGTACGGCCTGCCAGCTTATTGTTATCGGAGGGCTTATAATCGGCAGCTGGAGCGACCTGCAAACCAGAATCACTTCTTTGCAGAAAGATGTTGAGATGATAAAGCTCCAGCAGCAGAGTTCGGCAGGCAAATTCGATGTTTTGAGCAAAAGGCAGGCCGAGCAGGGAAAAGAAATTGCTGTTTTAGAGAATCAGATAGAGATGCAGAAGGAGATGAGGAAATGAAAAATTGTATTTGTATTATCCTGCTTGCCCTGTTTGCAGGCGGGTGCGGGGCTTTCAGGCTTGCCCCGGGCGAGGTGCAGAAGCAAAACGCCCATCTGCTCGGCCGGACAATCGGTCTTGCTGAAAAACAGGCGGAGGCTGAAGGCAGTGAGAGAATCAAGGCCCTTGCTGGGCTTGCAGCAAAGCAGCACAGCGCTGTGGCTGAATATATGGGAAAGCCAAAGCAGCCGGCAAATGCCCCAAACTATGATTCACTGAAAAAGAATATGGCCGGCAAGATAGCAGAGGAGGCTGGTTTGCAGGCATCCGCCGGAACCGCAGGCTACAGCCTCTTCGATCCGCTGGTTAACATTGTTATAGCTCTTTTCGGGATTTTCGGCGGGGCAGGTGCTGCAAAGGCTGCCGCTGCGGCTTCTGTAGTTCGCAAGAAACTCAAGGCGCTTGAGGAAATCGTGAAAGGAAATGAGGTGATGAAGAAAAACCAGCCGCATACGAAAATACCGTTCAGCGAGGCCCAGGTAGGGCAAAGCAAATCCACAAAACAGATCGTGCGGCAGGTGAAAGACGAGGCCGGCTGATAACCGGCAGCGGGCAGGCATTAATTTGCCTGCCTTTTTTTTATGCCATTCCGGAAAACATCTTTACCAACGGGGAATTTGTAAGTTATACACTGCCGGCAGTATGCCAAAACAGGCTAAGCCTTCTGAAAAGGTTCTTGCAGAAATCAATTTTTCTTGACTTCTACGGTGTGATTTGAGATAATTTAATCGCAATAGAAAAAACCGCAGAGGGAGGCGTTTATGAATTTGACAGTTCTCAAAGACGGCGAAAGCGTTAATGAACTTCGTTTTGACAGCGGCCCGATAAGGGTCGGCAGGGAGATTGGTTCAGAAGTTTTTCTGCCGGATTCATCTGTATCAAGGAAGCATGCCGTAATGTACAACGACGACGACGGCAACTGGGTAATTGAAGACCAGCATTCCTCCAACGGCACAAAAATCAACGGCAAAGAGATTTGGAAGGCGATTATCAAGCCCGGAGACGTTATAAACATATCCTGCTTTGAGCTTCGCCCCCGAATTCACAAAAACAAGGAGCGTCCGAGGGCGGCGCACCTCGAGGATACAGTTGTTGAAGGGCTGGATGTTTCAGAAAGCGTTGAAATAAAGAGCAGGGACATCATAACGCGGAATATGCGTTCGGACGATAACCCTATGCTGCGTCTGAGCAATGATAGATTCCGCAAGATTCGCGAGCACCTTGCGGACGTTCTGCTCATAGACGAAACCCCCAAATTGCTCGAATACTGGGTAAGAACAGTAATAAAAGACCTCCACGCCTGCCACAGCTGGGCAGGAGTGCTGAATTCTGAAGCGACAAGCGTTCTTGAGTCTTACGGGAGAAACAGGGACTCCACGAAAGTAACGTTTGACGATATCAAACTGAATAACCATATCATATATTCCATAAAGCAGATGGAGCACGTCTTAGTGCCGAGGATGCTCAGGGCAAATCAGAAATTCAACCTTCGCTCTGCTCTGATTGTTTCTTTCGTGCTGGAAGACAGCACAAGGTTTGCTGCTTATGTGGACAATACATGCGAACAGGAGCATTACGCAATTACAGATTTAGACTATCTTGTTATATTCGGAGAGATGGTCGCAGCCAAGATTGATGCTGTAATTAAGAAATCAGGAAAGCAGTAGAGCGAAAAAATCAAAAAGAATTGAATTTTTTCAGCAAATATTCTTGATATAAGCAGCTAAAACATTAAAATTCCCTATTCTCTTTTGCCCAGGTGGCGGAATTGGCAGACGCGCTAGGTTGAGGGCCTAGTTCCCGTTTTAGGGAGTGCTGGTTCGACTCCAGTCCTGGGCATTTTTTATGCGCGGAGATTCTCGCACCCCGCCTGTATATGCTCATAAAACGCCCCGAAAAACAATTCATCTGCCCCAAGCCCTTTAATCACGAGTTTTAACAGGAAAGCAGAAATCTAACAAAAAAATTATTAACGTCCCAAAGTTTGTGGGTTCTGTACTTTTATAGTCTTTAGAGCAAGCATTACATTGTCCAATAACCTCAGTTTTTCGTGCCAGTATTTTTCCCATTGATTTTCTGAAGTAAATCTTTTAATGATAATTCTGGCCATCTTTGCCGCTCCTTCTTCGCTCCAGCCAAATGCGATGCGTTTAAGGCGTCGACCAAGCTCTCGCATCATCCGTTCTATCATGCTGGAAACCCGCGGAGTTACAATACCTGTCTCCAGCCAGCGGCGAGCATAGCTGAACATATTTTTAGCTGAACGGTTCAGGTAATCGGCTGCTATTTTATATCCCTTCTCCAGCAGTTTGCCTATCAGCTTATGAAGATCACTTTCGGCACTATTGACAGCATCTTGCAAATCTTTCTTGTCATCATCACAGACCTTTTCAAAATCTTCCTCGGGAATTTCAATACCAATTACGGCATTCAATTCTTTCTGCTTTTGCTTACGTTCAAGTTTGCCGGCATCATCCTTCCACATCGTATAATTCAGATCCCGAACCAGGTGCCAATGGCTTCTTTGGCTATCATTGCAAAGTTTGGCCAGACTCTTAACCAGACCTGTTTCGCCCTCGCTTACAAGCATATCGGCAACAAGCTCTTTGTTCTTACGTTCGCCCTTGACCAGCGAGGATATCTCGTCCCAGCTTTTACCGCTGAATGCCCCTAAAGGCACCACAGAACTACTTCTGGTGACTCCTAAGGCAACTCTGAGCTCACCGCGATTACTTATGCGTTTGTCCTTATCGGGCCGACGCTTAAAGCCGGTGCCGTCAGCAAAAAGAAGACTGAATGTATCTGTGCCGGTATCAATCTGATCGCAGTCGGTCTGTACAACCCAGCGATGGGCAGTGCTCTTTGGAACAGGTATGCTGCCGATAGATTCAAGATGAGTGCTGCTTCGGCGATAACTTTGTTCGCTTACAATTTCTGTAACCAGCTTTTCCAACTCCAATGTCTTTGACTGGTAGGGTGCAAGGCCTAAAAAATCTCTCAAAGGAGTTATTGTCTTGCCGCATTTAACGCACTTTAAGCGACGCCAGCTAATCTTGACTGTGCCGACAGAAGTCCTGAACTGGCGAAGAGACCTGTCATGATATTCAAACCGCTCATTGCAGCAGCATGATTGGCCGGTATTATCCGATTTACCTTGAACAATGTTCATACATATTCGCTCATCAATCAACTGAAGAATCAGGCTTACAAAACCTGCCATAGCCTCAGTTTCAAATAACTCTTTGGTCCTGAAAACCAATTCATCTAAAGAAAATCCATTTTCTGATGTGGCACTTATCAGTTCTAATGATATAATGTTCTGCATGGCTTGAGACTCCTGTGATAAAAGTATTATCTTATCTATAACACTATATCACTTCTCAAGCCTTTTGCAATTTATCCACAAACTTTGGGACGTTATCAAAATTTAGGGCTCCCCCGTCAGAGAAGAGGAGCCCGTTAAAGGCCTTACCCAATTGCTTCCGGCCCTTTTTGTCCTGTTCTTATCCTGATACATTCCTCGAGGTTGATTATGAAAATTTTTCCGTCTCCGATCTCGCCTGTTCTTGCTGCATTTGTGATAGCTTCGACTGCAGCATCTGCAAACTCATCGTTGACAGCAATCTCGAGGCGAACTTTCTTTAAGAGGTTCACATCAAACTCAACGCCTCTGTAGCTTTCGTGATATCCCATTTGTGCTCCGCAGCCGAGCGAGTTTGTAACGCTCATCTTTGCGATATCCTTCTTGGAAAGCTCTTCCTTCACCGCTTCAAGTGCGTGAGGCTGTATGTATGCAATTATTAGTTTCATCATAATTTCTCCTTTTATTAAAGCTTATGTAGTGCTGAAGACCTGGAACCCTGCATAGGCTTCGTTTCCGTGTTCGGTAATATCGAGCCCTTTGAGCTCTTCATCCCTGCTCACTCTCAGCCCTACAGTGTACTTAATTGCAGAGAACATCAAAAATCCAATTCCGAATGCCCAGATGAAGTATGCCGCAGTTCCCACGAGCTGAACACCGAGCTTGCCTGCTCCGCCGCCGTAGAAAAGGCCGGTACTGGTTTCGGCGAGTCCGAGGGCTGCCTCAGCATTGAAAAGCCCGCAGGCTATTGTGCCGAATGCCCCGCATACCCCGTGTACGGACACCGCACCAACTGGGTCGTCGATCTTGAGCCTGTCGAATAAGTACACGCTGAATACCACGATCACGCCTGCACATAATCCGATTATGACAGCTCCAAACGGGGTAACAGTGTAGCAGCCTGCTGTTATTGCTACCAGCCCCGCCAGAGCCCCGTTGAGACTCATTGAAGCATCGGGCTTGCCGTTTACCATCCAAACTGTCGCCATAGCTGCGATAGCTCCCATAGCGGCTGAGAGGTTCGTGGTTACTGCAACCCTGCCAATCTCGCCGTCGCCGATGGTGGTTGAGCCCGGGTTAAACCCGAACCATCCGAACCAGAGGATAAAAACGCCTAAGGCAGCGAGGGTGATGTTGTGTCCCGGGATAGCCTTGGGCTTTCCGTCAGGGCCGTACTTCCCGAGCCTCGGGCCGAGAACTATCGCACCTGCAAGAGCGAGCCATCCGCCTACAGAATGCACTACGCTTGAGCCTGCGAAATCTGTGAAGCCGCTGCCGAGGTTTTCGAGCCATCCGCTGCCGTTGGCAAGGCCGCCCCACGCCCAAGACCCTGAGATCGGATAGATAAGTCCGCATATCAGGACGCTGTAGAACATATAAGAGCGGAACTTAGTCCTGCCGGCCATAGCACCGGATACAATCGTTGCTGCAGTGCCTGCGAATACAGTCTGGAAGATCAGGAACGTCCAGTCCCAGCTTGCAGGGTCGCCTTGTGAGCCGGCTATCATAAAATCAGATGTGCCGAAAAAACCGTTCGTTTCCCCGAACATAAGTCCGAATCCGAGAAAGAAAAAGGTGAGGGTGCCGAGTGAAAAATCCATCAGGTTTTTCATTATGATGTTCACTGAATTTTTCGCTCTTGTGAACCCTGCCTCAACCATCGCAAATCCCGGCTGCATAAAGAATACCAGAAACGCTGCGATGCACGTCCATACAATGTTTAGGTTGTTCTGCAGTTCGGCCTTCAGTTCGACGAGGCCGCCGGCGTCCGCAGCCGGCTCTGCCGCAGATAACGTACCTGCAAGCAGCAGAACAATTGCAGCAGTTGTAACTTTGTTCTTCATAGAACTCTCCTTTCAAAAAGGGACAAAAATACAAATTGGAAGCGAGCTTTTTTAACTTTTCAAACCTGCTGTTACAATTGATGTGCCAAAACAAAACGAAAAAAGCAAAATACGCTGCAAACACCTGCAATAAAAGTACTTACTAAATAAAATAAAAATTTTCACCAAAAAAGTATGCTACAAATTTGTTTTAATATTTGCATATAAATACAATATTGTAACTGATTTCAGTTTTAACTGCGTTAATGCAGAAATAATATTAAGCAAATATCTAACTTTTTTCTTAAAGTTAAGCATTTGCTTAATAACATACGGGGTGAGGTAAAAATAAATGTTAATTTTTCGGAGGAGAGAGAAAAATGGATGAAAATCTTTACGACCACCGCCAAGCCATGCGTGAGAAAGTGGAAGATATGCTCAGAGCTGCCCGCGGACTCAAACGAAAAGACCGAAAGCTTATAGAGCAGTACTTCCTTGAGGGCAGAAGCATCACAAATCTGGCAAAATCTCGCAGAAAATGCCGCCAGACCATCTCGAGCAGAATCAGAAAACTGCTCAAACGGCTCAGAAACTACAACGCCTGCTACCCCCGCAGCACGCTGGGCGGGGCGATCGCAAGAGATTATTTCCTTCGCGGGATGAGCATTCGCGAGATAAGCAAAAATCGCAGATGCTCAGAATACAGAGTTAGAAAGCATATCAGGCTCGCTGAAATTTACAAAAAGAAGAAAGCGGGGGCTGAACGGTGAAACGAAAAAAGATTCAAATTGATTCGTCTATCCCCAGAAGATACTCACTCAGCAGGAGAAGCGGGATAATAATGCAAACCTTCGGGATAAGCGAAAGCCGCTTGAGCGAGAAGTTTCGCCTGAAGGTTGATTTCAGCTTCTCTGAGGCGGAGATAGTGCTGATTAAAGGGCCGAGCGGAGCGGGGAAATCCACCCTGCTTTCGAGCATCAAAAGCTCGCTGCCGGAGGAGAGCTTTACGGATTTAGATGGCCTCGAATTCAGCAGGCAATGCAGCATTATAGACTGCTTCCCCACGCTTACCGGCGGCATGAAAAGACTTAGAGAAACAGGCCTTGCAAATGCTTGGAGCATGATTAAGCCTTTCAGCGCTCTCAGCGTTGGGGAGAAGTTCCGTTTTCGCCTTGCCGTTGCGCTTAGCAGGAATGAGCAAACGATTATCTGCGATGAATTCTGCAGCAGTCTCGACTGCACTCAGGCCAAACTTCTCTCAGCAAAGCTGCGTCTTGAAGCCCTGAGAACCCGAAAGAGCTTTATACTGTGCACAACTCGTCAAGAGCTTGAAAAATTCCTTATTCCCGAAGTGGTAATTACGCTCAGCCGAACAGGCAGGCCGGAAGTGAGACGGAAAGGAGGGGCAAATGCTTATTGAACTGCCAGAGCTGGTTATCCGTCGCTGCGGCGCAGAGGAGTATGACGGTTTCGAAAGATGGCACTACTGCGCCTCACGTCCCGGGCTGGTGTGCGAGGCTTTTCTGCTTCGAGGGATTGCAGGCGAGAAGGCCGGAATTATCACATTCTCCTACCCGCCTGCAAACTGTGCCGGCAGGAACGCTGTTTTCGGTAAACTCTTAAAACGCTTCCCGCAGGCCGGCGGCCAAAGGCTGAGAGCGGTAAACGCTCATTTCAGGATTGTCTCGAGAATTGTAATACTCCCGGAATACCGCGGGCTGGGCATCGGAAGAAAATTTCTGATCAAAACCGTACAATTCTGCAGTGCAGGCTGCGTTGAGGCGCTGAGCGCATCTGCAAGGCTGGGGAATCTGTTTGCCTCTGCGGGTTTCAAGAGGTGCAGGCCTGCTGAGAGCGAGAAAAAGATGCGTTTGAAAGCACTGCTCACTCAAAACAGGATTCCACTCGCCCGGACATCAAAAGCCCAAAGAAAGAAAGCTCTCGAGAATGCCTCATACGCACAGAAAGAAAAGATTCAAAGAGCAGCAGTAAATCTTCTCAAGAGCTACGGCTCTCTATCCCGAAGGGCTGAAGGAGAGATTCTCGAAAAGGCAGTTGAGAAGCTCGAGCTTAAACCCGAATACTGCTTTTTTATCAAAAACCCAAAACTTATCAGAGAGGCGGAAAAATGAGCAAAAAAATGGAAACCTTTATTGCCGAGATTTTCGAACCTGCAATCAGCCTTGAAGAGGCTTTCGAGAAAAACCAGCTCAGCATAAAGGCCCTCGACAAGCGTCTGAAAAATGAGAACTGCCGTGAAGAGATGCTGAATAAGATTGAAACCGTGAACCTGCTTACCCAAGTCGTTCTTGCGAAGGCAGGCCTAACTGCGGCGGAGAAGCTTGCCGGCCTTGCATGCTGCGACAAAGAAGAAACGGCAAGAAAAGCCTGCATCGACATTATGCAGCTTAGGAAAGAGCTCCTGCAATGCAGACAGGAATCTTCTGGCCCAACCCTGAGCGAGGAGAAAAAGGCAAAACTGCTTGAAATTTTGGCGGAATAAGAAGGTGAAATAAAATTTGTTTTCGATATAATCGCCGCTTTTCAGAACGGTAAAATGGTTATCATCAAAATGAGTTAGAATTATGAAAATAGCATTAGCATCAGACCACGCAGGTTTTAAGTACAAAGAAAAGATCAAAGAGTATCTCAGTGAAAACGGCTGGGCTGTTAAAGACTTCGGTACATACACTAAACAGTGTTGCAGTTATCCGGATTTCATAATCCCTGCAGCAAGAGCCGTTTCGGAGGGAATTTGCGATAGAGGCATTGTTCTTGGAGGCAGCGGCAACGGCGAGGCTATAGCCGCCAACAAGATCAGGGCAATCCGCTGCGCGCTCTGCTGGAACAACAGAACCGCAAGGCTCTCCCGTATGCACAACAACGCAAATATGCTCGCTATAGGTGAGAGAATGATCTCGATAGAGGCCGCTTATGAAATCGTGGATATATGGCTCAGCACTGAATTTGAAGGCGGAAGGCATATCAAACGCATCGAAGCGTTAGAGAATCTGGGCAGTTAGCTGCCCTGAATAGAAAAAATGTTGAGGAGAAGGAAAAATGAAAACTCAAAACGAAAACCATTTGAGCTCGGTTCTCTCTGCGCTTAGAACTGAGCCTCCAAAAAACCGCAAACAGCTCAAGGGCTACATAAAAACTTTTCTCGGGGTATCCCTGCCTGATAAAAGCCTCTCGGGTGCAGCAAGCCCCTTCGATTATCTCTGGCATGCATACTCCACCGAGCTTGAAGGAAGGCCAAACGGCGACTGTCTGGTGTGGGCAAACAGGGGCGGAGGAAAAACTCTCTGCGGAGCAGTGCTAACTGTGCTGGATGCCGTGCTTCGCCCGGGCTGCAGCATCAAAATCCTCTCAGGCTCGCAGGAACAGGCAAGGCGGATGTATGAATATGCTGCCCGGTTTATGGAAGAGGGATTCCCCGATATGCTCAGCGGAAAGATTACCAAAAGCTCGCTCAGGCTTGAGAATTCAAGCAGTGTAGAAGTGCTCACTCAGTCTTCAAGGAACGTGCGGGGAAGGCATATACATAAGCTCCGCTGCGATGAGATCGAACTTTTCGATCCGGAGGTTTATCAGGCTGCTCAGTATATAACAAAATCCGGCAATGGCATAACGTCTGCCATGGAGGCCGCATCCACAATGCACGAACCGTACGGGATAATGTCCGAGGCGGTAAGCACGGCAAAAAAAGCCTGTATGCCCGTATTTAGATGGAATCTCTGGGATGTAATCGAAAAATGCACCGAGAGAACCTGCTCAAGCTGCCCGCTCTGGGAAGACTGCCGCGGCATTGCAAAAGATGCCGGAGGCTACTACCGCATAGACGATGCTGTATCTCAGATGAACAGGGCAAGCAGGAGCAGCTGGGAATCGGAGATGCTGTGCAGAAAGCCTTCGGCAAGCAGGTGCGTTTTCCCCTCGTTCGAGAGGAGCGTGAATGTATGCAGGCAGGATTTCAGCGCAGCGAGAAGGCTCTTTCGCTCTATAGATTTCGGCTTCGTGAATCCGTTTGTATGCCTCTGGATAGAGCAGGACAGCGCGGGGAATGTTTTTGTGATCAAAGAATATGTGGCAAGGCAGAAAACCGCTGCTGTAAACTGCGAAAATGTTCGAAAGCTTACGCCCAAAACAGCGAGCCTTGCGGGAACATTCTGCGACCCGGCAGGCTCCCAGACATCTCAGATTAGCGGAACAAGCGTTGTAAGCGAATTCCGCAAGCAAGGGATAAATCTCAGGTGGAAGGCCAGCCGAATCGCCCCGGGACTCGAGATGATAAGGCAGCATATTAGAAATGCAGCAGGAAGGCCAAGGCTCTTTATAGACCGCTCCTGCGTAAACCTTATTGAGGCGATGGAAAGCTATCATTACCCCGCTAAATGCACCGGCGATGAACTTCCGGAAAAAGATGGGATATACGACCATTACATCGATGCCCTTCGCTACTTCTTCGTAAATCTCGAATCAGACAAAGGGTTTGTGGCGAAGTATTAAACTCGCTCAATGGAAATTGATAATCTGCGGCGCTGATAAAAAAACGGCTTATACAGGCAAACTCAGAGAGCCTGCTTATAAGCTAATCAGCGTCGTAAATCAGCACCTTCTCGAACATATTGCTGCATTCGTTGAGGAATGTTTTGTGCAGCGGGTCTGTCTGGTACTTATCGTGTTTGCCGATGTCCTCGAACACAACCGTAAGAGCGAAATCGTAGCTCCTGTCTATCACCGGCCGGTCGGTGCTTGCTGGAGTGCCGATATAAACCGAATGAGCGGCAGGTATCTGCTTGAGCGTTTCGAGCTTTTCCCTGAAAAGATACAGCTCGGCCTCGGAGAGGTCTTCCTTGAGCCAGAAAAATACTGAGTGTACTAGCATAAATATTCCTTCTGCTTCTAAAAAACAGATTTCACAATATCGTTTATTGCTTTTCTTGTATGCCCGTTGGCATTATTGGTAATTATCGAGAATATGTACGTTCCCGAATCAGTAAAGCAGTATCCTGCAAGCGCTTTTATGCCTGTCATAGTACCGCTCTTTGCGAATATTCTACCTTTGAAGGCAGGCTGGGTAAAGTATCTTTTTACCGGGCCTGAACCGCTCACCCCGCCGACTGCAAGGGTATTCTTGAATTCCTCGAAATTTTCCTGCTCATACTGATGCCTGAGAACCGCAGCGAGAACTTCTGCTGTGAGCCGGTTCCCACGGCTGAGCCCGCTTCCGTCTCTAACTTTAACGCCATCCAGCTCTGCCCCGCAGCTGGCGATGAATTTTTCCGCCTCACCTGCAAAATTCTCCCACTGATTCCTTCGCAATCCGTTTTCCGCAGGGATAGTTTTCGCAATACATTCCGCTGCAAGATTCACGCTGTCGCTGTTGGCCATCTCCACAGCTTCAAGCAGAGGGGTTTTGTAGCTTTTAATGAGGCGTGCTCCGGAGGTGTCTGCATTTGATTCAAGCAGTTTTCCGGTGAGATTTACCCCGTTCTCAGAAAGCTCTTCAGCAGTTAGGCAGGCCAGAAAGAGAGCCGGCCTGTGCACAGGCACCTCCACAGGGCGAGCCTGATAGCCGCAGTCGCCATGGATTGTGAAGCTGTTTTTGTTTATTTTACGCGAAATCCAAACTGTATTTCTCCTTGAAGAGGTGTAGTCTGCTTGGTTGTTAACCTTCAGAAAGCTTGTTTCAGGCTCTGAATCCCATAAAACCTGCCCGCCGGCAGGCCAAACTTCGAATTCAGCGCAGTTAAGCCTATAGCTGACCCCGCTTATTTCAGGCTGATAGCTCCGGTTGATCTCTATTACAGGCCAGTCGGGGTGCTGAAGCTGGTCGTCGAAGAACGTGCTGTCTGCAACAATATTGCGGATTTCACTGATGCCCATTCTTTCAATCTCAGCAGAAATATCAGCTGGTATATCCTCATCCAGCCCCAGGGCGGGGTCTCCGGAGCCTTCGATTATTAAATCTCCGCCGTCAGAGCAGTAAACCTGAGTGCTGTATTTGTAGCTCTCGCCGAGCTTCTCGATCGCTGCGGAGGTGGTGATTAGCTTCATTGTGGAGGCGGGGATGAGCGAGACCTTCTCGGAGAGCTGATATTCCGCCTGCCCGCTCTCAGCATCCATAATTACTACGCTTAAATCAACGCCGTCGAGCTTTTCCCTCGCAGCTACGGCCTGAACCTTTTCGGCAATACCAGCCTGCAGACCCGCCGCAAGCAATAGTATCATAAGCTGAAATACATACTTCAATTCGTGCATCCTTTCAGAATCTTCAAAAACGGCAGGCATTTTAGCCGAATCGCCCGCCAATGCAAGATTTCCAAACATCAGCAAATGAAAAAGTGCGAAAAGGCTCGAAAACAGTTCTTTACCGGGCAATAACAAGAATATTTTGAAACTATCCCTAATAATTTGCATAAATCACGTTTCGGCATACATTATTATATTGAAAACTAAAATCATAAAGGAGACTCTTATGTTGGCATTACGTTTTGCGCTGGCTTTGCTTTCAGTTTCAATTTGTGCTCATGCAGCAGAGATTGATAATTTCTCTATCGGGGATAACATCAAAGAAAGCCGCCCGCGGATAATTTGGACAGACCAGAGACATCAGCGTTTGAATGAGCTGAAGGAAGAGAGTAAAGAGCTTTCAGCGATTTATCAGGCGGCATTCACGCAAGCAGAAAATATGCTCGGATTAGAGCCTGTGGAGGAGAAGAAAATCGGACGAAGGCTTCTGAGTAAATCCCGCGAGACAATTGAGCGCGTGCTGTACCCCGCCCTGTGCTGGCGCATTACAGGCGAAAGGCGTTTTCTCGAGAGCGCAGAAGCAGCAATGCTCAACGCCGCAGGCTTTGAAAGCTGGAACCCGTCGCATTTTCTTGATGTAGGCGAGATGACCTGCGCACTCGGCCTCGGGCTGGACTGGCTCTACAGCGACCTTCCAGAGGCAAGCCGAAAGAAAATAGCAGATGCGATTATCGAAAAAGGTCTCAAGCCCTCGCTGAAAGGCAAACACTGGTGGGCAAGGGCAGATATGAACTGGAATCAGGTTTGCAACGGCGGGCTGACAATCGGAGCTCTTGCAGTTTATGAGAGATCGCCGGAGATTGCAGGGAAGGTTATTAAAAGAGCGGTTCGAAACATCCCTCCATCGATGGAAGTTTACAAGCCGAACGGCTCCTATCCCGAAGGCCCGGGCTACTGGAAATACGGAACGTCTTACAATGTAATCTTCCTCGATGCCCTTCAAACCGCCCTCGGCACAGACTTCGGGCTCTCGGATATGGAAGGTTTCCGCAAAACGGGCGAATTCTACAGCTTCGCCACCGGCCCGAGCGGGAAATACTTCAACTACTCCGACGGCGGGAGCGGGAGAAACTTCAGCCCTGCTGCGTTCTGGCTTGCCGGCAGATACAACAAACCCTCATGGACAGTACACGAAATCAGAGAAATCTCTGATATGCCCAAGGCCGATTTCTCAGGCACGCCTCACGGGAGATTTTTCCCTCTCAGCCTGCTCTGGGCAGAAAAAGATATGCTCAAAAACCATATTCTGAAAGGCAGTTCTGCTTATTTCAGCAAGGGGATTAACCCAATAGCAATCCTGAGTTCTAATCATTTCTATATTGGCCTGAAAGGCGGAACACCATCAGCCAACCACGCCCACATGGACGCCGGTTCGTTCATACTTGATACTGAAGGGATTAGATGGGTTGCTGACCTCGGCTCCCAGAGATACCACGATTTGGAAAAGAGGGGCATAAAGCTCTGGCAGGGCTCGCAGAGTGGTCAGAGATGGACAATCTTTCGCCTCAACAATTTTTCTCACAACACCCTCGTAGTGGACGAAAAGCTTCAGCGCGTGAAAGGCTTCGCTCCAGTAAAGCCTGCGCCGGAGAGAAGGCTTGCCGCAGAAACCGATCTCAGCGAGATATACGAAGGGCAGCTTGCCTCCGCTGCGCGCGTAGCTGAGCTTGCAGGCAGAAATGCAGTGATAGAAGACGCTATAAAAGCAGAGAACGCCTGCACTGTCCGCTGGGCATTTATGACGAAGGCAGATATTGAAATCTCAGGCAATTCGGCCGTGCTAAAACGCAAGGGGAAAGAGCTGAAATTCAAGGCGCTCTCGGATTCGTTCGTCCCAAAGCTCGAAATCTATTCAGCAAAAGGGCCGAGGGAGTATGATGCGGAAAACAGGGGGGCAAAGATGCTCGGATTCAAATTCCAGCTCAAAAGCGGCGAGAATGTAAAGCTCAAAGCAATATTTACGAAAAATTGAAAACAGCTTCACAGGAAAACAAAAAGGCAGGAGTATCGAACTTCTGCCTTTTTTAATTCGGTTTTCAGTGCTTGCCAAGAACTGTCTACCAGTATGAGGGCGGGCGTACATTGCATTTTTGAGCCCAAGCGTTGTAATCGTCCTCCAGCTCTGCCACCTTATCGGGATGCTGAGATGCCAGATCGTTCGTTTCGGTTCTGTCTGCCTCCATATCATACAGCTCCCAAGGCTGATTTGCTATTGCCACTAATTTCCACTTGCCCTTCCGGCAGCAGCGATGCCCTTCATGCTCAACGCATATATACTCGTGTCCATCGCGGGTTCCTTTGCTGAATATTGGAGCAAGGCTCTTGCCTTCCAGCGGAGTAATCTGGTTGCCGTTGTAGGTCTGGGGGTAATCAGTGCCGGCAAGGTCAAGGCAGGTTGCCATAATGTCTGTGATATGGCCGGGCTCGGGGGTAATCATTCCGTGCTTTTTGATAACAGCAGGCCAGTTAGCAATCAGCGGCGTTGATATTCCGCCTTCATGCGTCCAGTGCTTGTATCTTCTGAACGGGACATTGCTCACATTCGCCCAGGACTGCCAGTAGGCTGTCGATGAATCGACCGTTCCTATCTGGCCTTCTTTTTTATTGTAGTCCTCCGCGCATGCCCCGTTATCGGCAAGGAACATTATCAGCGTGTTGTCTCTTATTTCCAGCTCTTCGAGCTTTTCAACCAGCTTCCCGATATTCTGATCCATAGAATCTATCTGGGCAGCGTAAACAGCCATCCGGAGGTCCATCTCGTCCTGATCAACGTCAGACCAGTTTAAAACCCCTGCGTCCGGCTCGGATACATCCCAGCTCGGGTCTATAATCCCCATCTTCTTCATTCGCTGGAATCTCTCTGCCCGAATCCCGGGCCAGCCTCCTGCAGCCTTGTATTTGCCTCGATATTTATCTATATCTTTCTGTCTTGCATGCAGAGGCCAGTGAGGGGCAGTGTAAGCCAGATACAAAAAGAACGGCTCTTTCTCACCAGCGGCCTGCTCCACAAACTGATTTGCATACTTTGTGAATTCATCTGTTATGTAAAAATCTTCGTGGTTTGCGTTGATCTTTTTGTCGTCCAGAACGGTTACGTTCGGATTGATTCTGAAATAATTGCTCGCCCCGACAATCAGTGCGAAGGATTTGTCGAAGCCTCTCTGCACAGGCCAGTGGCCTCTTTCACGGTCTTCGCCTACGTGCCATTTGCCGGACATTATCGTATGATAGCCGCCCCGCTTAAGCCCCTCTGCGATAGTGATGCATTCTTTGTTGAGCCCGTCTGTGTAGGCAGGGCTGTCTAAAGTTTCTCTTTTGTTCTCAGCCCAGTCGTCTGTCATCCAGCCGATACCCGCCTGATGTGGATGTATGCCTGTGAGCAGAGACGCACGCGTTGGGCAGCAGCGGGCGCTGTTGTAGAACTGGGTAAAGCGAATGCCCCGAGCAGCAAGCTTGTCGAGGTTTGGGGTTTCAACCTCAGAGCCGTAGCAACCTAAATCTGCAAACCCCATATCGTCTGCAAGAATAAGAATGATGTTTGGACGTTCTTCTTTGGTTACCTTCATGCTGTTATTGGCAAAAAATGTTTGCCCGCTCACTGCTGAGCCGAAGGCGGCACCAAACGTGCAGCCGGCTAATTTAACAAAATCTCTTCTTTTCATAATGCATCCTGTATATTAACATTTTATATGTAATAAATCTTACCCAAAGGTTAATCCTTTGAACTGCGCTTAATATCAAGCCCTATCGAATCAACAAAAATCGCTCCGCTGCCTCTTTGTCCTGACCCGGCCTCAAGACCTATAACAACAGAGCTCACATTAGATAGATTCGCTCCTTTCGAAGCAAATTCGCTCAAAGGCTTCCTCACTCTTGTCCAAGGAGACCATTTTGACTCTATAACCTGCTTTTCGTTTTCTGTGCATGTGATTTTCGCTTTGTTTCCTTGCGAATCTTCGAGCTCAATATAAACATAAGCTGGAGAATTCTCGGGCGCGCCGCGGAAATAAAAATCGAGAACCTCAGCTTCGCATTTTAGCCAGTCTTGGGCGTTAGCGAATGTTCTTTGAGCTTCAGAATAATCGATTTGAGTGTCATATTCAAGCCTCATAGACTGCCCGTCCGCCTCAAAGCTAAGGTTTATCGATGCCCCGTTGGAAGGTTCGCCCGCTCCATCCTTCCAGAAACTTTCAAGCTGGGATTTTTCCGTGTATTGATCAAAATATTCTACCCTTCTCGGCGAATTATAAAGCAGAGGCAAAACATCACTCACTCCCTCTAATTCAGGCTTTTCCGGATCGTATGCCCTCACTCTGAAATAGTACTGCCTTCCAATTGCAAGCTTCCCGCCTTCAGGCTTCCATAAAGGCTTGCTGAGACCATCAGCCTTTTCGGCAATTTTTCGAAAATCCGAATCTTCAGCAATCACAGCCTCATAAAGGGGCTCTGTAATGTCCCGAGGAGGCTTCCAGTTTAGCGTTAGTTCCGGCAGATGGCCATGAGCTCTCAGACGGTCAGGCTCTGCTTTGAGTCTTTGGGTCGTGAATTTCCATACCCTGCCCTTCCACCGGCTGTCAGAAAAGTCTGAATTACGCTGGTCAACACGCCAGTAATACGTTCTCAGAGGCATTAAATCTATTTCCTCATCAGGCAAATCTATCTTATAACGTCCGATTTGCCCAGAGCCTGTAAGACGGGCAGATTCCAAATATACACCCCGAGGCTCGCTCGGGCTTGCTCTTGAGACATCATAATAATTGTTTCCGAAATAAACATCCTGCTGCTTTGAATGTATCCCCGCCAGCCACGAGAGAGAACCTATCGAAACTGGGACATTCTGGCGGTTTGCAGGCCTTGGCCCCCAAACACTTTTCTGCTCCATATCCTCTATTATTTCGTCTTCCGACAGCGCTGTATCATATATCTTTACTTCTCCCAGATAGCCGACCATCGCCTCACGCGGTGCCGAACCGCCTGCCTGAGCAGCGCCGCCGAGATGAACATACCCGTCTTTGCCTTGAATCCGAGTATTAATACGCTGATCTATACCGGCAGTTTGAGCTCTTTGGCGGCCGTCAAAATAAAACTTCACTTCAGGTGTGCGGGTTTCACCGTCGCCGTTGAAATCATCTACAACAAGCGCTGCATGATGCCAGCAGTTCAGCGAAATATCACCTGAATTCAGGGCAAGGGCGTTCCCGTTAGCAACTTCAAAGCGAAGACGCTGATCCTCTACAAGAAGGCGGAAGTATTCCCCGCCTCGCCCAGTACCGCCGTACTGAAGTAGTGTGTGGCGATGTTTGCTGCTGAGCAGATAAAACCATACCGTTACAGTACGCTCACGACCGCCCTGAACGCCGCGGGAATCTGTAAGTACCCAGTCGTCTCCGTCAAATTCCAGAACGCTGCCGCGCTCGGAATCACTATGCCAGCTCGGACCGTGTGTTCCCTTTTTGTTCCCCTGCATCAGAGTTCCTGAGCTCTCAGCCCGCCCGCTGCCGGAAACTGTAAAGCCGCTGCCTTCGTTAAACTCCCAGTGGTTCAGAAGCCCTGCCTGAACTGAAAAGCCTATAAAACAAATAATTACAGAATAAATATTCAGCCTCATATAAAATCCTTCAGATGAAACGTAAGCAAATAAGTCTTTTTAATTTAATGCCGTTAATAAAAACCGGTCAGATTCTACTGCCCTTACGACACCTGTTAATATGAGATGCTGCTGAATTTTTGCAATTTTCACCGAAATTTATGATAATCCAATCTTATCTCCTGCTTAGAAAATCCTCACGGGACAAAATTAAAAGACTTCTAATTGAAGGAATCTTTATAGCTATGGCTGTTCAGGACAACAGAAAGCCGCGTCTGCGATATGATTGATTTTGAACAACAAAGCACCACAAGGGAACGAAGATTATTATAAAGAATTATATGACAAGACTTTAGTTGCATTTAAAAATCTGAACAAACAGTGCAGTCTTTGAACAAAACCCTTCGCTGGCTTCATGGCAAAACGAAATAGAAAATTTGCGTAACCCGCCTATAAAAGCCCTGCTCGCTGCAAATCTATAAAGAGGCTTCGGCTTTATTGGGTTTTAGCTCTGTTTTTCCGTATATATTTGCCTTGACATTGGGCTTAGATGTGATACAATTTGTGCAGAAATAGTTTTGGCAGAAACCTTTCTGGTTAGGAAGTGATTATGGAAATCAGCGAGACTGATTACGAAGTTAGAATACTTCGCTCTGTTAGAAGAATCATCAGGGCGGTTGATATTCATTCCCGCAGGATCAATTCAAAATTTAATGTTACAGTCCCTCAGATGTTGTGTCTTTATTCCTTGGCAAGGAGCCCGGAAAAGACGATGTCTGAGCTCTCCAGAGATGTCAATCTCGGTGCAAGCACTGTAAACGGAATTGCCGACAGGCTGGAGGCAAAGGGATTGGTTCGGCGTCAGAGGTCTAAAAAGGACCGCAGGAAGGTTTACTTAGAGCTCACTGACCAAGGAAAAGAAATAATCAAAAAAGCCCCGCCTCTGCTTCAGGAAACGGTTGAAAAGCAGCTTAGGAAGCTCCCCGAGCTTGAACAGGCAGCAATAGCCCTTTCCATGGAGAGGATGGTGCTGCTTATGGAAGCTGAGGATATAGATGCCTCTCCTAATTTGCTTCCCGGATAATTTTATGGTTAAACTGAAAGGAACTTCTTGAAACTTACTACGAATCAGAGACAAATTTTCGATAATATAGACAGTGATGCCGCTCTTTCTAAGTGGCAGGACTGGAAATGGCAGATAAAACATTGTGTACACGACCTTAAAACTTTTGAAAATCTTCTGGAAGTAAAGCTTCCGGAGGAGGTTCACGAGCAGTTCAAGAAAACTGTGAAGAAGTTTCCGATGTCTATCACTCCTTACTACCTCTCTCTGATCAACACCGATGATATATTGAACGACCCGATCTTTATGCAGGGTTTCCCCTCCGGCAAGGAGCTGGACATCGATGAATACGATATGGAAGACCCCCTCCACGAAGACAACGACAGCCCGATGGAGTGCATAACGCACAGATACCCGGACAGGGTTCTTTTCATGGTTTCAAATACGTGTTCGATGTATTGCCGGCACTGCACGCGCAAGAGGAGAGTGGGCGATAAAGACAGCATACCCAACAAGAAGGAGCTTCTTGCGGGGATCGAATATATAAAGAACCACCCCCAGATTCGCGACGTGCTTCTCAGCGGAGGCGATCCGTTCCTGCTCTCAGATAAAATGATAGACTGGCTGCTCACTGAGCTTCGGGCTATAGACAGCGTTGAGATAATCAGGATCGGCACAAGAACTCCGGTAGTACTCCCTCAGAGGATTACACCTGAGCTTGTTGAAATACTCAAAAAGCATCAGCCTGTATGGATCAATACGCACTTCAATCACCCGAGGGAAATCACCTCCTCGTCCAGAAGGGCATTGCGTCTTATGGCAGACGCAGGCTTCCCGCTGGGGAATCAGTCTGTTCTGCTTGCAGGCGTGAACGACTGCCCGCGTATTATGCGTGCTCTCGTGCATAAGCTTGCATACAACAGAGTTCGTCCGTATTACCTGTATCAGTGCGACCTCTCAGAAGGCCTGAGCCATTTCCGCACGCCTGTGGGCAAGGGAATCGAGATTATCGAAAGCCTTATCGGCCATACCAGCGGATTCTGCGTGCCAACGTATGTTATAGATGCCCCGGGCGGAGGCGGAAAGATTCCGGTGATGCCGAACTACCTTATATCATGGTCAACAAATAAGGTGGTGCTGAGGAATTATGAAGGCGTTATCACTACCTACAACGAGCCGAATTCATACGAGCCTTCATTCTGCGACAGAAAGTGCGAGAAGTGTAATCTGCAGCTCTCGCTTGATGATGCCGATGAGTATAAGAGCCTCGGTATAAGCAAACTGCTCGGCGATTACGATGAGACCATCTCACTCGTGCCGGAGAACAACTCTCGACATGAGCGGAGAGATTCTTATCAGTAATCAGGAAAACAGCACAAATCAGGACAGGGTAATCGATTTCGAAGGCGCGAAGGTGCAGTACGGCCCTTTCAGCGACAGGGTGTATATAATGGACACCGGAAGCGCCGTTTTCCCTGATTTCCTGATTAACATAGAGAAATTTGCAAGAGAAGAAGGTCTTGGCAAGATATTTGCCAAGGCCCCTCTTTCAAAAAGCAGACATTTGCGAAGTTTGGGCTTCAAAACAGAAGGCCTGATCCCCGGGTTCTACAGCGGGAAAGAACACTGCGTATTTATGAGCAGATTCCTCAAGCCCGAGAGAGCCCTCAGCGGCGAGCTTGCAGTTATAAACGAGATCGTATCTAAGGCAGCATCACTGAAGCAGGGTGTTAAAAAACTCCCTGAAGGGTTTTCTATGCAAGAATGTTCCCGCGAGGACTCCAAACAGATGGCCGAGGTTTACCGCAAGGTATTCGAGACTTACCCCTTCCCTATACACCAGCCCGATTACCTGCTGGAAACTATGCAGGACAATGTGAGCTATTACTGCATCCGCAATGAAAAGGGCGAGATTATCGCACTTAGCTCTGCGGAGAAAGACATCCCCGCGAAAAATGCCGAGATGACAGACTTCGCCGCACTCCCAGAGAGCAGAGGCATGGGACTTGCCGGCATTCTGCTTGCGGAGATGGAAAAATGCGAGGCGAAAAAAGACATCAAAACCGCCTACACAATCGCAAGAGCCGTTTCGCACGGAATGAACTTCACCTTCGCACGCGCAGGCTATAAATACGGCGGAACACTCATCAACAACACCAACATCTCCGGACGAATCGAATCAATGAACCTCTGGTACAAGCCTTTAAGCTGAGAAATCTGCGCATCAGTATATGATTTCAGCTCTTTACGCTCCCGCAGCACTGCCGGCGAGCTTTACGCCTTAAGAAATTCTGATACAATTTGCCTTTGGTTATTATTTCTTGAGGTATGAATGGGATATATAGAGATCATCATTACAGCTGCGTTTTCAGCTGCATTGGCTGCTGCGGTTTATATTTGCTTCTCATCAAGAAAGGCCGCTGAGCACAATCGAAAAGAGCTGCAGGAAGAGCTAACCTCCCTTGAACAAGAGCTTGAGAGCCTTCGCAGTGAGAATTTTCAGCTGAAAACAGAGAAAACATCCCTCCAGACACAGCTGGAAGAGAGAGCCGCTGCCCATAAACGCGAGGTTGACCAGCTAAAGGAGATGAAAAAGCAGCTTGAAGAATCGTTCAAATCGCTCTCGTCCGAAGCACTCAGCAAAAACAGCGAGGAATTCCTCAGGCTCGCCAAAGAAAGCCTCACAAAACACCACGCAGAGGCAAAGAACGAACTGGACAAGAATCGCAATAAATTTGATGAGCTCGTAAAGCCGATAAAGGAATCGCTCGGGAATATGGATAAAACGCTTTCCGAATCCGAGAAGGCAAGGCACAGCTCGTTCAAGGTTCTTGGCGAGAAAATAAACGCATTGAAGCAGTCTGAGGCGGAAATCAAGCGTGAAACTGCCAACCTCGTTACGGCTCTCCGCAGGCCGGCGGTTAGGGGAAGATGGGGCGAGATGCAGCTCAGAAATGTTGTGGAGATGGCCGGGATGAGCCGGTTTTGCGATTTCTCCGAGCAGGTTACTGCTGAGACCACCAGAGACCGCCCGGATATGATTGTGAACCTGCCCAACGGAAAGAAGATTGTGGTGGACTCAAAGGCGCCGCTCGAGGCATATCTCGATTCGCTCGAGGCTCAGGACGAAACAGAGAAAAACGCCCAGCTCCAGAGGCATGCAGGCCATATCGCAGACCAAATAGACAAGCTCGGCGGCAAGGAATACGGAAAGCAGTTTGAACAGAGCCCTGAATTTGTGGTGCTTTTCCTGCCCGGCGAGATGTTCTTCAGCGCGGCTCTGGAGCAGAAACCTGATCTGATTGAGCGAGGGGTGAAAAAGCAGGTTATCCTCGCCACACCCACCACGCTGATTGCGCTTCTCAAGGCAGTGGCGTACGGATGGAAGCAGCAGGAGGTTGCAGAGCAGGCAAGGAAGATACACGATGAGGCACTCGAGCTGTGCAAACGCCTGAGCACTTTCTCAGAACACCTTGGAAAGATAGGGGAAAATATCGATAAAACGGTACAGTCTTACAACAGCTCGGTATCCTCGCTCGAAGCGCGACTTATGCCTCAAGCGAGAAAAATAAACCAGATGGTACAAAACGATAAACAGATCGAGCAGCTTTCAGAAGTGGAAACGAGAACCAGAACTCTAAAGAAAAATCAGCAGGACTGAATTCAGGTTACAAGATATATCAAATGCCTTATTAAAACTGATGCAATTAAACTTACCGCTTCAAAGAGCTGCTAATACAGTTCTCTAAAACATTTTAATTTTCCTTATCGTTAGAAACCTGCTTTTTCCTGAAAGATTCACTTATCTTTTTAGAAAATTTCTGGCCTTCTTTTATAAAGCTGTCGCTGGTTGTTATTAAAACAGGTTTTTTTGCTGCCTCAACTTTCAAGGCCTCATTGTCCTTAATAGGAACTTCTGCTTTTTTTCTAAACATTTTAATTGTCCTTTACTGCCTCAATACCTGCAAAAACTACTGCAAAATGATTGGCTAACGAGCTCCCGATATGGTATATCGCGCATTGTTCGGCCTTTTTGTGAAACTCGTTTACATTATTAGTATAATCGAAAGTTTCTGGGATTTCACCAAAAAAGTTTTCATTTATGGAGTCAAATGCTAAAAAACCTTTCAATGCGTACCTTTCGAAATCTACGCATATTGGGAACACAATTGTCGATTTATACTGTTTTTCCATTCATCTGTTCGAGGCGTTGCGAAATTCCTGTTATGCAAATTCCCGCAATGGAAGAAATGAAATGTATCCCAATTATGATTATTTTCATCTTCCTGTCCTGAGAGGGCGCAAAATATACTGCTCTGTTTAAGAGAATATTCATCATTTTCAAAAGATCTGTTGTAAGAATTTTTAGAACGTATCCAAGTACTGACTATATATTCTCCGCCTTCATTTTGTTTGAGAAACTTAACACAAGCGTTTATTGGAGGATTTGGAATCTGACAGTGCAGAATATGAGATATCAAATTACAGGAAGAATCCAGCAGGTCCTGAGCAGACCGTAAGACTGCTTTCTCATCATTTTGAGCCATTTGTCTTGCTAAATCTACGGAAGTGTGGCAGATATTTCTGTGATAAAGGCGGAAATAATTTAACGGGACTCTGAGTTTTAATGATTTTTGCAGCTCTTTTGAGTGTTTTAGCACCCATAAAAAATCGCTGCACAGAGATTTAGATGCTTTGACTAAATTGAATAAATCTATCATTGAAATTTCAACTTTTTAAGGTTTTTAATTGAAATTATTTATAGGAAGTATCTCCACCGGCTGCTTACGTCAATCCTGCCTTCAAAAATCGTTATATTCAAATTAGTTTATATATTATACTTTTTGTATGTCAACAAGTTTTTATGTTTATTAGTGTCTTTATATTAGTTTTCTTTTTCAATGCTTAATAGTTTCTCATCAAGTTTCCTGTAGTTTACGCTCATCTGATCGAGGCGTTTTAGATGGGTTTTCAGCCTGTTTATAAAGCCCTTGAAGTCTTTGTTTGAGGGGGCTGTCCAGCAAACCTCTGCCAGTGCGCAGCCTCTCGGATAGGCCATATATTCTGCCTGCTTCGGCGTTTTGATGTATTCAGTCCAGAGCTGAGCCTGAGCTCCGAGGATATGGTGTGTTAGATTTTCTGGCATATTCGCCGGAACGGGATCAAATGAATACACCTTCTTCAGCGGGATAAACCCTCCGATAGCGAGCGGCTCAGATTTACGCGGCCCCTGATAATAATCGAAATACGTATGGCTTGTCGGCGCCATAATAAGATCATTTCCCGCCTTTGCCGCATCAATAACCACCTCATCACCCAGCCATGAACGCCAGAACATAACTGCTGCATCTTTGGTGAGCCCGCCTTCAAGGATCTCGTCCCAGCCCACAAGTTTTCTGCCGTTTTGCTTGAGGAATTCGTTGATATGGCTTATAAACCAGCCCTGAAGCTGCTTCTCATTTTCAAGGCCTTTCTGCTTGATTTTTCTCTGGCAGTCTTTGCAGTTTTTCCACCTGTCTTTCGGGCATTCATCCCCGCCTATATGGACGTATTCGCCGGGGAAAAGCTCAATCACTTCCCTGAGCACATCCTTCAGAAAGCGGATTGTCTTATCCTTGCCCACACAGTAAACATCTTTTGAAACGCCCCATCGTGTGCGCACCTGAAAAGGGCCTCCGGCGCAGGAGTATTCCGGATATGCCGCAAGTGCGGCAACGCTGTGGCCGGGCATCTCAATCTCCGGGACTACCGTTACAAACCTTTCCGCAGCATACTCCACCACCTCCCTAATCTCCTTCTGGGGGTAGAATCCTCCATGCGGCTTGCCGTCGTATTTATCGGTGTTCCGCCCGATAACGGTCTCTTTTCGCTTTGAGCCGATTTCAGTGAGCCTTGGGTATTTTTTTATCTCAATACGCCAGCCCTGATCTTCTGTAAGGTGCCAGTGGAAGCGGTTCATTTTGTGAAGGGCGAGAAGGTCTATATACTTCTTAACGAATTCCACAGGCATAAAGTGTCTGCATACATCGAGGTGCATCCCGCGCCATTTGAATCTGGGCTTATCCGAAATCTCTGCGCACGGAAAAACAAAGCCGGTGCCGTCTTTTTGGGGCTCAGCTATTTGAACGAGGGTCTGAAGGCCGTAGAAAATCCCCGCCTTCCCCGCAGACTCTAACGCCAGCTTCTCAGGCGTTATGCTCAAATGGTATCCCTCTTTCGTAAGATGCCCGAAGGCTGGATTCAAATCAACAAACACGCCTTCTTTCCGCGAACTTATCCTGAGATTTTCGGCGGCTGAGGGGCTGCCGGTAAGCTCTTTGGCAAAAAGTCTTGCAAGCTTCTCAGTTTGCTTTTCTGTGTAGATATTTGTATCTGGGTTCAGGGCAAACTCCCCTTCGTTCACAGCTGTTTTGTATGGCTTGGGGATAATATTCAAATCAGATTCAGCCTTCCCGGCAAGCGGAAAGATAAGAAGGCCTGAACACAGCAGGAAAGCTGCAAACCTTGATTTATCAACTGGTAAGCCTGAATCAGCACAGAAAAGAAAATTAAGTGATTCTCTGAATAACGATATAAACAGCATTCTTAACCTCTAAACAAAAAAGCGTGCAGGGAGCACAAAATCCATAAATCTTCGCCCTTATTATAAATCAGATAATATTTATAAAAAGCTCTCGAGGTCTCTGAGCTTTCTTCTAAGTTTTCTGTCGTACTGCGGGTCGGTTGCCCATGTTCCTGTGAGGCCGGCGATGTGCGGCGAGCTTCCCCTGTCAACAAGCTCAAACCGCGGGTCTATTCGCGTCTTTCTCAGGGGGCGAGAATTGGCATAGGCCTTGAGGTGCTGGATATGCGCCCTCGCTCCTAATCGCGGCGTTTGGAAGGAATGGCCGGGTTCGCCGCCGCCGGTAGCCCCGAGGCCGCAGAAGTTGTTCTGCTCCTCACGCACATCTGCCCCGAAGCGCAGGTAATTAGTTTCGTGCACCATCTGACAGAACGCAATGTCGCTGTTTATCCCCTCCTCCGCGGCCTCTTCGATATAAATCTGCGCAAGCCGGCTAACCCTCTCTCTGTTAGCTGCTGGGTTTGAGGCAAGGAAAAATGCTGTGAGCTGCCGGGCATTTGCCTTCGGGGCAGATTCTATCGGAATCGGCAGATATCTGTTTGTGTAGTCTGCCTCAGCGAGCCTCTGAGGCTGGCCTGCGCAAGAGGCAAGCAGAACCGCTGAGGCAATGCAGAGAGAACAAATAATTAGCCTTCTTTTCAATGTTTTCATTTATTCGCCCTCAGGAAAAAGTTTTACTTCATCTTCTGTTCATACCAGTCTTGTAGCAGGAAGAAGGCCTTTTTCTTTTCGCCTCTTTCTGAAATAAGCCCCTTGCGATTGTAGAAATCCTGAATATCAGCAAGCGGCCTTCTCGGCGAGCGGAAGTCTTGGAGTATCCAAGGGGTTGTTCCGCGGAGGAAGTCGATTTTATCCAGCATCTCGAACTGCATCTTGTAGAGGTTTGCCTGGAACTGCTCGCTCCAGCGGGTTCTCTTGTCTGCGTGGAAGCCCTGCAGGGCGCCGCCTCCGAATTCGCTCATCACCAGCGGCTTTTCGTAAGGCGTTTCCCACGTGCGGCTGAAGCCGCTGTTTCCGGAATACCACCCCTCATACTCGTTGCACCCAAGCACATCGAGATACTCCCCGAGCGGGTCGTCAACGTGCATAACGCTGCCTCTGGTATGCTTTTCGAGGGCTGCTGTGATAAGGCGTGTGGAATCGAGCTTTCTCGCCTCTTCCGTAAGGCTTGCGAGAAATTCCGTACGCTCGCTGCTTATGGGCGTTTCATTCGCCACAGACCACATAATAACAGAAGCCTTGTTCTTATCGCGCGTTATCATCTCATCGAGCTGAGACAGGGCATTTTCATATACCTTCTCGTTTTCCCAGGAGATCGTCCAGTAAAGCGGTATCTCAGACCAAACCATAATCCCCATCTTGTCTGCGAGCCTTGTCATATATTCGTTGTGCGGGTAATGAGCGAGGCGGACGAAATTGCAGTTGAGCTGTTTTGCCCATTCCAGCAAAACCTCAGCATCCTTTTTGGCAAATGCCCTTCCCTCGCGAAGGGGAGCCTCTTCATGTATGCAGATTCCCCTGAGGTAAACGGGGCTGCCGTTGAGCAGGATTTCATCACCCTTTGTTTCGATTGAACGAAAGCCGATCTGGTTTTCGAGTCTGCTGCCGGGAGCTTCAATAATAACATTATACAGCTTCGGGTTCTGAGGGCTCCAGCGCTGAAGGTATGCATTGAGGCTGATTTCAGCCCGCCCGTTTTCATCAGTGAGGAAGGTTTTGCTGATGCCCTCTTCAGGGATTTTCAGCTCGATTTGCTGCTGCTTCTTTTCGCTGCCCTCAAGCTGCACCCAGCCTTCAATTTTGCTTCGGCTTCCCTGCTTGAGCTGAATGAACGAATCCTGAATGAAGGTTTCGTTTTCTTCGATCAGCATCACTCTGCGGGTGAGCCCGCCGTAGTTCCACCAATCGGACATTACCGTAGGCACGGCTGTTTCAACGCGTTTGTTGTCCACCTTCACTACGAGGCTGTTGTCTTTCGGTTTTACGTGCTCGGTTATCTCGAAGCAGAAGGGGGTGAAGCCGCCTTCATGCCTGCCGAGCTTTTTGTCGTTGAGATAAACTATCGTTTCGTAGTTGGCCGCTCCGAAGTAAACGAAGAGACGCTTGCCTTCATCGAGCTGGTAGTCAAAGGTTTTCCTGTACCATACGGTGCCTTCGTAGAACAAGAGCTTTTCCTGCTGACTGTTCCAATCGCCGGGGACGCTGATAAGCTCGGCCCTGTCGAAGCTGTACTCAACCAGATCGGATTTGTCCCTCGGCTCGGCATCTCGGAAATACCCCCAGCGGGATTCGTTGTAGCGGTAGTCGTAGAAGCCGCTTTCAAAGGGATCGATAATCATTCTCCAAGACCCGTTCAGGCTTTCTGAGCTTCTGTTGTCAACGTTGGTGAGTAAATCGGCTCCGAACGCAAAAGAAGCTGAAAGGAGTGTAATGAGAAGTGAGCGCTTCATAATAATTTAACCCTCTTAATCTGAATAATAACATAACCATCTCTATATCATCGTGCAGAATTTTCATTACGGAAACGAAAATCCTTGAACAGTTTTATATTTGAAATGCTGGGAAAAGTAAAGAATAAAAAACCAAAAGCAAAAGATCATTTTCAGTATAGTATTTATAATTGTTATACCTAATGTTACTTTATAGGCTGTACCAAAAATTTACAGGAAATATTCCAATCTTGGCGATTTTTATGTATAATAACAAAACCAAAATTCAAGACTGCTCGACACTTTATTTGTGGCAGGTCTGTATTTTGCTTTGTTTTTTGAAAAAGCGAAATACAATTTTTGTTAAGAACCGGCTTTAGAAACAGGAATTACAATGCCAAAGTTAGAAAGAAGCCTCTCGATGCTGGATGTATTTTGCCTGTCCTCTGGCGCTATGATCAGCTCGGGTTTGTTTGTTCTGCCTGCCATTGCCTACTCGCAGGCAGGCCCTGCTGCGGTTTTATCATACATTTTTGCCTCGCTTCTGATTGTCCCGGGTCTGCTGAGCAAAGTTGAGCTTGCAACCGCAATGCCCCGCTCCGGCGGGACATACTTCTATGTTCAGCGCAGTCTCGGCTCGCTCTGGGGGATATTCACAGGATTAGCAAACTGGTTCTCGCTCGCTCTTAAAAGCGCCTTCGCAATTATCGGCATAATCGCCCTTGTTGAGGTTGCTGCTTCGATGATCGATCTCCAGCTAACCCCGCTTCAGATGAAAATCGCAGGCGCCGGGTGCTGCTTATTCTTCACTTTCCTGAATATAATCAGCGTAAAATCCACCACCCGCTTCCAGATTGTCCTTGTAGCGGGGCTGCTTATTACCCTGACATTATACATCACCGTCGGATTCAACTCCGTTAAGGTCTCACGTTTCGAGAACTTTATGCCCCACAAATGGTCAAGCGTATTCGCAACCGCGGGCCTTGTTTTCATCAGCTTCGGCGGGCTCACAAAAGTTGCAAACATCGCTGAGGAGGTTCGAAACCCTGCCCGCAACCTTACACTTGGGATGATACTCGCTTGGCTTATCGTAAGCCTGTTTTACTTGCTCACAATCATCGTTACCATCGGCGTTCTCGAGCCCGAAGAGCTAAAATCAAGCTATGCACCTATAGCCCTGGCTGCAAAGGCATTTATGTCTAACCCGGGCTTCATTCTGCTGAGCATTGCCGCACTCACCGCATACATCACCACCGCAAACGGCGGCCTGCTTGCCGCTTCACGCGCACCGCTTGCTATGAGCCGCGACAAACTCCTTCCCGCTGTGCTCGGCCGTGTAGGGAAAACTCAAACCCCTTATGTGAGCATTATTATTACTTCTCTGATTATGATTGCTGCAATAGCGACTCTCGAAATAGAAATACTCGTAAAAACCGCCTCCACACTGATGATTGTATTGTTCATCCTCGATAATGCGAGCGTTATAATTATGCGGGAAAGCAGGATACAGTCTTACAGGCCGGAGTTTCGAACGCCTCTTTATCCATACCTGAACATAATCGCCATCATACTGTACTGCCTGCTCATTATAGATATGGGCTTTGTGCCTCTTGCGATTTCGGCAGGCTTTTTCCTGCTCAGCATACTGTGGTATCTGCTTTTCACCAGACACCGCGTTCAGTCTTACTCGGCTGTTATGCGGATTGTAGAACGCGTTAGCGACAAACAGCTGAAAACCTCGACGCTGGAAAACGAACTGAGGGAAATCCTGCTCGAAAGAGACAACATCGTGGAGGACAGATTCGACCGCCTTATACGAAATTGTGAAATTATCGATATCCCGGACAGCCCGCCGCCGGAGACGCTCTTCTCACAGATCGCATCCTCCATGGCTGAAAAGGTTGGGGCAGACCGCACGCAGCTTTATGAAAAATTCATCCAGCGGGAAAAACAAAGCGCAACGATTGTAGAACCCGGCCTTGCGATACCGCATATTGTCGTTGACGGAAGAGAGGTATTCTGCGTTAGCGTGATACGGGCAAAACAGGGGATTAAGTTTCCCTCATCTGATGAGCCTGTGAAAATAATCTTCGCCCTCGCCGGCTCGGCAGACCAGAGAAACTTCCACTTAAGAGCACTTATGGCTATAGCACAGACACTTCAGCAAAAAAAGTTTGTCGAGAGCTCCCTTGCAGCAAGAACAACTGAAGACATCCGAAGCCTTATCCTGCTGTCTTCAAGGAAAAGAGACGCTAATTAGTTGTTGAATAATCTGAATATGCGTTGAAATTCTCAAGTACCAAGGAGAATATACACCAGTGCAGCGGGCATAATACAATCTGCTTAAAAAAGTTATTTCCACTTAAAATCGCACTAAGCCCTGTTTTTGCATTAGAATCCTTGACAAATAGGATTATATCTTTTAGGGTTCAAATAAAGCTGTATATTTACTAGTAAAAAAACAGTTGTTCGTATTTCCTGACTTCGGCGGTAAATTTTCATAAGTCCATGTCAATAAAGGACTCGATTTTTTGCGCAGGCACTACAAACCCTATTTCGGAAGGTTTTTCGGCGGGTGAAATTACATTTTGTAAGGCGTTGTATTGGTGCTGAGATTAACTGTTTTATAGAGTTTTCTTGCGTCCTCGTTAATCTTTGATGGCAGGACATATCTGCACTCTGTTTTCTTATCCCAGAGTATGCTCAGCTGCACGTGGTTGAGGGCATTTACAATCCTCGCCACAGACATCGGCTCAAATCTCAGCCGAACCCTGTAGGCCAGATTTCTCGCGCAGGTTAGAGCGATAAAGCATATCAGTATATGGGCTTTGATTCGTTTCGGCGTCCAGTGGTATATCGGCCGTATCTTCAGATCGTGCTTGCTTATCCTGAAGCACTCTTCAATCAGCCAGAGCTGCCTGTAATGATCTACTACAGCCGAATCATCCATATCCTTAACATTCGTTATAACACCGTGAAGACCATCAAAATTCGCAGCCTCTTCATATTTCTCTTCATCTATCCGGCAATCTATATCGCCGGTAACACGCATAAACTTCTTGTAGCCGTAGTTGCTTATAAGTGATTTGGGGTTGCTGCTCTTTTCAAGCTTCTCCTGGAGCTTTCTTATAGCTTCATCCCTGTCGTGCTTATTCTTTTTAGCGAGTTTATCGCTGTAGGTAACAATAAGCCTTGTATCTTTGCCGTAATCAAAGCTTCTAAGCGGGGCATTGGATTCTGTAACCTTTGCTTTCCATTTATCAGTGAGGCTTTTAAGCCTCGCTGCCACAATATACTCAACTCCCTGCTTTTCAAGGTAATCAAGATTAGCCTTGCTAAGCATTGCGCTGTCTGCGGTGAAGATAACACGCTTGAGGTTGTATTTCTCTTTGATCTTAGGGATTACAGTATGCAGCGTATGCCCTTCATACTGATTGCCGGGGAATACCTCATAACCTACTGGAAGCCCTTCTGATGTGGACAGAAGACCAAGGACAACCTGCGGCTGATTGAACTTCATATCCTTGCTGTAGCCGTTCTTTTTGAGCTCATCTTCTGTAAATGATTCAAAATAAAGCGTGGTGCAGTCGTAGAAAAGAAGACTTATCTCTTCGCCGAGAAGGCCTTTAGCAGCACCGTGAGCACAGTTTTGAGCCTTGCTGATAATATCATCTGTGATATTATCCATCATACGGTAAACGCTGTCTAAAGAAAGGTTAATGCCGAAGTCTTTGGAGAGATCCTGAACGCTGCTGCGTTTGCTCACTGGGTTTGCAAGCCTTGCCATTGTGATATGACGAAGGTTTTTGCCTGCAGACTCTTTGCGTCTATCGAAAAGATTGTTAAAGCCAAGCTCATTGTAGATGCTGCCGAATACCTCATGGATGCCTGTAGTTATGCGTGCCTGTTCCCTGAGATTCTTTAGATTGACCCGCAAAGGCTTATCATCAATGTTTTTGCGGGCATCTATTGCAGCTTCTGCAAGATGCTCAGGCTTGAAAAGTGCCGGCGTTTTCTCGGCCTCAAGCTTGGCCTTCTCGAATTCGGCAAAATCCTTGAGCCGCTTAAGCTCTTCTTCTGTGAAGGCTGTGCCGAGATGACGAACTATACGCTGACGAGGCTGGTTCTTCTCGTTGCGATAACTCTCTACAATCTGTACCGACTGCTTCGGACTGTTTTTTGATGTCTTTACTCGTATAAACATAAATGCAGATTATACGAAATCAAAACATTGTGTCAAAAAAATAAAAAATTAGGCACTACGAGCGAACCGAACTTAACAAACCCTCATAACAGCCTCAAAACGCACTTTTTGCAGAGTTTTCCACAATCATACCGCCGAAGTCAGGATCCTTGACAAATAGGATTATATCTTTTAGGGTTCAAATAAAGCTGTATATTTACTAGTAAAAAAACAGTTGTTCGTATTTTGTATCCAAAGATTAGAAAGGTTTTGATTATGGGATTTAGAAGGTGTTTTAGGCTTACTGCTGCTGTTATTCCGCTGTTTTTTTAGCAGGTTTATGTTTTGGCGGCTACATAACAGACACAGGCGGAGTTTCTCAGGATTACAACGGTCAGCCCCCGATAGACTGGGACAATGTTGACTCCAGCAAAGAACTTTATATCGGCTACAGCGGCTATGATCAGGCCTCGGAAGTGGAAATGGGCGGCGGGGCTACGCTTACAGTAGATAATGTAATAATCGGCGCTGGAGATAACACTGCCGGCAGCAATCTTACCTTGACCGGCAGCGGAACAAAACTGGAAACAATCAACGATTCTTGGCTTAAAATAGGTAATACTGCCAGCGCTTCTGCAGAAGTGCTGAACGGAGCTTCTGTTGAATTAGACAGCTCTATGGGCGTTGGGGAGTCTGCATCAAGCAGCCTGCTTATAGATAACAGTTCAGTTACCTCATCAGGTATGCTGCACTTTAATCAATATGACAGCTCAGAGCAGCAGAGAACCAGCACGGTTAATATAGAAAACGGCGGGAATTTAGACCACGGTGGCAGGATTAGAACTCATGAGGATTTGGGCGTTCTGAATATAACAGACGGCAATGTGGACGCTGGATATATTGAAACTTTTGCCGGAGCCAGTTTAGAGATAAATATAGGAGCTCAAGGTTCACTGACTCTTCAAACTCTTTCAGACCCATTTGAGGCTGAAATTGGTGGTGACGGAACAACCGTGATTAACGTTTGGGACGGATCGGAATACGTTGACTATACCACTCTAACAGAGGGCGAAGATTATTACATCACCGAGGAAAGGCACGACAAAACACTTTCGCTTGTGCCGGAGCCTATGTCTTTCAGTCTTCTGGCAATCGGCGGAATGCTCATAAGAAGACGCAGAGCTTAGGCTGCACCCTAACGGATTTAAAAATCGTGAATAATTAAAAAAGGCCCTCAGGGGAAGTGAGGGCCTTTTTTATTTGGTTGGGGAAAAATTAAAAGTTTTCTGGGAAAATCTTCACATCTAAAACTGCTTATACCAGTCCGGCAGGAATGCCCCGCTGGTGAGAGTTGTGATATTTCCTTTGTCTGATTTTTCGATTATCAGCCTTCCCACAAGATTTGGGCCGTGTTTCTTGGCCTCCTGCGAGATATCCACCTTTTCTCTCGGTGCGTGGGTCGGTTTTCTGTGTGGATGGTCGCCGATGTGTCCGCCGCTGTATTTAACATCAAACTTGAACAGCTCCAGAACGAGCTTATCATCAAAAACGCTGCCCCTGAGGTAGTTTACGTCTGTCTGGGTGCCCCAGAGTGCGCCGTGGACAATCTGCCATATACCGTCCACCCGCTTGGCGGTGATTCGGTGGTGCTCGCCGCAGAGATACGCATCCACGCCGTACTTAGTCATTGTTTTCCAGAATTCTGAGTTTGTTCCGCCTTTAAGCATATTAGCGCTTGAGTTTTTGCTGCGAACCGGGCCGGCTGCCGGCATATGCCCCTGAACGATGATAAAATCCTTATCGCTGCAATTTTTCAGCTCATTCTCGAACCATTCGAGCTGTTTTCCGGATACAGACATTTCCATCTTCTCGCCTTTGTCCTCGAATTGGTCCAGGGAGATTACAGCGAGATTGCCTTTAGTGAATGAGTATGCAAGCCCCTTTTTGTGCTCAGGGCCGTTTAACGGCATACGGAATATCTTAACAAACTGCTCAGCATAAACCGGAACGAGATTTTTATGACGATTAAGGCCTCCGTCATCACCGTATTCGTGGTCGCCCGGGGCAATAAAGAGCCTAATGTCTTTATCTCTAAAACGCTTGGCAAAACCGCCCCAATACTGTTTTGTTTTTCTTCTAACCTGCTCGGGGGTTTCCCACCATCTGGCGTCCATAATATCTCCCGCATTCAGAGAAAATGCAGGGCCTTCTTTCTTCATACCGCCCAGATACCAGTCCATAGCGTCTTCCCAGCCCGGCTGGGGGTAGTCTATATTCCAATTGAACAGGTCCGGGAAGCTGGTGAAATAGAAGTTTGCTCCCTTATCTGATGTGGGGAATTCAAAATCCTCGCTTGACTCGTGTCCTGCGGCAAACAGGGCAGAACCTGAAACCGCTAAGAGAACTGCGGTAAAAACTAAATACTTAACGCTAAATCTATTTTTCACTGTAAAGCTCCATTTATTAAACATAAATACATAATCAGGGACAAACTTCTCATCCCCGCTATAAGTTTATAGTTTGGAAAGACGGATTTTGACGAAAAAATCTTTAAATTAATAAAATTTACAGTTAAACGCCGAAGAAAAGTGCAGACTTAAAGAACGTAAGCAGGCTCAAAATAACCGGTTCAATCGCTCCAGTTACCACCAGCAGAATCAGGGCTAAATAGCTGCCCATAGTTACTTTCGCCGGCATAACGAGCTTAACTCCCGGAATAATGCATGGCCATATCTTGCTTCCGTCCAGCGGGGGTATCGGCGTAAGGTTAATTACAGCAAGTATAGCATTCACGAAATACGTACCGATCAGTATGCTCACCCAGATGCCCGCCTCCTGCTCGAAGCTTGTAATCCCTGCGCTTCGAATGAGGAAAGCAGATATAACACATATTGCAAGGTTTGATGCTGGCCCGGCAAGCGAGCTTAGCAGATAGTCCTTTTTCGGGTTCTGGTAGTTGAAAGGATTAACCGGCACCGGCTTTGCCCAGCCAAAACCGAGAACAAACAAAGCGAGTGTCCCAAGCAGTGAGAGATGCTTGAGCGGGTTCAGTGTGAGCCGGCCTTTGTTCTTGGCAAGATTATCCCCAAGCGCTGCGGAGGCATAGGCATGTGAGGCCTCGTGGACGGTAAGCCCAAGTATGAGCCCTGGAAGGAAAGTGAGGAAGAATGCAAATCTCTCAATCATAGCCCGCCTCCCTGTATTCATCTGATTCCTTGATCTTATTCAAGATCTCCTCGTTTTCCGGTATTTTAATTCCCTTCTTCACTGCCTGCTTCAAATATTCTGCGGCAGTTTTAATATCATCGCACACATAGCTCGCCTCAGCCATCAGAGGCTCAAGGGCAAATCTGAAATCCACCCTTGCCGCTATCCCGAAATTCTTTTCTGCAAGGTCTATATCGCCGTCTTGAAAGGCAAGAACGCCCGCTGCGATTCTGCCGATCCTCGATTCTTTAATCGTAAGGATTTTATCAACCAGAGGCCTTGCCTTGTCAAACTTTCTGTGCTTTATACAGTTCCAGCATAAACAGTTGTAAGCGAGCTCTGAGGCTTCAGTTGTGCTGGAGGAGCTGCTTACAATCTTCTTAGCCAGCTGCTGAATCTTATTTTCGTCATTATTCCTTGAGGCAAGCATAAGCTCAAGGTACAAAAGCTCAGATTCTTCAGAAAAGATGCTCTCAGTTTTATCAAGTATCCTTCGAAGCCCCTGAAGGCTTCCCGTTTCGAGATACATAAATCCGAGGGTTGAAACGAACCTTACATCCTCAAATTTTTCGGCATTATCGAGAAAAGTTTCTTCGTATTTTTCCGGGCCGAACTGAGTTGAAAGCCTTGTAATATATACAAGGACATCCTCAGGACTTCCGGTAATCAGGCATATAAGCCTGAGAAGAGGCGCATTATCAAAAATCGGCAATATAGTAAGTATTGCCGCAACGACCTTCAAAGGCAGTGCTGCCAGCATTCTTAAAAGTGTAATCAAAATTATCTCCACTTAGTACTGAAAGAATTCAGTATCAATCTCAAGCTCCTGCTCCACTTCCCAAGGCTCATCGTCCATAAGCCCGAAGGCGCGCGAGGTAGCCACGAGCAGACCTTTCTGGAGGGCATAAGCCGGATCATCATCTTCGTATTTGCCCGCTATAAAACCCGCAAGCAGATAATCGCCGCAGCCAACGGTGCTTTGCACAGCTTTGGGCTTTCCGGTAAATCTGCTGCGCCAGAGGCCTTCTTTTGTTATTAAAAGAGCGCCTTCTTCCCCAAGGCTTACGAGAACCTGCGAGGTTTGTTTCAGTAATTTTTTTCCCGCTCTGGCTATAGACTCAACATCTGTTTTTACTTTAGACCCGCTGAGCTCGGAAAGCTCCTCATTATTCGGGCTTACAAGCTCGGTGCAGCCGAGGCTGAATATTTTGGAAAATGTTCTGCTGCTCGAATCCAGAAATATATATGCCCCTCTTCTGGAGCACTGCCAGACAAGATCTACAATCAGCTCGGAGAGGGGGTTTTCCTCGGGCAGGGGGCCTGCAAATACGCAGATATCACCAGAATCTATAATGCTGAAAAGGCTGTCGGAGAGCTTTTTGATTGCGGCTTTTGCAGCGAGGGCTCCGGGAACTCTCAGATGAAGCTCCTTGTTCTCGCTGGTATCAAATATGCTGACGTTTCGCCTTGTAGCTCCCTGAATCGGCGTAAAGCGCACGTCTATGCAGTGGGTGTAGGGCTTGAGGCCGAAGAGCATATCATCAAAATCGCTCGCTCCCCATAATCCTGCAGCAACAGAGCTGTATCCCATCCATGAAAGCGCTTTGGAAACGTTCAGCGCCTTGCCCGCGGGTTCCTGCTTATAGCTGTCAACAAGTCTGTGGTCTCCCCAGTTCAGTCCGGTTGTAAAGAACTGCACATCCCACGCAGGGCGGATTCCCACAGTTATTATTTTCCCTTTATAAGCCATTTTTCTTTTCTGCCGGCACTAAAACCAAAAAACTATTCATTCTGTTCATCCCAAGGCAGACTTTGTTCCTGAGAGGCGTTTTCTTGCTCCTCAGACGGCTGGTCTTCGCTTTCCTGCTGGTCTTCGCTGCGAATATCAGCAATATCATCGCCTTCCTTAATACGCTCCCATTCTTCCGGGGTGATCAAAACTTCCCTTGCCTGAGCGTTTTTATGTTCGCCTATAATACCCGATTCAGCCATCATATCAACAATTCTCGATGCTCGGCCGTATCCTATGGCGAGCTTTCTCTGGAGCAGAGACACGCTTCCCCGCTTTGTTGCCAAAACTATTCTCACTGCCTCGTCGAAATATTCATCCTTCTCTACCCCGTCCGCTGAAACCTTATTGAGCTGAACAAGCTCCCTGCTGTAGTTCGGGCCTGCCTGCTCTCTTATCTTCGTTACCACGCGTGAAATCTCTTCGTTTGATAGAAACGCTCCCTGAGCCCTTATCAGCTCGCTTGTTTTGGGGTGCAGATAGAGCATATCGCCCTTTCCGAGGAGCGTTTCGGCGCCCACCTTATCAAGAATGATCCTGCTGTCCATCCTTGAGGCCACCTTGAAGCTGATTCTCCCGGGCAGGTTGGATTTTATAAGACCGGTTACAACCGATGCCTGCGGGCGCTGTGTGGCGAGGATTACGTGAATACCTGCCGCACGGCTTTTCTGAGTAAGCCGGACTACATACTCCTCCACTTCCTTGCCGTTTGTCATCATAAGGTCTGAGAGCTCATCGACTATAAGCACAAGATAAGGCATCCTCTCGGGGACCTTGAGCTGCTCCTCGGGTGTTTCTGCCCCGAGCCTTTTGTATATCTCTTCGCTGGAAAGCTCGTTGAACTCTGAAATATTTTTAACTCTGGCCTCATTGAAAATTGCATAGCGTTCTTCCATTTTGCCGACCGCCCATTCAAGTATCCTCGAGCTCTGATTCATATCGCTGACAATCGGACACATCAAATGAGCCAGCCCCTCAAACATCGTCATCTCAATCTGTTTTGGATCAATCAGCACAAGCTTAACCTCGTTGGGCTTTCTGGTGAGAAGGATGCTTGTTATTATTGTGTTTATGCACACGCTCTTACCCGAGCCTGTAGTACCGGCGATAAGGCCGTGTGGCATATCGGCAAGATCTGCCACAAGCACAGAGCCGGAAGAATCCTTGCCGAGGAAAATCGGAACCTTCATCTTCACAGGCACTTTTCCAGCACGCTGGATAAGGTCTTTGAGCCGAACGGTCTCGCGTTCGCTGTTTGGAACTTCTATGCCGATCGTATCCTTGCCCGGAAGCGGGGAAACCACCCTCACTACCGGCACAGCCAGAGCCCTTGCTATATCATCTGCAAGATTGGAAATCTTATTCACCCTCATCCCCGCTGAAAGCTCTATCTCGTAGAGCGTTATAGTCGGGCCGGGTTCGGCATTGATAACCGATGCATCCACCTTGAAATTATCGAGGGTTTCCTGAAGCCTGTCTGCCTTTTCACGAACCATCACTTCAAGGCGGGAGGCAAAATCCTTCTCCGGCTCTTCAAGAAGATTGATATGCGGAAGCACATACTTCTTGTAGTCTTCTGTTATGTCGTCCTCAGGACTGCTTGGTTTTGATTTCTTCTTGGGCTTATTGTTTTTCTTTGCTTCTGCGTTTTTTTTATTATCCTTCTCGGGGCCTTCTTCTTCCGGGTCTTTGCTGGAGGAAACATCTATAACATCAACTCTGTCAGGGTCTGGTATAATCTCAACGGATTCTGAGGTTTGCTCAGGGTGAAGCTGATAAGGCTCGATATCCTGCCTGCCTCTGCTGATTTCAAACTCTTTTCTTTCCTTCTTCTCAGTTTTCTCAGGCTCCTCTTGCCGGATGGGAATTTCATCCTCTGCTGCTTGGGGGGCTTCTTGCTGTTTTGCTTTCTTCTTCTCTTTTATTTTGGCAAAAAATCCAGCCTTCTTTTCTTTAGCCTTCTCTGTTTGCGTTTCTTCCTTAGCGAGTTTACGAGCAGCCTTTTTCGTTTTGCCGTTTTTGGCAGGCTTTTTCGAAGACGAGAACAAAAAGCCCCAAAGCCCCTTGAAAAATGCAGCAACAAGGCTGTCTGCAATGAAAATGAGCCCGATAAGCGTTGCAGCAAGCATAATTGCAAACCTGCCGAGCTGGCCTATAGTTCTTCCGAGCCATTCTGCCAGGAATGTTCCTAAAACGCCCGCACGGCCTACGGGGAATGCATCCGGGGAAAAGTTGAACTTTGAATAACAGCCCGCTGCAGCAGAAACAGCCGCACAAAGCAAAAGCATACCAGCTATTCTAAAAGGAATCTGACCTGCCGGACGGCCGAACATATCCGAGGCAAGCAGAAAGATAAGAGTGCCGAGAATCACATAAATCCCCGGCCCGATATAATACAGGGCATAATGCGAGAAATAAGCCCCGGGCAAATTAAGCCAGTTTGCAGGGGGGTCGTTGAGAGGGTATGAATACCCCCCGGGAGGGTCATATATATCAAAACTTACGCAGCTGGCGGCTGCGAGAAAAAGCAGAACTATAATTAAGAGCTCTGCAGCTATTTTTAACAGCTCACGACCTGTCATCGTACATCCTTCACGAACTATTCCGCCGGCGCCTTCCGGCTAATCTCAGGCCAGAGCCATCAGTTCTGGCCGCTTTTTTCCTCATTTTTCTTAAAAAGCCTGTCGAGGCTGAATCCGCTTGATTTTTTTGTCTTCGGAACTTCCACGCTAACGCCCATCTTCCCGAGTTCATTAGACACATCCGGCTGGTAAGGGTCTAACTGAATACTCTTTTTGAGATAAACCTCAGCACGTGATCTGTCGCCCTGGTCGAGGTAGTAGTATCCCACCTGCTTATTGAGAACAGCAGAATCCGGAGCGAGTGCAAGGGCGTTCTGGTAGCAGTCGAAGGCGTATTCATCAAGCCCTTCATTCTGGAATCCCTGCCCGAGCAGAAGGGCTTCTTCTGCCTTTGATTTTGTCTGGTTTATGTATATCTCGGCAAGCTGGGCAGCCTTGCTGTCGTTTCCGAGAAGCTGGTTCACCTTCACCTGAGAAGCCTGGGCTTCTCTGAGCATCGGTTTGAAATTCAATGCGATTTCCAGATGGTAATCGGCTTTTGAAAACCTGCGGTCTGTCATATACAGCTTAGCAAGCTGGTAATGAGCTTCAGCGTCATCAAAATCACGGTCAATCTCTTCATTCAGCTCTTCGTATCTTAGCTGTTTTGGCGTTTTGCTAATCTGCTGAGACTTATCCTGCTTATCCTTATCGGAGCCGTCAAACATTGCACAGCCGGTAAGCGAAACAGAAACCAAAGCTATCAGTAATGTATAAGCTGCAATCCTCATTTGTAAACCTGCACTTTCAATTAAACAATCTTTCAACTAATCACTATACGCAAACTTAGACATCCAAATTCTGGACTTCAAGGGCGTGTTCAGTAATAAAGCCTCTTCGCTTTTCAACATCCTCACCCATAAGTATGCTGAAGAGCCGGTCTGCCTCGGCAGCATCTTCAATATTCACCCGAAGCATAGACCTGTTTTCAGGGTCCATCGTGGTTTCCCAGAGCTGGTCTGCATTCATTTCGCCGAGCCCTTTGAACCTCTTTATTTCAATTCCTCTGCTGCCGAAATCTCTAATCTCAACGGCAGCCTCGATAAGCGAGGCGGCAGAGAAAGTTTCCTGTCCGTGGATAATGCGGAACTTCATAGGCTTAAGCTCGCCTGCTACAGTTCTCTCTTCTTTTAGAAGCAGATCGAGTATTGAGAGCCCCCAATTCTGCATCATCTCTTCGTTTATGTCGTTGAGCCTTCGAACCTCTGTGAGCTCCTCGCTGGTTAGGGAATGCTCAAGCTCGGGCACACTGAAATCGCCTTCCTGCGAACCGTCTTCCGGGAAGCTGTCCTGCTCCTTAGAGAAGGAATTGAGCTCTGCATACCGGCTTTCAAATTTATCCTGCTCGTGGAAGTATTCACTGCTTCCATCGAATATGATCCTGTAAACAGGAAGAGCGCCTTCTTGATACTGCTGCTCAACGAAATCGCTGAAAATAATTCCTCTGCGCTCAATGATTCCGATAAGCCTTTCCAAGTCAGCCACTCTTTTAACGAGCGTTTCAACTTCACTGCTTGGAATTATCTTTTTCCCGCTCTGCTCAGATACCTCAATGCTGGTATCCCCGAGACCGCGGTCGGTGAGCATTTTCTTCATTTCCGCATCGCTCAGGATAAAACGGCTGTCCTTCTTGCCCTTCTCCCGCACTTCGTAAAGCGGGGGCTGGGCGATGTAAATCATATCGTTCTCGAAGAGCTCGGGCATCTGGCGGAAAAAGAACGTTAAGAGCAGAGTTCTGATATGCGCCCCGTCGATATCGGCGTCTGTCATAAGCACAATCTTGCCGTATCGGGATTTTGATATATCAAAGTCGTCCGCACCGATTCCCGTCCCAAGCGCGCTAACGATAGTCCTTATTTCCTCGTGAGCGAGCATCTTCTCGAGCCTTGCCTTTTCCACATTCAGAATCTTACCCTTTATCGGAAGGATGGCCTGAATTGTCCTGTCCCTGCCGCCTTTGGCAGACCCGCCTGCAGAGTCTCCCTCTACGATAAACAGCTCTGTAGAAGAGGCATCCTTGCTGCTGCAGTCCCAGAGCTTGCCGGGCAGATTACCGCTGCTGAGAGCTCCTTTTCTTCTTGTAAGCTCTCTTGCCTTTCTCGCAGCATCTCTTGCAGCGGCCGCCTGAATGGCCTTTGTGAGAATTTTCTTTGCTATCGCAGGATTCTCCTCGAGATATTCGGAAAGCTGATTGTTCATAACAGTTTCAACAAAACTGCCTACTTCCGGATTGGAAAGACGAACCTTCGTCTGAGCTTCGAAATGCGGATCCGGAACTTTCACAGACACAACAGCCGTGAGCCCTTCCCTGAGGTCTTCACCGGAGGTGGTGATCTCGCCGCTCTTAAAGAGCTTGGCGGCTTTGCCGTAATAATTCATTGTGCGGGTAAGGGCTGTTTTGAAGCCTGAAAGGTGAGTCCCGCCGTCGATATTGCAGATATTGTTGGCGAAGGCCAGCACGTTTTCATTGTAGCTGTTGTTGTACTGCATGGCTATCTCGCAGGAAAGGCCGCTTTCTTCGTCTTCCCTGCTGATAAGTATTACATCGTTATGAACGGGTTCTTTGCCTTCATTTAGGTGATGGACGAACTGAACAAGGCCCTGGTCGAAATGGAACACCTCCTTCTTGCCCTCGCGTTCATCCTCAAAATGCAGTCTTACCCCGGCGTTCAGGTATGCAAGCTCTCTGATTCTTTTCTGGAGGGTTTCATAGCTGAAATCCGTTTCGCCGAAAATCTCATGGTCGGGCAGGAAAGTAATCTTAGTTCCCTGAAGGCTTGTTTTACCGAGGTCTTCAATGCCCCCCTTGGCCTCTCCTTTGCGGCATTCAAAGCGGTAGTGCCTGCCCTTTCTGTAAACATCTGCAATCAGCACATCGCTCAGGGCATTAACCACGGACACACCTACACCGTGCAGTCCGCCTGAGACCTTGTAGGCATTGTTGTCGAATTTCCCGCCTGCGTGAAGCGTTGTAAGCACTAGCTCAAGAGCGCTGCAGCCGGAATCCTCGTGGAATTCTGTCGGTATGCCCGATCCGTTATCCTCCACACTGCAGCTTCCATCGAGATTTATCTTGATTGTTATCTTATCGCATCTGCCCGCCAGAGCCTCATCGATTGAATTATCCAGGACCTCATAAACGAGATGATGAAGCCCGCCTTTGCCGCGGTTGCCGATGTACATATCCGGCCTTTTCCTCACGGCCTCAAGCCCTTCGAGCACCTTTATGCTTTTGGCATCATAGTTATTGTTAGCTGAATTATATTTAACTGATTCTTTATCACTCATTTGTGCGTTACCACCTGCAGCCTCAATAGGCTATATAAATTTAATATCTTTAATTTTCGCTCTCGGATATTCCTTCAGCATTGAGCTGAGCAGATCATTTTTAGACGTTTGAAACTCGAATTTAAGTGCAGGGTCTTTGATCTCAATTTTCAGTATCCCGTTTCGAAACCCCGCCACACGGCAAAACTGCCTCATCTGCTCAGGCACAACGGATTTCCATGCCTTAATGGCTTCGGGGCTTTTCCCAGAAGTTTTCTTCTTGCTTTTAACAAAACCTTCAAGCAGCTGACCCAACGAAGCGGCCTTTACAGGCCTGGGTCTTTTCCAGTAGGTGCTTAAAAGCAGATCAGATTCTTGTGCATCTTTGTTTTTCAAAATCGGCCAGCCTACACCTCAACAGGCATAACAATATAAATAAAAGTATCACTGCAGCGGAAAAGCACTGCCCTGTCCGGCTTGCCCAGTTCAATCTGTATCTGCGCCTGCTTAACCACTTTAAGGGCATCAAGTATAAAGTCCGGATCGAATCCTACCGCCAGCGGCTCGCCTGAATAATCCACAGGCATATCAACCTGCGCATCGCCCATCTCCGGTGCTCGGCTTGAAAACACCATCACTCCATCGCCGATGGAAACCTTAATTCCCCTGCTTTCGTCTGTAGTAAGAAGAGAAGCCCTCTTTACAGCGCTTAGAGTTGCGTCGGTGTTTACCTTGATCATCTTGTCGTTGTCTTTGGGGATAATATCCTGATAACGGGGGAAATTGCCCTCTACAAGATTCGAGGTTATAAGTACATCGCCGCAGCTGAATGTAACTTTTTTCTCATTATAGGAAACGCCGATCAGAGAATTCTGCTCGGTAACAATCTTTTGAACAAGCGAGACAGCCTTAACAGGAAGAATAAGCCGCTTTCCTATGTGATTCTCAGGCATCGGGGTATCAAGCTCTACAATTTTCCTTGCAAGACGCCTTCCGTCTGTACCGACGAGGTTTATATATTCCTCTGAAATCTCCCAAAGCACGCCGTGAAGGGCATATTTGGTGTTCTCTTTTGCCGTTGCGAAGAGTGTCTGGCTTATGCCCTGCTGAAGAATCGACAGCGAAACGGCCATATCCGAGTCGCCTTCGTCTTCAATAGCATCGGGATACTGCTCCACATCGTGGGTGTATATATTGAAATGGCTGTCGCTGCCTCTTATATGCAGTTCTGATTCATCAGCCTCAAATTCAAGCACCTCATCTATACTTTCCCTGACAATAGCGCTTACCTTGCTCGCAGGTACTACACTGCTGCCCGGGCGGTCTGTCTGAGCCTGACTTACTATATGCCTGATACCTATCTCCAAATCGGTGCCGCTGATACTGACTCCCTGTTCATCAGCGCTTATCTTGATGCACTGAAGCACCGGCTTTGCAGCGCGTGCAGGAATAATTCCTGCTACAAAGCTGAGAGCCTCTTGAAGGGCTAAACGATTGAATCTTATCTTCATACCTAACCTCTTAAACTTTAGGACTTACACTGTAAGGCTTATTCTACTAAAATGTGCGCTATAATTTACCAAAATTTGCATTTTTTGCAACGGATTTTCCGTTGAATATGCCGGAAGATATACCTGAAAAAAGGCTTTCTGCTTTCCTCAGACACTTTTAAGCTATTTCTTCAAGGCATTATCTTTCAGTAACTTGTATTCAATACTGTCTTTAAGGGCTATCCACGAGGCATTTACTACATTTTCGCTCACGCCCACAGTTCCCCATACTGAATCCAAATCTCTTGATTCGATTATAACGCGAACTTTCGCTGCTGTAGCGGCTTTGGCATTTACTACACGAACCTTGTAGTCTATCAGGTGCATATCCTTGAGCTGAGGATAGAACCTTTCAAGCGATTTTCGCAGGGCTTTGTCCATTGCATTTACAGGCCCGTCTCCCTCGCTAACCACATGCTCATCATCCCCGCCTACGCTGAGTTTGATTGTAGCCTCGCAAAGCTCATCGCCGTGGCTGTCTCTGCTTACGCTGATATGGAATCTTTCCAGCTCGAACGCCTCGGTGTATTCGCCCTTTATCCGCTTTATGAGTAAATCAAAGCTTCCGTCTGCGGCCTCAAACTGATACCCCTCATTCTCGAGGGTTTGCACCTTGTTGAGGATTTTCTTGGCTGTCTCTCTGTCAACGCTCTGGCCGTGCTTTTCCAGCTTTGCAAGCACGTTAGACATTCCCGAGAGCTCCGAAACAAGAAATCTTCGTGAATTGCCCACCAGCTCAGGGGTGATATGCTCGTAAGTGGCTTTGTTTTTTCGCAGTGCATTTACATGCAGACCGGCCTTATGGGCAAAAGCGCTCTCCCCAACAAAGGGAAGAGAGGTTACAGGGCTGATGTTGGCTATTTCAAATACGAAAAGAGAGGTCTCAGTGAGCTTTGAAAGCTTTTCTTCGCTGAGAACATCATGTCCCATCTTAAACTTCAAATTCGGGATTATGGAGCACAGGTTTGCGTTTCCCGTTCTCTCGCCTATCCCGTTGATCGTTCCCTGAACTTCCCTCGCACCTGCCCTTACAGCCGCCAAAGAATTCGCAACTGCGCAGTCTGAATCGTTATGTGTATGGATCCCGATTTCAGTGCCTGCAAGGTCGTAACATACAGTTTTGGTGATCTCGTAAACCTCTTCGGGAAGGCAGCCTCCGTTTGTTTCGCAGAGAACAAGGGCATCCGCTCCTGCCTCAGCAGCTGCTCGAAGAACCTCAAGGGCGTATTCGGGATTGTTTTTGTAGCCGTCGAAGAAGTGCTCTGCATCAAAGAGAACCTCAAGACCCTTTTCCTTGAGATAGCGAACCGAATCTGCGCATAAATCAAGATTCGCCTGCCTGCTGCAACGCAAAACCTGATCAACGTGCATATCCCAGCACTTCCCGACAATCGTGGCAGCGGAGGCACCGCTGGATAAAATCGCATTTATCGAAACATCATCCTCTACCTTCACATCCGCACGTCTTGTGCTGCCGAATGCACAGATTTTAGAGTTTTCAAGCTTGATTTCGCTAATCTTCTCGAAAAAGGCCTTCTCCTTCTGATTGCTCGCTGCATATCCGCCCTCGATGTAATCTACGCCGAGCTGGTCGAGCCGTTTTGCTATAAGCAGCTTATCCTGAAGCGAGAAACTAACCCCTTCAGCCTGCATACCGTCTCTTAAGGTTGTGTCATATATTTTAACTCTACTCATTTTGCACTCTTTATCTGTAAACTTTATTACAAGTTAAAGCTTTATTGTAATATAAAAACAAAAACCAGCAAACAGAATATACCCCCATATTGCAGTTATTATACGAAAAATCAGATTTCAATTAACAACCCTTGAAACTCCTCAAAAACCGCCGAAAATATACAGCGGCCAGCTGTCTGCTTTAATTCCCGAACGCTTCGCTTTTTGCATTTATCATGGCGTTTTACTGGCCTTGAAAAAATCCCAAATGAGCTCAGCTGCCTTAAGCTATATCTGTCAGCCCCAAGCGGGTGCCGAATTTTTGATAATCGCCTTCTTTACATTCTGATTTTCCTGAGTATCGAGGAACGGGTCTTCCTTTAGCGTTTGTTCTGCGTCTTTCTTTGCCATTCTGAGCATCTCAAAATCTTCTACGATATTTGCAAGCTTCAGGTCTGGCAGGCCGTGCTGTCTTGTGCTGAAAAGCTCTCCCGGGCCTCTGATTTCGAGGTCTTTCTCTGCTATGTAGAATCCATCGGTGCTTTTCTGCATAACCTCAAGACGCTTGATTGCCGTTTCATTATCAGATTCGGAGAAAAGGAAGCAGAATGAATCGCTCGCCCCTCTTCCTATTCTTCCTCTTAGCTGATGGAGCTGGGCGAGGCCGAAATTGTTTGCATTTTCTATTACCATAACCGTAGCGTTAGGTACATCCACTCCCACCTCAATCACAACTGTGGAAACGAGAATATTTATCTCACCCCTGCGGAACTGCTCCATAACATTTTTCTTCTGCTCCTGAGGCATCTGGCCGTGAAGCAGAGCCACGCTGAATTCCGGGTAAACGCAGGTTTCCAGCAGTTCGAATTCTTCCTCTGCGCTCTTGAGATTCCTGTCGGACTCGCCCGATTCAATGCGCGGATACACAAAAAATGCCTGTCTTCCTGCCTTAACAAGGCCTCTGATATATTCCATTGCCTTGTTTCGGTTCTCCGGTGAAACGAGCTTTGTAGTAACCCTGCCCCTCCCGGGAGGTAAGGTTTTGATAACAGAAACGTCCAAATCGCCGAATACAGTCATTGTCATAGTGCGGGGGATTGGGGTGGCTGTCATTACGAGGCAGTGCGGGGCCTTGTCCTTGCGGAGCTTTGCCCTTTGCTCTACGCCGAATTTGTGCTGCTCATCTATAACAGCAAGCCCGAGATTTTGGAAATCTATGCCCCCTTGAATCAGGGCGGTTGTACCGATTACAATATCCACTTCGCCTTCGCTGATCTGCTCTGTGAGCCGGTTTTTCTCAGAGACAGACATCTTGCCTGTAACCAGCTCGGTTCGAACTTTGCTCCCCTCGAGAAAACGGGATATGCTATGGTAATGCTGGCGGGAGAGTATCTCCGTGGGCGCCATAATCGCCACCTGCGTCTTGTTTGCTATGGCCATTAATGCCGCATAAACCGCCACAACCGTTTTGCCCGAGCCCACATCACCCTGAAGCAGACGGTTCATCTGCTTTGGCTCGCCCATATCGTGAACGATTTCCTCAATCGCTTTGTCCTGATCTTCTGTTAGGAAGAAGGGGAATCGCTGCCTAATTCTTCTGTCCAGCTGCGGGGAGAATTTCATCGCTATAGACGGAGCAAAACTCCGCATTCTGTATCTGCGAACGGCAAGCCCGAGCTGCATAAGGAACAGCTCTTCATACTTGAGCGTTCTTTTTGCTGCTGAGAGATGTTTCTCATCCTGCGGTGAATGTATCTGCCTGAAAGCTTCTTTTCTGGAGAGAAGGTTTTTCTCCTCTCTGAAGGATTCGGAGAAATATTCGCTTACGCAGTCAGAAAGCTCATCAATATTCTTTCGAACAATGTATTTGAGCATCCCGCTTGAAATCGATGCGCTAGCGGGATACACCGCCCCTCCAAGCTGCTTGGGGTCGTGCTCGGGGATATCTTCTCTGAGAATCTTAAAGCGGGGGTTTGTCATCTGAAGCTGATGTTTGTATTTTGCAACCTTTCCGTAAGCTGCGAGCCTCATCCCCGGATGGAGCTGATTTGCGAGGTAGCCCCCGTTGAACCAAATTATGCGCAAAGCAGCGCTTGTGTCTATCAGATAAATCTCGAATATAGGCTTTCGCTTGAATTTGTGGTAATCGGTGCTTTCAATCACCCCGCATACACACACGTTTGCGTTTGGCGTGAGCTCTGAAATCTGTGCGGTTTCCGGGAGGAATTCCCAGTCTCTTGGGAAATACTCAAGCAGGTCTGCGCCGTTATGCACGCCTAATTCCTGAAGAGCAGGCGCCTTGCCCGGCCCAACTCCCTTCAGCATCTGGATTTCAGTATTGAGGTTGACAGCCATATTATCTCCAGCCCTCGGGAGACTGAATAAAAAAAGGCCGGAAGCAGAAAAACAACCGGCCTAAAAATTCATTTCTGAAACAATCTATTTGGTCATATTGTTTTTGATTTCCTGATTATAGCCGATAAGGCTCTTGAAGCGTTCGGTATTGAATACCGGTATTGAAAGCGACTGAGCCCTTTCGATAGCAGAGTTGTAAGTTTCGTATTTATCAAGCGATTCCTGATACTTCTGCTCGGCGAGATCAGCATCAAGCTCATTCTCCTGCGGCTGCTGGTAAACCTCCGGAGGCTGCCCAGCTACTACAAAATCAGTGTTGATGTCTATCTTATCAGCCACAATTCCGCCCCACTGCTTTATGAGGTGGCGAACTTTATCTCCGCCGTATTCGTCGATTGTGCCGTTGCCGTCGAGATCGAAATTGCCCGCTACATAGAATGTATTCGGCTTTTCCTCATCCCAGATAAGATTAACTATTATATCCTCCGGCAGGACAGGGTTGTTCTGTTCCTGAGAGATAATCTTAGCCACAGAAACCTTCGAGCGAACATCATAAATCTTGATCTCCGCTTTGCCCTTGCCGTCTTTAGGCACGGGGTTTGCCCTGTCGTAAACTGCGAAAGTAAGCCCGCGGTAGATATTTGCATCGCTTCCGAGGTCTAAATAAACAATTCCCTGCTGAGCATTAACCGAAACGATTCTGCCGTCAGGTTTGTATGCTGCAACATCCATATCAGGGCTTGGCTTGATCTGTTCGAGCTGCTTTTCGAGCTTCTCGCGATACTGCTTCTGCTCTTTGAATGATGCCTGAAGGTCTGCAAGCTCATTTTTCACATCTTCAAGCTGGCTGTTTTTCTCAGCAAGCTTTTCCTGAAGTGCATCTATATTTTCCTGAGCATTCTGCTGTGCTTCAGATTTCATCTGGTCGAACTTGGCCTGAATCTGGTCTGCCTGTTCGATAAGCTTTTGCTTCTGTTCGATAAGCTTTTCTTCGGCAACCTTAAATCCTTCAACATCTCTCTGCCAGTCTTCTTCCATCTGGGCAATCTTGTCCTGAAGCGAGCTTACTGTCTGAGCAGAACGCACGTACTCGCCCGCAAGAGTTCCAGCTATTGGCAGAAGCCCCGCATCCTGAGAAAACATATTCGGGAATCTGTTCCTCAAAGCCTTTACTTCCAGCGAGATATTCTCTGCTGCAGACTGGATGTTTTTATCTCTTGAGCTTCCTGTTATCTCTTGATAGACTTCATCAAATCTTTCTATTACAGTTCCCAAATAGCTCTGGGCTGTTTTCTCGCCTACCAGCGATTCAAACTCGCTTACCTGCTGATCTGTAGCAGCTTCTCTTCTGTTTGCAACCTCTCGTTCAGCTATAGTTGTTTTCTCGTCCCACTTGACATAGAAAAACACTGCTGCAACTGTTGAGAGCAGAAAAAGAACCACAAATACGACCAATGCTATGGTCGTGGCACTTCCCTGACTCTGTTTACCTGCCGGCATACCAATTCTCCTTGAATATCCGCATTATGTTTCGATACATTATAAACTGAAAATACAGCCTAAGAGTATCTTATAAAATTACCTTTTCGTCAACAAAAAAACAATCTTCAAGGCGGCGTATCTTCCATTTCCGGTCTGCGAAGCGATAAAATAGAGGTTTTACCCTGAACAACCGGCCTTGAAAACTTCCAAATACTGCTCAGGACTTCCTGAATACAGCAACGATATTCTCCACATCCACCACAAAAAGCCTGTTATCGCCCTCAAAATCCACGGGTATTGCGCCCTTGGGATTAAAAAGCACTTTATCGTACTGGCTCAGCGGCACTTCAGGCAGATTAGCAACTTCCGCTGACACTTCAACAATCCGTCCGGTTATGTTCGGTATCTCCATATTGTCCGGAAGCTGAATCCCGCCTTTTGTCTGTTTTTTATCTTCATCTTTCCTGATCAGCACTCTCCTGCCGATCGGTTCAACTGTCTCAAATTTTTCAGTCATATAGTTTTCCGCAGTATAGGGATTAATCAAACTCATCGCCTTTGAAAGTCTTGCCCAGATAGCTCTTTCTAACAAGCTCATCCTTAATAATCTCTGAAGGCCGGCCTGAGGCAATCACGCTTCCGTGATCCATAATATACGCCTTATCTACAATCTCCAGCGTCCTTTCAACGTTATGGTCTGTGATAAGTATGCTGACGCCGGAATTATGGAGGTTTTCAATCTCCCTTTGCAGCTCTTCGACCGCTATCGGATCTACTCCGCTGAAAGGCTCATCGAGAAATATCAGAGACGGATTTGTGGCCATTGCCCTTGCTATTTCGAGCTTGCGTCTTTCACCGCCGGAGAGAAGCCTTGCCTGAGAATGGTAAACCTCGGTTAGCCCGAAGGTTTCGCAGAGCTCTTCTGCCTTGAGAATCCGCTGGGCTTTTGTGATTTTGAGGGTCTCGAGTATTGCGAGCAGATTATCACGTACCGAGAGCCTCTGGAATACGCTCGGTTCTTGAGATAAATACCCCATCCCCTTGCGCGCACGCTTGTACATAGGCATCCGGCCGACCTGATGGCCGTCGAAAAATACCTGCCCTTCATCCGGTATTATCATACCGATGCACATCCTGAATGATGTAGTTTTCCCGGCGCCGTTCCTGCCCAGCAGGCCTACTATCTCTTTCTTCCTTACAGAAAGCGATACGTGGTTTACCACGGCTCTGCCGGAGAATTTTTTCACCAGTCCTCTTGTTTCAAGCAGTTTATCTGACACATTTATTCCTGTTAGCAAATAGTTTAAGGGATTATATTTAATGAAAAAGTTTTGGCAAGCAGGGCAGGCAGCCAAGGAGGATTTTCATATCGAAAAACCAGACTAACCCCTGCCTTCAAATAGATCAATTCTCTGATACAGTCTCGCAGAAGCTTAAAAATTCCTGAAATGTAACTAAATCGGCAGGGTCGTACATTACCCGACGCATAAGCCCTTTCAAAAACTGCTCATTGGAGGCGTATCTCGGGTTGCGTTTGGTATAAACCATATTCTGCTCCTTGAATACCTCCTGAAGGTAGTCGGTGTGGAATCTTGCGGTAGTAGAAAAATGCGGGCCTTCCTCGCGGGCATCAGTATCGTCAACGTAATTGGGCATATTTTCAGGGTTGTTGAAGTTGATGTCGTAGTAGTCTATGTATCTTTTGAGCTTTTCCCGCTTTGGCGAGGGCGGAATCATCTCACGATTGCCCAAGAGCCACGTTTCAATGCACCTGTTCTGCACCACTACCTGCACCTTCACATCGCCGAGCTGCTGCTTGTAGCGCCTTTGAACCTCTGCAACCTCGCTCTTTCTCTGCTCTACGCTGAGCTCCTCAGCATCCACAACTACTACAAGGTAATCGTATTTTTCTTTTAATTTTGCCACATCCAGAATAGCATTGGGCAGGTGATTCTTTATCAGCGAAGGGATGCCGTAGCCGCTGACAATGTAGTAATTGTTCTGCTCGACTTCATCGAAGCTGTAAACCCGCTCAAATTTCGGCAGCAGCACCGAAAGCCATGCCGGATAGAGCTTAAACTCCGTACATTTACCTTCTACTAATATGTAAAGATTCATTGCGAGCTTATTCCGTCGATGTAATCCTGATTGTTGATCAGCTGTATAAACGCCTCATGGTTGGATTTGCCGAGCCCGAGGCTTTCGGCATCTTTTATCCGTACCATGCCCTTATTGCGGACTACTACACGCCAGAAACGCTGGTCGATGTTGTTTATTATGTACGGGTGATGGCTGGTTATGATAAACTGAAGCCTTCTTGACTGGCCGAGAATTATGTCTGTAAGGATGTTGATGCAGTTTATCCCGAGGCTGTTTTCGAATTCGTCGATTAGAATCACAGACCCTTCAGGCCACAAATGTGACTGGGTGATCTGGTAGAATGTCTTGTGCATACCCGCTGAGAGTCGCTTCTGATTCACCCATCCGGGAACTCCCTTCTCCTTTACAAGCACTGTGGGACATACCACAAACCGCCCGTTGATGAACTGCTCGTTGCTGTTTACCACTACATCCTCTACCTGCGGGAATACATCGATAAATTCATCGCGTATCTCTTCGAAGGTATCGAAGCAGTTGGAGAATATAAGGCTCAGCTTAATGCCGATTGAAAGCTCGCTCTCGCGGATTTTCTTCAGTGAATCAAGCCTCGAGACTGCAAGCTCGAATTCGCTGAGGTTCAGCATAGACATCTCGGGAGCCTCGTTGTAGGCCATTGAACTGCTTACGATTTTATTCATCTCCCTGCTGGCAGGGGCTATGAGGTCTTCGAATTTCAGGAGGCTGAGTGCGCTCTGGCTTGCATCGAGCTTTGGGGTTTTTGCCCCGCTTAAGATTATCGATTCGGCATCTCTTTCCAGAATAGTTTTGCCGTTCAGGCTGAGGAATTCATGCTCTATCTTCGGCTTTTCCGCCCCCTGGCTCACAAAATCGGGCAGAGAAATGCTCTGTTCGGCAATGTGTTCGAGCATTTCAAAGCTGGCTTCCCAGCGGTATTCATCTTTACGGGAGGTTTGGAATACCAGCGAAAAGCTTATGCCGTTGTAGGTTTCTCCAGCAGCAATCCGAGACACCACACGAAGCGAGTTTAGGATCTGCGTTTTCCCAACGCCTGATATGCCCACAAGCAGGTTCAGATCGTTGAAATTAGACTCTGCAAGCTCCCATTTGTTAATGGTATCTGAATATGAAAAGCTTTTTATCTGCATAATATTCCCTTCCGAGACACATTCCGGATTTCAGCAGCGAGGTAAATATAAACCAACAGCGGAAAAAAAGCAATATCAGTGTTCAATTAAAAAACTCGCCCTGCAAGCTGAAAATGATGTGTAAAATGCCAATGGTGAGACTCGAACTCACGACCCCTGCTTTACGAAAGCAGTGCTCTGCCGACTGAGCTACATTGGCGGCGTGGAGAATTATAATTGCTTTGCAGGTTTACCGCAAGAATTTACATCCGGAGGACATTCGCACTGCTGAAAAATCAGCTCAGGCTCCTCTTTGGTGCTAAAACTTTCCGGGAGATTCGCAAATGCCCGAACATAGGCTCGCCCAGCTGCTGTTTGAAAGAAAGGCTGTGTCCATAATTTTGCGCAAAAAAAATACGGGAGGCGTCCGGAGAAACCACCCCCCGAGATCACAATGAAAGCATTTACGTCCTATTTTATTCTTCGTAGAGCACAGAGTGCAGTTTGCGAAGCTTGGCCTCGTCAAATTTAACCACATCCCTGTCATACGTCATAAGTCCGTTAACCTCGCCTTCAACGTCTGTTGTCTGCGTGTAAACAGCAGCAGAGAGGTCTTGGCTTTTCTTCATCTCCACGATCTGATCGAATTTATGCTTGTAGTTCTGGAAGAGCTCTTGCTTTGAATCGTAAGACTGATATCCCCAGTTCCTTCTGTTCGGGTCCCAGAGGTATCCTTTGATTGCATATCCGATCCCGCCGAATTCTCCAACAGCGGTTGCCCTGTCTTTTTCGTTGATATCGGGCTTGCGGAGGTCTTTGTGGTATGTGTGAATATCGAGAATATCGCCGCAGTCTCTCAGAGCCCATCCGCTCACAGCATCAACGAGCCTTGTCGGGTCTAGATCTTTCACCATCCGGCTGATTCTGCAAGTGTCATACTGTCCCCAGCCTTCGTTAAACGGCACCCAAACCACAACACTCGGGCTGTTGTAGTGCTGGCTTATCATCTTCCTGAGCTCCAGCTCAAACTGAGCTTCGTCTTCGGAGTTTTTGTACTGGTCGGGCTCATTTCCGCCCACGTGTTCAGGGCTTCCCCTTTTCTCAGGATTCGGGACAATCATACCAGAAGGCATATCCTGCCATACCATAATCCCCATCTTGTCGCACCAATAGAACCATCTGTCCGGCTCGATCTTGATGTGCTTGCGGATCATATTGAAGCCCATCTTCTTGGTCATTTCAATGTCATACTTCATCGCCTCATCAGACGGCGGCGTATGCAGTCCGTCCGGCCACCATCCTTGGTCGAGAGTGCCGTAATGGAAGAGCGGCTTGTTGTTGAGCATAAGCACCTTGGTATGCTCGCCTTGTCCAAGGCTGATCTTACGCATACCAAAATAGCTCTTTACAGTGTCGAGAAGCTTGCCTGAGCCGGGGTTTTTCCCTTCATAAAGCTCGAGTTTTAAGTCGTAGAGGAAGGGGTTGTCCGGAGACCATAGCTTCTGATTGTCTATCTTTATTTCCAGAGGCTTGTACACATTGACGGTTTTCTGAGCAATTCGGCTCCCGCTCTCGTAAACGCTGCAGCGAACGGAATAATTGCCCAGCTCAGGACTGTCCATAATCGGAATTACGGTAACGCTGCTGCTGTCGATATCGGGAGTGATTTCAACATCGGCCAGATGCGCCTTCTTATCCACCGCTTCAAGCCATACTGTCTGCCAGATACCTGATACAGGGGTGTACCATATCCCGTGCTGGGAATTCTTCTGCTTGCCCCTGGCCTGTGAGCCGTAGCTGGATGGATCGGTTACCATAACTGTAATGCTCTGCTGGCCTTCTGATTTGAGATAGTCGGTGATATCGAAGGTGAAGCGGTCGTAGCCGCCTTTGTGTCCGCCTAAGTACGAATCGTTTACCCATACCGCTGTTTTCCAGTCCACCGCTTCAAAGTTCAGCAGAACTTTCTTGCCGCTGAAATCATTTGGGCATTCAAAAGTCCTGTGATACCAGATCTTGTCGTCCGGTTCAACGAGCTCTCCAACGCCTGACAGTGATGATTCAACACCGAATGGCACGAGAATTTCTTTGTCGAAATAATTGGGCTTTTCAGATGAGCTTCCCGCAACTCTGAGCTCCCAAAGCCCGTTGAGGGATTTCCAGCTGCTTCTTTCGAATTGAGGCCTCGGATATTCATCCCAGACAGTTTCAGGGTTTATTTTGTCTGCCCATCTGGTTTTAATCTTATCGCCCGCAGGTTTCCATTCTGCAAAAGATACGGCCGCTGCGGCCAGCAGGATCATTAAAACGCATTTTTTCATAAATCGGTTTCTCCATATATTAGTTAAAAATTTTTCGCTCATCTATTTATCAACGAACGCCAAAAATTTTTACAAAAAAAATGCTTTATTTCAATAAACTTTCAAAATTTTCTTGAGAAATCAGAAATTATTGAGTTTCTGACTGATTTTAATTGCCGGCTTTAATTTGTATTTCCAGCCCCTCTTTATTTTGGGGCAGTTTAAGCTTCCATAGGCCATTGCCCAAATTATCTATTTTCTCAGCCTCGCTGCATTGAACAGGTCTTTTATTGTAAACCACCAACGGCCCGGACTGAACGAATTCAACTGTAAGTTTTTCAGGGGCATATTTAATCGACTCAACAGCGGAAGCGCTAAGGTATTTATCCGGCCTTCCGATAACTGCCCAGCCCTTTTTGATCGGCGAGAGCTGGACAAACCGGTCTGAAAACCCTTTAAGCTCAAATTTATATTCAGAATTCAGTTTTCCGCCGGCTTTTTGATACCAGTCGTAATAAACGAGCCCTTCTTCAGGAATCTGCCAAGACTGCCCGGCAGGCTGGATAAATGAGCCTGCTTTGGTGTAGTCAGCTTCTTTTACAGAAGCCTCCAAGGGCTTATCAGGTGTGGGTATTGCCAAATTATATGCAATAACGGCCGCTGAGCCGTTCGGCAGCGGCGCCGCAACTCTGTACGGGCGGGCTTGAGACAATGCCGAGAGCATAACCGAATCCGGGAGAGGTACAGCTGGGGCAAGGGGGCGAAGGAGCTCTCCGTCGTCCCAGCAGAGCGGATTTATAAGCTTGGGCACAAAATCTTTCGGGGCATCAGAGAGGTATATCGGTGCACCGGCAACAGCTTTGCTCACAGCCATCATCCTCCCGCTTACAGGGTCGCAGGAATGGAACATATCGTGGTCCGGCCAAACTGCCTGCCCCATCCAGAGCGTATTTTGATAAGACTGAAGAAGGTGCGATTTTGCCTTATTTTCATTGCCAAGCAGGTAATCAACACTAACCCTCGAAACTGAGCTGTATTTGGTATTCATAACACTGATCAAATCCAGGGCGAAGCAGTTGATCAACCCATCGGTAAACTCTTCAGCTGCCTCTTCGAGCGACTGTGCATTCTGGGCAGCAGCTTCTACAGCGTTGCTCCTGTCGGTGTAAAAAGATACCTGACGGTTTTGGTTGTCAATTTTTACGAAATCAAAACCGTGCCTTTCAGCAGAACCGATAAGTTCATCGTAAAACTTGCGTGAAGAAACAGGGTCGTCCTTCGGCATCATCAGCTCAAATTCTTCGCCGTTTCTTTTCTTGCTGATAGAGATCAGATGGGAATCCAGCTGCTGCACTTGGTGGTTTGGGTGCATCCCCTGCCAATGGGCATTCATAGTATGCCAGATGCCCATCCATTTAATTTTCTCAGAACGCTGCTCCATAAGCGGTTTGAAGCCGTTCGGGAAGGTTTTCGGGTTGGCCTTGAAAGAAAGCATTCGGCTGTCGCCCATTTTGGAGCCGGTTTGGTGCTGATGGCCGTCGTCAACAAGAATCCAGCGTACCGGAACAGAGCTGGATTCAATCCTGCCTGCAGCGTCAACGAGCAGATCGGAGCTGATGTCCCTGCGATACTGCTCCCAGCTGCACCAGCCCAGATATTTGAACGGTTCGGGATATCTTTTCCTGCAGCGCGCTGCTGCGGTCTTGGAGATTGTCCGCTGGGCAAAAATATGCTCCCAAGCATCATCGAAAACCTTGTAAACATCTTTCCCCTCTGCCCAAGCTATAAGGGGAATATCCCCTGAAACCCGCTCTTTTCCGAAAGTTGCAAGATTTACGGTGAATTTGCCGCTGTCGTGAATCTGGAAATAGCTCATAGCTTTACCCGAGGCCAAACCGTGAAGCAGAAGGAACTTTTCGTTTTTAAGCTTAAAAAGGGCAAGCAGGCCGTTTCTTGATGGTTCTCGGGTTGTAGGGTCGGGGTTGAAATCGCTGCTGATTATCTCTTCAAGACTTTTGGCTGCCCAGGGAAAAATCCTGTTTGCAGCGCTTAAAAGGCCGTTTCTGCCGTCTTTGCTGAAATAAACTACAGATTTATACTCCGGCAATTCAATTTCCCAGCTCTTTAAAACACCATCCTTCGGGGCTCCCGAAAAATCTTCCAGGACCCGCAGTCCGCTGTATTTAAGATGTGATGCATCAATCTTTTCTGCAAACGCACCAGAGCATGAGGAAAAAAGAATTAAAAATAGTATCCATACTCTGCATTTACCTGTTCTCATCTGAAAATACCTCAATTTTTTAATAATAAATATGTTTTTTTACTGAAACCGCTTCTGCTAAATCATTTCTGTGCTGCAATCTTAGCGGCAGGAATTGATTTTTATTTGCTTTACATATTATTCTATACCTGCAAGGCGGGATATTACGAAAAAAAATGAAAAGTTTTAAAAAACACAAAAAAAACATTGACAGATAGGAGTTTCTCCTATATAGTTCTTACTAAGATTAAGGTCAGCAGAAAAACTTATGAAATCTACTGAAGAAAAAGTCCAAAAATTTATAGATTTGTGCAGGAAAAACGGGCTTAGGGTAACCCCGCAGCGTGTTGCAGTTTACAAGGTGCTTGCTGAAACAAATTCCCACCCTTCAGCTGAAATGGTGCACAGGGAAGTAAGAAAAGAGCACCCGGGGATTTCACTGGATACGGTAAACAGAACTCTGCTCACTTTCAAAGAGATTGGAGCGGCGTTCATAGTTGAAGGCAGCGGCGATGTTCGCAGGTTTGATGCTGGGCTCGATAAGCACCAGCACATGAAATGCGTTATATGCAAAAAGATATTCGATTATCATTATGAGCCGTTTGATGATATAGAGACGCCTGAAAATATGCCGGAAGGCTTTAAAATACTGAAAAAATCGGTATATATTGAAGGCTGCTGCAAAGAATGTTTAAAAAAAATTGAAAAAGAATAAAATGGGTAATCAGACTATTTTAGCATAACTAAACTTACATAGGAGAATTATATGGAACTTAAGGGAAGTAAAACCGAAGCTAATCTTCTAAAGGCGTTTGCAGGTGAATCACAGGCAAGAAACCGCTACACATATTTTGCCGAGAAGGCAAGAGAAGAAGGCTATGAACAGATTGCAGATATTTTCGAGCAAACAGCAAACCATGAAAAAGAGCATGCCAAGAGGCTGTTCAGATTTATGGAAGGAAGAGAAGTAGAGATTACCGCCGCTTACCCGGCAGGCAAAGTTGGCACTACTGTAGAGAATCTTCAGGAAGGCTTCGAGGGGGAGAACTACGAAGTAACAACGATGTATCCGAATTTTGCAGATGAAGCCGACAAAGAAGGCTTTAAGGATATTGCAAGGCTTTTCAGGAACATCGCAAAGGCTGAGATGCACCACCGCCAGAGATACACCAACCTCAAGAAAAACCTTGAAGAAGGTAAAGTTTTTTCGAGAGAAGGCAGCTGCATCTGGATGTGCATTAACTGCGGATACCTTCACGAGGGCAAAGAAGCACCCAGCATCTGCCCCACTTGCAGGTATCCAAAGGCATACTTCCAGCTAAAGCCTGAAAATTACTAAAATCTGCACAGTATTAAGCGCCGAAGACTTTGCACTTCGGCGCTTCTAATAAACTTTGAATTATGCCGCCAAGACTGTAAAATCAGTTATTAACAGCGAAGTATTAAAACACAGGGATTGGAGAGTATATGACGGAAATAAAAAACAACATATATTACGTGGGAGCAAAAGACTGGGACAGGAAATTCTTTGATGAACTTGTTCCTCTCACCGAAGGGACTACTTACAACTCCTACTTCATCAAAGGCAGCGAAAAGAATGCACTTATAGACAGCGTTGACCCGGAAAAATTTGATACGCTTTTATCCAATCTGGAGCGGCTGGGCGTTGAAAAGATCGATTACCTTGTAAGCCTGCATTGCGAGCAGGACCATTCCGGCTGCATTCCTGTGATACTTCAGGAATTTCCCGAATGCAGGGTGGTTACGAATGAAAAGAACTTTAAGCTGCTTCAGGAACACCTCCACATCAGCCCCGAACAGATAAAAGTTGTAGAGGAATGGGACACTCTGAGCCTTGGGGACAAGACGCTTCAGTTTTTCTTTATCCCGTGGGTGCACTGGCCTGAGACTATGGCTGCATACCTGCAGGAAGACAAAGTTCTCTTCCCGTGCGATATGTTCGGGTCTCATTATGCCACGAGCGAGATGTTTGCCAAATCAGATGCCTATCAGCTTGAGCTTATCAAAAGCTACTACGCTGAGATTATGATGCCCTACAAGAAGGTGATCGTTAAGAATCTCGAAAAGATCGACCAGCTCGATATCGATATGATAGCCGCAAGCCACGGACCGATATACGACGACCCCCAGTTTCCGATAAACGCATATAAGGACTGGGTGAGCGATAAGGTTACAAATCACGTGGTGATTCCGTATATATCAATGCACCACAGCACTCGGATTATGGTGGAGCATCTGCTTGATGAGCTTACCGAAAGAAATATCCTCGCAACGCCTTACAATCTGGTCGGCTGTGATATAAGCCAGCTTGCCTCATCTCTTGTTGACAGCGCAACAGTAGTGCTTGCAGGGCCTCAGATTCTCGCTGGCCCGCATCCTGCCCTTGCCAACGCTGCCTTTCTTTCAAATATGCTCAAGCCTAAAACGAAATACGTTTCAATTATGGGCAGCTACGGGTGGGGCGGCAAGATGGTTGAAAAGCTTCAGGCAATGATTCCGAACATAAAGGCTGAACTAATCGAACCATTGATGATAAAAGGTATGCCGCGAGAAGATGATTTGCGGCTTATAAACGAATTTGCAGACAAAATACTTGAAAAACACAGATCAGAAGGGCTGGTTTAAGTTAAGCCGGCTCTAATCAGAGCTGTAACTTTATTTTAGGAGTAACAAAAATGGCTAAGAGACAACAGATTTATTTTTGCCCTGTATGCAGCAATGTAGTAGAGGTTTACTGCGGAGCCGACGGCGAGCTTTACTGCTGCGGCGCTCCTATGAGACTTCTTGAAGGAAACACAACCGATGCTGCAACAGAAAAGCATGTTCCAGTAATTGAAAAGACCACAGACGGCTACAAGGTATCCGTGGGCAGCGTACTTCATCCAATGGCGCAGGAGCATTATATAATGTGGATTGAGCTTGTTGCAGACGGCTTCAGCTACGTAAAATTCCTCAACCCGGGCGATGAACCGATTGCAGAATTCAAAGTTGACGCTGAAAAGATAACAGCACGCGAATACTGCAACAAACACGGACTTTGGAAGGCAGAGCAATGATAAAAGACAAGGTAAACAAGGCGATTAACTCTCAGATTAACGCCGAGCTCTATTCTTCCTACCTGTATCTGGCTATGAGCGCTTGGTTTGCTGATAACGGTATGCCCGGCGCCGCCAACTGGACAAAGATTCAGGCGCAGGAAGAGCTTACCCACGCGGACAAGTTCTTTGAATACGTGCTTGAGAGGGGCGGAAAGATTGAGCTTGATCAAATTGACAAGCCCGAAGGAAGCTGGGACAGCCCTATAGAGGTTTTCGAGGCAGTACTTGCCCATGAGCAGAAGGTAACGTCTTTGATCAATGATCTGATGGATGTTGCTATAAGCGAAAACGACCATGCCTCTAAGATATTCCTCAACTGGTTTGTTGAAGAGCAGGTTGAAGAAGAGGCGAGCGTTCAGGATATCATAGACAAAGCCAAAATGGCCTGCGAAACAAAGGGCGGGCTTTTTATGATAGACAAAGAGCTTGGCCAGAGGGTGTTTAATCCAGCACCTTCAGAATAATAACCTTTCGGGAGAAAAGCCTATGAACGCTTTAGAAGTATTGGAAGTAGCCAAGACGATGGAAACAGACGGGATTGAGTTTTACTCAAGAGCCGCTGAATCCGCCGACAGCAAGACTGCTGCTAAGCTGCTTGAGGAACTTGCCGGCTGGGAAAAGAACCATTTCGAGCATTTCGAAAAGCTCCAGGAAGCAGTTAAGCAGGCAGACACCTTCAATCCCGACAACGAGGCAATGAAGTATCTTGACTATTTCGTAAAGTATGCGGTATTCTCCCCTGATAAGGATCTCGCACGAAAGGCACGTTCCCTTGATACGAGCGGGGTTTTGAGCTATGCTATAGGGATGGAGAAGGATTCAGTCTGCTACTATCTCGGCGTGAAGGCATCGCTGAAAACAGAGCAGGCAAAGGAAACTGTAGAAGAGATTATCAACGAAGAGATGAGTCATATAACGATTCTCAGCGAAGAATTGAGCAAGGTTTAGGAGAAATGCTATGCAAAAGTATGAATGCGATGTATGCGGCTACATTTACGACCCAGCTGTAGGCGACCCCGACAGCGGTATTGAGCCGGGAACATCATTCGACAATCTCCCCGACGACTGGGTTTGCCCGGAATGCGGGGTGGGCAAAGATGAATTCAGCCCTGTAGAATAACATTCACGCCGGCAGGCAGAAGCTTGCCGGCTTTTTTTTGGGTTTTTCAGTATAAAAACTGTTTATGCGTTTCATCCTGCCCGAATCATAAACTTTTAATCTTGCCGCTTCATAAAATGAGCTTAGAATATTTTCGGTGAGTCTTAAAGCTGAAAGTTTTTTACGTTTAAAGGAGCGGATGAGATGTCTGAAAACGGTTTGCTGTATTTCTATATTATGGACGGGAAGGGCTCGGCCCGGCAAGGCAGCCGGCAGGACATGGATAATTGGCTCCCCGAACAAGGTCCCTGCTGGATACATCTTGACTATACAGAAGCTGATTCTGCAAGGTGGCTCGCTGAAAAGAGCGGCCTTGATGAAACAACAGTATCAGCGTTATTGTCTGAAGAGAGCCGGCCGAGGGTTTCGATGATAGATAACGCAGCACTGATTGCCCTGAGAGGCGTTAATTTGAGCCCAAACTCTGAGCCCGAAGATATGGTAGCGATCAGGCTTTGGGCAGATGAGAATCGAATTATCAGCACGCGAAAAAGAAAACTGCTCTCTGAGAATGATATCATACAATCTTTCAATGATAAAAACGGCCCGAAAACTACAGGAGAATTCATAAGCGATCTGGCAGAGCGGCTGATTGAAAGAATTGAAGACACTGTGCAAAACATAGAAGACCGCCTGGATGAGCTTGAAGAGCTGCTTATTTCCGAGGGAAGTTATGACTTGCGAACTCAGCTTTCAGAAATAAGAAGAGAGGCGATATTGCTAAAAAGATATCTGCCCCCCCCCAAAGAGAGGCAATGTTTAAGCTTCAGACAGACCGCTTCAGCTGGCTGAGCGATGAGGACAGTAGGCAGCTTAGAGAAACTAACGACAAACTTATCAGATATAATGAAGACCTCGATTCCATCAGAGACCGTGCAGCAGTAGCCCAGGAACAGCTCTCGGGCAAACTCTCAGAACAGCTGAATTCCAGAATGTATGTTCTTTCACTTGCTGCAGCTATTTTTCTGCCGTTAAGTTTTCTTACGGGGCTGTTAGGTATAAACGTAGGCGGTATCCCAGGCGCTGAAGATGAATCCGCTTTTTGGTTTTTTTTATTGATATTGGCCGCCGCTGTGATTATACAAATAATAATCTTCAAGAATAAAAAGTGGTTATAGGTTTGGGAGCTTCGCTAAAAACTTACGACGGTTTAGAAAAATAACATCAGCATTCGTAAGCGATGCGAGCCGGCGGGGAGTATATTCTGCCCTTCGTGGATGTTACGTGTTTCATTCACCGCAAATCACACGAAGGGTTTGAAAGACTATTTGGCAGTTAGCGGAAATCGGGGCGAAGCTATGCGTTAGTCGCTGGCTTTTTATTCTCTGCTATCTTCCGGTATCTGATTTTCGTATGAATGTTCCTTTTCGAACATCCTTGCGATTCTCAGCATCTTAGCCTCTTGGAAAGTATCTGTGATAATCTGCATGCCGAGAGGCATATTGTTTTCGTCGAATCCGCACGGAATGCTCACTCCCGGCACGCCAGCAAGATTAGCCGAGATTGTATAGATATCCTCGAGGTACATCTGGATGGGGTCGTCTGATTTTTCGCCGAATTTGAACGCCCCCGACGGCGAGGTGGGCGTGAGCAGGCAGTCGCAGTCTTTGAATATGTATTTGAAGTCCTGCCGGATGAGATTTCGCACCTTTAGAGCTTTGAGGTAGTATGCGTCGTAGTAGCCGCTGGAGAGGGCGTATGTTCCGAGCATAATCCGCCTTTTAACCTCCGCCCCGAAGCCCTCATCTCTGGATTTCGTGTACACATCCATATAGTTTTCGGGCTTTTCGCTGCGGTATCCGTAGCGAACGCCGTCGAAGCGGGCGAGGTTTGCCGAGGCCTCAGCCGTAGCAACGATGTAATACGTGGCAACGGCATAATCCGAATGCGGCATCTTCACTTCCCGAATTTCTGCGCCTTTAGAGCGGTAAAATTCCACAGCCTTCCCAATCGCCTCTTTCACTGCCTCTCCGGCCTTTTCGATAAACTCCGGCACAACAGCAATCTTGAGCCCTTCAAGCGGCTTGTCTATATCCTTCGTGAAATCGGTTTTCGGTGCGAGTTCTTCGCTGAGGCTTGTACTGTCTTTGGGGTCGTGGCCTGTGATTACGTTCATAAGCAGGGCGGCGTCTTGAGTGTTTCTTGCAAGAGGGCCGATCTGATCGAGGCTTGAGCCGAACGCTACAAGTCCATAACGAGAAACCCGGCCGTAGGTTGGCTTGAGGCCTACCACCCCGCAGAAGCTTGCCGGCTGGCGGATTGAACCGCCGGTATCCGAGCCCAGAGCCCCGTAGCACAGCCCCGCTGAAACGGCCGCTGCGCTGCCTCCGCTGCTTCCGCCCGGAACGCGGCTGCTGTCCCACGGGTTGGCGGTTTTACCGAGGCCTGCATTTTCCGTGCTTGAGCCCATTGCGAATTCATCGAGATTGAGCTTGCCTATTATAACTGCATCCTCTGCGAGGAGCTTTTCAACCACTGTGGCGTTGTACGGCGCTTCGAAATTTTCGAGTATCTTGGAAGAGCAGGTGGTTTTGCCCCAGACCGTGGTCATATTGTCTTTGATTGCTATCGGAACGCCTGCCAATGCTCCGCATTTCTCGCCGGCCTTTATTCGCTTGTCTATTTTTTCCGCTTTTGCAAGGCAATGCTCTGCGAACAGCTCTAAATACGCCCCTAACTTATCGTTCTTGGCTTCTATTTCGGCAAGCAAAGCTTTGGTAACCTCAAGGCTGGTTAGCTCTTGAGCCGCTATTTTATCACGAATCTCAGTTAGTGTTTTTTTTGTTAAGTCCATAAATTTTCCTTATTGTGCCGGCCGCAAGTGGCAAGCAGCAAGTGGCAAGCGGCAAGCAGCAAGTGGCGAGCAGTAAGTGGCCATTGCTAACGGTTGTCGTTTAGTATTTTCTTTATTAAACTGCTTATCATTTTACCTATTGCATTAGATTCCGAAATAAAACTTTCAAAAGTATTATTATTTATGTAACCCAGCTCGTTGGCTATTTCAGCTTGAGCAGCGGCCGCCACTTGCCACTCGCCACTTGCCACTCGCCACTCGCCACTCGCCACTCGCCACTTGCCACTCGCCACTCGCCACTCGCCACTTGCCACTCGCCACTCGCCACTTGCTACTCTAAAACCTTCGGTACGCAGAAATGCTCCCCGTCGCTGTCGGGGGCGTTTTTCAGGGCTTGGTCTCTATCCAGCGTCTGGCCGGGCTCATCTGCCCTGAAAACATTTTTCACAGGAAGGCTGTGCGCGAGCGGTTCAACCGCTTCAGTATCAAGCTCTCCCAGCTTTTCTATATATGCAAGGATATCACTCAGCTGCGTTGCAAACCGGCTTACTTCCTCATCTGTGAGTTCGAGCCTTGCAAGCGCCGCAACCTCTCGTACCTGTTTCTCATTAATCATATCAGGCATATTATGCTCCATTTTAATGTAATAGACTAGTCCTGAGCGGATTTTGTCCGAAAATAAATAAGCACTTATTTTGCAGGCAATAAATTTTCTTTCAAGCAAAAATGCAAACAAAATCCCTGTTCGGGTGTTTATTCGGTTTTAATCCCCCCTTATTGCAGGCCTAACTTTTTTTGAATTTATCGCTAATAGTTTGCAAACATTATGATTCTACACTCACCAATAGTCTTTAGCCCAGCGCTGCGTTGGTGCTGGATAAAAGGCGAAAGTTGTTAAGCGTATTAAAACTTTTTTACTTTACTCAATTTTTTTTTGAAAGGGTTCCTATGAATCTTAAAAAAATCTCATTAGCACTTGCAGTTGCGGTTTTTGCTGCGGCAGGAACTGCAAATGCTGCTGAGGTGTTGGTAAGTTCCAATATCTCAACCTCTACTACATGGACGTCGGATAACGTCTATAATCTTCAGGATCAGGTTTTCGTTGAGCCGGGTGCAACTCTCACAATCGAACCGGGCACGCTCGTACAGAGCACATCAGGTTTGGGCGGAAGCCTTGCTGTATCACGCGGAGCTAAAATCTATGTAAACGGTACAGAAGATGCTCCAGTTATTATGACCTCTACTGATGACGACCTCAAGACCTACCGCGAAGGCTGTAATGAATGGGGCAACCTTACTCTGATGGGTAATGCTCTTATCTCTGCTTCGCACTACGGCGGAAATCCCGTAGGCGACAATACCAAGACCCCAACCGGCGACAACGAGAAGCTGATGGAAGGTCTTACAGACAACACCTACGGTATGTACGGCGGCAACGACGACAACGACAACTCAGGTTCAATAAGCTATCTCTCACTGCGTTACGGCGGTAAAGTGATCGGTCTTGCAAATGAGCTTAACGGTCTTTCACTCGGCGGTATCGGACGTGAAACAGACATCAGCCACGTTGAAGTTATCAACAACGTTGATGACGGTATCGAAATTTGGGGCGGAACTGTTTGCCTCAAGTACGTAAACATCTGGAACATCGGCGACGACAGCTTCGATATCGACCAGGGCTGGAGAGGCAAGGCTCAGTTCGGTCTTATCGTTCAGGGACACTCAATCGATGCAAGCCAGGGCTCAGGCGTTGGCGACAACTGCTTCGAGACAGACGGTGCTGAAGACTCAGATGCTCAGCCTGTAACAACTGCTTCAATCTACAATTTTACAGTAGTGGGCAACCCGGGCGACGGCGACGGCGGTACCACCTGGCGTGATAACGCCCGTATGCAGTATCGCAACTGCATCTTCATGGATCTCGGCGAAAAGCTCGTAAGATTCGATGACGACGACGGCGACGGTGCTAACGGCTACGGCTACAACGGCACGCTCTCCTGGGCAGACACATGGACAACAGACTACGACTACTCAACTTCAACTGCTATGCCTAACGCAGGCAGCTGGTCAGCAGGCGGATTCAACGATCCTTCCGTAATGTACACCGCACAGGTTGACGGCAAGCTCGCTGAGATCTCAGATTCAGTGTTCTTCCGCAATATGCACTCTGATGCTTACACAGAAGCAGATGCACGCGGCGTACGCGACGGCTCAAACAACAACGTAACTGCTGCTTACGTACCTTCTAACCCGGATCAGAATATGCCGATCCAGAAGCTCGTTCGCGGCGGCAAAGTTGTTAAAGGCGGCAAAGACGTTTATCCTGTAGAGTTTATCAACCCATGTGCAGCTAACGATGCCGCAGCAAGCGCTGGTACAGCTCCGGCAGACGGCTTCTTTGTTCCTGCTCAGTTCCGCGGCGGATTCAGCGAAGACAACAACTGGCTTGCCAACTGGTCTGCAATCGATCAGTACGGTATGACAGATACTTCAATGAATCAGCCAAGCGGCGATATCAACAATGACGGTATCGTTGACGTTGAAGACCTCTCTGCTGTTGGTGCAGGATGGCTTCAGGTTAAGTAATTAACCTTTCAATGACTGACAACAAATAATCAATATCTGGTGGCAGGGCTTTAATGCCCTGTCATCAGATTCTTTTACGGAAAAGGTATGACAGTAAGAAAAGCGAATAAAAAACTTTCAATGCTCGCAGCGGCCGGCGTTATGGCTTTAGCTGTTTTTTTTGCAGGCTGCGATAAACAAACGGCTGATAATCAGGCAGAAAATCAAGCGGCTGAAAGAAGCTCTGCTGAGATTACGAGAAAAGCTGAAACGAAAGCTGCTCTTGAAAATTCTCAAATTGAGGATTATCAGAACCAGCTTATGGAAATTGCCTTCCAAACGGCATCTATGATTCCTGTAAAGCCGCATATTAAAGACCGAAGCAAATCACAGCAGAAGGTTGTAAAAGCTTATATTGAGCTCGGTCAGATAAAAACTGCAGCAGAGCAGACCAAAAAAATTCTAAACTGGCGCAAGGGCGTATGCTTCGGGGAGCTGGCTTACTATTTTGCAGAAAATAACCAGAAAGGCAGAGCAAACGAGTTTATTGCCTTGGCTGAAGAAGTAATAGAAGAACCGAATCTTGAAGACTGGCGAAGAGACAGGGTTAAAGTGCGAATTGCTCAGGCGGAAACCCTTCTCGGGAATGATAGTCATAGCGAGCAGTTTGAAGAGAATCTCGTTGAGGCCGAAACAGGCAAAGTTGCTGCGACAAAGGCGGAGATTTGCAGTGAGCAAGAGTTTGATTCTCAGCTTGCCTCTATCGACGAAATGATAAAAACAGGCGTTTATGATATTGTGAAAAATGCCCTTTATGCATGCTTTGAACTGTACGAAAGGTTTTACGAGAACAGTTCAAGAAGGCAGATGCTGGAAGATAAGATTACCTCCTCTTGGAAGACCATACCGTACTTTATCAGGATTGATCTGCTTGTGAAGATGGCTGAGGCAAATATTGACGGAGGAAACACCGCAAAGGCAGTTGAGCTGATAGACAAGGCAAGGCAGATGATAACTTCAGGCAAGTGGCGTCTTGAGAATAGAATGCCTCTTACAGCGAAAGTGGCAGCTGCGCGATTCAAAGCCGGACAGAAAGAAAAGGCCGTTAAGGAAGCCGACGAAGAAATTGAGCTTTTCAAAGAGCAGAAAGAGAAAATAGTAGATATTTACCGCTCCGAAGCGCTTACGTCCATTGCAGAGGCCTGCGTTTCTATGGATCGCCGGGAAAAAGCGGCTGAAATTTATGCCATGGCTGTGAAGGAAGGGGCGGAAAATCCCAATTCCCGTCCTACTGCTATAGATCTCTGCGATGTGTGCTGCTCTATGGCAAAACATAAGGTTAATCCAAGCGAGAAACTGCTTGCTGAAATTAAGGAAGTTAAAGGGAGCCTGAGCGTTCCATGGTAATAAACAAATTTGCAGTTTTGCTGGTCATATTGGGCGTATCCTGCTGCATCTGCTCGGCGGAGCAGGCAGGCGGCATTAGAGGTTACGTTGAGGACAAAGATTTTGACGCGCCCGTAGCTGAGGCGCAGGTTCTGATTGCAGAAACCGGGGAGAAAACCAAAACCGCGGAAGAAGGCAACTATGTTTTCAGCGAGCTCAAGCCGGGAACATACACACTTATATTCTCGAAGCAGGGATATACACGTCAGGTAAAAACTGATGTTGCTGTTTCGCCGGGAAGAATGAGCGAGGTTAATGTTTCCCTTAGCGGCGATTTTACCGAGATGGAAGAATTCGTCGTTCAGGATTTAAGCTTCGGTGCAGGTACAGAGCTTGCCCTGCTTGATCTGCGTATGGAAGCACCTGCTCTTATGGATTCGGTCAGCTCTGAGCTGATGAGCCAGGCAGGAGCTAGCGATGCAGCAAGCGCGCTGAAGCTTGTTTCAGGTACAACTGTTCAGGACGGCAAGTATGCCGTTGTTCGCGGCCTGCCGGACAGATACGTAAATTCCCAGATGAACGGCGTGCGTCTTCCCACGGCTGATGCCGATAAGCGTGCAGTTCAGTTAGACCAGTTCCCCTCGGCTGTGATTGAGAGCATACAGGTAAGCAAAACATTCACCCCCGACCAGCAGGGAGATGCCTCTGGAGGGGCGGTTAATGTGGTGCTCAAAGGCATCCCTGAAGAAACATCTTTCAAGTTTGGCATAGGCTACGACTACAACTCAAACGTATTTAACGAAGATGATTTCCTCAGCTACGACGGCGGCGGACTGGACAGCTTGGGCAATCGAAGCATTTCTGTGCCTTCCATCGATTCGATGGATGATACTGTGGGAACTGCCACTGAGGATGCCCCGCAGGAATACAGCTTTTCACTCTCCGGCGGGGGCAAGCACGCCTTCGCTGAGGATGTGAAGATTGGCGGCTTCTTGAGCGCAAACTACAAACGAAGCGCAAGCTACAAACATGATATGATTGATGACAAGTACTGGGTAGAAGAGCCCGGGGAAGGTGTAACTCCCAGATACAACGACAAACGAGGCGGAGGCGGAGGCGGCCCGGGCACGGGACGCTTTGAAACTTCCCTTTTCGATGTTAAGCAAGCCTCCCAGCAGGTTCAGTGGAGCACGCTGGCAACATTAGGCCTCGAGATCGGAACCCATAAATTCAATGCACTTTATATGTACACTAAAACTGCTGAGGACTCAGCCACTGTCTCAGAAGATACCCGCGGCCGAGCCGGACTGCATCAGTTTTGGCCGGATGCTTACGGCCCCGAATTTGATAATTACGATCCATACGACGAGCACCATCCAGCAAATGATAAGGAATATCAGGACCACGCTGCTTACCAAAGACACCAGACCCTCGAATATACCGAGAGAACTACTGAGACTATTCAGTTTTCAGGCGATCATAAATTCGAAGATCTCAGCTGGGAGCTTACCGACTGGTTCAGTTTCAAGCCGGTAGAGCTCGATTGGGTTCTTTCAAGAAATACCGCTGCTATGCATCAGCCGGACAAGAGGATGTTTTCAGCAAGGTGGACAGCTCCATATTACGTTCCCTATCAGCCCCCTACGTTTTGGCCGAGTCCCTCGCCTGAAGTGCCTGCACACACCGAACCGGGCAGGTACGAACAGCTCAATCCTGCTGCAAATATGAATATGGGAAACTTCCAGAGAACATGGAAAGATATCATCGAAGAAAGCGATCAGTATTCTGCAAACATTAAGCTGCCCTTTGAGCAGTGGACTGAAGACGAGGGATATTTCAAGTTTGGAATATTCAATGATGATGTTACAAGGGACTACCAGCAGAATTCTTTCACCAACGACAGCACCTTCGTTGACAGCGACCCGGGTCTCAGCTGGGATGACTACTGGAGCGATTATTTTGATGAGCCGCTGAAGGTTTCCGGCGTTGATATAGATTTCATTGCAGACCAGCAGATATCGGCCTTCTACTATATGGCGGATGTGCCTTTGAATTCGCAGTTTAAGCTCAGAGGCGGGGCAAGGTTTGAAAGCACCGAGCTCTCCAGCCACATAACTGATGCCGGCCCTTCTGCACAGGTTTATATACCTCAAACAGGAGATATAAGCCAGTCTACAGACGGCGCAGAATTTTACTCACTCGCAAGGGCGGAATTCGAGCAGGATGATACGCTTCCTTCTTTCGGATTTGAGTATGCACCGTTTGAGAAGATAAAGGTGAGAGGTTCATATTCAGAAACTGTTGCAAGACAGACCTTCAAGGAGCTTGTCCCGATTACAAATCAGGACTATCTTGGCGGCGATATATTCATCGGTAATAAAGACCTTCAGATGAGTGCGCTTGAGAACTATGACCTTCGCTTCGATTACACGCCTTATGAAGGCGGATTAGTTTCTGCTACATATTTCCATAAGGATATCACCGACCCTATCGAGTATGTTCAGGGCTATGCCAATTTTACATATACTTATCCGGTGAATTATCCGGAAGGCGAAATTGATGGATTTGAATTTGAGATCAGGCATGAACTTGCGGAATTTTTTGAGGATATGGAAGGCGTATCTGTGGGGGCTAATGCAACTTTCATAAATTCCGAGGTAACCCTGCCTGACGATGAAGCTGCAAAGCTTGATACCCCAAATATTCAGGCACCTATGAAAACCCGCGATATGACCAATGCACCGGAATATTTGTACAACCTGTTCTTAACTTGGGACTTCAATGAATCTAAAACGCAGTTTGGACTGTTTTACACGGTAAGAGGCGATACTCTCGTTGCAGGTGCATCTCAGGCGGTGGGTAATTATCTGCCAAACGTTTATGAAAAAGAATACGGTACGCTGAATATGAGCCTCAAGCACAAACTCAACGATACTTGGAGTATGAACTTAAAGGCGAAAAATCTTCTCGACCCTGAGATTGAGAGTGTTTACAGATCGGATTACATCGACGGCGATGTTACAAAAACCTCTTACACAAAGGGGATTGATCTTTCAGTAAGTTTGAGCGCCCGTTTTTAAATAATCAGCTAACAAATTACTAATTTGCCGCTAATTATCCGCTGTTAAACTTCTCATACTATTGTGATGAAGCGGCTATAGAGGCGTTTGCGGGCAATCTGTCGAATAATAAACTAAAATCATTACGGCAAAGGTTTATAAAAAATGAAGTGTTCGAATAATAATTTTTCTGTGAGGCTCTCAAGAGCAGCGGTCTTTCTGGTTCTGCTCGGAGGTGCTGTTTTGCTTCTCTCAGCAGCCTCAGGCGAAGAAAATGCAAGCTCTGAAAAAATCGAGAACGCAAAAACCAAGATAGAGAAATGGGTTGAAACTAAGCGTTTAATATCACAGGAAAAGCGTGATTTCAAACTCAGCAGAGAAATGCTGAATGAAAGAATTGAGCTTTTAAAAAGCGAAATAGAAAGCCTCAAGCAGAAGGAAAAAGATGCTGAGCAAAGCATTGCCGAGGCTGATGAAAAACGCAATGAGATGATGCAGGAAAACGAAAAACTCAAAGAAGCCTCCTCATCTCTCTCTGATATGATAATAAAGCTTGAAAACAGATCTAAACGTTTGATAAAGCGTTTGCCGGCGCCGCTGAAGAGCAAGATCAAGCCCCTCAGCCAGAGATTGCCTGAAAACCCGGAAGAAACAGAAACTGCTATGTCTCAGCGTTTTCAGAACGTGGTTGGAATACTAAACGAAGTAGATAAATTCAACCGTGAGATTTCAGCCCACAGCGAGGTAAGAGAGCTCAAAGACGGCTCTTCCTTCGAAGTTGTAACGCTTTATGTGGGAATAAGCCATGCCTACTACGCAAGCTCCGACGGCACAGTCGCCGGCGTTGGTTATCCGGCAGAGGGAGAATGGGACTGGAGAGAGAAGAACGAAGCCGCTCAGGATATCCTTAATGCCGCTGCAATTCTCAGAAATGAGAAGGTTGCCTCGTTTGTCAAACTGCCAATTGAAATTCAGTAGTATTGGAATGAACGGAAATGAAATTAATAAATAAAATTATAGTTTTAGCTGTATTCGCAGCCTGCAGTGCCGGGTTTGCTCAGCAAACTGAGAAATCATTCTCTAAGGCTGCAGTGGCTGTTGATAAGAAGCTTGAAGAGAGCCTCAAAGAGCTAAATCAGCTTAGGGAAGAAGTAGCTGAGAAGAAAGTGCCTTTGAGCAAAAAGGTCAGCGAGCTGGAATCCGAGCTTATGCAGGCCAGAAGGGACTATCAGCAGACAACCAGAATGCTCGACAGCCGTACGCTGGACTTGAACAATCTCCGCTCTGAGATCAAATCCCGCAAAGAGGAAGCGGCATATCTTTCCAATCTTCTCAGCGAGTATGCGAGAAATTTCGAATCAAGGCTTCACATAGCCGAGATGCAGAAATACAAAGATACCTTGGAATCTGCCAAGCTCGCACCGGAAAACAGCAATCTTACCAAGAAAGAGGTTTACAAAGCTCAGGCTTCACTGATCGAAACTTCTCTTGAGAGAATTGAAGAGCTGATGGGCGGTTCTCACTTCAACGGCAAGGCTGTTGGCCAGAGCGGGCTGGTAAAGCCCGGAACATTTGTGATGACAGGCCCGGCAGCTATTTTCCGCTCCGGCGACGGCGAAGTCGTTGGCACGGTAACCCAGCAGCTCGGCTCGCTCGAGCCTTCTGTGAAATCTTTCGGCAATCCTGCAGACGCTCAGGCCGCTTCGCAGGTTATAACAACAAAGCAGGGTTATCTGCCTCTGGATACAACTCTCGGGAATGCCCACGTAATCGAAGAGACAAAGCAGACAGTCTGGGAGCATATCCAGAAGGGCGGGCCGGTTATGGTTCCGATTCTCGGTATGGCCGGGCTGGCTCTTCTTGTTGCGATATGGAAATGGGTATTTCTCAGCCTCGTACGCAAGCCGAGCAGGAAGAAATTCGATGAGCTGCTCGATGCGGTTTACAAGCAGGACAAAGAGCTTGCCCGAGTGAAGGCCGCACAGTTCAAAGGGCCTTTCGGCAGGATGTTTAATGAAGCCGTTGAGCACCTAAAGGAACCTGCAGAGCTAATTGAAGAGGTGATGTATGAAACAGTTCTCTCAAGCAGGCTCAAACTGCAAAGATTCCTGCCATTTATCTCGATATGTGCCGCCTCTGCTCCGCTCCTCGGTCTGCTCGGTACGGTAACCGGCATCATCAACACCTTCAAGCTGATTACAGTTTTCGGCTCGGGCGATGTTAAAACCCTCTCAGGCGGTATCTCAGAGGCGCTGATTACAACTGAATTCGGTTTGATTGTGGCTATCCCCTCGCTTCTGCTTCACGCTCTGCTATCGAGGAAGGCCAAGGGAATTATAGATGATATGGAGAAAAACGCAGTAGCTCTGGTGAATCAGGTGAGCAGGTCAAGATATGCCGGCGTTTCTGAAAAGCAGGCTCTGCAGGCAGCGGGGAATGAGCAATAATGCCTGAAGTTCTCAGAGAACATATAACTGCCTTGTCCGAACAAGCCGTCTCTATTTGGCTCAGCGGCGGCTGGAGCATGGTGGCTATTGCGTTCATTGCAATCGTTATGTTTTCGCTTTCTGTAAACGTGCAGCTTAAGCTTTCGGCCAAGGGCTTCAAAAAGGTTAAAGAAAAGGCCTGGCGGCATTGGATCAATCACCCCAAAAAACGGCAGGGACATATCGGCGAGATACTTGATTTTGTTGAATCGGCCAGTACGGTTGAAGAAATGAGAAGCTATTTTGAAGAGCTCCATTCCAGAGAAACGAAACCTTTCGTTCGAGATTTGAGGGTGATAAAGATCTGCGTAAGCGCCGCTCCGCTTCTCGGCCTTCTGGGAACTGTAACCGGTATGCTCTCCACTTTCGATGCACTTGCCAAGGGCTCAGGTGGAGATAAAACAATGGGTATGGTGGCTGAAGGAATTTCCGAGGCGCTTGTAACCACAGAGACAGGCCTGATTATCGCATTATCAGGGCTCTTGTTTTCATATATCATTACGCGCAAATTCGAGAGCTATAAGGCTTTCCTTGCACATATGGAAACTGTTTGCACCCAGAAGCTTCATAAGAAGAACCTAAAGAACTGATTAGATTCAGCTTTTATATATTAGTTTTAGAAAAGACAGTATAGCGAGGATAAAATGGGACGTTTTCGTCAAGTAAATTCAGATGAAGGCAGTGAACAGGGGATTGATATTTCTCCTCTTATGGACTGCGTATTCATCCTGCTGATTTTCTTCATCGTTACCACTACATTCGTTGAGGAAACCGGCGTGGAGGTTGATAAGCCTCAGGCCGCCTCATCAGTGAAGCTTGAGAAAAACAGCATACTTATTGCCCTCACCGATAAAGGCGAGGTGGTTTACGGCGGACGTGAGATAGGCATCAGCGGAGTTCAGCCTCTTGTTAAGCGGATGCTGCAGAAGGAAGATATCCCTGTGATCATACAAAGCGATGCAAATTCTCAGTCCGGTATGCTGGTTCGCATTATAGATGAGGCAAAGCTTGCCGGAGCGGAGAAGGTGAGCGTGGCAACAAGGAAAAGCCAGGGGTAAGAAGGCCAGCTTATGACCAAGAAGAAAAAAAATTCTCCTCTAAAAGCCTTCTTCAGGTTTGTCTTTGTGCTGCTTAGCGCATCGGCCATTACGCTGTTTTTCTTCCTGCTTCTGCCGATACTGCAAACGATAAGCAAGCCGCCGAAAACAGATATGGTGATTCAGGATGTGGGCGTGGCGAACGTGCCTCCTCCGCCTCCTCCACCCGAGGAAGAACCGCCCGAAGAGCCCGAAAAAGATGAACAGCCCCCAGAGCTGAACGAACAGAGCCAGCCTTTAGCTCTCGACCAGCTCGAGCTTGCATTGAATCCCGGCTTCAGCGGCGGGATTATGGCAGGGGATTTCTCAGTGAAGCTGAATACAGCCTCCGCAGGCGGGGAAGATGTTGATGCTCTTTTCTCTATATCAGACCTCGACCAGAAACCGAGACCTATATACAGGCCGAGCCCGAGAATGAACAGGGAGCTGAGAAAAAGAGCTCCGGGCAAGGTGTACATAATATTCATAGTTGATAAAAACGGCAGGGTTCAGAAGCCGAAGGTGCAGAAATCTACCGATCCGATATTTGAAAAGCCTGCCATGGAAGCTGTAAAGAAGTGGAAATTTGAACCGGGCAAAAGAAACGGCAGCCCGGTACGTTTCCGTATGCGTGTACCAATAACATTTCCGAAAGGATGATTGAAAAATATGAAGATTGAAATGCTGATAAACTCAAAATATTCAGAGCCGAAAGGCCTTATCCGCAAAGCATTCGCCCCGGCTCTGCTCCTGGCGTTCGTATGCTTGTTAATAACTCCCTCCCAAGGCAGTGAAAGTAATAAGATTAAGCTCAAACCTGAAAAGTCTGCCATGACAGAGCTGGATCTGAAAATCTGGAACGACCCGGAGTTCAAAGAGAGGTTTGCTGAGAGCTATATGGCCGAATCTGAGGTTGAACCAAGGGTTACAAAGTCTGAACGTGAGGTGATCATGGAGATTATGGATCTAATCTCCGATGACAAAATGAATAAGGCCGCAGAAATGCTCAAAGATGAAATCACCGAGGCATCGAGCGCCGTTTTTGATTTTACGCTTGCAAATATTCATTTCCAGAATGAAGAGCTCGAAAAGGCCATTAAGCCGTATAAAAACGCCGTCGAAAAATTCCCGCGTTTCCGCAGGGCCTGGAAGAATCTTGCTCTCATTCACTTCAGGATGAAAAATCACAAAAAGGCCGCTGAGGCATTCACAAAATATCTGGAGCTGGGCGGGAAAGATTCGATCTCATTCGGACTGCTCGGTTTCTGCTATTCATCGATGGGAAAAAGCGTTTCCGCTGAATCGGCATACAGAATGGCAATACTCCTGGACCCCGAAACCCTCGACTGGAAAATGGGGCTGGCAAGGAGCTTCTTCAGGCAGGAACGATTCGGAGCTGCTGCTGCTCTTTGCGGAAAACTTATAGAGAATAATCCCGGCCGCCCAGACCTCTGGCTGCTTCAGGCAAATGCCTATATCGGCCAGAACAAGCCTCTGGAGGCGGCAGAGGTGTTCGAATTTGTTGATCATCTCGGCGAATCCACTGCCGATACGCTCAATATGCTTGGCGATATATATGTAAATGAAAAGCTCTATGATATGGCCGCAAAAAGCTATGCGAGGGCTATGAAGAAGAATCCCGACGAAAATCTCGAAAGGGCAATCTACTCTGCTAAAGTGCTTTCGGCAAGGGCTGCAATGGACGAAACTAAGCAGCTCATTAAAGAGATCCAAAAGCTGTATGCAGATAAAATGAAAGATAAAACGAAAAAAGAACTCCTGAAGATTCAGGCCAGGATAGCAGTTGCTGAAGGCGAAGGCAAACAGGAGGTAGAGGTGCTTAAGAAGATTGTCGAGCTGGACCCGCTCGATGGAGAAGCCCTTATCCTGCTCGGCCAAAATTCAGCAAGAAATGGCAATGATGAGCAGGCAATATTCTACTTCGAACGTGCAGCAAAAATTGAAGGCTTTGAAGCCGACGCCAAACTCCGCCATGGTCAGCTGCTGGTGCGAAACGGGCAGTATAAAAAAGCACTGCCTCTGCTGAAAAGAGCTCAAACGCTTCAGCCGCAGGAAAATGTGCAGAAATACCTCGAGCAGGTGGAAAGAATCGCCAAGCAGAGATAACGCCAAGTGCTCCCGGAATAATTCTTATCCAATTATTGCAATGATTTAAAGCTCTGTTTCACAATGAAACCCGAGCCTCTCTTGCAGGCGCGGCACTGCGAAACAGAGGCCTGTCGATTTTACCGGTTATATTAAATCCAAAAATTGTCGCACACGTTTTTTCGAAAATTTTTCTTTAAACTATTTTTTATTTCAAAATGAATAAAAAATTTTTCAAGTAAACAATAGTCTTAATACTGTTAAATCTTACCTATTCCGAATCTGCTTGATTAAAGCCTTAAAGACTGTAATATATTTCAGGCTGAATACTTTTATATAGGAGAAAGCGTTTTGGAAATATCTCTACTTGCAATAACTCCAAACTCCCAGGAAATTATCGAAGAGGCGGGCAGAACCTGCTATCTGAGTTTTGATAAGATGGGCGCGAGCTCATCGGAAGATTTTATAAGAAAAATTGTAAGAGCAGGGCATGAGAGCGTTTTGGAACACGCCTCGGCCACCTTCCGCATAAGGGGCTGTTCAAGAGCGATGACCCATCAGCTCGTGAGGCACAGGATTATGTCATTCTCGCAGCAGTCTCAGAGGTATGTTGATGAAAACGCCTTTGATTATGTTGTCCCTGCGAGCCTCCCGGAAGAATACATCGAAGAATTTCGCAGCGATATGGAAGCCATAAACGCCATGTACGCAAAATGGCGGGAGCGGGGGCTGAAAAAAGAGGACGCAAGGTTTGTTCTGCCCAATGCGTGCTGTTCGGAGATTGTGGTAACGGGGAATTTCAGGCAGTGGAGACACGTTATCCAGCTTCGAATAAGCCCCAAGGCCCAGTGGGAGATAAGACAAGCCGCTGCATACATACTCAAAACGCTTTGTGAACAAGCTCCGGCCTGCTTTTCCGATTTGCAGGCGAACGACTGAAATAACATTCAAATTCGCAGTTAAAAAATCAAAACAAAATCACTTTACAAAAGAGAAGATTTCCTTCCGGCAAGCAGGCAGGATATAGAGGCCAGAGGCTGGGATGAGCCGGATATAATCATCGTTACCGGCGATGCATACGTAGATCATCCCGCGTTCGGAGCTGCTGTTATCGGCAGATGGCTTGAAAGCTTCGGCTTTAAGGTTGCTGTTTTATCTCAGCCCGGCTGGAAAAGCGCAGAAGACTTCAAAGCAATCGGCAGTCCCCGCCTGTTCTGGGCAGTTACTTCCGGCTCTATAGACAGCCGGCTCAACAGCTACACCTCTTTCGGACATAAACGCAAGAACGATGTTTATTCTCCCGCAGGGAAAATCGGCCGGCGGCCTGAAAAGCCGGTTCTCACATACTGCGCAAGAGCCAGAGAGGCCTGCAAGGATGCTGCCATCGTGATTGGCGGGCTCGAGGCCTCGCTTCGGCGGCTAACGCATTATGATTACGTTGAAGACAAAATAAAAAAGAGCATTCTAACAGATTCCAAGGCGGATATCCTTGTGCACGGTATGGGCGAACTGGCCGTTTGCGAAATCGCAGAAAAGCTAAGCGCCGGCTGCACAATAGACCAGCTTGCAGGCATTCCAGGCACAGCTTACAATCTGAGGAAAAACAGCCCTGCTCCGGAAAAGTTTTTTGAGCTTCCTTCCTGCCGGCAGATTTTGTCGGACAATAAGCTCTTTATGCAGGCTCATCTTGAATACCAGAAGCGGTGCTTCCCCGAAGGTGAAGCGGTTGTGCAGGATCAGGGCGCTGGAAGGATTGCGGTGATGCCGCCTTCAAGGCCGCTCAGCGAGGCCGAAATGGACAGGCTTTATTCGCTGCCATTCACCAGAGAGACTCACCCTGATTGCAGAAAGGAAGGTGAAGTGCCTGCATTGGAGTCCGTGAAGTTTTCCATAACCACCCACAGAGGCTGCTTTGGCGGCTGTTCATTCTGCTCGATATATTTCCATCAGGGCAAAGAGATTTCGTCGAGATCTGAAGGCAATATCATCAAAGAGCTTGAAAAGCTCTCAAAACGCAAAGACTTCAAAGGTACAATACAGGATATAGGCGGCCCTACAGCGAATATGTATGCAATGAAATGCCGAAAGCAGAAGATTTGCAGCAGACAGAGCTGCATCTATCCGAATATCTGCAAACATCTGGATTGCAGCTGCGAAAAACTGATCTCGCTGATGAAGTCTGTTTTGCGGTGGAAAAAGGCAGGAAGAGGCAGGAATGCCTTTGTTGCCTCAGGCGTTCGGTACGATCTGGCTGTTAAATCGGATGAGTATATGCGTATTCTCTGCAAGGAATTTGTAGGGGGGCATTTGAAGGTTGCTCCCGAGCATTTTTCAAATAACACACTCAAATATATGGGCAAACCCAGATTCGGCTTATTTGAGAAATTTGAGAATAAATTCAACGAAGAGAGCAGAAAGGCAGGCAAGGAGCAGTATTTAGTACCTTATTTCATCAGCTCCCATCCGGGCTGCACTAATGAGGATGCAGAAAAGCTTACTGAACACCTCGTTTCGAAGAATATTATGCCAAGGCAGGTGCAGGATTTTACTCCATCTCCTCTCTCGCTTTCAACTGCAATGTTTGTATCAGGTATCGATAAAAACTGTAATAAAATATTCACAGCGAAAGGCAGCTCTGCTAAAAAGCTTCAGTTTGCTCTTCTCAGATACTATGAGCCCAAACATTTCGGCATCATTTCAAAACACCTTTCCAGGAAGCGGAAATTCAGGCTTTTGGAGCAAATCAGGAAAAAAGCAGATTATCAAAAGAAAAGGAAAAGATAATGAACTGGTTAGAGATAGTTAAAGAGCTTAAAACGATATCTCAGGCGGGCAAGAAATTTGCTAAAGATAATTACGAGCTCCAGAGGCATAAGGATATAGAGAGAATAGCTGCTCAGATAGGCTCTGAATTTACTTCGAATACCCCAGAGCAGATCCTTGAGCTGTTTCAGAGCGATACAGGCTACCCAACTCCCAAGGTTGACAGCAGGGGGGTTATAATTGAAGACGGCAAGGTGCTGCTGGTTAAGGAAATCGAAGACGGCGGCTGGACTCTCCCCGGCGGGTGGTGTGAAAACGGAATGAAGCCCTCGGAGAATGTTGTTCGCGAGGTTTGGGAGGAATCAGGCTACCAAACTCAAACCGACCAGCTCCTCGCAGTGTTTGACAGAGACAGCCAGGGTCATTTCCCGCCTTATCCGTTCAATATTTACAAATTGTTTTTCCGGTGCAGGATAGTTGGCGGAAAGCCGAAGGCCAGCGAAGAAACTTCAGACGTGGCTTGGTTCAGCAAAGACCGGATCCCGCCTCTTTCTTCCCAGAGAACTACTGAAAAGCAGTTAAAGCTTTTCTTTGATATGGCTGAAAATAAAGACTGCAAGACCTATTTCGACTGATTCATAATCAATATATCAGCTATGCCCTTCACAAGAAACGCTCCGCCGGGGGCGGGGAAAACGTAAAATGTCTCGCCAAGCGGTATTGTGCCGTTCTGAATTACGTAAAGCGTATAGTATATCAGAGCGCAGATGAGCGTTATGCTCCCGCCTAAAATAGGCTTTGTCCAGCCAAGTACCATTCCGATTACAATTCCGATTGGAAAAAAGGCAAACATTAAAAGAGCCATTGCTGACATGCCTTCAAATCGAAGCCCTCTGTCAGCAGTGAGGGCTGTAATCAGTATAATAACTGCAACACTTGAAAGTCTTGCGGCTATTTCAAGAAAATCACGAAATTTTTCAGCTTTCGTTGCCATAAGCACCCGGTTTCAAATAACACTGTCAATCCCAAAAATCAAGTTTCCCGTTCTTGAAGTAAAATTTCCTCTCATTGAACAAGCCTTCTGTCCAAACCTCGAACATTTCACCTTCGTTGTTTTTAAATTCGGTGATATCTGTAGGTTTGCCTCGGCTCGCCCTGAACTGTTCCTTTGTCATTCCCTTTTTATAACCGCCCTGAAGGATCAGTTCTTTCATTTCTTTGCTGAGAAAATGAGATTTTACATAATCCATTCTTCTCTTATTCTGCTTTTTAAGGTATTCTGAAGAAGCATTCAGCTCGCGTTTTTCAAGCTGCTCTGTTTTGTGGTTGTAATGCTTCTGAATATATGCTTCTATCCTTTTTTTGTCCTCTTCTTCTACCGCCTTGCTGTGCAGATTCCACAGCTCCTGTTCGGTTTCTGCGTTATCCAGAGCTTTGCTGAGAGGGAGATCTTTGCTCCCTTGCTCAGTTACTACTGTGTACTGATTTTCGCAGCCAAAGATAAATAGGACTGCTGTGATTGCTATTAATGACCTTGTCATAATTAATACCTTCGCTAATCAGGACGTTATTATAAGTTTGAATATTTATATTTCAAGTTACTTATATTAAACATAAATTAGTTTTAATTTATTTGTGGAAAAAGCATCGCCTCTGAGAATTCCATCTGGAAATCTGTGTCAAGTGAGAGTTCTACGTGTTCAATCTCCCGGCAGTCTATTTCGAGCTTTTCTTTTGCCGTGCTGTCCAGCAGAATCCGTTTAACGCCTGCAAGAGCCGCATTCCCGATGCTGCTGATCCTTGAAGCGCAGCCCGTGGACTCGCAAGGCAGCAGTCCGGCTCTGCACGCATTTTCAACATTGAGAAACGCTCCGAATCCGCCTGCCAGCAAAACCTCATCCAGCTGAGAAAATTTAAGCCCGCACCGTTTCAGAAGTATGTTTATGCCCGCTCTTATCGCCCCTGCGGCAAGCTGGAATTCGCGTATATCCTTTTGAGTTATCGCAACGCGTTTTGAGCCGATTTCGCTCAGCACAAATTCCATCTGACCGTTATTATTTATCAGTCTTGATTTGATGCCTTCAGGAAGGGTTTCCGGCTTATCGGTGAAATGTCCCATCATATTGATAACCCCTGCTCTAAGCATACAGGCAATCGCGTCTATAAGCCCGCTGCCGCATATACCTTCAGGCTCTTCGCTGCCGATGCTGCTGAACTTTATATCTTCGCCCTCAAGAGTGCATTCATCAATTGCCCCTGTGTCTGCACGCATCCCGCACGATATCTTCGCCCCCTCAAGCGCAGGCCCTGCCGCAGTGGATGCCGCGGTGATATGCCCGTAATTGTTAAGCACAATCTCCCCGTTGGTACCTATATCAACAAGAAGCTGGAGCTTTTGCTTTTCGTTGTTTATATTCGCCGCTGCTATGCAGGCGGTGGTATCCCCGCCGAGAAAACCTCCAATTACTGGCATAAGGTAAACATCACCTTCAGAAAATAAGTTATTCAGGCCGATCTCTTTTGCCTTCACCAGAGTTCCTCTTCCGAGCACGTTTACAAACGGAATTTTTCCCAAATTTGAGCAGTTTATGCCCGCAAAGAGCTGGAGCATTGTGGTATTCCCAGCAGCAAACAGAGAGTATATCGTTTCAGGCCTTATCTCAGCTCTCCGGCAGAGCTGCAGGATCAGTTCGTCTATCTGCCTAACGATTACACCTGAAATTTCTCTAAGATTTTCGCTGCTTTGTGAGCTGTGGTTGATTCTGGAAAGCACATCTGCACCGTATCCGCCCTGAGCATTGCCCGCTGATACAGAATCAACCGATTCGCCCGTGCTCAGATTCACGAGCTCACCTGCAATCGTGGTAGTCCCGATATCAAAGCATACCGAATACAAATCCTGCGAACTGCTTTCTCTGTTTAGAGAAAGAATCTGCTTGTCCATCATTACTGCGCTGAATGAATCATCTTCGCTTGCTGTTATTTCTGCTAATTGTTTCAGGATTGTTAAATCATAGCCTGCCCCGGGGATCATCTCTTCCAGGAGCTCGGCATAGCTCTTATCGGAGCCGAGTTCGAGTTTCGAAAGCTTTACTTTTTTCACGAATAAAGCTGGCTGGATGTTTACATCCCCGTTGAGAATCCCCGCAGATAATATCTTTGAACCGCTCTTCTCCTGTTCTGTTTCAACTTCCAAATTACTTTCTGCAGCAGCCTTGCAGGCAAGCCTGAAGCCTTCCTCAAGTTCTTCGGAGCTGAGAAATTTCCTCTCTTCTTCAGTAATCTCAGTCTTGCCGGAGCGGACAAGAACTTTGCATTTTCCGCAAAGCCCCATACCCCCGCAGGGTGAATTGATGTAAACGCCCGCTTTCTTAGCTGCATCAAGGATTGTTTCGCCGCGGTTTATATGAACTCGGTGCCCGCGGTTTAAAAATTTGACATGAACCAGAGAATTGTTCATTTTAGTCTAACCTCATTTCTATGCTTAAATTGTGATAAAAGACATTAAGTATATTAACCAATTTAACTTGACAGTCAACCACAATTAAGAAGCTTCAAGGTCTAATCCATTTTTATTTTATGCACGAACACTAAAGCCTTATTCTCTGTTAATTTTGATAATGAAAACAGTAAAACATAAAATTCCCAAATATTCAAATCTATTCCCCAATTCTGAGAAGTTTTTCAGCAAGCGAATCAAGTGTAAACACTTGATTTTACTGCTTTTTTCCGCCTGAAGAATTTTTGCTGCATGATTCTTGTGAAATTATGATAAATTAGTCCTTACAGTGTTGTAGTGTAAGATATAGGGCTCTGTTAAAAACAGAATTTGCTGACGCTTGCGGTTGGCCTTAGCGCCTGCCAGCAAGCGCGGCTGGCCTTTTCATTTATATTTGGCTTATAGAGGACTTTTGCTTAAGGAGAGGATTGCCCCCAATATTCGCCATTAGGCTTGATATCTTCAAGCGTTTCTGGTTTTTTACTGCGGTTATAGCTTAATATGCCTTCGCTGTATTTCAGCTCCATACATTGCAGAAACATTATTCTCTGTTCGGGCGGGTTTGCTGAGTATTTTATGCTGTAATCTCGGTAGGGCTCTGTATGGTAAAAAGCCAGGCATCTGCCCCCGCTTACTATAAAGCTCGCATGTCTGCCTTTTGTATCATCGAATACTTTTCTGCTTGCTGCGTGCATAAAGCTGCCTGCATACTCCCAATCCCTGCAATTATCGCTGCTCCAGAGGTATGGGTCTGTACTTAGCCAGTATCGGTCCTGCCAGTAGAAGGGGTAGGGGGCTTCCTGATAGCCTATTCTTTTATGAACCGCCTGAGGACTGCCGCTGCTTACAGGCAGAAGGCTGTCTTTGTGCATTGAGAATTTCTTTTGGCGGTTGTTTATATCTCCGCCTGCAAGCCCTTTTTTCTCCCAGTGCAGAAGGTCGCTCGATTCTGCACGGAATATGCCGGAACGTTTTTTACCGTTTGCCGGCTTGTACATATTACGATAGTACATAATCCATTTCTCGCCCTTCTTCAGAAGGCCTGCATCTATCGCTCCATCATCCTGCAGAACCCAGTCCACAGAGGCGGATTTCCAGCCGTTCAGCAGATCCTCAGAAGGTGCGATGTAATGCTTTATACCGGACTTCCCGCTGCCCCAGAATCCATCAGTGCCTTCCTTAAAGGTAACGAACATATGGTATTCATCGCCGTCTTTTATTATCGCTGGAGCCCAGCAGGTGTAAGGGGCATTTTTGGTCCCGCCTTTGCCTTCGAGCTTGCAGTAGCCGAGAAACTCCCAGCTAACCAAATCTTCCGAAACTGCTACTCCCAGAGGGGTTCCTCCGTTCACGTCTTCCTTCAACACGCGCCGGCTGTTGTAAAAAATCCACCACTGCTGCGTGTATTCGTTCCAAACGATTTCCGGGTCTGCACTGCCGAAATTTCTTGTATCAACGTAAAGAGGAGCCGGGATTTGAACTGCTGATAATGTGCCGGCAAGCAGTAAAAAGGCGAATATCATTTTCTTGGATTCCATAAAATTTCCTACTTGAAAAAATAACTTTTCCCAAGTAGATATTTCAGAATCAGCCTTTTTACAATTTTTCTGATATTTTATATGTCAACGCCTCTGTCTTTGAGCTCCTTGGATTTCTTTATTGAGCATTCCTCGCAGCGGAATTCCGGAGCAGATTCAGATTTGTTGTAATTTTTCGCCTTTACCAGCCTGTAGCCGCGTGAGACCTTTCCGCAGTCTGCGCATTTGATATTCTCCTCCACCTGCCAAGATGCAGCAAGTTTGCGGGACTGGAAGATAAATTTATCAACCCAGAAAAATATAAGCCCGCCGATTAAATTCGATATTATCGTTGCAACGACAGTCCCTGTAGAAGCGAGAAAATAAAGGCAGCCGGCAAGAAGAGGCGAAGAGAGCTGCCAGCGCAGCAGATACAGGAAATAACGTTTAAAATTAACTTCAACTTTCATTAGTAGCTCCTTTCCTTTTCGAGCAGGCAAAAAATCCTGCTGTCTTTATAGAAAAATTGGGGTTTTGGTTAGAATCAGAACGAGCGATTGTAAGGGAATAACAGCTCATTGCAAGCTCATCTGAATAAGCATTTCTGTTTTAGGTTTAGCAATAATCCTCTGATTTCGGGGATTATTAGTAAGGGCTGCTTCCGGTAATCGAAAAGTAAACCTGCTCCTTTACTCTGTTGTTGTGATCTTTCACGATTATCTGCGATCTGAAAAGCTGATGCAGCTCGAAAATTAGTATCCCCCAAACCATATGAGCCCCAATCAGCTCGCCATGAAAAAGCATTATTATTCCCGCTGCAAATATCGCAATATTAAGCAGTCCAAGCACCCATTTTCCGAGGTAGAAGTGGTGCAGGCCGATGATTATTAGATAATTCAAAACAGCGTAAGTGTCGGGATCTTTTATCTTTCTGTTTGCCCTTTTGTAGAACTCATAACGATTATCGCTGCTGAGCTCGCCTATCCTTTTCCGCAGCATCTCTTCTTTCCGCAGCACTTCTTCTTTCTTGAGAATCCCCATAATTTTCAGCCCGCTCTTACCTGCCAAGCGTGATTATTATCGCCTCTCTTGTCCAGAAGAGCAGAAAACGCTTCTGTTCAACAATCTGAAACACTACCTGCCAGCCTTCTGCCGCCTCCATATTAAGACTCGATTCCATCTTGTCTGTAGGGATCCCTGATGCGCCGAGAAAAATTGTACCAAAACCGCTCTCAACAACCGTAATAACCTTATACTCTTTGTAATTCATTGTCTGTCCTTAAATAATTTATTATCACCAATGCAAAAATTTCTTAAGTGTTCATTATAATAGCTGTAGAAAAATTTTTGAATCTTTTTTTAGGCCGCAGGCAATACGATAGTGTAAAATCTTTTCGTATAATAGGCTTAAGGTTATTATCTGGGTTGGATCGGGGGAGAGCCAGCGTCCGAGGCCGGGCGAGTATGCACGGTTTGGCGTGAGGCAGATGTCTGCGGCGGGCTCGCTCTTCATCCCCGCAAAGCCAAACGGCATATCGGGCGTATCGTCGCCGGCATTGCCGTATGCATCATAGCGTACAGGGCTGATGTATGCTGGCGAGCCGGCCAAGCATACCACACTGCCCAGCGCGTCGGTGAGGGCATATTCCACCCCGCCCGAAGCATCGCAAACCGCAATCAGCTCAGCGAACCCATTGCCGTAAACGTATTCATCCCCGCCGGCGAGCGTTTCGCCAGAATCGGTCGTGGTAAACTCCTTCACGCAGCGGCCGAGCGTATCGTACAGGCAGTACGTTTCCACGCCGCCCTAGCTTGCCGCAACCCTGCGCCCCAACGCATCGTATTTGTATTCGATCATTTGTCCTCCCGAATCAACTGAGGCCAACGCACCTCCGGCGGAATATTCATACTTATTCCCGCAGTCGTAAATCATATTGCCTGCATTATCATACTGGATTTCGGAATCGCTTTCAAGAGAATTCAACTCGGCGATTTCTGAAACGAGAGGGTTTTAGCTGATTAGATTTTCAGCCACTGAGAAACGCTAAGAAGCACTAAGGGGATATTTTTAGACAGAATCTTTTTAGTTCAAGGCAATGATAAGGGGAAAGATTTTCTCCTGCAGCTGCCGCTAAATCTCCGCCTGCGGCGGACAGGCTCAATGTTTAACATCCCCCGTACTACAGCGGAGCGACGCAAGTCGCCCGCTAGGCATTCTTTTAGAAAAGATTTTTCGTTTACCGCCGGCTCTCCACGTTTCGCTATCCTAGCGGAGAGCTTGCGCTCCTCCGCTGTAAGACGCTGCATTATTAAGCAGCGAACCGCTGGTTCAGTCTGTAAATGCTTTGCGGTAAAAAAAACATAAAATCTGTGGATAATAAATTTCGCTGCGACATAAATCCGCGAGATCGTTTACCTGCCAAGCTTCTTTGATTAAATCAAAACCATATCCCCTTCGTGTGTTTCGCGGGCTTCGCGGTAAAACAAAAAAAATCTGCGTTATCTTAGTGTACCTGTGGATAGAAAACTTCGAACGGGTTAAATCTGAGAAGTCCGAACGGCATATAAAGTTTGGGATTTTGATAATAATGCCCGCAAACTTGTTTTCAGGTCAGAATTTATTATTCAACTGCTCCTGATATTTGTTATAATTGGGCTTTTATTTAGAAATTCAGTGTTCTTAAAGGGTTTAGAGAAATGGCAAAATCAAAAAAGGTAGTGCTCGCATACAGCGGCGGGCTTGATACAAGCGTAATTCTTCCTTGGCTCAAGGAAACATACGGCTATGAGGTGGTATGTTATGCCGCAGAGCTCGGGCAAGGCGATGAGCTGAAAAACATAAAGCAGAAGGCGATGAAAACAGGCGCAGCAGACTGCGTTGTTGATGATCTTCGCAAGACGTTTGTTGAAGATTACGTTTGGCCGATGCTCAAAAGCGGAGCGGTTTACGAGAAGGGCTATCTTCTCGGAACAAGCATTGCAAGGCCGCTGATTGCAAAGAGGCAGGTTGAGGTTGCCCATCAGTACGGAGCGGGCGCTGTTGCTCACGGGGCTACGGGCAAGGGAAATGATCAGGTGCGCTTCGAACTTACCTTTATGTCTCTTGATCCCTCGCTGGATATCGTTGCTCCTTGGAAAGACCCGAATTTCACGCTAACAAGCCGCGAAGCGGCAGTCGATTATGCCAAAAAGCGTGATATCCCGATAGACCAGACAAAACGCAAGATCTACTCCCGAGACAGAAACCTCTGGCACATAAGCCATGAAGGCGCAGATCTTGAGGATCCGTGGAACGAGCCGCAAAACAGTCTGTTTGTGATGTCGCGTCCGATATCAAAGACACCCGCCAAACCGGATTATGTAGAGATAGGCTTTGAAAACGGAATTCCGGTTAAGCTTGACGGGAAGGCTTTAAGCGGAGTAACGATGATCGAAAGGCTCAACGAGATCGGCGGGACGCACGGCGTTGGTCAGGTTGACCTCGTTGAAAACAGGCTCGTTGGGATGAAATCCAGAGGCGTTTATGAAACCCCGGGCGGGACTATCCTTATGAACGCCCATGAAGCCCTTGAAACGCTCACAATGGAACGTGAGACATACCACTACAAGAAGCAGGTTGCCTTGAAATATGCAGATATAGTTTACAACGGCCAGTGGTTCTGCCCGATACGTGAAGCACTCGATGCGTTTTTCGAGAGCACGCAAAAGGTAGTAAACGGTACTGTGCGCGTTAAGCTGTTCAAAGGACACGCAATCCCCGTGGGCATAAAGAGCCCGAACAGCCTCTACAGCGACGAGCTTGCAAGCTTTGAGATGGGAGCAGAATACAACTCAACAGATGCAACAGGATTCATCAGGCTCTTCGGCCTGCCGATGAAGGTAAACGGGGTTGTAAACCGCAAAGCAGCCAAGAGCTCAAAAAAGAAGACAGCCAAAAAAAGCTCAGCCAAGAAGAAATAGAAAAACTCACTCCCGCTGAGATTACGCAGCAGCTTTGATTGCGTGTTTCAGCGGGATTTTTCTTTATTGCAAAATCGCTGCCGAACAGCGTTTGCGGGGATTATGAAGCGGAAGATATTTATAAGTGCTATGGAGCCAAGTGCAGAGAAACACTGCGCCGAGCTTATTCAATCGGCGAAAGAGAAAGACAGCTCAATTGAGTTTGCGGGCTTCGGAGGCAGGAAGATGGCCTCAGCAGGCTGCGATATCCTTGAAGACACTGTCTCCCGGGCCGCGATGATATACAACGTACTAAGCCAGCTCGGATGCTACAAAAAGCTGATTAGCGAGGCCAAGCGGTATCTCCGGAGAAACAGAATCGGCCTTGTGGTTGTTTGCGATTCACCCGCCTTCAATTTTCACATAGCCAAGGCGGCCAAGAAGCTCGGGATTCCAGTGATGTTTTATGTTGCCCCGCAGCTCTGGGCATGGGCGCCTTGGAGGATAAGAAAGCTGAGAAAGTGCTGCGATAAGCTCTGCTGCATACTCCCGTTCGAAGAGAAATGGTTCAAGGCCAGAGGGGTGGATGCGGAATTCGTGGGCAATCCGCTATTCGATGAGCTGGATATACACCCGAGAGAAAACACCAAAAACTACGAAAATTTCACTCCGGAATCTGCCAGGATATGCCTTCTTCCAGGCTCGCGAAAAGCAGAAATAGAGAGCCTCTGGGAACCTATGCAGGAGATCGGCTTAAAGCTCAAACAGAAATTTCCAGAGGCAGAGTTTACCGCTGTGGGGAATAATCAGTCCCGAATCGATATGCTCAAAGCGAAGCAAATCAACGGCTTTGAGTGCAGATATGAGACTGATTCGGTAATAAGCACCTGCCTTAAAAGCGATCTCTGCATCTGCGCAAGCGGAAGCGCATCTCTCCAAGCCGCAGCTGCAGGCTGTCCGATGATAATTATGTATCAGTCCAGTCCGATGGTATGGAATCTTGCCGGCCGCTTTATAATTCGGCTCAAACACCTGTCTCTTCCAAATATTCTTGCGGGAAGGGGGCTTGTGCCCGAATTTATGCCTTATTTCAAATCCACCGAGCCAATTGCAGAGGCTGCCGAAAACTTGCTCGAAAACCCTGATAAATTAAAGGAAATAAGCACCGAGCTTACCAGCCTTACAAACCAGATGACAGAGATAGAATCCCGAAAGAAAACAGCGGAAATTATGCTCTCTATGCTGAATTAGCAATTATCAACGCTGTTTAGCTGAATACTGGTCTCCAAAAATTATTTAAAATTTCAAAGAAATGTGGAAATTAGACTTCCTTTATGCTATAGTATAAGAGAAAGGTTTTATAATTTAGGAGAATTACGAGATGAAAAAGAAAGCTTTTACTTTAATTGAACTGCTTGTAGTTATATCAATCATCGCTCTTTTGATGGCAGTTCTCATGCCTGCGCTTAGCAAAGCAAGAGAGCAGGCAAAAACGGTTCTGTGTCAATCACATCTAAGACAGTGGGGAACGATTTTCGGCCTCTACCTCGCAGACAACAACAATTCCTTTATGCCCGGAGATACAGGTTTATGGGTAGAACCGCTCCGCCCGTACTACGAGGACGGAGGGGAATCTATGCGTCTTTGCCCTACGGCAACGAAAACCGTGGATGAGGGCGGAAGAGGCTGCTTTGCAGCTTGGAGCGAAGATGTATCAGGCGAACCGGACGGCACATTCAAATCCAGCTTCGGAATCAACAACTGGCTCTACAATCTCAAACAGGTTGAGGGATACGATGGAGACGGTGATTTATGGGGCTTTGATGAAGAACACTGGGGCAAGGTTACAAGAGTAAGCCAGCCTCATAAAGTTCCAATGTTCGGAGACTGCTGGAGATGGGGAGGCCATCCAAAAGAGAATTACGGCCCTTGGCCAACCGCTCCTCGTGCTGTAGAAGGCGATCAGCGCAATAAGCTCGGAGGCGGGGATACAAGCATGGCGAGGTTCTGCATAGACCGCCATCAGGGCTCTATGAATATGGCTATGGTGGACGGACACGTTGAAAAACTCGGCCTTAAGAGCCTCTGGAACTTCGAATGGCATATGGGTTGGGACAAATCACGAATCTGGCCGAAACACAACGACTGGCCTGAGTGGATGAAAGATACCTCAGGCGAGGCGGATGTGCGTTAAATTCAAAAATAAAATAGATCACTTTTTGAAAGCTTAGAGCGATGAAAAAGAAAATTTCAGGATGCAGTAACTGCATTAATCGCCGTGATTTTATAGGCGGAAGCACTATGCTTCTGGGAGGGCTCTCATTGAATTCAAGCATCTTTCCGGCTTCTGCGTTTGCTCAGTCTCCAAATGCAATGACGGATTTTAATCCGCTCTTCAAAAAGAAGCTGCGGGTTCGCTTCGTAATATGCGGGCTGATTCACGATACCGCTCACGAAGGTCCGTGCCGGATAGGGAGCATGGAAAATCTCACCCGTGAAGCGGACATCAAAAAGCATCAGCAAAACCTGATACAAAGAAAAGAGTTGATCAGCTCGAGAAACTTCCCCGAAGAGGTAGAGCTTCTCCCCACGGTGGATTTCAAAATGCTGGTTAAAGAAAGAGACTGCCATTTTCGCTTCCCGGACAGCGAGATCAGCAAGGTTGCAGAGGACATAGAAAACACCGACCTGCTTGTTACCCTCGACGGGTTCAACGGACAGGTGGGGATATTCCTCGCCGAAAAATTCAACAAGCCCGTTGCCACAGTTACCTACTCCAACCCCGAACGGCTCAAAAACTGGGGCAGGGATATAGGCGGATGGCTCGTGGATATGAAAGCAGGCCTCCAGCACAAGGGGCTTGAAGGGTATCTCGCATACGACTGGGAAGACTTAGACCAGATCCTGAAGATGCTCTGGGTGAAAAAGGCTTTTTCGCAGAGCTCAGCGCTGGTTATCTCAGACCGCTACGGCAAAACGCCTCACGGGCTGGGAAGCGTTTTCTACCACTTCGACGACCTCAAAGAGATGTACGGGATGGGATGCGTACCGCTTTCTAATCAGGATGCTGTAGATCGAATGAAAGCTATCAAGAAAAACCCGGCCGAATCAAGGAAAGCAGATAAGCTTACAGAAGCTCTGATCTCAAAGGCAAATGCCCTGCACACAGATAAAAAGTTTGTCCGCAGCTCGGTAATTTACTATATGGCAATCAAATCGCTTATGGACGAAAACGACTGCAACTGCTTCGGCGTTGGCTGCAGGGAAGTGTGTCCGCTTGAAATAGCTGAAGACCATAAAATTACTCCCTGCCTTACGCATACACTGCTGAAAGATTCAGGCTATCCATCGGCATGCCAGCTCGATTTCAACGCAATGACAGCTATGATGGCTATGAGCTACCTCTCGAAAAAATCGGCATATATGGGCAACCCCGAATACTACAAAGAATATCAAGGTATGAAAAATATTCTTTCAGTATGGCACAGCGTGCCCGGGATGAAGATGAAGGGCTTTGAAAACGAGTCTCTCCCGTTTGAACTGCGCAATTTCACGGCTCAGGGCTTCGGGCCTACAATGAAATACAACTTCGGTAGAGACAAGGGCGAAACCGTAACCCTCGGCAGGTTCAATCCTTCATTCAACAGCCTGCTTGTTACAAAAGGGACTATCCAAAGCGGATACGGAATGCATCGAAGGGGATGCAGCCTTGGCGTGAATATTCAAGTGAAAGATATTGATGATGTATTCGAGAAAACCCAGGACTACGGCTCGCATCTTGTGATGGTTTACGGGGATTATACCCAGCAGCTCAAGAGGCTCGGGAAAATAATGAATTTCGGAGTAGTTCAGGCAGGCTGCTGAAAGCCTTATCATATGAACACACCACCGCTCGATAGGAACTGAAGCAATTTTCGCTCCTATTGGGCGGTTTTTTTGTCGTGCCGGTGGTGGTTGATCAGCCAGAGCAATGAATCTGTGCCCACCATCAGCAGGTTCAGGCAGTATGCGTAGAATGCGATGCTGTATGTGTCTGTAATTACTTTTCTGGAAACGCCGAGTATGTAGCCGGCGAATATCACGAGCAAAAACACAAAGCTTTTGCCTTTGGAGGTCCTGGAGGTGATGGATTTGTGTATTGATATCGGCCAAGCCACCCCGAAACAAATCACCATTCCCGCCTCAAGAAGCTCTATGAAGAACTGATTTTCCATTACTGCCTCGGTTGAATTTAATATTTTCTGATGAAAATTTTATCCTCTGGCAAATTCGAGACTGCTAATATATAGAAGTGAAAAGAATTTGCAAATGTAAGGCTTTGCATCTTTCAGAAAGCGATATGCTAAATCAATCCAACCCGCGGGTGATGTATTTTTGCCGATAGGCAAGCGGCGAGATACCCGTATAGCTTTTGAAGTACCTGCCAATATGCTCTATGCTGGAGAAGTTGAAGCAAAGGGCAATCTGATAAACAGGCAGGTCTGTGCTGAGAAGCATTTGCGAGATTTCAGTAATCCGAACGCGCTTTATCTCCTCGTAAACGCTCCTTCCGAGAAACTTATGAAACTTGCTGTAAAGGGCTCTCGGGGAAAGGGCTGCCTCCCTTGCCACATCGCTTACCTGAATCGGCTCTCTTGCGTTTTTGTGTATAAACTGCACCGCCGCAGCCACCTGCTCATCTTCAAGGGCAAATATATCTGAAGAACGCCTTCTTTCTATGTGCGTAGGACGCACTGTTACCGCCTGATTTTCAACTTCCTGCCCATCCATCATTCTGTCGAGAAGGGCAGCAGCCTTGAATCCCGCTTTCTTCGCATCAAGTGCGATGCTTGAGAGGTGCGGGTTCGAGAGGGTGCAGAGCAGGGTATCATTATCCACGCCCAAAACCGCAACCTCTTCAGGGATATTAATCCCTGTGATATTGCAGGATGTAATCACCTGATTTGCGCGGTCGTCGTTGCATGCCATAACAGCAGCAGGCTTTGGCAGAGAGCTCACCCACTTTGCTAAGCTTGAAAGCTCGCAAGCGGCGTAGTTTTGTTCCGGTATTTTGGGGCTTGAATAGATATTAACATCGAAACCCGCCTTCTCAATGGTCTCTTTGAAGAAAGCCTGCCTCTGTACAGACCAGTACATATCATCAAAGCCGCAGAAGCCGAAATTTTTGAATCCTCGGGACAGCATATCCTCTGCCGCCATTTTGCCCACAGCCTCATAATCGCTCACAATATTCGGCACATCCGGCATAAGATTATTATCATCGCATGCAACCGCCGGCAGACCAAGGCTCATAGCCGCCCGCGCTATCTTCGGGCTGGAAGGCCGCACAATCACCCCGTGGGCATTGAGAGATCTAATATGCTCAGGCAGCGCCTCGCCCTGCCCTGCTCTGTAGAAAGGCACTAATGATTCCCTGTAAAATGCCCAAGGGCCGTTCAACCTTGAATACTCAGACAGCCCGTCCAGAAGCTGCCGGGCATAAGTGCTCAGACCTTCTGTTAGGAGTATTACTTTTTTCATATTGCTTTTCTTCAGAGTTTCAATCAATGCTGATAAGTTTAAGCGAAGCTTGAGGCAAGTAAATCTTATTTTCCGAAAATGGTTATTTTTTTGAAGTTAATTGGCATTCATAGCGAACCGAAGATTCTATATAATCCGGTTTAAGCGTAAATATGTTCACAGAAAAGCATTTGTCGAATCAAAAGCAATTTTGTGGTGATTAAAGCTGTCAGAATTAACTGAAAGGAAAAACAAGATGAGCAAAACCGTCGATATTTACCTGCCTTTGGATGCCCGCCCTGTCTGCAATGAAACCATTTGGCCCGTGGCTGAGAAGCAGATAAATCAAATTTGCGAGGTGATAAAGAAAGCGGGCTGGGAGCCGAACATACTAAATCCAAAAGGCTTTGCTTCAAGCGTTTACGAAGGAATGCAAACCATTCAGAAATCCAGCGCAGAAAGGCTGATCGTTTTCTTTGCAGGCTGGACATACCCGGACTTTGTGGTATCCCCCCTCTGGCAGACATCTGAAAACTGCAGGAAGCTTCTGCTGGGAAGCCTGATACCCGATTTCCCCGGCGCTGTAGGGCTTATGGCCGCTGCTGCAGGCTGCTCGCAGGTGGGGATTGAGACAAGCAGATTCTTCGTGGAAAATTTCGAAGACCACGATTCATACTTTGAGGCAGTGAAAACATTCCTAGAAACGGGCAAATACGAATACCCCGAGCAAAAGAGCATCAATATACCTGTTGCTCAGGAGAACAGGGAGAATGCCGAAAAGGTTAGAGAGCAGCTCTCAGGAATGATTTACGGGGCAGTAGGCCCGCGTTCGATGGAGATGTGGAACAAGATCTCTGATGCGGATTTCCTTCAGTATTTCGGTATTGCCCGATTGGGCTTCGACGGGCTCAGGCTCGCAAAGATGGCAGAAAAAATCGATGAGAGCAAAGCCGAAAAGGCAATGCAGTTTCTCATAGACAACGGCATGGAATTCAAGCTGGGCAGCGATCCGGAGAAGGTTCTCACTAAGGATATGGTTATATTCCAGATGAAAGTTTATTATGCGCTTCTGGAGCTGAAGAAGGAATTCGGGCTTAATTTCATCGGCGTTCAAGACCAGCTCGACTGGATCCAGCATTACCCCGCCACCGACCTAACCCTCGGGATCCTCAACAACAAACTGCGTCCTGAAGGCGACGGGAACACTTTCGTTTCAGCCACCGAAGCAGATGACGGGGCTGCTGTAACAATGCAGGTTCTCAAACTGCTCTCAGGCGGGCAGCCGGTGGGCTTCAACGACCTTCGCTACTGGGACAGCAGGGAAGGGCTGTACTGGTTTGTTAATTCCGGCGCATTAGCTCCGCATTTCGCATACGGCAGCAATGAGTCTCTGGAAGGAGCTTGGAGCGAGAGGCAGACGCCGATGTATTTCAAGGCCGGCGGAGGAACATGCTCGGCAGCTGTGAAAAAGCCGGGCGTGGCAACTTGGGCTAGATTCAGCTACAGGAAAAACAAACTGTATCTCTGCGCGGGAAGAGGCGTTACCGATGTCCCAACGCATGACCAGTGGCTCAAACGCACGGAAAGATGCAACAGGGACTGGCCTCACTGGTATCTAAGGCTGTGCGCGAAAATCGAGCAGAACCTGAACAGCAATCATCCAATGGCGATATTTGGGGATTATCTGGCTGACCTGAAGGCATTGGCTGAACAGATGAATATCCCGTTTGAGTGCTGGGATTACTGCACTCCTTCCGAGATTGAATCATAAAAAGCGTAAAACTCCATAAAATAAAGGCATTCTGAACGGTTATTTAAATACTTCAGAATGCCTTTTTAATTTGAGCAAACTTATTTTTCAGGTTGCCTTGCGGACTACAATTCCCTGTTTGGATAGTTTTCAGTGCTCTTACGGGCTTTATTAATCAAAGCTCTGATTTTTTGAACAATCTCAGGGTGCTGTTTTGCTATATTAATTTTTTCACCCTTATCTTTTTTGAGATTATACAATTCCGGCGGCCTGCCGGTTTGAAAAACCCCTTTCCATTTTCCAGTTCTCAAGGCGGCTTTGTAGGTTTTCCGTACGTGGCCGTAATCCCAAAATAGATAGTCGTGTTCTTTTTGGGGCTTGCCCTTCAAAACAGGGAGAAAAGAAATTCCATCTATATTCCCAGGCGGTTTTAGTCCTGCAGTTTCGGCTAAAGTAGGGAGGATGTCCCAAAATGCTATTATGTGTTCGCTCTTTGTACCCGGCTTTATTACGCCCGGCCATTTTGCGATAAAAGGTACTCGAATACCACCCTCATAGAGATCTCTTTTTTTACCTCGGAAAGGGCCTTGGCTGTTAAAAAAGTCTATTGGTGCGCCGCCGTAAGGGCCGTTGTCGCTGGTAAATATTGCTAACGTGTTTGACTCAAGACCGTATTTTCTAAGCCGCTCAATTATTTTACCAACGTCTTTATCCATTCGTGTAATCATTGCTGCATAATTTTTCTGGATTTGAGTCCAGCCTTTTTCGCTGTACGGCTTATCATCGGGCACGATGAAATGTTCGGGTGTACCCGCTGGATAATCCGAAAAATGCGGGATAGTATAAGGCAGATAAAGGAAGAGCGGACTCTTATGTTTCCTGTCAATAAACTGAAGAGCTTTTTTGGTGAAAAGGTCGTGAGTGTAGAATCTATTCTCTCCGCCTCTGTTGCCCACCATTTTCCCTACTTCATTAACAATTTCCATTTCCTGAAGCAGCTTAACCTTGTCATTCTCCCAAAGATAGTCTGGGTAGTAAAAGTGCGCCTGGTCCTGATTCTTATGTCCGTAAAAATAATCAAATCCCTGATGCTCAGGCACGCCCCATGAACCGGGATTGCCGACTCCCCATTTGCCGACGCATCCGGTATAATATCCAGCCTGCTGCAATACTTCTGCTACGGTAACATCATCCGGACGCAGAAACACTCCATGCGGGAGATTGTCCCTGATGCGGTTATGACCGTTATGGAATCCCGTTAAAAGGCTGGAGCGTGAAGGTGCACATACGCTTGAACCGGCATAGGCCTGAGTGAAACGCATCCCTTCAGATGCGAGTTTGTCAATGTTAGGCGTTTTAATCTTTTCCTGACCATAACAGCCAAGTTCGCCGTACCCTAAGTCATCGGCCATAATAAAAACTATATTAGGCAGACTGCCCTCAGTGTTTCCAAAATAACTATTCGAAGCTGCTTGAGCATAACTGGAAAGCCCCTTTATTCCTGCACCTGCAAAAGCTGCTCCAGCAGCAGACTTGAGAAAAGTACGCCGATTTAATCCAGATCTGTTTTTGAATGATTTTTTGTGGTTCATTTTTAATCCTCTCAAATCAAAAATATTTTAATGCTGACCGTTTTCTCCAGCCGATTACTTTTTCAGGCGGTTATCGAGCCTTTCTTTCTCGCCCGGGACATCGCCGCCTATGGGCGAACCGAGCATAAGCTCCTGCCTTGTTTCCCAGCCGGCAAGTCTTGACATAAGCCGCAGCTTTATTTCCAAATGCTCAGGACTGTCCCAGAGGTTGTTCAGTTCGTGGGGGTCTTTGTGCATATCAAAGATCTGTCCATCAAACGGCTCCTCGCTGCCGCGGGGGTTGAGGTATGCAATGAGCTTGTATCTGGTTTCCCTTATCATCGTTACGTGTATTGGCGGGTCTGGATACTGCCCGTCAACCATAATCCCGGTATTGCGGAAAGTTGAGACGGCAAAATCACGCCACCTCTCCGCCTTCCCGTTGGCCAGAGCTGTGAGGTTGCCGGATTCGGGCATAGTGCTCTGGAGCTTATCGTTCATTATCCCTGCGGCGCTTAGCGAGGTGCAGGCGAGGTCCTGGAGCTGGGTAAGATCTCCTACCCGCTTGCCGGAGGGCATCTTCTTCGGCCAGCGCATTATCAGCGGAACTCGGATGCTCTGTTCGTAGAGGAAGGCGCCCTTGGCAAGGAGCCTGTGGTCTCCGAGCATATCGCCTCCGTCGGAGGTTACCACAACCATAGTGTTCTCGGCTATGCCCTTATCATCGATCGCATCCAAAACCCTGCCAACCTGCTCATCAAAGAATGCTATGGTAGCAAGGTAGTTCTTTTTCATTTCCCGAAGCTCTTCAAGGCTGAAATTATCAATACTGCCAAGCTGTGATTTATTTCTTTCATAGGCTATTGGGTCTGGCTCGTCTGAGCTCTTTTTCAGCATCGGGTCTTCGATTTTATCCTCATCAATAAGCTTTGCCATTTCCGGCGGATATCCCTCGTAGGGGTTGTGCGGATCGAAAACGCTCATTATGCCGAAAAACGGCTGCCCCTCTTTGTAATCGTTTATAAGGTCTATCGTATTGTCCGCTGCCCATTTTGTCATATGAAGCTCTCGCGGGATTCTGCTTATATCCCTGCCCTGTTTCCTGAGCTTCTCGGCAAAGGCGGGGTCTTTCTTTCTCAGCCATTTGGTGTATCCATTCAGTGGGCTGTCCTGATGGATATAAGGCTCGATGCACCATTTATAAATCTCGAAGCCGTCGTGCGGGTGCCTTTCTTTAGATTCCTTGAGCCGGCCGGAGGTGTGCATCTTGCCGAACATTGCGGTTTTGTAGCCGGCGCGGCGGAGGTATTCAGGGAACATAACCTCATCCTCCGGCAGGTTGTCGTAAAGGCGGTAGAGCCCGTGGCCGGGGACTGTTTTGCCCGTTAGCATACTAGCCCTGCTTGGCGTGCATATCGGATTGCTCACATAGCAGCGTTCAAACAGCGTGCCCTCCTTGGCAAGCCGGTCTATATTTGGCGTATGAACGGCCTTATTTCCCATGCACCCCAGAGCATCGAAACGCTGCTGGTCTGTCATCATAATGATTATGTTGGGCTTTTCGTCTGGGCTGAGGGTGCTCTGGATATTTATGCCTGAGAAATCAGAGCTCGCCTTGGATTTCAGAGACCCGAAAACAGCCGTCCCTGCTGCGGCATACAAAAAGCTTCTGCGGTCAAAATTAACGTCTGATTTTTTGTTTGACTGTTTCATTTTTAGTACTTTTAATTTAGATAAATAATTATTTTCAAGAGTCTTATAATCTTAATCTCAGTCAGGAAAAGTGCTATTCAATGCTACTGTACATCCATTCCGCAAAAAATAACATTAAATCATTTCCATCAACGACGCCGTTTTTATTAAGATCGGACTGCAAAGGCTCCCATTGGTAAAATTCCTGAAGCTCCGATACACTAAGAGGACGATTGTATATGCGAACATCGTCTATCATTCCACTCAAAAATCGCTCCCGCTGCAATACTTCTGCACCAATCCGTGTAGGACCGCTGAAGGCGTTAAGGCCATGAGATTGCGAGTTGACCCATGAACGAACCTCACCGTCTTCAAACAAATAAAAGCTCGCCTTATTCGGCTCAACAACCCATGCCAAATAAACCCATTTATTCAGCGGCAAAGTAATATCGCTGCCATAATTGCCCCTGTCCCACATATATCTCAAATGTCGATTGGAACCTGCCATCCAAAATCCCGTTCCGGTTCCGCGGTTAATGAAAAGGCCTGTAGGATCCTGCTGATGACCATCAAGGTACAGCCACATCGCAACAGTGGATGTATTGGTATATATGTCTGCGTGAGAGCCAATGTCCTGCAATTCTATTCGAGGGCCATTGTCGCCCGTCTGATCGATTGGACTAAACTTTACAGCTTTGCCTATAACACCGCTCTCGCGGGAATAATCATTATTTGGGGCAACAATCGTACCATCAGGACCACCCTCAATAGCATTTTTCACCGTGGTTCCGCTTTCCTCATCAAGCTTCCAGTAGCCGAATAAACCGCCAGTGGTAAACTTCCATACATCACCGGTTTGGATAAGATCTCCTTGCTCATCAAGGGCATCTACTCGCCAAAAATAAGAGTTTTTTGCTTTCAGAGGACTGGCAACCTGATATTCTAAATCTGCTGTAGTTTGTAAATGCTGCATTGTTTCCGTACTATCCCCCAAATAAACCCTGTACGAATTGGCGTTATTGATTTTATTCCACTTGAGTAACGGACTAATAGAGTTATTTTCTGAACTGTTGTTTGGTACTGGAGGCGGATCTGCGGGAGTTTCAAGCCATTCAAGATTATATTGATAATGCAAACCGCTGCTGATTAGATGAATTGTATCATCAGGGGTTTGGGTAGCTGCCAAGTAGCCTTTGGGTTCAGCCTGAGTAGCAGTTGCATTAAATGTTCCTGTATGGGCTTTTCCGTCATAGGTTCCTTTACCCGGCGTAATTAATTTTTGGGTTGGCCATGTACTTCCTTCGTCATACGATAAGGCAGCAAACATCCCGTAACCGGTAAATGAATCTCCGTTTGAGTCCAAAAACTCCATCCCGTCAGTTGGGTCGGTGAAGGAAACCAGCATAATCGGTCCTTTGTTCAACCGCATTAAAACAAGTCTTCGCCCGTAGCTAATATCAGGGAAGCAGCTTTCTTGATAAGTCCATGTTTCTCCTTCATCGTTTGAATAACTCTTAGTGATGTGGCCATTGATATCAAATCTGCCCTGCCCGCGTGCCATTGCCAATAATCGGCCATCAGTTAATCTTACCGTGTTAATATGAAAGCCTGCAACGAGCCCATCCGTACTTCCATGAGCTACTTTTGGCCTCGATTTGTTACTAATCTTGTCTAACCATGATTTACCTCTGTCTTGGCTTATAAAAACGCCGGAACCTGCTTCGTTTGCACTATGTCCAATCGGGGCATAATCAACCGAAAGAACAATCCTTTGGCCGCCGTTTTCTACAAAAGCACTGTCCATTGGTGTGTATTTATGCCTATTCTTTAAATCGCTGATGATTTTAGGGCTTGACCATGTCTTACCGCTGTCTTCACTGAAACTCATCATCATACTCTGGTCTCTGTGATGTCCAGAATCACCGATAGCATTAAAGAAATAAATTCGACCTAAACCGTCATTCAAAAGAGAGCTGCCAGTAGTATTGCGATCGGCGGGAGCGAAAAACAAGCGGGCTGTATCCCATTTATCTGCCCACTCTCCATTATTATAACGGAGCCGACTTGAAACAATAACCATTTCACGACCAATTTCACTGATTGTATTAAACCAAGCCGCAATCAAATCTCCATTGGGAGCCCATGTGATTGTTGGGCAATGATGATGCGGCAATTCAGACATTAAAGGGTGTTCGCTGTCCGGTTGAACAAAGGGGATAGGACCTGAAAAAAATGGTAATTCAGTAGATTCAGACCACTGAGCATTCTGTTGATCTGCCGAGGGATCGCTCATTTCAGGCAATACTGACTGTGCTGGATCAGTATCCGGCATTGGTGCCTGGACTACTCTAAAGCCAATTAACCAATGTTTGTCTTCGGGTAATGTCGCAGACCGATTTGCAGATCGCAAATATTTTAATGCTGTGTTGTGGCTCCCGCCTCGGGTAACCTTAAACATGCCGTCAGCTGGTCCAACTGGATCTAAGCAGCTATGGTTTGAATACTGACCATACCAGTCCGAAACCCATTCTTCAACATTACCATGCATCTCATGCAGGCCCCATGGATTAGGCGGCATAGTTCCAACTTGCAGAGAGACCTCCACTTTACCTTTGAGCTTTCTCAAATCACTGTCCTTATGGTTGCCCTGTCTTTCGACCCACTGGTTTCGATGATGAGCTTCAGGCAATTCGCTGCCTGTCCAATAGGCAGTTGAGGTTCCCGCTCTGCAGGCATATTCCCATTCAGCCTCTGTAGGCAAACGATAATTCTTTCCTTCTTTTTGACTGAGCCATTCACAAAAAGCTTCGGCCTCGTTCCAACTGACATACACAACCGCATCATTGTCTTCTGAAGAAACGCCGCGTAATCCGCGAAAAGTGGAATGTTCAGGGTCAAACTGTTCATACTGAGCATTTGTAACTTCAGTTGAAGCCATGTAGAAAGGTTGAGTGACAGTTACCTGATGAACCGGCTTTTCGTCCCATTGATCAGAAGGGATCAATGTTTCTCCCTCCGACCCACCCATTTCGAATTTACCAGCTTCAATCCGGAACATCTCCATTCCGAGTGAATTTGTAAAATCTGATGAATGAGCTTTCGAAGGCAAAGCTGCCCAGCAAAACATATTAATCAAAAACCAGTATAAAAGGTGTTTATACATGCTATTCCTTTTAATTATTATTGTAAGTGTTGACGTTTTTTTTTGTTAAAATCATTTTGATTTCAGTTTATGATAAATCTAAGCATTTGAGCTTCTTTATCAAATCTGTTTTGTCTAATATTAAAACAAGCCGCAACGGATATAACACTCATTGCGGCTTGTTGTTTAGTTAAGTAAGTTCATGCTCTCATGTAACAAATGAAATTAGTTTTTCATTTACGGGCAAGCTTCAACAGGGACAAGGTTGCACTGCAGCCACTGTAAAGCCATCACAGAAAAGTCATCCATGGTTACTATACAGTCGCCGTTCAAGTCCGCTGCGAGAGGAGGATCGCAAACCGGCGTAATAGTAGTGAAATTCCAAAGTTCGCCGGAATAGAGATTTGCTCCATCGTACTCATCGACAGCCCAGTAGTACTTTGTATTCCATTCTAAATCAGCGGGGTCAAAAGTGGCAGAGCTAAATTCTCCCTGATAGGCTGCCGCTTGCCGTTCATTTACTTCAGTTAAATCTGTGCTTAAGTAAACCTGATGTTCATAAGGACCACCCGGGGCAGGAGTCCAAGATAGATCCTGATCCGGAGCTACATCAACTGCGTCATTACTTGGCGTTGGATCGTATGCCTTTGGAGGAATTGTCTCAAAACTCCATACATTTCCTTGAATCGAGTTTGCATCGGTAACCGTATCAACTCTCCAGTAGTACTCCATATCCAAATCCAAATCAGATATAGGCCAACTTTCGGAGACAACACCAGTTGCAACAGGACTCTCTCCTGTGAAATCTGGATCAGTGCTTAAGTATACATCCTGTGAGACCATTCCAGTCCCTTGCATCCATTCCAAAGTCAAGTCGGTTGGAACATTTATTTCACCATTTAAGGGATTAGGGTATTTTGCAATGGAGCTTTGTTCGTAAACGTCCTGAACTTCAGATAGATTCAGTGGTCTGTTATATACACGAACTTCATCTATCAATCCCTTAAAAAATCGATCTCTGGGCAACACTTCTGCACCAATCCGTGTAGGACCGCTGAAGGCGTTAAGGCCATGAGATTGCGAGTTGACCCATGAACGAACCTCACCGTCTTCAAACAAATAAAAGCTCGCCTTATTCGGCTCAACAACCCATGCCAAATAAACCCATTTATTCAGCGGCAAAGTAATATCGCTGCCATAATTGCCCCCGTCCCACATATATCTCAAATGTCGATTGGAACCTGCCATCCAAAATCCCGTTCCGGTTCCGCGGTTAATGAAAAGGCCTGTAGGATCCTGCTGAGGTCCATCCAGATATAACCACATTCCAATAGTGGCTTTGTCTGTATTGATACCTGCATTGGAGCCAATGTCTTGCAGTTCTATTCGAGGACCATTGTCATTCGTCTGGTCGATTGGACTTAATCTCAAAGCTTTACCTAAAACGCCGGCTTCGCGAGAGTAATCATTATTCGGGGCAACAATCGTGCCGTCAACTCCTGTTGTAATAGCATTTTCCACGTTGGTTCCGCTATCCTTATCCAGTTTCCAGTAAGCGAATAAACTGCCAGTTGTAAACTGCCATACATCGCCTGTTTCAAGCAAGTTACCCTCACTGTCAAGCGTATCAATACGCCAGAAATATACACTGTCCTCATTGAGCGCATCAGTAATTTGATAGCTCTCCTCTGTTACATTGGATACGAAATTAAGATTTTGCGCCGAATCTCCAAAATAAATGTCATATGAGTCTGATAATGGATTACCACTCCACGTAAGCTGCGGATTTACTGAGTTGTTTTCTGAATTGTTTTCGGGTTTTGGATTTTCGGCCTTACCGGCTGTAGTAAATGTCCATACTTCACTGGTAACAACAGTAGCACCGCTAACTGTATCAACGCGCCAGAAATATTGAGTACCTACAGAGAGCGAACTGAGAGGCCAAGAGGTCTCGCTGATTGAAGTAGCAACCTGTGAAAGTGAGTTTGGGTCAGTTCCAAAATAAACATCATAAGTTGCTGAACTATTTGCAGACTGCCAATTTAATTCAGGGTCAGTAGCTACAGCTGTTGCTCCGTTAGCAGGATACGGGTCATAAGCAAATTCAGGGGAACCATAGGCTACGTCATACCAATAATCTCCAATACGCAATTCATCAACTTCTAAATTGACCTCAGCATTGGACCTGAATAAAACTGTGTCGTAAGTACCACCCAAATTAGCAGAATTCGACACGTCATATTCACTTTCAAGGGGTTCATTGATATCGACTGCTTCTGTATTTTCGTATATTTTCATGTAAATCTTATCATCTTCGGCAACTCTGGCCTCAATTTTGCAGACAATAAGATATGTTGAACCGGCAACTGCATCGAATTCAGCTTCCACGCAGCCTTCATCTTCAACGCATACTCTAAAATCGTTGCCGTGCCCGATTCCCATTTCGATAAAGGGCACACCAACACCATTCAGCTGAAAGCCGACATATCTATTACCATCTTTTCGAAGCAGGTAGCTGATATAATAATCCTTATCAACTCCTAAATCAATCTCGGCAGCGGAAGCCATTTGCCTGGAGCCTGTAATTTGCACAGACGAATATGCAACGACTCTATTTCCGAGTGTCGAAAATCCAGCATTCAGTGGATAATCCAAACTGCCACTGCCCAATCCGAAGCCGCTCGCAGACCAGCTTTCCAAGAGGCCTATGTCATTCCCGGATGACTGGCCGTCAATTGTGTCTCCGGCGTAGTCGTACCCGCAATACAAGTTAAGAGCCCCCATTACATTAGCTCCAACAGCTAACAACATAATAGTACATAATGTTACAAAACTTTTCATGATAACACCTTTCGCATAAAAACGACTTTTCATAAAAGCAAGTTGCTCAATTCGATGATGCAATATTAATATAGCCATACGCTGACTTATATCATTTATCATATTAAACTAAAACGTTTTTTTTTAATTTTCGGTACACCTTTCCGCCAATAACTGTATAATACAGAATGACTAATGAGAATTTTTACTGCGGCAGAAGGTGCGTTTTTTTCAAGCAAAACTATATATAACCTTAAAGATTAATCATGGAAAAAAATAAACAGGTAACAATAAGGCAGCTCTCGAAGAAGCTCGGGGTTTCAATTTCTACAATTTCCTCTGTGCTGAACAACAGGCAAGAGGAACGCAGGATATCTCCGGAAACAGTAAAGAGGGTTCAGCAGGCAGCCCGAGAGATCGGCTACCTTCCGAATATTTCAGCGAGAATGCTGCGGTCTTACAGCTCCAGCAGCTATCCAATCACCATAGCTGTTCTAACGTCTTTTCAGGCGCCTCTGCCGCTTATAAGCTCAGTTATTACTACTCTCCAGAGGGTGGGAAATGAAGCCGAATATAAGGATATAAACTTCAATGTAACTGTAGATATGTTCGAGGCAGGGCGGGTAAAGGAGCTTCCGGGCCTTCTGGACGGAACAAGATTCAATGCAGCCCTGATAGCTAATACAATACCCACAGACGATGAATTCCTTGCAGAAAACGTAATAAGCTCCCCTGTTGTGTTTATAGGCAGGGACATCCCTCACTACTCCTCAGTGAAAACAGTGGCTCATATGACAGGCCGTCAGGCGGCGGATATTCTTTATTCTTCAGGCAGCAGGAATCCAGTAATCCTGTACTCTAAAATCCTCACCCAAACCACCATAGCACGTATTGAAGGTTTCAGGGAGGATGCCGAGAAATTGAGCGGAAACAAGCCTGTTGAAATAGTAGCAGATGGTTTCACCGAAAAAAACGGGTACGAAGCAATGAAAAACTTCCTCGATTCAGGCGAAAAAATCGACGGGCTCTACACGATAACCGATTCGCTTGCTGTAGGTTCTTATCACGCTGTGAAGAAAAAAGGGCTTAAAATCCCTGACGATATAGCAGTAATAGGAACTGGTGATTCCTCTGTTTCCCCGTACATCGACCCTCCATTAAGCACATTCACCAGATCACAGTACAACCTTCACGAAGAAGCCGTAAGACTGCTTTTCAAGCAGCTCAATGGTAAAATTTCTATGCCCACTCAAGTAGTGGTTCCGGTTATGCCCGTGCTGAGAGAATCAACTAGAAGAGGCAGTATTGCCAACTTCGAAATAGATATATAAACCCGAAACTTGAATTGACCCGTAACTTTTTTTCTATAATTAGCAGAAAAAACCTTTTTCCTATTGACCTTTTGCTAAACATTGATTACAATTTAGCTTAATAAAAACGTTTTAGCAGACTAATGATAATTCAAGGAAAATTATGGAATTTACAAAAAACAAGCAGTTTAAGGGAATAATCCCGCCGTTGGTTACACCCATGGAAACTGAGGAGAAGCTCAATACTGAAAAGCTCAGTGCGATTATAGAGCATATAATTGCAGGCGGTGTGAACGGGATTTTTGTACTCGGTACTACAGGCGAGGCAGCGAGCCTTGGCATTAGTGTCAAAAAAGAGATTATCAGGCGCAGCTGCAGGTTTATAAATCAGCGGGTTCTGGTGCTTGCAGGCATAACAACCACCTGCCTGCCAGAAACGCTCGAGCTTGCCCGAGAGGCTGAACAGAACGGTGCGGATGCTGTTGTGGTTTGCTCGCCGTACTATTTCCCTATCACTCAAAACGAGCTTTACGAATATATTAAAAAGCTTCATTCGCAAATAAGCCTCCCGATTTTCCTCTATAATATGCCCAGCTGCACTAAGACAGTTTTTGAGGTGGAAACGCTGAGAAAGCTTGCAGAACTGCCTGGTATAACAGGCGTTAAAGACAGCTCGGCAGATATGGATTATTTCCGGCGGGTTACAGAGCTGAAGCAAATTCGCCCGGACTGGTCTGTGATGATAGGGCCTGAATTGCTGCTTGATGAGGCTGTCTCATTAGGAGCAGACGGCGGAATCACAGGCGGGGCTAACCTTTTCCCCGGGCTTTTCGCAAGGTTGTACCAGTCTTTAGTACTCAAAGACGAAGCGACATCTGAATACTGCAAAAGCCTTATAGGCCAAATGGCTGAAAACATTTATGAGCCCAGCTATATCTCTGGGCTAAAGTATGCCCTTTACGAAAAAGATCTGTGTCCGGATTTTGTAGCCAGCCCCCTTCAGCCGGCCGATGCATCACACCGGCAGCGGATAAAGAAGTTCATCTCTGAAAACAATGAAGAGCTAAGCAGTATCAGCTGCGATTATTCCGCACTTCACCAAAACAAATAGTTGCCTGTAATGGGCTGTAATGATTATAATGGCCTCAAAAATTAGTTTAACAGGAGACCAATAGGCTATGAAAGTTGAAACGTATTTCACCGCCGCAGACTGGGTGATTCTCGCTCTCTATTTTGTTCTCACTATGGGAATCGGCTTCTACTTCTACCGCAAAAGCCGATCAGTCGAAGGTTTTACCGCAGCGAGCAGGGCGCTTCCCGGCTGGGCATGCGGGCTGTCAATCTTCGCCACATACCTCAGCAGCATCAGCTTTCTCGGCCTGCCGGGCAAATCGTTCGGCGGAAACTGGAATCCGTTTGTATTTAGCCTATCTATTCCTGTGGCAACGTGGATAGCTGTGAAGTTTTTCCTGCCATACTACCGCAAGACGGGGGAAGTTTCAGCCTATGCCCACCTTGAGCACCGATTCGGCACTTGGGCAAGGATGTATGCGAGCTTCTTCTACGTCCTCACCCAGCTTGCGAGAATGGGTGTTGTGATGTATCTGATGGCTCTGCCTCTGAGCGTACTTCTCGGTAAAGATATAAGGCTTATCATACTTTTCACGGGGCTCTCTGTTACGGTTTATTCATTCGTTGGCGGAATCGCAGCGATTATCTGGGCAGATGCGCTTCAGGCTATTGTTCTGATGGTTGGTGCGATTGCCTGCTCGGTTATGATGCTTATGAATATGCCGGAAGGGCCAGGGCAGGTATTTGAGATAGCTGCGGCGAATGATAAATTCAGCCTCGGAAGCTTCGGCCCCTCGCTCACCAACGCAACTTTCTGGGTTGTACTGGTTTACGGCGTGGTGATAAACCTGCAGAATTTCGGAATCGACCAGAGCTATATCCAGCGCTACATCGCCTCTAAAAACACAAAAGAAGCGCGCAAGAGCATCTGGCTCGGAGGACTGCTTTACCTTCCCGTTTCGGCTGTATTCTTCTTTATCGGTACTCAGCTCTACGCCTACTACCAGACCCACCCTGAGTATATGCAGGAAGTTAGATATACTGTAGCAGAGCAGCAGCTTTTAAGAGAAAACGTTTCTGAAAACGACGCAGATTTTAAAGAGAGGCTTGAAGAACGAGCTGAAACTGTTACTGTTTCTGAAATGGGAGACAAGGTGTTTCCGCACTTCATCGGCAAGCAGCTCCCTGTTGGCGTAACGGGGCTTTTGATTGCCGCTATTTTTGCAGCAGCGATGAGTACTGTTTCAACGAGTCTGAACTCATCGGCAACCCTTATAACAACAGACTGGTATCAGCGATTTATAAATAAAAAACACACCGAAAGGCAGTCCATGCTTGCAATATACACCGCTACTATCCTCTGGGGACTCTTGGGGACTGGTACGGCGCTTCTGCTGGTGAACATAACCAGTGCGCTTGATGCGTGGTGGACGCTTGCAGGAATTTTCGGCGGCGGTATGCTCGGGCTCTTCCTGCTCGGGCTGATAAGCAGAAGGGCAAGCAGTCCAATCGCAGCTGCCTCAGTGATAATGGGGCTGATTGTTATAGCATATATGACATTATCTCCGAAGATTGGCGCTCTTCCAGACCACCTGAAAAGCCATCTTCATTCGTTTCTGATTCCTGTATTCGGAACAATGGTAATACTTGTAGCAGGGCTGCTGATAACGAAAATAGTGAAAAGAAGGACATAGATATGCAGCAGCTTATAAGCTATATAGCTCCCGGAGCACCGGCCACAAGACGCCCTGCGAAAGGAAATCTGCCTTGGCTGAGGCCGGAAATCGGCTTCACCCCGAAATGGTACCGTCAGTCGCTGGATATAGATTTCGGCGAGAAATGGCATACAGACCCGGACTACCGCGAGCAGACAGTAAATATGATGAAAGCGGAGATTGAGAAACGCTTCCCGAACTCCTCAATCGCAGCTATAGACCAGCCTGAAATGCAGCCGGATTTCCTGACTGGAACTTTCGGCGCATGCATTATCTCAGCCATGTTCGGAATACCTATTGTGTACTCCAGAGACAACTGGCCATGCACAAGCAAAGACTACCTCTCAGCAGACCAGATAGACAATCTCGAAGTTCCAAACTTGCAAAGCAGCGAGATCTTCCAGAACCTGCTCGGCCAGCTTGAAAAAATTAAATCCAAACACGGAATAATCAAGGGCTTCATAAACTGGCAGGGAGTGCTGAACAATGCCCAGAGGCTGCGAGGCGAAGAGCTCTTCCTCGACCTTTTCGATAAACCCGAAAGATGCAGACATCTGTTTGATGTGATACGCAAAACAATGCTCGAGGCAAGCACTGTCGTTCAGAAAATACAAAGCGAGAGCGGCTTTGAAAACAGCTTTTCCAATATAAGTAACTGCCTTGTAAATATGATCTCTCCTGAGCAGTACAGAGAATACCTGCTCGCTCAGGACATCAAAATTGCCGAAAGAGACAGCTGCTTCGGCCTGCACAACTGCGCTTGGAACGCAACGCCTTACCTCGAAGAATACGCAAAAATCCCGTACGTTGCATATATCGATATGGGCATCAACTCTGATTTACAGCTCGCTAAAAAGCTCTTTCCAAATGCAAGAAGATCTCTGATGTACACCCCAATGGACGTGAAAAACAAAGACATAAAGCAGATTCGTGAAGACCTTTTGAAAGCTGCCTCAGAGTACGGGCCCTGCGATATTGTCGCTGCGGATATTGAATCTGATACCGAGGATGAGAAAGTTGCTGAATTTATCAGGCTCTGCGATGAGATCTCCCGAAAATATGAGCAAACTGTTTCTGCGGGGTAAAAAATGAAAGCGTCTCTCTGCACAATTTTACTTGTAATTACAGCGTCCGCCTTTCCTATGGGCGATGTTAGCGTAAACAAAAATAGCGATATATCCGGAGCTGGCAAATCAATACAGCTCACAAATCAGCCGGAAAATCATTACATAAGTCCCTACGGCAGCTTTTCGCCGGACGGGGAGTGGATCGTTTACGATACACGGGCAGACGGGCCGCTTATGGGCTCAAATCCGTATATCGAAAAGGTAAACACGCAAACAGGAAAGATACAGAGGGTTTATGAAGTGCCCGGGCAGAATGAATACGGCCCGGGCTGCGGTACGCCTACTTATCACCCCTCTAAAGATCAGATTATATTCATCAGAGGAATAAAAAACGCCTCGAAATCACGCCCCTACGACTTCCACCGAAGGACGTGCGTTATGGCGGATGAAAGCAAAAGCTCGGGGAAGGGCGTCTATATGGACGCAAGGGATGTTTACCCGCCGTTTACGCCTGGAGCCCTTCGGGGAGGAACGCACGCCCATCAGTTCAGCGGCGACGGCGAATGGATCGGTTTTACATACAACGATGCCCTTATGGCCGAGCTCGAGGAGGAAACCGGCAGAAAGCTGAATCTTCGCTCGGTGGGCGTTATGAAAAGAGGCCTGCCTGTAGAGGTTTCAGGGCATACCCAGACAGAAAACCATTCCGGCAGATGCTTTTCCGTCCTCGCTGCTAAGGTTGTTCCCGACCCCGAGCCGGGCTCAAACCAGATCAGCAGGGCATTCAGCAATGCTTGGGTAGGCAGTAAGGGATACTTGAAAGCCAACGGTACATACCAGCGGGCACAGGCATATTTAGGAACACTAAAAACAGAAGCAGGCGAGGATTTGGTTGAGCTGTTCATCTCGGATATCCCTGAAAACATCCAAACATCAGGAAGACACGGGGCGATTGAAGGGACAAAGACAAAAATGCCGATGCCGCCTGAAGGAGCAGGGCAAAAACGGCTCACATATACGCAGAACCGGAAATACCCCGGCATTGTGCGGGACCCGCGACACTGGGTTCTATCCAGCTCAGACGGCAAATATATCGCATATCTGGCAAAAGATGATGATGCAGCAGTGCAGCTTTTTGCTGTTTCGCCGACAGAAGGCGAACCCATACAGCTGACAAAACACGATACCAGCGTGCAGGATACATTCTTCTGGAAACCCGGCAGCCATACGATAAGCTATGTATGCGATAACAGCGTATTTTCCGTGGCGATTGAAAACGGCTCTCCGTCTAGTCCGAAAAAACTTACAAAAAGATTCAGCACCCACCCGGTCAATCCCTGCTGGAGCAGGGACGGCAGCAAAATAGCCTTCAATCTGGATGTTTCTGAAGCCGGCGAAAAATACCGCCAAATCTTTCTTCTCAGCCTCAGCGAACAAGCAAGCGAATAAAAACTAAATCCTCTGCAAGAAAGCTTATAGAGATTGACTCGGTTATTTATTTTAGTATAATAAAATATACTAAATGGAAATGATTATGGATCAAGACAGAAAAACAGCAGAGATAAGCAAGGTTCTCGGCGTTGATACGCGGATAAAGATAATTCGCCTTCTCGGCCGGAGATGCCTTTGCGTAGGCGAGCTCGCTGAGGAGCTTGGTATCACGGCAGGAGCGGTTTCTCAGCACCTTCGAATATTGAGAGCGGCAGGCGCAGTGCACTCTGAGAAGCGCGGCTACTTCGTTGATTACTGCCTGAATGAAGATGTTCTTCGAAGCTGGAAGAGCCAAATTGATTCGCTATTCGAACCGGAGGCAGCATCAAAATGAAGCATAATATGGATTTTATGAAAGATATAGACCTCGAGACTGAGGCCAGAAAAGCCGCTCGAGAGATACTTGGCGTAAAGGAGGACTCCAGCAGCGAGCAGCTCAAAAAGGCATACCGCCAAGCTGCCTGCAAACACCACCCTGACCATAACCAGAGCAGCTCTGATTCGGACAAACAATTCCGCCTGATTAAATGCGCATACGACCTTCTGGCCTTCAATAAACAATGCTCTGAAATCTTTGAACAGATAGATCGTCCAAAAAGCGACGATAAAAACTGCAAATACAACCTCGATAACAGCTGGGGCAGATTTTTGTGGTGGCGTGATAAATTCTACGGCTCACCGGAACAGCACAAACACGAAGAAAAAGGCAAGAAGAAAAAAAGCGACCGGCCAAACTCGTGCATTTGAACTGCGATGAAGAATACAGGCCGCCCAGCCGGAGAGTAAAAGCATTAAAATATTGAAGAAAAAAATTGGAACAGCCCTTCGACAGTCTATTCAAGAGATACGATCAATGGTATGAAAGCCCCAAAGGCAAACGCATTTTCAAGGCCGAGCTGAAATGCCTGCAAAAACTTGCAGGCAGCCCTGAGGGCAGGTGGCTTGAAGTTGGAACAGGTACAGGGCGGTTTGCCGCTCGAATGGGGATAAATGAAGGGCTCGACCCGTCCAAGAAAATGCTTGAGCTCGCCTCTTCGAGAGGGATTAAAGCTTATCAGGGCTTCGCGGAAAACGCCCCCTTGCCCAGCGGGCAGTTCAGCGGGGTTATGCTCGCTTTCACGCTTTGCTTCATAGATTCCCCAAAAGATGCCCTCTCTGAATGCTGGAGACTGCTCGTCCCGGGCGGTAAGCTTCTAATCGGAATAATCTGCTCAGACAATCCCTGGGGAAGGGCATATCAGATAAAGAAAAGCGAAGGCCACCCAATCTATAAATATGCCCGCTTCCTGCCGCTTTCAGATACCATCGAAATAACAAAACAGGAGGGCTTTGAGCTGGAAAAATCCGCTTCCACGCTTTTCTGGAATCCCGAAGAGCTCCCTCAGGGCGAAATCGAAATAAGAAGCGGCCTTTACAAAGACGCAGGCTTCTCAGCAATGCTCTTTACCAAAACAGACCGTGGAGGTTAATACAGACTGCTTTTCAAATACGTTTTATTACCCGCGCAGGATTGCCGGCTGCAACCGTCGAGGGCGCTACGTCTTTAGTAACCACAGCCCCCGCACCAACTACACTGCACTTGCCTACTTTTACCCCCGGGCAGATAATCGCCCCGCCGCCGATCCAGGCATCATCGCCAATAGTGATTGGCTTGCCGAATTCCTGTTCATCCCTCCTCAGAGAAAAATCGAGGGGATGGGAGGCAGTGTACACCTGAACATTCGGAGCGAAAAGCACGTTCGAGCCAACTCGAATCTTCGCAACATCCAAAAAAACGCAGCCGTAATTGAAAAACACATTGTCCCCGAGCTCGATATTCTCCCCGTAATCGCAGTAGAAGGGGGGCTGGAGGAACAAATTCTCCCCCATACGCCCGAAAAGCTTCTCAGCAAGCTCGTAACGCTGGCCGGGCTTAATCTCGCTCACTGATTTATTCATCTCATCAAGCAGACTTCGCGCATAACTGCGAATTTTTCTCAGCTCCGGGTCCCCTGCATAATACAGCTCACCGGCCATCATTTTTTCGTATTCAGTCATAATTCCCCGCAAAAACAAACCTTTTGATGCTGATTTTAATCTTTTTCCTGCATAATTGCAATTACTGTGTTTGGGCCGGCTTTCGAAGGTGTACGAAAATTTTTTTTTGGCAAAATGCAAATCATCATTCTGCAATGCTTTGCAGAATTTATTACTGTCTATATTACCCTGAAACTCGCTAAAGATTTTTTGTCTGCGGGTTTTGTTGGCGAGTAGTGGCGAACCTGCGCGATCGCTCATCTCTCCAAAGCGAAAAAAATCTACATATTATAGCGGACTGGGCTGGGCAGCGCCTTCTAAGCTCGTAATTGCTGCTGCCATTCTGTGATGGGCGCCTGCTGTCCGCTTATTTCTCCGCCTGCGGCGGACGAAACAAGCGGATAGATTCGGCTTTAAAAAGCTTTTCCGGAAAATATTGTCGCATGCTTTCGAAGTATGGAGCAATACTATTTCACCTAATAGACAGGATAATTTACTATCCAGCTGGATCACTGGTTCTAAAACTCAAAGCCCCGAAGGCCACGAAGTACTTTATAGACCATTTCATTAAAATGGTTTAGATTTAACACAAATCTGTAAAATCAGCGAGAATCTGTAAATAAAATCTTCGCGGCCTACCAGAGCTCAGCGTCAAAATCAAACCCTAATACCAAGCCTCTTCAGCGAGCCACTGCTGTGAAAACATCATCAGATCTTCGGTGTTTACTATTCCGTCGTTATTGAAATCACAGCTGAGCGTGTGTTCGGGCTGATACATAAACGAGAGGTAGTCTTTGCCCCAGCTCCTCACTGGAGCACCGCTTACCGCCGTTGTTCGCAAATAGTAGGTTGTGTCGGCTTCAAGCAGAGCATCCGGAAAATCAAAATCGTACCCGCTGCAGTCGCCGGTGTTCCCGAAGTTGGCAGTAACCTCCGCGTATGTAATAACGTCATTGCCCTTTGAATCTGAGGTTATAGACACCTTAAAAGTTTCAGTGCCGCTGTCGTTGGTATTGTCGTCCAGGCAGGGCATATAGTAATGCGTTGCGATAGACTGCTGGTCTAGGGTAAATGGCATAAACTCAGAATAGCCGTTGTTCCAGTAAACTGTTCCGTTAGGCACGTCCACTAAAACCGAATCGTTTCTCACGGTTTTACCGGTGTAATAGAGCCGGTCAACCCCCCCACGAACGCACGGGTGCTCCGGATACAGTTTTTGTTCGCAGATAATATGTGCCAAAGTCCAGATCGATATCAGGAAAATCGAACGTGTAGGAATCGCAGTCCCCCGTATTGCCGAAATTTTCTGTTATCTGAGCCGAAGTGAGCATGTTTGACCCGCCGGAGTCTGAAGTTATCGCCACCTCATAGGTTTCAGTGCCGCTGTCGTTGGTGTTGTCGTCGAGGCATTTCATCACCACATACTCTGCGACTATGAAACTATCAACATCAAATGCGACCACATCGTAATCGCCGCTGCTCCAGTGTATTTGGCCGTTTGGAACATCAACTATGAGATTAGACTCATAATCCGCCCGAAGAAAACCTGCAGAACAAAAGAGCAGAATCAGCACTAATTTGAAATTTTTCATTTTCAACGCCTTTCCAATAAAAACTAATTGAATAACTCTTTAAGTTTCAAAGAAGCCCAAAGCAATCAATGAAACTCTAAACTTTTCTGATTTAAGGGGTTCTCAGCAAAAGATTAAGATAATACAGGCGGCTGAAAATCAAGCAGAAAAAACTTACAGTCTGCATTGTCAAACTCAAGAGTGTACCATAGACCATTTTAAACGCCGATTCAAGAAGTTTTAAAATATTTTGAAGCTTTTTTTTGTTTTCAATAAAGCTGAGTTGTTCTCTGTTTTGGTTCACCGATCTGGTTTTAGAATGCAGCCCCTTTAATCTGCTCTCTCAATTATGGAAGATTCTATATTGTGTTTCGCCAGTGCATAATACTGCTGGATTGAAGGTTTACCGGCTTTCAACAGCGGCATCTCTTGCAGGTGATTGTGTTTGCGCTGGGGACTGAGAAATTAAGTGTCTCCCGCCCCAGCTTATGGCGATGCTCCCAAGAGGAGCTGTTATCACGATGCTCATCGCAGCGGCAGCGAGGATAATCTCGCCCGGGGCGGTATTCATCCCGCCTGCCTTCATAGCAGCGAGCGGGGCAGCGCCTATTGCGGCCTGAACTGTAGCCTTGGGAAGATATGCGAGCGTTATAAAGAGCCTCTCGCGGGCGTTGAATCTGCTCTTAATCATACACAGCTGTACGGCAATGCTCCTTCCGAGAAGCCCGATAAATATCACCGCGACCCCCGATAATCCGGTCTTCAGGGCAACAGGCACATTAACCTCTGTGCCCACAAAGATGAAAAGAAGAAGCTGAGCAAATACCCACACCTTCCCGAGTTTGCTGGAGAGCTCGTGGGCGATATGCTCTCTTTTCTCGAGGATGATAAAGCCGGCGGCCATTATCGCAAGCAGAGAGGCAAACGGGAAGATTTCTTCAATCCATTTTTCGAGATTCAGGATAATTATCGAAAGCCCCAGCAGGATAAGCACGCGTTTTGTGGCTCTGGGATTGAATTTTTCAAAAAAACGGCATAGAAAAAAACCTATCCCCAGCCCCGCTGCTATCCCTGATACAATCGACACCGGCACGCCTGCAAGCTCTGATGCAATGCTCACATCGCTTCCGGCATACATACTTATAAACGCTCCGGCAAGAACAATCGCAACAGCATCATCGCATGATGCTCCGGCAAGAATAAGCGTTGGAGCGCCTTTGTCTTCTCCCTTGCGTTCTTCGATGAAGCTTATCATCAGCGGTACTACAACCGCTGGAGAAACAGCAGCAAGCACAGAGCCGAGCATTGCAGATTCCAGTAAAGTAAGCCCCAAAAGGTGCGGGGCAGCCAGAGTTACTGCGGACACCTCAAACAGGCACGGGATAAATGCCATCAGTCCTGCGCGAAGCCCAACCTGCGCAAGGGCCTGCCGGCTCATCTCAAGCCCTGCACGAAGCAGAATAACCACAAGCGCAATCATCCGCCAATCCGCTGAAACGGCGGCAGCAGCGGGGTTTACAGCATCGAGAAAATGCGGACCCATCACCACACCAAGAAGCAGCAGACCCACAAGACCCGGGATACGCGCAAAACGCATCAGCCAGTCAACGAGCAGCCCGAGGAGTATCAGCTCTGCAATACCTAAAGCCATAAGCCTTGATCCCTTTCAAGAGATAAAAAACAGCGAGAAAATATAAACCAAACAGGAAAATTATCAACGCCGATTTTAAAGCGTCTTTGCTTTCAAAAAGTCCGCTGATTTTTTCTTATTCATAAATATCTGCTGAAAAGGATTTACAGCTTGTCAAAATTGATATTTTCTCGGGGTGTTCACGGGCATACATGCAGGTTCATCTGTTTTTGCGTTCCGCATATTTTGCGGGTGCCTGTAAAGTTTTTCGTGCCGTATCTGCGGACGTTAATGAATGCGTTTTTTATATCGATATCGAGCCTGCCTTTGCTCTGTAGCTCGAAAACGCTTGCCTTTGGATTAAACACTTGCAGCCCGTCTATGAATACCTTCTTATGGTCTTCCCCGCTTTTCCACTGAAAAACAGGTTTCGCCCTGCCTCTGCCCCGGCTGCCAATAATCGTTACGTCTTTGATCCTGCTCACAGAATCCTGATATGTATTCCAGCCGAACTGAAACGGGACGCAGTTTTGAATCATCTTTATCGTTACGCCTGAAACCTCAATATCGAAATAGCATTTGATGGCATCATCGCCGGTTTCAAAATAGCAGTCTTTGATTGTCGAGCCGTGCCCGCCGGAGAAGCCGTCTGAGTGGTTTCCCCAGCCGCCGCGGTTGTCTATGAAGCTGCATTTCTCAGCGTGGCACTGATTCTTCCAGCCCCTGATGAAAAATGCGAACGGATTTACTGCCGTGAGATTGCGGACGCGCAGAACCCCTCCTCGATTCTGAAACTGTGAATACTCGTATGCCTTCAGGCCTCTGCTGTCTGCCCATTTCTGCTGGTCGGTGCCGTAAACGATGGATGTGTTTCTGTCTTCGCCTTCTATAGTGCAGTCGCTGCAGGTGTGGAATGCGCCGGTTACAATGCAGTTTTTCCCGATAACAATCCTTGAAACCTCTTTCGGGACATCCCAGAAATGGCTGCGGAGGTTCTCGCGATTGAGGTTTATCGTTCCGGAGGTAATAAATTTGAGCTCTGAGCTGTCTTCATTCCAAGCGGCCCCGCCTGAATAGGAAGAGATAAGCTCCTCCGGGGGCTGAGAGGCAAAAGCCAGAGTCGTGAGCAGGACAAACGGTAAACATCTTTTCAAACTCATAAATAACCCTCTTCAAATTAAACATTAGGCTTCTGCGAGTTGTATTCAAATATCCGCTGCATTCAGTTTTTTACATTTTTTTCAGAACGATGCTTGATATCCGCTGACTGGGCAGATTTAAGCCGCATCGAAGTTTTACCCACAAACTGCACTGATTCCGCAAATTTTAAGTGTGCTTAAATCTGTGTCATTAAATAATTTACAAAAACCATCGTTTCCTCCGATTCTTAGCGTTTTAAACCAATCTTATGCTCCAAAGTCCTGCAAAACCTATCTAAAACCTTTGTTTTTTTATAAAAATGCAGCGGACATTTAATCCGAGAGGCACGTGCAGTCCGAAACGGACGCCGCTTTTGTACGCAGGCTTTTTCGCAATCGCTGAAGGTAAAAAATTGTTGGCTTAAAAAGGGATGAAACATATAATAACCGCCGCGTCGATCGACTGTGGCAAGGTATTCAGTATTGAGCGAGCTGAAGTAATTCTTTTTAAATTCTGGACTTTATGACCACCTACGTTATTAGAAGAATCCTGCTTATGATTCCGACACTCATCGGAATTACTATTCTGGTATTTGCGATAAGCCGGCTTGCCCCGGGTGATCCGATTGCTATGCAGATGGGTCTGGATCAGGGTATTCAAAGCGGGCAAAATCAGGAGGCAAGGGAGGCTCAGCTCGAGCTTTACGGCCTCGATAAGCCCGAACCAGTTCAATACTTCATCTGGCTCAAGAATATCGTTCAGCTCAATTTCGGGCAGTCTTTCAAGCACCACCGCCCTGTTATAGACCTCATAGCGGAGCGATTGCCCATCACACTCACGCTCAACCTAACCGCCTTTACGATAATCTATCTGGTAGCCCTGCCTCTTGGAACGCTCTCAGCACTTCGCCACAACAGATTCACCGACAGGGCAATATCTGTCGTGCTGTTTATTCTGTGGTCTCTTCCGATAATGTGGGTTGGGCAGATGCTGATAGGCTATTTCTCCAATCCCGACTTCTTCAACTGGTTCCCCTCCTCGGGAATAAGCAGCAACAACTCCGATAAGATGTCCTTCCTCGTATGGCTCAAAGACCGCATCTGGCATCTGGTTCTGCCGGTGCTTTGCATCACCTTCAACGGCTTTACCTACCTTACCAAAATCGTCCGGGCGAGTATGCTCGATAATCTCAGGATGGACTACGTTCGAACTGCAAGGGCAAAGGGGCTTGCTGAGAAAACAGTAATCTTCCGCCATGCGTTCAGGAACAGCATAATACCGGTAATAACGGTTCTGGCAACTCTTCTGCCCGCTATGATAGCGGGGTCTGTAATTATAGAAAAGCTCTTTTCAATACCGGGGATGGGGCTTCTGGCGTTCGAAGCGATAACCACAAGGGACTATAATGTGGTGATGGCAGTGGCCACGATTTCGGGAGTGCTTAATCTCGCGGGGCTTCTTCTGGCCGATATATGTTATGCAATAGCTGACCCGAGGATATCTTACGACTGATGGCAAACGAAAGTATCAATCAAAAAAGGAACTGGGGAAAAACATTCGGACAGCTCACTTGGGAGCAGTTCCGGAAAAACAGGCTTAATATAGTTTGCCTCGGCTTTATTATTCTGCTGTTTGTGATAGCGGTTTTTGCTCCTTTTATAGCCAACAGCAAGCCTTACATTGCAATTATAGACGGGGAGATGAGCTTTCCGCTTTTCGCTGCCTTAGACAGCTCGGACTACAGCGTATTATTTGCGGCAGCCTGCTGCATAGGGCTTATTTTCAAGATCAAATCCAATACAAAAAAATACACGCCTTCTGTACGCGGCGAGATATTCTTAAGGCAGCTTATAATCACTGCCGGTATAATACTGGCTGGCGTAATATTTTTCAAAGCTGTTATTCCAGCGTACAACAGCACCGTAAATTACAAGCAGATTGTCAAGGAATCTGAAGAGAACTGGGCAGTATTCCCGCCAGTCCCATACAGCTATGCTGAGACAAGGCTGGAAGATAAGTATCAGCCGCCTTCGAAGAGGCACCTTCTCGGCACGGACGATGTGGGCTCGGATGTGCTTGCAAGGCTTATCCACGGCTCGAGGATCTCGCTGTCTGTGGGGTTTGTGGCTGTGGGGATATCCACAACCATAGGCGTTCTTATAGGTTCTGTTATCGGCTTTTTCGGCGGTATTGTGGATTTTATAGGGATGAGGTTTATAGAGATTATGATGGCGATCCCCGCCTTCTTTCTGATTCTCACGATTATAGCCTTCTTCGGTAAGAGCCTGTTCAATATAATGATAATTATCGGTATCACAAGCTGGACAGGCAACGCCAGATTTATCCGGGCAGAATTCCTCAAGCTCAGGAAGCAGGACTTCGTGGATGCGGCAAGGGCTCTGGGCCTTCCTACAAGCAGTATTATCTTCAAGCATATCCTGCCCAACGGTGTAGCTCCGGTTCTTGTGAACGCAACTTTCGGGATAGCTGGAGCAATTTTCATTGAGGCTGCTCTAAGCTTCCTTGGCTTCGGGATCGTCCCGCCAAAGCCGAGCTGGGGTCAGATGCTCAGCCTCGGCGTTAATTCTTCCGGCGAGTTTATATGGTGGATGACTCTCTTCCCCGGACTGGCCATAATATTCACCGTTATGGCATACAACCTCGTAGGCGAGGGTCTGCGTGATGCGATAGACCCGAAACTCAGGAAAGCCGCATAACCAAATCTGATTAACGTTAGCTTTTCAGCAATTCATTTTGATTGAATCATGGGCCGAAGATGATGATATCTGCCAGCGAGCCGGCGGTGATGAGGAAAACCTCGCAGTACACAAGCCTTATTGCTGCGGAGGGTTTGCGCCCTGTAGAGGCGATTGCAAGGAGAATTGCCCCCGCGGCAGAGGCGAGGTAAACCTCTCTGCACATACCTGCAAAATACGGGATAAGCGTTATCAATGATGCTGCGGGGATAATAAATCTCGCTGCACGTGTATATTTTTTCTCCCTGTACTGTAAATCTGCGCTGCTGAAGGTGCTGTCTCCTTTTACATCTCGGGCATCCTTGAGCAGCTCATAGCCCAGCGAGCTGAAGAAAAGCCAGACTGGGTGGATGTATAAAACGGCAAGGCGGGGAGTATGCACGGGTTCAGCGAGGGTAAATGCAAGCGGATAGAGCGATGTGGTGAGCCCGGCAGCAAGCAGAACCTTAAACACGCCTGCTGATTTGGATTTTGTGTCGTAGAGTATCAGCAGACCCGACAGCCCCGCGGCGGCGATTGAGAAAGCCGCTCCGCAGAAAAACGCAAACGCAAGACCTGCTGCAAATAAGCCTGCGCAGAAGATTATAGCCGTCTTTACATTCAAACTCCCGCTTGGGAGAACTCGGGAGGGCTTGTTTACAGCATCAATCCTTCTGTCACAAATGTCGTTGAGGCAGTATGCCGCAGAGATTATGCAGAAAAGCGAGGCGAAGGCGAGCAGCGTTTTCTCCAGTACACCTTCGAGCGACCCGCCCCTTAGATAGAGCATTATAACGATAAATCCGCCAGCAAGCGGAAGCGAATAATACAGCCGGATAAGCCTGAGAATACGGGAAGTCATTTTACTGCGATCCCCGAAAGGTATCGGTGGACAATCGGAATTTCGTCTTTGTATTTCTCTTCGATAAGCTCTGCGAATCTGCTGTAGATTTGATCTTTGTCTTCCGGTCTGCACGCGTATTCGAAGCCTGCTGCTGCGCCCGTGACGGTGAGCCTGTCGATGGCCTCTTTCCCCGAACGGGCATAGTATGTTTTGCTGCCCTGACTGCTGTAGATTTTTGTAAGGCCGGAAATTCTATAGAAAAGCCCAAGCATTCCCGGGCCGGTTAGAAACTTAAACCGCATTAGGTTTTCGAGCTTCTCGGGGCTCTCAGCGAAGGTGAGAAACGAGCAGGACATAATCTCCCGCAGGGAGAAGATGGAATTATCGATTACTGCGGCCTTCCCGCCCGGCTTGAGAACTCTGGCAATCTCCCTAATCACGGCGATCGGCTTGGAGTATCCAAGTCCCCAGCAGCAGGTGATAATATCGCAGCTTCCCTTCTCCTGCTGTTTGAGGAAGTCGAGCACGTCTGAATTAACGAACCTGCACAAATCCCCGCAGTTTTCTTCTGCCTTCTCGAGCATACCGCTGGAGGCATCCACCCCTGTTACCTCCCCGCTGCTGCATCTTGCAAGCAGCTCTGAGGCATAGCCTGTCCCGCAGGTTAGGTCTATACATTTGCTTCCGGTGGGCGGCGCAAGGCGGTTTATCAGCGATTCGGTGAGCCCGCGCATGTGGTTTGTCCAGCTTTGGTCGTAAGATGAGCTGATGCGGTCGTAGCTTTGGGTTACAAGGGTTTGACAGTCTGCGGGACGGGCGAAATAGAGCTTCAATATCCGCCCCAGCATATCAAAGTAATGTCTTTGTTTTTTATCACTCATAAAAATTGTTTCGGACGGCCAAATATGCATAACCCGACAGCTTATGCAGCAGTAAGTGATTATTTTATTACAACTTCTCTGCTGCCCTCGCGGATATTGCCGATTTTCCAAGCCTTTTCGCCGTTCTCGCTAAGAATTTCAACAGCCCTGTCAGCTTTCTGCGGGCTTAAAACCATAACAAAGCCGATACCCATATTGAACACACGGTACATCTCGCTTTCCTCCACAGGCCCGGTTTTCTGAAGGAACGGGAAGATATCGGGCTTATCCCAGCTGTTTCTCTCGATTACCGCCTTTGAGTTTTCCGGCAGAACTCTGGGTATATTGCCCGCAAGCCCGCCGCCGGTGATGTGCGCCATTGCCTTCACCTCGCTGACTGCAGCAAGCTCTTCCAGCACTGCAAGAACAGGCTTGACATATAGCTTTGTGGGCTCGAGAAGAACATCGCCGAGCTTCTTTGCCCCAAGCGAATCAATCCGGGAATCCAGCGTGAGCCTTGCCTTATTGAAGCAGATATTGCGCACAAGAGAATAGCCGTTGGAATGCACGCCTGAAGAGGATAGGCCGATTATAACATCGCCGGGCTCGGCGCTTTGGCCTTTCACAATTCGGTCTTTCTCCACAACCCCCACTGCAAACCCTGCCATATCGAAATCATCTTTGGCATATATCCCTGGCATTTCTGCTGTTTCCCCGCCAATGAGCGAGCATCCCGCCTCCCGGCAGGCAGAGGCTATCCCCTCCACCAGCACAGCCACCTTCTCAGGTTTGAGCTTGTCTGCTGCGAGGTAATCGAGGAAGAACAGCGGCTCAGCACCCAGAACAATCATATCATTAACGCTCATCGCCACAAGATCCTGCCCCACAGTATCGAACCTGCCCATATCTTTTGCCAGCAGAACCTTAGTGCCAACGCCGTCGGTACATGAAACGAGGACGGGATTTTTGTAGTTTTTGGCAAATTTCTCGCTGTCTTCAAGGCTGAAAAGCCCGGCAAAGCCTCCGTGCAAATCCATCACTCTCGGCCCGAACGTAGAGCCTACAGAGCCCTTAATCCGCTCTACCATCTCATCGTTGGCTTCAATATTCACGCCGGAAGATTCGTAGGTGAGATAGCCACTCATCGGACATCCTCAATCTGAAAAAGCATCTTATGGCTGCTGCCCATAGCATCTTTGCTTCTGGCGCGGTGAGTTGGAGCCTTGTAATTGCCTGTCCAGCAGGCTGTGCAGTAATTTTCAGGAGGCAGGTTTACGCAGCTGAGCAATCCATCAACGGAAAGATACCCGATGCTGTCTGCTTCGAGGTATCGGCAGAGCGCATCCATATCCATCCTGTTTGCCACGAGCTCCTCCTTTGAGGCAAAGTCAACTCCGTAGAAGCAGGGGAATTTCAGCGGCGGACAGCTAACGCGTATATGCACTTCCTTCGCCCCCGCAGCGCGCAGGTCTCTAACCTTTCCCCTTGTGGTAGTCCCTCGGACGATTGAATCATCCACCACTATCACCCGCTTGCCTTCTACCGCCTCTTTAATAACCGCAAGCTTCAGCCTCACTGCCAGATCGCGCATCTCCTGGGTTGGTGCGATAAAAGACCGCCCAATATAATGGCTTCTCACAAACCCCATATCAAACGGTATCCCGCTCTGATTGGCGTATCCAATCGCTGAGGCTGTCCCGGAATCTGGAATAGGAATCACAACATCCGCATCTGCGGGGTGCTCTATTGCGAGCTGGGCTCCGAAATTTTTCCTTGCAATATGCACATTCTCCCCGAAAACCCTGCTGTTCTGACGTGAGAAATACACGTGTTCGAAGATGCAGTGAGATGGCTTTACTGAGCCGGGTTCTATGAAAAATCTGCTTGAAAGCCCGTCATCACTTAGCGTAACGATCTCCCCGGGCTCCACATCCCGAACAAGCTTTCCGCCTATCGCATCAAACGCGCAGCTCTCGCTGGCCACGCACCAAGCCCCGTCCTGAGATTTGCCTATGCTCAAAGGCCTTATCCCGCGAGGGTCTCTGGCGGCTTCAATGCGGTCGGGGAAGAGGTATAAAACGCAAAAAGCCCCGTCGAGATGTCTCATAACGTGGGCTATTGTGTCTGTCTTGTTAATATGGGCGGGTTTGGCGAGCATATGAATGAGGATCTCAGTGTCCGAGGTGGTTTTGAATATGCTGCCTGTGGATTCGTATTCCTCGCGAAGGATGTCGGCGTTGGTTATGTTGCCGTTGTGAGCCACGGCCACCTCGCCTTGTGAATACGCCGCAACCATTGGCTGGGCATTATCACGCATGCTCGCTCCGGCTGTGGAATAGCGAACATGGCCTATCCCGCCGAAGGTCTCTTCGCTGAGCTTGGGGATAATATTCATAGACGACTTGCGAAAAACCTTAGATACAGTTCCCATGCCTGCGAAATGTTTGAGTGAACTGCGGTCTGTTGTAGTCATTCCGGCGGATTCCTGCCCCCTGTGCTGGAGGCTGTGAAGGCCGAAATATATTTTTTCTGCGGGGTTTCCAGTGTTCCAGATTCCGAAAACACCGCATTCTTCTCTCTTGTAGCTCATAAATATGTCTCAAAAGTATAATGAACTGAACCGTAACCCTGAGCTAACAGTTTACGAAAAATATGCTTTAAGTCAATCTGAACCCTCTGCGGGTGAGAGGTTAATTTGGCTTTTCGAAAGAAAAAATTTGGCGGGGCAAACAGCAATGTACAAGCAGGCGAAAACAAAAAAATTAAGCTAAGGTTCAAAAAATGTTAAAAATTTTTTAATTTTGGCTTGAAACCCTGATTTTAATATGCTATATTAATATCCAATGAGATTTGGAAGATTCATTATTTAGAGGCTATCCAAGTTGAGAAAAGTAAAAAAACCAGTAGAAGAAACCCGGTGAGCCAGGACGAAAGTTCCGGCGAGTCGGGTTTTTTCTTTGGTAAAACGGGACACGTATGAACGAAAAAGAAAAGTTAAATACAAACCGCTTCGGAGAATAAGGAGTATTATTCTTGAAGCGGTTTTTTTTGTGTTAATTAAAAAACATTATTCATTCACGGAGGTGAACTATGGATGCACTGGAACAGAAAGTAACCAAGACTCTTGAGAAGTCCGGATGGCGTACAGAAGTTAGAGACGGCGTAGATATGGTCGGCTATCGACCTCGGACTAAAAAGATGTTCTACGGCAACATGTTCCACCTCTGCCACGACCATGAGATTGATATGGTGCTGAAGCACGATTATTCTCACTAAGATAAGTCGTTGCAGTACTTTCCTTTTGTTTATCATATAAGGGCTGCATTATAGTTTGCAGCCCTTTTTCTTGAGATTTCAGGACTAATTTGCTTATGAGCCAATCATACTCATTTGCAGATTTTGGTCGGTATTTCATAATATATATTCGTTCGCCCTGCCTGATAATTACGCAAACGCCCCCCTATATTGGGCATAATTCAGCCCGCTCCGCTGTTTGCAATACCTGCCAGAGCAATTACCGCTTCAGGCATATCAGCAGGCTTGCCATTATTTCGCATTAACGGGTCTTACATCGATAAATTTACTTTGGAAGTGATCTGTTTTAAGTTGTAAGAAATCCCGCCAAGGTTTGCATGCCCCTTTGAGCGGTGAATAACTCATTGCTTTTTTTATAAACCGCGAAGCCCTCGAAACACACGAAGGGGATATGGTTTGATTTAATTTTTTATCCACAGATGGCACGGATGACACAGATTTTATTTGGATTATACCACGAAAAAACGATATTTTATTGGAATTAGTGAAGATTAGTGGCAAGTGGCGAGTGGCGAGTGGCAAAATCATAAGCGAAAAATCTTTTCTAAAAGAATGCCTAGCGGGTCCGCCACGGCGAACTCCGCTGTAGTACGGGGAATGTTAAACAGCGCAGATATTTTTATGAATGTAAAGCATTTCTGTAAAACAACTTACAAAAAATCCTTCGCGCCCCTTCGCTCCCTTCGTGGTTTAAGAAAATTACCCGCCGAAAAATCCTGTCAATCCTGTAAATCCCGTCAAAAAATTCTCCCCTCCGCTTCCTCCGATACCTCTGTGTAAAAACTTCAGCTCCCGCATTAGTGGAGAATATCAAATTGCGGGGCAGCTCTCTGGCCGGTGATGAGCAAAACAGCCTCAATTAAGAATAATTTAACCACCGATTTAAAAGGAATGTTAAACATTGAGCCTGTCCGCCGCAGGCGGAGAGGTATCGGAGTAATGCAGATAAATGTTCGTATCGTGAGTCCGTTGCGAAGTTTATTATCCACAGATGGCACTGATGGCACAGATTTTATTTGGATTATACCACGAAAAAACGATATTTTATTGGAATTAGTGAAGATTAGCGGCGAGCGGCAAGTGGCAAAATCATAAGCGAATAATCTTTTCTAAAAGAATGCATAGCGGGTCCGCCACGGCGAACTCCGCTGTAGTACGGGGGATGTTAAACATCTGAGTTAGCGGCAGCTGCAGGAGAAAAACTTTCCCCTTATCATTGCCTTGAACTTTAAAAATTCTGTCTAAAAATATCCCTTAATGCTTCTTGCCGCCGCTCAGTGGCTGAAATATCTCAGCGCTGCTCGTGGTTTAAACAAAGCATAAAAACATTATCTTATCGTCCCGCTTTCTGGAATCTGCCCGATTCGCTTATCCTTCTCCAGCCTACCGCTCCGGCAAATACTGCCGTGCTGAGAAGCACTATACATGCCCCTGAGGGCAGGTCGAACCAGTACGACACCAAAAAACCCAGAACCGTTGAGAGCATACCAAAGCAGCTTGCAGCAATGATTACGGTTTTGTGTCTGCTGCAGACCTGATATGCCGCCGCTGCTGGGTTGGTGATGAGGCTGAAAACCATAAGCCCGCCCACAATCTGCAGATTCACGGAAATTGTAACTCCGCAGATTGCGAGAAATATGCAGTAAACGAGGCGTTCGTGTATGCCTGTGGCCGCTGCGATTGACCGGCTGAAGAGCAGAACCTTCATTTCCTTGCCGAAAAGAAACGCAAATATCACAATCAGCACTGCCGCTGCGCATATCGCTGCAACAGAATCCTTCTGTACGAATAAAAGGCTTCCCCAGAGAAGCCCGAGCATCTCCGAGCGGCTGTTTTCCATAAGCCCCACGCCGAGGAAAGTGAGCCCGAGCAGGAATGAGAAGAGTATCGCAAGGCCTACGTTGGTATCAAGCCTTGATTTCTCCGGCGGTATCGCTGCCATGGATGTGGAAGCGAGCAGGGAAAATGCCATCGCTCCCAGTGCAGGGCTGATCTGAAAAATAAGGGCGAAGATTGTTCCCGCCATGGCGGCGTGCGAGATGCACGTTCCGATAAAAGGCATACGCATACCAACGATGTAAACGCCCAGAAAGCCCGTGCTCGCTCCTGCCACCGCTCCTGCAAATATCACCAAATAGAAGAATGAATCCAAGATTAGTCCTCCGCCTTGAAGCCCGGAAACTCGAAGAATCCATCCGCTTGCGAATCTGAAAGCCTCAGCCTGCGTCCGTAGGCCTTTTCGAACTCTTCTGAGGCGAGAACTTTCTCGGAAGAGCCCTGTCCGGCAAGCGCTCCTTCTCTGAGCAGAATGGTTTTATCGCTGTCTTGAGGGATTGCTGAGATCTCGTGAGATACCATAACCACCGTGATCCCAAGTGCCTTCTGCAAATCTTTTACGAGCCTTGATATTTCTTTTTTCCAGTAGAAATCCAGATTAGCCGAAGGCTCGTCGAGGATTAAAAGAGAGGGGTTTTGAGTGAGAGCCCTTGCTATCAGCACCTTCTGTTTCTCCCCGCCTGAAAGACTGCTGAACGGCTGGTTTTTGAGCTCTTTGATATGCAGTTTGCCGAGCCATTCATCCACGCAGGCCTGATCCTCGCTTTTGAGCCTTTCAAAGAGCCGCCTCGCGCTAACTCTGCCCATCGCGGCAACTTCGCCGGCAGTGAAGGGCAACTCAGAATTGTACTCCGCAGACTGCGGTATATAGCCGATCCTCTTCTGGAGGTTTGTTTTCTTCCACCATCCGAGACCGTATATATCCTGCCCGTCGAATGAAATCTTACCAGAGGCTGGCCTTTTGAGCCCCGCTGCAGCCTTGAGCAGGGTAGTTTTGCCGGCTCCGTTTGCTCCAATAATATTCACATACTCACCCGGGCAGATGCTGAGATTTATATCTTTGAGTATCTCCCTGCCTGAAGCCCTGATTGAGAGATTTGATATTTTCAGCTCAGCACCCAAAGCTATTGTCCGTCATTCATAAGAGAGCTGATATTTCGCTCGACAAGCTCGAAGTAAGTCTGGCAGGATTTTTCACCTTCTCCCGGACCGGGGAAGTTGCTGAAAACTTTCGGCCTTGCCTGAATTCTCTTTGCTATCGCCTCTGCGAGCTTTGTTCCTTCCTGCCTGTTTGCAATCACAAAATCAATCTGCTTTCCTTCTGCAGCTTTGAGGCATTCGTTTATCTGAGTGGGGGTTACTGTATCGCGGCCTGAGAATGAAGCTATTACCTCCAGCCCGAGCCACTCGCAGAAGGCCTTCTGGTGCTCTGAGCATATTACCTTTCTGCCTGCAAGACCGGCCTCTCTGAAGTTTTTAAGTGTATTCTCTGAGAACTGTTTGATTTTCTCTGTGATCTGTTTTTCCCTCAGCTCATACATATCTGCCGTTTCGGGACTGTCTTCCGCGAGGTGTCTGCAAAGCTGGGATATTATGTTTTCGTATGTTTTGGGCAGGCACATCCCGCCCGGGGCTTTGAGTTTTTTGAGCTTTAGCCCCCTTTGAGAAATCCTCTGCACCGAATCTTCTATATTACCCTGAAAATCGAACAGGAAAAGCAGCCTGCAGTTGAAAAGCTCCTTTACCTGCGAAGGTGAGATATCGAAATGCCCCGGGCACATCCCGGGCGGAACGAGATTAACTGTTGCTTCAGGATTCCCTGTGATATGCGAGAGAGCCGAAAAGATGTATGAATTAGCAGCGGCAAACTTCGCATCGCTCTTTTCCTTTTCTTTGTCTCCGCAGCCGGAGAGCAGGGCGGGAATAAACGCCGCAGCAATGATTGAAACAGCCGTTACTCTAATCCTTGAATGTGCCGATATGGTCATAGGGTTTGCCTCTTAGTTTCATTCGCACTATCATACCTTTTCTTTCTTTGCTGTCGTACCACACGCGCCTTGGCACGGGGCCGTTTTTTTCTTTTATCATCTCCCATTCATCAAATTCCGGCCCTTGGCTGTAAAGCACCCACGTAACAGGGGATGCGTTGGGGTTTGTGTATTTGATGTCGTTTTCCGGCCTGCTGCCCGGATTTTTTGCGGGGAATCCCTTAGGCACATAAAGGTATGATTTCTTCAAATCGCCCATATACCTGTCGTTCTGATAGAGCTCTCCTACAGCCTTGTATTTGTACGTATCCCCTTTGGTGTAGGGGTCTTCAATGCTGGCAGACATCCCGCTTTTTTCCTCGGGCGAAGGCAGATACCCTCCTTCAACCAGCTCTGGCGGGAGCTGATTGTCGTGCCAGCGGAGCGAGCAGTCTTCTCTGGTTGGAGGGTGTTTTCCCCCGTTGTCTTCTGTGTACATCTCAATGCAGATTCCAATCTGCCTGAGCTCAGCATTCACCCTCGCAACAGAAGCCTTCTCGCGAACAAGCGAGAGAGCTGGAAGCAATATCGATATCAGCAGTGCGATAATCGATATCACTACCAGAAGCTCTATCATTGTAAATCCCTTTGAGAGCCTTAATTTAGGCATCCCTTGCTCTTTCTTGTCTAAATAAGCCCGTTGTTGAGAGCCTTATACAATCCGGAAGCTGTTTTGAGCCAGTTCAAACTCAGCTCTGCGAAATCTTCCAAGTCCACTTTGAAATCGCCGTTGATATCCGAAGGCATATTGCCTCTGCCGGTATCCAGAGTGCCCAAAACTTCGCTGCTGCCGTGGTAATCTAATACGATAATCCTGTAGCCCTTTGTAGGGTCTGGAGGGAAGCCCGGAGCTTCCTGGTCGAACACGCCCACGATATCAATCTCTCCTTCAGGGCAGGGGTGGTTCTCGAAGCCTTTCCCGAGGCCGAGCTTTATTGGGATTGTAAGGCCGCTGCCGTTGGTGGCGGTCAGCTCTGCGCCGGGTGCCCAGTTCTCAGGGTCAGAGATCTGTACGTCTTCGAGCTTTACCAGTCTGGACTGATAATATTCCCCGCCTGTATTGCGTGTTTCGTCGAAAAGATCTGTGTTGTCAGGATTCTTTACGTCGCTGAGCTGAATCTTCTCTGGCTGCGGCAGTCCAACAGCCGGCTCTAAAAGCTCTACCGTAAAATCGAAAGCCTCGCCTATCTCGTGATTTTCATTGATGTTAAGTTTTCCAGCATAGAAAAGATACGTGCCTGTTACCCGAACCCTGTCTCCCGGGCGGAAGATATGGCCTGTCTGCGGGTCCCTGTTCAGCCGAGACAGCTCATCGAGCCACTGCTGATTTGTGTAGTTTTCATCGCCGGGGCCGTTGCCGTAGTTCTGTCCCATCCAGCAGGCCGTTCCAGCATGGTCGGAGCCTTCTCCCTGAATGTATATCTGCCATTGGCCGCCCATAAACCACTCCTGCACGGTGGAATTAGGATCGGGGTTCAGATATTCTTCAGGACTGTTCAATAGGATCCCCTCCACCGAAACCATCAGCGAGCCTGAATCATCAAAGAAGCTTGTCCCGTCTGGATGAACTGCCTGAAGCTGTTCGTGGCTTACAGGCTGGGGCGATGTACTTGCTGCGAAAAGAGCCGAACACGTGAGAACTGAAATGCAGATTAGCGATGACTTAACCATAAGATTCTCCCAAAAATAATATTTCCTTTTGACAAAGCGCATAAAAAAATCAAAATCGTAGCAACAGATACTCTAAACTATAAATTTTCATATTCAAGAAAAAACTAAAGGAAAAAATAATGGCCTCTGAACCTAAAGTAACTGATCTCCAGAAAGACGGAAAGTATCAGCCGATTCTCGAAGGCGCTCCACAAACCTGCGGCATGCGCTCGGGCAGGGTTCGGCTGGAAAAAGGAGAAACCTGCGGAGAGCACTCTACTAAATCGCACGAGGAAACGCTGGTTTTCCTTGCAGGCAGCGGGCAGGCCCTCCTCGGCGAAGATAGAAAACCTTATGAAGTGGGTGAGGGGAAAGTGTGCTATATCCCGCCTCATACGCTTCACGACATAAAAAACACAGGTAAGACGCCGCTGGTTTATATTTTCTGCGTTGCACCAGTTCAGGAAGAATTAGAGGATAAACAGTGAATATCGAGAGAATAGGCGTGTCTATAGAAGACCCGCTGCTGGAAAGATTTGACAAGTTTATAAAGAAATCAGGCGTAAAAAACAGGTCTGAAGCGGTTCGGGATCTTATAAGGCAGAAGCTCGCTGAAGAAAAGCTCTCCCGCGGGGATGAAGATGCTGTGGGCTGTATAACACTCATCTACGACCACCATAAATCAAGCCTCGCTCAGAAACTCACCGACCTCCAGCACCAGCATATAATGGAGGTAATCGCTTCAACCCACGTGCACCTTAGCCATTTAAGCTGTATGGAGGTTATTATAACCAAGGGAAAAGCAGAAAATATAAAGCTCCTGTCTGAACAGCTCGCTGCACTGAAGGGGGTGAAGCTGAGCAAATTTGTTATGATGCCCGAGGAAGACGCAGTTTAAGAGCAATTTAACGGTAGATTTCGACTAAAGCCTAACCCATTTAAGTTTTTAATTCTTGTAGAGATAAACCTACGCTATATTATTGAGCTTCATTATATTATACTAAATTCATTGAATATTTTCAGTAAAAAAGTAAAGTTAAAGCTGTTAGCTAATAAATATAGTTTTGAGAATTCGGAGAAAAACTTGTTCTATGAAAAGCAGATATAAAATAAGAGGCTTTTCATTAATTGAGCTGTTGGTTGTGATAGCAATATTGGCTCTATTAATTTCAGTATTAATCCCAGTTTTAGGTCGTGCAAGGGAATTGGCAAAACGAACTGTCTGTAAAAATTATCTTCACAATTTTGTTGTAATATGTTCTACATACGCAAACAATAATGATTCTTATTTGCCTTGTTTTTCAGCTCCTAACGGCCCAATCCTGCATGACTGGTCAGAAGATATGGTGTATTACCTGGAAGACAATTATTGTTTGGAGCATGAAGAGTTGTATTGCCCTTCTACAACACAGCGCAGAGTTTATAAATCTATGAATCGAGAAAGGGGCGAAGGCGAAGCTATTGTTGTAGGGTAGTATTACTGGGTGCCGAGACATATAGAAGTTTACAATAGCGATTTGCCGCCTCGTGAAAGTGAGTCGGTTTTTACTGTGGTTGATGAAAATGATTGCAGAGGTCCTTGTAAAACTTATGATAAGAGGGGCAAAACTAATCCTGTAATAACTGATCAAATCAGCTGCCGAATGAAATATTCCCCTTATGGAAATATCGGAAAGGATAAAAGTTACAATTTTTCTACATTTAACTCTCATTTATGGGGAGGCGTTCCAGAGCTGAGTAATCAGGCATTTATTGATGGACATGTTAAAGCCGTTGATGCTGAAAAATTAAAGGCAAGGCTGGAATATGGTTCAAGTCCTAACGGATGGTGGAAGTGGAGATAAAATAAAGAAAGGCAGAAAGAATAATGTCCAAATTGTATTACCTCATACCTAAACCCTTAAGGAAGCCGGCAGATAGGCTCAAAAAAAAGGTTTTGAATTTCGGTTTTAGTTGTTACTGTCCGATATGCAGATCTCATTTGAAAAGATTTATGCCATATTCTTCTTCAGAGAAAAAAATAGAGAGGGGGTTATTTGCCCGGTATGCAGCTCTTTTGAAAGGCATCGTTTTTTCTGGTTTCTTATGAAAGAAAAAACCGATTTGCTGAATTCTCAAAAGCAGAAAAAAATGCTTCATATTGCTCCAGAAAAATGTTTTACTGAAATTTTTTCTAATTTATCCCATATTGATTACCTTAGTGCAGATTTAAACAGTCCTGAGGCTATGGAGAAGATAGATATAACTGATATAAACTATCCTGACGAAAGTTTTGATGTTATTTACTCAAGCCACGTTTTAGAACACGTTCCGGATGATAAAAAAGCCCTTACTGAATTCTATAGAGTATTAAAACCGGGTGGCTGGATGCTGCTGTCAATACCAATCAATGAGAATTTAGAAGTAACAGATGCAGATTTAGAGCTTGATGACCCGCAGGAAAGAATTCGAAGATTTGGAAATGTGGATCACATGAGAGTTTATGGTATCGATTTTGAAGACAAACTTGAAATTTCTGGCTTTAATTTCGAAAAATACTATCCTGCAGATTTTGTGTCTCAAAAACTTATAAAAAAGTGTAATCTTCCAAGCCAGCCAGTATATATTTGCAAAAAGTAGTATAAAGCCATAAAGTCTAAAAATCTTGTTTTACTATATTTAAATGCCTTTTAAAGCAATAAGTACCCCCTGATTTTGTCTGTGATTCTTGACTTTTGATATTACGAGATTATCATTGTAAATCGTTAAATTTTGTTCTGATAGAACTGCATTGGAAATAACAGATGATTAACATAAAACTGCCTGACGGGAAGCTTATAGAGGCTGAATCAGGCTCCACGATATACGAGATAGTGGAAAAGATAGGCTCAGGGTTGGCCAAAGCGGCTGTTGCAGCAGAGGTGGACGGCGAGAAGCTCGACCTGAGCTCGCAAATAAACAAAGATGCTGAGCTGAAGATTATTACCAGCCGGGATGAAGAGGGGCTTGAGATAATGCGGCACAGCTGCGCGCATGTGATGGCCGAGGCAATCCTTTCTCTTTGGCCTGAGGCGAAGCTAGTTTACGGGCCGGTCGTTAAAGACGGCTTCTACTACGATATAGACCTTGACAAACCGATAAGCACAGAAGACTTTGAGGCTATCGAGAATAAGATGGCCGAGATTGTTAAGGCGGACAAACCCTTCAAGCGCATTGAAATGACAAAAGAAGAAGGGCTCAGGGAAGTTTCCGCAGACCGCTACAAAACAGACAATATCGAGCGTGCGGGAAGCGATGTAATCAGCTTCTACTATCAGGGAGAGGGCTTCAGAGACCTCTGCCGAGGTCCGCATGTACCCAGCACATCTAAAATCGGGGCGTTCAAGGTGATGAGCGTAGCCGGTGCATACTACCGCGGCGACGCCTCGGAAAAGATGCTCCAGAGGGTGTACGGCACCTGCTGGCGGGACAAAAAGGAGCTCAAGAAATACCTCCACAGGATCGAAGAAGCCAAAAAACGAGACCACAGAGTTCTCGGTAAGCAGCTTGGTCTTTTCAGCTTCCATGAAGAAGGCCCGGGCTTTGCGTTTCTGCACCCGAAGGGGATGCGAATCTGGAACAGCATCGTGAGCTTCTGGAGAGAGGTGCACGATAAATACGGCTACGAAGAAATCAAAACCCCGATAATGCTCAACGAACAGCTCTGGCACAGATCAGGCCACTGGGACAATTATCAGGAGAATATGTACTTCACATCAGTGGAGGAAACGAATTATGCAATTAAGCCGATGAACTGTCCGGGCGGATGCCTCGTGTACAATTCGGCCAAACACTCATACAAAGAATTCCCGCTCAGATATGCCGAGCTCGGCCTCGTGCACAGATACGAACCGAGCGGCTCGCTTCACGGGCTCGTCCGTGTACGCCAGTTTACTCAGGATGATGCGCACATATACTGCACTCCGGAGCAGATTCAGAGCGAGGTGGTGGGGGTTATTGATCTTGTCTTCGAGATGTACTCCACCTTCGGCTTCTCAGATTTCCATATTGAGCTCTCAACCAAGCCGGAGAAACACATCGGCTCCGATGAGATCTGGGATAAGGCAACAAGTGCCCTGAGAGGCGCTCTGGAAAGCAAGGATATAGATTTTGTAATAAACGAAGGCGACGGCGCTTTCTACGGGCCTAAGATTGATTTCCATGTGGAAGATGCAATCGGACGCAGCTGGCAGCTCGGTACAATACAGCTGGATTTCTCAATGCCCGAGCGGTTTAACCTTGTTTATACCGCACCGGACAATACGGAGAAACCGCCGGTAATGCTGCACAGGGCTGTTCTGGGCTCTTTCGAACGATTTATGGGCATACTTATCGAGCATTATGCAGGTTCAATGCCTCTCTGGCTCTCTCCCGAGCAGGTGCGCGTGCTGTCTATAAGCGAGAAAACAAACGACTATGCTCAGTCTGTAGCAAAGAAGCTCAAGCATGCCGGCATCAGGGCAGGTACAGACCTTTCCGATGATAAAATCGGAGCAAAAATCGCAAAAGCACACACCGATAAGCTCCCGTATATGATGATTGCAGGCCCGAAGGAACAGGAGCAGAAAGCTGTGAACCTGAGGACAAGGTCTGTAAAAGAAACGCTCGAAGCAGACTGTGATAAAGTTATTGCGGAAATGGCAGAGAAGGCAAAATCGCGAGAAGCAGAGCTTGAAATAAGCCTGTAATCAGAATCGATGCAGGAATAAACAGTAATTTTTCAATGTTAAATTAACGAGGTATATACTATCAGCAAGACTAACAGTACCCGGGTTAATGAGAGGATCAAAAAAGGAACTCCTGAAGTTCGCCTCATTGACCACGAGAACAATCAGGTAGGTGTTGTAAAAACAGAGCAGGCCCTTGATATGGCGTTTGAAGTCGGGCTTGATCTGGTTGAAGTGGCTTCTAATTCTGAGCCGCCCGTGTGCAGGATTATGGATCACGGCAAATGGCTCTACGAGCAGAAGCGAAAGCAGAAGCAGTCTCGCAAGAAGCAGCATGTGGTTAGCCTGAAGGAAATCAGGCTCAGGCCCGAGATCGGCGATAACGACAGGGATGTTAAGGTTAATCACGCACGAAAGTTCCTCGATAAGGGCGATAAAGTGCAGTTTACTCTGCGTTTCCGAGGCAGAGAGATGGCGCATACCGATCAGGGCAAAGAGCTGATGGATTCGATTGCCGAGATGCTCAAAGATGTGGCTAAGGTGGACAGAGCCCCGAATATGCAGGGCAGAAGAATGATAATGATTGTCTCTCCTACCTGAGTTTTACTGAAAAACATAAAAGCTGCCTGCCGTTTTTACTGAAGCTCCTTCAGTACATCCGGGGCAGTTTTTTCTTTATTTTAAATTATGTCAATAATAGTAGCCAAAGATCTGGACGCCGGCTACGGCGGGCCACTGCTTGTTAATAAGGCCGGTTTTGCAGTTGAGAAGGGCGAAAGGCTCGCTCTCATGGGCAGAAACGGCTGCGGGAAAACTACGTTTCTCAATGTTCTCAGAGGCAGGCTTGAACCCCTCGGCGGGGAATTAAACTTCCAGAAGGGCTTGAAAATCTCCTCGCTTGAGCAGGAAGTTCCAGCAAGCCTCGAGGGGAGCATATTTGATGTAATACTGAAAGGCGCAGGCCCCGCAGGGGAGAAGCTTTCTGAATTCCTCCGCCTTTCCGCTTCTCACGAGCATACTGAAGAGGAAACTCAAACCCTCCACAGCCTTACTGAAGAGATTGATTCAGCAGGCGGGTGGAAAATTCAAACTCAGGCTGAGGCGGCTGCCTCAAAGCTTGAGCTGCCTTTGCAGAGCAGTTTTTACAGCCTTTCGGCAGGTATGAAGCGAAAAGTACTTCTCGCAAGGGTTCTGGCCGGAAGCCCAGATCTGATCCTGCTTGATGAGCCCACCAACCACCTTGACATAGATTCAATCAGAAAAGTTGAAGAGCTTCTGCTAAGTTCTCAGGCAACGCTGCTTTTCATCACGCACGACCGCGCATTTCTCCGAAAGCTCGCAACGAGAATCTTCGAACTGGACAGAGGCTTCCTGCGAAGCTTTGAATGCAGCTACGATGAATACCTCGCACGGAAAAGACAGCTCCTTGATGCCGAGCAGGCGCATCAAAAGCAGTTTGATAAGAAGCTCGCTGAAGAAGAGGTTTGGATACGCAGAGGCATACAGGGACGGCGTACACGCAATGAAGGCCGCGTGCGAGAGCTTCAGAAGATGCGTGAGATGAGGCGGGAGCGAACCAGCCCGGAAGGCAGCGCAAAGCTCAATCTCCAGCAGGCCGAGGCAAGCGGTATGCTCGTTTCGGATTTGAAAAACGTTTCATTCAGTTACGACGGGAAAACAAACATCGTTACAGACTTTACCGCCAAATTTTTCCGAGGCGACCGAATAGGAATCGCCGGCGAGAACGGCGTTGGCAAATCAACGCTGCTCAAGCTCATTCTCGGCGAGCTTGAACCTTCCAGCGGGAGAGTGCGAAGAGGCACGAATCAGAAAGTTGCATATTTCGACCAGCTCCATAACAAACTCGACTACGACAAAACGCTCGTTGAGAACGTGGCAGACGGCTTTATGAACATAAATTTCGGCGGGACATCCCGAAACGCCGTGGGCTATCTCAAGGATTTTCTCTTTCCTTCGTACAGGGCAAAGAGCCTCGTCTCCGCCCTTTCCGGCGGCGAGAGAACGCGGCTTCTTCTTGCGAAGCTCTTTGCAAAGCCCTCCAACATCCTCGTGCTTGATGAGCCAACGAATAATCTTGATATCGAAACAATCGAACTGCTCGAAGAACAGCTCGCTCAATATCAGGGCACAATCTTTATCGTAAGCCACGACAGGGCATTCCTGAATAACGTGGTTACAAGCACGCTCGTATTCGAAGGCGGCGGGAAGGTACGCGAGTATGTAGGCGGATATGACGATTATATCCGAGAAAAGCTTAATGCAGCCAAGGCAGTACGGCCCGAAAAAAAGCCTGCAAAACAGCAGAAAAAGTCCTCAGAAAAGCCCAGAAGGCTCTCATACCACGAAAAAAAGGAGCTGGAGAAACTGCCCGAGCAAATCGAAACACTTGAGGAAAAACTCAGCGGGCTTCATTCTGACCTTGCAGACCCGGACTTCTATAAAAGCACTCCTGAGCAGATCGCAAAATCTAATACGAGGCTCAAAGATCTTGAAAAACAGCTTGAAGAAAAATACGACCGCTGGCAAACCCTCGAACAGATTAAAGAAGGCAAGGTATAGTGGCGGGGTGATCAAAATAATTTTTAAACATAAACTGTCTGCGTTTAAGCGTTTTCTATACGCCTGATTTCCTCTTTGATTTCTTCTACAACCTCATGGTTTCTTATCATCTTTTTGCCGTTTACTTTTGAAGAAAATACATAGAAAACCTTGCCGCCAAAAACTTCTCTGAACTGGCAGTGAGAATGAGCCTGCAGGCCCCTTTCTTTGAAGATTTGCGAAAGCTGAATCCCTTCGCTGACAGGTTTGATTTGGATCCCCAGATAGTTATCTTTTACCTTGATGTAAAAGTCAACGTTGTAAAGTCTGTCCCATTTGTCCGGGGCAGGTTCAATCTTGCAGCCAATTTTCTGCTCAAGCTGCCCATAAACTGTATTTATTTCTGTTACATAGCCGTCATAAGTTCGGTCAATAACCATTTTGAATATATATTCAATGCAGTCCTGCTCTGTGATTTCTTCAACTTCGGCTTGTATAACTTCTGTAATTTTAATGTAGAGCTTTCTGCCTAACTCTTCTATGTGTTCTTTGGAGCGGACGTTTCAGAAATAATAATTCTGCCATTCCTGAAGAGTTTTTGGATCGCATTTCCTGATGTTCTCAGATGTTGCTCCCACATTCCTTTTGAAATTCAGTTGAAACCGGTTCATCGCGCTGTTCAAAATCCGCTCTTTTGCCATTTCCTTCTTCCAATTTTATGAACTTACTTTTCTCTTTATACTCACCGTTTTTCTCAGCTTCAGCTAAGCCCTTTTTGATTAAATGGGCGTTTACAAAAGTTTTATTCTTGAGATACAGATAAACCATCAGATTGCTGTCTTGGTCGTATTTTTCTTGATCATATTTGAAGAATACTTTCTGCCCCTTAGTTTTCAGGCGAAGAAATTCCATTGCTTCCCCATTTGCTCCCTGTTTTTCTTTTATCCCCAGCAGGCGGACTGTCAGCCCGTTCTTCAGCTGAACCAGATTGGGGGATATTATTTCCTTCACAGAATAAAATCCTTCTTCAAGCTTTTTATCTTTCCTGCTGCTATCAAGCTTAGAGCCAAACTGAAGCTTTTTGGGATCTACCTTTTTATCAAAGCGGTGGCTGTCTTCAAATTTGTAAGGAAGTTTTTCAATCTCGTTTGTGCAGCAGGGCTGCTCGATTTGCTGCACTTTGAATTCAACTTCTGAATTTTCAAACTGTTTCCCTTTATCAATTTCCAATTTCTTTTTGATAAGCGGAATGAATTCAGGATTAATTTCATACCCGGCAGATTTACGATTGAGTTTTTGGGCAGCAAGCGTTGTTGTTCCGCTCCCGAGAAATGGGTCTAATACTGTTTCATCGACAAAAGAAAACATCTTAATAAGTCTTTTAGGCAATTCTTCAGGAAACATTGCTATGTGACCGTCCTGCTTTGCCCCGCCGAAATACCAGTGGCCGGTAAAATAACTGCGCCATTCCTCCTTGGTCATTTTTGACTTTTCTTTTTGTTCTTTTGTTGGCTTTGCCGGCTTGCCGAGCTTCTTGAAAAGCAAAATAAACTCATAATCTATTGAGAGAATCCCGTTTTTAGGGTATGGGTAGCTCCCCATAAGTGATGCACCGCCTGTTGTGTTAGTAGTAGTTTTTTTCTGCCATATAACAGCCCCCATATAATCGAAACCTATAGTTTCGCAGAACTTGATAATTTCGGTTCTGATTGGTATAACCTTGTATCTGCCGTAGTAAACAGCTCTTGCGAACTGGTCTCCAATATTTATACACAAGCGGCTGCCTTTTTTTAGAACCCTGTAACATTCCTTCCACACAAGGTTAAGATTGTTTATGTAATCCTCGTAGCTGTCATTAAAACCTATTTGATTGCTAGAGCCGTAATCTTTCAGCTGCCAGTATGGGGGGGGATGTTACAGCCAAACCGACTGATTCATCAGCCAGTTCAGCCATATTTCGGCTGTCTCCGTTTATTATTAAGTGGCTGGTTTTCATAATTCGATTATCTCCAAAAATGAGAGTTGGTGTTCAAAAATTCAAATCGATTATAACTTGAGCTTATGCACTGTCAAAATTTTGCAAGTGCGTTCAAATTTGATTGCTGGTGAGAAATCTATTGATATTTAATCGGGTCTTTCAGGCCGGCTTCTCTGAAGCCTTTCAATCGAAGCTTGCAGCTGTCGCACTTGCCGCAGGCTAGTCCGTTTTCATCGGGGTCGTAGCAGCTGTGCGTGAGAGAGTAGTCGAAGCCCAGCCGCTTGCCTTCAAGGATTATCTCGGCCTTGGTTTTTTGCATAAGCGGGGCATTGATTTTGAACCTGCCCCCTCCTTCAGCGGATGCAGCAGAGGCGAGGTTGGCGGTTTTCTCGAATGATTCTATGAATTCCGGCCGGCAGTCCGGGTAGCCGGAATAATCAAGGCTGTTCACGCCGATAAAAATATCGAACGCCCCGAGAACTTCCGCCCAAGCAAGTGCATAGCTGAGAAACACGAGGTTTCTTACAGGAACGTATGTACTCGGCACCCCCGAGGCCATCTCGCCCTCGCTCCTGTCTTTGGGTACATCAATTGAGCTGTCGGTAAGTGCAGACCCGCCCAGCCTGCCTAGGTCTATATCGATAATCCGATGCTCCCGAGCTTTGCAGAAATCCGCAATCTTGCTGGCTGCCTCCAGTTCCACAGTATGCCTCTGTCCGTAAGAGAAGCTCATTGCATAGATTTCCAATTCCCCGCTTGAGGCGATTTGAGCGGTTGTGCCCGAATCAAGCCCGCCTGATAGCAGTACAACAGCTTTGTTTTTATCGTGCATATCTTTAAGCTTTAATGTTTCAATATTGCTTGTTTTCTGTAGAATTACAGCTTTGCGGCAAGCGGAATAATCACAGCCCGCCTGCCGGTTAGTATATGTGAGTATAACCGTTATAAATTTTAGAGCAAATATTATGGCCAGCGAAACAAAAATAGATTTATTCGATAATCCCCGCCCGGGCAGGGATTATGTAATAAGCACAGAGGTGCCCGAGTTTACCAGCGTCTGCCCGGTTACAGGGCAGCCGGACTTCGGGACTATAAGCATAGACTACTGCCCCGATAAATACTGCATCGAGCTCAAGAGCCTCAAGTTTTATATGCAGAGCTTCAGAAACCGCGGTATCTACTACGAATCTGCAGCCAACGAGATACTCGATTACCTCGTGGAATGCTGCAAGCCAAAATGGATGAAGATTACCGCTTCATTTACCCCTAGAGGCGGAATTTCCACTGAGGTTGTCTGCGAATATGTAAGCAAAACCTGCAATGAGCAGTCTTAGATTAAACTTTGAACATAAAAGCTGAATGGGCTAAGAATGGACAGTGAAAATACAAAAAACACAGAAAGACTTGACTTCATCAGAACTATCGTAAAAAACGATCTCGACTCGGGCAAGTGCAGCAAAGTTGTAACGCGTTTCCCCCCTGAGCCGAACGGCTATCTCCACATTGGCCACGCAAAGAGCATCTGCCTGAACTTCGGGATAGCCGAAGAATTCGCCGGCCAGTGCAACCTGAGATTTGACGATACAAACCCATGCAAAGAAGAAGATGAGTATGTAGAATCGATAAAAAAAGACGTCTCTTGGCTCGGGTTCGACTGGAACGAAGGCCTCTATTTCGCCTCCGACTATTTCGAGAAGATGTACGAGCTCGCAGTGGAGCTGATAAAGCAGGGCAAGGCTTATGTATGCGATCTTTCGAGCGAGCAGATTCGCGAATACCGCGGCACGCTCACCGAGCCCGGCAAAGAAAGCCCCAGCAGAGACAGGAGCGTTGAGGAGAACCTCGAGCTTTTCCAGAGGATGCGCAGCGGCGAATTCGGCGACGGCGAAAAGGTTCTCAGAGCCAAAATCGATATGAAGAGCCCGAACATAAATATGCGTGATCCTGTTATGTACCGAATCCTTCACGCAAGCCACCACCGCACAGGCGATAAATGGTGCATATACCCGATGTACGACTGGGCGCACGGCCTCGAGGATTCAATCGAAGGCATCACTCACTCAATCTGCACCCTCGAATTCGAACATCACCGCCCGCTCTACGACTGGTTTCTCGATAATCTGCCCGTCCACAGGCCGCATCAGTATGAGTTTGCCCGCCTGAATCTTACATACACCGTTATGAGCAAACGCAAACTCCTCAGACTCGTTCAGGAAGGCTATGTTGACGGCTGGGACGACCCGAGAATGCCCACGATATCAGGTATGAGAAGGCGAGGCTTCAGCCCCGCGGCAATAAGAAATTTCTGCAAGGTGATTGGCGTAAACAAATTCAACAGCACCGTTGATTATGCCCTCCTCGAACACTGCCTCCGGCAGGACTTAAACGCAAATTCGCCAAGGGTGATGGCTGTGTTCGATCCGCTGAAGGTTGTAATCACAAACTACCCTGAAAACGGAAGCGAAGAGTTTGATGTAGCGGTGAATCCGGAAGATGAATCTGCCGGCATGAGGAAAGTTCCGTTCTCAAAGGAAATCTACGTTGAGAAAAAAGACTTTATGATAGACCCTCCCCGCAAGTTCTTCCGCCTCGCACCGGGCAGGGAAGTTCGGCTCAGAGGGGCATACTTCATCAAATGCCATGACTACAAGCTCGATGAAAACGGAGAGGTAGCGGAGGTTCACTGCACATACGACCCAGAAAGCAGAGGCGGAAGCTCGCCGGACGGGAGAAAGGTGCGGGGAACTCTGCACTGGGTTTCCGCTGAACATGCACTGAGGGTGAAGGTGAATATTTACGAGCACCTTTTTAACACCGAAAATCCCGAACAGACAGAACAGGGGCAGGACTTTACCGCTAACATAAACGAAAATTCGCTTCAGACCATCGACAGCTGCCTTATAGAACCAAGCGTGAAAAATGCAAAGCCTTTAGATAGGTATCAGTTTGAGAGGATCGGCTATTTCTGCGTGGATAAATACTCAGGCCCGGAGAATATAGTTTTCAACAGAACAGTAACGCTGAAAGATACGTGGGCCAAAATGCAGAAAAAAAAGCAGCAGGAAAAAAAATAATCGTTTCCCCTTCCTCCTTCAGCAGGCGAGTCCGCCTTTCACTCAAATCTGCTCGCTTTTGCTTGAGAAATTGAATTGATTCAGTACAATTCAGGGCTTTACCCGCAAAATATGCTAATTTAATTTGGTGATGAAATGAAGATTTCTCTGGAATGGTTAAGGGATTATATTGACTTGAACATAAGCCCCGAGGAGATTGGGGATATCCTCAGCGATCTGGGTTTTCCGCTTGAGGAGATGATCAGCTTCGGCGATGATACGGTTCTCGATATCGAGGTAACGAGCAACCGCGGCGACTGCCTGAGCTATATCGGCGTTGCACGTGAGCTTTCCGTTGCCACGGGCAGCCCTCTGAAGCTGCCTGAAGTGAGCCTCAAAGAGCTGGACTCGGAGGTTGGCCGTCATCTGGCGGTAAACATAAACGAAACCGACCTTTGCAAACGTTATACAGCGAGCTATATCGAGGGCATTGAGGTTGGCCCGAGCCCTGAATGGATGGTTCGAAGGCTTGAGGCGAGCGGGCTTCGCAGCGTGAATAACGTTGTAGATGCCACAAACTACGCGATGCTTGAATGCGGCCAGCCCCCGCACGCATTCGATTATGATAAGCTCTCCGGCGATACGATAAACGTGCGCAAGGCAATTTCAGGCGAGAAGCTTACCTCCATAGACCACACCGTATGCGAGCTCAAACCTGATATGCTCGTGATAGCTGATGAGGAAAATCCCGTAGCGATTGCAGGGGTTATGGGCGGCTTTGAAACGGAAGTAAGCCAGACAACCACAAAAATTCTTCTCGAAGAGGCGTTTTTCGATCCTGTAAGCGTTCGCACTACAGCAAGGCGGCTCGGGCTCGGTTCCGAGGCGAGTTTCCGTTTTGAGAGAAATATAGACATCCGCAGTATCGAGTGGGCATCTCGCCGGTGCGCTCAGCTTATTATTATGGCTGCAGGCGGGGCGGCAGCAAAGGGCATTGCAGACAGCTGCTCAGAGCTTGAAGAGATCCCTGAGATTACCCTCAGGCCTGAAAGGCTTACTCAGATTCTCGGCTTTGATGTGCCGGAGAAAAAGGTATTCAGCATCCTTGAGGACTTAGGCTTCAATCCTCAGTCAGACAAAAAAAGCGGGGCGGTGAAGTGCAAATCGCCAACGTGGAGAAACGATATTACAAGAGAGATTGATCTCATCGAAGAGATCGCCCGTGTTTACGGCTATGATAAGATTCCTGTGGAGGATAAGATTACCATCCGCGCCGCCAAGGCAGACCCGCGTCAGACGTGTATGCAGCAGGTGGGGGCATACCTCAACGGCTGCGGCTATTACGAAACTCTCGGAATAACCTTTACAGACCCGCAGACTGCAAAGCTGTTCACCGGCAGGTCTAAGAAGGAATATATGGCCGTTAAGGATGTTTCACGGAAAAACTCTAATCTGCTCAGACAAACTCTTTCCGGCAGCCTTGCGGAGGTAATGAAAAACAACAAGAACTTCGGCAATGCAGGATGCAAGTTTTATGAAATAGCAGATACATACGAACTCGAAGGCTCCCGGCTCAACGAGAAAACAAAGCTTGCTATGACAGCCGAGGCGGATATCAGAGAGCTCCGCGGTATTGTGGAAGGGCTTGTCCGCCGCTACAGCAAAACTGCTTCGGTTCAGGTGCGCCCTTCTTCTGTATGCTGGGCAGACCCCGCCGGCGAGGTTTTAATCGATTCAGAGAGCGTTGGAATCTGCGGAAGGCTTTCAAAGAGCGTATGCGACAAGATCGGCCTGAAAGATTCGCGCCCTGCGATGCTTGAGATAGATTTCGACAAAATCTATTCACTCATGGGCGAGCAGTTCAAGGTGGCAAGGCTGCAAAAATTCCCTTCTGTAGAACGGGATATTTCGCTTATAGTTTCCGAAGAGCTCAGATGGCTCGATATAGAAAGGGTTGTCGAAGCGAATGCCCCTGAACAGCTCGAGAAATTTGACTACATAGACACATATCGCGGCAAACCAATCCCTTCAGGCAAGAAAAGCCTGACAATGCAGTTTGTCTTCAGGGATGACGACGGCACACTCACTCACGAGCAGGTAGATAAGTTTGAAAAGCCTCTCATAGACGCTCTGACAAATAATTTTGATGCAGAGCTCAGAACAAGCTGATTTTGCTTGAATTGCCCTTTTGGCAATGATATAATTAAATCAGAGTTGAGCTTCTGCGGTGTTTGTTACGGTCAGCTTAATTGGAGAACCGATGAAGTTTATATAGGGAAGCTCGTTAGCCTTGCGGTGAGATAATGCCTGAAAAAACGGGACTTTCAAACTGCTTGGCCGGCTGCCCACGTTGATTGCAAGGGTTCTTGCAATCGCTTTCCGAACGGCACACGCGGAAGTTAGATATCAGCAGGGCTCGCTTTTAGCGGGCCCTGTTTTTTATGCGCAAAGTTTGAAATATATTGCAGAAAGGATCTAAATGGAAGTGTTTAGACAGGGCCTGTCGGAATTATGGTAATGTGGGAGGATTTACCATTCCGGCAGGCCCTCTTAACTATAAGAAAGGAGCTCAGAAAACCTGACAATGCAGGCTCTCTGATATGAGAAGTTCTTTAAATTACAAATTTATTGTGAATTAGCAACAATTTTTCCTTCAAAATTTGGCTTAAAACCTAAGTTTTTCCTGATTGAAGATGAGCTTGTATCTGCCGGCCTGAACCCTTCCATTAAGTGAATCAAAAAATCGAATTCAGGAAATCTTCTGCTGTTTTTATATGCTTCCTGAACTTTTCTTCGCTTTGTGAATCAAGCAGTTTTGCCATTATCTTCATCCTCGGATTGTTCTCGAATACCGCTTTGTTTCTGCTTACAAACCGCCAGTACAGCCCGTCCCAAATCTCGCACCACTGCCCGCGCGGGTAGTCTCTCATTTTTCGGATATAGTTCGATGAGCTGATGTAAGGCTTTGTTGTTATCAGCCCGCCGTCTGAATACTGGCTCATCCCGAACACATTCGGAACCATCACCCATTCGTAGGCATCGATAAACATCTCCATAAACCACCTGTAAACCTCCAGCGGAACTGTTCCGCAAAGGAGCATAAAGTTCCCGAGTACCATAAGCCTCTCGATATGATGGCAGTAGGCGTTTTTCTGTACCTTCCGCACGCTGTCGTCAAAAGGCGGGATGCCGGTGGTGCCGCTGTAGAAGCAGGGCGGCAGTTCCTGCTTAAGCCCCCAGAAGTTGGATTTTTTCTGCCTGCTGCCTTCGATGAGGTATATGCCTCGCATAAATTCCCGCCAGCCGATTATCTGCCGGATAAACCCTTCAAGGCTGCTTATAGGCATGCCCTGCTGATTGGGGCTGTATTCAGGCAGAAGGCTTAGAATTTTCTCGGGTGTGATTAGTCCTGCGTTCAAAAGAGGTGAGATAAGCGAGTGATAAATAATGAGCTCGTTTTTGGAAATAGCGTCTTCGTAAGGGCCGAAAAGGTGCAGCCTGTTTTCAATAAAATCCGAAAGCCAGTTTCGGGTTTGCTCAAAAGTAACAGGGTAGAAAAAGTTTTCGGTTTCGCCTGGATTGTCCGGAAAATTTTCGTTTACGTATTCTTCCGCTTCTTGGACAAATCGGTTCTTTTTCGGGAAGCTGATTTCAGGCAGTTTGCAGCCTTTGGGAAGCTTTTTTCTGTTTTCTGGATCCCAGCTCCATTTCCCGCCTTCTGCTTTGCCTTCTGAGTCCAGAAGTATGCCTGTTTGTTTCCTTCGCCGGATATAGAAGCTTGTCATGGAGTATTTTCTTCCGCCGGCTAATTCCTCCTGCACCTGCTGCTTTGTCTGGATGAAAGACGGATTAGAAACGAAAGAAAGCGCTATATCTTTATCGGTCAGGTCAGATTCAATCCTGCTCTGAAGTTCAAAGCTGTTTACCTCGCAGGCCTCGACATGGCTTGTCCCTCTTGAGGCAAGAATTTTACCCAGCGAATCTGAATCCGCCGATTCAAGGTAAAGCGTTCTGAAGCCTTTGGATTTGAGGTAATCCTCATAGAACTTCATTGAAGCCCTGTGGAAGATGAGCTTCTTTTTATGAAACCGGAATTTCCTGAAAAACTCGAAGTCTTCAACCAGCACATACAGGTCTGTGCCTCTCTCGATCGCTTCGAAAAGCTGATTGGGAAATATTATCCTTGCATTCGCCAAAATTCCCTGCTTCCGATAATCAGCAAACTAATTGCTGAGATGCTTAAATCCTGCATGTTTGGATTTGTGTAACGATTATTCCCTTCGCCCCCAGCTCTGCGAGCTGATCGATCGACGGGTTGATCTTCTTGCGGGGAAGCATCGCTTTAACAGCCATCCAGCCCTGCCTGCTTAGCGGGGATACCGTAGGCGATTCAATCCCGGGAGTGATCTCGCAAGCCTTTTCGAGCTTGTCTTCAGGGACGTCATACTCAATTATCGCATATTCTCTTGCAACGATAATCCCGCGGAGCCTGTCGATAAATGTCCTAACATGGCTGTTTTCGAGAATCTTCTCATCCTTTGCAACAACTGCCGCCTCTGATTCCATTATCGACTCGCCGATTGTTTTGAGACCTGCTGCCGTTAGCGTTCTGCCGGATTCCACAACATCCGCTATCGCATCGGCAACGCCAAGGCGGATTGAAATTTCAATTGCCCCGTCCAGCTCCACAACCTCAGCACTGATCCCGCGTTTTGCCAAGTCGTGCAGAACAACATTTGGATAAGAGGTTGCGATCCTTTTCCCTTGAAGGTCTTCGGGGGTTATATCCAGCTCCTTAGGTGCGGCATAGAAAAACCTGCTCCTGCCTATCCCGAGCCCGAGAAGCTCGCAGACATCAGATTTGCTGTCTATCGCAAGATCCCGTCCTGTTATTCCGAGTTCAAGGATTCCCTTGCTTACGTATATTGCAATATCCCGAGGCCGCAGATATATAAATTCGATCTCGTTTTTCTTGTCAACTACTGAAAGCTCTTTCCCGCTGCGTTTGCAGCTGTAGCCAGCTTTTTTTATTAGATCCAGCGAAACTTCAGAGAGCGATCCCTTATTCGGCACTGCTATTTTAAGCATATCTTTTCCTCTTATTGTATTTTTGGAAGCCGGCATTTCGGCTGTTTGAATTTCTAAAGGTATCGGTAAACGTCTTCAAGCTCAAGCCCCGAGGCTATCATCATAACCTGCGCATGATACAGCAGCTGAGAGATCTCCTCAGCAGTTTTCTCTTTGCCTTCGTATTCAGCCGCCATCCAGACCTCGCCGGCCTCTTCGATTACCTTCTTTCCGATGAAGTGTTTGCCCTTGTTGTATTCTTTTACAGTTCCGGAATTTTCATCCTGAGAGGCAATCTTGCCCTTGAGCTCTTCAAATAATTCTTCAAATCTTTTCATTATTAACCGTTTGATATCCAATGTTTGTTTCAGTGAACGTCCGAGGCAAAAGTATATCGCAAGGACAAAAAAAATAAAGTTTGGATTTTAAGATAATCTAACACAGCTCTGTTTTTCTCGTCGAGCCCGACTGTCCATCAAGAATTCTGCTTAATATTTTTAATCGCTTATCGACAATAATCTCATACTAATCCATTAAAACAATCTTCTTAGCGGGTATCAAGTGTTTCGAGGTGAAAACCATTAAATCCGAGTAATCTGCCGATAAAAAATATGAAGCAGAAAAACGCACACATTGTTTCGTTCGTCTGCCTTATTGCTAACAAAATGCTTGCATTAAAACGCACTTTTTATAAAATTCGTGTTTCTATAATTCAAAGGGCGATTAGCTCAGCTGGCAGAGCAGCTGACTCTTAATCAGCGGGTCACAGGTTCGAATCCTGTATCGCCCATTGGATTTTGTGCCGGTGTCAGTCGATGACATCGGCTTTTCTTTTTGTCCTAAAGTTGTCAATTGTAAAGAGTTATCAATTGTGCTTTGTGAAGTAAATTCACTATCGGTTTGCCTATCATCATTGACATTTACAGACAATGAATCCATATCAAAGTCAGCATTTTTTGTAAGTTTTTTGTAAGCTGGTTTGTAAGTGCTATCAACAAGTGTATCATCTGTTCCGGTTGCTTTTTGATTTTGCTTACTTGCCAAAGCCAAGTCCGGTAATTGTTCAACAGCTTTGTTTTGCTGGCCTCTTAGTGTATGAGTGTATAGCGACATTGTAAGGTTTATATCGCTATGCCTCATTATATCCTGTGCAACTTTGGGGTGAACACCGCCTTCGGCAAGATAAGTACCTGTAGTATGCCTTAAGCTGTGAAAATCGGCGTATCGGCCTGAATCGTCAACATAAGGTATGTCTGCACCTTTTAAGTCTGCTCTGAGCATTTTGGCGGTCTTTTGTGGCACGTTAAAAACTCTTAAATTCGGCATTTTCCCCGCTAAAAAAGTTTCAAGCTCTTTTGCAGTATCAGATTTTAATGGCAAAACATCAGTTCTTCTGTGCTTACTATAAGCCGCTTCAACTGTAACGATATGATTTTTCAGGTCAAACGATGAAACAGTTAAACTGCGAAGCTCACTTGCCCTTAATCCAGTCTCTGTTGCCAAACGATACAGCATAGTCCGCTCTATACCTGTCATACCGAACCGCTTTTCACTGGCTTTTGTGGTCTCTAACAATTGGCGCAGTTCGTCTATCTCTAAAGCCCTGCGTTTTCGCTTCAAGCCGGTCTTTGTATTCAGGCCGGATAAATGTTCAAGTGGTGATTCTGCTGCCCTTTGGTCTTTTACCATCCAATTACAGAACTGCTTAACTGCTTTGAGATAGAAATTGAAAGTCCTTGCACTTATCCCTTTTTCTCCTTTTCGCAAATCCGCAAGATATTGCTGAACCTTACTTGCAACAATATCAGGCCAAAAAATGATTTTACAGTTATCGAAAACCTTGCTGATTGCAGTAGCGGTCTGCTTGCTATGTCTTTCAGTATTGCCTTTTGCCAAGAGTGCTTTTTCAAAGTCTTCAAGATGTTCTTTGAGCGGTCTTTTACGATGTTCTTTGAAGCGGTCGATAACTCCAGCCTGTGCAAGCTCTGCTTCTTTTTCAAGTTTTGCCGCTAATTGAGCAGTGGCGGTTTTGTCCTTAAAACCTTTAACTCGTTTACGCATTCCACCAGCGGCTTTATAGTCAATGTACCAATAGGCAGATTTCTTTTTGATTTTCTTGCCGTTCTGGTCTCTTGTCGTATATTGCTGTTTGAATATGCTTGCCATAATATCACCTTGCCTTTATTTCTAAATCAAGAGCTTTCATTAGCGCCGATACTACTTCTGTTCGAGCATCTGTTTTGCCGGACAAAAAATCATATATCGTTTGACGTGGTATTTCGTCCTTGAGCATTACTGATAACCGGTTAGGGTTCAGGTTTAACTCGTTCATTCGTTTAATAATTGCTTTTCTAATCATTGTCATAAATTGGAATATACGGTATATCGTATAGATAGTCAAGCGGTTTTTTGTTTTTTCTGAAATTTTTTTCTGCAATCCGCCATAAAGAATAATACCGCTTTCTCTTTTCGCAGTTAAATGGCGGATGTTAGTTAAGTCTTTTCTGGCGATATAGTTAGCTCCGCCATAGTGCTTTGGCGGATAGTGGCGGATACCGCTAAATAGAAATAAGCACCACGTCCGCCATAGCCCGCCATTCGCAAGTGGCGGATATAACCCTTTTACTGATAAACAGTTAATATACATTCGCCAAAAATCTCCAAAAACTATTCTGATATAATCGCAATTCTCTCGGCAATATCTTCCGGCAAAGGCAAAGACAAATCCGCCACATCAGCTAATTCAGGATGTTCGACCTTACAGCGGTATGGCTTATTTTCTTTATTGACCGTTATAATTCCTGCCGACTCCAACGGCCAAAGCCTTCGTCTTACGGTGGTATTGCTTATTCCGCACCACTGCTCACAATCTTTATGGTTAAACTCTTGCTCAATGCCTATTTTTTCCATTACAACATTGAGTAAATCACGGGATTGCTGGTTCAGAGGCGAATATTTCCTTGAAAGAACCTTAACCATAAGTCTGTAAGCAATGGAGTAATCGACTTCATCGGCTTCGATATATTCCAGCCTGTTTAGTTGTTCTGTTTTAACAGTCTTTTGATATTGCCTTAAAAATGCAATGGAGTTAATAGCGTATATGAATTGCTGATATGTTCGTCTGGTGGCAATGTTGGTATCCGGCAATGATATACTGTTAATATAAGGGATTCTAACCTCTATAGGCTTCAATAACCGCTGTAAAGTATTGTGCCGCTGGATTACACCTTGCTTCATATCCTCGCTTGTTATATGTCCCTTAGCTGCTTTCCTCTGAGCCTCTATTACTTTTTGGGTCTGGCCTGTGGATTCATCGGTAGCAAGGGGCAATAACCTTGTAGCATCTTCATCGTGAATATTGGCTGCTGTTGTGCTTTCGAGATAAGCAACCGGCCCAGCCTGATAAATTATCACCGTCTTAGGCTTACCGTCATTGCCTTTAACTGTAACGGCCTTTTTCAATTCACCGCTTGCAACCATTTCCCGAAACGCCTTTGTATTATCTTCGGCATAGCCGTCTTTGCTACGGTGTTCGTTTACTCTTTCGCCGGATATAATAATTTTGTGAACCAATGAGCCGCTTGGCAGATAGTAAAGAGCTTGGTCTGAAAAATCGTGCGCCTGTACAACCGCTTCCGGCGGCATAAGTTTTGAAACCGTCTCAATAATATAGGATTTTCCGCTGGCTGAAGCCCCCTGAACAATAGCCGAAAGCGGCTTATCGAGCAGTCTCGATGTCATAATAATATAAACCGTCAAAGAAAGCTCTTGTTCGCCCGCTATGCCTATCGCTTCAATATCACTGCTGATTTGCTCAAACAGCTTTTCACTTTTTAGCATATCAAGGGCGGCCTGTTTGACTTCCGGCGGTGTATCCTTCAAATAATCTTTTTCCGATTTGTTATCAGCGGTATCTTTTGCTTTTTGTCTGTCTCTGGCTATATCAGCAACTTTTTGCAATATCACCTTTTCTAACGGCTCTGATTCTATTCCCTGATATTTTTCTGATACCTCTTTGACACAATCGTTCCGTTTTTTACTATTCGCAATATCAAGAGTATTTGAAAACAGCGGATTACCATCGCTTTCATAAATGATAAGCGTTCCCTTTGTACCGAACGGCTTATCGGGTTGAAAATCTATTCTAATTTCATTCATATTTTCCTATTCCTTTGCTTTTATCTGAACCGTAGTGGTTTTAGTCTTTTCGATAATCTGTTTTAGGATAGTTTGCGTAAGTCCTTTGCCGAGCCATTGGCGCAGGTCTTTTATCCCTTCCGGCGGATAGATAACTTTTACCTTCTGACAGCGGACAGCCAAGTAATCAGCTAATTTTTCAGCGCCGGTTTTACCTGCTGTGTCGTTATCCGCCACGATGACAATTTCCTCATAGTCCTTAACCGCTGAAGCCGTCATTTTGATTAGAGAATTACAATTCGGCCTGCCTATAGCATTAAAGCCCAAATCAAGAGCCGCTGCCGTATCTGTTGTTCCCTCACAAACCAGACAAAGACCGCCACACAATAAGTCATCGGGAATAAATAAGCCCGTTTTACTGCCATTTAGGGACGCTTTAGAACCGTTCGGAAACCTTCGCCTGATACCGATTATCCTGCCTTTAGCGTTCGACATAGGAAACGTATAGGCTTTGCCATCCCAGCCGATGTTAAGTTTTGTTAAGCTCTCTGTTGAAATCTTTAACTGCTTTGTTAGCTGTTGCAGTTTTTCTTTGGTGAGCTGTTGTTTATACAGTCCTGCAAGACTGCTGAAGTCTTTTTCTTTGCCGAAATCAATAGAGATTCTACTACTGTATTTATTCGGCCTTTTATAGTTTGAGCCTCTTTCAATCAGTATATGCAGCCAGCCTGCATCCCCGCATCGCTTAACCGAGCCTTCCTGAACCCTTTGGCATATCACCGCTGTTTTATCCGGCGCAATTAAGCACCAGTCCGGTTTACCGCATATAGGGCAGGGGGTTTTTCTGCTTACACGTTGCATTTTCTCTCTATCCGGCATAATTATCCCCCTTGTCGGAGTTTTTCGATTCTGCGCCGAAACTAACGCCCTTAGCGGCCTGTTTAGAGATTCTGTAAGGTCTGTAAGGATACAAAGGACAGGCTAAAGACGTGCAGAGCCGGACTTCCTCTTTCTGCCAGCATACACACTCAAGACAGAACGACTTAATCGCTGATTTAAGGCTTCTGCCCTGCATAGCCCTGTCGTAGGTCTTGCGGTGGATTTTGGGAATATCGGCTCTGTGTTTGCGGATACTCTCTGTGCGATGATTTTCTGTTGACTGGTTTTGACCTTGTGAGTATGATTCGTTTTGTCGTATGATTTTTTTCGGGGCGGCTGTATCAGCAGTCGCCTTCTTTCTTTCCGCTTTCATTTTTCACCCCCTGTCTGCTGCATTGCTTCAAACGTCTGCCGGTCGGGACAGCCCATATCTATCCAGCTTTGGATTGTCGAGTTTGCCCAGCGAACCGAACCGCCGATACGTATCGGCGCTGGCATTTTTCCGCAGCAGTTGAGGCGAAAGATTTGTCTTTTTGACAAGGACAGCATTTCGCTAACTGCTTTGGCCGTGAGTAATTTTTGTCCTATTTCTTGCGTCTTCATTTGTTTGTCTCCAAAAAGTTAATAAAAACGAAATTCAATAACTATGGAGACTAAATTAAGACACAGAGTAAAAATTGTCAGTCCAAACTATGTCCGGACTTTCTTGGGACGGCATAACTTTTTATAGAAAAATAAGATATGTCAAGCTAACTGGGCGGATTATTTTTGTAATGTTGATAAGCAGCGGTAAATTCTTGGCCGTCGTGTTTAATAATACCCCAATCTTTCAATTCTTTATATGCACTATTTACATTACCTGAACCGACCGAATAACTTGTTTTTCGTACCACGGCATCACGGGTTATTTCAGAAATATTTTCGGCATTCAGGATTTCGGAAAAGGCTTTTATCAAACTTTTATGTACGGTTTTTAAACCAACCTGCTCTTTTTTTATTTTATTTTCTGCGTTTACCGGTTGATTATTTTGTTCTTGCTCGGTTGTTAGTTGATTCTGTTCAAGATTGTCCAAAGAGCCATTTTGAAGAGCTGCAATCAACTTGTCCAGCTTATTCACATAGCCCCATTCCAAATTACAGGGCTGCCATTTTAGATTCCCATTTCTCAACAATCTTTCTGATTCGTTTGCAAGTCTTTCAGATTCTTTGTTATGTTTTAGTTTTTCTATAGCCCACTGGGCAATGTGTGATTCTTCTTCCAGCAATATTGCTCTTTTAATATCAATTCTCCAATATGCCTTTTTGTCAATTTCTGGATGATTGTAATATTGCCCTGATTCACTTAACCACGTTTCAAAAAGTTTTTTCTCATAAAGAAATTTCTTCCTGCTATACACTTCAATGCTTGTACTTAAATCTATAGGATTAACCACCCATGATATTCTTTCAGCCTGTTTATGTTCAGGAACAAATTCGCCCTCTACACCATTAGCAATTGAAAAAAATCTAACAGACAGGAAGCCCAAAGAATTTTCTGTATCGTTTTCTATTCCAACTGCCCAATCTTTGCCTTTAGACAGTATATAAGGCCCAGTTGCCCACGCAAAATATACAATAATATTACGAATATTTTTCAATCTGTAGAGAATTACGTTTCGCCATAAATTAGGATGTTTTTCAGAAACATAATCATCTAAATATCTTTCTAATAAACGAGCCATTTTTGCTATTTTAAAACGTGTTGTTCGGGCAAATTCTTCTAATTTATTTTTGTCAATATTGTGTTCCCAAGATTTATTTTTAAGACATATTGTTATCGTATCCATAATCTGTTCAGCATCAGAGAAATCTTTTTTTAATATACTGGCCCAGAAATTTGAAGCTTCGTAATTTATTGCTGGCCTTTCTGATTTATGTATCTCGTATAGCTTAGACACCATATTATCATCTAAGCTAAAGTGTTCCCGTATTCGATAACCCAAGTTATCTGTATATGGAGCAGAAATCTTCTTTTCTCTATGCAGGTCATAAACCAGACATAGTAAATATACAGAAGATTCGGATATAGACCGCAAATCAATAATTCCAGTTTTACGATTAAGACTTTGCGTAAGTATCAAGTGAAGATACATTTCTATTTTAATAATTTCGTCGAATGCTCTACCTAACAAAGATACTTCTTCGGTCAGATTGCCAAACAGCCGTCTTAGCGTTTCCATCATCTTACAAACATTGCCGCTTATTGCGGACGAATAGGCAAAAGGCCCTGTCTGCTTTAGACAATCTAACTTGTCATTGTAATTGAAATAATCCCCGCCGGATAAACAATCATCTTTCTGGAGCTTTCTTGCTGGATTTTCGTAAGGATTCTCGTTGAAAAATCCTTCTGCCCTGTCTTCAAGAATTTCGAGTAAATTAAGTATGTTGGAGAATTGTTGATTCAGGGTTTCGGAAGATGTTCTATGATTATTATATTCTAAGGCAAAAATACAATCTTCAAACAAATCGGCTGAATCCTTGAGAGTGTGATTTATGCTGTAAATTTCTTCTTGAAGGTGTGCTGCTTTTTCCGCTCGTCCTTCCTCGTCTTCTAACGCCTCAAGCCAGCAGTGCATATCTTGCTCAAAAGAGTCAAACAAGCTAAGCCATTTATCAAGTACCTTATATAATTGTTCAAACTTCCCTGTTTCCTGCATACAAATCCTGTTTTTGACCAATATCGCCGAGCAGCTCTTTGCCGCTGAAATACTCTTTGAGCATATGATTAGGTGTTTGCCTTAAAAATGTTTTCGGTGAATAATTCCGGCTCATAATCAGCCCTCTTTGAAAGTAATTTATGTTTTAACCGCTAAAGTCTCTTCAAGTTTTGCTCTAAATGTTTGTTTTTGTTTGGTTTTCATAATACTCCATCTCTGTATGTTTTGGTTTCTTGTGCTATTTGTTCAAATCCTCAATTTGGCACACAGATTATTCCGCCGGTATTTTTTTAGTCCGTGCCGAGATTACAATGTATTGTTCGCGACCGTCAGTTATTTTGATTTGTGAACCAATAATCGGAATATCAACGTTCGGATACAATTTGTCTTTCTGCTCTATCAGCTTTCTGAGGTCTTCTTCGAAGCCTCGGCAATCGGATTCATCGGCCTGGTTGATCGTTTGGAATTGCTTTAGATACTGCCGGATGGCAGGCTCCCTCTTTGGGCGCGGCAGACAGGCAATGTTCCACGCCGAACAGGCAGAGCGAAGATAGTTTTCCCTTTGCTCTTTTGTCTTTCCCAGATCGATATATCCGGCAGCAACTTTTAACAGCATCGCCGAGACCTTCTGTTTGCCGGATGATTTACGTGCTTTTCTTTTCATCGTTTTCCTTGCATGGTTCTGCTCTGCTTTATTCTCGTAGACTATCGCCTTATTATTTTATCGGCCAACCACCGTGGGCGTCGATTACCTCATCAATCTGTTTCATGATTTTTATGGTTTCACCTAATGCTACAACGATTCTATGATAATGCTCTATATCTTCAGCAGATAATTTTCTGCCTGCTTTTTTGCGGTCGTATAGCCATTTGTAGCATACCTGATAGCCTCCGATGTGGAAGTTCCAGACTGCCTCCGGCAATCCATCAAAATATTGTGTTGTATTGATGAACAGTTTGCCTTTACCGTCCTTGACATCTTTGAGCTTCTTTTTAGTTTCGCCGACTTTGGATACAGCGTTATTACCGGAAACGGGGAATGTGGTTATATGGTTATTGAGTTTGTCTGATTCCATAAGATGCAAGGCTGTCAGTTCTCCGCCAAGCCCGACAAGCTGCCTGAACATATCAGTATCTGCGGTAATCGGTACACGTGGGAAATCAATTTTGAGAAATTCGGCATATCTGCTGCGATAAGTGGGGCTGTGGAAAATCGCGTAAATATAACTGAAAATGTCTTCCGGGCCGAAAGTCTTTTTAATATCACCTTTGCCGTCAGAGACAAATCCAAGACCAAGGTTCTCGGCAAACTCATCGACAAACTTTTTATCTAAATTTGGCGTCCTACCCTCTTTGCCTGCCGGCCAATCACCTTTGGAGAAATTCAACTCACCCTCAACAGGATAAAGATAAAGAGGGAGTAGAAAACCAATACCTTTATTACTTATGGTGATTCTACTTTCAATAATATTGCGGGACACAAAAGCATGGTTAAATATCCCCTCCGCGACTTGCCTTACAGTTATCAATCCCAGATTTTCCCCAGCAAGCATATGGTGCATAACTTCAGGACGAGGCCAATCGACCATCCAGTCAACATAATATATTTCTCGCATATCAAAAGGTCGATAAAGTATTCTTTTTACTCTTCTGTTCCAGTCATTGTCGGCGGTCACTTTTTTTCGAACATCAGCAATTTTCCAGCTTCGCGTATCTCCCGCCAAATATTTTGATGAACCTTTACTTGTAAAGTATTTCTTGCGTATTTCATCGTCACTGAGTTCTTTACTGCGAAATTCGTCAATTCTCTTTAATAATATCTTGCTGTCAAAATCGATTACAAACTCATCTCTTGCGGTAACAATTCCGGTAACATTAACTGCCATAATATCGTTAATCTTATAGCAATTTTCATATTCATCACGATTGTCTTCATCTCTGGGAACAAAGAAATAGTATGGAGAATTAGGTGATAGCCTATCACAATCTACGGTATAAGTTGTATTCTTCAGAGAAAGGGTGTATTTGTTTTCACGGCTTCCCCAAAAGCTTGCATAAGAAACGTGTGATTGATCTGTTTTTTGAGTATTTCTTAGTAGGCAAACACCTACACCCTGTTGAATATCAAAGACATTTTCATTAGCTAAACCTTCTGGAGGCACTTCTGTTTTCTTGGCGTTACCGTGTAAATCTACGAAATTCAGAATGTCAAAACTTTCCAGCAATGCCTGTCTCATACCTCTAAATGTTGGATTATCAAGATAGGCGTGGTTGGTAATCAGGCCCATAACTCCAATGCCAGTATTATCTAAACGAAATTGGCTATAACGAATGAATTTAACATAATCATCCTGAAGCCAAAGTTTTCTTTCGCCCAAAGGCTGACCATCAACTTCATAATAACTGCGAACTTTGGGACCGTTAGGGATTTGACCCTTTAGTAAACCGTCTATCCACGAATTCATATTAAACGATAAACCGGAGTATGGGGGGTTTCCAATAACTACCGTGATTGAGTCTTTCTTTTTAACTTCATTTGCCTGACGGGTTTCTTCAGCCATAGCAGGGTCAAGGGTGGCAAGATATTCGGTGGTATCGACAGGTTCTTCGAGCGTATTGGTAAGATAAACACGGACGCGTTGGTTATCCTGCTGAAAATTCTGATAGCCGGTTTCAAAGAGTTTGATTCCGATTTTCATATGGGCAATGGCATACGGAGCCATCATAAGTTCAAAACCGTAAAGACGCGGCAGCAGGCAATCCGGTACATATTGATTCCATAGCTGTTTGATTTCTTCTTCATTTTTACCCTTGTCTTGCCAGGTTTCGATCATTGTCTTGTGAATTAAATCTATTGTCTCGACAAGGAAAGTACCGGTCCCTAAAGCAGGGTCGAGAATCTGCACGAAGAAATCATCCTCACTTACCCCGTCAGGAATCTTAATATCAGGATTATTTTTGTGCATCTGTCCCCAGGTTGTAGTATCGGCAAGGCCGAGCGGCAGTTTAAAATCACGTTTTAAGACTTGGTCAACACTTCTGACAATAAAAGATACAACCGGCTGAGGGGTATAATAGACACCTCTGGATTTTCGCTTAAGGGCATCGTATTCTTTGAGAAAAAGCTCATAGAAGTGAATAACGGGGTCTTCGTTTGGGTTTTTGTTGCCGAAGTCCCGCAGGATAGCATCGAAATCTGTTCTCTCGTCCTTTAAGGTGCTGATGATTTCATTGATACCCAGTTCATCAAACTCAATGCCGGTTATCATCTCCTTTTCAGAATCCCATTTACGAGCACCGATATTGAAAAAGCCCTCCATCACTTCTTTTAGAAATGGATTAGTTGGCAGGACAAGCTGCTGGACGCGTTCAGTGGAAACCGCGTTCGCTTCGCCGGAGACGTGACTGCGGATAGCGGTATAAAGCAGGCCGTAAGCGATGGTCTGAGCGTACATATCGGCAAAATCTTCTTCGGTCAGATCGTGAATCAGGGCGGTTTTGAATTTTGCCATTGCTTTTTTGAATCGCCCGCCCTCGGTTTCATATTTGAGGATGTGTTCTGCGTTCACTCGCACTATTTTCGCCAATTCGGCAAGTTCCTGTGCCAACTTCTTAGAAGTGCTGATAGTATGTCTGTGTGTAGTTGTGAACGCCGTCGACCAGTTTGTTCGCCATGTTTCGGCATCGGTGTCAGGATCAAATCTTAGGTGGCCCAATTCATTTTGGCAGCGGTCAAGATGAAGCGGAGTATCCTGTCCATCCCAGCCAATAACTTTCAATGTCGGAAGTTGATTATCATCTTCCTGCCTGAAATGAGCAAAAGTGATTTCCCTTTGGTCCTGCTGGCCAAAAGAATTGATGAAAAGCAAGTCATTCATCTGCCAACCGGGCATGTTTGATTTCTGTGAGGTTGAACGCTTTTTGATTACCAGTTTTTGAAGTACTCTGCGAAGCACCACCACAGGCAGCTTTTTCGGTTCAAAGTCGATATAAAAAATGCCCCACGGCTGATTATCTGCCAATGGCCGAAGCTGTTTTATATAGTTTATCTTGACGGCGACTTCATCTGATATGCCGAGTTCTTCGGGTTCATAATCAAATGAAAGGTCTTCAATATCTTCTGCTTGCAGCGGCCATTCAAGCTCATCTCGTAAAAACACAACAAGCGATTCAAAATCATCAACCTGTCTTATTCTATCTATATCCAGCGGGGTCATATCAGCTTATCTCCATCCATGAGATTAAAGTCGGCTTTGCTCCTATCGGGGCCTGTATGTCTTTCAGGTAGGTATTTTTAATGTGTTTTTCTATATCTTTTCGGGCAGGGGCAAGTTTGGTTACTCCCTGCTCAACAGTGCGGGCGGTATCTTTAGCACATCTGACAGCCGTCCAGGTTTCTTCCAGTACCTCGCTGATTTTACCGGTTTCGTCGTCCCGGAAATACCATTTCACCTCGCCCTGCGGGTGTTTTTCGGGGTCGTATTTTTCTTGGGTGACTTCTTCGAGATACTCAGCCGCTTTTCCAATAATAGGCGGCATACGGTAGCAGGCAAATAAACCGGGCTTGGTATTCGGTTCAAGGCGGTCGATTTCCTCACCTCTGCGATTGACAATAGCACCAAAACCGGCACCAGCTTTCTTGCCGCTGAACAGGCGTTTGGGGAGTTTTTCGAGCGATTGCCAGATTTGTGGGTTTTCTGCTTCGATTCGCTGTTTTTCCAGCCGCATCAGCTCTTCTATAGTTTCTTTGCCTTCATAACGCTCGTTGAAAAGTTTCATTGCCATATCGGGGTCATCCGGTGTAAGCAGCGCACCTTCGATACCGAGCGTTTTATTTATTCGCAATATCTTGCCATCCAGTTTTTTCTTTAGGTGCAGTAAGTCTTCAAGCTCCTTTGGCGGCAGAAAATTCCAGAAATACACTTTATGTTTTAGCTCCGGGGGCCTATCAAGCATTTCTTCTATATCCGGATTAAGCCGCCTGTCAACACGGCCTATACGCTGCATCAGCCGAACCGGATTCCAATGCAGGTCATAATTGATAATTAGACTGGCATCCTGGAGGTTCAAGCCTTCAGAGAGAACATCTGTTGAAATGAGAATGTCGATTGGATCATCCAGGCATTTTGAAAGCTCGGTCTGGCCAAGCAAATCAGGAGAATCAGCTAAGCCGCAGTTATAGTAAGGAGCGAAGCGTTTGATTACCATTTCGCGATTTGTTACATTTCTGCCGCTGTCAACCTGCTCGACATTTTCAAGGCCGGCTTTTGTAAGCTGGTCTTTCAGGTATCGGGCAGTATTTCTAAATTCAGTGAATATGATGGCCTTTTGATTATTCAGCAGCGGCTCATCGGAGAACAGTGCAAGCAGGTTTTGAAGCTTGCTGTCTTTCTCCGGGTCTTCGGCTTCGCCTTCTTTACCTTTTATATAAAAACGTCTGTAGATTTTACTGAGGAAGTTGGTTAGCAGTTCCATATCCTCTTCAACATCAGCCATCAGCTTATCCATATCGTGCTGGTCAGGATCGAAGTCCTGAGCAAATTCAGGAATGTCGTCTTCTTCTTCGTTTTCTGTGTCTTTTTCATTAAGTTCAAGCCTTTCGACTATATGGCTCTGGGCAAGTTTCCACCACCGCGTATTTTTAGTTTCCCATGCCTGGAATAGCCCGGGCGAAAAGTATTTTAAGAATTGTGCCATTTTGGCCAGTAAATCTTCAACGCTGGCCTCGAAAGCTTTGAATGAGCTTTCAAGCCGTTTAAGCAATAATGTTCGAATGAGGCCAACTACCAGCTTTTGGTACTCAGCTGTCTGTTTGTCGGGGTCTTTGTGATAGGCTGAGGTGTTATATATTGCCAAAGACAGGAATGGATTTTTCTTGTCGAACGCCTCTTTGATTTCGCCATATAAACTTTCATAAACGCTTTTCAGCGAATAATGAACAACCCTTGGTTTTTGTCTTTGAGGAAATAATGGCCCATCACCATCAATACCTTCTGATTTTTTAACGTATTTACGGCTTCGCTGAATTAAGACGTTACGCAGTAAGTCATCAGTACGGAGAAAATCTTCATCCTCAGCTATTTCAGCAACTTCTGTTTCGGGATGTTTTTTCTCCATCCGCTTCTCAGCGTCAAGAAAATGGCCTCTAAGGTTTTGAATACGAATGCTGGAGAAGTGGTCTTTTTTGCCCTGCGCGAAATAATTAATCAAGTGGTATAAATCATCGAGAGAATTATTGATCGGTGTTGCCGTGAGCATATAGAGCTTCTTATCAGCAGCTAAATCCATAAATAGCTGCCCGCGGTTAGTTCGAGGATTGCGGAAATGGTGGGCTTCATCCATGATGATTACATCTGAACGTTTGCGGTAATAGTTAAGCCAGTCCTCATTAATCAGTCCTTCACGACCAAAACTTGTATGTCTTTCTATTCTGAGTCGCTCATTTAATTCTATCGCATAATGTGGTTTTAAATACCGCTGTATGTTAGCTCGCCAAACACTTTCTTCTGCGGATTTTGGAACAATCAAGAGTATTCTTTGATCTTCGTGAAGACATCGCTCCAATATCATCAAACCTATAAATGTTTTTCCGAGACCAACACCGTCACAAACAAGTGAACCTCCCCATCTGTCCGCTATCTGAAGCGCCTGATGATAGCCGTCCTTTTGGTATTGGGAAAGCCTGGAATACAATACCGACTCGGTAAGTTCCCATTCATCTTGACTTTTTTCACGGCCAGCGAAAAATTCATAGAGAGCTTTAGCATAAGCCGTGAATGGAGCGTATTCTTTCAGGTGTGGGGCAATTACGTTAATAATCTCAGGACTGACATCCTCACCTTCTTTCCAAACTTGATCATACCAGCTCCTCAGACCCTCAATATGGGCTTGGTCAGTACTAAAGAGGTTAAGCTCAAGGTTTTCCGTTAACCCCGGTCGAGTAAAATTTGAGCTGCCGACAATAGCAAAATCGACAGGGCTGACCTCTTTGGATTCCATTAAGTATGATTTGGCGTGAAATTTGGCTTTGGAATAGGTTTTCAGGACAATTTGTTTATTTGAAATAGCTTCCCGGACAGCTGCAAGTCCTGTTAGAGCATCATCACGTTGCTTTTCCTGCTCAATACTCTCATCAGAGGTTTTCAAAAGACCTTCGATAATTACTTTTTTAGTGGTTTTCGTAGTCTCATTTCCCATCATAATGCGGATTTTATCTAACTCTTGCCATAGGCCCTCCAAATGCAAAAGTGAGCCTACCTCAAAAACACCAGTAGCAATATCCATTTTCTGAAGATTAGGCAGAAGTTTTTGAAGTGCCTGTAATACGGTGTTGCCGCTGCGATTGTCTATTATGACCGGTAATTTCTTTGCCATTTCGTCCTCAATTAAACTGCTTTACCTGACTCGATCCATTTGTCAACTTCCTTCTTGCGGAACTTCCACAAGCGTCAAGCCTCATTAGCAGGCATATTCTTGTGTCTTCAATCCTTCAAGTATTTTCTAGCATTTATCATCCCTGACGTATCTTTTTGAAGTGATATTATACGCACTTTAGGACATTTGGCAACAATTTTCATTGAACCTCACCACTATTCAATTAAACCGAAAAATCTTATCTCTCGGCAGACGGCCTATGTACCGGTAGTATCGCAAACACCGGCGGGGGGCGTGGCTAAGATTCTGACTGAAAAAGGAGTCTCTTTTCTACAAATTTCTACGCGCGTGCGCGATAGAGCCGCTGCCGCTTCGCCTTACCTCAAAGCCCTATCCCCCCTCTGAATTTTGACAAAAAAAAGAGAACACTGCACACACGGTCTATATTGTTTCAGGCTGTAGCTTTTTATCCCCCCTTACCCCCAATTAAAGCATCCGGCTATTAAATACTATTTTCTTAAAAAATTTTTATCAATCTGTGTTTTTTGGCTTTTATCGCAGATTTTTTCGGGTGCATATAGCTAGCAAAAAAACATGCGAGTGGAGACAAAACGGTGTCAAGGATTTCGTTGTTTGTTTGCACCAAAAAAGTTATGAAGCGTTTTCAATTCCTGACTCATATCCATCTCAAATTTTTAAATTCGGTCCTCGCTTCGCTCGGATGCAAAGGGTTCACCCTGTTAGAGTTTTTCCAACGTATCCCGTAATCTGTTTCTCAAATAACGTTTGCCCATACCTGTTTTCAGGTACTTCTCTCTTCTGAAAGCATCCCGTTTGTCGAGACAAGCTTCATAGTAAACCAGATGAAGAGGTCCTCTCTTCTCTGTCGAAGTCACTTTGCCTTCATTGTGTTCTTTTACACGCTTTTTCAAGTCTCCTGTAGCTCCCGTATAGAACTGCCCATCAACTTCACTGACTAATACGTAAACATAATACATTCTGTAACTCTAACAGGGTAAAAGAACAAAGTACAAAGTTTTACAAAAAAATCCAGGGGACACAATACTCAACGACACACCCGGAACCCGAGGCCGTAGCTCGAGTGGTACGGGCTGGTGGGGCTCCGGCGCGAGACCGAGCAGTAGTGGTCGGGGCCGGACCAGCAGCCGCCGCGGATAAGTCGATAGCTGCCACTGTAGATAGAGTTTGTCCACTCCCAGACATTGCCCGCCATATCACACATCCCGTAACCATACGTCCCAAACGCACCAACCGCCGTCGTGCCGTGCGGATGGGTGGAGTATCGATAATTAGCAATACTGGTATTGATCGTTGTCCCGCAGCCGTAAGTAAAAGTACCGTTGTAATCAGCCACCGCCTGCCACTCCCACTCCGTCGGCAACCGCCAGCCGTAGAAACTGGCAAACGCCATCGAACCATACCAGCTTACTTCTAATACAGGGTGATTAGCCATACTGTAGCCATCGCGGGTTTTGACATAAAAAGAACTTCCATTGTAAGAAATCTGGGCAATGCTACTATCTAAATCATAGTAAATCTGTCCGTCGTAAGGGGCGCCGCTGCCGTAAACATCACCGCCGCTTATAACAATATCACCGGAAGCAAGGGCTTCGTTTAAAAAGTGGCAGTACTGGGCGTTAGTCGTCTCATACTTGCTCATTTCGCCATTGAAACCCTCATGGCCCGATACACCGGGGTCATTAATCTGCACCCACACCATGCCCGAAGGACCCTGGCCGTCATCCGCCGTTACCTTCACACGGTAATTGGGCCCGAACACTCCCGGCAGGTCCACCTTGCTGTTCCAGGCGATACTCCGATTGCCGGGATAGACATTCGTTAAGGCACCTGACAAAGCCGATGATGACGGCGTAATCGTCCACGTACTGCCGCCGTCATTGCTGGCCACCACCGAGATGCTGCACCGATCATTATCCGCATCGGTCAGCTTAAAGGAAATATCCAACACCCCGCTGCCATCATCCCGCTGATAAGCTGAAACATTACTTACCACCGGTGCTGAATTGGCAAAAACCTGGGTAGATAAAAGTACAGTTAAAGCCGCCGTGACAATAAGGATTGTACGTTTCATAGCAAAATCTCCTATAAGATAATTGTTGATCACAAACAAGAAATAGCGGGAGGGAGTATAGACCACCTTCCGCATCCATTAAAACGGTCTCGATTATACCATCAAACCTGACTTAATGCAACCGAAATACCCCCCCCCCCCTGAATTTTTTAACTTGTTTAATAACAGGTACTTATGTTCGGGCAAGACGAATTGTTACCCAAAAAAGCAGAGAATGGACGGAATTTCCGTATGAAAAGGAATTTAAAGAACCCATATGCTAAGGTGATTTTACAGCCATTTCTGAATTGGCAGCTTTTCAACAGATTGGCGAAGCACAGGATCAATATTTGTATAAACCTTGTTTGTTAGATTCGGTGAAGAGTGTTCAAGCAGTCTCTGTGTCACAGCAGTCGAAACTCCATTTTGAGCAAGCACTGAAGCAAATATTTTGCGAAGATCGTGAAACTTAAGATCATTCAAACCGGCGGCTATGCAAATTTTTCTCCACTGCCGGGGATTGAATTTTTTGGTGAACAGTTTTTCCTGATCGGGACTTAATTTATTTATGTAAACCTTAAGTATGTTCATGATGGATTCCGGCACCGGACGATTGCCCATACTCTTTTTAGTCTTTTTACTGGTTGTGGTAATACTGTTATTCTCAAAATCAATATCGGTGATCTTCAGCGATTCTATATCACCCCGTCGAAGCCCTGTTCCCAGCGCCAGCACGATTCTCATTTTGATAGCTGGATATAGTTCAGCCGCTTTCAATAATTGTCTTACCTAGGTATGATTGAGCGATTTCACCGGGCGTTCCTCTAATTTCAATTCCTTGAGCTTAAGGTTGCCATTTAAATATCGTTGTTCCCTACACCAGTAAACAAAAGTTTTGATATTCCTGATATCTTTATTCAACGTGACTTTTTTGACTTCTTTTCCTCGTTCAAGTATAAACTTGTCAATGATGCATTGAGTGATTTGCTTTGAATTACATTTTCCGACAATACGTTCAAAATTTCTTAATGTCAATGCATGTTCATAAAGCGTGCCATCTGTAACACCCTGTACTTTTTTTGCTTCTCTGTATTCATTACACATCTGGGACCAATCGGCTAATACTTGGCCCGTAAAAACATCGGAATTGAGTTGGGAGTATTTTATCTGTTTGAAGTGCTCGGCTTGTTCTTTTGTGGGCAGTACTTTGGCTTTACGTATGCCGCTTTCGTACCAGCCCACCCAAAAGCCTTTAATGTTTTTTCGCTTGTAAATCCATACTTTTCTCATATATTGATTCATTGCTGTCCAAGATAATCTGTGATTTCAGACTATCTCCGTACATTCTTTACCGAAACGTCTGTTTCGGACAACTTGTTCCAATTTTCAAGTTCAGGTTACCCTATTTTATTTCATCGTTCACTTCTTGCTGTCCAAATCCTATTCAAACAATAATAACTGGCCCTCCGGCGGTCCGATGGCCGGAGTTTGGTAAGGCTTATTCAGCCATACCCACAAGTCCCTGTACGTCAGCAGGTTAAACCGCAACATAGCCGCCAGATTCGACAGGCTCCAGCCAAACGTCGAACGCATCTGCAAGATCTTCAGGATCAGCATACACAATAATGCTGTCCAAATCTGAATCTGCACGGCATTTTCACTGGTGCCGACAAAGGTTTTAATCTTCAGAGTCTGCTTGATTGCCTTAAAAAACAACTCAATCTGCCAGCGATCCTTATAAATTCGGCCAATGGTACTGGCCGCAAAGTTCATATGATTGGTCAGCAGCACAATCTCACGCTGGTTTTCGTCATCCCAAACCACAATCCGACGCAGCCGGTGCGGATACTTATGGGAAGCATCGTAGCCGGTAAACTCGATTTCTTCATCACGCAGGATATTGCCATAGTCGGGAATATCGCGTGTCTTGACCACCCGATAAGCCATATTCTTTTTGGCACGGGTCACGAACCAAACGCCTTCACCGGTCCAATAGTCAAACAGATCGTAATCAATATAGCCACGATCCACCGCAACAATCGTTCCCGGCTCAAATTCAAGGGTTTTGGCCATTTTCACGTCATGGACCTTCCCATCGGTCAGCCAGGCCCACTGCGGCAGGCAGCCCTGATGATTCAGCATCAAATGCAGTTTAACCGCTCCCTTTTTACGCCGGAACCTGGCCCAGTCGTACAGCGACAGGCACAGTTCAATCGTCGAAGCATCGATGCTGACCAACGGATTCTTGAACCGAAACCGCCGCTTCTGTCCGGCGGCCAGTGTTTGAGCTTGATCGGACAGGTAATAGAACATCGTTTCAAAGAGCTGATACGGCCGATGCTCGTTGGCATAACTGAGCGTCGAGCGGGCCGGAGCCTGCTTCAGTCCCAGATGCCGCAGCTTGCCCAGGGCCGTCGATAAGCCGCCTTCAATCTCCCGCAGCGAGTCCGCCCCGGCCAGTTGGCCAAAAACCATTGCCACAAACTGGTCCCAGCAGCGAAAGCCTTTGGCCCCTTTCTCAGCGTCCCATTGCTTGACCGCACGCGAAAAATCATGGCGATTTACCAAAGAAAGCACTTGCGAAAATAAACTGCCAACCTTTATCATATTTTTATCTCCGGTGTTAAGGTGTCTGTTATTCGGCAAAAATAATATACACCATACCGGAGATGCTTTTTATTCACTTTTCAATAATTTATCTTGGACAAGAGTGATATTGATTATATCGTAAATATATGGGGGCGAATCAAGCCGGAAAAGAAAGCCAAATCAGTGACAAAATGGAGACATGAGACAGCACCAGCGTTTTTTCAGTAATATAAGATCGTGTTGCATAAGCAGTTATATGACACGACAGACGAATGCAAAAGGCTATTAAAGCTGTTGGTTAATCCAGAAGAAATCTTTCACTCAAAGAAATTGCCCGATTCATTTTTTGTTCAAGAGCTTGCAGTTTCCGTACCTTCCTTGTCGGCCTGCCTGCCCAAGTCCACCTCTTAATTTGTTTGTAAAGCTCTTCGATTTGCCTATCAGCCTTCAAAACATATCCCATCTGGCCGAACCGCCCTAAACGACATTCGTTCCGGCTCTCATAAGACAGGTTATAACAGTGCCGACAGCCGAAATAATTTCCCCCAGAAGCAAGATAAAGCGTACCCGTCCTGCGTCCGCAATATAAGCCGTTCACACTTAACGGACAGATAAACCAGTAGCGCTTGCCCCCGAAATTACAGGGCGTTGTTGTAAGGCTGATTTTGTAGTCATAATCCGTTTTTTCGTCTGTGTTTCGGTCGGTGATAGTGTAATTGACTTTTGCGTATAGATTTTCAGTATCGACTACTATGCCGATAGAGCTTTTATGGTCGGATAATTTGCGTGTCCAAGTCAAGGTCGTAGCGGCATAACCACACAACAAACCAAACTCTTTAAGCTTAAATATGCTTAATTGCGTTGCTTCTTCAACAGTGGTTTTCTTATCCCAGTAAAAGTATCTTGGCATAGTTTCAACTCCATACTAAATTTTCATTACCGAAATCATTAAGGATTCCGCACACGTATTGACTACATAACCGCTACTTTGAATTTGCCTTGAACGTCTCTATCATCGCTTTGATTGCCGCCTTAATATGTTCGGGCAGTGTTGGCCAAACCGCTACAATTTCCGCTAAATCATCCGGCAGGTTTTTGGCTTGATTTTCGCTTGTTTTTGTGTTTTCTTTGTAAGCTGGTTTGTAAGCGCCGGTTTCGCCTTGCTGTAAGTCTTTATCTTGTATGTTTTTAGCGTTTTCGGTCTGCTGACTCTTAATCAGCGGGTCGCGGGTTCGAATCCCTCATCGCCCAATCTGCCGCCTTCTGCAAGCTTTAGCAGAGGGCGGTTTTTTTTATGCAATTTAGTTTTTCATTCAGATGTTGTGTTTTGATTATTTTCGCTGCCTGAGTTTTGCTTTGTTTCCTCTTCGCTGCAGTTTTTGTTTCTCCCCGGGCAGTCTGCCGGGCAGCTTTTCCCGCAGGGCGTTTCTCCCTTAGAGGATTTGACAAACGAATACACAAGGAAGACTGCCGCCAAAACTACCACAGCCCCTACGATAATCTTTTCAATCATAATATCTCCTTTCCCTTTCCTAAGTAAGCAGCATGCCAATCTGATACACCGCAGCGGTAATCACAAATGCAAGCACCGTAAGCCCCATAAACTGCCCCATAGCAAATGCCCAAGACTGCGTCTCTTTTCGGCATATCGCAACAGTTGCGATGCACGGCGTAGAAATAAGGCAGAACAGCATAACGCAGAAACCCTGCAGCGGGGTGTATTGGTCTTTGAGCTTTTCTCTGAGCGGTTTTGATTCAGCTCCCGCCTCTCCGAGCGAATTAACGATTCCCATCTGAGCCACGAACACCTCTTTGGCGGCGAATGCTCCGATAAGGGCAGTGCCAATCTTGTAATCAAAGCCCATAAGCTCGGTTGCCGGCTCGATAGTTGTTGCTATTCTGCCCGCTGCTGTGTGCTTGAGCTCTGCAGCCTGCGCTTGTTTCGGCTCCATTCCTGCGGTTTGTTCCTCGGGGAGTTTGGGGTAGCTTGTCATAGCCCAGAGGATTATTGAGATCGCAAGTATCAGTGTACCGGCCTTCTTGAGATAGAGCCAGCTCTTCTGCCACATATGCGTAAACACGCTCCTCAGCGTTGGCACGCGGTATGGAGGCAGCTCCATCAGCATCACTGTATTTCTCCCCTTAAACAGCGTTTTGCGCAGGACTTTTGCCAGAATAATCGCAATCAGTATGCCTATTACATACATGCTCCACATCATAAACCCGTGCAGATGTTTCGGGAAGAAAGCAGGTATTATCAGGGCGTATATCGGGAGCCTGGCCCCGCAGCTTATCAGCGGAAGAATCATTATTGTAGTAAGCCGGCTTTTACGTTCGTTCAAGATTCTCGTGCCCATTATAGCAGGTACGGTGCAGCCGAAGCCTATAAGCATAGGAATAAAGCTCTGCCCGTGCAGACCGATTTTTTTCATAATCCTGTCCATAAGAAAAGCGGCTCTTGCCATATAGCCGGAATCTTCAAGCACCGCAATCGCAAGAAACAGAAATATAATATTAGGCAGAAACACCACTACTCCGCCTACCCCGCCTATGATTCCGTCAACAATCAGAGACTGAAGCGGTCCCTCGCCGCCGGCAGGCCAAGAGCTCAAAACAAACCCTTTGAGTATATCGAAGCCGTGTTCTATTACCGTCATAACAGGATCGCCGAGCCAGAATGTGAGCTTGAAAACCAGATACATCATCCCGAAGAATATCGGCAGCCCGAGAACCCTGTTCAGCAGGATTTTGTCTATAGCATCGCTGGCATCGTGTCTTATCTCAACTGTCTTTCGGACAGTCTGCTCGAAAAGACCGGAGATAAATCCGTATCTCTTCTCTGCCATAAGTATGTGCGGGTTGTCTCCGTACATGCGGTTGAGCTCGGATATTGCCTCCTGGGCAACTTCAGCGGCATCCTTGCCGAATTCGTTTATATCGCAGTCCATCTGAAGAAGCTGAAGGGCGTGGTAGCGGGCTTTCTTCTCATCTCCGCCGGTAATCTCTTTGGATATAAGGCAGGTGAGCCTTTCGAGCCTTTCTTCTATATCGCTGCCGTAGTTGATTCTGTTGTCGAATTCTCTCTGGCAGTTGTATTCGTAAACCACAGCATCCAGAAGCTCTTTTATCCCCTCGCCCTTGTTGCCCACAGTTGATACCGCAGTTCCGTTCAGAAAGGTGCCGATTTTTTCTTTATCGTATTCAAGGCCGTTCTTTGTTGCCACATCATACATATTCAGCGCTGCAACCAATGGCTTGTTCAGTTCGAAAAGCTGGGTGGTAAGAAAGAGATTTCTCTCGAAGTTGTTCGAATCTATTACGTTTACAATGACATCGCACTCTTCGCTGAGCACAAAATCTCTCGCCACCTTTTCATCCATTGAATGAGCCGAGATGCTGTATGTACCGGGCAAATCAACAATTCGTATTTTGAAGCCCTTATGCTCGCACCAACCCTCTACCTTTTCAACGGTAACGCCCGGGTAGTTGCCTACATGCTGTTTTGCCCCTGTTAGGCTGTTGAAAACGCAGCTTTTCCCGCAGTTGGGATTGCCGGTAAGTCCTACTGTTATTTGTTCCATTTTATTATTCCGATGATTGGTTTTTAGTTTGATTTGTCTGCAAGATCCACTTCAATGCGACCTGCGTTCTCACACCTAATTGAGAGGAAGGCATTGCCTATCTTAACCTCTATTGGATCCCCGAGAGGTGCAAAACGAAGAACCTTAACGCAGGCCCCGGTTCTCAGCCCCATCTCTGCAAATCGCTTCAGATATCTGTCTTGCGCGGATATGCTTTTTATCTTGCAAAATTTACCTTTGGGCACTTCAGTAAGCTTCATAAATCTTTCCCTAATTGCTTTTGAAAAAAAGTTAGTCTTTCCTAATTTAGTCGTTCCTGAAAAATCAATGATTTTGGGGAAACTAAAAAAATATATCAGGCTAATCGAGTCTTTAATTTGCTTTTCATTGCCAAATTTCTGTAAAATTCAATAATTTTAAGCATAAAAATATAGGCAAAAGTAAACTTCTTTAGAAGTTTACGCATATTGTACCCAAAAGCGCTGCCGAGGGCGTTCATTTTGTCCCCTTCTACACCTTTCAAGAAGTTTCTTCCCAACCTGTTGTCTTCTTTGAGGTGGCCTATCGTTGGTTCTATGCTCGATCTTCTCTTAATCCACCTCTTGATACTTCGTTTCTTTTTTCGCCAGCCCTTTTCTACAATTTCAACATTTCCAATATCTTCGCAGCCATGTTTCTTGTATCCTCCATCAACATAAACATCTCCAAGCTTTTCTCTCCCGATTAAATTCATTGTCTGCTTCAGATTAGCCCGAAGAGTATGGCCATCATAAGGGTTTCCTTCAAAGCCCAACGCTCCTACGATAAAATTATTCTTGGCAGTAGTTACAATTCCAACCTTATTTCCAAACTCATATTTCTTGTGGCTTTTGCCTTTCCCAATGCAGCAGACGTGAGGTTCGTGAATACTGTAGAGCTTATTTTTGCTTTTCTTTGTCTGGGCTAAAAGCTTCTTAGCGGCTTGAAGCAATGTATCAAAAATTATTCTTAACTGCTCATTGCCTGCTATATTCCGCTCGACCTCTTTCGTAATTCGCCGCAGGTAGTTCCTTAATTTCTTCACTTCTTTTTTAGCTCTTTTGAACTGTCTTGCACGTCGATACCTGCCCTGCATTACATACGCCCTTTTTCCAACCCTTTCGTAGCTTTGGCGAAGTTGGAGTTTTGATGCTTTTGCAAGATCTACAAGCTTAATGCGCAGTTTGTGGCAGAGTTTTGCGTCGGTCGGATAAGTGATGTTCTTCTGCTGAACGGTTGTATCTGCAACGAGCTTGTTGAAATCGTTCTTTTTGATAACCTTAAGCTTCAAGCCGGCTTTGATAGTTTCTTCGAGCAGCTCTTCAAGACCATCAGATTTTACCTTATTACGCCACTTAGTCATACTGGTTGGATCAATAGGAGGCTCGTGCTGGAAGTATCTTTCGCCGCAGAAATACTGCCAGTAAGGATTCTCAACCCAGCCGGCAACGATTGCTTCATCGCTGAGATTGAAAGTGTACTTGAGATACTGAAGGCCGACCATCAGGCGAATCGGCTTGGCCGGCCTGCCTGAATCAGGACTGTATAAACTGCCAAACTTTTCTTCAAAGCGAGACCAGTTGACAACCTCTGAGAGTTGGACTAAAGAGTGATCAGGATTTACAAGAGGTTTTAATGGCTGCTGAAAGAGTAAGCCTGCTTTATTGTTTTTTGCCTTCATTATTTTGTCCCAATATTGCAATGTTTTGATAGATGTAAGATAAACACTTGCAATATTATACCATATCTCGAAAGCTTTTCAATCATATAAACCATTATCAGGAAAGAATTTAAGGAAAATTTTAAACTTTTTCAGGGGCGACTAATTTACTTAGCGCATTATAATTCAATCAAATTCATTTTCAAACTAAATTTTCAGAATTATGGGTTCCCGTGCCAAAAAAAAGCCCCTTGCCGAATAAGGCAGGGGGCTGTAGATATGCTTATTTAGTCATTTCTGGTTAAGGAGCAAGGAAAGTGTCGTTTTTCTCGCTGGGTCTTTCGTTGCCTGAATAGCTTTTTAAGCCCTCTACAGTGTAGAAATTGTCGCCGTTATAGAAGCTGGTTTTATTGAATTTTACGCTGTTATCCAGAAGCAGTATATTCTGTCCGGCGCCGTTATGATTTACGCTGCGGAAATTTTTCATTTTCTCATCAAGCCTAACAGTCTTGAAGAAGGTCTGCTGATCAAGGCAGTTGCCCTCGAAAAGGGGGTTTGAGTCTGCCGCTATTGCTCTTTTGTTGTGTTTTTCGAGCTTTACGTTTCCGCTGATTACAGGGAAGCTGTAGTTTATGAATTCTTTGTGGGGGAAGTCGTGCTCATAATCGCAAACATCGACTCTTTCCAGTTTGATTTCGGCTTTTATAGGTCTTGCCGGGCATTCGAAATCTTCCATCTGGCAGTATCCGTTCTTCACAAGCAGCCAGGCATTTCGGGTGTTTGAGTAGTCATCTTCTCTCTGCGAGCCCACTTTCCACCACGAATCACTGCTCGAACTGGCAACAGGCATCATACCTGCGTTGTCGAAGGCATAATTATGCAGGCCGGTTCCGATTCTTGCCATATTGTGTTTGCAGGCGATGGAATCTGCAACAGCTCTCATTTTATTTGTAGCGGGGAAATAGGTCGCTGCGATAATCGCTATCATTGCTGCCGCTGCTGCTATCCTGCCAACCTTGTTCCAGAAGTACAGGTTATCGCTTCCGGCAGCAGATTCCTTCTCAAGGAGCAGCTCAAGATCGTTTTGACTTCCGCTTTTCTCAGTACGTGCGAAAAGATTATCAATAAGATAATCGGGGCATGGCTCTTCTTTGAGTGAGTCCAGAGGCTCGAGTGCTTGTTTTAAGTCTCTGTAAAATCTTGAGCAGTCGCTGCTCTCTTCTATGCTTTTTCTTATGTTTTCTTTGTCCTGGTCGGGACAGGAATCAAAAAAATAATCGAAAATTGCAGTATTACGATTCAAATCTTTTACCTTTCAAAATCAGGCTCAGCATTTTTCAAGTCTTTGGCAAAACGCGCCACCGCTGAATGCAACCTGCTTTTAACTGTTCCTATAGGTATACTCAGCATTTCGGCCATTTGTTTGTATGAAAATTGTTCAAAATACGCCAGCAGCAAAATTTCTCGTAGTTTTTCTGGCATATTCTCAACAACTTCTCTTACTCTATGTTCGGTTTCTTCAGTGATGTAGCTGTCAAGCGGAGTAGTGTCTTCAGAAGAAACAGAGCTAAAAACGTCTTCTATCGACGATTCAGACTCATCTGCTATCGAACCCACTGAAATCGAGCTGTTGCGTTTTCTCTTACGTAGCAGGTCCTTGGCTTTGTTCGCTGCAATTGTAAAAAGCCATGGTTTTAGCGGGCGGTCGAGGTCGAAAGATTCCCTGGACTGATAAAGCTGCATAAACGTGTCCTGAAAAACGTCTTCAATGAGGTCCTGATTGCCCACAAAACGCCTCAGAAAATTAAACAGAGGGTCTTTGTATTCCTGCACAATATCCCTGAACGCTGCTTCATCGCCTGAGCAGAATCGCCTGAGCAGTTCTTTCTCTTCCCGTTTTTTTGTGGATTTGGTCATTATTTTTAACAGCCCCGGGCAGTTAAGTTCCCAAGAAGTAGTCCATTCTGGGTCTGCCCGGCTAAAAGCGGGAAGACCTTCACAGCGAGTGATTATATGGATAAGTCTTTTTTTTTCAAAATTTAATTGAATCTCTATTTTATAAACCTATCATAACCAATGAATATTGTTTTTATGGTATGCCTATGTTTGGTGATTTTTTTATAAGTTTTTGTTTCTCAGCCGGTTTGCTGGGTTTGGTGTTCAGTGAAAAAATTCTTATAATCCTGGCAGTCGCGAATCTCCCCGTGTATTTTTTATATTTATCTGCTCAAAGGAGCGATTATGAAAGCAGCAGTAATAATATGCGCAGCAGGCGGAAGCACCCGCTTTGAAGGGAAAACGAAGAAAGTATTTGAGAAAGCAGCGGGCAAGCCTTTGTTTCTGCATTCTGTAAATTTATTTTCTGAGATGGATGAGGTGGTTCAGATTATCCTTGCCGCCGCAGAGGAAGACCACGAAAAGATAAAGCTTAATTGGGAGGCAAATCTCGCATTTGCAGGCGTGCAGCTCTCCGCAGGGGGGCAGACAAGAGGCGAAACAGTGGCAAAGGCATTTGAGATGGTAAGTGAGGCTGCTGATATAGTTGCTGTTCACGATGCAGCAAGGTGCTGCCTCACAGAGCAGTGGGCGAGGAAGGTTCTTCAGAAGGCATACCAAACCGGAGCAGCAATACCTGCTTCCCCTGTTACCGCTACGCTCAAGAGGGTTTCCGAGGAGGGCGTAATCAGCGAAACTGTAAACAGGAACTCGCTTTACAGCGCGCAGACCCCTCAGGCGTTCTCGAGAGAGCTTTTTGCAAAGGCTCTGGCCAAATGCGAAAACCTCGCTGAATTCAGCGACGATTCAATGATGGCAGAAAATATCGGGGCAGAAGTGCATATTGTAGAAACTGACGATACGAACATAAAAGTTACAAAAAAGGCCGATATAGCTGTTGCCAATGCTGTTATCAGCTCACGAGAGAAAAAAACGCCCAAGACAATTCACCCTTTCAGAGAAGACCAGATGTGGTAGAAGTTTCCAGCAAATTTATAGCTAAGGAGAAATAATGGGTATTATTTCAGGTATTATTGGAAATGCGGGAGTTGTCCCGCCGGAGAAGCTCGAAGAGGACTACGGCAAACTCCTAACTGAGAACGAAAATATTGAGGTTGGCTTCAAGCTCGTGCGGGATACTTATATCTTCACGAACAAGCGTATGATTCTAATCGACAAGCAGGGCGTTACGGGCAAAAAGACGCAGTATCTTTCGATATGCTACAACAGAGTTTCCAGATTCAGCATTGAAACCGCAGGCCATTTCGACCTTGATGCTGAGCTAAAGATTTGGCTCTCCGGCGAGGATACCCCAACGATAGACAAGAAATTCAACAGGAAGGTGAATATATACGACCTGCAGAAGGTGCTTGCGGGCTTTGTTCTGGGCTGAGAGCGATCACTGCTTAATCTTCTTTAGCACCTTTTTGCGGATGTAGGCCTTGTCCATCTCTCTGCCGGTGAGGAAATTGTACTGTTCAACCGCCTGCTGAACAAACATCTCAATCCCGCCAAGAGGCCTCGCACCAACATGCCTTGCCTCTTTGAGCAGTCTCGTTTCAGGGGGGTTGTAAACTGTATCAAACACGATGCAGCCCTTTTGAAGGAAGGTTGTGTCTATAGGGCACGCCTCCACCTTAGGGCTCATACCGAGGCTCGTGCAGTTTACGACTGCCTCAAACGCCTCGCCCATAGGGAAATACCCAATCTGGCATGCCTTGCATCCGAACTGCTCTGCCAGCGATTCGGCCTTGCTTAGGGTTCTGTTGAAAATGGTAACTTCTGCTCCCTTGTCTGTAAGCGCCGCCACCACAGCCTTCGCAGCTCCGCCTGCTCCGAGAACGGCTGTTTTTAGCCCGTTCAAATCGCCTGCGGCCTCTTCAAGCGGTTTTTGAGCGCCGCTGCAGTCGGTGTTTTCGCCTATAAGGAAGCTTGTTTTCAGCGTGTTTACCGCCCCGATTTTCTTCGCCCTCTCTGTAAGCTCGCCCTTTCGGGCGGCGTATTGGAAGGCGTTTGTTTTATGAGGCAGTGTAACAGAGAAGCCCTTGAAGCTCAGCCACGGCCTTGAAAGCACGTTATCCAGAAATGTATTGAAATTTTCAGCACCTTCCTCGAGCAGAAGCGGGAGAAAGACACTGCTTGAGGCCTCTTTTTTAAATGTCTTGTTGTATATCAGCGGGCTCATCGAATGTTCCACGGGTGAGGCTATAATCCCGTAAAGGTTTGAATCCTCGTTTATGTCTTTGAAACGGTAAAATTTCTTCATCTGTTTGAGCGGAATTTGCCCGGGTGCTGTTGATTTTCCGCCTTTGCTTGCATAGCAGAAAAAAGAGCCGATCTTGGGAGCGAGGATTCTTGTAATCTTTCCGGCATCTCCCATAGCCAGTATCACAGCATCGCCCCTTCTCACCTTGAGCACGTCAAAACACTCAAAACACTGATTTATATTATCCGCCTGATAAGCAATTTTTATAACTGCCTCCGGTGCTGCCTCCTGCATCTTATCGTACTGCCCCCGGAGGTTCTCGAACCTGCCTTCGAAATTGTGGGCTGAGAGGATAAGCCGGCAGCCGGTATCGGGCGTGAGAGCTTCATAGAGCTCCTTGAAATTAGCTTCAAAATTTGCGAACTCGCAGTCAATGAAATCTGCACCGCTCAGGGCGGCCTCCCTCAGGACAGACATACGAAAAGCTTCGCTCAAGTCGTTTTCCCCGCCTTCCCGAGGGTCTCGGCACGTGCATATCACCTTGAGCCCTGTTTTAGAGGCCTGCTGAGTGAGAGTTCTCACGTTATCATGGTCGAATTTCGAAAGGCAATCAAAACGAAGCTCAAGAGCTACTGCTCCGCTGGAGGCAAGTTTGTCTATCCGCTTGGAAAAATCCTTCTTCTTTTTCTCGCAAACAGGAACTGTAAGATAGCTCATAAAGTTTTGGCTTCCTCTTGTTTATTTCTGCTTTTACGCTCTTCTATATAGACCTGCATCCTCTCGCTGATTTTGCTGATCCTTTCTACAGAGAGTGAAATTTCATCGTGAAGTTTATGGGCATCTTCGCTCAATTTCTCGTCAGCAGGAAGCTGCTTGAGCTGTTCTGTGGCAATGCGAAGCGTTTCAGATTCCTTGTCGAGGGCTTTTTTATAGTTTGAAATGGCCTTTGAAAGCTGTTTTTCGCTCATCCTGGAGGCTAAGGCTCGAACTTCGTCCAGCGATTTGGAGGTGTCAACGTTTACCGCATTGGCGGGAAGCCTGTCTGAAGAGCCTGCCAGTATAAACATAATGAGAAATACTGCTGATAGAAAACAAAATATCCTGTACATATCGCAAACCCTGATACAGCTATAAAATTTTTGGAGGCCTTGATTTCAGCAGTCTATTGTAACAGCGAAGCGGATATCTTCAAACTTTGGTTAAGCGAATTTCAAAGATTTTGAGCAATTCCGGTTTAATGCCTGAAATGCCGTTTACCTGTGAAAATCATAGCAATTCCGAGCTCATCGGCCTTTGCAATAACCTCATCATCTTTCTTCGAACCGCCCGGCTGAACAATACACTTAACGCCCGCCTGAGCCGCATTTTCCACATTATCGGGGAACGGGAAGAATGCATCCGAGCCCAGAGCTGCGCCCTGAGCCTGCTTGCCGGCATTCTTGAATGCAATGAGCCCTGATTCCACCCTGTTCATCTGGCCTGCACCGCAGCCTACCAGCTTGCGTCCGTTCACCAGCGTTATCGTATTGCTCTTTACATGCTTTGCGCATATCCAAGCCATCTTGAGGTCTTCCATCTGGGCATCTGTAGGCTTTAGCTTTGTGGGGCAGGTTATCAGTTCGGGCTCCCAGCCGATAAGGTCTCTCTGCTGAAGGAGCAGTCCGCCGGTAATGCAGCGAACATCATATTCTGATTCGTTAATGTTATCCCTGCTAACCTCGCCTGTTTTGAGCAGTCTTACCCTTTTGCCCCAACCTTTGAGGGTTCGTATTGTTTCAAGGGCGTTCTGGTCGTAATCGGGGGCTATGATAACCTCAGCAAAGAAGCCGCTCGCCCCGTTTTCCTTCCCGAAACGGGAGTATGATTCCATAATCACTTCTGCAAGCTCTTTATCAACAGGCCTGTTCAGGGCGATAATACCGCCGAACGCGCTCACTACATCTCCAAGATAGGCCCTTCTGTAGGCCTCTTTGATATTATCGTCAAATGAGCAGCCGCAGGGATTGAGATGCTTTACTACAACAGCAGCAGGGGCATCGAATTCTTTTACCAGCTCAAATGCGGCATTCGCATCAAGCAGGTTGTTAAAGCTAATGTCTTTCTCGCCGCCTTCAATCATCTCGGCATTTGCAACGCAAACCTCTTTGGAATCGCTTGCACGGTAGAACGCTGCCTGCTGATGTGGGTTTTCACCGTATCGAAGGTCTTTAACCTTTTTAACCGGAATTGATACCTTCTTCGGAAACCTTTCTTCAGCTCTGCCGGAGAGGTATTTGCTTATCGCAGCATCGTAGCCGGCAGTGAGAGAGAAGGCCTCTCTTGCAAGCCTTTCACGGAGCTGGAAGTTTGTGCTGCCGCTGTTATTCTTCATCTGCGATATTATTTCGCCGTAGTCGGAAGGATTTGTTACAACAGTAACGAATTTATAATTCTTAGAGGCAGACCTAACCATACTCGGGCCGCCGATATCGATATTCTCAATAGCATCTTCAAGAGTGCAGTCTTCTTTTGCAACAGTCTTCTCAAACGGATACAGGTTTACGCATACCAGGTCAATAGGGTCTATCCCGTGCTCACTCATAGCGGCGGTATGTTCATCGTTGTCTCGAAGGCCGAGAAGTCCTCCGTGAATAATCGGATGGAGGGTCTTAACTCTGCCGTTCATCATCTCAGGGAAACCGGTAACAGAGTCAATGCTTACTACATCAACCCCCGCCTGCTGAATCTTCTTTGCAGTTCCGCCGGTACTGATGATTCTAACGCCCATCTCGCTGAGCTCCTTTGCAAACTCAGCAACGCCTGTCTTATCTGATACGCTAATCAGAGCTGTCTTGATTTTAATATCCATTCTACACTCGTAATTTGTAATCATTTGCGGCAAAGACCGCTATATTCGTAAAACTTAAAAAAGACGCATCCTAAAATGCGTCTCTGTGATTATCGCTGATTAAATATCAGTCAACCGTTCTTATAGCGTCAAGGCAGTAAATTCTTCCGCCTTTGCTTACAAGGAAAATTCGGCTGTCTATTGTGTTTTCCAAGGCTGTATCAAGATTTTCAACCTTCATACTGCCTACGCATTCCTGCTGACGGAGGCTCATCTTCTTTACGATTCCGCCCTCGCAGAGCACAAACACCCTGTCTGCCTTGCGCGAGAGAAATTTTATCCCGTCTTTAACCATCCAGAGCAGTTTGCCGTTATCTGCTTTTACGGCGCACAGCCCGTTTCTTGAGGTCTGCTGCAGGATTACATCATCGTAAACCACCGGCTTTGTTAATAACGGCGAGCCAAGATGTGCCTTCCACTGCAGATCGCCGGTATAGGCGTTGAGCTTGTAGAGCATAGTGTCCATTGAGGCGGCGTAGAGATAGTCTCCCCTAGCTGCAATATCCGCTTTTATCTCGTCTGTTGCATCGAAAGCCCATATCCTTTTGGCCTCATCTGCACTGCTGCAGTAGATGTTGCCTTTTTTTGTGGCAAACCAGAGATACTCATCATTTACAAGAGCCGTAGTGATTTTCGAATCATTATCCGCTGTTACCTGAAAGCTCAGAACGCCGTCTTCAAGGCCGTAGCAGGAGATTCTCTTGTCAAGACCAATAACATAAGCAGCGTAGCTGTTAAACACAACAGGGCTTCTGGTGGGGGATTCAAGTTCGCTTACTACCCCAATATTGGCAGATTCAACATCTATAGACCAAAGCACATCTCCTACGGTGGTGTAGAGAATTCCTTCCCTCTCGCTTGGCTCTGTAAGCGGGAGCCCGGGGCGGGAAATACTGCGTATGAAATGCTGCTTGCCAGTTTCGATGTTGTAGCAGAGGATTACGTTTTTGTTTGTAAGGGCGAGAAAATAGCCCGGATTGCGAAACACGAATTTAATCTCTTCGTTTTGCTTGATAGGCATATCACGCTGCCACTCAAGTTCATAGCCGTTTTTCTCTAAAACAGGCACAGATACCATATCAAGACCGCTCACATCAGCAGACTGCTTGTACATATTACTGTTTTCTTGGCAGCCGGCCAGAAGAGCTGCCGCCGATAGAAGAAGCACTATTCGACTGATCATATAAAAACCTCTTTGAAATAGGCTAAAATCAAAAATCTTTGGGGTAAACGCAGAAATCCTAACCGCAACGCAGGTAAATTTCAACTAAAATTTAACAGTACCTGCCCAGATATTTTCCAAAGTTTGCCCATCTTTTCGAACAATTGTTTTTCTGACGGCTTCTGTATCAGGATTTGCTGTAACGCTGATATACTCCTGCCTGCACAAACCACCCCTGATTATCTGCTCTTCTATCTCAGAATGGTCAGTGATAAATCAGCGGATTAAAAGACTTAGACCAAATAGCTGTTCATACGCGGCTAATTCAGAATTTACACATCATTAGCATAAAGGCTTCAAGAATAGTCCAGCAGCAGTATAGTTTCTTCCCGAGATAATACTTGCCCGCCAGTGCAGATTTATATCCCCAGCTTCTCCTTGGCCTCGTTTAGATTGAATCCGTCTTTGCCGGCATCTGAAGCTTTGGCTTCTCTGAGCTCTTGCAAATCTTCATAGTCCTGAAGCTTATCTTTAATACGCTCATATTCTTCAAACGGAAGCACAACAAATTGTTTCTTACCGTCTTTACCTATAATTTGCGGGTGCAGTTTGATCATAGCATACTCCTATCTATCATAGACATCTTTTCTGTGTCTAATTCTATGAACTAAAATCTTGTCTTGTTCGTGTGCCTCTCCCCTGTCTTTGAACAGTAATAATTAGACAAATTCCTTCAAACAGCAGTTTTTTCCTTTTGCCCCTTCAGAATTATTTTGAGGGGTGAAAGGCAAAAAACTGCGAACATACTCTACAGGAGTTTTCTCTCCCAGTGATTCGTGCCCACGCTCATAATTATATTCTATAAGCCAATCTAAAGTTAAATTACGAGCTTCTGATAAATTCTTAAAACTGTACATATCAAGTATATCCTCTCGATAACTCCGATTGAATCGTTCAATAAAACTGTTTTGCTGAGGCTTGCCTGCTTCTATACGGCGGTGCCTGATTCTGTTTCGGCAGCAGAACCTGCGAAATTGAAGGCTCCTAAATTCCGGCCCATTATCGCTGCGAATAAAGCGGGGGAAACCCCGATCAGAGCCTATTAATTCAAGGCTACGAATTATGCGAAGCGAAGGTAAGCTCGTGTCGATCTCAATATCCAATGCCTCACGGTTAAACTCATCGATAACGTTGAAAGCCCTGAATGGCCGACCATTACTCAAACTATCGCTCATAAAATCAATACTCCATATCTCATTAGCTCTCGTAGCTTCTGGCATAGGTTTACGCTCTATTTGCCTTATCAAATTCTTTTTACGGTTGTTAAGCTGAAATTCATTTTCCTTATAAACACGATAAACCTTTTTGTGATTCCAGCTATATCCCTTGCGGCGGATACTGTCGAATATCTTTGGAAATCCGCGTCGAGGACGGGAATCTATTACCAGCTCTATCTGTCTTTTTACCTCAGCATCATCGTTTCTTGAAGGAGTATAGTAAAAACTGCCCCGGCTGATGCCTGCTGCTTTACAAGATGATTGCACGCATAAGCCCTTAGAATGTGCCTGCCTGGCAAAATCCTTTCGCTCGGCAGGCTTTAGAAGTTTTTTTCTATTAAATCCTTGAGAACGTTATTCTCTAATGATAAGTCCGCATACATCTTTTTGAGCTTGCCGTTCTCTCGCTCTAACTCGCGTAAACGCCTTATCTCACTGCCGCCAATACCAGAATACTTGCTCTTCCAGTTGTAAAATGTGGCACGGGATATGCCGTATTTCCTGGTCAAATCACTGACCTCTAAACCGGCTTCTGACTCCTTGAGAATCGAAAGTATCTGGCTTTCACTAAACCTCGATCTTCGCATTTTAAGTTCCTTTCTAAATATTTGAGTTGGTTTATATTATTCAGGAACCGTCTAATTTAAAGTGTTCAATTCTATGGGAGAGCTACAGGCTGTATATAAATCTTTCAGGTTGAAAAAAAAGCCCTCTTGAATATATTACATTCTTTTACCGCAGTTTTGAAAACAGGATAAAAACACTAATATACAGGCAAAGCAATATGGAAAAGCCCGGCAGATACAATTTCAACCAGATCGAAAAGAAGTGGCAGGAGTTTTGGGATAAGAACAAAACTTTCAAGGCAGAGATGCAGCCAGAGAAGCCAAAGTATTATGTGCTTGATATGTTCCCCTATCCGAGCGGGCAGGGCCTGCATGTGGGGCACCCTGAGGGCTACACCGCGAGCGATATCTTCTCACGCTACAAACGAATGAATGGGTTCAACGTTTTGCATCCGATGGGCTGGGATGCCTTCGGCCTGCCGGCAGAGCAGTACGCTGTTCAAACCGGCACACACCCCTCAGAAACCACAAAGGCCAACGTTGATAATATGCGAAGGCAGATAAAGGGGCTGGGCTTCAGCTACGACTGGGACCGTGAGGTTAACACCACCGACCCGAACTACTACAAATGGACGCAGTGGATTTTCCTGAAATTCTTCAACAGTTTCTTCGACAGAGAACAGCAGAAGGCACGTCCAATTGAGGAGCTTGAAATCCCTGACTCTGTAAAGCAGGCGGGCAAAGATGCGGTTCGGGAGTATGTTGATTCCCGCAGGCTTGCATACGAGCATGAAGCGCCGGTGAACTGGTGCCCTGAATTGGGGACTGTTCTTGCCAACGAGGAGGTTGTAAACGGCGTGAGCGAGCGGGGCGGGCATCCTGTAATCAGAAAGCCAATGAGGCAGTGGATGCTTCGAATCACAGAGTATGCCGATAGGCTTCTGCAGGGGCTGGATGGGGTGGACTGGTCTTATTCAATCAAGAAGCTCCAGCAGGACTGGATAGGAAAGAGCATCGGTGCGGAGGTTGATTTCCGTCTCGATGGTTTTGATGATGTAATCAGCGTGTTTACCACGCGCCCTGATACGCTTTTCGGAGCAACGTATATGGTGCTTGCCCCGGAACATCCGCTGGTCGATAAGATTACAAGCGAAGAGCATAAGGAAAGCGTGGCTGAGTATAAGCAGCAGGCTGCAATGAAGAGCGATTTAGACCGTACAGACCTTGCCAAGGAAAAGACTGGTCAGTTTACAGGCGCTTATGCTGTAAATCCGGTAAACGGCGAGAGGATTCCTGTATGGATAAGCGATTATGTCCTGCTGAGCTATGGTACTGGTGCGATTATGGCAGTACCCGCGCACGACAGCAGAGACTTCGAATTCGCAAAGCAGTTCGGGATTGATATTATTCAGGTTGTAAAACCGGAAGACCCTGAGCTCGCAGCTAAGGCGCAGGCAGAGGAAATCTGCTTCGATGGCGAGGGCATTGCAGTTAATTCTGCCCAGTTCAACGGCAAGAAAACGCCTGAGGTGAAGGAAGAGATTATATCTTGGTTAGAGGAGCAGGGGCTTGGTAAAAAGGCCGTAAACTACAAACTTCGTGATTGGCTCTTCAGCAGGCAGAGGTACTGGGGCGAGCCTTTCCCCATACTGCACGCAGAAGATGGCGAGAGAATCGCTCTTGACGAATCCGAACTGCCCCTGATGCTGCCTGAAGTAGAGGATTACAAGCCAACCCAAAACGGTGCGCCGCCTCTTGGAAATGCAAAAGACTGGATAGAGGTTGTCCTGCCCGACGGCCGGAAGGCCAGAAGAGAGCTTAATACTATGCCGCAGTGGGCAGGGAGCTGCTGGTATTACCTCAGATACCTCGACCCGCAAAACAGCGAAGAGCCCTTCAGCAGGGAAAAACAGAAATACTGGCTGCCGGTGGATCTGTATATAGGCGGAGCAGAGCATGCCGTGCTGCACCTTCTCTACTCGAGATTCTGGCATAATCTGCTTTACGATTTGGGCTATTTGGACTACCCCGAGCCTTTCCAGAAGCTCGTTAATCAGGGGATGATTCTCGGCGAAGACGGACAGAAGATGAGCAAGAGCCGCGGGAATGTAATCAATCCGGATATGGTTATAAGCCAGTACGGAGCGGATTCAATGCGGCTTTACGAGATGTTTATGGGGCCGCTCGAGGCCACAAAGCCTTGGAGTATGAGCGGGCTTGAAGGCGTGCACAGATTCCTCCAGAAGTTTTGGCGCGTTGTCGTAAGCGAGAATACCGGAAAGCTTTCTGAGACAGTTTCAGATGTCCCGCCGGACGAGCAGACCGAAAGACTTATGCACCAGACTATACGCAAGGTTAGCAGTGATATAGACAGCTTCGCCTTCAACACAGCCATAAGCCAGATGATGATATTTGTAAACCACCTCGCAAAGCTGAAGTTCAAGCCGCTTTCGGCTGTAAAAAATGCAGTGATTCTGCTTTATCCGTTTGCTCCGCATATTGCCGAAGAGCTTTGGCAGATCTGCGGGGGAGAAGGCGATACACTCGCCTACCACAGCTGGCCGGAATACAGCGAGGAGCTTGCAAAAGAGAAGGAAGTGGAAATTGCGGTACAGGTGAAGGGTAAGATAAAGGACAGGATTATGATCAATCCCGAAGCGGGAGAAGACCAGATGAGAGAAGCCGCCTTGAGCAGTGAGAAGGTGTCTAAGGCTGTGGAAGGCAAGCAGATACGCAAGGTAATCGCTGTTAAAGGCAGGCTGGTAAATATTATCACCTGATAAGGCTGATTTATGAGAAGCTTTTTTATTACAGCATCAGTTGCTGCATTTCTGGCATTGGCCGGCTGCGGGGCGTTTGATGCGGTTCTGCCGTTTTCAGGCGGCCAATTATATGAGCAGGGCGTGCATCTGGACAGCAGCGGGTATGGTAAGCTCGAAGAAAAAAATGTACATATAGACGATTTCAATTCGGGCAGCGGCGGAGAAAAGGCGGCATTTTACATTACTTTCGTTAATAAGGGCAGTGAAAGGCAGGCGTTTTACTGCAGGCCGGTCTGGAAAAGCTCTTTCTCTAAAAAGGGCGGGGCATTCCCAGAAACTTGGACACCCGTTGAGGTAGAAGCGGGCGATAAAACGAAACTAAAAATTATGCCCCGGAAGAGAATATCAAAGATTTCTATCTTGAAATAAAGATGGAAGAATAGCCTTACCTGCTTCCCTTCATTATTGAAGGGATTGTTTTGATTATTATCTGTACATCAAACAAAAGCGAGAGATGACGGATGTAGTACAGGTCGTACTCAAGCTTGCGGCGGGAATCCTCTACGCTCGCACCGTATTTGTAGCATATCTGAGCCCAGCCTGTAAGTCCGGGAGGAACAAGATATCTTCGGTGGTAATAGGGGATTTGCGCCTCATACATCCTTGCAAGCTTAACAGCCTCAGGCCTCGGCCCTACAATAGACATATTACCCTTAAGAATGTTTATAAGCTGAGGCAGTTCATCCAGCCGTGTTTTTCGCAGAAATGAGCCTAACTTTGTTATTCGTGCATCAGACTCTACTGTCCAATGCGTCCCGTTTTTTTCTGCGCCGTCCACCATAGTGCGAAATTTATAAACGTTAAATAATTTGCCGTACATCCCTACCCTCTGCTGAACAAACATCGCCTTGCCTTTGCTGTCTATGCGAATAGCCAAAGCTATAAGAGGCCATAAAGGAAGAGATAATAGAAAAACTATGCCGGCGACTAAAATATCGAATATCCTTTTTGCTGAGAATATTGCTGTGTTTCCGGGAAGTGAGCGATGAGAGGCCATCCAGTGCAGGTTGGCATAGTTAAGGGAAATCTCGCGGAAGTAATTTTCAACAAATGCCCCCTTGCTCAAAATGTCTATCCCGTAAAGGGGCACATCCATCAGAATTTTTCCTGTTTTTTGAGGCAGGTCTTTTATTTCGCAAAGCACCACCATTTCTACCTGTTTATTTTTAAGCTCTTTGATAATTTCATCTTTTGAATTTTCCTGAAGGTCTATCATAATCCCGTCCTTCAGTTCGCCCGAATAGCGGGAATCGCATAAAACCGCTGCCACTTCAAAGTTGGTTTTTTCCTTGAGCCTTTCCTGAAGAGCTTCTGCGTTCGGCCCGCTTGGGTAAAGGGCGATTTTAACAGCCTTTACCATCATAAACTCTATGGCCAGAAGACGGGGAATAAAAATCGAAACGAACGTGAATATGAGTATTGTTGCCGTTACTGTACGTGCGAACTGATAGTAGCACAAACTCCCGAGAAACTGCAGGCAGAGGAATGAAACGCCCGTGCCGATTGCGGTTGCAAAGAAAAGCTCCAATCGCGAATAAGAAAAGTCTTTACCGGGCACACTTACCCCGCAAAGCCTGATTACAACAGTCGTTAGAACTGCATACACTATAGATATGGAAACTTTTAGCCCCAAAAAGGTGAGAGTATTAGCTGGAGTAAAAGTCATCGCAAGGAAAAGCGAAAGAAAACACGCCAAAAGATCCCAGAAAATCCACCTGTGCCCATTTCTTGATTCAAAGATACTTGAAACTATTTGAGGAGGCATAAACAATCTCTGCAAGTAATACTAATAATTCAATTAAAACAGCAATGTACAAAAGTAATATAACCTGTAATGATTCTATAAACCATTGCAAAATTTTCAACTTATTTGTTTCTCAAGGCCGTTTTTTTTGCTGTTGGAGTTTTGTAAGGACAAAAAAAGACCCTTCCAATATGCGGAAGGGTCTTGGTATTTGGTTTAAATGTAATTTGCCTATCTGATAAGGCCGATTGGGCTGAACAGGAAGTAAAGCAGCACAACTACTACAATAACTGCAGCACCTGCAATCTTGGCTCCTGAATGCACATCCAGTTCAATTGTTGTATTCTTCTTGATCTGAACAGGCTCTTTCAGAGGCGTAGCAATTCTCATAATCGTAAGAGCTACAAGGCAAAGCCCGAGGCATATTGCCATCCTGTTGAGGAAGTTCAGCTCAGGTACCAAAAGCATAAGCCCGATATAAACAACCGCATTAAGCACAAGCCCTACTAGCCCTGCATACCTCGGAGCCTTCTTGGATATAAGCCCGAATGCAAATACAGCGAGTACGCCAGGACTGAGGATTCCCTGTCCTTCCTGAATAACAGTAAATATACTGCTGAATTTCGGGTTGCCCAGCTGAGGTGCGAGGAATATCGCAATTGCCGAGAACACCAAAACACTAATTCTTCCAAGCTTCAGGATACCGTCCTGAGAAATTCCCGGATTGAGGTATTTCTTGAAGATATCCATTGAGAAGATTGTAGAAGCAGCGTTCAGAAGGGCTGCAAGCGAACTCACAACAGCGCCAAGCAGTGCTGCAAGCACAAATCCTGTAAGACCTGTATTCTGCGGGAGCACTCCGCCGAGCAGCTGAGCAAGCGCCGTATCGTATTTGTAGGCAAGGAAAAATTTCTTTTCAGATTTTCCTCCTATTGAGGCATTATATTTTTCCAGCTCTTTGCTTAGAGTCGGAAAAGCGCTTGTTACTGAAGAATCGTGGCATACAAATTCAACATTTTCATTTGCCTCTATGTTCTTATATTCTTCTTGTGTTATAGGATATACATACGGGTGGTTTGTGTATGTCTCGCTTAAAGCTTCTTCAGTATCGAATACAGCAAGCATAACCTGATCTTCTTTTGGCCAAGACTGTATTTCCTCTTTAGTGGGTGATTTATCAACAATGATCGCTTCTGTATCCGGATTAGTCTTGTAGTATTGGGCGAATACAGGCGTATTTCCGTCAACCGCTGCCACCTGCATATTGCCTGCAAACAGGTTGAAAGCCATTATACCCGGCACAACAATCACAAACGGAACAACCACCTTCATCGCTGCCGCAAACACAATGCCCTTTTGACCTTCTGCAAGGGAAGCAGAACCGAGAGTTCTCTGGGTAATGTACTGGTTCAAACCCCAGTAGTAGAAGTTCGGAATCCACAGTCCGATTATCAGGGCTGTCCAAGGGAGGGTCATATCGCTTGCAGGAAGGAACATATTCATTCGTTCCTTATTCAGAGACCAGAAACGTTCAAGGGCTGATTTGTCTGCGCTGAATGTCTGTTCAACAACTTTTCCTGATGTAGCATCCACTACCTTTGTAAGCTCATCTGCATTGCCCATCTTGTCCATTGCGAAGAAAAGAATAATAGCTCCGCCGACAATCAGAGCAGAACCCTGAAGCAAATCAGCCCACGCACAGGCCTTAAGCCCGCCCGAGGCCACATAGAACATAGCTATAAGGCCAATAGCCACAGAGCCCTTAAAAAGGCTTATATCCATGCCCATGTTCCCGCCGAGGGATTTGATTGTCAGAGCCCCTGAATAAGTTACAGCACCAAGCAGAAGGCAGTATATAGCAAGCGTTGCAAGAGCCATTACAAAACGTGCCCCTTGGTTGTAACGGTGTTCGAGGAATTCCGGCATAGTGTAAATTCCTGCTCGAAGGAAAAACGGCAGCAGGAAAAATGCCACAATCACAAGCACAATAGCTGCCATCCATTCATAGCTCGCTATTGCAAGTCCAATATGGCTGGCGGCGTTACCGCTCATACCAACGAACTGTTCGGTTGAAATGTTAGCAGCGATCAGCGAGAAACCAATCAGCCACCATTTCAAGCCTCTGCCGGCGAGGAAGAAATCTTCGCCGCCTTTTTCGCCGCGGCTCTTAAGAGTTCCTATAAGCAGCACAGCAGCTATGAATCCGAAAAACACTATGTAATCTAATACTGAAAATGTCATAACAACCTCGATCATTAAAATTACACGAACACGCACAGCACCTCTGCTTAGTGCGCAACACTTCTTTCGAGAAGTGTTAGGCTAATATTTAATATGAACTGTTAAATTAGTCAAGTTTATTGTTTTGCCTGAAACAAATTTAATCTAAACTTTTTTGAATAAAAAATGCAAAAAAAGCTCTCCATCTCGGCCAAGCCGGCATACAAGCTCTAACTTTTATGTTGACTCACCCCGAAATTAACAGCAGTGCCCTTCAAACAAAACTTGATACCCGAATATTTTATCTTACAATTTACAGCCGGAATGAAATCGGCCGAAGCCCTTGAAATCAATTAACATCTCGGAAAGACCGAAAAAGTGAGAAAAAGCGAGTAATTATGAGCGGTATAAAATACAAAACCATAGTCGGCCTTGAGATACACGTTCAGCTCAAGACCCAAACGAAGATGTTCTGCAGCTGCCCGACAGGTTTCGGGGGCGAAGCGAACACCAGAGTATGTCCGGTATGCCTCGGTATGCCCGGGACACTTCCGGTAATGAACAAAAAGGCCTACGAATATTCGGTTCTTGCGGGGCTCGCTCTCGGGTGCAATATTCCCCGCTATACGAAGTGGGACAGAAAAAATTATTTCTATCCGGACCTGCCCAAGGGCTATCAGATAAGCCAGTACGATTTGCCCATGAGCGAGAACGGGGCGATCGAGATCCCCGCAGACGAGGGAGGCACTAAAAACGTACGGATTATAAGGGCGCATCTGGAGGAAGATGCAGGTAAAAACAGCCACGAAGCAGCCGATTACTCGCAGGTGGATCTCAATCGTGCAGGAACGCCTCTTCTGGAAATTGTAACCGAGCCGGATATGAACAGCGGGGCGGAAGTTAGGTATATGGCCACTGAGCTGCAGAGAATTGTTCAGTATCTCGGCGTATCCGAGGGAAGTATGCAGAAGGGGCATATGCGTTTCGAGCCCAATATCAACTTGGAGATTGAGAAAGACGGCAGGCAGTATCGCACGGCTATAGTTGAAGTAAAAAACTTAAACAGCTTCAAGGCCCTCGAGAAAAGCGTTGATTACGAAACAAAACGCCAGCTCAATGAGTTTATGGAAAAGGGCAGTGTATGGGAGAATACTCCCAAATCCACCCGAGGCTGGGATGCAAACAAAGAAATCACCCTGCACCAGAGGGACAAGGAGCTCGCAAACGACTACCGCTATTTTCCAGATCCGGATTTAGTGCCGGTTGAGATGGACGAGGCGTGGTTTGATCAGATAAAATCAAGCTTGCCGGAGCTGCCTATAGAAAAGGAAAAACGCTTCATCAGCGAGCTTGGGCTTAGCGAATACGATGCCTCCGTGCTTACCGCAGAACGCGAGATGGCAGAATATTTTGAGAATGCAATAAGCTCTGGCGCCTCTGCCAAGCGGGCTTGCAACCTGCTTACTCAGCACGGGCTCAAACGGGCGAAAGAAGCGGAAAAGGCCTTTGTGGAATTCGGCATACCCGCAGATAAGATTGCAGAGCTTGCTAAAATGATGGATGATTCCACCGTAGGCTCTTCAGCAGGCGAGAAGATTCTCGATGCTATGATAGATTTCGGAGGCGAGCCAATGGAGCTTGCTGAAAAGATGAATCTCATTCAAAAGAGCGATGCCGGCGAGCTTGAAGCGATAATCAAAGAAGTTTTCGCGGAAAATCCCAAGGCTGTGGAAGATGCCAAAGACGGCAAGAAAGCGAAGAAATCTCGCGGGTTTTTGATGGGGCAGGTTATGAAGAAATCAAAGGGGCAGGCGAATCCAAAGGTGGCCAATGAGATAATCGCCAAGCTCCTCGAGGGATAATTTCTCCTCAGGCAAAATAGCTGAGGAAGGCCTCTGATTCAGCATTAACATTTTATCATAAAGCAAAAAAAAAGAGAGACGCTTCAAACGTCTCTCTTTCACATTTCAGGGTATTAGTTTCGCAGGGCTATTTCATAACCTTGTCTATCTCACCCTTGAACGATTCTGGTACAGCATTGAATATGCTCTTTGTTTTCTGGTTTACCGGGTCTGAAGGTATGCAGGCATCCGGATTTTTCGGATTCCTCAGCTCGCCTGAAGCCGCTGCCTGCGGCTGCACACCTGAACCTACCCCGAGCTTCTTCATAGCAGATACCGCTCTTGAGGAGGGCAGCATATCAACAGCGTCAAGCCCGGCTTCGAGACCGAAATCTCTCTGCCGTGCGATATCTGAGAATATCCCGAGCCCGCTCATTGGATCCACTGAGTTTATAAAGTTCAGGTAGTCGTCATCTCCGCCTAAAGGATTGTTTCTGCAGAAATCGTACATATTCATACTCTCGATTTTCCTCTGCGGATCGCGGGACATATATATACCCAGCTCAGGATTATAGCACCTGGACCCGACGTAGTAGAAGTCTGTTTCCCTGTCGAGGCGGAAGCCTGAGAACATATACGGATTTCCGATATTAGACTCGGATATCTGGCTGCCGGTGCTGTCGAATATTTCATATTCGCCGAAAGCCGAATAGCGGTATGTTTCTTTTATTCCGCCGGTGGTTGGGTCTGCTGAATATACTCCGACAACGCTGCCCTGAGCGTCAAGGTAGTAGCCGAAGTAGTTCTCTTCAATCTCTGCTGTAAATTCAGAGTCGAAGCTTGTATCCATATAAACAGCGAGGTCTGCAAGGTCTATCCTGTTCGGGTCGGCAAAGTTTGCTCCTGCAAGGTATTCTGTGTCATTTGGCAGGCAAAGCCAAGAATCAGCTATTTTAGAAGCGCTTGGCAGTTCGAGCAGATTTTCAGGCCTTTCGATATTTATCATAGCGATGATTTCCTCGCCGTTCTCGCCATAAACATACCTCGAAGTTACTTTGCCCTCTGAGCTGTATTCAGCGATAACGTTTCTGCCGTGATAGCAGAAAGTTTTAGTAAGCTGGCCTTCTTCAACCAAAGCCCCGGTTCCGATAGCCTTGCTGATTCTTCTTCCAAAGGCATCATAGTTATACAGTGCAACATTCACAGTATTAGGGTCTGCTGTGAGTGAGTATTCGCCTATCAGCCTATTTTCGTTGTCGTATATAAACTGCCTGTCGCCGAATATCTCAATATTTCCGTTTCCGTCGTACTGAACCTGCTCAGAGCCTGCAGAAGTGAAACGTCCCATCCCGTCGCCGTCGTCGGTGTATTGGATGGTTGTGCCGTTTTCGGTTTTGCTTTCACGCTGGAGAATGTTGTTGTAGTCGTATGCAACGCCGTCAGCTAAGGTGAGCCAGTAGTTTTCGTCGTAGAAGAAATTCTGTACATACTGCTGCTGGCTTCTTGATATCACGTTACCTGCCGGGTCTCTGGTGTATTCAACGCTCATCTCATTCGTGCCGGCAAAGAGGTAGCTGATCTTCTCAAGGTATATCCCCATATCGTCATCAGATGTGCCTGCATCCTCATAATCATAGAGCGTTTCCGCTCCGCCAGCGGTGAGTTTTCTTGTGGTTCTACCGCTCTCATCATGCTCATAGTAGGCAAGCAGTTCACTGTTCGAGTCTGTAATGCTTTCAAGCCTGCCTGCTGCGTCGTATGTATAAGTTACATAATATCCGTCCGGATAAACGAGCTTCTTGAGCTTTCCGCCCGGGTAATACTCTTTGCTTATTTCCCGTCCGAAAGCATCAATCTCTTTTACAAGGTTGCCTGCGGGGTCGTACTCAAATTCGCATTTACCTGCTGAAACGAGCCTGCCCATCACATCATACTTATACAGCGTACAGGGCACGAGCCTTACCCCGTCAAATGCTGCTGTCCCGCTTACCTGCTCAAACTGTATTGCTGCCTGATCATTCTCAAACTCGCACATGCCCACATTAACCCAGCTCTCGCTTGCGTAGCCGAGGTTGATCTGTTTTGTGAATTTCGGGCTGCTGCTGTCGAAGCCGTCGAATACATTTACATTCATAGTGCCTGTTATCCCCGCAGGGTAGTACACCTGCACGAGGTATGCGTCTTTGCTGATCGACGTTTGCATCGGGAAGGTTGCCCCGCTTGCTATGGACTGACTGAACTGCCCGCCTAAGCTTTCGCTGTCCTGAACGGTTTGCCAGTTCTGAGAATCCATCATAGCCGGTATGCCCGAATCATCCAGCTCAAGAACGCCTTCCTGATCTCCCTGAGACTCCGGAATCTTAACAGACTTGCCCCTTAGCAGGCCGTTTGAATAGTAGTCGTAGAAATAAACAGCATCTGAAGATTTCTTGTGCTTTACGAGATTCCCTGTCCCGTCATACTGAAATTCCTCACTCGTTCCGTCCGGCATAATAACCTCATCTACTCTTCCGTAGTTGTCGTAGTTGTAAGTGGTTGTGCTGCCTCTGGGATCTGTTATTGATTTGAGCTTCCCGTTGCCGTAGTATCTGAAATCAGTTTTGTTTCCGTTCGGGCCTCTTTCATAGCTCTCCGGCAGCTGAACAGATTTAACCCTTCCGCTGTTGTCATATGTATATTCAAGGTTTTTGAATCCTTCCTGAACGGCTTTCGGGTCTTTGAGATACTCTCTCTTGCCGTTTGCGTCATAGCCGAGCTGAGTGATTCTGCCGAGGGAGTCTGTTATCTGAGTGAGCTGGTTTAATATTGAATAGCTGAAATCATAACTCAGAGCAGTATTCTCAGAGAAACTGGTGCCCAGCTGAGAGCTTACTCTTGATACAAGGCCTGAGGGGTTGTAAGCGATTTTTGTAATCTCGTTGAGCCCGTTGCTTATTTCACGGATCCTGTCGGCATTGTCATAGGTGAAAGATGTAATACCGCCCTGAGGCTTTACCACCTTCTCAACAAATCCCGTTTGAGGGTTATAGTCGTACTCCCATTTAGCATCCCAAACCCCGGAAACCTTGTTGAGGTATATCGTGAGATAATCTATCGCTCCAGAGCTCGCAAAGGAGTACTCATAATCGAGAGTTCCGCCGTCGGGCAGTGTAATCTTGCTTATAAGCCCTTCCTGCGTGTACTCGAAATGATAAGACGGCCTTACATTTTCGAACTGTCCTGTCTGCGGACTGAAATACCTGTCTGCGGGCAGCTCAATTTTCTCAAGCAGGCTTCCGTTATAGCTGAAGTCTGCTGTGTTTCCGTTTTCGTCCGTTGCAGAAAGCAGTTTGCTCTGAGGACCAGAGCTGTAGGTGTAGCTGCGTGAAAGGCCTGTATCATTCTCGTCGGCTTTATGTATTAGTTCTACCATATTCCCGTAGCTGTCGTATTCATATTCATAGATCTCGCCTGTAGGGAGGATCATTTTTCTCAGGTGCCCGGGGGCATTCTCCTCTGAGAGCTGCTGGTCGAGGTCGAAATCATAAACATAATCAGTTATTGCCCAATCGCCGTCGTCCATTTCTTTTTCAAGTTTGTCTAAAAGCCCGGTTTCTGTGAGGTAATGCTTTTCAAGATTGCCTGCTCTGTCGTACACTTCTACAGAAGTTATATTCCCGTTAGGGTCGGTGTAATAAGATGCTATGAAATCATCCTGTCCGTATGTCTGCCTGTTTATTCTGCCTTCAGAGTCGTAGTAGTTCACAGACCAGATCTGCCCCTGAGAATCCTCCTGAGTTATAATCTGGTGCGGGTTGTCTGAGTTGGCAGAGGTGTATGTATATTGTACAGTTCTGTTTCCTGTGCCGCTCTCTGCAGGCGGGCACTGAACAGATACGAGGTCTTGGTCGTCGTTTCTTGTGTAGTACCATTTTCTTCCGCGACTGTCTTCAATGTAGTCTATCATCTTGTCATCATCGTAGTAGATGTTGATGTATCTGCCCGCATCGTTGGTGATGTTTGTCAGCAGTCCGTCTGAATAGTAGAAATCCATCTGGTTGCCGTATCTGTCTTTTATGTAGTCGATGAAGTATGTACGGTCGGTATTTTCTTTATTTGATGCATCGAAGTACCAGTCCACATCGTTCTTCATCTTTACAGTAAGCGTGTCGCCGTCTTCAAAAAGCATCACTCCAGGAGCCTTTGCGCAGGTGTAAGGACCGGTTTCGAGGCTTTTGTCTCTGAGGAAGCTGTATCTTGCATTGCCCGCATAAAGGCGGTATTTGTCGTATTCAATGCATGTGCTCTCATCGGTTTCTGTACCGCAGTATCTAAGCGCAATGTTGTAGTTGTGAGTCCAGTTGCGCCCTACCCTGCAGCTCTCGGGGTCTATGCCGTAATCGATTGTATAGGAGTATGATTCTTCATCGATCTGCAGAACATAGCTTGTGCAGTCGCTGATGATTTCGCTGTTTGGGTCGCATTCCCAGCAGAAGTGTTCATAGGTGGAATAAACATCAACCTGAAGCGTACCTCCGTCCTTATCGTAGAATTCTCCGAAGCCTTCCTGCACTTCTATCAAATTATCGTTGGGGTCAGGTGCGCTTTGCCCGGGCTTCCAGCAGTCCGGTTCAATAAAGTATGACACATCCTCTACTACCATAAATGTGTAGTTCTTAATCGTATCAGATCTGCTGCCGGTATTTCCGTAGGCGTTTACAAGCTCTTCAACGCTCATATTAACTGAATCGCTCTTCATCTGCTCCAGAGCTGCGCAGTCGTTCTTGAGCTGTTCGTCGTTTGTGCCGGCAAGATATTTCTGCCCGGGAGCGGGATTTGAGAACCTGCGTTTGAATCCCTGATCATCGCTGTCGCCGTAATAAAGACGTGTGAAATTTATGTCCATCGTATTGCCGGGAACATAAATGTCATTTATGCTTTGTATCCCTTTGCCTGTGCAGAATTCAACAGGGTCCATACCCTTGTCTGTATCAGGCAGAACCTGATCGAGACTCTGGATTCTGTATTTTTTGTTATCTTCTTCGTTGTCAAACGGAAGAACGTGAATATTCGTAAGCCAATGGTGATAAAGGAAACTGTCAACAGAGACATGTGCAAAGTAGTTCGTGAACATCGGGGGGGCAGGATTGTTTACAGTTATCTCGTAATGCTCCTCGATATCCATATCTCGAAGAGAGCCCTCTGATACTAACGGAACACCGCCCGCTGTGCGTACTGAGCAGTATCCCTCATCTGGACCTTTCTCGTTGAATGCTTCAACCTGCAGAATAAGATCGCTCCCGTAAAACTCCCAGTTGTAGAAGATGCTGTTAGGGCATACGGGGAAGAAGCTGTTGTCTAAAGCATACCTGTAAACAGTAAGCCCCTCTTCGATTGGCGGGGTTTCAAGTTCCGGGTATGCAGCGTTGCACTCGGAACGCTCTGTTTTGAACACTACCTTAAACAGCTTAAACCAGCGACCAGCTGATGCGCTCTGTACAGCAAAAAAACCAAGCACAACCGCAGAAACCAGCAGTCCGCTTATAATCGAACGTTTCATTCTAATAACCTCATTTTTTTGTTTCAAATTTACAACCCCGGATAACACTTGCTATCCAATCTTCAAGTCTATAGTAGTTTTACCATAGAAGAATGTCAAGGAAAATAATTCCTAATCTTTAAATAATTTATAAAGAAAAAATTCAGGAAAATATAGTGCAAAGCTTCGGCTTCAATTTCTTGATTATTATCCACAGTCTGTTTACAATTTCAGCTATGCCTTATTTAGAAATAACAGCACTGGCTTTGGGCTTGCGATGGATGCATTTTCCGTTTCCCTGGCGATAGGGGCAGCATACAAAGAGCTCAAGTTTTCTCGGTCGATGTTTATGGCCTCGATGTTCGGTCTGTTTCAGGCTTTAATGCCGCTTGCAGGCTTTTTTGTGGGCGGTTTTTTCTCGAAATACCTTCAGAATGCCGCTAATCTGCTTGCCTTCTTCATACTTTCGTTTCTGGGTGTAAAAATGATATACGAAGCGGGAAAACTGCTCAATACCGGAAGAGGGGGGAAAGTGAGAGCGGATATGGCGGCTATTATAATTTTGGCCTTTGCCGCCAGCATAGACGCTCTGGCTGCCGGATTTACTATAACCCTGTTTGATACCAGCGTCTGGTTTGCCGTTACGGTTATAGGAATTATTACGTTTATATTGAGCATTATCGGTACAGAATTGGGCTGCAGAGCAGGGCATCTTTTCGAAAATAAAACCGAGCTGGCAGGCGGGATAATACTTATCGTACTTGGAATAAAAATCCTGATCTTTGGATGAAAAATTGTATCCACAAATTTTATGTTTTGTTTTACAGCGAAGGGCACGAAACACACGAAGAGGATATGGTTTTGTTTTATTATTTATCCACAGATGACACGGATTTCACAGATATTTTTAGAATGTAAAGCTCTGTTATAAAAGGGTTTATAAAAAATCTTCGTGCCCTTCGTGGTTCAAATAAATTACCCTCCCAAAAATCCTGTAAATCCCGTCTAAAAAATCTCCCCTCCGTTTACTCTCCGCCTTCGGCGGACGTAACAAGCGGATAGATTCGGCAGCATCATCAGTGAAAAATCAGGGGAAATTAGTCGTTCGTCAAACTCCTTAGCGTATCTCAGTGTTTCTCAGCGCCTGAAATATCTCAGCGCTGCTCAGCGGCCTAAAATCACAGAAGCTCTTTAAAAAGCAGAAGAGGCTCACCTCACGCGAGGCGCCTCTTTTGCCTGTCCGAATTAGTTTTATGTAACTTAAAAGAACGAAGGTTCTTTTGAAGTGCGGTTCTTAAGGGGTGAAAGAATCAGAATCCTTTCAGATTTTTCACCCTTCTGCCAGTTTTATTTAGCAGTCTCCTCTTCTTTAACAGCCTCTGCCTCTTTTTCCTCTTCGAGGAGGCCTTCCTGCGAGAGTATTTTGTTTTTAATTTCATCGATCATCTCGGGGTTATCAAGCATAAACTGCTTTGCATTGTCTCTTCCCTGTCCGAGCTTTATATCGCCGTAATTGAGCCAAGCCCCGCTTTTGGAGATGACTTCCTTGTTCACCGCTGTGTCTATAATATCGCCAACCCAGTTTATCCCGCCTGTAAACAGGATATCGAATTCTGTCTGACGGAAGGGCGGTGCAACTTTATTCTTCACCACCTTAACCCTCGTGCGGTTTCCGTATGCTTCTCCGCCGGAGTCTTTAAGAGTGGCAATCCGCCTTACATCAAGCCTTACAGAGCTGTAAAACTTCAGAGCGTTCCCGCCGGTGGTCGTTTCGGGATTGCCGAACATAACTCCGATTTTCTGCCTTATCTGGTTGATGAAAACGAGTATCGTTTTGCTCTTGCTCATAATGCCGGTAAGTTTTCTCATCGCCTGGCTCATCAGCCTTGCCTGAAGCCCAACGTGATTATCGCCCATCTCGCCTGTTATCTCGGCCTCGGGCACAAGCGCTGCCACAGAGTCAACTACGATAATATCAACCGAATTGCTCTTCACAAGCAGCTCTGCAATATCCAGAGCCTGCTCGCCTGTTTCCGGCTGACTCACCAGCAGCCCTGATACATCCACGCCGATTTTTCTCGCCCAAGTGGTGTCGAGTGCGTGTTCGGCATCAATAAATGCCGCAACGCCGCCTTCTTTCTGTGCCTCGGAAATCATATGCAGAGCGAGGGTGGTTTTTCCGGACGCCTCAGGCCCGAAAACCTCTACCACTCTGCCTCTGGGAACCCCCTTTCCTCCAAGGGCGATATCCAGCGAAAGCGAACCGGAGCTGACGCTGCTAACAGTAAGGTGCCGCGATTCATCCATCTTCATAATCGCGCCCGCACCGTACTGTTTTTCGATCATATCTAATGTACGCTGCAGATTCGGGTTGCCCTCGTCCTGCTTTTCTTTCTTGGTATTTTTCTTAGTCTTAGCCATTTGTTCAGCTCCTGAATTATCAAATTTTCATTAACCAACTGAGACGTATTATAATACCGAACAAAAACCGAACAAGTAAAAAATCAAAATTTTTTGAATTTTTTTTCAATCACTTTCCTTTTTTCGTATCAGCTGCATTCAAAAGCAAGATAATTTGCTTGTATATTGCAAAATAGAGGCGTTAGTTTATACTAATGCCTTTGAATAACTGTACTGGAAAACCAAAGTTTCTGCCGGGCTGATTTTCGTGCTGTGATTTACAATATTCAGCTCAAGCTTATCCGGCATAAAACTTCCGGAGAATATATAAATCAATGAAAGACAGAGGCATAACAGTTCTTATTGTTGACGAAAAGTCCAGACGGGCTGAGCGCGTTGGAAGTCTTCTTGAAGGGCTTTGCGAAAGGGTTTACTACGCCCAGAGCGCAGAAGACGCTGCTAATGTAATGAATCGCGTGAAGGCTCCGCTTGTGCTCACGGATATGATGGCAGGGGCGGAGATAGACGGCTTTGAGCTCATAAAGGGGCTTAGGCGTCAGTACCGGGCAGCGAGATTTGTAATGCTTGCCTCATCGGCCTCAATAGACGCATGCAAGAAGGCCCTTTGGCTCGGCGCGTATGATTTTCTCGAAAGGCCTGTTTCGCGGGAATCTCTCGAGAAGCTTTTCGAAGGGCTCAATAAGAGTTTCAGCCTCAGCGCGCCGGACCCCATTCAGGCCTCGCCTGCCGGACAGACCGGTTCTGAGAGAAGCTTTTATTTTGAGGGCGTAAAGAGCAAATCCCCCGCAATGCGCCATATATACAAGGTGATAAGCAAGGCCGCCCCTACGAATCTCAGCGTTCTGATTGAGGGCGAATCGGGTACTGGAAAAGAGCTTACTGCCCGTGCGATACATATGAACTCAAACCGTGCGGGCAATGAATTCCGTCCGATAAACTGCGCGGGGTTAAACGAATCGCTGCTCGAGAGCGAGCTGTTCGGCCATGTCAAAGGCGCTTTCACAGGCGCCGCCACAGACAGAAAGGGGCTTTTCGAGGTAGGTGATAAAGGCACCCTCTTCCTTGATGAGATCGGCGATATGCCGATGAGCATGCAGGCAAAGCTTCTTCGCGTGCTGGAAGACGGAATAATCATCCCTGTAGGCTCGAACAAGCCTGTGAGAGTGGATGTAAGAGTAGTAAGTGCAACGAACTGCGATCTTGCAAAGCTCGTTGAAGAGAAAAAATTTCGCGAAGACCTGTACTTCAGGATCAAGGGGGTGAGCATTGTTTTGCCTCCGCTTCGTTCGAGGCAGGAAGATATACCGGATTTATTGTATTATTTCCTCGAACAGGCCTGCTCTGAGCTGGGAGTCGATACCAAGGACATTTCAAAGAACTGTATGGATATACTTTTGAGCTACCCTTGGCCGGGCAATATAAGAGAGCTTAGAAACGTGGTTCGAACGACGGCTCTGATGAGCGAATCGGACGTGATAGAGCCCGGGGATGTCCCGCCGGAGGTTAATTCAATGCCCAAGCTCAGCAGTCCTAAGCCCGAACCTGCCCCTAAGCTTCTGGTAGGGCAGTCTCTTGAGGAAATCGAAAAGCAGGCAATTGAAAGCACCCTCGAAATGACCGAGGGCAACAGGGAAAAGGCGTCAAGGATTCTCGGCATCGGCGAGAGAACGCTTTACAGAAAAATAAAAGAGTATGGACTAAGTTAGATTTTCGAAGGAGATTTAAGATGCAGAGAAAGGCAAATAAGGATATAAACCCAATATTTCTGGAGAGATGGTCTCCCAGAGCGTTCTCGGATGAACCGGTAACTCAGGAAGAAATTCTCACTATCCTCGAAGCAGCGAGATGGAGCCCTTCATGCTATAATGAACAGCCATGGCGTTTTGCAGTTGCCCAGAGCGATGAAAAGAAGCAGGCTTTTGTTGAAACGCTCGTGAAACCCAATCAGGCCTGGGCAGGCGAGGCGTCTGCGCTTATATATATAGTTTACAAGAAGACCTATATGCAAACCGGAAACCCGAATGAATGGGCATTTTTCGATGCAGGAGCAAGCTGGATGGCTATGGCTCTCCAGGCGCACATGATGGGCATAAGTATGCACGCAATGGCGGGCTTCAAACAGCAGAAAGCAGCCGAGCTCTTAGGCCTCAGCGATGATTATGTTGTTGCGGCTGCGGCTGCTGTGGGACGTAAAGGCGATAAATCAAGGCTCCCCGAGCAGATTCAGGCAATGGAAGAGCCGTCCGGAAGAATGGCGGTGGAAGACTTGCTGATTGATTTTTAATTTTCAATCTTAAATCTTAAATTTTAAAGAAGGATTTGTACTATGTTATCACGGAGAAATTTCATTAAATCAGCAGGAGCAGGCGTTTTAGCTGCTTCGCTGGGTTCGGCTGAGCTGTTTGCAGACCAGAGCCAAAAACCGAACATACTTATGATTCTGATCGACGACTTGGGATACAGCGATGTTTCCTGCTACGGAAGCGAATCGTATCATACACCAAGCGTTGACAAGCTTGCAAGAGAGGGGCTCAGCTTCAGCGATGCTTATGCGGCCTGTCCGGTATGCTCGCCGACAAGAGCAAGCATCCTCACAGGCAAACACCCTGCACGCCTGCACCTTACAGACTGGATCCCTGGCCATAAACACCCTCACGAAAAGCTTCAAATTCCAGACTGGCAGAAGGTTCTCCCGCAGAAAGAGATTACCATCGGAGAAGCCCTCAAAAAGATTGGCTATAACACTGCATGGCTTGGTAAATGGCATCAGGGCGGCAAAGCCCACCCAACAGAAATGGGATTCGACCGAGGCGGGGAAAACTGGAGCCTAAACAAGAAAAAAACAGACAAAGACCCAAAAGGCACGGTAACGCTTACCCGTCAGTGTCAGGATTTCATTCGAGACAGCAAAAAGCAAAACAAGCCGTTTTTCGCATGCCTCTCGCACTACACTGTTCATACGCCTGTTTACGGCTCAAGCGATCTCAAAGAGAAGTACAAAAAATACTTCGACCGCCTCGAGCCGAGGTATCAGGACAGGGCGGATTATGCCGCTATGGTGGCGGATATGGACAAGAGCGTTGGAGATATGCTCAGATTCTTAAGGCATGAGAATCTGGAGGATACAATTGTAATATTCTTCTCCGACAACGGCGGGCTCTTCAAGAAAACGCATAACTACCCACTCCGCGCCGGCAAGGGAACTCTTTACGAAGGCGGAATACGCGTTCCGCTTATCTTCAAATGGCCGGGAGTAACAAAGGCGGGAGAAGAAACCAAAGAAATTGCAACGAGCCACGATTTGTACACGACAGTCCTCTCAATGGCCGGCATAAAAGATGTTGACAGAACTCTCGACGGCGTTGACCTGTCTCCGCTGCTCAAGCAGGGCAAACCGATTGACAGAGAAGCAATATACTGGCATTACCCCCATTATCACAAAACCAAACCCGCAAGCGCTGTTAGAAAGGGCGACTACAAGCTCATTGAATACCTCGAAGACGGCAAGAAAGAGCTCTACAACCTTGAAAGAGACATCTCGGAGAAGAACGACCTTGCAGAAAAGATGCCCGAGAAAACAAAAGAGCTCTACGAAGACCTCTGCCGCTGGCGTGAAGAAGTCGGTGCGCAGGAGATGAAGCCGAATCCAAACTACAAACCAAATAAAGCAAAAAAGAAGAACATTCGTCTGTAACGCAGAATAATACTAACAAATACTTTAATCTGGAAATTTATATATGAGAGTATATTCGGGAATAGATTTAGGCGGGACCAACGTGAAGGTTGGTTTCATTGATGATAATTTCAGGCTCCTCTGCAAGAGCTCTATACAAACAAAGCCCGAAATGGGGCCGGAAAATGTTTTTGACAGAGTTGCAGCTGAGCATAACAGGCTTGCCTCAGAAAACGGCTTTCCTCTTGAAGATATCTGCATAGCAGGTATGGGGCTTCCAGGGCCTGCCAACCTGAGCGAAGGGATACTGATAAATCCGCCTAATCTGCCCGGATTTGAAAACTGCCCTGTACGGGATATCTGCAGTAAAAAGCTCGGACGCAGGGTCGTTATTGAAAACGATGCCAACGCTGCCTGCTGGGCGGAATACGAATGCGGCAAGGGCGAGCAGAGCGAAGATATAGCCTTCGTAACCCTCGGCACAGGCGTGGGCGGAGGGCTTGTCTGCGACGGCCATCTCCTGCACGGATTCAAAGAAAGCGCTGCTGAGGTTGGCCATATAATTATTTATCCCGACGGCAGGCTCTGCGGCTGCGGGCAGAGGGGCTGCGCTGAGGCGTATGCCTCCGCATCAAACACAGCTGCCCGGGCGGAGGAATACGTTAAGTCCGGGGCAGCCAGCTCGCTTTCAGAGTACGACCAGATAACAAGCGAGGCTGTATTTCAAGAGGCTCAAAAAGGCGACAGGCTCGCACTCAGCGTTGTAGAGGAAACCGCAAAGGTGCTCGCTCTCTTGGCTGTAAATGTGCAAAACACAACAAACCCCGAGAGGGTGATCTTTGCAGGCGGAATGATTAAAGCGGGCGATTTCCTGCTCGATAAAATCAAATTCTACTTCGATAAATACTGCTGGCCAAGCAGAAAAGGCGAAACAGACCTCGCCTTCTCAACACTCGGAACAGAATCCGGGATGATAGGAGCTGCTGCTGTGGCGAGGCGTCATTACTTGGCAGGTAATTAATCTATTGCTTTTTTAGGAAGGCCAAAATGTTTGCTAGTATTTCTGCCGAGCTTCGGCTTATATGCGTTTTTCTTGTTTTTATTCTTGCGTGTAATGTTAATGGCTCAGATGATTACCGGGCTTTGCGGAAAGAAGCTGAGGCTAAGCTCGACCGCCTTGAAAATTTCTTGAAAAAAGCAGACGAACACGGCCTTGAAACAGGCTGTGAATCTGTTAGTGTTTCAGTTGCAAAGGCCTTTCTCGAATTTGCCCAGTGGGATTATAATAATAAAGAAAAACTCAGGGATATTCTTTCCGAATGGAAAAAAGGGCCGAAAAATTTTGACCCCGCTAAAAAGGCTGAAGGGCTTGCAGAATTTGAGCTCAGAGAAACCATCAAACTGCTGGATGAAGTCTGGGAAAAATCCAAGAATAAAAAAGATAATCTCTGGAATCGAAGAGGGATGAAGGAGTTTAATCCTGCAAAAGCCGAAATTAAGGACGGGTGGGTTAAATATAAAGGAAGAGTGGTTTATCCCTACGGATTTAATGTGCTTCAAGACCACTGGAAACACAATAATTTTGAAACTCTTGCCACTCTCTACTTAGACTGTATGGGTACGGAAAAGCAGGGGCGGAATGAATCAATCAGGGAAAAGTTTGCAAAGGGGCTTAATCAGCTTAAATCTTTCGGGCTTATGGGCGATGTTCTTATCGGCCATCACGGTGTCCCTGAAAAGGCAAAAGAAAGCAATCCGGAGATTGCAGGAGAATTTGGCCACGGAGTAGGCTACGATATAGACCATCCGCTCGCAAGAGGCCTTTGGAAAAAAACGCTTTCCAAAGTTGTTGGTATCACGGCAGATTCTGAAAATATTAAATTATACGATATTATGAATGAACCATCCTGGCTTACTGCAAAGACGAAATGGACGGATGAAAATGTTCAGCTGCCTTCAAGATATACCATCGCCGGCTACAGAAGCTGGCTTAAAGATATTTACAAAGATATTTCCAATCTGAACAGCTCATGGGGGAAAGACTTTGCTTCTTTTTCCGAGATTCAAAGCTTTCAGAGAACGCCTGAAAACAAAGCTGCCTGGTACGACTGGTGCCGTTATAACCAGATTCGCTGTACTGATTTTTTCCGATTTATGCACGATGAAATAAAACAGCACGACCCTCAAGCAAAATGCCACGTGAAATTCATAAATCACAACGTCCTCATAGGCAGCGGCGGGCCTTGGTCTATCGGAAAAGAGGGCATAATTCCCGCAAGGCATAAAGGGCTGGACAGGGAGGCCGTGATGGAGATTATGGAAGTGAACGGCTGCGACACCAGAATCACCGACGGCGGAAATATGATCCTTCCCCATCCCTATTCCGACCCGAGCGAGTATGCACTTAACTGGCGGGCTCAGTCGATGTGTTTCGATTTTATGAAATCTCTCCAGCCCGATAAGCTCCTTTACGATTCTGAATGGCACAGCGTGCAGACAATAAAATACCGCAATCAGCGCATCTCGCCCGAGCATATGAAGCTTTCTCTCTGGCTTGCTCATATGCACGGGATGGGAGCGAATATAACTTGGTACTGGGGACGTAAGGGCGTTTCAGCGAGAGGCGGCTGGCAGGGGTCTTTCTATGCAAACATAACCACCCAGCCAAGACTCCTGTATTCATACCTGCAAAATATGCTCCGGCTGAACAGCTATGCAGACAAGGTTCACCTCTTTTCTGAGCAGAAAAGGCCTGTAAGAATTCTTTATTCGAATGCTTCGGCTATTCAAGACACTGTATCCTGCGATGCAGCGATAATAGCTTATGAATCTTTGTATTTTTCCGGCCTGCCAATAGGCTTTGTAACTGAGAAGATGCTTCAGGAAAATGCGCTGTCAGACTGTGAGTGTTTAATTGCCGCTAACACAGGGTATGTTGAGGATGAAACTGTCGCAGCGGTGAAGAAATTTATCGACAGAGGCGGTGAGGTTGTAAATCTTGGCGATGATACCTTTAAGTTCAATAAACGGGGCAAAAAACGCAGTTTGAAAGATTACGCTTTTATAAAGCGATGCCGGAGCTTTGATTTGAAGAGTCCGAAAAAACTGGCTCCTGCGATGGTATATCTGATGAAAAAGTGGGAAATCTCTTCAGAGTTTAATGTTGAGCCGTCCGGGAATGGGTCTTTATGGGGTGTTTTATGCAGGTCAGTTCAGTCGGATAACAAGAGCTATGTTCTTTTGATGAATCTAACCAAACAAGCCAAGGGCGTTTCACTAAAGAGAAAAGGGAAAACTCCAGCTTCTGCAAAAGAGATTATTGAAGGCGTAAAGGTAAATCCTGAAAATATAACGCTTAAATCCAGAGATGTGTTGTTTATGGAAATTCCCTAACGAAAAGAAGATTGTTTTTCAGTTAATATTTTATATTTGTGAAGAGCTCCAAAACCCGATTCGTGAGCAGCTCTGCGTGTGTTCAAACTGTTTGACATTCCCCTCTAAAAGCTGTACAATAAATGTATGGAAACTCTTACAAAAAATGAGCTTAGTTTCATTTCATCCGCTTTCGACAGCGTGTTTGCCAATCCGTTTGCCGCTGAAAAACGAAATCCTGCCTGCCCCGAAGGTTTTTCCCCAGACCAGCTCAATGAAAGGCTGCTCGGGATTATTAAGCGTTTGGAGGAAAGCGGGCTTGAACTGATTCAAGACTTCCCTGCTCAGGAGAAGGGGATAGCAGAGAAGCTTTTTATCAGCTCGTCATATCTGCGTTTTGCCGGCAAACTGTACTCTAAGGCTGCTGAGGCTTTCAAGGCTGAATCCCCGCTAAAGATTGAATTCGGAGCAGAGGCTCTTCTAAGCCTTGAGAAACACGGCTTTGAGCGAAAAAACGCCAATCGTCTTTTTTCCGCATTCTTCCAGATTCAAAGGGCAAGGCTCTCTGTAGAAGATTCAATCTGGGGCATCGGGCAAAGCGCTGAGGATTTCAGGAAACAGCTTTGGGATTCTGTGTTTTCAAGCAATTTTGAAAATTACATCAATTTCTTTGCAGAAAGCCCCGAGCATTTTCCTTCGCTGATAATCAGTCAGCCCGGGTGCCTGAGAAACAGAGCCGCCAAATCATCTGCGATGAGCAGTTTCATCGGATTCAACGAAAAGAAACAGAGCTTCAAAACAGACTTCCAAAAGCTTTATGCCTTTGCGGATATTTCAGGCTGCCGAGAAGACGAAGCCGAATCCCTGATTTTCGGGAGAGCGAAAGGTGCGTTTTTCTGGGCAGATTCTGCGGCTAAAGGCGTTTTGGATAAGCCCGTTTCAGGGGGGATTGCCTTTATTGAAGGCTTAGAGAATCTTTCGCCGAGGCTCTCAGAAAAGCTCCGTATCGCTTTAGACAAGCGGTTTTACTGCCCCGCAGGCGATACTAAACAAAACACCCTTGAAACCAGAATATTTGCAGGTATGCAGGAGGGAAGCGAGATTTCAGCGGGGCTAAAAAACTGCTTCGCTAAGATAATCCGCCTGCCCTCTCTGAAACGCAGAATCGATGACAGCAGCGATAATATCGCAATTATCGTTTCAAATATTCTCCGTGAATTCTTGGCAGTCAGAAGTGATGAGATATCTGAAAAACTAACCGAACAGATCATCAAAAGCGCACGCTCAAGGCAGAATTGGCCTATGAATGAAATGGAGCTAACCTCTCTGGTCAAATCCTTCATTATTTCCGGACGAGATGAGCAATTTTGTGATTGCAGGCCAGACCTGAATAAAGAGCTGCTCAGCTCCCGCCCAACTGCGTCAGAGCTTCTCTCGGACTACTGCAAAATGCTGTACGAAGAATACGGTTCTTATGAAAAGGTGGCAAGGACAGCAGACTTAGACAGGAGAACCGCCAAGAAATACATTGAGATGGACGAAACTCCTGCGAATGATTCAAGCTGAAAGCAAACGGTGATTTTGATATGAAAGCACTTGCATTTCTCATCCTTCTGTTTGCTGCTGAGATCTCCTGCTGCGAGCTCGCACCGGAGGAAATTGCTGTTGTGTGCAATATTGATGCGCCTGAATCTCTGAGCATCGCCCATTTTTACGCACAAACACGCAGCCTTCCCGAGGATAATATCATTCAGCTGAGCTTAGGGGCGGATGCAGGCAAATCCATTTCCAGAAAGAAATATATCAGCGATGTAAAAACGCCTGTCAAAGCTGCTTTAAGCGATATCAGCGGGATTCGCTGCCTTGTAACAGTTTACGGCGTACCTTACAAGATCAGGCCTTGGGACACAGCGGAGAAAAACAAACCCTATCTCGAGAAACTTCAAAAGTTGCGTAAGAGGCTTGAGGCCGAGATTCAAGACGTTTTATCCGAGCTTTCGGATGCTGCACTGAGCGATTCGAAACCATTCCTAATGGCTGTAAACTCTTTTCTGTACAAAGAATTAGAAGATGCTGCCCGTAAAGACAGAGCCTTTCAGCTGGAATTTATGAACAAGGTAAGGCCTTTATACGGCAGCCGGCTTTCCAGAAAAATGGCAAGGGAAGAATTCGGGATTAAATTTTACTCGCCCAACATCCAGTCCGCATTTTCAGACAGCGAAATCTACGAACAGCTCAGCCCCAAGCATTCCAGCTATTCAGAAAAGCTGCGGCGAGGGTATTATGAGACCGCCGAGAGGCTTTACGGCAAACTCGAGGCATACAAGGCGTGCAGGGACGATATAGAGCAGATTAAAGGCATCAAAACACAGGCAGCTCTTGACAGCGAACTTTCAATGCTGAACTTCAGAAGTTATAGAATTCACGGCTCCGCGGAGAACGAATTTTTCCAGAATATCCAGGCTTTAGATAATCAAAACGCAAAGACGTTGATGGTATGCCGTCTTGACGGGCCGGGTGAGACGATCATTAAGAGAATCATAAGCAACTCCGCCCAAAGAATGTATTATCCCGGAGAGAAGTGCGTTTTCGATTTGCAGAACGCTGAGAAGGCAGGCCTTGCTGATGCCTATGTGCAATACGATTCATACATTGAAAAGGCCGCTGAAATATTCAGAAAACACGGCTGCTCAACGCTTATTGAAGAAACTGCGAGCCTAACGGATTCTAATGCCGAATGTATGTTCTACGCAGGCTGGTACAGCCCGGGAAATTATAATTGCAGGCTCAATTTTATCCCAGGGTCTATCGCATATCATATCACCAGCTTCGGGGCGAGCGAGCTTCGAAGCAGGAAAAGCCGGACGTGGTGCCCGAATCTGCTGAAAAACGGAGCAGATGCGGTGATTGGATCGGCAGCCGAGCCTGTGCTTACTGCTATGCCCAGGCCGGAGCTGTTCGCCGGCGCTCTTCTGGACGGAAAAACCCTTGTGGAGGCGTTTTACTACAGCAAACCGCAGAATTCATGGACAGTTCTGCTTGTTGGCGACCCGCTGATGAAACTGAGCTACTGAAAACAATCTATCCGCTTAGGCTTGGGCAAAATATACATCTAATTTTCACAGATTTTAATTTTTGTTTTACCGCGAAGCCTAATATGAGAATATGTATTTAATGAGTTTAGGGAGGGGAAGCGGCTTAAAAAGAAAAGAGGCGGTGGGTAATCCGCCTCTTAATTGATTTTTTTTGAGAATCTCTGCTCTAATCTTTTCGCTATCACCTTGAGCTTTTAGGCATTGTTATGTCGTACTGTTTCTGGAAGAGCTTATTCCATTTCAGTGTCCATAGCTCAGCCAGTTCCACTCTGTCAACGTGCCCGTCGGTGAATGCAACGTTCACGCCCATATCGTGCCTGTCGAGGCATACACGCTGCATACCGCCCATGCTGCCGCCCAGCGGTGCTCCCAGACTGTTAAATTCATTCGGGGGTTGGTTTTTTGTGGTCTCATCGTACATAGGGCCAGCATCAACCCAAGCCCCGTCTGAGAACGCCGGCACATCTTCTCTCTGCACAAAGGCATCTCTGAACGACTTTCGGTAATTTGGCTTACCTTCTTCCATACTGCTGCTTCTCCAGCCTCCAATCCAAGTATTCATAGTATAGGAGCCTTCATTTTTAGAGCCTGTAGTGTTGTGTGAGCTTCCTTCGCTGTACACGTGATAACGCCAGTTGTGGACGCCAGATTTCTGGTATTTATCCGTTATCACGGGGTTGTAATATACTGTAGGGTCCTCTTCCATCGGCGGCTTGCAGCTTGGGCACATCATAACAGCCATCGCCCCTTTTAGATTCGACTGAGGGTCATACTGGTAGTTGTCATCTCCGAGGTAAGGGGCAATCTGATTGAACCAGAACTCAGACCCGCCTTCGGATATAAGCGGCTGGCCGTCGTTGTCTCCAACGTAAGTAATCAAAGCCGTAACAAGCTGCCTCTGGTTGCTCTTGCAAAGAACGTTCTTGGCCTGCTCCCTTGCCTTGCTCAATGCCGGCATCAATATCGCCATCAACAGGGCAATGATCGATATCACTACAAGAAGTTCGATTAAAGTAAATCCTCTGCTTTTCATTTGTACTCCTGAATTTAAGTTATACTGCTTTCAAAGTTTAATATCCTAAGGTATATGATTTTTCTTAAAAAAAACTGTAAAAAAATTTTCACTTTTTAAATTAAATTTTCGTTTTCTTAAAAAAACATACTTAGCTTCGCTTTTTTTTCTCTTTCAGTTCGAGCGGAAGAAATGTATACCCAAGCTTTGTCTATACAATATTGTATAAGCTTCTTAAAACAGATACATATTTGTAGTTAAATTATTCATCGTTTTTTTGTGCTTTTTTTTCTTAAGCCCTTTTTTTGAAATGCTTTATGGCAAAATCATCAAAATAGTTTCACCTTTTGGCACATCGATTGCATTGCTGTTGGCGAAACCGTAAATTTTATTAACTTTTTTCAGGAGCGTTTACGATGCTTAAAAAAATCATTCTCACTACTGCCCTTGCAGCGGGGCTGGCAACTTCGGCCAGTGCTTTCGATGCGGAAATCGAAGGCGATCTTTCTGTCGGCTATTTCAGCAAGTACATCTGGAGAGGCCAGGCGATTAACGATGAGTCTGTAATTCAGACGGGCATAGGATTTCAGGTGGACAAAATATACCTGAATCTCTGGGGGAATATGGACTTAACAGATGAGGGCGAGAAAAACAACTTCACAGAGGTCGATTTTACCGCAGAATATTCAGACTCGCTCACCGAGGGTGTTGATTACACTCTGGGCGTAATAAGGTACGATTTCGATGAAGATGCAGGCAACACAAATGAAATCTATGGCGGACTGAGCTTTGATATGCCGCTGAGCCCTTCTTTCACTGTTTACCGCGACATTGACGCAATTGAAGGAACATACTTCAGCGCGGGGGTTTCACACAGCTTCTCATTGGGTGAGGATATGGCCTTAGACTGCGCAGCCTCGCTTGGCTATGCAGACTCAGACTACAACCTCGGATACTGGGGCGTTGATGACAGCTCCATGCAGGATCTGGCTCTCTCGGCGTCTATGCCTCTTGCCATGGGCGACTGGACTCTCACTCCTTCAGTTACCTATGCTGCCATAATGGATGATGAGCTCAAAGAGACTGATGCCTACGAGCCCGATCCGGACTACATCTACGCCGGCATTTCACTCTCAACTACATTCTAAAAGATTCGCCTTTCAGAGAGAGCGGACTTACAGTACCCCGTATGCGGAAAAGAGGCCGCCAACCGGTATTCAGATGCGCCGGCTGGCGGCTTTCCGCTATGTTTCTAAACCCTTGCAGGACGTTCACACAAAAGCCTCAGTAAAAAATATAAATGGCTAAGATTTTTAACCGCTAATTTTCACTAATTTCCGCTAAGATGGTTTCTTCGTAGTGCATAATTCATTTTAAAATTACGAAGCTCGAAGGGCACAAAGGATTTTTGTAGGGTATTTTATAGAAGGGCTTTACATTCAAAAAATATCTGTGCCATCAGTGTTTTCTTGCTATCCATATCTAATCCGATATACTTCTTCATTGGAGTCTCCTTTAGTAAATAAAATTTTTTGGGACGTATTATATACGATCCTGTATGAAACGGGAGGCTCCACTTAAATAGGCTATCTGTGGATGACCTAATTTCGCTGCGGGCTCGCAAAATCATCTATCCGTTTGTTCTCCGCCGCAGGCGGACAGGCTCATCGCCTACGGCGCACTCCACGTGCGGCTCTGATTATCGTGAGTATTAAGCAGCGGTTTCAGGGTAATATAGATAGCAATAAATTCAACAAAGCATTGCAGAGTGATGATTTGCATTTTGCCCAAAAAATTGTCGCACACTCGTAAAGGTAAGCGCTGATTTTTCTTTAATTGAGCCCTGTTTGTTATAAAATATATGCCAGCTTTTAATTGAGTTTTCAGTTTATTAAAACGGAGCAAGCAATGGCTACTATAGGTTTTATCGGTGCGGGAAATATGGCTGAGGCTATAATCAAGGGGCTAATCTCTAAGAAGGTTTATTCCTGCGATGAGATCAACATCAGCGACATCAGCGACAACCGTCTCGATTATATGAAGTCTGCCTACGGGATAAACGCCTTTAAATACAACAATCTCGTTGTAAGCTCGAGCGATATGGCTGTGCTTGCAGTTAAGCCGCAGATTGCAGGGGAAGTGTTGGAATCGCTGGATGATTTCCCTTGCGATAAACCTGTTATATCAATCGCCGCAGGGCTTAAAATTAAGAAAATCACTGATCTGCTCGGAGATATACCGGTGATTCGCGTTATGCCGAATACACCTGCCCTCGTTGGCTGGGGAGCAGCGGGCTTATTCGCAAACAAAAAAGGCGAAAAGCACCTCCCTGATGCGCAAAAAATATTCTCTGCGATAGGAGAGGCCTTTGTGCTCTCGAGCGAGGAGGATATGAATATCGTAACCGCCCTTAGCGGGTCTGGGCCGGCATATTTCTTTCTGTTTATGGAAGAGATGATAAACGCAGCGGTTGAGCTCGGCCTTGATGAAAAAACCGCTTCCGAGCTTACGATGCAAACAGCCCTTGGCGCAGCTATGCTGGCAAAGCACAGAAGCGATGCAGGCGAAAAGCCCGAAGACCTTAGACGCAAGGTTGCCTCGCCAGGCGGAACTACAGAGGCCGCATTAAAAGAGCTCGAAAACAACCAGCTCGGGGCAATAGTTATGCTCGCTGTATCACGTGCCAAGCAGAGAAGCGAAGAGCTCTCTGAAGTTTGACAAACGGAGGAAATCTTGCCGGACGGTTACACTCAAATCGGGAAATTCCTTATTGCTGCAGGACTGATAATCTCTGCAACAGGGCTGATTATGGTCTTTGCCCCAAAGCTGAATCTCTTCAAACTTCCCGGAGACTTAAGCTTCAGCGGGAAAGGCTGGAAGATATACTTCCCTGTAGTAAGCTGCATCGTAATATCAATTGTGCTCACGCTCATATCCTGGGTAGTTAAGTATTTCAGCGGGAAATGATGGACTTCATTGAAAAGGTTGAGGGGATTGAAGTGAGGGTGGTAACATCGCCTCGCGCCAAGCATCTCCGGCTAACCGTTTCGCAAAGCGGGGCGAGGCTGAGCGTGCCTCTGGGCGTTTCCGGCAGGCGGGCGATAGAGTTTCTCAATACCAAAAAGGACTGGCTTAGCAAATCTTTTACAAAAGTTGAAAAACGCAAGGAAAACCTAAGTTCGCGCCTGAAAGACCTGCCTAAGCTTGATCTGTATCAGCAGCAGGAAAAGCTTTTCAGCAGAGCTCAGCAGCTCGCTTCCCGCTTCGGGTTCGAATACAGCAAAATTACATTCCGCTGCCAGAAAACCAGATGGGGCAGCTGCTCATCGAAAAACAGCATAAGCCTCAATATAAATATGGTTCTGCTTCCAGAATACCTGCAGGATTACCTCATCCTCCACGAACTCGCCCATACAAAGGTAAAATCGCACTGCAAAAAATTCTGGCATCTCTTAGACGGCTGCTGCGGGCAAAGGTCTGCAAAAGCTCTCGATAAAGAGCTCAACTCATATTCAATCATATTTACGCCCGAACAGATCTGGCAGCTGCACAAATCAAGCGACAAGCCGAACATTTTCCCTGAAGCCGAGTAATTCAAATTGCAATTATCTGCAAATTTTTTATAATTAAAAATTGTTTGGGGGCGACTGGCTTCGACCGGATAAGTTGACTCTCAAGCGGCATGTCCAGGATGGCAGTTGGCCTGGTAAAAAAATCTGCTGACTATTTTTTATATGGCAAAAATAACTTTGCTATGGCTGCCTAAAAATTCGCAGCCTGTCAGCCTGATAGCCGCCCGTGCTTGAAGGTCCTGACGCCAAAACTTACGGGATAGCCTGAGAAAGCTGCCTTCGGTTCTCAGGTGAAATTAAGAGGGCTGGTTTCTGCGAAGGCCTGTTTCTCAGCCTAACGCGTAAACGAGAATTAAATGAGAAACTAAACATGTAGAAACTTGGGATGAAGTATCACGGGATGAGGGTTCAATTCCCTCCGCCTCCAATTGTTTTAATAACTGCGGCTGCTTGTAAAAACAAACAAATATCGATCTCAAAGAGCAAATCCTAATTGAGCGATAATTGAAAAATGAGCCCGTGAGATTCGGATTCACGAGCTCTTCGTATTACTTAACAAACCATTCATACTGTCATTTCTGATAATATAAATCACTTCGGTGTGAGCTGGCTTTGTTTCAGCGTTTTGGTATATAATTTCTTGCCGCTGTCTTGGAAGAGTTTGAATGTAACTTCCGGATCTGCCCTTTTAGTATTGAAATCGAACTCAGCAAACATATATTTTTTCGCAAATCCGAAAAGCTGCGTCTCCCATTTTTCAGTAGCTGCGGGAGGGCCGCTTCTCCCGCCGAGGGCTGCCACTTCAAATTCATAGAAGTTATATCCGGATGGCCTCGGGATAAGAAATCCGCGAGCTCCGTGTCGGTCGCCTGAGATAAGGATTACCCCGGGAATTTTATTCTTTTCAATAAAACTGAAAAGCTCTTCCCGTTCGGAAGGGGCTGTTGTTCCCCATGAGTCTTTTCCGTTGGAAACATAATCACTCCACATGGTACCGCATGAAAGGATAACAAACGGCCCCTTGCAACCTGCCAATTGTTTCTTTAGCCATTGCATCTGGGCATCCCCAAGAAACTTGTTTGAATCATCCTGATTACGGAAGTATCGGTGATCAAGCATTATCACATCACAGGGCTCTATCCGTGTTCGGAAAAACACGCCGTTCGATGCCCCGTAAGAGGGATTGTTCCAAGAATTGCGGAATATTGAACATATATTCCGGCGGTCATTATCTGAAAAACCGTTTGGGATTCCGGCCAGATCGTTATCGAAATAATCGTGGTCGTCCCATGCTGCATATACAGGGATGTTGGCAGAAAATCGCTTCCACGGCGGCTGCAAATCACGCAGAATATAATCCGCTCGATGCTTTGCTCCGTTTTTACGTCGGTCTTGAACGGCAATATCCCCGCCGAGCAGCATAGCAGAGGGTTCACGCCTGCGTATCAGTTCAAACAGCTTTGAGTTGCCTAATCCCGACCGATGCGGACAAGTGCCGAATGCAATACGTTTAGAAGATGCTTTCTCATCGTTTACTGTTTTGAATGAAGGCTCAAAGGGCAGAGAAACTGCTTTATCGTCAATAATTAAACTGTATGGATAACGAGTATTGGGCTTGAGGCCTTTCACCGGTACAACAGCGGCATAATCCGATTCAGCAGTTGAATGCACCGGGCCGAAATCAACTGTACCGTCAATAGTTTCGACCCGAATTTTTACCGCTGCCGGATACAGTGTTCTGACCCATACTTTAATCCCTGTCGATGTAACATTTCCAAGCATCGGGCCGCCGATGTGTTTGATATTCCGGCTTTTGCACATTGATTTCACTTCGGCATCCGAAAACAGCTCTACATGAGTCATTCTTCTGTTTTTCGCAAGGAGATTATACATTTTTGAATATAGTGTTTTAACCTCAGAAGGAATTTGCTTCGGGTCCTTATCTTCTAACCGACCGCCAAAACCGTAGTTCAATATTCTTAAACCTGTATTAAGATCCCTGCCGCCTAAGCCGATTTGATTAAAGTAGTCTGCGTAGGCTGCATTTGTAAGCAGGCTCAATGTTGAAACAATGCCCAACCCGGCGGTTTGCTTTAAAAATTTTCGTCTTTGAATTTTCATATCTACCTTTCCGCAAAGTTTAAGTTCTGCAAATAAGACAGCGGAATAACCCCGCTAATCATTTTATATTATGATTCCACCTGAAAATATTTAGTCTGGCAAGTCCTTATCAAAGCCATTTCCCAAAATTTAATTTTTATCATATTGAAAAAATCTCATTGTCAAAATTCAATTTTACGCTTAATCTTTGCTTCAGGAAACATTAAATGTTTGAATGAAAAAGCTGAGAAATATCATATGGATAACAAAAAACTGGACAGATTATTAGAGCTCACTTGGAACGATTTAACTGAATGGGCGGGCACTAAAATTGTTTCAAGGGCGGAAGGCTATAAATCAAAAGTTTCCAAGGTTGCTGTTTTTCAGAACGGCCCGATTGCGACGGTAAGGGGCACGTTTGTTTATGCTGTTCACGTAAAATTAGATGAAAACGGCAGCCTCTATTCAGAATGCTCCTGCCCTTACGCTGTAAACTGCAAGCATGGGGTGGCAGCAGTGCTTAAATATATTGAAATGCGCAAGGAGAAAATTGAAGTCCCTGAGGCAAAAGAGCAAGACCCTCGTGTGCTCTTAATCAAACAGCAAAATTCCGAGCCCGTTTTAGACATTGCGCAAATTAACAGCTCCATTTATGGATATCAGGATGAGCAAAATGAGGCTGGGCAACTAGCCGAATTGCTGGAGAGGAAGAGCAAAGACGAGCTCAAGACGATTATTTATGAACTGATTGAAGTATTCCCGGGAATCACTAAAGAGCTGATTAAGCGAAACAAACTTACCAATGTAAAGGCAGAAAAGCTCATCTACTGGTTGAAAGAGTATTTAAAAACCGCCTACAAGGAGATTCAGTTTGATTACTACGGCGAGCCGGACGAAAACATTCTTGACTATCAACAGATAAACAGCAACCTCAAGAGACTAATTCGTGCAGGCTATGCGGACGATGTTTTGGAGATGGCAGATCAGATCGTATCTGCTGGAATTTACCAGATCGATAATTTGTACAGCGAAGAATTCATCACTTTGGATTTCGAAAAAATATCCCCTACCTTATTTTGCGCGCTTGAGCAGTCTTCAGCGACAGAAATAGAAAAGATGGAACACGCCCTTAATTTCGTTCTTGAAGACGGCTATCACCTCTTTGATAATTTCAAAAATTACCTCACTAAAAATCGTCCTGAATCTCAATGGAGCAGATTTGCAGACAGATTGCTTGTTCGCTTGAAAGAAATAGGTTTCCCAAAGGCTTCTCCTAATGTCTGCAGAGATCATTTCCGTGATAAATTTGTTGACTGGCTTGTTTATTCACTTGAAAAGGCCGGGAGAAAAAATGAAAAATTGTCTATCTGCAAGGCTGAAGCTCGAACAAACAACAACTACCCGCGGCTTGTAGAAGTGTTGAGAGAACAAGAGAAATACGATGAAGCAAAAAAATGGATCAAAGAAGGGGTCAAGCAGAATCAGGATAGATATAGCGGAATTGTTAGCACACTGCAAGAACAACTGAAACAAATCTACAAGCTTGAAAAGGACTGGGCATCTGCCGCAATTATGGATGTTGAGAATTTTGTCAGCTCACCTAACAAAGACAATTATGCCGCTTGCGAAAAGATAAACAAAAAAAATAAAACATGGACGGAAGTTCGGGAGCTGCTGCTTGAATATCTCGAAAAAGGTAATCTGCCATGGGAAAACTTATCTTGGCCTCTGCCCAAACCTAAAAATATTTATGCTGAGGAGGGCAGTTACAGAATTTTCCCGAATATCAGGGCATTAGTCTCAATTGCAATATACGAAGAAGACCCGAAGAGGGTTCTTTACTGGTTTAACAAGGGCAATGAATTGAATTTTAGAATGCCAATTCATCTTGCAGATGATGCAGCCGAAGCAGCAAAAGATTACTCTCCGCAGCGTGCAGTTTCAATATGGCAGAAGATTGCTGAAGATTATATAGATGAAACTAAAGTTAAATCATACTACGAAGCCGCCGAATACCTGCGCAAGGCACGTAAAGTTATGAGACTAAACGGCAGTAAGGATGAGTGGGAAAAATATATTAAAGAGCTTCAGCAGAAACACCGCAGAAAGAGAAGGTGCATTGAGATATTGAGCAAGCTCAGCCTTAAGCCTATTATCAGCGATTAGGCAAGCTGGGGCTCTGAAAAGCGGAAACAGGATTTGATTAAATACACCTAAGGGGATTTATAATCAGCCAGCCTTGCCTTAGGTACGCAGATTCCCGAACAGGGGCTAAGTATTATTTTAGATCTCGCTCTAACTTAAAATAATGATTCTGCTAATTCAAAAAACTTAATCAGTGAACCGTAAACAGATTGCAGAAATTACATAATCACAGCATCCCGCGGGGTAAATGATTTGTCTAAAAGATATGCTTAAAGAAGAAATGGAGCCGATGAGATTCGAACTCACGACCTCTTGCATGCCATGCAAGCGCTCTCCCAGCTGAGCTACGGCCCCTCAAAGCGAGATATAATATTCCAACGCCGAAAATTATCAAGAAGAATTCGAGCGGGCAGCAATTTTTCTCGTGTTTTAACGTCTTTCTCCAGCTTGACTGAAAGTGATATATATAGTAAAATTTGGCTTCGGGTTGAGCATTATTTGCCGGTAAATTTCCTTTGCTTCATTTCTCGAGTGTTACCGGTATATACTGCCTTAACAGCAAAGCGATACCTCTATACAATGGAGAGCTATAATGGACAATGAGCACAAGATTGCCGGTCTGGGAATTACATTTGACGATGTTCTGCTTGTACCTCAGCAGAGCGAGATCATTCCTTCAGAGGCGGAAATTTCAACAAGGCTCACAAGAAACATAAGAATAAATATTCCCATAGTTTCTGCAGCTATGGATACAGTAACAGAGTCTGCCCTTGCTATTGCACTTGCGCAGGAGGGCGGAATTGGAATAATCCACAAGAACCTCACCGTAAAAGCCCAGAAGCGTGAGGTGGAGAAGGTTAAGCGTTCGGAGAACGGGGTAATCCTCGATCCAATCACGCTTTCCCCCAGCGACCGCGTACTCAAGGCCAAGGAGCTGATGGACGAACACCACATCTCCGGCGTGCCTGTAGTGGTGGAGGATAAGAAGCTCGTTGGCATACTGACCAGCCGGGATATGAAATTCCTCGAAGACTACAACGTGAAGGTTGAACAGATTATGACCCGCAGCAATCTTGTTACGAGTTCATCTGATACAAACCTTGAGCAGGCCAAGGATATACTCCAGAGGCATAAGGTTGAAAAGCTCCTGCTCGTTGACGGAGACCGTCTCACCGGTCTGATCACGATGCGTGATATTGAGCGGGTAACCCAGTTTCCCATGGCAGCGAAAGACGATAAAGGCCGCCTCAGGGCGGGTGCTTCTATCGGCGTTCACGACTACAACAGGGCTCAGGCACTGATTGATGCGGATGTTGATGTGCTGGTAGTGGACACTGCCCACGGACATTCCAAAAACGTCATTGAAACCGTAAAAGAGCTGAAGAAATCGTGCGAAATAGACGTAATCGCAGGTAATGTAGGCACGAAAGAAGCAGCGAAAGCCCTGATAGATGCGGGCGCGGATGCTGTGAAGGTGGGGATCGGCCCAGGCGCAATATGCACAACGAGAGTGGTTTCGGGGGTGGGAGTTCCCCAGATCACGGCGATTATGCAGGCGGTGGAATATGCAGACAAGGCGGATGTGCCGGTAATAGCGGACGGCGGAATCAAACTCTCAGGCGATATATCAAAGGCGATTGCCGCAGGAGCGAGCAGCGTGATGCTCGGGTCTATTCTCGCAGGCCTCGCTGAAAGCCCGGGACAGCTGATTATATACAAAGGAAGGCAGTTCAAAGAGTATCGCGGTATGGGCTCGCTTGGAGCAATGGTTCTCGGCTCAGCCGACAGATACGGCCAGAAGGCAGAGGAAAGCAAGAACAAGCTCGTGCCCGAAGGCGTTGAGGGAAGAGTGCCCTATCGCGGACATCTGAGCGACTATATCTACCAGCTCGTAGGCGGGCTGAGAAGCGGAATGGGATACTGCGGAGCGGAGGATATCGAACAGCTGCGTACTAAAGCCAGATTCCTGCAGGTAACAGCGGCCTCGATCGCCGAGTCTCACCCGCACGATATACACATTACAAAAGAATCTCCAAACTATACCGATACGCTCTAACCTGAGGCGATTTAATGAAAACATCTCATGAAAAGATTGCAATAATAGATTTCGGCAGCCAGTACGGCCAGCTTATCGCAAGACGTGTGCGCGAGCAGAAGGTTCTTTCTGCGATTTATCCCCCGAGCGTAAGCGCTGAGGAGCTTCAAGGCGAAAACATAGCAGGGATAATACTCTCCGGAGGTCCTTCAAGCGTTTACGATAAAAACGCCCCGAGCTGCGATGAGAAGCTCTTCGATCTGGGAGTTCCCGTGCTGGGGATCTGCTACGGGATGCAGATAGCAGGCAAGATACTCGGAGCAGATATCAGGCCTGCAGAGAGCAGGGAATACGGCAGAACTGATCTGCATGTATCAGAGAGCTCCGGCCTGCTTGCAGGCGTTCCGGAGAAAACAACCGTATGGATGAGCCACGGGGATCAGGTTAATCAGCTCAACGATGATTTCATCACCCTCGCCCAAACGCCGACGTGCCCCTATGCAGCGGTAAAATACAGCAAGAAGCCATTCTACGGCGTACAGTTTCACCCCGAGGTTACCCACACCCCCGACGGCAGCGAGATGCTCAAAAATTTCCTCTATCAGATCTGCGGCTGCAAAGGCGACTGGCTGATTGGGGATATAGCGGAGGAGATGATCGCCCAGCTAAAAGACGAGCTCAAAGGCGAGAACGTAATATGCGGGCTCAGCGGCGGCGTGGATTCTTCTGTAGTAGCAGCGATTCTGCACAAGGCAATCGGTGAGCGTCTGCACTGCATATTTGTTGACAACGGCCTTCTTCGCGAGAATGAGCGGGAGGGAGTTGAAAAAACCTTCTGCGGCCATTTCAGCGTTAATCTGAGAGTGGTGGACTGGTCTGAGCAGTTTCTTTCGGGGCTTGAAGGCGTTACCGACCCGCAAAAGAAACGCAAGATTATCGGAGCGGAATTCATTGAGGCGTTCAAATCTGAGGCGGAGAAGATCGAAAACGCAAAATTTCTCGCTCAGGGAACGCTTTATCCGGATGTAATAGAATCCGGCTCGAAAGACGGCAACCTCGCCGCCAATATAAAACTGCACCACAACGTTGGCGGACTGCCCGAGGAGCTTGGGTTTGGGCTGGTGGAGCCGCTGCGGGATCTATTCAAGGATGAGGTTCGCCTGCTCGGGGAATACCTCGGCCTGCCTGAGGATATGGTATGGCGGCATCCCTTCCCCGGCCCGGGGCTCGCGGTACGCATCATCGGCGATATAACAAAGGAAAAGCTCAGGATCGTCCGTCAGGCAGATGAGATACTTATCGATGAGATTAAAGCCGCCGGGCTGTACAGGAAATGCAGCCAAACGCTTGCTGTTCTTCTGCCGGTGAAGAATGTGGGGGTTATGGGAGACGACAGAAGCTACGAGAGCGTGATAGCAATCCGCTCGGTGGATACATCAGACTTTATGACAGCCGACTTCTCGCGAATCCCCTACGACACACTCGGGATCATCTCAAACCGAATTATAAACGAGGTGCGAGGGGTGAACAGAGTGGTGTACGACATCTCCAGCAAGCCTCCCGCCACTATCGAATGGGAATAATCCCCCGCCGCTCGGCGGAAGGCCTGCGAAACTGATTTTGGGTAAGCGGATTCGCCCTTTGCGATAATAGCAGAGCTAATCCCCGTTCGCACTTATGCGCAAGACTAATCGGCTATGAGCCAGTTTTCCGAGAATATCGCAAAATCGAGAATATCAACGTATCCGTCCTCGTTCATATCAGCAGGATTGCTTCCCGAGGTGCTGCCGGCGCTGCCGGCGAGCTTGGGGTATCCGTTTTCCGGCATAAACCAGATATCCTCTTCGCCGTTTGCGCTTTCCCCTTCAAAATCCCAGCCGGCATCAAGAAATGTATTTATATCCTGCATCTGAGCGGTGGATTTGCCCCGAACACCCGGAAAATCCTCCATATTCAGCATTATCCAATAGATCTCGTCCTGACTTCGGCGGTATGATTGTGGAAAACTCTGCAAAAAGTGCGTTTTGAGGCTGTTATGAGGGTTTGTTAAGTTCGGTTCGCTCGTAGTGCCTAATTTTTATTTTTTTGACACAATGTTTTGATTTCGTATAATCTGCATTTATGTTTATACGAGTAAAGACATCAAAAAACAGTCCGAAGCAGTCGGTACAGATTGTAGAGAGTTATCGCAACGAGAAGAACCAGCCTCGTCAGCGTATAGTTCGTCATCTCGGCACAGCCTTCACAGAAGAAGAGCTTAAGCGGCTCAAGGATTTTGCCGAATTCGAGAAGGCCAAGCTTGAGGCCGAGAAAACGCCGGCACTTTTCAAGCCTGAGCATCTTGCAGAAGCTGCAATAGATGCCCGCAAAAACATTGATGATAAGCCTTTGCGGGTCAATCTAAAGAATCTCAGGGAACAGGCACGCATAACTACAGGCATCCATGAGGTATTCGGCAGCATCTACAATGAGCTTGGCTTTAACAATCTTTTCGATAGACGCAAAGAGTCTGCAGGCAAAAACCTTCGTCATATCACAATGGCAAGGCTTGCAAACCCAGTGAGCAAACGCAGCAGCGTTCAGGATCTCTCCAAAGACTTCGGCATTAACCTTTCTTTAGACAGCGTTTACCGTATGATGGATAATATCACAGATGATATTATCAGCAAGGCTCAAAACTGTGCTCACAGTGCTGCTAAAGGCCTTCTCGGCGAAGAGATAAGTCTTCTTTTCTACGACTGCACCACGCTTTATTTTGAATCATTTACAGAAGATGAGCTCAAAAAGAACGGCTACAGCAAGGATATGAAGTTCAATCAGCCGCAGGTTGTCCTTGGTCTTCTGTCCACATCAGAAGGGCTTCCAGTAGGTTATGAGGTATTCCCCGGCAATCAGTATGAAGGGCATACGCTGCATACTGTAATCCCTAAGATCAAAGAGAAATACAACCTCAAGCGTGTTATCTTCACCGCAGACAGCGCAATGCTTAGCAAGGCTAATCTTGATTACCTTGAAAAGCAGGGAGTTGAGTATATTGTGGCAGCGAGGCTTAAAAGCCTCACTGATAAATGGAAAGCAAAGGTTACAGAATCCAATGCCCCGCTTAGAAGCTTTGATTACGGCAAAGATACAAGGCTTATTGTTACCTACAGCGATAAACTCGCTAAAAAGAATAAGCACGACAGGGATGAAGCTATAAGAAAGCTCCAGGAGAAGCTTGAAAAGAGCAGCAACCCCAAATCACTTATAAGCAACTACGGCTACAAGAAGTTTATGCGTGTTACCGGCGATATAGACTGCCGGATAGATGAAGAGAAATACGCGCAGGCTGCGAATTTTGATGGTCTTCACGGTGTTATAACGAATGTCAAGGATATGGATGATTCGGCTGTAGTAGATCATTACAGGCAGCTCTGGCTGATTGAGGAGTGCTTCAGGATAAGCAAGCACGATCTGAAGATACGGCCGATATACCACTGGACGCCGAAACGAATCAAAGCCCATATACTGATATGCTTTATCGCTCTAACCTGCGCGAGAAATCTGGCCTACAGGGTTCGGCTGAGATTTGAGCCGATGTCTGTGGCGAGGATTGTAAATGCCCTCAACCACGTGCAGCTGAGCATACTCTGGGATAAGAAAACAGAGTGCAGATATGTCCTGCCATCAAAGATTAACGAGGACGCAAGAAAACTCTATAAAACAGTTAATCTCAGCACCAATACAACGCCTTACAAAATGTAATTTCACCCGCCGAAAAACCTTCCGAAATAGGGTTTGTAGTGCCTGCGCAAAAAATCGAGTCCTTTATTGACAAGGACTTATGAAAATTTACCGCCGAAGTCAGGAATAGATCTCGTCGTCGCCGTCGAGCCCGTTGATTTTCCCGTAGCCTATATCCACTGTCGAGGTTTCGATATCCCAGAAACACTCCAGCTCGGTGCTGTAACTCTTTTCGCCGCAGAAGCCGCCCTGCGGATTATCATCCCCTCCTACCCAAGAGGTAGAGTAGCAGTGTTTGATTGTCCCGCTGTTTTTCCCGCAGAAACCGCAGACTGTATCATCTTCTTCATTATCCCCGAGGCAGGAAACCCATTCGGTTGAATAGCTGTTTTTAATATGGCCTGAATTTTTCCCGCAAAGACCGCCAACGCTTCTGCTTCCAAAGACAGAAATTTCTGAACAGCAGCTTTCGATTGTGCCGAAATTTAATCCGCAGATACCGCCAACATCTTCAGTTCCATCTATAGACTGTAAATAGCCGTTTTCCGATTCAGCTCCGGCAGCGTAACAGTTTTCAATTGTTCCTCCATTGCTTCGGCCAACTAAACCGCCAACTCGATTATCTCCATGAACCATTGCTGTTGAGCTGCAGTTAATCAGGCTTCCTTCATAATAAAGATGCCCAACAAGCCCGCCTGTATCATCACCCCCTTCAACATTGCCGGATACATAGCAGTTTTCGATAGTGCCGCGACATTTTTTAGCGATTGAACCAATGGAAAAGGAATTTGTGCTGCTCATGCTGATATCGACTTCCTCAATTCCCAAATTAATTGCCTTTCCAGCTTCGCCGATACTGTAAAAAATAGGCTTATTCAAATGCTGAATCTTATTATCGTTTCCATCAAACGAGCCTGCAAATGGTTCTTCGGAATCTCCAATACTGTAAAAATTTTCCTCAGACAAATCAATATCATTGATCAAAACATAACGTGCGGAGAGGGCATAATCAGCCATTCCCAGATCTTGGGCTGTTTTAATCTGATACGGGTCTTCCGGCGTTCCGCTGCCGGCCATCGCAAATGAGTATTCCGCTGTAATCGCAAGATCGCTTGTTACGTTATCAAATGGTGTATCCCAGCCGGCAAACTCCCAGCCCTGATCAGCTTCAACACTCGGAGATGCTGCCGAGCTGCCGTATTCAATTGTCTGCTGAGACTGACCTTCTGATATAATGCCGTACTGCCCTGCATTGAATGTTACGGTGAATGTTTTGGTATCGTATTGGGCTGTTACAGTAATCTCGGACTGAACGTTTGTGAACTCTTTGTCCCAGCCGGCGAAAATGTATGGAGCATTAGGAGTTATTTCCGGAGCCTCGGCATCTCCGCCTTCGTAAACGGTCTGCACTGCCTCGCCTGAGGTTATGCTTCCGCCCGCTCCAGCGTCAAATGTTACTGTGTACTGCCGAGTCGCCTCATACTGAGCCGTTACAGTTAAGTCTGACTGAACATTTGTGAAATCCGTATCCCAGCCAGTGAATTCCCAGCCGGTATTTGCTTCAACAGTAGGAGCTGTCGCTGAACCGCCGTCAGCAACGGTCTGCTCGGTATCGCCTGAAGTTATAGTACCGTTGGCGCCCGACAAAAAGTTTACAGTATATGTAAGCTCATACTGAGCGGTTACTGTAAGGTCGGACTGGACGTTTGTAAAGTCTGTGTCCCAGCCGGCAAACTCCCAGCCTTCGTTAGCTTCGATTGTAGGCTCAGCTGCATCTTCGCCCTCGTAAACGGTCTGCACTGCATCGCCTGCGGTTATGCTTCCGCCCGCTCCAGCATCAAATGTTACTGTGTACTGCGGAGTCGCCTCGTACTGTGCAGTTGCCTCAAAATTGCCAGAAACAATGTCCGGCAGCGGAGGGTCAAAACCAACAAAATCGTAACCCATGTCAGAAGAAACATTTACTGAAGGAAAATCTGCCCCTTCAAAGTATATATCCACAAAATCATCTTCAGAATTTGCTTCATTTATTGATCCGTGTTCGCCCGGTTGGAGAACGACAAGATAATTTACAGAATCGCCAGTTTGCTGGAATGTGAGAACCGGATAAGCTGCTCCCATAGACCAAATCTGAGCGAAATTGAAGTTCGGGAAATTGCCCTGCTGGGTCATCTGTACTGAAGTGAGGGCTGTAGAGCTTGTCTCGTTCTGGTCGCCCCAGCCGATAAACTCGCTTACGCCTGCCAAGTCGCTGTCGTAATGTGCGCTGTCAAGGCTTCCGCCGTTATTCCAGCCAATCACTGCGCCGAGAAATCCTTGGCCGCCCTGCTTGTCCATTATAGTACCTGCATAATGCACGTACTGAACAGGGGCTTCGCCGCCGTTTTGGTCGTTTCTTTCGTTCTGGCCTACAACGCCGCCGAGCACTGTGTTATCGCCGCTTGACTCGTTGGCCACAACATTACCCGCTGCATAGCAGTTTGTTACCATCCCTCTTGAATTGCGTCCGGCAACTCCGCCTGCATAGCCAAGGTAGCCTGTTTCAATGTAACCAAGAGAAACAGCTTCGCTTATCTCTGCGCTTGCGCCGGCAGTGGATATCCCGCTGTAGCCCACGATACCGCCTGTATCGCTGTAGCGTCCGCCGATAACAGAAGCATCTTCAGCCAAAACAGCCTGCATAACGCTGCTGTCTAGCGACTGACCAACAATACCGCCGACAATTGAGCCGTTAAACGGTGCAGATGGAACAGTAACGCTTCCGCCTGCCATTTGGGCTCCGGTTACTGCGCTGGACTCAAGATAGCCTACAACGCCGCCTGCTACCACACCGCTTGCATCAGCGATGATTTCTGCATTTGTTGTAAGGTTGGTATATTCTGAACCGTCATAAGCGTATCCCAAGCGTATCCCACGATACCGCCTGCAATTGTCGGATTAGCTGTATCGTCAATACTTTCAAAGCCGGAATCTGCCACATCCATACTTCCCATGAATGAGCATTCGTCAATCGAACCGGTGGACTGTCCTGCTATACCGCCTGCGTTGCAGCCGTAGTCTGTTGCGATAGACACCTCAGACTGGCAATTCTGCAGAGTACCTGCGTTTGAAGCAACGATACCGCCAACAGCAAGGCCTTTGTCCTGGGCATCTATTGAACCAGCCGCAGAGCAGTTCTCGATAGTACCGCCGTTGTTAAAGCCGGCAATACCAGCTACAAATCCCCAGTTTCCGCTGTAAGCGCTGAGGTCGTAGTCGAGGTTTACGTTTAAGTTTTTGACAACTCCCTGCTGGCCGATCTCTTCGAAAAGAGCATCGTCGCCGGTTAGGGTGCCTTGATAGGAAACGTCTATAGTATTTCCGTCTCCATCAAAATTACCATTAAAACTACCGCCAATAACAAAGTCAACACCTGTGATGCTGCTTGTAAGAACGAAATAATCGCCGGAGTTAGGATTGTTCGTCGCTATCTCCTGCAAATCGTTCGTATTGGCAACCTGATAAGGATTAGCCTGTGAACCATCGCCGGCGGCGAAACCGAATGCAATGCCTGATGCTGCCAACGCTAACGCAACTGAAAATCTGAGGATACGCATTTTATGCTCCTGCTGTGAAACAATAATCTTTCTTTACTTTTTCCGCCCAATAAACGCCGTTTTCCCTGGTGATGAGCAGGTTAATGTATTTTGAAGAGAATTTCAATGGAAAAATAAAATTTCCGCCAAATTTTTATAATTTTTACAGGATTGGCAGGTTCTTTTTTAGACGGGATTTACAGGATTTTCGGGCGGTTGATTTTCTTAAACCGCGAAGGGAGCGAAGGAACACGAAGGATTTTATTATAAATTGTTTTACAGCAAGCTCTTACATTCATAAAATTATCCGTGAAATCCGTGCCATCTGTGGATAATAAAATCAATTAAAACCATATCCCCTTCGTGTGTTTCGTGGTAAAAAAACACAAAATCCGCGCGAATCTTCGTAATCACTAATGACAATCAATATGCCAAAATGACAGCAGAAATTGTTTTCAAATCTGTTCTGCGAGTCAGTTTTGTTTCATACAAGCCCCCAGAGGCTATGGCACGGAATTTGTGTATGCTCAGTGGTTCCTGAATTTTACGGAAAGGTAATTGAGGATGAAATTTGACAAATTCACAGTAAAAGCACAAGAAGCCCTGGCGACCGCCCAGCAGATCGCCATGGCTAAGAAAAATACGGTTTTGAGCCCTCTGCATCTGTTCTCAGCAATACTGGACGATGAGGATGGTGTTGCCGGGCAGGTGTTCGAGAAGCTCGGCGTGAAGGTTTCACGGCTCAAGGAGATGACAGAGTCTGAGATTATGAAGCTCTCGACCGGCAAAACAGGCTCAATGATTATGCCGGATATGCAGCTAAATCAGATAGTATTAAACGCCCAGAATGAAGCAGATCAAATGGGCGATGAGTATCTCAGCGTTGAACATATTCTGATCTCGCTTGCGAAGGTGGAGAGCACGGTAAAAGAGATTCTAAGCCTGAACTCTGTAAACGCAGATCAGATAAAAGAGGCCGTTGACAATGTTCGCGGCGGTCAGAAGGTAACCGATGAAAACCCCGAAGCGGGCTATCAGGCGCTCGAGAAATACGGGATTGATCTTGTGGAGATGGCCAGAAACGGCAAGCTCGATCCGGTTATCGGCCGGGAAGACCAGATCCGCAGGTGTATGCAGGTGCTCACTCGCCGCACGAAGAATAATCCTGTTCTGATTGGGGAGCCGGGAGTTGGGAAAACGGCTATCGTTGAGGGAATGGCGCAGCGGATTGTGGATGGAGACGTTCCAGCCGGGCTCAAGGAAAAGAAGATTATAGCTCTGGATATGGGCTCTCTGATTGCAGGCACAAAATTCCGCGGCGAGTTTGAAAGCAGGTTTAAGGCTGTTCTCAAAGAGGTTACTGAATCTGCGGGCAAGATTATTCTGTTCATAGACGAACTGCATAATATTGTAGGAGCGGGAAAAACAGAAGGCTCTGTAGATGCGGGCAATCTGCTCAAGCCCTCGCTTGCAAGGGGCGAGCTTCGCTGCATAGGCGCTACCACCCTCGCTGAATACCGTAAGCAAATCGAGAAAGATGCCGCCCTTGAGAGGAGGTTTCAGCCGGTGCTGGTGGAGGCGCCGTCTGTGGAGGAAACTGTTGCGATACTGCGCGGCCTGAAAGACCGCTACGACGCCCATCACGGCGTGCGTATTCAGGATTCTGCTCTCGTCTCAGCGGCCACTCTCTCCAACCGCTACATAACAGACCGCTGGCTTCCCGATAAGGCTATAGACCTCATAGACGAGGCGGCCTCGAAGCTGCGCATTGAAAACGACTCGCTCCCCGAGGAGCTTGATAAGATAAGGCGGAGGATCGTTCAGCTGCAGATTGAGCGGGAGGCTCTGAAGAAAGAGAGCGATGAGGCAAGCCAGAAACAGCTCGCAGAAACCGAAAAACAGCTTGAAGAGCTTGAAAAAGAGAATCAAAAGCTTACAGAGCAGTGGGACCGTGAGAAGGAAGGTATCGATGAGCTCAAATCGATAAAGCAGGAAGTTGAGAAGGCTCATAACGAATTCGAGGAAGCCCAGCGCAACGGCGAGCTGGAGAAGGCAGCCCGTATAAAGTACGGCAAGATTATCGAGCTGGAAAAACAGCTTGAAGAGGCCGAGAAAAAGGCACGCGAGGAAGGCAGCGGCGAGCCGAAGCTCATCCAGAACGAGGTAACAGCGGAGCATATCGCAGAGGTAGTTTCCAGCTGGACGGGAATCCCCGTTTCGAATCTGATGGTGGGCGAGAGGGAGAAGCTCATCAATATGGAAACAAAGCTCAAAGAACGTGTTGTCGGGCAGGATCAGGCAGTATCCTCGCTTTCGAATGCCGTTAGGCGGAGCAGGGCAGGGCTCAGCGATCCGAAACGCCCGATAGGCGTATTCCTGTTTCTCGGGCCTACAGGCGTTGGAAAAACAGAGCTTGCCAAGGCGCTTGCTGAGTTTATGTTCAACGATGAGAACGCCATGATTCGAATCGATATGAGCGAGTTTATGGAAGCTCATTCTGTTTCTCGGCTTATCGGAGCTCCTCCGGGATACGTGGGCTATGAAGAAGGCGGCAAACTCACCGAATCTGTGCGGAGGCGGCCTTATTCTGTTGTCCTGCTCGATGAGATCGAAAAGGCTCATGAAGACGTGTTTAACGTGATGCTTCAGATCTTTGATGACGGCCGGCTTACCGACGGGAAGGGCAGAACCGTTGACTTCAAAAACACCGTTATCATTATGACCAGCAACCTCGCAGGCGATCAGATAAGATCGCTCACTCAGGAAGACGGGGCAGACTGGGAGATAGAAGCGCACGTTCGAGATGTGCTTACTCAGGTGTTCCGCCCGGAATTTCTCAACAGGATCGATGAGAAGCTCGTATTCAAAACGCTCGGAAAAGAAGAGCTCAAGCAGATTGTTGAGCTCCAGCTTGAAAACCTCAGGCAGAGGCTCGCGGAGAGGGATGTTGAGGTTGAATTTACCGATGCAGCAACAGAGCTGATTATGGATGAAGGATACGATCCGGTATTCGGGGCAAGGCCGCTCAAGCGGGCTATCCAGCACCGGCTCGAAAACAAACTCGCCTCGGAGATGCTCGAAGGCAAATTCTCACAGGGCGATAAGATACTCATAGACGCCGACAAATACAGCTACACTGTAAAGAAGCTCGAGGCCGGCGATTAATATAGATTTAGGGGGCGCGAGGCTGCGTCCCCTTCTTTCTTTCCGCTGATTATTTCTTTTCCAGCATAAGCCTTTGCGAGGGTTTAAGGGAATTTATCCCTGATTAATGCTGGCTCTCATTTCTGCTTTCCAGTTTTCGTATTCCTTTGTCAGCTTTTTCACTATTTCAGGGTTTTTGTCTGCTAAGTCATTGGTTTCGCCAATGTCATTTTTCAAGTTGAACAGCTGCGGCTTCTCAGGGAGCGGCTGTTTTCTTCCGCTAATAATATCTTTAGTGAACAGCCTTGCCTTAACCAGCTTCCAGTCGCCGTCGCGAACAGCAAATTGGTCGCCGAAATGCCAAAACAGCGGGCCGCGTTTCTGAGTTTTCTCGGGGCGTTTGAGCATTGGCATAAGATTCTTTCCGTCCAGCGGTTTTCCCTGAATATTCTCCTGCCCCGCTGCGGCGAGAAAGGTTGGCAGAATATCCAGCGTTGATACCACATTCTCGCAAACTTTCCCCTTCGCTGCCTTCCCGGCGGGATACCGCATTATTATCGGGATTCGAATACCACCTTCAAACAGGCTGTATTTCGTACTCTTTAACGGCCGATTCACAGAGCCTGTCTCCCTTGTTGGTGCACCGCCGTTGTCAGGCATAAACACAACGAAAGTGTCTTCTTCAAGATTGAGCTTTTCAAGAGTGTCAAGCAGGCGGCCGATATTATCATCCATACATGCCGTATTAGCAAGGCACCACCGGCGATAGGTTTCATCATCAACATCAGCCTTGCCGTGGCCGTAGCGGTCGTAATAAGTGTAATATTTTCCGTTTTCAGGGTCATACAAAGGCACCTTTTTCGCGCCGAAACGCTCTAAATAACGCTCGGGAACAAGATGCACCAGAGCATGCACTGAATTGTAAGATACGCATGCAAAGAACGGTTTTTCTCTTTGGCGTTTTATGAAGTCTATAGCGTAATCGGTAAAGATTTCAGTAGTATAGCCTTTTTCAAATGATTTTTTGGCATTATTATGGAATAAAGTACCTAATGAAGCGCTTGCTCCGTTTGGATCGGGTGTGGCCTTTTCAATTTTCTCAGACAAATGAAAATAATCGTGGGCATGTGCGGAAAATCCTAAAAACTCGTCAAATCCGTGGTTCATTGGAAATTCACGAACATCCGTGCGGTGATAATTCTGCCCGAAATCGCTTTTGCCGAATTTCCCCGTCTTATAGCCAGCCTGTTTGAGATACTCCGCCAGCATCCTTTCATCTTTTGGCAGAGGCTTAGCCCAGCCCCACATACCCCATCTCTGCTGGTATCGACCAGTATTCAATCCAGCGCGGGAAGGGCTGCACGCAGGCCCGGTAACATATCCTTGCGTAAAACGAACGCCGTCCCGGGCTAATCTGTCCATATTCGGGGTGTTCACATCCGGGGAGGAATGAGCATAAGCGCTTACATCTGCGTAACCAAGATCATCAGCTATTATCAGCAGCACATTCGGTTTGCGGTTGTTTTCAGTGAGGAAAGAGCCTCCGCAGCCGGAGAGAAACGAAGCTGAAGCCCCAATGCATACAGACCTTAAAAAGTTACGCCGGTTCATAGAATTCTCCTTGTTTTGAGTGAAATTTTTACTTTTTCATTTATGCAAACTTAAATATTAGCAAATTACTCGAAAGTTGAAACGCAAAATAGGATAAAAATTCCGCAATTATGTGCAATATAAGCTGCAGGATTATGAGAAACGATTTATGAAAGAATATTGCAGAGCTCTGCTTGAATTCCCATACACGCCGACAGGTACAGCTGCAGTGTAAAGAAGCTCAAAGACCCTGAAGGGGATGTGGTTTTAACTGAATTGATTGGCTTAGCAGGTAAACGATGACACAGATAGCACAGACAGTTTTATGAATGTAAAGCATTGTCATAAAGAAACTTACAACAAGACCCTTCGTGCCCTTGGTGTCCTCCATGGTTCAAACCGAATCCCAAGCTCAAAAATCCTGTCAATCACCTTGAAGGTATTATTGAAATGCGAAGGGACGAACCAGTGCTAACACCCCATTTTTAAGCCGCAAAAGATTATTCGTACTTATGCCCTGCGTTTGCGGCGGATAAATAGCCCGCCAAGCCCGATCAGTGCCATCGTCGTCGGCTCGGGGGTGATTGTAACAGTAGTTACGCTAAATTCTGCATATTCCCCGTTTACATTTTCAACTTCGAAATAGCTGCCGTAAGAATCGCTGAAATCATACTCCCCTAAATAATCCGAGAAATACGCTTCGGGGGGTAAGTAGGTCTGGCTGGAATAGTCAAAGCCGAAGCTGCTATTATCTTCAGTAAATTCGACATATTTCAAATAATCATCGTTTGGCGCAGTGATGCTTAGATTGCTGGAATCTGCAGCTGCAGTAAGATTGAATCCTGTAAAGCTATCAAATCCAAGATCTGTAAAATAAATATCCAAACTGTCAGATGGGTCAGAATTATTCGAATCCGGCGTTTGATATTCTCCAGAAACGCCTGAGCCGTAAATATCAAGGAACACAGGGGCATCTGCGGTGAGCTCTGTTTTCCATAAGTTTTGCGCTTGACTGAATACATCTTCCGTTTGTTCGGTTCTTGAACCGTCAGCAACAAAGCTGAAACTGTAAGACTGGCCTTCCTAATAGCCTAATGCTGTTTCTGAGGCCTCGGCATTGATTGTAAACACAGGATTATACGCCGCCAAACTTACCGAAGCGGTAACAACCAGTACAGTTGGAGTCAGTAAATTTTTCATTTTCACACCTGCCAACTTTAATTCCACTAAACTTTATAAAAACTATTATTTCCTAATCTACCAAATAAAAACGCAGAATTCAAATTAAAATTCAGTATTTTTGGTTATTTTTTAAATTTTTTTAGTAGATTTTCTTGTCCAGAGATGATGTTGATTTCGCTAATTTGTTTTTGTTTTACCACGAAACCCGCGAAACACACGAAGGGGATATGGTTTTGATTTAATTAAAGAAGTTTGGCAGGTAAACGATCTCGCAGATTTATGTCGCATCGAAGTTTATTATCCACAGATGACGCAGATTTTACAGATAATTTTATGAACGTAAAGCATTGTTATAAAATATCTTAAAAAAATTCTTCGCGCCCTTGGAGCGCTTAGTGGTTTAATCCAATCCCCAGCAGTTCAAAATCAATAGTGCATAAGTTTTTTTCGCAGAATTTTCACTCTGCGCAGGCGGGCGTTTGCGCAGGTTCGCCCATGCTCGCCAACAAAACCTTCAGGCAAAAAATCCTTAGCGAGTTTTCCGCCGCAGGCGGACTGGCTCAGTAAATAGATAATAAATTCTGCAAAGCATTGCAGCCTGATGATTTGCATTTTGCCAAAAAATATTGTCGCACACTGCTAAGCTTTTTGCGGATTTTCTGATTTATATTTATTCTGCTGAGGTTAGAATATGCTCGAAGGGTAATACTTAAATACACAAGGCAGAGATCTTTAGAATTTTGGATATAGAGCTAAAAAATAGAAAGTCCGCTCAGAGGTCTGAGCTTAAAGCAGCTTTATCCCGCCTTAGCCCTGAAAATATACAGGCCAAATCGCTTGAGATATGCAAGAGGATTGAGCAGCTTGAGGTTTATATACAGGCAGGTGCGGTAATGGGGTATCTAGCTTACGGCCATGAGGTAAATCTGGACTACCTGCTCGCCAGCGCCCTGAAGCAGGGAAAAGCCGCAGCAGTGCCGGAAGTTCAAGAGGAGAAGGGAAAAATGCGGGCTGTTCGGCTTAATTCGCTTGAAAACTGCATTAAAAAAGATAAATTTGGAATAAGAGTGCCGCAAGACGGTGCTGAGGTTTCGCCGGAGAGGCTTGATTTGATTATACTGCCAGGGCTCGGCTTCGATGTTCAGGGCGGAAGGCTGGGTAAAGGCGGGGGCTACTACGACCGCTTCCTAAGCTCCGATAATGTTCGGGGGCATCTTTGCGGGGTCTGCTTTGAGGTTCAAATTGTGGAGCAGGCAGCTTCCGGGGATAGAGATATTTCGGCGGACACTATAATAACAGAAAAGAGAATATTAACACGTCCATAAGACAAAGGATTGACAATGGCAAGGAAGGGCTATGTGCCTTACAGTTCAAGGCAGAAGAAAAAGAACACATTTATTTTTGCGGTTATAGGTGCTATCATTGCGGCGGGGATATTCTTTGCTTTTAAGGCTCTCAACAAGGCGGAGGAAACTGAGCTTCCAGAATCTTCTCAAACAGCTTTATCGGAAGAACAGGCAGCTTCAGCTGAGACTGCAAGCCAGACCGAGCAGCAGTCATCCTCTCAGGAGCCAGCAGAAAATGAGGCGGACACCGAACAGTCAGGCGAGGCCCCGCGTTATCTTGTAGGTGAGGCGGAAGAGCAAACCCGCGCCGAGCGTGAAATGCCTTTAACTGAAGGCGAAGAGGCCGGCTATGCAGACCAAGATGATACTGAGCAAACCCCTGCTGATACAGATGAAGGAGAAGAGCAAGATTCGGCCTACAGCGATACTATAGGAGAAGATGATGCTTCAGATTCGGAGGATTCAGAAGGTTATACGGATGAATCAGATGTTATCAGCGGCAAGATCTCAAATGCCCGTTCGCTTGTTCGTTCAGGTGAGGTTATCAAGGCGAGGGATATGCTAAACAACACCCTCAGCAGGTATCCTGATTCACTCCAGAGAAGGGCGCTGAAGGATATGCTCGAGAAGCTCTCTGAGAGATGGCTTTTCAGCGAGGATGTTTTAAAAGGCGATCCGCACTGCCATTATTATACTGTTCAGAGAGGCGATATGCTTAGCCGAATAGGCGATGAGTATAATGTTCCTTGGGAATTTCTGCTGAAGATAAACGATATGCTCAGGCCAGAACAGCTCCGTGCCGGCGAAGATATCAAGGTGGTTAAAGGGCCTTTCAACCTGATCGTGAATAAAAGCACCTACAATATGGATCTATACCTTGACAATCTTTACGTAAAATCCTATCCGATAGGTATAGGCAGAGAAGAGCATGCCACCCCCACAGGTATGTGGGTTGTAAAACCCGGGGGGAAGATGGTTTCGCCAACTTGGACGGACCCGGATTCCGGCAGAACTTATGACGCAATGGATCCGGACTATCCTCTCGGCAAGAGGTGGATAGCTATTAAGGGCATCTCCGGTGATGCAAAGGGCAGGACAGGCTTTGCTATTCACGGAACCAGCGAGCCCGAGAGCATAGGCCAGAAAAGCAGCCGAGGCTGCATAAGGCTGAGCAACGAGGATGTTGTGGAGGTTTACGACCTTATGATGCTGGGCAAATCGCATGTTCAGATTATAAACTGATTTGCTCTAAAATCCTGCTGCTTTTAAAATGCAGAGTTGAAACCGAATTCTAATGATTTTTTTTTATTTCAATAACTTTTACGGGGATTATAATCTGTCGCTCTAATAAAATTATGCAGATATTTTTTACTTGATGGTAATTGAACAGAAAAAAATAGATTATATTGCCCTTGGTCTCACGGTGCTCGTGCACGTTGTGCTTCTGGGTACATTCGCCCTGATACAGTTCTCCAGAGGCGGATTCAAGGAGCTTTTGAACAACCCTGCTGTTGTTGCAGTTCGTGAGCTGGATTTTTTCAGCTCGGGGGATTTTATCGTTGATACTCCTTCAGTAAAGCGTTCCGGCTACAGCAGCGCAGGTTTCGGGGCAGGCCGGTTTGATGTTGATGTAAATATGCGTTCTGAGGGCGTTGCAAGCCTTTCCGGAGCTGGCAGCCTCAGCTCAGTTCTCGGTATTTCAGGGGGCAGCCCTGAAGGTGCGGGCGGCGAAGGCGGCCCGGGCGGAGGTGCAGGAGGACAAGGCGGCGCAAGCGGTGCAGGAGGCGGAGAAGGCGCTGGAACTGGCCAAGGCGGCTCGGAAAGCGGCGCTGGGCAGGGGCAAGAAGGCCAAGGCAGCGGCCAAGGCGGTGAAGGAGGTGGAGAAGGAGGCGGAGAAGGCTCTTCTGAAGGCGCAGGCGAAGGCGGCGGCGGAGGAGAAGCCGGCGGCGGGCTCAGAAAACAGGGCACATACCGCGTTTCAGGCCCGAGGCTCAGCGGACAGATTGCAGGAGTCCCGCAGGCCACCGAAGAACGCCCTGCAACAAAGTCCAACAGGATTGAATTTTTTGGAAACGTTGCAAGCGCTAGGAAGGTTTGCTTCGTGGTTGACTGCTCAGGGAGTATGCTCGGATTCTTTGGAGAAGTGAAGCAGAAGCTCAATGAAGCAATAACAAACCTCAAGCAGGATAATTTCTTTGCGGTTATAGTGTTCCGAGGCTCGGATATACTGGAGCTCGAGCAGAAAAAGCTCATAAGGGCGAGCGATGCAGGCAAGAAGACAGGCCTTGAGATGGTGAAATCGGTTCCTATGCCAATGGGCGGACCCGATGCAATGGAGGCCATTAAGAAGGCAATTGAATACAAAGACAGCATCGGCGATCATGCCGGAGTGATATATTTCCTTACAGACGGATTCGATTATGCAGGCTTCTCGATGGAAGTTGAGCGGTACAGGAAAGAATTTGCGCCGGCTGTGAAGATACATACAATCGGTTTTAGAACTAACAGTAAAGACGCTGCTATGCTCAGGCGGATGGCTGAAAACAGCGGCGGGAAGTTTACACTTTATTCTGAGGGAGTAAATTAAATTGAAAATGAACAAGAACTGGACAAGACTTTGGCTGCTTGTAATAAGCCTTTTCGTACTTATAGGCCTCTCTGCTCAGCTTCATGCTCAAGGAGAAGAATCTTCGCTGGATGAGAGCGCAGTTTTGGAAGGTGATTACGACGAAGGCGTTTCGTTCTTGAGGCAGTTTGTTATTGAGGGCGGCCCGATTGTATGGTTTGTTCTTATGCCTCTATCTTTCTATTCGTGTTATCAGGCAATCGACTTGAGCATTAAGACAAGCAGGGAAATTCTTCTGCCTGAAGAAAATACCAAACAGCTCAAAAAGATTGCAGAAAAGGGCGATAAAGAGGTTATTAAAGCGGCAGCTGCCAAGCAGGATGATTTGCTCAGTTATTCGCTTTCAAGGGCGTTCAACCTCGTAAAAACAAAAGAGGTTGGGTACATGGGGCTTCAGCAGATGGTTTCTGATGTGCTTCAGGAAAGAACGCTTGAGATATTGAGAAAGGTTGAAAGACTGAACCTTACCGGTAACATCTCTCCTATGGTTGGTCTTTTCGGTACGGTTTTTGGTATGATTAAATCGTTTAACACGATTGTTGAGGCAGGCGGTCAGCCGGACGCATCCCAGCTTGCAGGAGGCATATCAATCGCTCTTGTAACCACGTTCTGGGGGCTGTTTGTGGCTATCCCGTCGCTTTTTATCTACGGCTATCTTAGGAACAAGCTTGAAGCAATGGCCAGTGAGGCTGCTGTTGAGGCGGAAACAGTGCTTGATAAGATAGAGGGTATCTATTAATGCTTCTCGAAAAGCTGAGAAATGCTGCAGGATATTTAGAATTTAATATTACCGCTATCATTGATATTATCTTTATTCTGATTATTTTCCTGCTTTTCCTCGGTCAGTTTATCGCTTCGGAGAACTACCCTGTGGAATTGCCCGAGCAGATGCATAAATCTGTTGCGGATGAAGGCTCTAAGCCCGGTGAGGTGGTTCTGAATGTAATGCGGGAGGATGACGGAACGATAATGTGCATCTTTCAGAATTCAAAGCTTGCCCTGGAACCCGGGCAGGGGACGATAGCTGAATTGGAGAGGATGATAAACAGGGGTATTGAACTGCTTCACGGCGAGGCAATGATTAATCTCAGGATGGACAGAGAGCTTGTGTTCAGGGAATACAAGCCTGTTATAACAGCAATCGCTAAAAGCAACGCCTCAGAAATGATTATATCCGGTCTTCAGGAGAAGAGAGATAAAAACGCTGCAATAGGCACTAATGCCCCGCAAACTGACCCTGCCGCAGAGTAGTCTGTCAATTTGACATTTCCAAGTGAATCCAATTGGTTGGCAGAGAAGTTTAGTCTGCCTGTAATTGAACCTGCTTAAGCTGTGTAAGCTCTTTATTTACAAGCTTTTGCAATTTCTGCCCGATTGGAGTCCCCCGTTTTAGAACTGTGCTGGCATTATAGTTGCTTGCAGAGTAATCAGTAAATTGTAAAAATCGATATTACAGGAGCAGTAAAATATGGCAAAAAAAGAACTTTCCTTCGAAACCGATGCGAGAGCATCGCTGCTTAGCGGTGTTGAAAAGCTCTCGGCGGCCGTTAAATCAACACTCGGGCCGCGGGGACGCTGCGCAATAATAGACAAGGGCTGGGGAAGCCCGACAGTAACTAAAGACGGGGTTACTGTAGCAGAAGAGATAGACCTGTTCGATAAGAACGAAAATATGGCAGCCTCACTTGTTAAGGAAGCTGCGAGCAAAACCAACAAAAAGGCAGGCGACGGAACTACCACTGCTACAGTACTTGCTGAGGCAATCTTCAAAGAGGCCTACAGAAATCTTGCCGCCGGCGCAGACCCAATGGCAATGAACAGAGGCATCAAGAAGGCTGTTGAAGCGGCAGTAAAACAGCTGGCAAAGATATCCAAGCCTGTTAATATTGAGAGCAAGAAGGATATTGTGAGTATCGCTTCGATCTCTGCAAACAACGACAAAGAGATCGGAAAGCAGATGGCCGAGGCATTTACCAAGGTCGGCAAGGACGGAGTGATTACTGTGGAAGAGGGCAAAGGCCTTGAAACCTCAGTAGATTACGTTGAAGGTATGCAGTTCGACAGGGGCTTTTTATCCCCCCATTTCGCAACAAACAGCGACAGTATGCTTTGCGAAATGTCAAAGCCATACGTTCTTATATATGAGGACAAAATCAGCAATGTGCAGAAGATTGTTCCCCTTCTCGAAGAGGTTGCCAAAACAAAGCGTCCCCTTCTTATTATTGCAGAGGATGTTGAGGGCGAGGCCCTTGCAACGCTCGTTGTAAATAAGATGAGAGGCGTGGTTGATGTATGTGCTGTTAAGGCCCCCGGCTACGGCGACCGCAGAAAGGCAATGCTCGAAGATATTGCCGCCTGCACAGGCGGAGAGGCAGTTATGAAGGATCTGGGCGTTGAGCTGGACAGCCTTCAGCTTGCTCAGCTCGGACAGGCCAAGAAAATAGTAGTTGACAACGACAGCACGGTTATAGTTGAAGGTGCAGGTGCAGAAAGCGATATCCAAGCCCGCATAAATATGATAAAGGGCGAGATAGAAGCCACCACCAGCGACTACGACCGCGAGAAGCTTCAGGAAAGAATGGCCAAGCTCACCGGCGGCGTTGCCCAGATTAACGTTGGCGCTGGAAGCGAAGCGGAGATGAAGGAAAAGAAGGCACGAATCGAAGACGCCCTTCACGCTACAAGAGCCGCACTTGAGGAAGGTATCGTAGCAGGCGGAGGTGTTGCTCTGGTTCGCTGCATGGATGCCGTTAAGAAGCTCAAGCTCAAGGGTGATGAAAAAACCGGAGCCAATGCTGTAGCAAATGCCCTGAAGATGCCGTGCCACTGCATTGCAGAGAATGCCGGTGCAGTTGCCAATCTCGTTGTTAATAACGTTTTAGAAGGTGAAGACGGCTACGGATACAATGCAAATACAGGCAAATACGAAAACCTTATCGAGGCAGGCGTGATTGATCCTGTTAAGGTTACCAGAATCGCCCTTGAAAACAGCGCAAGCGTTGCAGGTCTTTTGATGACTACAGACTGCGTTGTAACACAGAGCCCTGATGAAGATTCCGGCGCAGGCGCTGGAATGGACCCGTCCGGCGGAATGGGTGGTATGGGCGGTATGCCCGGCATGGGCGGCATGGGAGGAATGGGCGGTATGCCCGGTATGGGGATGATGTAGTCCCTGCTCCCGTTTAGCTCATAGGAAATTTTGATAATACTAACTGTCTGCCAATTATTATACAGGAGATAAAAAAATGAAAATAAAACCTCTCAGTGATAGAGTAGTGATTGAGCCTTCAGAGGCTGAAGAAGTAACACAGGGCGGGATTATTCTCCCGGATACAGCAAAAGAAAAACCCCTCATGGGCAAGATTACTGCCGTAGGCGAGGGTAAAACGCTCAAAAACGGCGAAAATGCCGAGATGAGCGTTAAAGTTGGTGATCTTGTGGCGTTCGGCCGCTTCGCCGGTACCGATTTCAAGGTTGACGGCAAAGAGTATAAGATTATGCACGAAACCGATATTCTGGGCGTAATTGAGTAATTCATTGACACTGACTTAATGGCCTTAGTCGGCCGGAGGATATAAAATGGCAAAACAAATGATGTACGATACAGATGCGAGAAAGCAGCTGCTCGAAGGGCTTCAAACCCTTGCATCTGCAGTGAAGGTAACAATGGGGCCTACCGGAAAAAACGTGCTCCTTTCTAAAAGCTTCGGGGCCCCGAAGGTAACAAAAGACGGCGTTTCTGTGAGCAAGGAGATCGAGCTTGAAGACCCGTTCAAAAATATGGGCACCAAGATGGTTAATCAGGTGGCCAATAAAACCAGCGACAATGTTGGTGACGGCACTACAACAGCTACAGTGCTCGCTGAGGCTATCTTTTCAGAAGGCCTCAGGCACGTAACTGCAGGAGCGAATCCTGTGGCAGTTCAGCGCGGGATAAACAAGGCTGCTGAGGCGGCTGTTGAGTTTATTCAGCAAAGCTCCAAAAAGGTACGCGGACACGAAGACATAGCCAAGGTGGCATCTATCAGCGCCAACAACAACAAACAGGTAGGCGAGATGATCGCTGATGCTATGGACAAGGTTGGCAAAGAAGGCGTTATCGAGGTGGAAGAAGGCAAGGCAATGCAGACAGAGGTTAGCGTTGTCGAAGGTATGCAGTTCGACCGAGGTTACCTTTCTCCATACTTTATGACCAACACCGAATCTCTCGAAGCCCAGCTCGAAGATGCCTACATCCTTCTCTATGAGAAGAAGATTACTAACGTAAAAGAGATCGTTCCGCTTCTGGAAAAGGTTTCTCAGTCCGGCAAGCCATTGCTTATCATCTCTGAGAACATTGAAGGCGAGGCTCTTACGGCTCTTGTAATAAACCGCCTGCAGGGCGTTCTCAAGATTGCAGCTGTAAAGGCTCCGGGCTTTGGAGACCGCCGAAAGGCAATGCTCGAGGATATTGCAGTGCTTACTGGCGGAGAGGTTATCACAGAAGACCTCGGCGTGAAGCTTGAGTCTGTGGAGCTTTCTCAGCTCGGGAAGGCAAGGAAAGTAGTTGTGGGCAAGGAAACTACAACTATAATTGAAGGCGAAGGAAAGAAGAAAGATATCAAGGCGCGCTGCGAGCAGATCAGGGCTATACTGGAAAAATCAACCAGCAGCTATGATCAGGAAAAGCTTCAGGAACGCCTTGCCAAACTTACCGGCGGTGTAGCGGTAATCAAGGCCGGCGCTGCTACGGAAGTGGAAATGAAAGAACGCAAAGACCTTCTCGACGATGCTCTCTGTGCTACAAGGGCAGCGAGCGAGGAAGGAATCGTTGCCGGCGGCGGAGTGATATTCCTCCGTGCAATTAAAGGCCTTAGCGAAGCGAGAAACAAAGTTCGCGGCGATGAGAAGCTCGGTTTTGATATAATGACAAACGCCCTGAAAGCCCCTGCGATTCAAATCGTGAAAAACGGCGGCGGCGACGGCGATGTTGTTGCAGAGCAGATCCTCGAGATGACGGGCAGCAAAGGCTACAATGCTGCAACAGGTGAATTTGTTGATATGATTCAGGCGGGTATTATAGACCCTGCGAAGGTGTCTCGAATTGCCCTTCAGAATGCAGCGTCTGTCGCAGGCCTTATGCTTACAACGAACGTTATGATTACCGATTACGAGCAGAAGGAAGATGAAGCCGATATTCCGGGCTCTGTTCACTAAAAGATATTGAATCAGCCAGACCGCAGGGCCTTTAGCTCGGAGTTTATTTGAGTTTTGCCCTGCGGTTTTTTCTTAAACGCAGCTCTTCCGAGTTGTTCGGAGTTGCCCGTGTCTCAGGTCTTGCCAAGGCCAGCGGGTTTCTTATGTAAACAGGCGAGGCGGAAATGACAGCTTGAGCTCGGCCCTTGAGTCGGGCTGCGAATTAAAAACGGGCAGAAGTTATGACAAAAAGAGATTACTACGAAATACTGGGCGTAAGCAAAGATGCAAGCGCAGATGAAATAAAAAAGGCTTACAGAAAGCTCGCAGTTAAGTATCACCCCGATAAGAATAAGGGGGATAAAGAGGCTGAGGAGAAATTCAAGGAGTGCGCTGAGGCATACGAGGTTCTCAGCAACCCCGAGAAACGCAAGAAATACGATCAGTTCGGACATGAAGGCCTGAGAGGTTCAGGCGTTCATGATTATTCGAATATGAACGTTGATGATATATTCTCGAACTTCGGCGATATATTCGGCGATATATTCGGCGGCGGCTTCAGCAGCGGCTTTGGCGGAGGTTTCGGGCGAAGAGCAAACCCGAACGCACCGCGCAAAGGTCTCGATCTTGAGACAAGCGTTGAGCTTACGCTGGAAGAGGCAGCTAAAGAGAGCAAAAGAACTATAGACTTTACCCGTCAGGATAAGTGCGATAAGTGTGATGGCAGCGGATGCGAACCGGGGACGAATCCCAAAACCTGCCCAACCTGCGGCGGAAGCGGACAGGTTAGCACTACACGAATGGGCGGTTTTTTCCAGACAATCTCTACCTGCCCAAGCTGTAAAGGCACTGGCAAAGTAATATCCAACCCATGCACAAAATGCAAGGGCAGCGGAAGGATGCCGGTCAAGAGAAAGGTTACCGTTAAGATCCCTGCTGGAATACATGAAGGACAGGCGGTTAGAGTGGCCGGTGAGGGCGAGCCGGGCGTAAACGGAGGCCCGAACGGCGATCTTTACTGCTATGTTGATATAAAAAAGCATCCGTTCCTCGTTAGAGACCGGAACGATTTGATAGCTGTAGTTCCAGTAAGCTTTACTCAGGCGGCTCTCGGGGCAAAGATTGATGTCCCAAGCCTTGAAGGCAGAAAACAGCTTACAATACCTGCCGGAACGCAGTATGGTGATGTGTTCAGGATAAAGGGGCAGGGAATGCCTGATCTGAGAAGCTCAAGAAAAGGCGATGAGCTTGTCCGGGTAACTGTGGAGATACCCAAGAAACTCAAACCAAAACAGGAGCAGCTGCTTAAGGATTTCGCAGAAACGGAAGATAAGCACGTTTCTCCTGAGAGGGATAATTTTTTCAAAAAATTGAAAGATTATTTCGGGAATAAAAAATGACTGAAGAAAAAAACAAAAACACTCAAAATCATGAGCACAGCAAAGCTCAGGACATAAACTCAAAGCCCGAAGAGAAAAAGGCCGATTTGGGCAGCGAGAAAAACGCTAAGGAACAGAAAAAGCTTAGCAAAAAAGAAAAAATTGAGCAGCTCCAGAAGGAGTATAATGAGCTTGAAGAGAAGTTCCAGAGGCTCAGAGCAGACTATGCCAATTATCAAAAACGCGTTCCGAAGATGATTCAGGACGAGGTAAACTACAAGGTGGAGTCTTTTATCAAGGCGCTTCTGCCCGGGCTGGATAATTTTGAGCATGCAATAAAGCATTCTGAAAACAGCGAGAATGTAGAAGGCGTTGTAGAAGGCGTGCAGATGGTGTATTCGAACCTGCTTGAGATACTGAAAACTCAGGGGCTCGAGCAGATTGCTGCCAAGGGCGAGCAGTTCGACCCGTCTGTACACAGGGCAGTTGTGAATCAGAGCCTTGAAGACAAGGACGACGGGGTCGTTCTGGAGGAAATCCAGAAAGGCTACCGCATTAAGGATAAGGTTGTCCGTCCGGCAATGGTGGCAGTGAATAAGCTTCAAAAGCAGAAAAATGCAGAGCAAAGCCAGCAGCCTGAGAGTGAGAATAAATCACAGCAGGCCGAAGCCGCCCCGGATGCCTCTGAGCAAAATGCTGAGAAGGGTGAAAATTCTGAACAAACTCAGGAGGATAAAAACGATGCCGACGTATGACTACAAGTGCAGTGAATGCGGGTATGAGTTTGAGAAGTTTCAGCAGATAACCGCCTCGCCCCTTAGAAAATGTCCCGAATGCGGAAAGATGAAGCTCAAAAGGCTTATCGGCACCGGAGCCGGCGCAATCTTCAAGGGCTCAGGCTTCTATGAAACCGATTACCGCTCCGAAAGCTATAAGGCAGGCGAGAAAAAGGCCAGCGAGGCAAAATCAGAGAAAAAGAGCGGGAAGGATGCCGCCAAAAGCGAGAAATCTCCCAGCTCCGAATCAAAACCCCAAGATGGCAAACCTGCGGAAACAAAATCCGCCTGATTCTACCCCCGCTTTGCTTTTTTCAAACCCTCAGGCACGTCTCCGAGCATAGAGGCGAGCTTTCTTCGCATCGAATTCAAAACCGAATCGCTGCCGGGCTTTTTCGCAAGGTTGTGCCATTCGTATGGGTCGCTGCTGTGGTCGTATAGCTCTTCATCGCCGTTTCGATACACAATATAGCGGTGATTTAGTGTGCGCACAGACCAGTTCTGCTTCATAGGGTCGGTGCCGGTTTCCCCGCCTGCATAGATCATTGAAATCGCTGCATCAGGCCCTTCCCACTCCATACTCTTCGGGTTCTCCAGAAACGGCCTCATGCTGAAGCCGTCGAGCTTTGCGCCTTTGGAATTCTTCCTCGTATCGCCCTTCAGCCCGCAGAGGTCTTTAAGCGTTGGGTAAATATCGATCAGCGAAACAGGATGCTCTGCCTTCGTGCCCGGTTTGGTAAGCCCGGGAGCCCGCACTATCAGCGGAACGCGAGTGCTTTCCTCCCAGAGCGAATTTTTGAACAGATAATCCTTCTCGCCCATATTCCAGCCGTGGTCGCTGGTTAAAACAACGATCGTGTTATCCTTGAATGAGCTGCTGTTCAGGCTATCTAAAACTTTGCCGATGCAGTCGTCAACTGCTGCTATGCTCGCAAGATATCCCTGCGTGAAGTGCCTGAGCCCCTCTTCAATGCTTGAATAGGATTCTCCAAGCGTTTTGAAATATCTCGGGCCTTTCTGTTTCTCGTCGTAAACGTCGAGGTAGTGGGTGTCTTCTTTATCGCCAAGCTTTATCATCGGCACCTTCACATCCTCCGCGGGAAACATATCGAAGTATTTCTTCGGAACGTGAAACGGAGTATGCGGCCTTACAAACCCAACGCCCAGCATAAACGGGCGGCTGTCTTGCGAGTTTTCAAACTCTTTTATCTTCCCCGCAGCCCAGTCTGCATTTTTCTCATCAGGTGTGGGGTCTCTGTGGTCAGGGTCTTTGTATTCCATCTTTTTGTTTTCGCCCCAAGGGTAGCCGTAAATCCAGCCTTTCTTTCCGGATTCATCGTTTGGAAACGGGTTATCGCTAAGCGGTGCGTAAGACCCGTCAACAGCTCCAATCTCGCTGTATGGCTCGGGCACAGACGGGTGAGCGATTCGGTTTTCCCCGTCGAAAACGAACGGCCCATAATCGGGATGGTATTTGTGCTCGTTCCACTCATTCGGCCGGCAGTGGTGCATAAGCTTGCCCGAGCCGGCAGTTTTGTAGCCGTTTTCGCTGAAGTATTTCATCAAGCTCTTGGAATTTTTCAGCACCGGATTCCTGAACCATTTATCGAAGAACAGATTCTTTGATGTTTGCGGGTATATCCCGGTGAGGAAGCTTGCCCTGGAAGGAGCGCATACCGGATTGCTGCTGTATGCCCGTTTGAAGAGAGTACCCGATTCAGCGAGCTTCTCTATGTTGGGCGTTTTCGCCTGCGGATGGCCTCCCATCCCCTGAACATAGTCGTTGAGGTCGTCGCAGACAATCAGCAAAACGTTCGGCTTTTGTTTCTCAGCAGCTGAAACGCTGGAAGACCATAGCGTGCTCAGCCATGCTGAGGCGCAAACCCCTGCAGCACTTTTTAAAAAAGTTCTTCTTTGCATGGTTATAATCCTCTGATTAAAGTATGTTTTCATCTAAGTATGTTTTTAAGCGTGTTTTTTTTTCTAATTTTTTAGGGAAAAGGTAAAAAGACTTTAATCCGAGTCCGTACTTTTTTAGAGCTGCTCACTTGGCTAAGTACTCTCTTTTATTCAATAATTTGAAGATTCAATTACAGCTGCACGGGAGACAACAAGGGCGTTATCCCAACGGCGGTAAACTGGGCAGGCAGCGACTGCTGATTTTCGATTTTGGGATTAAGCTTGAACATCCCGCCTTTAGTTTTAAAATGCTGTTTTGGCCTGAGAGCTTGATTATGAAAATATTTAGAAAAAAAATTAATGCCAGAAGAAAGCAGGTTCGCAACACCAGGGCTGCTGAGCGGGCATCGAGATACAACGAGTTTGTAAAGCAGGGCTATATGGCAGCTGTTATCACTGCTGTTATATTTGCTCTTCTATGCAGTGCGGTTCTCTCGTTCAGTCTGGAAGGTTCGGTTGTGAAAACAGTCGGATTGGGGGAATTTCTGGCTTATTTCGCTTTGATGATGCTTATCACAGCCGGCATGGGCGTTTATACATACCTATACCGGCCTCGAATTGTCCGCAAACGGGCAAGGCTCCTTGCGTTAACAGGCCTCCTTCTGCTTCTTCTTGTTATCGCAAAAACAGGCTCAGGTTCGGAGGAATGGGTTTACCTTACAACGGGTACAGGTGTAGTCTCAGCTATGATTCTAACAATCACCTACTCCCAGCGGTATTCACTCACCATATCCCTTTTTTATGCACTTATGGCCTCCTTTGTTTTGCCCGGGCAGGAGGCTGTGGAGCTGTTTTTAACGATGGTTGCCGGCATATTTGCCTGCTGTTTTACAATGAAGGAAATACGCAACCGCTGGAAGCTCATACAGGTAAGTATGTTTGCTGCGATATGCGTAATGGCGGTATCGGTTTCCATGGGAGTTATCAACGGGCTTGAGGGGCTGCAAGTGGTTCAAAAGGCCGGTACGGCCGCTTTATCAACGTTTTTCGTAGGCGTGATAATTCAGGGGATTCTTCCTGTAATAGAGAAGGTTTTTGGCGTCGTTACGAGTATGACTCTGCTGGACTATTCCGATGCAAACCAGCCACTTCTCAAGAAGCTTGCCATGGAGGCCCCCGGAACATACAGCCACAGCCTCCTGCTCGGTTCGCTTGCCGAAAATGCTGCCGAAGCTATCGGCGCAAACGGACTTCTTTGCAGGGTTGGGGCGTATTACCACGATATCGGCAAAACAAATAAGCCAAAGTATTTTGTTGAAAATCAAATGGGTCAGGCAAACAAGCACGACACAATCACCCCTGCTATGAGCCAGCTTGTGATTGTAGGGCATGTAAAAGACGGGATTGAGATTGCAAAGGAGTATAACCTCCCCCCGACGATAAGGCAGTTTATAGAAACCCATCACGGCACCACAATTATTAAATATTTTTACGAAGAGGCGAAAAAGCAGAGGGGCGAGCAGAACGTATCTGAAGATGATTTCAGGTATCCAGGGCCAAAACCCAGCACCAGAGAGGCGGCTATCCTGATGCTCTGCGACGGGACAGAAGGAGCTACAAGAGCCCTCTCCGAACCCACGCCTTCAAAGATCTCGGCTGTGGTTCATAATATTCTGATGTCCCGCCTGAGGGACGGGCAGTTTAACGACTGCGAAATAACGATTAAAGAGCTGAGCAAAATAGAGAAGGCGCTTGTTAAGAGCCTTACGGCGCATTATCACGGCAGAGTTAAGTATCCGGAAGAAAATAACGGCGAACAGAAAGCTGAAAACGGTAATGGTGGAAACGGAAATAAACATTCAACTCACAAAACTCAGCCTCTGCGAGAGGCGATTGAGAAATCTGACTGAGTTTGCATGCGAGAGACTCGAGCTTGAAGATGCATTTATAAGCATTGCGGTCGTGGGCGACGAGGCTGTCAGCGAGGTGCACAGGCTCTTTATGGCAGACGATAAGACCACCGATGTAATAAGCTTTGACCTCACAGAGCCGGAAGGCGGAGAGGTTAATTTCGAGATTATCGTAAATTATCAGATGGCCGCAAGAACCGCTGAAGACATGCCCCACTCAGCAGAAGATGAGCTGATGCTGTACTTGCTTCACGGCCTTCTGCATAACCTTGGATTTGACGATACTACCGAAGAGGCTTTCCATAAGATGCACAAGGAAGAAGACGATATACTCGAGGAATTCGGAGTCGGCCGCATCTTCGGCGAGAGAAAGTTTGAGCCGAAGGGTTAGCTTCAGCTTGTGTGGCTCTGGATAATGCTTATAAATTTCGCTTCTAAAATATCAAACTGCCAGTCGTTCAGCTGCAGCACTTCTCTAAGCTCGGCTTCGGTCTGAGGTTTTCTTCGGGAAATTTCCTCAATACCTGCCTTGTTTACCAGAATGGACGGGTCTATGCCTCTTTCTTCCGCAGCCTGAAGAACAAAAGACCTTAGTTTTTTTGTGAGAGCCTTGTCGTGTGAAGGCGGTTTTCCTCTTTTTACAAACCTCTCCGGCCATCTGCTTTCGGGAAGCTTTCTTGCGTGTTCTATTCGCTTCTTCAGCACACCGTAAAACTCGCCTTTGCATGTTTTCGGCAGGAATTTGCTTTTTGCAAGGCTGTAAGAAGGCTTCTCGGCAAGTTTTTTAGACAGCTCAATCATCGATGAGCTTCTCATTACCTTGAACGGAGGCAGGTCTATTTTAGCGGCAATATCTTCGCGCAATTCCCATATTTCCCTTAGAAATCTCAGCCCCGCCGGTTCGAGAGCGGAGTACCCTTTTACCCTCCACTTTTCGCGGGAGCTTTTAACTTTGTATTTCGGCGTATTTTTTGCCCTGTCTTTCATAGACTGGCTCACCCATTCGCTTCTTCCCATACTATCAAGAAGCTCTGTGAGCTTATCGGCAAGCGGTTTGAGGTAGGCCGTATCTGCAGCTGCATAGGAAAGCTGTTTTTCTGTGAGCGGTCTTTTTGTCCAGTCCGAAAGCTGCTGGTCTTTGGGATGTGATAATCCGAGAAACTCTTTGAGCAGCTCCGAAAGGCTTGTCTTTTGGATTCCTGCTAGGGAGGCGGCCTGCTGAGTATCAAAAATTTTAAACTTCGGCTTGAATCCAAAATCTTTATCAAGCATACGCAGGTCGTAGTCGCCGCCGTGAAGGATTAAAAGCTTTTGTTCGAGTGTTTTAGTAAAGCCGGAAAAATCAATATCCTTTAACGTGTCAACAATAAAGCTGCCGTTTTCTATACTTATCTGCATAAGACACACCCTTTCATAGTAAGAGTGCATCGAATTTCCTTCTATATCTAAAGCTGCGAAGCTTGATTCGGCAATACCCTTTTCAAGTTTGTCAAGCTGGATTTGCGTGTCTATGTATTTATAAGAAATTGTGTTCATAAACTGAATATTACCAGCAATTGCTAAACAAGTCAATCCCGACTTCTAATTGCTTTTCTGGCTGGAAATAAAAAGATTTCGCCAAGAAGCCGGACCAGCCTTAAAAATTAAGTTTGTGTGCTGGATTGGCTGTCGAGAAGATAATTGTGCAGGATTTCCTAATACGCTGTTTTTATCATAATTTTCTTGCTTCCTGAGCTTGTTGTTATCTCGATGTTTGCAAGATTTACTTTGGAGAGAAGGGTTTGAGGCAGCTATGATTTTTTTTATTCTTTTTTGCAATTTGTCTAAATTTTTCCTTCACAATGAAATTTAATCGATTAGAATGTTTCTTTATGCAGTTACGCATTACTCTTTATTGAAAGGTTTTTGTTATGTATATGGGTATTGAAAGCGGGTTTGTATTCACCGGGTATATACTCTGTATAGCCAGTGCCGTTCTGTGTGTGGTTTACGGGCTCTTGAACTGGAACAAGGGCAGCGAAAAGGTTGACATCGAAGATGTTAAGTGGGCAGACAAAGAGAAGGATGTAGAAAAAGAATTTTAGCGTTTTTAAAATTCATCTAATAACTGTCATTTAATAGCAATTGAGAGGAAAGTTATGAAAAGGTTAGTTTTACTGCTTGTGTTGTGCGCATTTCTACCGAAGTTTCCGGCAAAAGCCGAAAATTCACTCTTGGAAACGCTCAAGAATCCTGTAGAAGGTATGGAGATCTACGGCGATTTCCGATACCGCAGGGTTTACGGGGAAGAGTGGTTTCTGAACAACTCCGCCAAAGACGGTCATCAGAATTACGACAGGATCCGTGCCCGCCTCGGGGCAAAACATCAGTTCACCGATGAGATTGGCGTTGATTTCAGGCTGGTTCAGGAGATGTACTGCTACGACGATCCTAAGGAGAATTCCGTTGATTTTGATGAGGTGATTATAGACCGCTTGAATGTGAAGCTGGGCAATTTCCTTGATATGCCCGTAACGGCAGTAGTAGGTCGTCAGGATATTATCCTGAGCAAGTGGCTCGTTTTAGACGGCACGCCTCTTGACGGTTCAAGGACGATCTTTTTTGATGCAGCAAGGTTCACAGTGGATATGGAGGAAGGCAGAACGCTGGACCTTGTGTACACGCAGAACTACGCAGATGCATCAAAGACGCTTGAGCCTTTCGGCGAGCAGGCAGACCGCCGGCTAACGCAGCACGATGAACAGGGCGTAATAATGTACTACACAGACAAATCGCAAGAGGCCTTCAGCTGGGAAGCATACTTTATGCTCAAGGAAGATGATGTGGCGGAAATCGCTCCGAGATACAATCCGGACTGGAGCAGGGAATCCGAGATCTACACCTTCGGCGGAGCTCTCAACGGCGGGATTAGTGAAAATATGAGCTACCGCCTCGAAGCAGCAGTTCAGACGGGCGAGAAGGCGATCGATTCCAGCTCAGAACCGCAAGACCTCAATGCCTTCGGAACGCTGAACAGCCTCTGCTACTCGTTCAACGACGAAATGAACAATATGCTCACGCTCGAATACGAATATCTTTCAGGCGATAATCCTTCCACAGACGACAACGAAGGCTTCGACCCGCTCTGGGGTGAGTGGCCGAGATACTCTGAGATGTACGTGTACACTCAGGCCCTTGAAGGCTCGCTTGCAGACCATACCAACCTTCACAGAGTTGGGCTTACCCATAAATTCGATCCTACCGAGAAAACGAAATGGACAAACGCCTTCCATCTGCTATGGGCAGCTCAGGACAGGCAAGGCGCACCTTACGGCGGCGACAGCGACGTATTCAGAGGACAGCTCTTAACAAGCGTTTTGAGGCACAGAATTTCGAAGCATTTCTCCACAAGACTCAACGCAGAATATTTCATTCCGGGCAATTATTACTCAGATGACTTTCGGAACGAATCTCTCTTTTTGAGGGCGGAAGTGGTTTACTCATTCTAAAAAGAGAGTAAAATATAAGACTAACGCAGCCTGTTGTGCTTGAGCATAGCAGGCTTTTTTAGTTGTTTTTCGGAACCTTATTTTTATGTGGATAACGCTTGGAATATTAAGCTCGCTTTTTCTCGGCCTCTACGACCTGAGCAAAAAGCATTCGCTGCAGAACAACGCTGTTCTGCCGGTGCTGTTTCTATCTACCCTCTCAGGGCTGGCTGCGGTGCTTCCGTTTCTGTTTATCTCAAGAGCTGCCCCCGGGATTCTTGAGGACACCATCTTTTACGTGGCCCCGCTGAGCCTAAAGAGCCATCTTATCATAGGCGCGAAATCTTTTATTGTGGCGGGAAGCTGGGTTTTCGGATACTATGCCCTCAAGCATCTGCCTATATCTATCGTTGCCCCGATAAGGGCAACCTCGCCTTTCTGGGTGCTGATAGGGGCTGTGCTGATATTCGGTGAATCGCCAAATCTTATTCAGCTCTCCGGTGTGATTATCATCATAGTATCTTTCTACTGCTTCTCTGTTTTGGGAAGGCTCGAAGGGATACATTTCGAGAAAAACCGCTGGATTATTTTCACTCTCATAGCAATGGGGCTGGGCATATGCAGCGGTCTGTATGATAAGTTTCTCATCTCTCGGGCGGGGTATGCCCCGATAGCCGTTCAGCTCTGGTTTACTTTTTATATGGTGCTGATATTCGGGCTGATGAACATTTTCCTCTGGTATCCCTCGCGCAAACAGACCACGCCTTTCCGCTGGAGCATCAGCATAGTGCTGATCGGGGTATTTCTTATCCTCGCAGACTTTGCATACTTCACCTCGCTGAGCATTGAGGGCTCACTGCTTACTATCCTTGCGGCTCTCAGAAGAGCAAGCGTTTTGTTTGTATTTACCATAGGAGCGGTTATATTTAAGGAAGTGAACAAAGGCAAAAAGGCATACGCGCTGATTGGCGTTGTTGCCGGCGTGATGTTAATATTATTCGGTTCACAGGGATAACGATATGAACTCGCAGAAATTCATACTCGCCTCCGCCTCCCCGAGACGCAGAGAACTGCTTGAGGAGGCTGGATACATTTTCGATATTGTGCCTTCCGGCGTGGACGAAGAGGGCTTCAAATCCGCCGGCCTAACCCCCGCGGGCTACACCGAAAAGCTTGCAGGGGCCAAGGCTGAGGCTGTGGCAGAGGATTATCCGGATATCCCCGTGCTCGGTTCAGACTGCATTGTAGAGCTGGAAGGGGAGATCTTCGAAAAACCCGAGGATGGCAGGGATGCTGAGAGAATTATCAGAACGCTTTTCAGCAGTCCGCACAACGTTATAACATCAGTTGCTGTTGTGCTCAGGTCAGGCGGGAGGAAGAGCGTTCGCACAGCGATTACAAGAATCTACCCCGCCAAGCTTACTCAGGAACAGATCAGCCATCATATAAGTACAGGCAAATGGCGCGGCAGGTCTGGCGGCTACGGCGTTCAGGACCCGCACACCGAGGAATATATCGAGAAGATTGAAGGCAGCTTTACGAATGTTGTAGGTCTGCCGATGGAGCTAACAAGCGAAATGCTCAAGGAATTCGGTATTACACCCGAGCTTCAGGAGAATTAGAATAAGGAGTTTTTATTATGTATGAATCGCCTTGGATACTGATAATTGTTTCAGCGGCTGTTTTTGTTGCGGTTTCGCTTTTCAGGATGTTTATGCCTGAGAAGAAGGCTTGGTATCAGCTTTTGATTCCCGCTGCTGTTCTTGCCTCGGCATTTATCGTTGATTTTGCCGTTGAGACGGACAGAGAGGCTATAAAGGCTGTAATCAGTAATACGAAAGAGGCTGTGGTAACCCGAGATGTTGAGCTTCTGAAATCCACGGTTTCAAAAGACTACAGAGATTCAAGAAACGGCACATATCAGGGGCTGATTTCAGTGTTTGAGAGGTTTTTCAAAAGCCCTTTTCTAAAGGATTTGAACCTGCGCGGAGTTGAGATATCACACGACAATTCCAAAGGCAGCTTCTCGGCGACTGCCTTCTGCAAATTCGACCCGCAGAGCGAATACTCCTCTTATGCGGGAGTGGTGATAGTGGAAGGGAAGGCCAATCTGGAAAAGCAGGGCGGTGAGTGGAAGATTGTGAACGTGGATATAGACAGTATAAACAATCACGACGTAAGCAATTTAGGCTTTTGAAACCGGCTCAAGCAGGTAGTTTTCACCTTCAGCAGAGCTTATTCGGAAAATCCCGCTCAATATCCTGCCTGTGAATTTTAATTTTTCCCCTTCCAGCGTGATGTATTCCCCCTGGTCTGCTCTTCGTGCATAACCCTTGCCCTTGTTCACCGGCCCTTCGTATGTGAGGAATTTTTTGTCGTGGTCTTTGATTTTAACGATCATTCTGGCTGTTCGCGTTAAATCTGAAAGCTCCTCAACACGGTACGTTTCCAGATGGTTTTCCCTTTCGAGCATAAGATCGAAATGGTCATTGGTGTACGGGCATTTATGTTCTATAAGTACAAATCTCATTTCTCAGGCTCTTTCAATACATCGGGCTTGAGATTGTCGAACTTGTCAAAGGTTGTAAGCGTGGTAAGTTTCAGGTTCAGATAGCCGGTAAAGGTCATAGTAATGAATATCGCAATCATTATCGCAATCTGATACTTAATTGCAGTCATGGGCATAGAGCCCCCGAGAATCTGGCCTGTCATAACGCCCGGAAGAGAAACAATGCCAACCGTAGCAATTACTGTGAGTGTGGGTATAAGCGAGGCTCTCAGGGCTTCGGTCATAAAAGGCCTCATCGCTTCGCTGCGGGTGGCTCCCATAAGCAGATAACTTGAATAGAGCTTTCGGCTTTCTTCCATCTTCGTGTAGAACCGCTCAAGCACAAGCACATTGCCGCGCATTGAGTTGCCGAGAATCATACCGGTAAGCGGGATGAAATATCTCGCATCGTAGAACGGCTCGGGACGTATTACCAGAATAATCAGAAACGAGGCTACAATTATCGTGGAAATGGCGATTCCTGCGAGAACGGGAAGAAAAAAATATTTCTTTCTCAGACCTGCGTTTGATGTAACGCTCAGATTTGCCGCAACGAGCATAACCATAAGCCATGCCGTATTCAGCAGAAAATTATTGAAAAGGAAGATATACTTCAGGAAAATCCCTACCAGAAGAAGCTGGCCTGTCATCCGAAATATCGCAATCACAGCTCTCTTGGTAAGACCGAGCTTATAGCGGATTATTATCGCAAGCGACGGGATCAGCAGGGCATACATAAAAATAAGCTTCCAGATTCCAATCTCTATCGTTTGACTGTTCATATCAGCAGCCTGCCTTCCTTCATTGTAAGCTTTTCATGGCAGAAGCCGATCCAGTCTGGGTCGTGGCTTACAGAAAGCACAGTATATTCATTCTCGCCAAGGAGCTTGAGCAGTCTTTCCTTGCTCTCGGGGTCTAAGGCTGATGTTGGTTCATCCAGAAGAAGAACGTCTTTCTCAAGAAGAATCGCCCTTATTAGAGCTAACCGCTGCTTCTCCCCGCCTGAGATGAATTTGTTTTTCTTTTGCAGGATTGATTTATCCAGAGCGAGTTTTTCAGCAAGCTGCTCCACTTTCTCCCTCGGAGGCATTTTATGTTTATTCGCCTTGAATTCGAAAGGCTTTAGCACGGCTTCAATGGCCGCAGTGCTGCCGAGCTCGGGTTCCTGAGATACAAATCCTATCTTTCTTCTCAGTTTGCCTATAGAGAAATGATCAATCTTTTCGCCTTCAAAGAGAATCTGGCCTTCAAATGCCGGAAGAATGCCTGCGATTGCCATCAGAAGCGATGTCTTTCCCGAACCGGACGCTCCGGAAATCACATATCGTCTGCCTTGCTTAAAAGAGAAGCTCACATTATCGAGGATCAGTGCATCAGCGTTTTTTGCTGTTATATTTTTCAGCTCAATCATTGTATAAGCTTTTTTTATCTTCAGAGAGGATTTTTTCTGCTCTGCGGCAGTCTGCATCTATCTGCTCTGCGAGCTTATCCTTATTCGGGAACACCCTCTGCTCACGCAGCTTTGCGATAAAGTCCATAGCCATCCATCTTCCTTCAAGGCCTTCCTCAAGCTCCCTGCTGCTTTGCAGAAGGTGCGCTTCTGTCAGGATGGGGTTACCTTGTTCAAAGGTTCTTGCCCGCCCGATGCTGTAAACTGAAGGCTGAAGCTTTTGCCTGTCTATCCTGCAAACCTCCTCACGGCTTTCCCCTATCTGCACAAATCCTGTATAAACTCCGTCCGAAGGGCGTATCTGCATAGTCGGATTGATATTCGCTGTTGGGAAACCAATCTGGCGGCCAATCCCGCGCCCCGGTACAACTTCGCCTATGAGCCTATAAGGACGCCATAGAGCTTTCATAGCATCCTCTGCAAGCCCCTGTTCGATAAATCCACGTATCAAAGAGCTTGAAACCCTTCGCCTGCCTACCGAGAATTCTAACTCGGCAAGCTCTTCGCAGCAGGCCCTGAAGCCGTGAACTTTCCCTAACTCCTTCAGCGTGTCTATATCGCCGCTCCTTGAGTATCCGAAGCGAAAATCGCACCCCTCTACTATAGCTGCAGGATTGAATCTGCCGGTAAGAAAATCCTTGGCAAATTCTTCCGGTGCCATATTTAAAAGCCGAGTGCTGTCTGTAATAACAGCGAGCTCATCAACCCCAGCCTTTTCCAGAAGGTTCGCCTTCATCTCTAGCGGGGTAATTATCTTCGGAGCTTTATCGGGTTTGAGAAGGTAAACAGGATGCGGCTCGAATGTTACCGCGGTAATTTTCTCTGCATCTAATTCTTCTGCCGCTTCAAAACATTTATTTATTATATGCCTGTGGCCTCTGTGGATGCCGTCGAAATTTCCTATTGTGAGAATGCTTTTGGCTTTGGACTGAAAGCTTTCATCAACCTTAAACACTTTCATTGCTGATACTCCCATTTCAGTGTATGTCCGTAAGAGAGATCCACAAATCTTCCGGTCTTATCTGCAAGCTGCCTTACTGTATCTACAGGACTGACGCCTTCCTCTGTAAGGCATTTTTTGCCCGGGTATATCTCGTAGAGCTTTTTTACGTCCCCGGGCGTGAAGTTCGGCATTATCACATTCGCCCCGGCCCTGAGGGCATCGAGCCTTCGGTCGCGGTCTGAGAAGCTTGCGGTAGCCGTGGTTGCGGGCAGGTGCGTATTTTTCGTAACTATTCGGGTAAGGGCGAGCATTTTGAGCGTCATATCAAGGCTGCCGATCTTTTCTGACCTAAGCTCGGTTTGTTTGTGCGGGATGAAAAGCCCCATTCCGAGCATATCAAATCCGTATCGATTAAAGAAGAGGATGTCTTTTGCGAGTATCTCAGGGGTTTGGCCTTTCAGGCCAACGAGGCTTCCGCTGCCGGCCTGATAGCCGAGGTCTATAAGGTCTTCAAGGCATCTGAGCCTGTTTTTAAAGCTCATCTCAGGATGATACTTTTCATATAGCTTTTTGTCCGTAGTTTCAATCTTCAAAAGATACCTGTCTGCGCCGGCATCCTTCCAGAGCTTGTAAACTTCTCTTTCCCATTCGCCTGAGGAGAGTGTTACAGCGAGTCCGAATCTCGTCTTTATCTCGCTTACAATTTCAGCAATAAAATCAGGGCTTATCTCTGGGTCTTCCCCGCCCTGAAGAACTGCGGTTTTTACGCCGCATTTGTGAATAATCTCCGCAGATTCGAGTATCTCATTTTTTCCAAGCCGATAACGCTCTATAGATTCGTTGTTTTTATTCAGCCCGCAGTAAAGGCACCTGTTTCGGCAGTAATTTGTGTATTCAATTATCCCGCGTACGAGGATTCCGTCTCCGCAATACTCCCGCCGCACTTGGTCGGCAGAGTCGAATATTTTCTGCATTTCAGTTTTATCTTCCACTGCCAGAAGAAAGGCGAGATCTTCTGTCTGCGGGGGTTCTGATTTTATTTTTTCTATTAAACGGTTTATTTTTTCCATTTTATGCCTTTTGGCTAAAGCTTTTTCTTAGCCTTTTTGAGTTCATTGCTGCACATCTTCTTCTGCTCCGGATCGCTGAGTTTTTTACAAGCCCTTTCAAGCTGTTTTACAGCATTTTCCGGTTCGTTCAGGTATCTGGAATAAAGCAGGCCCAACATAAGCTCAATATGTTCTATGTATTCGTAGTTCGGATAGTTTGCCTTAAAAATCTTATACGCCTTTTCGGCCTGCTCCGCCTTCCCCCTGCCCATCAGATTGTTTGCTATATCCAGCTGCTCATTTTCCGGAAGAACGCTTTTATGCTCATTATTCAGCAGGCTTACATAACTGTCTGCTGCATCTTTTATTTTTCCTTCAGCTGCCAGCCTGCAAATCTGCTGTTCACTGTCGTTAAGCAATTTATAGCTTTCTGAGGAGTATTTACTGCTTTGTCCTTCAGGCCGGATACTTTTGGCTGCCTTCATTTCATACTGAAGAGAATCTCTCAGGGCTCTGCCTCTTTTCCACCGCTTTATCATATAATGAAAATCTATACCCTCGCTCTTGAGCAGTCTTGTAATAAGCATAAAACCTGTAACCACTACCCCAAAGGCATATCCGGAAAGATGCGCATCATAGGCTACTTTCGAATTGACGTAATTTGCCGGTATTACATTGTCAATCAGAACCATCTTCACAAGTATAAACCAGAATGCAGGTATTGGGAAAGTGTAGAAAAACAGCCACCCCATAAGCGTAATATTGCTCCGGGGGTACAGGATAAGGTACGCGCCGGTAACCGCAGCTACAGCCCCGCTCGCTCCGAGCATAGCAGTTTCGTGCAGGTAAGAATATCCAACTGCAGCGAATATCGCACCGGATATAAAAAAGCAAAGATAGCCGATGTGTCCGAGCCGGTAGTTTATTTTGTTCCCGAAGAGAAACAGGAAAAACATATTCCCCGCTATATGAACTATATTCGAATGCAGGAAGGCATAAGTGATAAACTGCCAAACCTTAGGCTGGTCTGAGTGAAGCACGAAGGTATCCGCCCAGGGCTTGAGCGGTTCGACAAACGTTTTATACCCATACTTCACCTCCACCGGCGAGTATGTAGCCAGAAATACAGCAATGCAAACCGCAATGAGGAAATAGTTCATCAGCGGCGGCTTTGTTATTCTTACATCTGTTTTAATAGGTATAAACATTTTCTGCTTCTTTTAAAATCGAGTTTAGAGGAAACATTCTATTACCCGAGCCACCTGTTACAAGTGATTTCTGCGCAAAGCTTAGTTTCAGTCAGGGCTCAGCCTGCCTGGTTTTACGAAGGGTTCTGCATCTTATAAAGAAGCCTTCAAACCCTCATTGAGCAGCTTAACAGCGGCAGCGGATTATCTGATTTTCAGTGTCAGCATAGCGATAGCGGCGCAGATTGCCCCAATCAGCCAGAATCGAACAACCACCTGCTCTTCTTTCCAGCCCTTGAGGTTGAAATGGTGGTGCAGTGGGGCGCATTCGAATACACGCCTTCCCTTGCCGAACTTGTGTTTGGTGTATTTAAAGTATCCCACTTGCAGCATCACGCTGAAGAGCTCCATCATAAATACTCCGCCGATTATCAGAAGCAGAACTTCATTTCGGGTTACGAGTGCGCCGTATCCTACAGCCGCTCCGAGCGGGAGCGAGCCGGTATCGCCCATAAATACCATCGCAGGACTGCAGTTGTACCAGAGGAAGCCGAGAATCGCTCCGAACATTGAGGCGAAAAAAACCGAAAGCTCTCCCGCCTGCGGTATATGCGGAAGCAGGAGATACTTCGCCCAGTACATATCACTGCCTCTGCCCATCTTCTCGCTTGCTACAAAACACAAAAACGCCAGCGAGGCTGCTACAACCGCCGTGCATCCGGCAGCGAGCCCGTCCATACCGTCTGTTAGGTTCACTGCGTTGCTCGTTGCTGTTATGTAGCAGAATGCGAGGATAACGAAAAGCCATACAGGAAGGTGTATTCCCTGCTTGTAGAACGGCAGCCACAGCATCGGGGCATCGGGGATGTTTTCCAGATCAAAATATACAAACAGCGATACAAGAAGCGCGCCGGCTATCTGAAATATTGCCTTTTCGTGCGTGAGAAGGCCGTCTCGTGTTTTGCCCTTCTGCTTGAGCTTGAGCCAGTCGTCAACGCCGCCAAGAAGGCCGAACCATATCATAATAAACATCGCCTTGCGGACAAAGGGATTGTCCAGCCTTGCCCAGAGAAGCGTGCCTGCGAAGATTGAGAGCAAAATGATTATGCCGCCCATCGTGGGAGTGTTGCGTTTGTTCTTCATACACTCATTGAGAGCCTTAGTGTTGAAATCCGGCACGTCCTTTATCTTCATCGAAAGCAGCCATTTGATTATACGCTTGCCGAAGATGAATGTTACAAGGAAGCTGGTTATCATTGCAAGCAGACCCCGGAATGTTACTTCCTGATAGGCGTAGAAGCCTAATGATTCGAGCTGTTCTCTGAAAAGGTTCAGTAAATGGAAGAGCATATCTTAACCCTTTGAATATGAGTTTATATTTTCAATTCTGCTTATTAAAGGCTCTATAAGCCTTTCAAGCCGCATGGAACGGGAGCCTTTTATTAGCAGTGCTTCGTTTCCTTTCAGCTCCTCCAAAAGAGAGCTCTCAAGAGCTTCGTAATCATTAAAAGCCATCCCTGCCTCTGCTCCGAATCCCTCAACGATACTGCCTGCAAAAACGCCAAAGGCAAACAGCTTGTCAGCGCCGGCCTCTCTGAGCTTTCTGCCCGCCTGAATATGAAACTCCTCCGAGCTTTCTCCCAGCTCCTTCATATCGCCTGCAGCAGCAATCTTAACCTCTTGGTTCTGCGAGGCAAGAACCTCAGCAGCATTTGCAAGCGAGCCCGGATTCGAATTGTAGCAGTCATTTATTACTGCCGCCTGTCCGCAGCGGATAATCTCGAGCCTTCCGCCTTCGGTTTTTAATCCTCGGGAAGCTTCTTTTATCTGTTCATCGCTTAGTCCGCAGCGGATTGCTGCAAGCCTTGCGGCGAGAAAATTCTCGAGATTGCCTCTGCCCGGAAGCGGAATTTGGAACTCCGTTCCGCAGATTGTTATTTTAGAGCTGTCATTGTTAATCTCAAAGCTTTCTATATCATTTTCTCCGCCGGCAGGGCGGCTTTTCAGTAAGAAATACTGTATGTTCACCGAGCTTGCAGTAAGGGCATCCTTAAGCTCCTTCTGATTTTTGCAGATTAATGTGCCTTGCGGTTTCAGTCCTTTGATTATAGAGGCTTTCTCTTGAGCAACGTTTTCCAGAGACCCGAAACCTTCTATATGTGCATGAAGAACGCAGGTGATAACTGCGATATCAGGCCTTGCGATTTTTGAGAGCTTTTCTATTTCACCGGCAGCGTTAGTGCCGGCCTCGAGAACGAGAAATTCGTCATCTTTTCTTGCGTTGAGGATGCTTATTGGAAGGCCGATTTGGTTGTTGAAGCTTTTTCCCGCTCCGCTTGTCCTGCGGTACTTCGAGAGGATCGTCTTGAGCATCTCGCGGGTTGTGGTTTTGCCTGCTGAGCCGGTAACAGCGATTACCTTTGCGTTTATCTTTTTCCGCCAGGCGGAGGCGATTTGACCAAGAGCTTCTACAGAGTTTTGAGCAAGGAGAATGTTATCATATTTTTCTCTCAAAATGCGGGCAATTTCGGGATTGTCTAATACTGCCCCTGCTGCTCCCTTGCTGAGTGCCTCTTCAGCAAAGCGGTTTGCATCGAATTGTTCGCCTTTTATCGCTATGAAGCAGTCGCCGGAAGTGATTTTTCGAGAATCGATGCAGAAACCGTGAATCTCAGCTTTATCCACTTCGCTCGAGGATTCATCTCCAACTATATCTGCCAGCTCACTAAAAGAAAACATCATTTTTCCATAATCATTCTTGCTGTTTTTGTGTCGCTGAAATCACGCCTGCCTTCGGCGCAGTCCTGATATTCTTCGTGCCCCTTGCCCGCTATAAGTACGGCATCTTCAGGACGGGCAAGGCTTAAAGCCTTCTCAATCGCCTTTTCTCTGTCCGGCAGCCTTAAAACGTTTTCATTTGATGAAAATCCCTCGCTTATCTCATCGAGTATTTTATCGGGGTCTTCTGTTCGGGGGTTGTCGTTTGTGATGATAGAGACATCCGAATACCTTTCGCTTACCTCTGCCATACGAGGCCTCTTGGCCTTATCTCTGCACCCTCCGCACCCGAAAACCGTAATCAGCCTTCCTTCGGTTACTCCCCGAAGGGTTCTCAGCACATTTTCAAGGGCATCGTCGGTATGGGCATAATCCACAAACACGTTCAGCCCTTTTTCATTCGGCACTCTCTCGAGCCTGCCCTTTGGCGGGGCGCATTTTTTCAAACCCTGAGCGATTTGTTCGATATCCAGCCCTGCTGCCAAAGCAAGCCCTGCTGCAGCAAGCTGATTGCTGATATTGAAGCGGCCTGTCATTCGGGTTTGCACTGGCAATTCCCTGCCGTCCCAGCATAGCTTGAAGCGGGCAGAAGACGGCGAAAAGCTCACCTCTTTTGCTCTCATCGCTGCTTCTTTGCTGTTTTTCAGCGAATATCCGATTACTCTGCACTCCAGTTCCCCTGCAAGCTGCCTGCCTTCCGGTGAGTCCAGATTTATTACAGCAGTGGAAATCGGCGGTTTGCGGTGGAAAAGCTTTTTCTTTGCGGCGAAATAATTCTCCAGCGTTTTGTGGTAGTCTAAATGTTCGCCGGAGAGGTTGGTAAAAGCAGCGGCTTCAATCTTCACCCCAGCGAGCCTTTCCTGATCGAGGGCATGACTGCTTGCCTCTATGCAAACAGCTTTCCCCCCATTTTTTGCTGTTTTTTGCAGCATTCTGGATAAAGAGTCGGCAGGAGGGGTAGTCATAAACGCCTGGCTTTTCCCCTCGCTGCCGCATAGATCGTTCCATACCGTTCCAATCAGTCCTGTCTTTATTCCTGCCTTTTCCAGCAGCTGTTTGGAAAGCGAGGCAGTGGTTGTTTTCCCGTTTGTGCCGGTAACAGCGAGGCAGCAGAGTTTATCCGATGGATTTCCGCAGGCAAAGTTGGAGAGGATTCCAAGGGCCTTGCGGGAATTCTCTATTTTAAGAGAGGGCGTTCCAGGCGTGAAATTGCCGTTTTGATAAACAATAAAGCCTGCTCCGTTCTGCTCGGCCTGCCGAATAAAGTTATGTCCGTCTGCGAGACCGCCCTTAACTGCTGCAAACAAATCGCCGCTTTGAACCTCACGGGAATCGCTGGTTACACGCGGATTGGCGATTGATTTGAGATATTTTAATGCAGGCGATAAATCCATTTCTCACAAACTTTATTAAACGAGTTTCGATATGCACCTTGCCAGTTCGCGGAGGTCTTTTTCTTCGATTATATATTTAAGCTGGGCAGGTTTTATGTCTAATTTCTTCAGCTGGGTTTCAGCTTTTTTCCATAGGCCTGCCTGTTTCTTTTCCGATTCACAGATATAAAGCTCTGATACACTCTCCTGTAGCTTTTGGAGTGCTATTGTGTCGAGGTTTTTGTAGTAGTTTTTGATAATGTTTTTTTGATGCTGTGAAAATCCCCTGGCCATAAAAGAATTCCCTGATTCGAGTTTCTAATAAGTTGAGTTTAACCCTGTATAGTGGTATTGTACAATTATGAGTGGATATTGAAAGGGTAAATATTGGCATAAAATGAAAATATCACTGTTAAATTTGAAAGATGATGGAAAAATTTTAAATTTTTTTGGAAATTTTCCTTGATTCGCTGATTTTACAAGGTATATTCTAATATTGAACCAACACCTTTATTAAGGTTTGGTTGTAGCGGCAGCCGAAAACTTCTTACTAAAAGGAAGGCGGAAAATTGGCTTTTTTGTCCGGAGAATACGATCATAAGATAGACCCCGAATCCAACAGGGTTAGTCTGAAGGTTGAGCTCAAGAAGATGCTCACCGATACCGGCTTCACCGGGACATACTATCTCACCCTCGGAGAGCGAGGGGTTCTCTGCCTATATCCTGAAAAAGTGTACGAGCAGTTTGTCTTCAAGGGCGCCCCCAAAAACGAAGGGGGTGAGGTGAAGGATGATCAAATCGTGGCTTATGAGAGGATGAATTTCGGTTTTGCCACAAGGTGCGAGCTCGATAAACAGGGACGTTTACTTATCCCCCAGCGGATAAGGCGAAGAGCAGTACTCGGGACAGATATAGTTATTGTGGGTGTGAACGATCATCTCGAAATATGGGATCCGGACAGATGGGAAGCCTATGCAGAGCAGATGCTCCCTGTTCACAATCAGCAGCACGGAGGTGCAAGGAAAGCCGCCTTCGAGGAAGCTTTGTCCCGAAAATTATGATTTAGAAAATCTTTCATGGATGGTTTGTCGGTCAGGATGACCATTTTAAGTTCTTTGAAAACGATATAACTCAGGATGTGAAAGCCGGCAGAAACGCAGATGGCAGGGATTAGCCTTTTGTTAAGATTTTTCTGCAATTAGCTTTGATTTAGATTTGATTAGCAGTACAATTCTTACTCAAGACCAGATGGAATTGATTCTTAAAACCAAAGGCAAAAAGCAGAAAGTATATGTCGGCAAAACACATACCGGTTCTTGCAGAAACTCTTCTTCAGTGGATAAGCATAGGAAAGGATGCTGTTTTTGTTGACTGTACTCTCGGGCACGGAGGCCACGCTTATCTTATCTCGAAGAAGCTCAGCAGCAGTGGTATGATTATAGGCTTTGATGTAGATCAGAAGAGCCTTGATTATTCAGCAGATGTCCTTGCCGGTGCCGAGTGCAGGGCAGCGCTGGTAAAAAGCAATTTTTGCCGGGTTAAGGATAACCTCCATCGGTTGGGCATAGAAAAAGCTGATTTGATTCTCGCTGATCTGGGATTTTCCTCCGGACAGGTGGAAGACCCCGACAGGGGGATGAGTTTCCAGAACAATATGCCTCTGGATATGAGGCTTGATGAAGATATTGAGATTACCGCTGCGGATATAGTGAACACTGTGCCGGAAGAAGAGCTTGCTGATATAATCTATCAGTACGGCGAGGAAAGGGCTTCAAGGAAGATAGCCCGTCTGATATGCCAAAGACGGCAGCATCAGAAAATCACTTCAACCGGGCAGCTCGCCTCGCTGACAGCAAGGGTAGTTAGAACCGGCGGTAAGCAGCACCCGGCAACGAGAACCTTTCAGGCTCTCAGGATAGCGGTTAACGACGAATTGGGTGCTCTTGGAAAGCTTCTTCAAGATGCTCCGGATATTCTCAACCCGGGCGGGCAGATTGCAGTGATAAGCTTTCACAGCCTTGAGGACAGGATCGTGAAACAGAACTTTAAAGAAAACAAGCAGGCAGGTATTTACGAAATCGTAACGAAAAAGCCTCTGACTGCTTCTGAAGGCGAGGTTAGTGAAAATCCCCGCAGCAGAAGCGCCAAGCTGAGAATAGCAAAACTAAATTGATTTCTTTAGCGCAGCAGCAGTTTCAGAGAGGGTGTAGAGATGTCAGGAAAAGAAAAAACAGGTTTACTTATAGCTTTCGCAGTGGTAGCGGGAGTGTGGATAGCGGTTCAGGGCGCGTCCCCGCGTCCGGAAGGATTCTTTTCGCAGAAGCAGAGCGAAGGAATTTTGCCGTTTCAAACGCAGGAAGTAGTGTTCAAAGATTCAGATGTGCTGGATTCCGCAAAAGATGCTGTAATGGTGATCTCCGGGCCGGAGATTTCTCAGCAGCCCGAACCGGCCAAGAAGAAAGAAACTGCTTCTTTTGCTTCTAACAAAAATGAGGCTGAGAAAATCGTTGCTACAAAAGAGAATCAGGCCAGAGCGGCCAAAAGCGTTGAAGACGTTATAAAGAACAAGCCAAAACAGGTGGTTAGATACCGTTCTTACCAAGTGAAGAAAGGCGAGAGCCTCAGTAAGATTGCACTAAAGATATACGGCAAAGGAGACCTCAGCGAGAAGGTTGAAAAGATTTATTCGGCAAACAAGGATGTGCTGAAATCCAAGAACAGCGTTATTGCCGGCCAGGAACTCAAGATACCGCCGGATAATGAAATTTCTGGTTCTAAAAGCCTCAAAAAGCTTGCAAAGAAACACTCCGAAAGCCTCGAATACACCGCAGGAAATTCTTCAAAGAGAACATACGTTGTTAAAGACGGAGACAGCCTCTGGAAGATTGCCAAGAAAAAGCTTGGAAAGGGCAGCAGGTATCAGGAGATTATAAAGCTCAACAGGGATAAGGTGTCTAACAATAAAGCACTCAAGCCGGGAGTTCAGATTCTCCTGCCAAGCTGAAAATGAGCAATTAAAGTGATTTCTGTCCATTGTTTTTGAAGCCAAATATTATGCAGTTATTCAGGTTTTTGTTTTTTATAATATCGCTCACAGCAGCTCTGCTTGCTGTGGTTAATCTCCGCACAATCAACTCACAGCAGTATTATCAGTGCAGGCGGAATATAGTTAAGATAGAAAAGCTTCGAAACGACCTCACCGATCATCGCATTGAGATCGAACGGATGATTAACCCCAAGGCGGTTAAGCAGGCGGCAAAATCTTCAGCCACCGATGATAATTCATCAAAGAGCCAATAATCCCAGTCTCAATGTGCTTGGCGAGGGAATCATTTCTGCAATCAGAATATAAACTTTTTCTTTTGTGATATGCCTGTTGGAAGCGGAGAAAATAGCCTTCTGCTGCTTCAAAGGCTTTGCTCTAAATCTAATTTTCTTCTCAATTGTTCTGCTTTTAAAGCCTCTCTGCGACGTCCGAATCTTAGCGTTTTAATTTGCCGGCTTCTGTTCCCCCAATTAGCTCATTTCTATTAGGCTGAATAAATCTTCTGCCGTGATACCAAATCCTTATTTCCTTTATATAAATGAAAAGAGCAGCAAATCTTTTAATATGGCTGTTTTAACCGGCCAAATGAGACGCATTCGTTATTCGAATTAACCAAAAATACAAACAAAAATTGAGATTTGCTGTAACAATCTAAACCTTTAGCGGTTGAATTTGTGATTGACAGTTACAAAAAAGAGCTTTAAAATCGCAAGTTCATTGCGCAGAAACTGAAAGACTGCTGCACAGCGGCATAATTATAAGGAAATAGAATTGAGTAATAAATATATACAAATTCGCGGGGCACATGAACACAACCTCAAAATGATTGATATAGACATTCCCCGAGAAAGTTTTGTAGTAGTAACAGGATTGAGCGGGTCGGGCAAGAGCTCGCTGGCCTTTGATACGATTTACGCTGAGGGGCAGAGGAAATATGTTGAATCGCTTAGCACTTATGCAAGGCAGTTCCTTGATATTGCCCAGAAGCCGAAGGTTGAAAGCATATCCGGGCTGAGCCCGACGATAGCAATAGAGCAGAGGAAAAGCTCGCACAACCCGCGTTCTACCGTTGCAACGACAACCGAAATCTACGACTACTGCCGCGTGCTTTTTGCAAGGGCAGGCATCCCCCACTGCTGGAAATGCAACAAGCCCATATCAAGCCAGAGCGCAACGCAGATTGTGGATTCTGTTTTGGAGCTGCCTGAGGGAACGAGGATTCAAATTTGCTCCCCGCTGATTAGAGGCGCAAAGGGCGAGCATAAGGACGCTCTGGCACGAATCCGCAGGGAGGGATTTGTCCGCGTGCGTCTGGACGGAAGCATATACGATTTGAAAAAAGTTCCCGCTATGGAGAAGAACAAAAAGCACAGCCTTGAGGCGGTGGTTGACAGGCTCGTTATGAAGGAAAGCATCCGTTCAAGGCTGGCAGATTCTGTAGAAACTGCCCTGAAATTCGGGGACGGGTCGGTTATTGTGATGGTGCAGAAAAAAAACGAAGACGGCAGCTACGGCAAATGGCAGGATCATCTCTACAGCGAGAAATTCGCCTGCGCAGACCATCCCGAGGTTTCGCTGGATGAGGTGAGCCCGAGGCTTTTCAGCTTTAATTCGCCATACGGGGCATGCGATGAATGCGACGGGCTCGGAATTGTTCTCGAATTCGATCCCGATCTCGTTGTTCCGGATAAGAGCGTTTCGATTCAGGACGGGGCGATAGATGCCTGGCGCAAAAGCGGCAGACAGCTGAATATGTATTATGCCAAGATGATAAGGCAGTTCTGCAGGCATTTTGATGTCAGCCCGACAAGCCCTTTCTCCAAGCTTACCGAAGAGAAAAAACGCATACTTATGCAAGGGACTTCTCAGGCTGTTCAGGATAAATACGGCTGGAGCTTTGAGGGCGTGATCCCCAATCTTCAAAGACGCTGGGAAAACACCACAAGCGAGTATGTTAAAACCCGTCTCCACGGCTATCTTTCTGAGAGGCCATGCAGAAAATGCGGCGGGGCAAGGCTCCGAATGGAGGCTCTTCAGGTTACCATAGGCGGGAAAAATATAAGCGAGCTTACCTCTATGAGCATCACAGATGCGTTTGATTTCTTTAATCAACTGAAGCTGGACGAAGAGAAAACCTACATAGCCGCCGAGCCTCTTAAGGAAATCAGGGCAAGACTGAAGTTTCTTCTGGATGTGGGGCTTGGATATCTCACTCTGGCAAGAGCAAGCGCAACCCTCTCCGGAGGCGAAGCCCAGCGAATCCGGCTTGCTACTCAGGTTGGCAGCGGGCTCGTCGGCTGCTGCTATGTGCTCGATGAGCCCACAATCGGCCTTCACAGAAGAGATAACGACCGGCTGAATTCAATCCTCAGGAAGCTTGCAGACATAGGCAATACGGTGCTCGTAGTTGAGCATGATGAAGACGTAATAGACAATGCAGACCATATCATCGATATAGGTCCTGCCGCCGGAACTTACGGCGGAAAACTGATCGCCCAAGGCACTCTGGACGACATAAAAAACGCAGAGCAGTCTATTACAGGTCAGTATCTCAGCGGGCAGCTCTCAATCAGGCTCCCCGAGAAAAGACGAAAGAAAAAGAAGACCAAGCAGGTTGAAGTGCGGGGGGCAAGCGAGAATAATCTCAAAAATATCAACGTAAAATTCCCGCTGGGCGTATTTACCTGTGTAACAGGAGTTTCCGGTTCAGGGAAAAGCACTCTTGTCAGTCAGGTGCTGCTTAAGGCTGTTAAACGAAAGTTATACCGCTCCAGAGATATCCCGGGCAGACATAAAAACGTAGTTGGCACGGGAAACATAGACAAAATAATCGAGATAAATCAGTCTCCAATTGGCAGAACTCCCCGAAGCAACCCCGCCACATACACCGGCGTGTTCGATCTGATAAGGCAGGTGTTTGCCCAAACAAGAGAAGCAAGGATAAGGGGCTATAAGCCCGGCAGATTCAGCTTTAACGTAAAAGGCGGAAGATGCGAATACTGCCAGGGGCAGGGGACGAAGAAAATAGAGATGCATTTTCTGCCTGATGTTTTTGTAACATGCCAGCACTGCAAAGGCAAACGCTACAATCCAGAAACGCTCGAGGTGAGATACAAAGGAAAAAATATTTCAGATGTGCTGGAAATGCAGATTGACGATGCGAAAAAGTTTTTCGAAAACTTTCCCAAGATTTCCCGCCTTCTCCAGAGCCTCTGCAATGTGGGGCTGGGATACGTTAAGCTCGGGCAGTCTTCCACGACCCTCTCCGGAGGAGAGGCGCAGCGAGTTAAGCTTGCCTCAGAGCTGGGCAGACCTGCCACCGGCCACACGCTCTATATTCTTGATGAGCCCACAACAGGCTTGCATTTTGCGGACATAAGCAATCTGCTGAAAGTGCTTCAAACGCTTACGGATATGGGCAATTCCGTAGTTGTGATAGAGCATAACCTCGATGTGGTAAAGATGGCAGACCATATCATAGACCTCGGCCCTGAAGGCGGTGATCAAGGCGGCGAAATTGTAGCCGCAGGCACGCCGGAGGAAGTGGCAGAGAGCGGGAAAGGCTACACTGCAAAATACCTGAAGGAAAGGCTCGCCTATCACAAGCAGGAGGCAGGCGCCGTTTGAGGGCGTCCCTGCTCGTTGATTTTATGAATTAGACGCATTTTTGTTAAACTTTAATTATATAACACTTAATTTTTTGCTTGATTTTTAGCCACGCCTAACTATCTTAGCGCAGCTGAAAGATTTGGCAGTATTTGAGGACAATAAAATTTTACGATGTTATCAACGCCAAAATTTATGGGATTTCGCAAATTAAGTTTGAAATCATTTGTTCGTTCGAAAGACTAATGTTATGCAAGGAATTTAGAATGAAAAATATCACTAAGCTCTTGACTGTTATGCTGGTTTTCCCAGCAGTGAATGGTTTTGCCGAAAAAGCAGAGGCCGAAATCGAATCAGAATCTTCCGCAGTGATGGCTGAAGATAAAGACAATCCAATCGAAGCTGCTGCAGAAAGTTTTGAGGATTCCGGTATTGATATAAGCGTTTCTCTTACGGCTCTTTATCAGGTAAATGTGCATGGCGGATTGAGTACAGGCAAACGCAGCGGAAGGCATTCAGGCAGGTATGATGCGGAGCTCTCAGCAGATCTCGATAAGCTTTTAGGACTTAAAAACAGCAGGCTGTTTATACACGGCTGGGGCGGCTGGCCGGATACGGAAGGGATCGGCGGGCATTCAGTAGGAAGCCAGTGGGGAGTAAATGCTCTTAGCGTAGGAAACCGTTCGATGGATATTGTGGAATTTTTCTATGAGGGCATTTCTTTGACAAGAGCCTCACGCTGAATATAGGCAAGCTCGATTTTACCGGCATATTTGATGCGAGCGAATACGCAGATGATGAATGCAGTCAGTTTTTGAATGCCTCGCTTGTTGATGACCCTGCAATACCGTTTCCTGAACAAGGGCTTGGTATTGCGGCAAGCTGGGATATTACCGATTCATGGTATCTGATGGGCGGGGCTGCTGATGCACAGGCAGACAGCAGAGCCAGCGGCTTTGATACTGCTTTTAACGATGAACCAGCCTATTTTTACGCATTGGAAACAGGAAAATCCATCAGCCTCAGTTCAGCCAAAGGCAATTTGCCCGGGACATACAGGGCAGGATTATGGGTTGACCGGCAGGATAAGACCGGCTTTGCAGCATCAAAAAGCACCTCCGAGGATACGGGCTTTTATATAAGCTGCGATCAGATGCTGATTAAAGAAAATCAGGACCCTGACGATTCTCAGGGTCTGGGAGGATTCTTCCGCTGGGGCTGGGCAGACAGCGAGTACAATTCGGTTACAAATTTTTTCAGTTTCGGTGTTCAGGCTGCCGGCCTTATCGATACCAGAGATGAGGATATCCTCGGGATTGGTTATTCCAGAGGCTTTTTCAGCGACCAAGCAAGCCAAACTTATCTAAACGATTATGAAAGTGTTATGGAATGGTATTACAGCTTCCAGTTCTCGTCTTCTTTTGTCTTGAGCCCGAACCTGCAGTATGTTTCCAATCCGGGCGGGCAGGATGTAAGCGATGCGTTTATAATGGGGCTCAGGATGCAGCTCATTTATTAACAGAAGCTATCAAACACAGATTTCATCGAGCACAGCGGTGCCATCCGATTGATATTAACACCTCGCAATGGTTTACCAATGAACGTAAACTTCCTGCGGCGGACAGACGGGACGGAATAAGTGGGCAGCAGACGGAGCGGAAATGGAGGGGAGAATTTTTTGACGGGATTTACAGGATTGACAGGATTGACAGGATTTTTCGGCGGGTAATTTGTTTAAACCGCGAAGGGAGCGAAGGGGCGCGAAGGATTTTTTGTAAGTTGTTTTACAGAAATGCTTTACATTCATAAAAATATCTGCGTTGTTTAACATCTCCCGTACTACAGCGGTGTTCGCCGTGGCGGACCCGCTAGGCATTCTTTTAGAGAAGATTTTTCGCTTACCGCCGGCTCTTCACGTTTCGCTATCCTAGCGGGAGCTTGCGCTCCACCGCTGTACGACGCTGCATTATTAAGCAGCGAACCGCTGGCTCAGTAAATAGATAATAAATACTGCATAGCATTGCAGCATGATGATTTGCATATTGCCAAAAAAAATACTGCTGCACACTTCTCAATTGCGGGAGAAATTTTGAGATTGACATTTTAAGGCAAAACTTATTATATTAGGCTTCTTGATTGCGGGAGAAAAAATGAGCAAAGATAAAGAATTGTCGGCCAGTCTGGAAGATTATCTGGAAGCCATATTCACTATAATAGCAGAAAAGGGAGCCGTCAGGGCGAAGGACATTGCCGCTAAGCTGAATGTTAAGGCGGGGTCTGTAACGATTGCGCTGAAGTCTCTGGCGCAGACAGGGCACATAAACTACAAGCCTTACGAAGTGATAACGCTTACCCCCAAAGGCAGGCAGGAAGCGAAGGAAATTGTTCGAAAGCGTGAAATACTCAGGGATTTCTTTGTGGAGATCCTCGGGGCAGACCAAGACACAGCAGAACAAGGTGCCTGCAGCATGGAGCATGTTATATCGGAAGACCTGGTTAAGCGTCTAATCTGCTTCACTGAATTTATTCAGGCCTGCCCGCGATGCGGAAACGATATAATAAAGAAATTTCAAGAATACTTTGACAAAAACCTTCTCTGCAGCTCGGGAAACTGCGACGGATGTCTTACCGAGGGGATCGGCCGCTTAAAAGAAGAGAAGCAGAGGCTCAGGGGCAGCTCCGAGGAAATTACTTTGTCTGATATTCCGATAGGCAGCAAATGCGTTGTAAGAAGGCTGAAAAATTCAACAGTCTTAAAGCGTTTTGCTGAGATGGGCATCGGCAGAGGCGCTGTTATTGAGGTGGAGAGGGTTGCCCCGCTCGGCGATCCGATTGAGGTGAAAGTTAGAGGGTATCATCTTTCTATCAGAAAAGATGAGGCGATTTATATCATAGTAGAAAAGCAGTAAAGGCCGAATTGCCCTTACTGCTTCAAACCAGAGTCCTAATCATCCGAAAAAATTTTGATTTACTGAAGCACCCCAAAGCCTTTTTCTTCAAGCCTTAAAAGCTGTATCTTACAGCGGTATATATGTTTGTATTATCTCTGAACTGCCCGAAGAATGTGTAGGGGTAGTCGCCCCAGAATACATTCGCCCCCAGCTCAACAGCGAGATTGTCATCAACTTTGTAGTGTATATTCGGCCTCATATAAACGTCTTTATCCGAGGGCGAGAAATATGTAAACAGAGAGGTTGTGAGGTTTTGATTGAAGTAAAGCTTAGTGATCCTAAAGGTTAAAAGCTGGCGGTACTGGTCTATCGTTGCCTCCTGTCCGGCCGGAAGGCTGTCTTCGTAGCTCTCATACCGCATTGTCTGTTCAACGTAAAACTGCACAGCAGCGGTAAGGTCGTTGGCGATCTCCGGGAAATCCTGCTCATAGCCCACCAAATACCTCATCTGGCTGTTTGCTGCAAACGGGTCGTCGCCGTCCTGATCGTCGCGTGAGTCGTAGTAGCCAAGCTCGATATTTCCGATACCGGCTCCTACCTGCCCGCGTACGCTGGCTCCGTAAACATTGAGATCATTGAATGTGAATTCGCCTGTGGCTGGGATCTGCCCTGAAGGGCTCTTCCAGTATCCCCAGTAGCCGTAGGCAGCGAGCTCATATCCCTGAACATTTTTCGACACCCTAACAGCCCATTCATCATCCCTGAACCACTGATCAGGCTTTTCAGTGCGAAGCAGAGAATCCTCCCCTGCGGTCTGCATACCGTTCCAGTATGAGTTTCGCTCGCCGTTGATATAGCGGTCGGAATCGAATCTGGGCGTATATACAACATCAACGTTTGCGATATCTGTATAGAAGCTCGCCTTTGCTGCGTCTGAGGGAGCCTTGAGGTATTCGGTATCTCTTCCGCTGAAGAAAGACTGCCAGTCCTTCGGGAACATATCGTTGATAAAAATCAAATCTCCAGTACCCCAAGTAAGCACCTGACGTCCAGCCTTGATGTCAACGAAATCTGCCGGGGAAAACAGCACATTCGCCTCGCGGAGGTCTAAGAAACCCTCGCCTCGCTCGAGATCCACTCTATGCCCGCCGTATGCCCAGTCGTAGTAGATATCGGAGGTAACTGCGAAGGTTATTCCTTCCCAGTATTTTTCCATCTCGAGCTGAAGCCTCGTTTCGCCGATAGACATATCCTGCTGATGCTCGTCGTTCTGGAGCCTCCAGCCGCTTCTGAATTCCAAGAAGCCGGTAAGACCGGTTAGGCCGGAATCAAAGAATGATTCGCTGCCGGCATCATCTTCGCTTTCTTCGGCTTTCTCTAAATCAGATTCTCCTGCGAGCCCTGAAGGCAGTGAAGGACTGGAATCCTCGCTGCTCTCAGAGCTGCCTGAGCCGAGTCCTGAAGGAAGAGAGGGTGAGCCTGAGCTCTTCTCCCCTTCATCAGAGAGCCCGGAAGGGAGGCTGGGCGGGGCAGCGAATGCCAGCCCGCCCAGTAAAACTGCAATAGAAAAAGCTCTGAGAATAAAACTCATCTTTATATTCATAGCAATTTTCCCTGTAAACAGGATTAGTCTTCCTCGAGAGGTTTGTGGCAGAACCACCAGTCGTAGTTGTCGTAATCCCTTATCCTCTGCTCTGCTGCTTCAACGTCCGTAGCCGGCGGGAGAATAACGTTATTGCCGATAAGCTCGTTGTTTGGCCAGCCTGCGGGAATAGCTCCCTGATTGTCAGATATCTGCAGGGCCTTAACCGAGCGAACAACCTCATCGATGTTTCGTCCGATCTCCTGCGGGTAGTACATTATCAGTCTAACCTTGCCCTGCGGGTCAACGATGAATACTGCCCTTACCGTGTTTGAGCCTTTCACCTCGTGCAGCATCCCCAGCTTCTTTGCAACCTTCTCATCCGCAGCAACCACCGGAAATTCGATTGTAACCCCGAGCTCTTCCTTAATCCACTGAACCCACTTGATATGCGAGAACACCTGATCTACAGACATCCCAACGAGCTTGCAGCCGATCTTGTCGAACTGGTCTTTCCTCTTCTGAAAAGCAACGAATTCCGTTGTGCATACCGGAGTGAAGTCTGCCGGATGGCTGAACAGCACAAACCAGCTTCCCTTCAAATCTTCCGGAATGTTCATTTGTCCGTGAGTCGTCGCAACGTCAAGTTTGGGGAAGTCGTCCCCGAGAAGCGGCATATTGAAATTTGTATTTTCCATATATCACCCTTTCTGAAATTAAAATTACCTTAAGTATTTCCTTGCAGGTCTCCTGAGATAACGCTCAGTAAAGACCGATTCCTCGATACCAATATTATATTCAACATCTGAATAAGTCAGCACTGTATAACCCCCGCTGTCCAGATCGGTCATTTTGGATTTGGTTACAGTAGGGTAGCCCTCGATATCTTTAACTTCCTGAACCTCGTAAACCCTGTATGGTTCGTCCTGAGCGTTGTAGTATTCAGATTTAACCACTACGAAGCTGTCCTTGTGAATCCACATCTTGTAATACTCAAACTCAACGAGTTCTTTGTCCTTGGGAGTATTCTTCAGAACGTAATAATTGTCAGTGGTTTCAACAAGCTCGTGCTTATCGTCTTTAATGCTTCTTCCGGAAACATCCTCATAGAAGAAGTGAGAACCTACAAAGCTCGTGCGTTTGTCAGTAGCGGAGATCCTTTTCACAAGATCCAGCGCCGGCAGATACATCCACCTGTCATCATCTTTGGTTAAATGCTTCCAAACCATAAATACGGTTTTGTTCACATCAGCAGGGCGGGTGAAGTAGGCATAGATTTTCTGCTCTTTGCAGTAGCTGTCGTCCTTTCTTGCCTTCTCTTCAGGCAGTGATGGGTTGAGCTCATCCCTGCGAAGGATAATAAGCTCCCTGTTTCGCTCCCTGTCCTTGCTGTCAACGATTTTCATACTCACCTCAGCTTTGCCGTCGTAGCCTTGATAGTAGGATACCCTGTTGGCATTGTGAACGATTTTTTCAACAGTCATCTCGCTCTTCTGCTCTTCAGCGGAAAATGCCGGAGAGCTAAACATAAGAGCTGAAACTGCGGCTAATGTTAATAATTTTCTCATTCTAATTCTCCCTTCCTTTCGTTTTTGAATAATCTTTTCTCGAAAACCCTCACAAGCGCCGGCAGCAGAAGCAGCGTACCAACTCCGGAAACAGTGAGTATTGTTGCAAGCAGTATTCCTACTGTTTTGTAAGGCGTAAGCGGTGCGAGTATCAGCGGGAGGAATCCAACCGCAAGCACGATGATATTACGTGTTATCGCAAGAGCCGGTTCAGCAAATACCGCCGGCACAGTTTTCCGCCATGAATTGCCGAATTGCGGATAAAGAGCCCGAGTTCTGGCAAGGAAATGGATCGCAAAGTCGATAGCCAACCCGAGAGTCATTGAGCTGAGAACCGCAACAGGCATATCATAATCCTTGCCTACAAGCCCTACGCCTCCATAGATGGCAACTATTGTTATTGTAAGCGGTATCATAGACATCAGCCCCCAGAGAGGAGAGCGGAAGAGCAGAGCCATCATCAGGAATACTACGATAAAGCTTCCTGCAAATGCCTCCAGCATACCGTTTACCATTTTCTTCTGCCATATTACGTTGATGTATGTAAGCCCGTACCAGTGATGCTCCAGGTTTTTCGGCGGCGGATTATCTGCGATATAATCATCGATCTGGTCAACAACTTTCGTCATATCCTTGTTGTCTCCGCTCTTGAGCTGCACCCAGAGACTCGATTTCTTGTAGTCCGGGGTTACAAAGTGCCAGAGGTCTCCCGGGCGGTGGCTGGACTGATAAGTAAGCATACACTGAGCCACAGCCTGCGGCGTATCGGGAACTTTGAACTGGCTTTCTTTGCCCTCAAAAAGCTCACGGTGCACAGTTTTTACGATGTCCGTTACGGAGTTGGATTTTCCCACAACGCCCGTATTTGCGAGCTCCTTCTGGAGGTCTTCGATATACTCAAGCACCTCAGGGTCTTTGAACGTGTCGTCCATCTGCTCTGCCTCATTGATAAACAGCGACGCTTCATCAAGCGCAAAGGCCATCTCGCCTTCAGCAGAGCTGAGCTTTTCTTCATTCTCAGCTTTCAGGCTTTCAAGCAGGCCGGCCGGGCTGGAAGCTGTTTTGTTCATTTCGGAAATGCTCTCTTTGAGATTCTCAAACACTTCCACTGCTTCAGGCCAGCTTTCCTGCTGATACTGTTTAATCTTGGCATCGGCTTTTTCTGTTAATGTTTCAGCGAGCTTCTTAGCAGACTCTTTCGGGCTGTCCTCTTGGCTTTCAAGGGCTAGGTAGGCCATATACGTCCCGCCGAAGTGCTCGTTGAGCACTCTGTCCGCCTCACGGATCGGGTGGTCCTTTTCGAACCACTTCACGGGGTTGTCGTTTATCTCAATCTTGCTGATTCCGTAGATGCTTATCGCAATAACTACAGCCGCAGCAGTGAGTATGAGCTTTGTCCTGTTGTACGTCCAGATGCCGTGTTTCCCGAGCCATCTGCCAAGAACAGAATCATCGTCTTTCTTGAAGCCGTTCTCATCGTGTTCACGCCCGAATTTATGAAGCGTCTCGGGTTTGAGGTGCATAACGTATGCGGGGATAAACGTGATTGTGAGAAACCACGCTACCATAATTCCCAGTGCTACGAACACACCGAACACCTGTACAGGAGGTATCGGGGTAAGCGCAAGGGAGGCAAAGCCCGCTGCGGATGTCAGCGATGTGTAGAGCATTGGCACGAACAAGTCTTCCATCACCTTGTGCATGGTTTTCTTGCGGTCTTTGTGTTTCTGGTATATCTCGAAGAACTCGCTGATGATGTGGATCGAATCGAGAACCGCTATAGGCATTATGAATATGGGAATCATACTGCTCATTATATGCACGGGGAATCCCGAGATTATAAGAGCTCCCATAGTTACTATAACCGAGACAAGAGCCACAATCATCGGCGAGATTATCACATGCAGTTTCCTGAAGAAAATCAGCATTATGATAAAGATTATAACCATAGCAGTGGGGGCGGAGATTGCCATCTGCTTGAACATTTCAACGCCGAATGTATCTTCAGCCACAGGAAGACCTGTAATGTGATATTTCTCAGAGCCGCTGAAGGTCTCGATCTTATCCTTCAGCGAGCTGTAAACCTTATAGCTGAGGTCTTTCTTTGTGATTGGTATGTATATTCCCAGAGCCTTCCCGTCTTCGGAAACAAGAGTCCCCTCAAGAAACGGTATGTCTGAGGCGTTGTCTCTGATTGCCTGAGCCTCTTCAGGCGTTTCCGGCGGGGCCGGCATAAGCCACTCAAAGTGAACCGTTCCGAGCCCTCCCTGCTCTATATTGTCAACAGTGGAAGGGGCGATAAGGTCTGCCTTTACCACGCCTTCCTGCTCGCCGTCTTCTGTCCAAGTGAGCGTCTTAATGTATTCGGTGAGCTCGTAAACGTTTTTCAGCGTTTCAACATTGAAAACGCCTTCGGGGTGCTCTTCATTAACCACGCCCACAACTACCATATCGTGCAGCGTGAATTCATCTTTCATCTCATTGTGAAAAACGCGCACCGGCTCATCGTCGGGGAGCATATTTTCAGGATCTGTATCGATCTCTACCTTGTTGAGCCCGCTTAAGGCGTTGGGAAATAAAGACGGACCGCCAGCAAATATAATTGCAAGCAGGGTAACTGCTGTAACAATTGCGGTTACCGCTTTGTGCCTGTGAAGGGAAAACTCTGTCAGCTTTTCACGAAAGTTCATATAAAATCCCTCAGCTTAATAATTGTAATGGGTTGATTGTAACATTGAATTTTGGCTGTTCAATGATTACTTCAGCAAACCCTCAAGTATCTTTTCTTCTTCTTCTACTACTTTACCGCCCATAACCTTTTTGATATTGCCGCCGAAAAGCTTGGACATCAGTGAAAGGTTCATTTCGGAGAGATATGCCTTACCGTTATCTCCCTCCCATACAGCCATCGTGCAGGGCATCATACAGGAGACCCAGCGGTCGCTGGTGAGCACGCTCTTGGCGTAAGGCGCCTTGCACAGCTTAACCAGACGAACTTTGGGCTCGAAATCTACACCCCGTTTGGCCATAGCTGCATTCATATTTATTGGCTTGCCGTGCGAGATGCTCCAGCCGTGTTCGGGGATTCTTTCCTCCAGAGCTGCCACGGTTTCTTCTACGCCCATCTTGCATTCTCTTGTGGTAATCATCATAGACGGCATTACCTGCACCATCAAAATTACGACAGCTGCAGCTGCGACTACCGCTCCTATGATGCCGGATTTCCAGTCGAAACCTTTCTTTACGCCGTTTTGCTGTTCCTGATTCTGCTGAGACTCCTGATTCATTTCTTCAGACATTTCTTGCTCCTATTATGATTTCTGTTTTCAGTTTTCAGGCTGTTCGCCAGTGTAATCGTTGATTTCTTCCTGCGAGCTGCACGCATTGTCTGGTTCTGCACAGCCGCTGCCGCTTAGATTCGTACTGCAGCCTGCTGCAAAAAGCATTGCTGCAACTGCTAAAACGTTCATTGTTTTTCTAATCTTTTTCATTTTATTCCCTTTCAGTTAGAAAATGTTTTTCCTGCCTAACACACAAAATTCGTGCCAATGTTTTTGGAAATTGCAAACAGGGCTCTTACAGCTTTGATGGCGGGTTTGAGGCAAGTACGTAAACTGTTCAGTTAAATGTTAGCGCTAACAATAGTTTACAGTTGCGCAGTAAAGTTAGCGCTGATGGGTTCAAAGTAAACATTTCGAACAGGCACACGCTAAAATAAGTATGGAAACTTGAATTTTGTTTTTCGAAAAATTCTTTAACAGCCTTCATAAGAGTTTACAAAAATCAGCTTTGATTTATAATCACTGTTTGTTTTGTCTTTAATGATACGGGTTTACCGATAAATCAATATTAAGAATAAACGGCTTTAGCCGAAATAGGATTAAAATTATGTTTGAAAGATTTACAGACCGCGCAAGAAAGGTGATGGCGCTTGCCAATCAGGAGGCTCTAAGGTTTAACCATGAGTCTCTTGGTACAGAGCATATACTTCTCGGTCTTTCCAAAGAAGGCAGCGGGGTAGGAGCGAACGTGCTCAAGAATCTCGGTGTTGATGTAAACAAGCTCAGGATTGAGGTTGAGAAGTACGTCAAAAGCGGACCGAACGTTATCTCAGCGGGCAAGCTTCCTCAAACGCCCAAATCAAAGAGGGTGATAGAATACGCAATCGAAGAGGCGAGAAGCCTCAACCACAATTACGTTGGTACTGAACACCTTCTTCTCGGGCTTTTGAGAGTTACAGACGGTATAGCGGCTCAGATTCTGATGAACCTCGGGCTCAAGCTAGACACTGTCCGAGATGAAGTGCTTAATCTTCTCGGCTCGGGTATGGAGCAGGAGGGCATGGATGTTGATGAGATGTCACAGCAGACGCCTCCCGGAATGGGGCAAGGCCCCCAGCAGAGAAGGCAGGGCAGGCCGAAATCCAAAACGCCGGCATTAGACAACTTCGGAAGAGACCTTACAACTCTCGCCAAAAACAACGAGCTGGATCCGGTTATAGGCAGATCCAACGAAATTGAACGCCTCTTGCAGATACTCTGCAGAAGAACGAAGAACAACCCCGTACTTCTTGGAGAGGCAGGCGTAGGAAAAACTGCAATAGTAGAAGGTATGGCGCAGCGGATTGTAGAAAAGTCTATCCCGCCTCTGCTGTACAATAAGAGGCTGATAATCCTAGACCTTGCGATGATGGTAGCAGGAACAAAATACCGCGGCCAGTTTGAAGAGAGGATAAAGGCAGTTATCAATGAGGTAAAGCGTGAAAAGAACGTGATCCTCTTTATCGATGAGCTCCATACGCTTGTAGGGGCAGGGGGTGCTGAAGGGGCTATAGATGCCTCAAATGTTCTAAAGCCTGCCTTAGCAAGAGGCGAGCTCCAGTGTATCGGGGCTACAACGCTCGATGAATACCGCAAGCACATTGAGAAGGACTCTGCACTTGAACGCAGATTTCAGACGATACAGGTGGACCCGCCTTCAAAAAACGATACCCTCGAAATTCTCCACGGGCTCAGAGAAAAGTATGAAACGCATCACAAAGTTACATACACCGAAAACGCCCTCAATTCCGCTGTGGAACTTTCTTCGCGTTATATTACAGGCAGGTGTCTGCCGGACAAGGCGATCGATATTCTTGATGAAGCCGGCTCGAGTATGAGGCTTAGAAACCTTACCCCTCCGCCGGACTTTACAGATATAAACAGCCGTATCGAAGAGCTCAATGCCCAGAAGGAAGAGGCGGTGCGAAATGCTAATTACGAGCAGGCAGCAGCGCTGAGAGATGAAGCCCAGAAGCTCAACGAAGAGAAAAAGCAGAAGCAGGAAGACTGGGAAAAGGAAAACGAGAGCTTTGTAGGCGAGATCGATGAGGATGTTATCGCCGAAATCGTGAGCAAGATAACTGGCGTCCCTCTTACGAGAGTGGAAAAAGACGATGCCGAAAAACTGCTTGAAATTGAATCTGAACTGCACAAAACTGTCGTGTCTCAGGATCAGGCCATCACTGCTGTGGCAAAGGCGGTAAGGCGGAGCCGTTCAGGTATAAAAGACCCTAACAGGCCTATCGCGAGCTTCCTGTTTATTGGTCCGAGCGGTGTTGGTAAAACGCTTCTTGCAAGGGCTCTTGCCGAATTTATGTTCGGCGATGAAAGCGCCCTGATACAGCTGGATATGAGCGAATATATGGAGAAGTACAATGTGAGCAAGCTCATAGGCGCTCCTCCTGGATACGTTGGATACGAAGAAGGCGGCCAGCTCACCGAGAGAATCCGCAGAAGGCCTTACGCTGTTCTGCTTCTTGATGAGATCGAGAAGGCGCATCCGGATGTGTCCAATATGCTGCTTCAGATAATGGAAGAAGGCCGGCTCACAGACAGCTACGGACGCAAGGTGGATTTCAGGAACGTAATTTTGATTATGACCAGCAACATCGGCGCTGATATGATCAGAAATCAGACAGGCTTCGGCTTTGGTAAAAGAACAGAGCAGGACAACTACGAAAAGATGTCTTCTCTCTTGGAGAAAGAAATAGAAAAACATTTCAGGCCGGAGTTTATGAATCGTCTCGACGATAATATTGTATTCCGCGGCCTGACCAAGGAAGACCTTACCGTTATTATTCAGTATGAACTGGATAAGGTGCTGAACAGGATAAGAGAGAAGGGAATCAAAATTGACGTGGACGAAAGCGCTAAGGATTTCCTTATAGATAAGGGTTATAATCCTGAACACGGTGCAAGGCCGCTGAGAAGGGCTATCGAGAAGTATATCGAAGATCCGCTCTCAGAAGCGCTTCTCAGGAACGAGTTTGATAAGTCTGAGCATATTACCATTACGGTGAAAGACGAAGACAGCCTCAAGTTCGAGTATTCTGCTCAGCCGGTGAGCAGCTGATAAAAGCTGAAAAAGAAAACGCATAAGGGAACGCGAAAAACAAGCGTTCCCTTTTTTTTGGCCAGATTTTTAACCAATCCGTTCTTGTATTTATCGCGGCTTCTTAGAAAAAAGGTTGTAATTTAGGTTGTTTACGAATAGAATTACTTCAAAATGTTGATTTAATTCGCACAGGAGGCTATATGCTTGCCAGACTGAACAGCCTTACACTTTCGGGGATTGAAGGGCATATCTGCGAGGTGGAGGTGCACATAAGCGGAGATGATACCCGCCTTCTTATTGTGGGGCTTCCGGATGCAGCTATTAAGGAGAGCTGCGAGAGGGTTAGAAGCGCTTTAATCAACAGCGGATTCAAGTATCCTTTTGAACAGATTACAGTTAATCTCGCACCCGCAGACCTCAAGAAGGAAGGCCCAGCCTTCGACCTTTCGATTGGAGTTGGGATTCTAAGCGCAAGCGGAGCAGTGCAGCTGGAAGGGCTTAAAAATGAGATAATGGTAGGCGAACTCGCCCTCGACGGCAGGGTTCGTCCCGTCAACGGCGTTTTGAGTTTGGCGATGAGCGCAAAGGCAGCTGGCTTTGAGAGGATGATAGTGCCGATAGAGAACGCCCCTGAAGCAGCAGTTGTGCAGGGAATAGATATCTTCGGAGTTGGCTCGCTGACCGAGACAGTTGGGTTTCTCTCCGGGAATCTGCCCATAGAGCCGACATACACAGATATAGACAGGCTCTTTGAGATAAAACGAAAATACGACATTGATTTCGAAGACGTGAAGGGGCAGGAAACGGTTAAGCGTGCCCTTACGATAGCTGCTGCCGGCGGGCATAACGTGATGATGATGGGGCCTCCGGGCTCCGGGAAAACTATGCTCAGCAAACGCGTAGCAAGCATTCTCCCAGAGCTCTCCCTTGAAGAATCCCTTGAGACAACTCGAATCTATTCATCTGTAGGCCTTCTCGAGAGGCAGCAGGCTCTGATTGCAACGAGGCCTTTTCGCAGTCCGCACCATTCCGCAAGTGCGCCCGCTCTTATTGGAGGGTCTGCCCATCCAAGGCCGGGAGAGCTGAGCCTCGCTCATCACGGAATTCTGTTTCTCGATGAGTTTCCCGAATTCTCACGCACTGTGCTGGAAACGATTCGCCAGCCCTTGGAGGACAGTCAGGTTACCATAGCCCGAGCGCAGGCCACGGTTACATTCCCCGCAGATTTTATGCTTATAGCTTCGGCCAATCCGTGCCCCTGCGGGTATTACGGCTCCACCCAGAAAGAATGCCGCTGCACGCCCGCCCAGATTGAGAAGTATCTCTCAAAGCTCTCCGGGCCGCTTTTGGACAGAATCGATATACAGATCGAAGTGCCTGCTGTGGATTATCGTGCACTCAGGAACAAGGCCAAGGGGCAGAGCTCAGCAAATATGAGAGAGCAGGTTAACTGCGCAAGGAAAGTACAGAACATCCGCTTCAGAGGCGATTCAAGGCGGGTTAATGCGGGCATGTCTCACAGGGAGATAGAAGTTTTCTGCGAGCTCGAGCCAAAATCAGAGATTATGCTCAAAAGCGCAATGAAAGACCTTTCCCTAAGTGCAAGGGCGCACGATAAGATATGCAAACTCGCAAGAACCATTGCAGACCTTGCAGGAAGCGAGGAAATAAGACCTGAACATATTGGTGAGGCCGTGAGTTACAGAAGGCTTGATAAGATGTTCTGAATAGCGAAATGACCGATTGTTTCTGGCGATGAGGAGCGTTGTAAAAAAAAATTAAAAAATTTTTATTTTTTGTTTGACACCGACCTTGAGAAATGCTAATATGACATCAGATTTGATAGTTCATTAACAGTGCTATAAAGTTTGGGTTTACGCAGAGATGCGTGTAATTCTTTTTTCCAAATAAAATAAAGTTTTAGTAGTTGAGACAGGTTTATATATCTAGTATTTTTATCTTATTTTTGAATTGTCTCGACGAAGGCTGGTTTCTTCTGATACCAGCCTTTTTTCTTGCGCAAAGTTGGTGAAATAATTGAAAGTTCCTTTTGAAACAGAACCAGACTTAGACCTCGAATCCTTTTTCAGCGACAGCGGAAGGATAGCCCGTTTACTGCCCGGATATGAACAGCGCCCAGGTCAGAAGGAGATGGCTCTAAAGCTGGAGCAGTGTTTTGAGCAGGGCAGGCATACAGTTATCGAAGCCGGCACAGGTACCGGCAAGAGCCTCGCTTATATCGTCCCTGCCGTGAAATATGCGGTAAAAAGCGGGGTGAAGGCTGTTATCAGCACATACACAATCAACCTTCAGGAACAGCTGATAAATCAGGATATACCGTTCACAGCAAGAGCGGTGGATTTTGAATTCAAGGCAGGGATCGCAAAGGGAAGAAACAACTATATCTGCAAGCGAAGGCTGCATTATGCCCTCGAAAACAAAAAAACCCTTTTCGATGCCCCTCCCGGCGAGCTTGCCGAGCTGAAGCAGTGGGCGGAGACAACCAATGACGGCTCGCTCAGCACGATTCCCTTTAATCCGTCTCCCTCGGTTTGGGACGCGGTAAAAAGCGAACACGGCAACTGCAAGGGCAGGAAATGCCCGCACAGGAAAGAGTGTTTCTACTCAAAGGCAAGAAAAGAGCTCGAGCAGTGTGAGCTGATCGTTTTGAATCATTCTCTCCTGCTCAGCGATCTTATGCTCAGAAGCAGAGGCGCAAGCATTCTCCCTTCATACGAGGCCGTTGTAATAGACGAAGCTCACAACCTCCAGAAAGCTGCTGAAGACCACTTCGGAATCAATATATCAAACAATGCAGTAGATTTTACTCTCCGCGGGCTTTATGACAGTAAAAAACGAAAAGGCCTTCTTGCCCAATTCGATGATGAGAAGCTCAAAACAAAGCTGAAAAATTCCAGAAAGGCCTGCGAGGTTTTCTTTAAGCAGGTGGAATCCTATTACGAACATACCTGCCGGGAAAACAATGGAAAATGCGGACCTGAAGATTTAACCGACAACCTCTCCGTCGAGCTCAAAGAGCTAAGGCTCGCTCTCTCTAATATCAGAGAAAAATTCAGCGAGGAAGAAAAGAAATCAGATACTGCCGAGGAGCTGAGAAGAGCAGTTGAGAGGCTCAGCGCGTTTGAGAGTGATATAAGCTCATTCGTTCAGCAGCCCAAAGCCGCTGACGACGAAAATCGCCATATTTACTGGATTGAAAAAGGCGGAAAGAAGCAGTTCCCAAGATACAGCCTCAGAAGCGCCCCGATAAATGCAGGCAAAGACCTCAAGGAGTGTTTGTTTGACAAATTCGAGTCTGTTGCCCTTACAAGCGCTACGCTGAGCTGCTCATCTGGAAAAAAGGGATTCTCGTTCTTCGCCGGAAACGTTGGGCTGGAAGAATACGATTCGCTTATGCTCGGGAGTTTTTTCGACTATAAGAAAAATGTGAAGGTGGTAGCGGAGGCAGACCTGCCAGAGCCCTCAAGCCCGGATTTCGTGCCCGCAGCTGCCCAAGCGCTCAAAGGCTGGATTGCAAATGCAGGCGGCGGAACGCTTGTACTCTTTACAAGCTATTATATGCTGAAAAATTTTGCAGAGGAGCTTGAATACTGGGCATTCGAAAACAGCAGAGAAATATTTATGCAGCAGAAGGGGATTTCGCGCACGAGGCTCGTTGAAAATTTCAAAAACAGCGACAGCGGCATTCTCCTCGGCACTGAGAGCTTTTGGCAGGGGGTTGACCTGCCCGGCGATGCACTCAAATGCGTTGCGATAATGAGGCTTCCATTTTCCGTCCCGAACCACCCGCTCACGCAGGGAAAAATCGAACAGATCAAAGCTAACGGCCAGAATCCATTCATAAGCTTTCAGCTGCCCTCTGCGATAATACGCTTCAAACAGGGCTTCGGAAGGCTGATACGCAGAAAAACCGATTCCGGCTCTGTAGTGATTTTAGACAGCAGAGTGATGAAAAAATTCTACGGAAAGAAATTTCTCGAAGTCCTCCCTGAGTGCAGTATGTTTGCAAAATCCCAAGGCCAGCTCCACCCGCTCAATATAAATCAGAGAGAATGAATATTAAACCAGCGCCAGAAAGCTCTATTTTTTCCTTCAAACCTAAGCTTTATAATCTTTTTCAGCCTTAAATATATTTTCAATCAATCGGTAAACAGTTGTGCCCTTCTGTTTTGGCCAGCCGGCAGGATTGCTGTTTTGTCTTTTAGCCCTTTCTACAGCTTTCAATATCATTTTGCGGTTAATTTTTGCTGGGTTGATATTTTTTCCATCAACAAGATATTTCTTCAGCCTTTTGGTGCAGGTTTTAGAATCGGAAGCTTTTTTTCCGTCTTCGAAATGAAGCAGCAGCCAATATTCAAATTTGGGATTGCTCACAGCGAGCCCATAATTTTGTCTTTGATCTGCCCATTTTAAAAGCGAAAGCAGCTGGGCATCTTGCCAATTGTCCTTATCTACTACTAACCACGCCTCGTCAGTTTTTTTAAGTTTTCTTCTTTCAGAGCGTCTTTCATTCGTTTCAAAACTTTCTGAGGCGCACTTTTGCTTTTCGCTTTGATTGAGCGTATTGAAATAGCTGAGGCATCGCTGTTAAATAAACTGAAATACTGCGGCTCAGTTTTCTGGCCTTCAACCGACAGCAGGAAAAGCTTTTTGTATCTTCTTCTTTTGGTTGGCCTTGAGAGTTTACCAGCCATAGACTTTCCCCTTTCATCGCGCAGAAACCAAAGGACCTATATTCGGCACGCCGCCCATACGCCCCTGCAGATAGCTCTTTCTGATATCCTTGTCGTATCTGACATCCTCAAAATCGCTTATTGAATAAAGCTTAGAAACGCCTTCTTTATTCCTCTCAGTAAGCCACATTTCATCACGCCTGAATATGCTTTGGTCGAAAAGAGTTAAATCGTGCGTTGTAAACAAAAGCTGAGATCTTGAATCCTTTCCAAAGGCCGAAAGGAAAAAAGAAATCATATTCCTTGAAAGCAGTGAATGAAGGCTCCTGTTGAGCTCATCGATAATGTAAACCCTTGCTGATTTTCTGCTTGAGAGATCAAGGAATGCAGGCAAAAGCTCTACAGCCCTTTTAGAACCGTCTGATTCCTGATTGAGTTCAAATTTATGCTCTGTGCCGTTCTTGTTTTTGTGGTATGTAACGAGCTTTTTGGCAGACAGCCTGCCCTTGTTTTTTGTTACAATAATCCTCTCGTCCTCGAGTCCTGCAATAATAATTTTCGCAGCCTTTCCTTCAGGTATCTCCTCGAGAAGATTATCTTTTTTGCCCTCCGGCAGCGGCAGATTATCTACAGCCACTGTTTCCCCGCCTATATGGTCGATGCCTGTGTCAAGGCCGGAAATAATCTCGTTTATGCTGTCATAAATTTGGCTTTCCTCATTCATCATCTGCTCAAAGGATCCGAATCTTGTGTCAGGTGCGATAAGCATAAGTTTATCCTTGAACCAGTCGTAAACAGGCTTGAAAATTTCTATTCTCTGAGAAACTGAATTGGTAAGAAAAAGCTGGTTTTCTCTTGTCCCTTCAAAAGCAAATTTTAGATGCTGATTTGCTGAGAGAGAACTGCCCAGCTTAAGCTCGCCGTTTATTCTTTCATATAGAAGCTTCTCAGATGAGGGCTTTATCTGGGTTAGTTTTTCCGTTAAAACCTTTTCTGAATTAACAGAAAATTCCAGCTCATAAACTTTACCTTCAGAAAAAACAGCAATATTAAACCAGCTTGGACTTTCCGCAGACTCTTGGTCTAAGCAAAAATTTTGAACAGGGATTGATGTTTCTGGTCTTGTGCCTTCCACAATAAATCTCTTGAGAAATCGGAAGGCCTTGAAAAAGTTCGTCTTGCCCGAGGCATTCCCGCCGTAAACAGCAGAAATTGGAAGCACATTTTTCTTTACTGTCTCAAGTTTTGCAAGCCTTTCTCTGTGCTGTTTTTCTCTTGAAGCAATCATGGAAAAATTTGCTTCATCACGAAATGACATCCAGTTTTTTAAGGAAAAATTCAGCAGCATTTTGTCCCTTTCGCTTAAAATTTCTTATTTAGCTTTGATATTATACGCTTATAAGACAAAAAATCAAAGTGAAAGAGAAAATTTCTCGTAAAATAGCTTAAGGCAGTTTTCTCAGGAGGGTTGTTCTCAGGATAATTTCCAGCAGAAGAGCAGCGAAAGCAGCCATTGCGAAGGGCTCAAACTTCTCTGCATAGTTGTAGTAGGCAACGGATTTGATTTCGGTTTTCTCTAAGCGGTCTATTTTTTCGTATATTTCCCGCAGCTGTTTTGGGCTGTCTGCCCGTGCATAGAATCCGCCTGTTTTTTCGGCAATTGAATTCAAAAGCCTTTCGTTTATCTGGGCTCTGCCTATATTAAAGAACGACCTTTGAGGCATATTAGAGCCTATCCCCACAGCGTAAATCTTAATTCCCCACTCTTCAGCGAGCTGGGCAGCCTTCTCGGGTGTTCTCTCGCCTGCATTGTTCATCCCGTCAGTAAGCAGTATAACAGCCTTGCTCTTGATTTTGAAATCATTGCTGAGCTCTTCGCCGGTGAGCTTTTCAGAGGTTTGTGAAATCTGCTTTTCCGCCTCCTGCAGACGCGCTGCTGCGAGGGCTATCGCATCGCCGATTGCTGTGCCGTCTTCCTGCTTGTATTTCACCGTTTCAGACTGTTTGAGAAAATCTATCAGGATGCTGTGAGTTAGCACGAGCGGGCAGAGCGTGTCGGGGTAGCGGGCGAAAGACACAAGCCCGATCATATCGCCGCTTCTGCCTTTAAGGTTTCCCTTGCCGCCTTTGATGAAATCTTCAATTACCATCTTCACAGCATCGAATCGGCTTATCTTCTGCCCCTTATACACCATCGGCTCATTCATACTGCTCGAACGGTCCACAACCAGCTGCATAGCAACGCCTTCAGTTGATACGTTTGAAAGCTCTGTGCCTTCCCTCGGCCTTGCAGCTGCAAACACAAGCAAAACAAGGCATACCCATCGCAGAAAATCCGGCAGCCATATAAGCCTGCTTCGCCAGCCTGTCCCGCAGTTTGCGAAAACACTCAAATCCGAATACCTTAAAAAGCTTTTCTGCTTTCTGCCCCTGAGCCTCTTCCAGACCAGCAGAAGAAAAACAGCAGCCAGAAGAAGAAACGCAAGCGGGCTGTGAAACTCAAACATCTTCGGCCTCCAGGGCTTTCCCTATAGATTTGGCCTCATCCTCCGGTACAAGGAAGTTATAGTCCTCGGTGGTTCTGATAAATTCCTTCGCAGATACCATCATATCCAGAGCCTGCTGCTGAGAGGGAGAGAATCCCGCAAACTTCACAAGATCGGCCTTTTCAAGAAAACTTTGAAGCGTTTTCCTCTGCTCGTCGGTAAATATGCCTCTGCCGGAAGCGTCTTCGAGGAATTCCTCCGTTGTCATATCCGTTGCAGGCAGACTGAAACGAACCTGAATATAGCTTCGTAAAAGACTGCTGAGGATAAACACGTATTCCTTCATCTGCCCGTTTTGAGGCTGGTTGCGGAATTTGAGCGCTTCGAGGAATCTGTAAGCGGATTTATGGGGCAGGGCGTATTTTACCTCTTCCCGAGCCTTCTTCCTGCGTTTTGAGATGAAGAGCCATATTCCTGCTGCTGCCAGAATCAGCCCGGCAGCCCAAGCGGCAACAGCAAGCTTGTTTATCGGCACCTCAGCAGGTTCAGGCTCAGGGCTTATTCTTTCAACGAGCTTCTCTGCGCCTTCGTTTTCGAGCGTCTTTTTTTCTTCGCTTGTAAGGGCGGATACCGCTTTAAGCTCAATCTTGCCGAAAGGCTGCACCACCTCCTTGTCTTCAAAATCGGTGTAAACAAATTTGAACAGAACCTCAAAGCTGCCCATCTGTTCGGGCTCGATCTCGTAAACGAGCTCTGAGCTGGCTCTGCTTTTCTCGCTCAGCGTTATCTTATCACTGCCCGCCTCGAGCTTTGCCCTGCTTATAACCATTTCACCCTTGCCGGAATACTGCACAACAGCTTCTGAAGTGCTGCCGAAGGTGATTTGGGTGGTCTCAATAGTGAGCGAGGCTTCTATATCCTCGTTTGAGAGCTTCAGATTTGCCGCAAGGCATACCAGCCCCGCAGAAAGTATTAATAAAAAAGCCCTTCTGATCATCTGCGTTTTCTCCGCATATGAAAGAACTTAATAAAATCATTGATATAAGGCTCGCCCGTTTCCACGTCTATAAAGTCGATTTTTGCCCCTCTAAGCTCTGTCTGAAGCTCTTCCTTCCACCTGCGGGACATTTCTTCGAACCTTCTGCGAAGTCCCTTATCCGAACAGTCAACGGTGATTGTCTCGCCTGTTTCGAGGTCTTTCAGGTCTATAAGCCCCGCTGCGGGGAGCCTCTTTTCCATCCTGTCCTGAACGCATATACCCACAACATCATGCCTTCTTCTAAGCAGGCTCAGCGGTCTGATGTAGCTGTCTTTCGCTGAGGGCAGAGGGAAGTCTGATATAAGGAAAACTGTAGAGCGTTTTTTGGCAATCTTTCCTAAATAGTCCAAAGCCGAGGAAATATCCGTTCCCACTCCTTGGCCTGAAAAGCTCAGGATTTCTCGTATTATCCTGAGAACGTGCTTCCTGCCTTTCCTCGGCGGGACAAAAAGCTCGATTTTGTCTGAGAACATCAAAAGCCCCACCTTATCGTTGTTTCTGGTGGCAGCGAAGGCAAGCACAGCTGAGATCTCTGCTGAAAGCTCATTTTTCCGGCGGTCTTTTGTGCCGAACTCGCCCGATGCGCTCACGTCCACAGCGAGGATAACCGTGTTCTCACGCTCCTCCACAAACCGCTTCACATAAGGCTTGGACTCTCGGGCAGTTACGTTCCAGTCTATATCACGCACGTCATCGCCCGGAACGTATTCACGCACGTCTTCAAACTGAATCCCCCGCCCCTTGAAAACGCTCTCATATTCGCCGGCGAAGCTCGCACTGACAAGGTGGGAGGTGTAAAACTGAATTCGCTTTATCTTTGCTGTGAGGTCTTTATCTAACATACCTAAAACCGCTCAAAAGCCATCTGCGTGCTCGCTACGGCACTTCCACATTGTCGAATATCATCTTCACCACATCCTCGCTGGTGATCTCCTGCGCCTCGGCCTCATAGCTAACGATAATCCTGTGCCGGAGCACATCCATTCCGATAGTCTTCACGTCCTGCGGGGTTACGTATCCTCTTCCCTTGAGGAATGCCTGAGCTCTTGCAGCGAGTGCAAGGGCGATTGTAGCTCTCGGGGAGGAACCGAAATTGATAAGCGAGGCAAGGTCTGCATTGATAACCGATGGATGGCGGGTTGTATGCACAACCTCAACGATATAATCCTTCACCTTCTGGTCTATGTAGATCTGCGAGATCACCTCTCTAAGCTCAAATATAGAATCCGGCGAGATAACCGAATTTATCGCCTCGGCTGTCTTGGGATTTGTTTTGAGCTCAAGGATCTGCCTCTCCTCTTCTTTTGTTGGATATCCCACGCTTATCTTAAGCATAAATCTGTCCAGCTGAGCCTCGGGCAGCGGATATGTGCCTTCCTGCTCGATAGGATTCTGCGTTGCAAGAACCAGAAACGGCTGAGGTAGCTGGAAAGATTCATCTCCAATAGTAACCTGCTTTTCCTGCATCGCCTCCAGAAGGGCGCTTTGCACCTTGGCAGGAGCCCTGTTGATCTCGTCTGCAAGGATTATATTTGCGAAAACCGGTCCCTTTCTCGTGTAAAACTCCCCGTCAGACTGTCTGTAGATCTGCGTTCCCGTGAGGTCGGCAGGCAGCAGGTCGGGAGTGAACTGAATCCTGCGGAAATCTGCCTTAATCGCCTGCGAAAGTGCAGTAACAGCGGTGGTTTTCGCAAGCCCGGGCACACCTTCAAGCAGGATATGCCCGTCGCAGAGGATCGCAATCAGCATCCTCTCAAGCATATAACGCTGCCCGATAACAGCTTTTGAGGCCTCTGAAAGAAGAGGCTCTATTATACTGCTTTTTTCCTCAATTTGAGCATTTATTCTGTCAATATCAACCGGCATCTGTAAATCTCCGTTAGAAATAATTTTTGAGCTGAAAGCACGGGCAGAATTATATTTCAGCTCTTATTTAATGCAAGCAGTGTGAAAGCTTTAGAGAACAAAACAGATGCCGGCCGGAGCGTCAAATCTTTCAGAATTTAAGCTTCAAATCCAGCTGGAAGCGGTCGTAGCTGAGCTGAGGCTCTGAAATTTCACCTGTAATAAATGCTGCACCCAGCGAAACATTTTTGTTAAGGGCGTATTTGGCCTGTATTTTGTGGCCGTCGCCGCCTAATCTGCCGCCGAGGAAGTCTGAATCGGTAAATGCGCTCATAGCTGAATCAGATTCAACATCACGGTAGTTGTAGCAGAAGGCCATATCACCTTTCTTCTTCGCGCTGCCCAGCTCGATTCCAGCAAGCCAGCCTGTATCTTCCTGCACGCCCGAGGCGGTGTTGAGAACGTAGTCGCCGAAAAGGGTTATCGGGAATTCTGTCGGCAGGCTAATCTCCCCAAACGCTTCGAAGAGGTTGTAGTCGTAGATGTATTTCTCGATGCCTGCGTCTGAGTAGGTGGAGTTTCCGCCGCTTTCATTAACTTCGTAGATTGTTCGCGAGTCCTGCACATTTCCGTAGTCGAAATAGCCGGCACCAACTAAAACCTCTGTTTCGCCAAGCTTCATTTCGATACCGCCCTGAAGGCCGAAGAGGTCTTGGTCAACATCGCTGCTGTTTTCCTCAACCCACATCCCGCCGGCATTTGCGAAGATGTTCGCCTCGCCGAGCTTGCCGCTGTATTGCAGCGCAGCACCTTCGGGATTTACATCGCTGTCCCAGAGCAGCTGGCTGCCTCCCGGACAGAAAAACGGATTCGATGTTTTACCCAGATTAAGCTGCCAGCCTTCTGCAGGCCGCCATTTCATATATGCCCTGTCCAGCCAGAAATCCTTGCTCGCAAAGCCGCCGTCTAAAGACTGATTCGCTGATACGGGATCATCATTGCCGCTTGCAAGACGCAGATGATAGCTTATCTGATTGGTAATTATCGCCTTCAGGCTGATTCTCGCCCTTATTCTGTTGCGGTGTCTTGAATCTTCGCCTTCCTGATCAATGCTCTCATAGCGATAGCGAAAATCCCCGCTGACCTGCATATCTTTCGTCCAGCCGAAGCCCTCTTCGATCTCTGCAGTCTTTTCCTGCTGGAGCTGCTGTTCGCTTTCGATTTTGCTGAGTCTGGACTTGAGGCTTGCTATCTCCTCGCGGAGCATCTCGATCTCTTCTGCGCTTGCGCTGCCTGAAGCGAAAGTACCGCTCGCTATCACACCGCAAATGGCCGCTGCAATCAGCTTAGTCTTAATCTGCATTTCGTTAAACCTTTCTAACATTAATATGGAATTAGGAAATTATTAGGTTTATAATTGCAGATTGTTAGGCCGAAATTTGCTAATTGTTAGCAGTTGGTTAGAAACGCAAATATTTATTAACGTCCCAAAGTTTGTGGGTTCTGTACTTTTATAGTCTTTAGAGCAAGCATTACATTGTCCAATAACCTCAGTTTTTCGTGCCAGTATTTTTCCCATTGATTTTCTGAAGTAAATCTTTTAATGATAATTCTGGCCATCTTTGCCGCTCCTTCTTCGCTCCAGCCAAATGCGATGCGTTTAAGGCGTCGACCAAGCTCTCGCATCATCCGTTCTATCATGCTGGAAACCCGCGGAGTTACAATACCTGTCTCCAGCCAGCGGCGAGCATAGCTGAACATATTTTTAGCTGAACGGTTCAGGTAATCGGCTGCTATTTTATATTCCTTCTCCAGCAGTTTGCCTATCAGCTTATGAAGATCACTTTCGGCACTATTGACAGCATCTTGCAAATCTTTCTTGTCATCATCACAGACCTTTTCAAAATCTTCCTCGGGAATTTCAATACCAATTACGGCATTCAATTCTTTCTGCTTTTGCTTACGTTCAAGTTTGCCGGCATCATCCTTCCACATCGTATAATCCAGATCCCGAACCAGGTGCCAATGGCTTCTTTGGCTATCATTGCAAAGTTTGGCCAGACTCTTAACCAGACCTGTTTCGCCCTCGCTTACAAGCATATCGGCAACAAGCTCTTTGTTCTTACGTTCGCCCTTGACCAGCGAGGATATCTCGTCCCAGCTTTTACCGCTGAATGCCCCTAAAGGCACCACAGAACTACTTCTGGTGACTCCTAAGGCAACTCTGAGCTCACCGCGATTACTTATGCGTTTGTCCTTATCGGGCCGACGCTTAAAGCCGGTGCCGTCAGCAAAAAGAAGACTGAATGTATCTGTGCCGGTATCAATCTGATCGCACTCGGTCTGTACAACCCAGCGATGGGCAGTGCTCTTTGGAACAGGTATGCTGCCGATAGATTCAAGATGAGTGCTGCTTCGGCGATAACTTTGTTCGCTTACAATTTCTGTAACCAGCTTTTCCAACTCCAATGTCTTTGACTGGTAGGGTGCAAGGCCTAAAAAATCTCTCAAAGGAGTTATTGTCTTGCCGCATTTAACGCACTTTAAGCGACGCCAGCTAATCTTGACTGTGCCGACAGAAGTCCTGAACTGGCGAAGAGACCTGTCATGATATTCAAACCGCTCATTGCAGCAGCATGATTGGCCGGTATTATCCGATTTACCTTGAACAATGTTCATACATATTCGCTCATCAATCAACTGAAGAATCAGGCTTACAAAACCTGCCATAGCCTCAGTTTCAAATAACTCTTTGGTCCTGAAAACCAATTCATCTAAAGAAAATCCATTTTCTGATGTGGCACTTATCAGTTCTAATGATATAATGTTCTGCATGGCTTGAGACTCCTGTGATAAAAGTATTATCTTATCTATAACACTATATCACTTCTCAAGCCTTTTGCAATTTATCCACAAACTTTGGGACGTTATCAAATATTTTTCTAATCTGCCTCTAATGCCGATTACAGCTTGATAATTTTGTTGTATCTTTTCCGAACCAGCCTTGCAGGAGCTTCTCACTAGAGCTGATGAAAGCACGTTTTAACCACGTAATAAGGGTTGTATGTCGTGATAGAGCGGTATGGTTTTGGTGCTGAAGCTGGGTTTGTTTGGTTGTCTTTACCCAGCTGAAAGCCTGTTTAAAACGTGCGCATTAAAAAAGCGGGCAATTTAAAACTGCCCGCTTCTGTATTCTGGTTATTCAAGCATTAAGCCTGATTTACAGCATAGCAGCCATTTTGCTCATAAGGTCTGCTGCGCGGTTTGAGTAGCCCCATTCGTTGTCGTACCATGAGATTACCTTAACCATATTCCCGTCGATAACCATCGTGCTGAGTGCATCGAAGATGCTTGAGTGCGGATCGCCAACGATATCGCTTGATACGATCGGGTCCTCGCAGTAAGACATAATGCCCTTCATCGGGCCTTCAGCGGCCGCTTTAACAGCAGCATTCACGTCTTCAGCAGTAACGTCTTTGCCCAGCTCTGCTGTGAGGTCAACGCATGAGCCGTCAATTACCGGAACACGCATAGCACCGCCGTTGAGCTTGCCGTTAAGGTCAGGAATAACCTTCCCTACTGCAGCAGCAGCTCCTGTGGTGGTCGGGATGATGTTGTCAGCAGCAGCACGTGCCCTGCGGAGGTCCTTGTGGATCATATCGCCAACGTTCTGGTCGTTGGTGTATGCGTGGATAGTTGTCATAAGGCCTCTCTTGATGCCGAAGCTGTCGTTGAGAATCTTCGCTACCGGAGCAAGGCAGTTTGTTGTGCAGCTTGCGTTTGATGCGCAGTCGATGTCTTTTGTCAGGTCTGAGTCGTTTACGCCCAGAACGATTGTGCCGTCGATCTCATCCTTTGCCGGAACAGAAAGAACAACTTTCTTAGCGCCCGCCTTGATGTGATCGCCGTAGCCGCCTTTCGGGCCTTCTTTTGTACGGAAGATACCGGTTGACTCGAGAACGATATCAACGCCCATCTCTTTCCAAGGAAGCTCTGCAGGACTCTTAACAGCAGTAACCTTAATGTCCTTGCCGTTTACAACAAGACCGTCTCCGCTTACGGATACTTCCCCGTCCCATTTGCCCATAACTGTGTCATACTTGAACAGGTGAGCAAGAGCTTTTGGGTCTGCAAGATCGTTGATAGCTACCAGATCAAGGCCGAGGCCTTTGTTCTGGAGGATAACACGAGCTACAGCTCTACCGATTCGACCGAAACCATTGATCGCAACCTTTGTTGCCATAGTTCAATCTCCTATAATATTAAACGTTAAATATATACGTATATACGCACTTTTGATGAACGTACTACAAACTCAGGCAAGTATATTTAAAGTGGTGCAGCAGTCAAGTAAATAATAGCTCCAGGAGGTTGCCGGCGATGGGCAATATTTTTTAGACAGGATTGACAGAGTGTTTTTAAACCAAGAAGGGAGCGAAGGACACGAAGATTTTTGTAAGATATTTTATAGCAATGATTTACATTCATAAAATTATCTGTGCGATCCGTGTCATCTGTGGATAATAAACTTTGATGCGGCATAAATCTGCGAGATTTTTTTTCCGAGCTGCGTTTATAATGCGGCCAAGCCTGTGGGCATTAAAAAAAGCTCGGCGATATTACTCACCGAGCTTTAAATTTCTTATCAGGGCACTGAATCGTTAAGGAGTCTGACGTAAAAGGCTAAGCAGCTAAAATTTTGGCCTAATTGCCTTACTGCTTAGTTTTTCATCCCTTAGAAAGGAGGTGATCCAGCCGCAGGTTCCCCTACGGCTACCTTGTTACGACTTAGTCCCAGTTACCGAGTTCACCGTAGGCAGCCGTCTCTCCGAAGAGTTGACAAGCCGACTTCGGGTGCTCCCGATTTCCATGACTTGACGGGCGGTGTGTACAAGGCTCAGGAACATATTCACCGCGTCATTGCTGATACGCGATTACTAGCGATTCCAACTTCATGTTCTCGAGTTGCCAGAGAACAATCCGAACTGAGGCAGACTTTGTGCGATTTGCTCAACCTCACGGCTTTGCGTCGATCTGTATCTGCCATTGTAGCACGTGTGAAGCCCTGGGCATAAAGGCCATGAGGACTTGACGTCATCCCCGCCTTCCTCCGGTTTAACACCGGCAGTCCCGTTAGAGTCCCCAGCTTAACCTGCTGGCAACTAACGGCAAGGGTTTCGCTCGTTCAAGGACTTAACCCAACATCTCACGACACGAGCTGACGACAGCCATGCAGCACCTGTGTAAGTTTCACTCTCCGAAGAGAGCAGCCCGGTCCTGTTTCCAGGAAGGCATCCAAACATGTCAAACCCAGGTAAGGTTCTGCGCGTTGCTTCGAATTAATCCACATGCTCCACCGCTTGTGTGAGCCCCCGTCAATTCCTTTGAGTTTTAGCCTTGCGACCGTACTCCCCAGGCGGTGCACTTAACACTTTTGCTACGCCCGCAATAATGTCAGAATTACTGCGAACCAGTGCACATCGTTTACGGCATGGACTACCGGGGTATCTAATCCCGTTCGCTACCCATGCTTTCGTACCTCAGCGTCAGGTCATACCCAGCGGGCCGTTTTCACCTCTGGCGTTCCTCTTCATATCTACGCATTCCACCGCTCCACGAAGAGTTCCACCCGCCCCTGTATGCCTCAAGTTTTCCAGTTCGCCCCCCAATTCCCCGGTTGAGCCGGGGGATTTCAGAGAACGCTTAGAAAACCGCCTGCGTACGCTTTAAGCCCAGTGATTCCGAACAACGCTCGCCACCTTCGTATTACCGCGGCTGCTGGCACGAAGTTAGCCGTGACTTCCTTTAGAGTAGTTCTGCTTGCGCTTACTTGCTCTTGACAGCAGTTTACACCCCGAGGGGCTTCTTCCTGCACGCGGCGTCGCTGGGTCAATCTTTCGATCATTGCCCAAGATTCGTTACTGCAGCCCTCCGTGGAGGTCCGGGCAGTGTCTCAGTCCCGATATGGCGGACCAACCTCTCAGTCCCGCTACCCGTCGTTGCCTTGGTGAGCCGTTACCTCACCAACTAACTGATAGGGAATAGGCCGCTCCGATGCCGATAAATCTTTGATTGCCTGCCCTGCAGCTGGCAATGTTATCAGGTATTACCGCCCCTTTCGGTAGAGAGCAAGCTCTCGACGCTATACCTGTGCATCGGGTACGTTACCTATCCGTTACTCATCCTTTCGCCACTAGCCATGAAAGGCTCGTGCGACTTGCATGTCTTAACCACGCCGCCAGCGTTCGTTCTGAGCCAGGATCAAACTCTTCAATTTAAATCCTTATCTCATAAATCTACTGTTTAAGCGATTTGTGTGATTTCTTTTTTACGGATGCTTCACACTCCAGTTTCTCGCAAGGAGTATGATTTATAACACACCTGTGTTATTATTTAAGCCTTAATTATGCGGTGCGAGCCGCAAAAATTAAAGCACTCCTAACGATTCTGGTCTGTACCCTGTTAAGTTGTTAAAGAACTCCTCGACAGCCTTCGCTGACAAGGAACGTGGAATTCTATAGAATTGAGAAGCTAAGTCAAACCAATTCTAAATAAAATTATGAAAAGATTAATTTTTTTATGTTCTATTGGCTGTGAAGGATTAAAATAATGCCCGAAAAGAGTAATGGGGGAGTATAGCTTACTTGGCTTTCAGAGAGAGATTAGATTGAAAACTAATGCTGTAATTATTATTTTTGCTGTTTCTGCATTATTCGCAGAAGTCAGGTTTGAAAACAAAACTTCTCAGCTCGGTCTGAAGCTTAGAAGGGGGCAAACAGCCTGCGCAGACTATAACCGCGACGGCTGGACAGATATATGCAGCAGCGGCGAGCTTTGGCGAAACAATGAAGGCAGAAATTTCGAAAAGGTTTTTCAAAGCCGAGGCAGGGCGGTATTTGCAGATTTCAACAACGACAGCTTCCCGGATATGTTCGTTTACAATAAGCATAAACTGCTGATAAATCAGAGCGGAGAGGGATTTGAAGAAGCAGAATTTCCTGACCTTGAGATTGATTCAAGCCTTGCGGCCTGCTGCGCAGATTTCAATTCAGACGGTTTTACGGATGTTTATGTTGCCGGCTATGAGAACTGGAAGAAAGGGATCACATATCCTGATGCGCTGGTTGTAAATCAGAAGGGCAAAGGCTGGAAGAAGCTTTGGACTGAGAAGAAATATCGAGCCAGAGGGGCGTCTGCCTGCGATTTCGACCGAGATTCAGATGCTGATATTTATGTGTCAAATTACAGGCTCCAGCCGAATCTGCTGCTGATTAACAAGGGCAGCGGTAAATTTGAGAACAAGGCGAAATTTTACAAAGCAGAGGCAGGGAGCAGAAAAATCAGCGGGGGGCATTCGATAGGTGCAGTGTGGGCGGATTTTGATAACGATGGGCTGTTTGATATATTCGCAGGAAATTTCGCCCATAAGGATTCAAGGGGAAGGCAGCCCGAGTCGGTTTTTTTGAGGAATAATGGCTTGCAGAATGATTTCCGATTCGAAAATATGGGGCAGTGCGGCCTGCATTATCAGGAGTCTTATGCATCTCCTGCGGCGGGTGATTACGATAACGACGGGGATCTGGATTTGTTTTTCACCACTGTATACAAGAACGCATCTTTCGGCCGACAGGATCATCCTGTTCTTTACAAAAACGAAGGCAGCTGGCAATTCACAAATGTTACAAAACAGGCAGGGCTTTCCGGTTTGGGGCCAACGTATCAGGCGGCATGGGCGGATTTCAACAACGACGGCTTTCTTGATTTGGTAACGAATCGCAAAGTATTCATCAATCAGGGCAATAAAAATTCATGGCTGAAAGTGGGGTTGGCTGGCGATGGAGAGCAAATTCCAAGAGATGCAGCAGGAACGCAGGTTTTGATTGAAACCGGGGATAAAACTTTAGTAAGGCAGGTTGAGATCGGAACCGGGCAGGGCAATCAGAATGAGAAGACGCTTCATTTCGGATTGGGCAAAAGGCAGAAAGCTGTGGATCTTAAAGTACGCTGGTTCAATGGAGCTGAGCAGAATTCAACCGATACTGCTTTGAACAGCTTAGTAAAGATCGCATTCAGTCCTTCTTCTCAAAAGGGCATCCCAGATCTTAACCCTCGATATAAAGTGCGTTCGGACAGCCCGCTTCTGGGCAAATAAAAAAGGGCTGCTTCTCAAATAGAAACAGCCCCAAAGAAATTGTCTCAATACTGAAAGCTTTTATTCGCTGCTCTCAAATTCAGCATCTATTACGTCATCGTCTTTTTTCTTCTTTGAATCATCGGTTCCCTGTTGTTCTGTCTGCTCGCCGGCCTGCTGCTGTCCGCCTTCAGCCTGCTGATTTTGAGCCGCTTCTTCATAAAGTACTTTTCCAAGCTCCTGCGAGGCTTCGCTGAGCTTTTCGATAGCTTTCTGTATAGCGTCTTTATCCTCACCTTTCTGAGCTTCCTTGAGGTTGTTAAGAGCGTTTTCTATATTGCTCTTTGCCTCTGCGGAAACTTTATCGCCGTGTTCCTTGAGCGTTTTCTCAGTTGAGTAAACAAGCTGGTCTGCCTGATTCCTAACCTCAATAAGCTCTTTGCGTTTCTTGTCTTCTTCAGCGTGCTCCTCGGCATCTTTCTTCATCTTTTCAACTTCTTCTTCGGTAAGCCCGGAGCTGCTCTTAATTTCGATAGACTGCTCTTTCCCGGTGGCAGTGTCTTTTGCGCTTACGTGAAGAATTCCGTTTGCGTCTATATCGAAAGACACCTCAATCTGCGGCACACCTCTCGGGGCTGGCGGAATATCGCTGAGCTGGAATCTTCCAAGCGTTCTGTTGTCCTTGGCGAATTCACGCTCACCCTGAAGAACATGAACATCCACGGCAGTTTGATTGTCTGCTGCTGTTGAGAATACTTCCTTCTTGCTGGTCGGGATTGTAGTATTTTTTTCTATAAGCTTGGTCATTACTCCGCCGAGTGTTTCAATACCCAGAGAAAGCGGGGTAACATCCAGAAGCAGAATATCCTTAACGCCTTCATCGCCTGAGAGAATTGCTCCCTGCACAGCAGCGCCGAGAGATACTACCTCATCAGGGTTGATGCTCTTGTTCGGGTCTTTGCCGAATATGGACTTGGTGATTTCCTGCACCTTCGGAACCCTTGTAGAACCGCCTACAAGAAGAACCTCAGCAATATCTTTAGATTCAAGACCGGCATCTTTTAATGCCTGTTTGCAGGGGCCTTTGAGCTTTTCAAATACATCTTCTGCAAGAGCCTCGAATTTGCTTCTTGAAACATTCATCTGAAGGTGTTTTGGTCCTGAAGAATCTGCTGTGATAAACGGCAGGTTGATGTTTGCCTCAAGCTGGGTTGAGAGTTCGCATTTGGCCTTTTCAGCGGCTTCCTTGAGCCTCTGATGAGCCATTGGGTCTTCTCTCAAGTCTATGCCGTTTTCCTTGCGGAATTCGTCTGCAAGGTGATTCATAAGAACTTCATCGAGGTCGTCGCCGCCGAGGTGCCCGTCGCCGTTTGTGCTGAGAACTTCTACAACGTTCTCGCCGATATCAAGGATTGATATGTCGAATGTACCGCCGCCGAAGTCGAAAACTGCTATCTTTTCGTCTTTCTTTTTCTCGAGCCCGTATGCCAGGGCAGCTGCGGTAGGCTCGTTGATAATTCTTTCAACTTTGAGCCCTGCAATCTTGCCGGCATCTTTAGTTGCCTGCCTCTGAGAATCGTTAAAGTATGCAGGCACAGTGATCACTGCCTGATCTACTGTCTCCCCAAGGTAGTCTTCTGCTGTTTTCCTCAGGTCTTGAAGAATCATAGCGGATATCTCCGGAGGGGTGTAATCCTCCCCGCCCGCATGTATCTTCACAAGCTCATCTGTTCCCCCGCTTACCTTGTAGGGTACGGTTTTCTCTTCAGAGCTCACTTCGCCGTGTTTGCGTCCCATGAAACGCTTTACCGAGAATACGGTATTTTCGGGGTTTGTAACCTGCTGGTGTCTTGCTGTCTGGCCTACAAGCCTTTCACCCTTATCTGTAAACCCGACAACTGACGGGGTAAGTCTTGAACCTGAAGAGTTTACAAGAACCTTCGGGTTAGACCCTTCCATAAGAGCCACAACCGAATTGGTTGTACCAAGATCTATTCCTATAACTTTGCCCATTTTAAAACTCCTATATTCAAAGTTTAAATTTCAAAAAATCGTTCACTGGGCAATATAGCAATCCCCGTGCCACAAGCATTTTGCGTGTGTCAGGCAGTGAAACAGAGGCCGGAACGGTTATATAACCTTTTCAAGGTGTCAATATGACAGTTTGGCAAGCCTTATGTCAGACGGGCATTAGTATAGGAATTGACAGAGTGTTAAATATTATCCTGTCTTTAATGTTTTTATTGCTCGGGTTAATCAGCTGCATAAAAGAGATGTATGCGAGGTTTTTATTAATAATTAAAAAACTGCCCCTGCAAATCAGAGGCAGTTTGCTTGTGTTGTAAATTGAATTTTGTAAATCAGATTTTTTCGTTTGAGAGGTAATCGTTAATTTCTTTTGCTGCCGTTCTTCCGTGCCCCATTGCAAGTATTACAGTAGCCGCGCCGAGTGCGGCGTCTCCTCCCGCATAAACTCCCGGGAGGTTCGTTTCGCAATTATCGCCAATGTTTATATTTCCCCATTTGTTGTATTCAAGCTCAGGGGTGGCTCTTCTGAGCAGGGGGTTGGCCTTGTTTCCAATAGCCACGATTACAGTGTCAATCTCGAATTCCTCTTCCGAGCCTTCTATCGGAACAGGTCTTCTTCTGCCGGAATCGTCCGGTTCGCCGAGCTCAAAGCTCTGACACACCATAGACTTCACCCAGCCTTCATCATCGCCTTTGTATTCAATCGGGCTCTTGAGGATATTCACTTCAACGCCTTCTTCTTTTGCGTGGTGAATTTCTTCAATCCTTGCCGGCATTTCCTGCTCTGTACGTCTGTAAACAAGCTTCACGCTTTCAGCGCCGAGCCTAAGGGCGGTTCTTGCAGCATCCATCGCTACATTGCCCCCGCCAATAACGGCAACCTTTCCGCCCCTGATTATCGGCGTATCAGATTCACTGCCGAATTTGTAGGCGTTCATAAGGTTGGCTCGTGTGAGGTATTCATTAGCGCTGTAAACGCCTATGAGATTCTCGCCCGGTATATTCATAAATCTGGGCAGACCCGCCCCCACAGCGAGAAACATTGCATCGTAGCCGTCTTCATTCATAAGCTGGCTGATTGAGCGAGTTTTGCCGATAATGAAATTGCAGATTATCTCAACATCCATCTGCTGGAGCGTTTCGATCTCTTTTGCTACAAGCTCCTTGGGCAGCCTGAATTCCGGAATACCGTACATAAGTACGCCTCCGGGCTTGTGGAATGCCTCGAATACAGCAACCTTATGGCCAGCTCTTCTGCAGTCCGCAGCGGCAACGAGCCCGCCCGGCCCAGAGCCTACAATAGCTACCTTTTTTCCGGTATCCGGAGCAACCTTGGGTGATTCGGAATCACTTGCGCAGCGGTCTGCCACGTATCTTTCCAGTCTGCCGATAGAGACAGACTTCATCGGATCTTTCATCACCTTGCCCAGAGTGCAGGTTTCCTGACACTGCGTTTCCTGCGGGCATACCCTTCCGCAAACCGCAGGCAGAAGCGAAGTTTGCTTTATTGTGTCAAGGGCCTCGGTGAATTTCCCGTTTGCTATCTGCTTTACGAAGCTTCGTATATCAATCCGCACAGGGCAGCCGTCAATGCAGGGGGCGTTTTTGCAGTCTAGGCATCGCATCGCTTCAATTCTCGCCTGCTGCTCGGTGTATCCTTGGGCAACTTCGTTTATGTTGCTTCGCCTTTCATCGGGATCCTGTTCGGGCATCGGCTGCTGGGGAATCTTCATACGTTCTTTATTTGTAAGCTCGCCGGCAGCCTCTTTCTCCATCAGCTCTTTGAGAAGTTCCATATTGCTTTTCATTACAGTTTGCCCTCCAGTTTGCAGTTATGCTCAGCAACGGCCTGCTGCTCATATTTCTTGTACGAACCGAGTCTTTTGATCAGCTGGTCGAAATCAACCTTGTGTCCGTCGAATTCCGGCCCGTCAACGCAGGTGAATTTCGTTTCCCCGCCAACTTCTACTCTGCAGCCTCCGCACATCCCTGTTCCGTCAACCATTATGCTGTTGAGAGATACTATCGTCGGGATGTTATATTTTTTTGTCGTCTGGCAGCAGAATTTCATCATTACTGCAGGTCCAATAGCACAGCAGAGATCAACATCTCCGCCTGAGCACAGCTCTTCGAGGGGCTCGGTTACCAGAGCCTTTCTTCCGTAGGAGCCGTCGTCTGTTACGGCGATAGTTTTATCGCTAATCTCTTTGAACTGCTCTTCGAGGATGAGAAGCTCCTTTGTTCTTGCACCGAGAATGGAGATAACCTCGTTGCCAGCCTGCTTCAAAGCCTTAGCGATTGGGTAAAGCGGGGCATTGCCGATCCCGCCGCCTACGCAGACAACCCTGCCGTATTTTTCAATATCTGTCGGGTTTCCAAGAGGTCCGGCTACAGCATCAAAGCTGTCTCCAATGTTCAGCGAGGCAAATTCGAGAGTTGATTTGCCTACTGCCTGGAATATAACTGTTATCGTTCCCTTATCAAGATCAACATCAGCAATCGTAAGCGGGATCCTCTCGCTCCTGTCGTTATCGTAAGCGATTAATACGAACTGCCCGGGCTCTCTTGCCTCGGCAACGTATTTCGCTTCAATTTCCATTCTGTAAACATTTTCACTTAATTTTTCTTTGTCAACAATTTTGTGTGCCATAAGCAGTTCCTTAAATACAGCTAATTACCAAAAAGAAAAGCAATCTGCAGTAATTCAAGCAGATTACTTTTTAATGTCAAACTCAACCTGCATTATTTTGCAGGCTCTTTTTCGAGGATCTTATCAGCAAGCCCGTAATCTATTGATTCCTGAGCTTCAAGCCAAAGGTTTCTGTCGCAGTCTTTTACAACCTGCTCCTCGCTTTTTCCTGTGTGGAATGAGAGGATGCTGTATAGTCTCTTGCGAAGACGGATAATCTCCTTCGCCTCAATCTCAAGGTCGGTTGCTGGCCCCTGCATTACGCCGGATATCAGAGGCTGATGCAGCAGTATCCTGCTGTTTGGCAGCATACATCTCTTGCCTTCTGTTCCGCCGGCGAAGAGAACCGCCCCCATACTGGCTGCCTGCCCGATGCAGTATGTTGCAACGTCGCACCGGAGAAAGCGCATTGTATCATAAACAGCCAGCCCCGCGCTTACTGAACCGCCGGGAGAGTTTATGTAGAAATGGATATCTGCCTCGCTGTCTTCATTGCTTAAAAAGAGCAGCTGAGCTATCACCAAATTTGCTATGTTGTCGTCAACTCCGCCGCCGAGAAAAACGATACGGTCTTTCAAAAGACGCGAATAGATGTCGTAAGCTCTTTCTCCGCGTCCTTCCTTTTCTATTACCATCGGTATTAACTGATTCGATACCATTATTTTTCCTTATAAAGTTATTTGCAATCTAATCAAGATAACTGACTATCATTCCGGCGTTTCAAGAACGTCGTCGATAATGCCGTATTTCTTCGCTTCTTCTGCCGTCATATACTTATCTCTTTCGGTGTCTTCCTGAAGCTGCTCAACGGTTTTATTCGTATGCTTAGCGAGGATTCCGTTGATTATATTTTTGCTTCTAATAATCTCTTCGGCCTGAATATGCACGTCTTCTGCCTGGCCTGTTACGCCGCCCCAAGGCTGATGGATCATCACTTTTGCGTGAGGCAGTGCGAAGCGTTTACCTTCCGCTCCGGAGGCAAGTATTATAGCCCCTCCGGACTGAGCCCTTCCGATGCAGTATGTTGAAACAGGCGAGCTGATAAATCGCATTGTATCGTAGATTGCCATCGTATCATCCACGCTGCCTCCGGGAGAATTTATATACATGCTTATCTCCGCCCCGGGCTTATTATTCTCAAGGTGCAGAAGCTTCATAATCACTTCTGTGGACATCCTGTAATTGATTTCGCCTATCATAAACAGAATTCGGTTATCCAGAAGCATCTCGTCGAGAGTCATTTCCCGAGTACGCTGATAAGGAGGGCTGTAAGCTGATGCCCCGTAGAGCATTCTGTCTCTGATTGTTTCGTTCATATATTCGCCTTCTTGTTTATTTGTTATTCTTTATAATAATCCGGATAAAACCTTAAGTTTTGCATTATATATACAGCTTTGAATTTTTCTATGTTTTTTTGTGTCTGCCCAGCCATTATAGTTTTAGGCGGAGCTGTAATAAACAGTCAAAATAAAAATTTTGTTATTTTGCAAAAAAACAGGGCTTAAGCGGATAAACAGTTGAAATGATATTCAGGGGATAGAAATATGAAACGAAAATCAGAAGATTCCGATACGAAATTATTCCTGAATCTGGTTACCCAAAACCAGAGGCTGGTTTTCAGGTACATACTTTCGATTGTACCAAACTATTCTGATGCTGAGGATATTTATCAGGATACGGTAACCTCGCTCTGGGAGAAATTTGACAAATTCGAAAGAGATTCCAGCTTCACTGCATGGGCATGCGTAACAGCAAAATACAAGGCCCTTCAGTTTATAAGGAAGAGCAGGGAATCGAAAATGGTTTTTGATGATGATATATTAGAGCTGCTTAGCGGAGAGCAGGACAGCCCTGAATTAGTAAGGATAAACGGAATACTTAAAGAATGTATAGACCAGCTCCAGTACGGCTTTGCCCAAATAATAGAAATGAGATATCAAAAGGGATGGACAGTAAAGAAAATCGCAACCTTTTACGACAAAAGCATACATACCATTTACCGAAGACTGAACAATATACATCTTGTTTTGCTGAGCTGTATCGAGAGGAAGATGTAAATGTTTAATTCTAAGAATGAAAAAAAACAGTTCGGCCTTAAAGTATTAAAGCTCCTGGAAGGAACTGCGAGCAGAGAGGAATTCGATTCAGTTCAGGAGCTATTAAGAAAAAGTCCTGAGGCCAGAGCACTCTACAAAAAATATATAAATGTTTACGGGACCCTCAAAGAAGTAAACATCTCTTCTGTTCCAAACATAGACGATGAGCTTGCCAAGAAAATTATCGAAGCTGAAAAGCGTGCGCCTGCAATTAGAAAATGCAGGCATGAGAAGAAGCAGCCATGTCTTATTGAAGATGTGCACTACGATATCCCCAAGCGGCATTACAGCAAGTCTTCAGTGGCAGCATTTGCGGTTTCTGTTGCTGCAATGATTGCGATTGCATTGATTCTTACATTTGCACAAAGAACTGATCAGTCGATTAAGGCGGGTTATGTTGAGGATTCATTAAACGCAGAATTTTCCGATTCATCAGCCGCTCTCTCAAGCGGTGATATAATCTGGGCGAATAAAAAGGTAGAACTTTCCGAGGGCTTCCTTGAGCTTAAAACGCCCAGCGATGTCCATATAACGATTGAGGCTCCTGCAGAGTTTGAACTTACCAAGCAGAGCGATATACAGCTGAATTTCGGCAGCATTTATGCAAACGTAGGCGAACAGGGAATCGGATTTACCGTTCATTCCGATAATATGCGCCTTATAGACCTCGGTACTGAATTCGGAATTTATAAAGACAAAAAAGGCTGGACTGAAGCGCACATGATAAAGGGCAAGGCAGCCTTTATAAGCGGTAATTCCTGGCTTAAAAAGACTAAAAAAGAGCTGACAAAGGGAAAAGCTCTCGGAATCTCAGGCGGAAACTCCGATGCGGTAGAGATAAACTCGGAAACCGACAAATTTGCACGCTCTATAGAATCTCAATTCAAGGCTGTTTGGAGAGGGCAGAAAACCCTTGACCTTGCGGATATGGTAGGCGGGGGAAACGGCCTTGGAACAGGCAAATACAAAAGCGGATTAATGACGATAAAAGGAAAATATTCGGATAATATAAAAGACTTTGAATTAGTTTTCCATGAGTACTCTGATTATCAGACAGTGGATTCCCTTCCCCTTATCGATGGTGTCTTTATGCCGGACGGAGGCAAGGGGCCTGTTAAGGTGTCCAGCAAGGGTCATAAATCCAACGGACTTCCCGACACTAACGTAAAGTACAGGACAGGGGTAATAAACGGGGCCTTTCATCCGCGGGTAGGCCCTGTTTTGCCTCATGTGATGACTCTGAAAGGCGTCAGGCAAACATACCCGCAGACCTCCGCTATATATTTGCACCCCGAGCAGGGTGTTACCTTTGACCTTAAAAAGATTAGAGAAATTGCGCCGTATTCTCGTATATCCAGGTTTACTGCGAGATTCGGCCTTTCAGACAGCATTTTTAATGATCAAATATTCGAGAAACCTGAAAAATGGGCTGACAAATCCAGCTTCTCTTCGATTGTATGCGATATGCAGGTTATAGTGGACGGCAAGCTTCGATTTGAGGTGAATAATCAAACGCCGGTAGATAAGCCGGTAGATTTTGATATAAAACTAAACCCGAACGACCGTTTCCTTACGATCTGCTCCTTTGTTCCGGTCGGCAAGGGCAAGGGCAACGCCGGTTTGGCAATGCCGCTCTTCGTAAATCCGAAGCTTCACTTTGAACCGATCGAATAAATTTTGGTATTTTTGTGTTTTTAAGAGATTTAGCTATGTTAAAATTCGTTTATCTTTTAGTTTTCATAAGTTTTTCCTTTGTTCCTGCTTGGGCGGGGGAGATTGTCCCTTGGCTTAATGATTCAGAAGCTCTGGTTGACTATACCGCAGCCAAAGACGGCTCTTCTAATGATGTTCCAGAGCTTGATCCTGAAAGCGAGATTACTTTCGCTGCGAAATTCACTCCTTCTCAGGCGGATTTGGGCGAGCAGACCGGCCCGGTAGTTATAATTGAGGTAGGCGGCGTTTTGCACGGCAGCGGCCTGTATATCTGCGGCGGTCAGCTGGTTTATGCCGTTAGAACTGGGGGCGATGCTCCGGTTCGTGAATTGATGGATTTGGACAATGTTGACGGGGCTCTCTCAGTAGTGCTGGGTGAGCTGGATGCGAATCAGGAGAATAAGGTTTACGTGTCCCTAAACCTTCAGAAGGGTATGGTATTTTCTTCTGTAAATGGCCAGAGGCAGGTTAAATACCTTCTCAATGCCCCGCAGTCAACAGACCTTACCGGCAATCGAACCGCGGCATTTCTGGGCAAGAATCAGCTCTCTATCCATATGGGCGGCTTGAATGACAACTATACAGAACCTCTGCTTAATCAGAAAAACCGTCAGATTTTTCAGGGCGTTCAAGGCGCGCCTGTTAGAGGGCAGATTTTCGATCAGGCTGTAAGCCCTCCTGAGGCCTGCAATCCTTCTCCTGAAAGCGAAGCTGTTGTACCGGTTTCACTGCCTGCGCTGTCTTGGGCAGGCGGGATGTATGCCAGCAGTTACAACGTATATTTCGGCACATCGTATCAGGACGTTATGAATGCTCAGGAGTCTAACCACTTTGGCACGCTGATTTCGCAGCCTCAGATTTCCGGACCTGATTTGCAGGGACGTTTTGAACTTGACCTCGCTGAAAACCAGCTTTTCCTCGATGAGCAGACAACGTATCACTGGAAAGTCGAAGCGATAAATTCAAATTACGCTGAAAGTCCGTGGGAAGGGCAGGTATGGTCTATAACTACCGCTCCACTTGACGCTTCACCGAAGAATTTAAGCGCAAGCGGGATTCTGCCTTCTGTATCTCTCAGCTGGGAAAGGCCGGATGACCTTCTCCCACAGCTCTATCCAGAAGTCCTTTACGATGTTCTTATAGCCTCAGATGAAGGCTTCAATCAGATTGTATCATCCGTTACGGGCATCAGCGAAACTTCCTGGCAGGTTGATACAGCTGGAATGTATGTTGGCGAGCAATACTATTGCCGAGTTGACTGTTATGTCCCCTCGCAGCCAGATGTGCAGGCCGGCAGTGAGGTGCTGGAGCTTTCCTGCGACAATCCGAGAATGATTGAGGATTTCGACCAATACTCCACAGATACTCAGCTGCTTGCTGATTGGCAGGACGGCTCGTCAAATTCCACAGGTTCCTCGATTGAACTTGGCCTTCCCGCATACGGAAAATCCTTGAAAATCAGCTATCAGAATCAAAGCGGTACAGAAAAGTCGGAAGTTAAAAGAATTTTCAACAACCCTAAAGATTTCTCTGCCAGCGGGACTGAGATTTTAGAATTTTATTTAAGAGGAAACCCTGACAATCAGCCTTCAGATTTCTATGTTGAATTGGAAGATTCCGCAGGAAACAGCAGAAAGGCATACTTGCAGGAAGATTTGATTTATCCTGCTGCGTCTCGGGTAAGGATTAAGCTTGAAGAATTCTCAAGCGGGGGCGTTGATATTTCTGAAATTGCTTCTTTGGAATTCGGCCTTGAGAATTCTCCTTCTCAGCCCGCTGCAGGCGTGATTTCAATAGACTCTATAGCTCTGGACATCAAACGCTGCATTGAAAACAGCAATCAGCCTGCCGATATCAATGGCGACTGCCTTATAAACCTTCAGGACCTGCAGCTTTTAGCGGAAAACTGGCTTTTGCAGAGCCACTGGATTTTTGCTGCATCACAAGAGCCCGATGGGCTGGTGGTTTACTATCCATTCGACGAAACCAGCGGGGACGTTGCTCATGACAATTCGGGCAATTCGTACGATGCAGCTGTAGAAGCGGATAATCCGGACTCTGTCTGGGATTCGTCCGGTGCTGAAGGCGGATGTATAGAGCTGGACGGAAGCTTCGGAATAAGCCTTCCTGAGGGCGTTTTTGATTCAGTAAACCATGGATTCACAATCAGTTTCTGGTTTTTGGATCAGCCGGATGTATGGGAAACAAGAAATTCCATTGAATTCTTAAACGCTGCCTCAAGTACAGAGCTTGAGAGCGAGGCAGAGTATGAGTTTCCCGTTAATCCCGATGTTCAGGCCGGCTGGCATCATCTCTGCATTACGAATAAAGCTGGAGAATTAACTAAGATTTATAAGGACGGGGTTTTAGTATCTCAAGGCAAAACCTCGCTTACCTCTGCTGATTATCAAATGGCTGGTGGTTCCAGTATAGGTTCTTCCGCTTCAGGAGAAGGCCACTTCCTTCAGGCGAAAATAGATGAATTCAGGATTTACAACAAAAGCCTGAGCCACGAGGAAGTTGTGTATGTCTATGGCGGTACCTACCAGCTTGTTATGCAGCCGGTTTCGCCGGCGTTATGCCCCAAAGACCCGCTTTCAGATGGTGCTATAGATATTAATGATTTCAATCAAATAGCCATTTTGTGGCAGGAAAACTTTAAGCGGTGAGATTTGTTAAACAGAGCTGATTAAATGAAGAGAAGAAATTTTATAAAATTAGCAGGCTTTGCAGCATTTTCTTCGATGCTCCCGGATGTCTCAGCGGATTATTCTTTCTCAAACGAGACGAATTCATCTCGACCAAACGTGCTTGTGATAATGGCAGACGACTGTACTTTCAGCGACCTGCCCCTCTACAGAGGCCGGAACGCCTATACACCAAATATAAATCAGCTTGCATCTGAAGGGCTTGTTTTCAACAAAGCCTACCTCTCAGAGGCTATGTGTCTGCCTTGCCGCTCGGAATTGCAGACAGGGCTTCACCCAATAAGCAACGGGGCAAGCTGGAATCATTCCAAATGCAGAAACGACATTAAAAGCACGCCTGATTATCTCAGTAATCTGGGATACAGGGCAGGGCTCACTGGCAAGAGGCATTTAAGGCCGAAATCTGAATTCCCGTTTGACTACTTGGACGGCTTTGATTCAAAGTGTGTGAGAAACCCCACCCAGCCCGCACGATACGCAATACATCAGGCAGTATATGGAAGATGATTCTGCCCCGTTCTATCTTGCTGTGTGCCTTGTTGAGCCGCATGCGCCTTGGGTTATGGGGGATGCAAGCAGATATCCGGCGAATCAGCTCAAGCTGCCTCCAAATATGGCAGACACTCAGGAAACACGCGAGAATTTTTCAGACTATCTTGCAGAAATTACCTATATGGATTCGCAGGTAGGCGATATTTTACAAGCCCTTGAGCAGTCCGGAAAGGCGGATAACACCCTTGTGCTTTTCACATCCGAGCAGGGCTCGAAGTTTCCCGGAAATAAATGGACAAATTGGGATACCGGCCTGCATACAGCATTGATTGCCCGCTGGCCCGGGATTTCGCCTGTGAATAAACGCACGGATGCCTTAGTTCAGTACTGCGATTTCCTGCCGACGGTTGTTGAACTTGCCGGCGGGGATCCGGAGCAGTTTGAATTCGACGGGAAAAGCTTTCTCGACGTGATTAAAGGCAATACCCATAAACACCGTGATTACGTGTTCGGCATACACAATAACGTACCCGAAGGACCGCAGTACCCTATCCGGACAGTCTTTGACGGGCAGTATAGATACATACGAAACCTCTGCCCGGATAGGATCTACATTGAAAAACACGTGATGGGTGGTTCAGACTTCTGGCATTCATGGGTCAAGCGTTCTTATAATCAAAAAGACGTGTATGAGTTGGTAGAAAGGTTTACCCGAAGACCGCCCGAGCAGCTTTATCATACAGCAGAAGACCCTTACGAAATGAACAACCTCGCTGATAACCCTAAATACGCCGAAATAAAGAATAAATTAAGCGACAGGCTCGATAAATGGATGGCTCAGGAGAACGACCCCGGGGCTCCAATAGATACAATGCAAGCCTTTAAGGCCGCAAAAAACCAGAATCACATATACTAAATATGAAACCGTGTTTTTTTACAGGAATTAAAAGTGGAAAGAAGAAATTTTATTAAATTAGCCGGCGTTGCAGCATTTTCCGCTGTTCAGTCGAGCAGTATGGCAGAGTCCATTTTTGCATCTGAAAATTTCAAGCTGAATAAGAAGATTAGCAATACGGGCAGTGATAAGCCTAACTTCCTCTTTATAATGGCAGACGACTGCACCTACAGGGATATCGGCTGCTATGGCGGTCAGGCTCATACCCCCAACATCGATAAGCTTGTTCCTGAAGGTATGAAATTTACAAACTGCTTTCAGGCTGCCCCGATGTGCTCGCCCACAAGACATAATATCTACACAGGCCTTTATCCCGTGAAGAGCGGGGCGTATCCCAACCACGCTTTCGCAAAAGAAGGCACTAAAAGCATCGTTCATTATCTTAAGCCGCTGGGGTATAGGGTTGCTCTTTCAGGCAAAACCCACATTGCGCCGGATGAAGTTTTTCCGTTTGAATACAGCGGCAGCAAGAATCCCGATATGGGAGCTGTTGAGAGCTTGTTCTCAGAATGCAAAGATACGCAAACTCCGTTCTGCCTCTTTGCATGCTCAAATGAGCCGCATACTCCTTGGAATAAAGGCAACCCTTCCGCTTACGATGCTGATGAGGTTGAGCTTCGTCCGTATATACCCGACACTCCTGTGGTTAGGGAGTCTATGACGAAATATCTCGCTGAGATCACTTATTTCGACAATCAGGTAGGTCAGCTTCTTAATCTGCTTGATGAATACGGCCTTTCAGATAATACAATGGTAATGGTGGTTTCTGAGCAGGGCAATGCTCTTCCCTTTGCCAAATGGACATGCTATGAAGACGGTCTCGGGTCGATTATGATTGTCCGCTGGCCGGGGAAAGTTGAAGCTGGCAGCATAAGCGAAGCGATCGTGGAATATGTTGATGTTACGCCCACTTTCATTGAAGCAGCAGGCGGAAATCCTCCCGAGGTTCTCGACGGCAAGAGTATGCTCGGCCTGCTCACCGGCAAAACAAAAGAACATAAAGACTATACATTCGGCATACATACATCAACAGGAATACTCAAAAACAAGCAGCCATACCCGATACGCTCTGTGAGGGATGAAAACTACAGGCTGATTTGGAATTTGATGCCAAATAATGAGTTTCAAAATGTAACTACCGAGAACCCAAGCTCGGAATTTCAGTCTATGCTTGATTTAGCCGCAGCCGGCGATGAGCACGCACAGAAATATACGCATAAATATCAGCACCGCCCGGAATTCGAGCTGTACAACATCAAAGAGGATCCTGCAAATATTAACAACCTTGCCGATGAGCCCGGCTATGAAGAGGTTTTCAAAAGACTCAAAACCAAACTTGATGAATGGATGCAAGACCAAGGAGACAGAGGTATTCAGACTGAGCTTAATGCCTACAACCATCAGATTTAATAAATTGTAATGGTTTTTAAGATTAATCGCTTTAAACCTTTTATATGTTATGAAGTTTAAGAGATTGTTAAAATTAAAGTTCAATAAAGGAATGTGTATGGGATATTATCTTTTTTCCTTTGGCTGAATAGAAAATGTTTGTTTCGGCCACAAGTTGGTTTATCACGCCCGTAAAAGTGTGATACTAGTTTTTTAATATTTTATTATTACGGAGGTTTTACAATGAAGAGAAAAATTAAATCTCTAAACCTTTTATTTGTGTTTCTTATTGCTGCCGGGGCATGGTCAGGTGAAATTGTCCCCTGGTTTGATGACGGGGACGCCCTCGTGGACTATACAGCTGCTTTCGATGAGACCGGCAGCGACATTACATCATTGAACCCGGCAAGCAAAATAACCTTTGCCGCCAAATTTACGCCTGCAGAATTAGACGTAACAGAAGAAACAGGCCCAGTTTTGCTGATAGAAACAGGCGGGTCAAAGTTTGGAAGCGGTCTGTATATCTGCAATGGCGAGATTGTTTACGCCCTCAGGACAAGCGGGAACAGCTCGGATAGAGAATTGACCGACCTTGACGGCAGCGACGGTTCTTCTTCCGTTGCAATGGGCAAGGCCTTGGAAGGGCAGGAAAATAAAGTTTATGCATCATTAGACCTTACCACTGGAATGGTATTCAGCTCTGTGAACGGAGTTAGAAAGATCAACTACCTTTACAACGCCCCAACTTCTACAAACCTTACCGGTAATCAGGCTGTTACTTTTCTCGGCGATACAGGATTAGGTTCTACGGGCGGACTCGCCGGGACAAACCCTCTGCTTAGCGATTCTAATGCTTGGATGTTCAGCGGGATAGCAGGCGCACCTGTGAGAGGTCAGATTTTTAATCAGGCGGTTAATCCCAGTGTTATGGCAAACACCCCCTCTCCTCAAGTTAATGAAGAGAATATTGACCCTGCTGTTATTTCAGAGGTAAGCTTCAATACCGCTGAAGACCCTGAAAATGCCGGCTCACAGAACCCTGATGTAACAGGGCACTTTGTTACTTTCTATGAGGGAACTGGCGCAGACCCGAATCTCAGCCTTCCTGAGCTTTACGGAACATTTGTACCGGCCGGGACAGACCCGATTTCGGTAACGGTAAATTCTCCAGAAACTTTTGAGCTTGATCTCGGGCAGACAATTTACTGGAGAGTGGAAGAGCAAATCAGCGGAGCACCTGAAGGTGATGCGGGCAATGTTACAGGCCCGTTCTGGGGCTTCGAAACACTCCCGCCCAAGCCTGCGGCTGATATTCAGCCTGAGGATGAGGCCGTATTTGCTGATCAGCAGGCCGTATTCGAATTCACCTTCACCAGCAAATCCGCAGCAAGCGCTGCCTGGTTTAAGGAAGGCGACCCGGACACCGAACTGCTCGAATCCGATCCGGACGTTACGATTGACCTTGTTCAAAATGGTGATGAATACACATCAACCCTCAGCATAGCTAATCCGGAAGCTGCAGACGAAGGCTACTACTACTGCACAGCAGAAAATGACTTCGGGACAGCAGATTCAGAATCAGTTTCTATGGCTGTTAAACGTATGGTTGTATATTGGCCGTTCGACGGAGACTATATTGATTATTCCGGTGAAGGCAACGACATAACCCCTTATGCAGACCCTGTTCCGGAGCAGTGGGTTGACGGCGTTGATCCTGCAAAAACAGGACAGGCCATCAGCACTATTGGCAATCGTGAATCTGCCGGTGAGACAGACCCGTTGAATGTTGCTGAATATACCAATGAGATTACCGTGTCTGTATGGCTGAAATGGCCTGGGCCGGACAGCTTCTCAACTCTGAATTATCGCCAGATTGTATGCTCTATGGATGACAGCGAAAACAGCTTCTTCCTCGAGATAGACAACAGAGACGGCTGGATTCTGATAAATGCACCGGGATACAGCCCGTATCCATTCTACCAGATAGCAAGGAATGAATGGACTCATATCGCATTTACAGCATCAGCAGATGAAGTGGCAGCGGTTTATGTAAATGGATCTCAATATGATATTACAGAACCCGGAAGATACAGCATAAATCAGGTGTCCAAGCCGATATTCTTCGCATCAGATTTTGAAGACAGCGAAAACCTTAACAATGTGCTGGAAGCTGTTTTTGATGATGTAAGGATCTACAACTATGCCATGAGCCCCGAAGAGATTGCAGGTATCTACTATGATGTCAGCGGCGAGCAGATTTGCGTTGAGCCGAATGCAGACAACCTCAAATACGATTTCAACGGCGACTGTACAGTTGATTTCGATGACCTTGCTGCTCTGTCTATCGACTGGCTCAATGATAAGTTGTATCTGAGCTCATTAGAGTAGTTGGTAATTGTTAATTAAATTTTATGGAGAAGATAAAATGATGAAGATATATAAATTTTTCATACTAATCGTTTGTCTCTCAGTTGCGTCAGCTTCTTTTGCAGGTGATATTGTACCTGGATTTGATGATGCTGATGCGATTGTTGACTATTCAGAACGTCAGCTGCAGAACTCAGATGATATGACAGCAATTGCAGATTCCGGACTTATTACCTTAACAGCCAAGTTTACGCCCACTGAAGCGGATACTACCAAAACAGACGGTCCTGTAATCGTAACAGAAGTAGGCGGGTCTAACTATGGAACCGGCATATTCATTTGCGACGGTATGCTCACGTTTGGTTCTAAAGGAGCCAACGGAAGCGGCGGAGGCAATGCTGTTGTCGAAAGCCTTAATGATACCGATGCCTCCGGAGATGGCGGCGTGGCAGTGGCTCTCGGACCGGTTTATCCGAACATTGAAACCAGGCTCTTTGTTTCGTTCAATTCCGGTACAGGCGAGCTTATAGCGATGATTAACGGCCGGCTTTACACTGAAACGATTACCGGTTCAGTGCAGGTTACAAACCTTGCAGGCAACCGTACTGTCAGCGTTTTGGGCTGGGTTCCAGATCCTGAAGACGGTTACGGTGTGTTTGGAGGACTGAATAATTCCAACAACCCTCCAGCACTTGTTGATCAGGCAAATGTAGTGGCAATGGAAGCGGTTCCCGGAACGCCTATAAGAGGTCAAATTTTCGAAGATGCAGTTAATCCCGACCTTTGGCCGAGAAATCCTGTGCCGGCAAACGGAGAGATTAATGTGGACCCGGCAGCTGTTACCACGCTTCAGTTTGATACTGCCGGCGACCCTGCTGACCCTGCAAATCCGAACCCGGATGTTACAGGACATTTCGTTACAGCCTATTCCACATTCGACCCCGCAGACCCCAACAATAATGTTGAGGCGCTCAGCGCATTCGTGCCGGCAGGCAGCGATCCTGTGCAGGTGCCTTTTACATTTGAACTGGGTGATGAGGTATATTGGCAGGTCGAAGAGCAGATAAACAATGCAGCAGAGGGTTCTGAGGAAAATATAGCAGGCCCGATCTGGCATTTCGAGGCTCTCCCTGCAATACCTGTTATTACTGATTCGCCCGATGATCAGGCAGACTTTTCGGGCGAGCAAATCACTTTCAATGCTGCTTTCACGAGTAAAACAGCCGCCTCTGTTGAGTGGGTAAAGGCAGGCGACCCGGAAACAATAGTTGACGATTCAGACGCTGATATAACTATCGGTGTTTCCCAGCACGGGGACAGCTACACCTCAAGCCTCTCTGTAGCTAATCTTGAAAAGGCAGATCAGGGCGAATACTTCTGTCGTGCGAGCAATGCAGAGGGAAGCGCAGACTCAGATTCTGCAATGCTCGGTGTTAAGCGTATGATTGGCTACTGGCCTCTCGACGGAGATTATACAGATGCTTCAGGCGAAGGCCTTGATGCAGACCCGAACCTTGCACCTCTGCCCGAGCAGTGGGTTGACGGAGTTGACCCGGCAAAGACAGGGCAGGGCTTTGACACTGTTCCCGAGCCTTTGGCAGCTGCAGCAACCGAGCCTATTGTTCCAGCTCCTTATACCGAAGAGCTGACTGTTTCACTTTGGGTTAAGTGGACTGGTGATATTGTTCCGAGCGGGGGTCTGGCAGGGCTGATTTGCAGCTCGGATCCTGACGGCGGAGAAAACAACTGGTTCTTCGATATTCAGCCCGATGGACAGCTAACCGTTAATACTCCGGGTTATGTTCAGTGGGGAGTACCGCAAGACTACTACATTACGCCGGGAGAGTGGATGCATGTTGCGTTTGTCAATGATGCAGACCAGACGGGCAGGCTTTATGTAAACGGATCGCTCGTTCAGACAAACGACGACTTTATGCGCAGTAAATTTGAGCAGCGCGTATATATTATGTGTGTAGGCGAGACAGACGGCCAGCTTGGCAATCCGGGGCTTGGTGTGTTCGATGAAATCAAGATGTACAACTACGCACTCACCAACGAGCAGATTGCCCAGCAGTACTATGATATTATGGGCGAAGATTTCTGTACAGACCCATACTCTGAAAGCCTCAAGTACGACTTCAACGGAGACTGCAAAGTCAATCTGGCTGATTTGGCGATGTTCGCTCTGGACTGGAATGAATCCAATCTCTATCCTCAGCTCGACTAACGCCTTATATTAACATTTCAAAACAAAAAAGCTCTCTCGTTTCGGGGGAGCTTTTTTAGTTTCCCCGCCGGCAAAACTGAAAGATTGCCCTCAGCAGGGATATGAATTTTTGTTTTGGAAGGCCATTTTATTCTGTTAGGTTAATCGGAGGGGTTGATAAATCCATTTTCTGTTGACTATAATCCATTTTAATAGTAAAATTTATTATAGAAATGTAAAAGCTAATTAGGTTAGTCAAAAGACTTATGAGAGTATTCAGGGATATAAGAAACTACTTTCTCCGAGGCGTTGCAGCACTACTCCCGACTATCCTGACTTTCTGGCTGTTTGTTCAGTTTTATCTGTTCATTCAGGAGAATTTGAGCAGGCATATAAACGGCTTCATAGTGAAGCTTATAATTTGGGCAGGCAGCGACCAGCCCAGAGAAGAGCTTGTTGAGTTCTGGGTAAACGGAAAAGGCCAGACAGCGGGTTTTCTGGTTATTTTTATTGTCGTATGTTTTCTCGGTGCTTTTCTTGCCAGCGTTGTCGGGAAAACGATATGGAAATATTTTGAAAATCTTGCGGCAAGGGCTCCGATAGTCAGAAATATATACCCGAATATCAAGCAGGTAACCGACAGCGTTTTTTCTCAGCATTCTATTGCTTTTAAGAAAGTCGTTGCGGTTGAGTATCCCCGTGCGGGGATATGGTCTGTCGGTATGGTAACAGGTTCGGGTATAAAACAGGTTACGGCGAGTTTGGATATGGATCTGGTTTCGATTTTTATCCCGAGCTCTCCTACACCTTTTACCGGATATGTTATTATGGTTCCTGCGGGAAGTGTGATAGATCTGGATATGACTGTAGAAGAAGCGCTTAGGTTCACGATAAGCGGAGGCGTGATAACGCCTTCCGAGTGGGAAGACTTGCAGCTTGAGCAAACACAAGACAGTGAGTGAGCGTATTTTGACTGAGCTGTTAATTAATTAATTATAAAGGAGAAAATTATGGAACTTAAACTGACAGGAAGACATTTCGAGGTAACTCGAGGGATCAAAGAGCACGTAGAGCTTAAGGCTAACAAGCTCCCGAAATTTTACAGTTCAGTTGAGTCTATTGAGACAATAATAGATGGAGGTGAGGGTAAAACTACAAAAGTGGAAGTGATTACAAAAGGCGGTCATAATCCCCCGCTTGTCGTGAAAGAGCAGGGCTCAGAAGATGACAATCTCTTTAAAATAATAGATGAAGCATTTGAAAAGGCCGAAAGGCAGCTGAAAAAAATAAAAGAAAAGGAAAGAAACCCGATGCACGCCGGGTAATTTAAGAATTGAACTTGGAGAATAATATGAAACTGAACGGGCTGGTTTGTCCAGAGGCGATAGTAGTTAAACTTAAATCAACCGATAGAGACGGCGTTATAACTGAGCTGGTTGACAGTCTTGTTGAATCAGGTCAGTTGGATAAGGATAAAAGGGATCAGGCGGTAAAAGCCGTAATAGACAGAGAAAATGAGGCAAGTACGGGAATCGGCAAGGGTGTTGCCGTGCCCCATGTCAAATCTTCTCTCGCAGATACTCCTATAGGCGCTTTCGGTTTGAGCTCAGAAGGCATAGACTTCTTATCTCTGGACAAGCAGCTCGTTTATTCAGTTTTTTTGGTGATAGGCCCCGAAGCAAACCCCGACCAGCACCTACTGGCTATGGAGATTATCTTCAAAAATCTTCAAAAAGATGACTTTAGGAGTTTCCTGAGACAGTCTAAAAGCACTGAAGACGTGGTTACTTTGCTTGAGGAAGCAGACAGAGACGAAATATAGCCAGACAGGTCTTCATAATATGAATGAAATAGTGGTCAAAATTATGATGCCGGAAGGACTGCATATGAGGCCAGCAATGCAGATTTCCGAGATGGCAAGTAATTTCAGCAGTGAGATTACGATTGCTAACGGTGAGAATAGGGTTAACGGCAAGAGCATTATGGAAATAATGACTCTCGTGGTGCCTTCCGGCGAAAATATTACTATTTCAGCAGAGGGTGAAGACGCCATCGAAGCTTTGGAAGCGCTTAGAGAGCTAATTGAAGAGACATTGTTAGAGTCTGAATCTGATGCAGAGAACAGCTGATATGTAATTCTCGCTAAAGGTTGGAAATTGATGGAAATTAAAAACGGAATACCCGTATCCCCGGGAATAATAATATCCAAATGCTGCCTGCTTGAGGCTGAAGATTTCAGGATTCAGCACAAAGCGATTGAATCCGAGCAGATTGAGGATGAGGTTAAGAGGGTTGAAAAGGCTTTCCAGCAGGCCGCAGAGCAGGTACGCGAGCTCAGCAAGAAGTACGGAAGCGATGACAGCGGAATAAGAGATATATTTGCTGTTCACGTGGGCTTTTTGAGCGATGAATCTCTGATCAAAAGGGTCTCTAAGAGAATCAGAGAAAAATCTGTCTGCTCAGAGTATGCAGTGTCGAATGTTTTGAAGGAGATATCAGGAACCCTATCAAGCTCGTCGGACAACTATGTAAGAGAGAGGGTGAGCGATATATACGACATCGAGAAAAGGCTTCTTAGAGTACTTACAAAAAGAGAATACTATGATTTGGGAAGCATAAATGAGGAATGCGTTGTTATAGCCAACGACCTCAGCCCCACTCAAACCGCCTCGCTTAATCTTGATTATGTAAAAGGTTTTGCCACAAACGCAGGCGGGAGAACCAGCCATACTGCTATTGTAGCAAGATCTATCGGAATCCCGGCGATTGTTGCCCTCGAGGATATTACATCGTCCGCTGAAGACGGGGATACTATAATCCTCGACGGCTATAAAGGCACGGTTCTAATACGTCCGGATTCAGAGACTCTTGAGGAATACCGCAGATACAGCGATGATACAATTGCGGTAGAACAGAAGCTTCAGAAAACGTGCGATTTGCCTGCTGAAACAACCGACGGCGTAAAAGTATCGCTTGGAGGAAACATCGAGCTGCCTCAGGAGGCGGATATCGTGGCATCGAAGGGCGGAGAAGGCGTAGGGCTGTACAGAACTGAATTTCTGTATCTGCAAAATGATAAGATGCCTTCCGAGCAGGATCATTACAACGCATATCTGGACGTAATCAGAAGGCTCGGCGGCCGTCCGCTTGTGATAAGAACGATGGACCTCGGGGCAGACAAAATGCCCTCAGACGGGAAATTTCCCGTCGAAACAAACCCTGTTCTCGGACTGCGGTCTATAAGGTACTGTCTCACTACGAAAAATTTGCCTCTTTTCAGAACCCAGCTCAGGGCAATTCTCAGGGCAAGTGCTCAGGGAGATATAAAGATTATGTTCCCGCTTATTACCACCGTAGAAGAGGTGCGTCATGCCAAGATGGTTGTCAGGGATGTAATGGAAGACCTCGCAGACGACGGGTTTGATTACGATTTCAACATCAAGATTGGGATAATGATTGAAACCCCAAGCTCTGCTCTTATTTCAGCCTTCCTCGCAAAAGAGGTGGATTTTTTCAGCATCGGCACCAACGACCTCATTCAGTACACCCTTGCGGTTGACAGGGCAAACGAAAAGCTTGCCAGCCTCTATTCGCCCGGGCAGCCTGCAGTGATAAAGCTGATAAAGGAAGTTGTCCGGAATGCCAAGAAGGCCGGTACAGATGTATGTGTCTGCGGCGAGATGGCCTCAGAACCTGAGTTTGTGCCCCTTCTGTTGGGTCTGGGCGTGCGCAGTTTCTCGGTGGCGGCTCCAAGAATACCGGAGATTAAGCTCGTTATAAGGGCTCTGGACATACCAACTTGTGAAGAGGTGGCAAGAAGAGCTGGCTGCCTTGAAACAAGGCGTTCTGTGATAAACTATCTGAGGGACACTCTCATGGGAATAGTTCCAGAGGTTCAGTGATGCAGGGCGGAGAAGATTTTTCAACGCTTTTTATGGTGTACCAGATTTCAGAAGGTACAGCCTTTCTTTCTCATCAGGAGGTGATGAGGGTTTTAATAAGGGCTTGCATCAGGGCGAAGCTCCCGCTGAGATTTTCCCAAGGCTTCAATCCGCACCCGAGGTTTTCCCTGCCGCTTCCGAAAAATGTCGGCGTGGACTCTCTCTGTGAGCTCTGCGCAGCCCAGCTCGACCGCCCGAACACTCAGATTGACCCTGAGCAATTAAAGGCAGAACTTAATAAACAGCTTCCTCAAGGAATTTTTGTCTCAGCAGCCCAGGTCTTCTCAGGGAAAAAGGGTTGCCAAGTTGGCGATGTTACTTATCTTATCAGGTGCACCCGCGAAGAGGCTGAGGCGATTAAATCTGATATTACAGAAAAAATAGAATCAAGAGATTTTCAGTTTACACGTAAGAAACACAAAACAGGGAAAATAAAGGTTCTTCCATTGGCTCAGCTTATTGAAAAGCTTGAGCTTGAAGACAACGGACTTAAACTGAAGGTCAATTTCTCCAGCTCCGGTACGTTAAAAGCCGGAGAAATTTTAAGGCTGGCCGGTTTTGAAGAAACCGACTTGAGCAGAATATTAAGAACAAATATAGGGTGGGCATAGCAGCTGCAGTTTATTAGGCTTTCTCTAATGAATCAGCGGAATACAAAAGTATTCAGCGGTTTATTGGAAAAAGCTTATCAGGTTTGAAAGTAAAATTCAGCTGCTTAGCCCCTAATTATAAAGGGTTTTAGCAATGTCCAGAGAAATGCTGATAAATGTAACTCAGGGCGAGGAATGCCGAGTTGCAGTTTTGAAGGATGGCGCTCTTGAAGAACTTTACATGGAGCGGGAAGACGATAATTCCTGCGTAAACAATATCTATCTGGGTAAGGTTATAAATGTAGAGTCGAGTATTCAGGCGGCATTCGTAGATTACGGCGAGAAGCGCCACGGTTTCCTTCATATAAGCGATATACATCCAAGGTACTATGTGAATGAAGGAGCTAAAGAGAAGATAGGCAAGCGTACAGGCCTGAAGAAAAGGCCTCCTATCAGAAAGTGCATCAAACCCGGTCAGAAGATCGTTGTGCAGGTTATTAAGGAAGGCGTGGGAACTAAAGGCCCCGCAGTAACAACGTATCTCTCCTTGCCCGGTAAATATTTGGTTTTGATGCCCTGGATGAATAAGGTGGGGGTTTCCCAGAGGATTGAGAATGAGGAGAGCAGGAAGAGGCTTAAGGGGATTATATCCGAGCTTGAGGGGCCTGAGGATGCGGGTTTTATAATAAGAACCGCAGGAGAGCTTGCCAACAAAAGAGATATACAGATGGATCTCAAATACCTGACGAGGCTTTGGGAATCTATCAAAAAGCGAATGAACAAGAGACAGCCTCCCGCAGAGCTGTACAGAGAATCAGACCTTGCAATAAGAGCGGTTAGAGATGTTTTCAATACCACGGTCAAGCGGGTAGTGTGTGATTCCGAGACGGTTACAAACAAGATTAAAGATTTTTTCGAAATCACCCAGCCCAGATACAAGAAGAGAATTAGCTTTTATAATTCCTCAGAGCCGCTGTTCCATAAGTACTGGATTGAGGAGGCGGTGAACAAGGTTAAGCAGCGCAAGGTAGAGCTTCGAGGCGGAGGAACAATCGTTATCGAACAGACCGAAGCTCTTGTGGCAATAGATGTAAACAGCGCAAGGGCGAAGAAGTTCAAGGATATTGAGCAAACCGCTCTTCAGACAAATATCGAAGCGGCAAAAGAAATTGCCCGGCAGCTGAGGCTCAGAGATATGGGCGGGATAATCGTATGTGATTTCATAGATATGGAAAAAGCCCCAAACCGCAGGAGAGTGGAAAAAGAATTCAGAGATGCTGTTAAGCCGGACAGGGCAAAGTATCGAATACTCAGAATGAGCCAGTTTTGCCTTGTTGAGATGACAAGGCAGCGAATGAGGCCTTCTCTGGAGAGAAGTCTTTTCAGGGAATGTCCGCTGTGCGGGGGCTCGGGGCTCATAAAATGCGCAGAGTCTGTAGCTGTGGAGATTCTTCGAGAGGTGCAGATTGCCCTTGCCAACAAGAGAACTGTTAAAGTGCTTGTGGAAACTTCAGCTGAGATTGCTGAACATCTGCTCAACAGCAAAAGGGCGGTGATATGCGAGGCCGAATGCGAAAGCGAGAAGGGTATTGAGATTAGGCAGAGGCCTGAAATGAAGGGCGAGGAATTCACAGTATCCTGCCTGGATGAAAGAGGAAGAATGGTTCTATGACAGAGTTCGACACCAAGTATGCTCAGCAAGTTATAAAAAAAGAAGCTCAGGCTGTTGATTCTCTCTCTGAGCTGGTTTCAGGGGAGAGCTTCATCCAAGCGTGCAGAAGCATTTACGAATGCCGCTCGAATGTAGTGGTGAGCGGGATAGGGAAGGCCGGCCTTATCGGCAGAAAAATATCCGCTACTATGGCCTCTGTCGGCATACCGAGCATCTTTCTGCATCCGAGCGAAGCCGTCCACGGCGACCTCGGAAGGGTTAGCGAGAAAGACCTTGCCGTGCTTATAAGCTTTGGCGGGAAAACAGCTGAGATCCTCAGGCTTATGCAGGTGCTCAAGCAGATGAGCGTGAAGACAATCGCTCTTACCGGCAAACCCGACAGCAGCCTCGCAGAAAATTGCGACGTGTCTCTGGCCTTCGGCTCGCTTACAGAGGCCTGTCCGCTGGGGCTGGCGCCCACAGTTTCTACAACCTGTATGCTGGCTCTCGGCGATGCGCTTGCGCTTACTGTGATGAAGGCGAAAAAATTTACAAAGGAGGATTTTGTAAAGTATCACCCGGGCGGTTCGCTCGGGGCGAAGCTTATTACGGTAGAGCAGTCTATGGACTTCACGAAGACCGACAAGCTTCCGATTGTGGAAAAGGAGCTTACAATTGCTGAAATGCTCGATAAAACCAGCTCCACAAAACGAAGAGGAGCGGTTATGGTCGTAGGTAAGACAGGCAGTCTTGAGGGTATTATAACAGATGCAGACCTTCGCAGGCTGTTTATGGATACTAAATCGGACGGATTCACCCGCAAAGTTGAATCAGTGATGACAGCAAACTGCAAGTATGTAAAAACCAACACCCTCGCATCTGAGGCTATGGCAATCTTCCATAAATACAGAATTGATGAACTGCCCGTTGTTAATGAAGGCCTCAAACCTGTGGGAATGATTGACGTGCAGGATATTGTTTCAATCAAGCTTTCGAGGTAAAAATGTTCAAGCAGGAATACGACAAAGAAAAACTCAAAAACATTCGCCTTCTCGTGCTCGATGTTGACGGAGTTCTTACAGACGGAAGCATCATACTCAATGATTACGGAGTTGAGTCCAAGGCTTTCAATGTACACGACGGCCATGGGATAAAGCTCTGGCACAGAGCGGGGCATCAGTCTGCAATATTGAGCGGAAGGGCGGTTAATGTTACAAACCTCAGGGCTGCCCAGCTCGATATCCAGCACGTTTATCAGGGCTGCAAGCTAAAGCTGCCTGTATTTCAACAGATGCTCGAAACGCTCCAAATTCAGCCTGAGCAAACCGCTTGGATCGGCGATGATGTGGTTGATATGCCGGTGGCAAGGCAGGCAGGCTTCAGTGCTGCTGTGGACAATGCGGTTGACGAGCTGAAATTATGCTCGGATTACGTTTCTAAACGCCCTGGCGGCGGCGGCGCGGTAAGGGAAATAGTGAAGCTGATTCTTGAGCATCAGGATAAATGGCAGGAACTGATGAACAGATATTTGGGCTGATCAGATGATGGAATTCTTTAAGAAGTTTTTATTATTCGCTTTCACCCTCCTCGTTTGCGCAGGCGTGTATTATGCCGTAAGGTTTTACAAAGAGCCTGTGGTTATCGAGGTTGATGATGATTATACTATTGTCGAGGTGGAGCAGGATTCGCAAGGGCAGGATGCTGGTAATGGTGATGGAGATGCAAAGCCTGCTGAAGATAAAAAGGCTGGCAGTATCGGAGATACTGAGATCGGCCAAACCGAACAATCCGAATTCAAACTTCTTGATAAAGATGGAAATGTGGCCAGCAGATTCGGCTTCGAAAAGCTTCTGCATAAGGACGGTATGAGATGGACTATCCGTGAGCCCCGCCTCACAGTTTACGGAGACGGCTATACCTGCAAGCTCAATTCTGTATCTGGAACTATCACCGTAGAGATGCAGACCGGCAAGCCCAAGCCGGTTATTGCGGAGTTTGAAGAAGATGTGCATGTCAAATTTATCTTGGAAGGTCGAAGTGATGTAGATATCGATCTTTCCTCGCTTTCTTACCATATCGAAAGAAACGAGCTCACTAGCGATGGTACGCTTGAGCTCCTCAGCGATTTTCTCGAGCTCAAGGGCAAAGGGCTCAATCTCCGGTACGAATCAAAAGAGAATATGATAAGCTATCTGAAAATTGATTATGTAAACAGTATAAAAGTGTTCGAAGATATCGAAGGCGAAGAGGGCGGTATCGCTTCGGGAGGGCAGGCCTCGCCTGAAAAGACCGGCGATGCTGAAAAGGGTGATTATTACAGCCTCAGCCTCAATGGTGATGTGAACCTGAAATATAAACAGCAAAACGTCAGCTGCGAAAGACTTGTTATAAACAATATACTCTGGAAGGCAGGCGAAAGCGAAAAAGAAAACGGAGATAAAAGCAGCGGGGATGTTGATGCCTATGCCCAGCCAGAAAAGACAGACCAGCCCAAAGGGAAACCTTCGCTTGCTGCCTCCTGCAAAAACGGCCTTGAATTCGCCCCCTCTGAGAAAACTAACCCCGCAGGCAGTATAAGCGTGGAAATTGCCGGTTCTCCTGCAAAGCTGAGCTCACCAGAAGCGAACGCAGATTCCCCCCGCATATTTTACGATACAGCAAAGCAGACAGCTGAGCTTACCTCGAAAGCTGGTGAGAGTGAGATAAAGCTGAGCTCAAAATCCGGGGGCTATCAGCTGCTGTCTTCAAGCAGTATGAGGCTTAGCCGAAAAGATTTTACTGCTTTTGTGGAAGGTCCGGGAAGGCTTGTCTCAGGCGAGCAGGGAAGCCGGTCTGTTTTGAAATTTAAAAGCAGTCTTGATATTGCCCTTACAGAAAAATATAAGCTGAAATCTGCCGAGATTGAAGGCGGGCTCACTGCCGAGCTGCTTTCAGATTCACCGCAAAGCCTTTCAGCGGACAGGGCGTTTTTGAAAGCCTCCCCCGACGGAGAGGGCATAAGCGAATTGAAGCTGCGTGAAAACGTTTCTCTTGTTAATAACACCGGCATTCTGAAAGCGGGCAGTGTTGATGTCAGTTTTGATGAGCAAAGCGGCCGCATGATGCCTGCCGAAGCTCTAGCCACCCAGAATCCTACCCTTTCCGCTTCAGTCAGCGGGGGCGGGCAGAATTCTGCTGTTTTCAGCTCCGAACAGATGGAATACGATTTCACCTCGCAGGCGGCAAGGGCAAGCGGAGATATAAATCTCAGGCTGAACCTGCCTGCTCAAGGAAGAACGCTTCCCCTTGATATAGAATGTGATAATGATGTGGTTTACAACGCGGAATCTGAGAAAATTGAATTTTCCGGAAATGTAGCAGGCAAGAGCAGCACGGAAAATAATTCGATCAGTGAAGTTACAAAGTTTACCTGCGAAGAGATGATTGTTAAGCTCTCGCGCGAGGAGCAAAATCCGGAAGGCGGGATTTCTCCGTCTTCTATTGAGTCTATCTATCTTACTGGTGAGGAGGTTACTGCTTCAAACCGCAAATTCACAGGCGATAAGCTTATCAGCGCTATGAAACTCACAGGAAAAGATATTAACTACAGCGCTGTTGACAAGCAGATTGATGTAAGCGGGCCGGGCAGGATTGAGGTGAACAATAAAAACGTTCAGCCGGACGAATCAAATAAAGATGATTCAGCATTCGATCTTACCGCGCGGTGCTTTGCTCTGGTGGATAATTTCAGCAGGCTTACTATCAACCGAAACCGGCAGTTTATTACTGCACGCCGCGCTGACGAGCCGCTGAGGATAGGTTATATACCCGTTGATTCGCAAGGGCAGGCGGGCAGAGAAAAGCTCCTTGATGCCGGCAGACTCAGGCTTGAATACTCCCAGCAGTCTGAAGAGGGCAAGCTGAAAATTTCAGATGTTTCAGCCTCCGGCGGCGTAAGCTACTTTGAGCCGGACAGATTCACCCTAATAGGAGAAGACCTTTCTTACAGCTCAGAGAGCGGGCTTTTAGAGATTACCGGTTCAGAAGAAAATCCTTGCGTATTGAATAATAATGTGGTTGAAGAAATTATATACAACGTAAAAACCGGCGATTTCAAAACATCTCTGGAAGGCATATCACGAACGTGGTAGTATTACTCAGCCACAAGCAGATTTATCTGTTTTGAAAATTCTGCAAGAAGCTCAGCCTCCGGAACAACCGCAAGCTTTTTCCCGCCGCGGTAGATATATCCCTTCCCGCTGCCTGCGCATACAGCAAGGTCGGCATCTGCCGCTTCGCCCGGGCCGTTTACAATACAGCCCATTACGGCAATTTTCAGCGGTTTTTGAATCTCCTGGACGGCTTGTTTGATTTCTCTTGCAAGCGAGAGCACATCTATCATACATCTTCCGCAGGTAGGGCATACTACGATTCTCGGCGTTTTCTTCTCATAAAGCCCGAAAGAGGCGAGGATATCCTGCGCAGTGATTATTTCATTCTCCGGTTTGCCGGCGAGACTGATTCGCACTGTATCGCCTATCCCTTCGCTAAGAAGACTGCCCACGGCCGCAGCGGAAGGCACAATCCCGTCTTCAGGCAGGCCGGAATGGGTTAGGCCTATGTGGATTGGGTAATCAAAGCCCTCTGAGAATTTTCTGTTTATCTCGATTGTCCTGTTCACATCCACGCTCTTAGCGCTTAATACTATCTCACAAAACCCTCGCTTCTCAAATTCCCGCACATATTCGCTCATCTCTTCAAACATAAGCCCTGTCCTTTCACGGGAAGGCGTGTCTTCCTTGAGATTCCTTATGCTTGCTTCGTTTATGCCGAGTCGCATTGAAATCTTATTTACCTTAGCGCAGGCTATAACCTCATCAAGCTCCTGCCAAGACCTCATATTCCCGGGATTGATTCGTATTTTAGAAGCTCCCGCCTCGATTGCCTCAATTGCCCTTTGAGCGGAGAAGTGTATATCCGCCACAAGAGGCACGTTCACCTGAGCGGCTATCTTGGCGAAGGCCTCGGTATCTTTCTTCGTTGGTACGGCAACGCGCACTATATTACAGCCGCAGTTTTCGAGCCGGCTGATCTGCGCAATGGTCGCCTCGATGTCTGTGGTGAGGGTTTTCGTCATAGACTGCACCGCCACAGGATTTTCCGCGCCAATTGCAGTCGAGCCTATTCGAACTTCTCTGGTTTTGCGTCTTTCGGGTTTGCTGCTGTTCATTAGCTCTCTTAGTGTATATTCCTCAAGAGCCCTGTAACAACGCCTTTGATCAGGCAGTTGGTAACCCGCAGCGTTTCATATTCATCGTTAGACGGCTCAAGTCGGATGCAGTTTTTGTCTTTGTAGAATCTTTTCAGGGTTGCCTCGTTCTCATCCACTAACGCAACCACAATATCGCCGTTTTTTGCCTCGTTTGTATGCCGGCAGATTACATAATCACCCGGGAAAATATTGTCTCCAATCATACTCTCCCCCGAAACTTTAAGTGCAAAAAGGGTTCCTTTAGTGCTGAACTGTGCTGGGATAGACAGTTTCTCGTCTGACTCCAGCGGTTCTACGGGAAACCCCGCTGCCACACTGCCCAGCATTGGGATGCCTTCATTATCGCTCTGGACTGCCTCTACGGCATCATCACCTAAAAGTTCTTCTGCCTTAGCGGTGAGTTTCAAAGAGCGAACCTTGCCCCGGGATGCCGAGAGATACCCCTTTTTTCGAAGGGCGGTGCAGTGTTCGAACACTGTGGTTCTGCTTTTTCCCAGCAGTTCGGCGAGTTCCTTCATCGTCGGGGAATAATGTTTTTCCCGCTGGAAATTTGCGAATATTTCGAGAATATTCATTTTTACTGGTGTCAGCTGCATTGTTCTCCCCATAATTGCAGTCCATTTCAAATGGGCTCGAGTAATTGTGCAGTTCTGCTGTATGCGGGCCGGTGTTAAGAGTCCAAATCAGTTTTTCCGCTAAAGCACAGGAAAAACTCTCAAACAGAACCTTCAAAGCAGAGCTCTGTTCTACTCCCGAATCATAACGGTCCGGCGAGTATTCCGTTTTGTACTCGCCTCCAGGCCCGAAACTGCATAAAGGGCTTTTGCGTTTTTTTCTCATTTTCCTTGCCTCCGATTAAGTCTTCCGTAACTTAACTCTGACGGCTCATTTTGCCGGCAGCAGTAGGCCATTCAGTTTTCATTTTAGCAGATTTTGCTCAACTTCCAAACAAAAACCGAACAAAAACAAAAATTTTTTTATCTCCTCGCAAGCTTATATTTATTCCCGGGCAAACGCTCGATTGCCCCCTTTATTTGCAGCCAAGTTAGGGCGGAATTCACCTCGCCGGCGTTTAGGCCGGTTTCTTCTATTATCTCATCGCTGCTTTTCTCGCCTGAATTGAGAGTTTCAGCGATCAGCTCTTCACTGCTGCCCTTATCGAAAAGCGTTTTGGGCTTACCCTTGAGCTTTGCTTTTTTTGTCGCCGGCTTGTGTTTCTCCATGGGCTCGTTTAGTATATCAGAAATACCTCTGCAAAGCACAGCTCCTTCTTTTATTAGCTTATTCGAGCCGAAGCTGAGCCTGCTGTCTATCCTGCCCGGTACAGCGAAGACCTGCCTGCTGATTTCTCTTGCGAAGCTGGCAGTTTTTATAGCACCCGAATTCGGCCCCGCCTCCACAACCAAAACCTGCTCTGAGAGGCCGGCTATAATCTTGTTTCTCGGAACAAAATGCTCCATTCTCGGCTCTGTGTCAGGGGCAAACTGGCTCAGGCAAACTCCCCTTGCTGCAATCTCTTTGAACAGGCCTTTGTTTTCTGGCGGGTAAATGTGCATAAGCCCGCAGCCGAGAACTGCTATCGTATCTCCGCCTGCGGTAAGTGCTCCATAGTGCGACTCCGAATCAATCCCCCTTGCCATCCCGCTAACAACGCTGAATCCTGCTTCCCCGAGCCCGCAGGCGAGAATTCTGGCCTGCTCTTTGCCGTAGAAGCTGCATCGCCTCGAGCCGACTATCGCGATTGAAGGCTCAAGCCTTTGCAGTTTTTCTATATCTCCGAGATAATACAAAACTGCCGGCGCGTATTTTGTGCTTTTAAGCAGTTCCGGATAGCAGGGCGAATCGAAAGTGAGAATTCCTATCCCGCTGTTCTCGCACAGCTCCAGCTCTTTTGAAGTATCGAGATTGTCAAAGGCTTTGCGCATTGAATCAGCGGTTTTATCCCCGATTCCTTTAACTGCTTTGAGCCCCTCTTTGCCTGCGCCTGCTATCGATTCGATACACCCAAATCTTTCAAGCAGCCTTACAACTCCCGCAGGGCCAACTCCATCAGCTTTAGAGAGCTTCAGCCAGAGCCTTGTTTTCTCTTCATCCATTTTCTTTAATGATAGAATTTTCGCTGAATGTTATAATGAAATCCACACCGTCCTTGGTATTTTCTGCCTCGATGCGTGCGTCATTAATTTGGAATATTCTATTCGTAAGCGCCGGGTCAAGACCAAAATCCCCCTCGCTGCTTATGGTTTGGCCATGGCCGAATTCGCTGAAAAAGTTTGGAAGGATGGCCTCAGGTATGTTCTGCCCTTTTACGCTTAACTTCAAGAGCAGAAGCTTTGAATTCTTGTGTTTGGTTTCCTCGCAGCTGAACTGCATAGAGCAGCTCTCGCTGGATAAAAGCAGGGCAGTTCTTAACAGAGATTCAAAGGCCTTGTCTATCAGAGTCCTGTCTGCATATATGGAAATATCTTCAGGAATTTGCTTGTAATCAAGCGATCGCCCTTTTTCTTTAAGGCTGCTTGTTTGCACGGCTCTTTGCAGAGCAGGCCTCAGCGCAACGTTCTCCCTGCTGAAGGAATTTTGAGAAACTTTGATTTGAGTAAGCAGGGTCGCATCGTTGATAATAGATAAGAGCTTTTCCTTCGAGCCCTCAAACATATCTACGATATCAGATGAAACAGATTTGCATTCATTATCAAGAAGCATCTTCATAACCCCGAGTATGGAATTAAGCGGGGTTCGCAGTTCGTGGGATATCTGCGTAAGGAAATCCGACTTGGCTTTGTCGAGTATCATAAGCCTTTCGTTTGCTTCCTTGAGCTCCCTTGATTTTTGGTCTAACCTGTCCTCAAGGTCTTCGTTGTGTTTTTCAAGCTTCTCTGTAAGTTTCTCAATCTTCAGGTGAGTCTGAATTCTCGCTTCCACCTCTTCAAATTTGAAAGGCTTTGTAATATAGTCCACGCCTCCTGATTTGAAGGCCATTATCTTGTCTTCTGTATTGTTAAGCGCGCTTATGAAAATTATGGGTATCTTTGCCAGTTCAGGGTCGGCCTTGAGCCTTTTGCACACTTCGTATCCGTTCATCTCCGGCATATTTATATCGAGAAGTATCAGCTCAGGCGGGTGTTTTTTTGCTGATTTAATAGCAATCGCGCCTTTCGGGAAGCATGAAACATCATATCCCGAGCCGGTGAGCATCTTGTCGAGAAGCCGCAGGTTGTTGGGCATATCATCAACAACCATCACTTTTGCGTTATCGATTCTCGTCATCTAAATCAATTCCAAATAGTTTGTAGAGCTGTTCATATTCATAGCTTTCTGCGAGGCGGTACAATTTTGCCCCTGCTGCTTTGTCTTTTTTCTTCAGCTTTTCTGTCTGCTCTGTAAATTCCTTCATTCGTCCGTTTTCGAGGTCTGCTTTGAGCGAATTGAATAGCGAGCTTTCGATTCCGGAGAGATACTTAGCCATGTCTTTGAAAGAAAGATTCTGCTCATCAGCGTCAGGTTCCTCATAAACATATTCTGAATTAGTGTACAGGGCGATTTTTTCTAAAAGCTGGTCGATTTCGTAAGGCTTGCTGACAAAATCAGTAGCGCCGGCTTCTTCAGCGAGCTGATGGCTTTTTTCCATTACATCGCCAGAAATTATTATTATGGGGAAATCCTTTATGTTCTGATTTTTCTTGATCTTCTCTATAACTTCCGCACCGGTCATATTAGGCATCATATTATCCAGAAGCAGTATGTCGGGCTGGAATCTCTCGAGCAGGTCAAGGGTTTCCCCTCCGCTTTCCGCAGAGATCACTTGAAATCCGGTGTTATTTAAAATGGCCGCCAGAACCTCTCTGTTATCCCTGTTGTCGTCCGTGATTATCACCAGTTTGCCTTCATGTTCTTCGGTAAGGTTTTTTATTGTTCTTTTGCTGAGCTGCTGATTCTGCTGGTTTCCTTCAGGCAGTTCTGCAGTGAAAGTGAAACTGAAAGTGCTTCCTCTGCCTTTTTGGCTTGTAAAAGTAATGTCTCCGCCCATCTGTCTTGCATAGCCTTTGCTGATTGCAAGCCCCAGTCCGCTGCCGCCGCTCTTAGTGCCAGACTCTGTCTGGTCGAAGTAGCTGAACACTTTCTCCTTTTCGTCTTCGGAAATCCCGTACCCTGTATCTTCCACTTCCACTGTTATTTTCAGGATATTTTCATCGAGCTGCTCGTGCCGAGCGCGAACACGCACGCCTCCTCTGTCTGTAAACTTCACCGCATTGCCCAGAAGATTTATTATAACCTGCCTTATCTTTCCGTCATCTGCATAGACCACTCGGGGGAAATCCGATGGTATATCGTATTCGAGGAATATTGATTTATTTTCCGCCTTCAGGGTGAATATGCTTTTGGTAATGTTCAGCAGGTTGATGAAATCAAAGTTAGTTGGAGAAAGTGTTACTTTCCCTGCATCCATCTTGCTCATCTCTAAGATATCGTTAATCAGATTAAGCAGATGATGGCTGCTTGAGTCAACAATTTCAATCTGTTTTTTCTGTTCGTTTGTGAGATTGTCGGATTTTTTAAGCATCTGTGAATACCCTATGATGGAGTTCATAGGAGTTCGAATCTCATGGCTCATATTGGCGAGGAACTGGCTTTTTGCCTCGCTGGCCTTGTTTGCTGCATCCCTTGCCTTTACCAGCTCCTGTTCGTATTGTTTTATCCTCGAGATATCTCGGCAGAATATGCAGCAAAGCTCCTGTTCTTCGAGCTTGAGGTACTGCCCGCGGATATCTACCGGATATTCAAGGCCGTCTTTTGTTCGGTGGGTGGTTTGCAAGGATATTTTTTTGTCTTTCTTGAGCGTTTCCCAAGTTTCTTTCCACCACTGCCTGGTTTTTTCGGGGTTGAATTCGAATATATCCTTGCTGCCGAGTTTATCCGCCGGGATCCCGAAGTTTCTAAGAGCAGTCTGGTTTGCATATATAAACCGTCCCTGTTTATCGAGGAAATATATTTCATCTGAAGACTCATCTACGGCAAACTGGATTTTGGTCAGGGCAATCTCCATATGCTTTCGGGAGGTAATGTCCTGTATCGTCCCGAAAATGTATTCGCACCGGTTTCCGTTAAACACAGGCTTTATGTTCATCTCTATGTATTTGTATTTTTCCGCAGAGATGAATCTAAGCTCAATTTTTTTACCTTCCCGGTAGCCCGTGAAGATCTTATTGAGCACCTTGTCGAATCTGTCAATGTAGCTCGGGTCTATAAGCTTCCTGAATTTTGATATCGGCACACCTTGCGATATCGGCATACCGAGAATCTTATCTACAATTTTAGAGCACGTGAAGTTGTCGTTGTGAAGCTCGAAATGCCAGTGCCCTATACGCGCTATTTGCTGGGCAAGCAGAAGGTCTTCTCTGCTTTTATTCAGCTCGCTTGTACGCTCTTTAACTTCTTTTTCAAGGTTGTTTTTATGGTTTTCGAGCTCATGTTTGGCCCTCTCCAGTTCTGTTATGTCTGTGCTCGAACCGATTATCCTTATAATCGCTCCGCTTTCGTTTACGACCGGGCTGAGCGTGGTTATGCAAAGAACTGTTTTTTCGTTGGTGATTACACGGCCCTTGAAGCTTATCTTTTTTCTTTCAGATATACATTTTTCTGCATTTTTCAGAAGCTCTTCAATAGTGAATTTCGAAAAATGTTTTGTGAGCTCTTCAAGGGTTTTGTACATAAGGTCTTTTGATCTTATCCCCATTATGTCCTCAAACTTGGTGTTTACGCCGAGGTATCTGAGCTTGCTGTTTTCCTCAACTTCAAGGACAAAAAGACCCACCTGAACATCTTCATAAATGCTTTCAAGAAACTGATTTTGAACCTTGAGCTTATCTTTGAGCTCGAGGGTCTGTTTACCAAGTACGAAATTGTCTATGTGTGTTTTGAGCCTTGCCAGAAGTACATTCGAGCTGTAGGGCTTTGTAACGTAGTCTGTCCCGCCGCACTCAAAAGCCTTGTCTATACCGTCTTCCTGGAGTTTGGCTGTGAGGAATATAATCGGAATGTCTTTTGTCTGGGGCAGGCTGCGCAGCTCACTGCAAACTTCATAGCCGTCCATATCAGGCATCATAATATCCAGAAGTACCGCATCGGGGGAATACTTCTTTGCGCTTTTGAGGCCTTCTTTGCCGTTTTGGGCAAGTATTATCTCATAGCCCATCTTGCTGACAAGACCAGCAACAACACTTAAGTTGCCGGCATTATCGTCAACAATAAGAACTCTTTTTGTAGTCTCATCCATAAAATTACCTGCCCGAACGCTATTAAGGCTTCCTCCCCTCTCAGCGGCATAACTTGTAACATAAAATGCTTATTAAGTCAAATAATATTATAGAGGAATTAGTGATTATATCTAATTTAAACAGAAGAGTTATAAAATGTTAGCAATTCGCGCAATCAAAATCATCAGTGAAAAATCATGGAAGATTATCTGCCGGACAAGGTGGACGAGGTGGACTCGGGTCAGCGGCAGCTGCAGGAGTAAAAACTTCTGCCTTATCATTGCCTTGAACCTATAAAGCCCTGTCTAAAAAAATCCTTAGCGCATCTTAGCGTTTCTCAGTGGCTGAAATATCTCAGCGCTGCTCAGCGGCTGAAATATCTCAGTGCTGTTTTGCTGTTAATGGGCAGGTTAAGAGTTTTTATTATTCGAATGATTTTTCAATCCTCTTTGCAGCCCTTGCAGGTGAGCTGAGATTTCCCGGCCCGCCTACACAACCGCCTTTGCAGTTCATCACTTCCACAAAGTTGGCATCTGTGTTTGCTTTGCACATATCAGAGAGTTTTTTGATGTTTTTTTTGTCCAGCCCGTCTATAAGCTCCGGTTTTATTTCTGTGCTGCCGGAAAGGTGCGTTTTCACGGCGTTGGTAACCCCGCCTGAGACTGCAAATTTTCTCGCCTCAATGCTGGCTGACCCGAGCGTTTCAGCGTGGTTTGTTTCACGTACGAATATATCCTTGGCCACCAAAATCGCCCCCAGCTCCTCGCAGGTTAGTACGTGGTCGATAGAGCTGCCCTCTAGAGCCTCCTGTCTTTTAGCGATGCAGGGGCCTATAAATACCGTAATGCAGTCGGGACTGTCTGCCTTTGCCCTGCGTCCTGCAAATTCCATAGGAGTTGGCGTATCAGATATAAACTCCCACAGTTCGGGGATGTGTTTTTTGGCAGCTTCTTTGTAAACAGGGCAGCAGCTTGATGTCATAAACTTCTGTCCTTCTCTGATTTTTTCTTCGAACTCCTCAGCTTCTTTTTTCGCTGTTATATCTGCCCCTTCGGCCACCTCCAGCACCTCGCCGAATCCCGCCTTGAGGATCGCCCCTTTAAGCTGTTTGAAATCGCAGGGGAACTGGCCTGCAGCCGAGGGGGCTGTAAGCGCAGCAACCCTTCGCCCTTCCGCAAGCTTTTTGGCAACATCAATAATCTGCGAGCGTTCCATAATTGCTCCAAACGGGCACGAGGTCATACATCTGCCGCAGAAGATGCATTTTGAATAGTCGATCTTCTCCTTCCCGCTCTGGTCTTTGCTTATCGCCCCTACAGGGCAGGCACTCTCGCAGGGCACGGGGATCTCAACTATAGCGTTGTATGGGCATACCTTCAGGCATATCCCGCAATTTACGCATCTGTCTTCATCGATTTCCGCTCTGCCGTTGTGAATTTCGATGGCATCTTTCGGGCAGTTTACCATACAAGGCCTCGCAACGCAGCCTCTGCATACGTTTGTTACAAAATGCCTCCCAGAAGGGCACGCACTGCAGGCCTCATCTATGACAGTAAGCACGGGCTCTGTTATCTTCTCTCGATTGAGAGTTTCCTTGGCGTATTCGCTCAAGGGCTTGAGCTCGTCTTGTTCATCTTCAATGCTGCGGCCTAAGATTGCCATTAGACGGTATTTTATCACTGCTCGGTCTTTATGCACGCAGCACCGGTTTGCGGCGCTGTTTTTGGGAATCATATTGATAACAAGCCGGTCTATCTCCTCCTCGAGGTTTTCCTCAAGGCTTAAGCGGGCAGTCTCTACGAGCAGCTTCTTTACTATCCTGCTGGCGTTGTTGTCTGAGAGCATCTAATCGCCCCTCTCTATTTCGTTTATCATCTGAGTTACTCTCAGCAGGTTCGCCTCGGGAACGACCCTCCCGTTGACCTTAACAAAAGGAGCCTGCTCAGCATTCCTTTCCCTGCATAGCCCGATGCAGCTTGTGGCCTTTATTTCCACAATATCTTTAAAGCGGCTTGCGAGCATATCCCGTATTTCCATAATCGCCTCTGAACCCATTACATGGCAGGTTGTACCCGTGCATATTTCAACTAATATTTTTTTCATACCAGCTCTATCTCAACTTTCTTCAAATAATTTTTCTCAAGCACCCTCTTCAGTCTTCGGGCGAGATTCCTGCGGATCTCTACATCAATCGGAAAATCCGGATTGTGATGGGTTTGATTGATTTTCGTGCCTACTATAAGTGTTATTATGTCCGATTCAAGCAGAAGCTCCATTAAAGCCCCTGCCGGCGTGTTTTCTGCTCTTCCGCTGCCTGCAGTATCAAGCATATCCTCGAGCTTTGAGAGCGTGAGTATGCCTTCTGTAACCAGATCTACCCCTTCAATCTCAGATGCAGGAGGAAGGCCTTCCCCGATGTTTGCCGGGTGTGTATGCAGAGGTCTTCCGAGCTTGTCAGCAATTATTTTTGCTGTTGTTCCGCCGCAGATAATTTTAGTCCCGAGGAAATTTTTCAGCCTGTCTGTGATGTATGCATCGAATTTTCTTTGAGAGGGCGGCCCGGTTACCAGCAGTGTCTTCTTCGGCCTTCTGAGGTTTATCACAAGAGCCGTTGCATCATCACTGCACTTCCCGCCTTCGTTTCTTATCGCTGCTTCTACGATATTCTTTGCCATCTGTCTTGCAGAAAGCCCTTTGTTTTCGCTGCATATCCCAGCGCAGAATTTCGCAAGATTTTCTTCCTCCCAGCCCCACTGCATACCTTTTTCGCCTCTGCCTGATTCTGTTACCCCGTCGCTGCAGATTGCAAGCCTGTCGCCTCTTTGCATATCGATTACGCTCTGGAAAACCTCTCTGCTGCCGAGTTTGCCGTATTTTACTGAAACTTTCCTGCGCTTTATCCTCTCGATTCTGCCGTTTCTTATGAGAATCGCAGAGGGGTTGTCAAACTCTATCAGCTTATTGCGTCCGCTCGAATCGATATCTGAAATTGTAAACGTGGAATAGCCCAGATTCCTCTCGCTGCATTCCGGCAGGATCTGGCTTATAATTTCTGCATATCGCCTGAGGTTGGATTCTGAGGCTGCAAAGTGCGTGGCGATTGTTGATGTCAGCGTTGAGAGTATGTGCGCCTTCACGCCCGACCCGAGGCCGTCGCAAAGGGCAGTGATCACCCTTCCCTGATCCTCGAGGCGCAGCTTCTCCACCACATCTCCGCAGAGCCTTTGGCCGTGCTTGAGAGCCTGATAGTGGTCTATCTCTATGAAATTCTCCGCCAGCGCTATTTTTTCACCCCCGTTTTCCTGAAGTTCTTGATTATAGAGTTTAGTATGTCCTCCGATGCTGCGGCGTTTTCCCCCAGCAGATGGGCTATTTTCTTTACTGTATCGAGGTTTTGGTCCATCACTTCCTGCGCCTTGCCGATGATGTGCTCTTTTTCAACTGCCGGCTCAGTTATATCCTGCGCTATGCAGCCTGCCAGCTGATTCTGCTCTATCGTGAAAATCTGCACATTCAGAACGCCCGTTTCACTGCTGATTTCCTTTTCTATAAATCCGTTTTCTTTCTTGATTACCTGCTGGAAGTAGTAGTCGAACGGGACTACCTTCTCAAGGGATGCACCGTTCAGCCCGCCGCAGCTTTCGTAAACAGCGAGATTGTCTTCGCCCATAAGCTCTGCAAATTTCCTGTTGCTTTCCACAACCCTGCTGCCAGAATCTGCGATGATTATCCCGCAGGGCAGGGCGCTTATAACGCTGTCGAGCTTGCTTGCAGCTATCTTCCGCATATTACCTACGCACATTGAGGGTTCGGCCTTTCCGCTGAGCATAGCGCCAGCGAAATTCCTGCATGTATCATAGCCGCAGCAGCCGCAGTTTAATTCATCTTCGGTGCTGTATTTGCCCACCTTTTCAAGAGCCTGCTTTATCTGAGCGGGTCGGTGCTCTGCAGGTATTACCGGTTCAATCCTGTATTCGCCCCTTGTTTCCACTTTCGTGCTTGCTGTGATACTCTCTTTGCGGTAGTTTGCATATTTCAAAACGCTTGCCCTCCCTGAGAGAAGCTTCTTTTTGTCTGAAACCAGCGGGCCGTTTATGCAGCCGCCTTCGCAGGCGAGAAGTTCAAGAAAAAGCGGGGCAGGGGGCTCGTTGTTCTCAAGGTCTTCCATAACCTTTCGCATATTTTCAATCCCTGAAAACGACGCATAACTGCTCTCAATTGAGCTGCACCCGTGCTTTATCCCAGAGAGCATTCCGCCCTCTACCGGGTACAATGCCCCGTTCGCTGCCCTGTTCGGGCTGAATCGTTCCATATTTTCAGATATATGCTCCGGGTTTATACCCTCAGCCTCAAACCAGCCCCTGAGCTCTTCAAACGTTATCGCAGCGCTGAGCAGTTCGGGGTTTGAATCGGCCTCCAGCTTCTTGCCTGCACAAGGCCCAATGAATACAACTGATGTATCCTCGCCGTAAATCTGCTTGAGCATTCGGCAGTGCACCAGCAGGGGTGAGAACAGCGGGGCTATACTTTCGCCCTGAGACGGGTAATACTTCTTTATAAACTCTACCGTCACAGGGCAGGCAGAGGATATGCATACATCCGGCTTCTCATCGCGGAGGTGTTTCACCGTGGCAGCGGAGACCTGCTCCGCACCAAGCGCGGTTTCTGATACTATATCAAAGCCAAGCATCTTAACGGCCTTGATAAAGCTTGAAACCGGCAGATCAGAAAATTCGGAGATAAAGCTCGGCGCAACAGAAGCAGCCACTTTCCTGCCCAAAGCCTTGTATTTAGATATCGTGTTTGCGGCGAACTGAATATCTCTGCGGTATCTCTTTGCACCCTGCGGGCATACGTTAAGGCAGTGCCCGCAGCTTATGCAGAGCTCATGAACAACGCTCGCACTGCCCGAGGATACCTTCACCGCCTTCACCGGGCATTCCCGAAGGCATTTGTAGCAGTCCTGACAGTCCGTGGTTATTGTGTATATTGGTTTTAATTCCTGCATTGTTTCGGCCTTTGTCTTAACTTTGATAAAAATATATCAATATCCGGCCGCAATGTCAAGCCTTTTGTGAAATTTTTGAACAAAAAATAAATTACACTTGCCTCGACATTATATATCGCAAAAGCTGATAGTTGGGTGTAATGGGAATCTGCTGTTCATTTGTTACATCCGCCTCTGGCGGACTTCTTGCACGGGTCTGATTAAGGGGATTATCCAGATTCAATGAAAAATAATCTACAGAAATGATCTTGCATAATCGTATTTGCCTTTATTGTGAAGCAAAAAAAAGCAAAAAAATGGCTGCAAAAAAAATACACTGGATTACGATATATAATATAACAGTAAACAGATTGAATTGCTATTTCTTTTGTATTTCATAGGGAAAATACTAAATGCTAAACAGGCGCGAATTTACCAAAATAATGGGTGCTGCCGGGCTAATAGGTTTGCCGGCATTTTCTACAGGTCAGTTTAATTCTTCAGCACCTTCATATTTAAAAGGTTTTGCTCAGGATTACTCTGCCAAACCTCATTCTTCTTCAATGGATTGGTTTAGAGCAGCAAAGTTTGGCCTTTTCCTTCATTACGGGCTTTACAGTCTGCTTGGACGGGGGGAATGGGTTCAGATTAAGGAGAAAATACATGTTAAAGAGTATGAGAAGCTTATTGAACTCTTTACTGCTGAAAACTTTGATGCTGATGAAATCACTGATCTGGCTCTTCGCGCTGAAATGAAGTATGTGAATATTACAACTCGCCATCACGACAGTTTTTGTTTGTTTGATACAAAATCGACCGATTTCAACAGTGTTAAATCGCCAGCAAAAAGAGATCTTGTTGCCGAGCTGGCCGAAGCCTGCGAGAAAAAGGGGCTTGGGTTATGTCTTTATTTTTCTCACGGAAGGGATTGGCGTCATCCGCATGCTCCAAATAATGATAAATGGGGAAGCTTTGCACGCCCGAAGTATTATGAGCCTGAGCTGTATTACAAATACGGCAAGGAGCACGATTTAGATATTTATATAGAGTATATGCACCAGCAGATTAATGAGCTGCTTACTCAATACGGCCCAATTGCCAGCATTTGGCTTGATGGGCATGGCGTTCCTATGAGCGGGCCTATTGAGAAGTTTCGAGTTGATGATACATACAAGCTTATCCGGAAACTCCAGCCCCAATGTTTGATTACATCAAAATGGGGCTACAATGGTCAAGAGGATTATTATTCCCCTGAGATTCACTGGCTCAAAGATAAGGAAAAGGTAAAGAAAAAACAGGCAGCCGGAAAGCCTTTTGAGATATGCACCGCTATTGCCGGCTGGGGATATACCAAAAAACATGACGGCAATCACAGAGGTTTTGATTCTGTGCTGGATAATTTGAAATATGCTGCTGATTATGATGCTAATCTCCTGTTGAATACAGGGCCTCTCCCTGACGGCTCTCTTGACAAGCAGGACGTAAATACGCTGCATAAAGTTGGTGAATATATCAGGAAAAATGGTTTCCCAAAGTAGAGTTGATTCCAAGATGATGAAAACGTGTTAACATTGCTAATAGAGATATAGAACAGGATTTAATATGAAATATTTAATTTATAAAAGTTTATTTTTAGCGGCATTCGTTTTGCTGTTTAATAATTTCGTTAAAGCTGACAGTTGGAAAGTAGAAACTAAAAAGCAGTGGAAGCAGCTTCGAAAGGCATACAGCGCGATATATTTTGAAGATGACACAGTTTGCCCGTCCATTGAAAAAGGTTATTACACAAGCAAGGTGAAGCGCTTCGATAAAAAGATGTCTGCTAAGTCTATCACAATATCTCAGTCAGCGGTTTGGGAGAACTGGAAGCCTGTAAAAAATCTTGGCCCTGATAATTTTCATAATGCACCTGTTATGCTTATTCTTGGACAGGACAACTATTGGATGTTTGGGCAGTATGTTAAAATTAAAGGTGAGGACAGCTTTAAAGCGGAAGCTGCTTCTCTTGATGGTTTTGATGTTCCTCTGAAAACTACACCGCTTCCAAATGTGTACAACGCCCCGGGCGGTCTTAAAAAGGGTTTTGGCGGATATCACGCATGGCAGAGCAGGGATATGAAAAACTGGGTACATCACGGGCCTGTTACCAAACATTTTTCTCGGTGGGTTACAACAGCAGAATATTCTGACGGGAAGGCTTACATCTATTACGACTACCCAAACGACCAGGACCCGCATCTTTACATTGATGACGATCTCACCGACGGCGAACCCGGGAAGAATATGGGGCTCGCTTTTGCAGACCCTTCTGACGGTTCCGATTGTGCGTTTTTCCGTGATAAAGAAGGGAGTTTCCATGTGATCTATGAAGACTGGAGCCCGATAAATGCCTCTAAACATTCGTGGGATTCGCCTCTGGCAGGGCACGCCGTGAGTAAAAACGGGATCACTGATTTTGAGATACTGGATTTTGCTGTTGATAATCGCACCAAGCCTACAGGCAAAGTTGGCGAGTATAAGCATCCTCACTGGCTTCAGCATCCGGACTGGAAAAGCAATGCAGCTAAATACAACGTCCACAAGCCGGAACAGGAAGCCTACGGCGACTGGGCGATGATTAGTATTGGTGAGCAGTATTATCTTTTTGGTGATTTTGATCCCGTCGGCGGCCATGATATGAGTGTTTGCTGGTTTACTTCTGATTCGCTGAATAAGAAGTTCCAGTGGTGCGGGAATATTGGAAAGGGGCATCCTGATCCGGATATTTGTTTTGCGGAAGGTCAGTTCTATCTCGTAACGCAGATGGATACAGATTATGTGAGTCCCGGACCGTGGGTTGAGAAAGTAACAGCCAGAGTTGGGGCTGATACTGACAATGATGGTGAGGCCGAACTCTGGACTAAGTGGCAGGAAGTAAAGGAAAACTATGACTATATCGAGGGTTTTGCAAAGCGGATAGAACGCAGGAATGCGAGTATGGATATTAGCTTCCTTCCTCCAGCTTACGGTTTCTGCTTTGAATTCAAACTTGAAGATACAACAGAAAACCCCTCAAAGCCAATGATTGATAGTGTTGAAATTGAATTTGAATAATCTTCTATAAAAAGCTGAAAAGGAAAGTATAATGAAACGCATGTTCTGTGCTATTTTGATAGTTTCTTCTATTGTGGCTGCATCACAAGATAAGCTTGCGAATGTGTTAATAATTGGTGATTCCATATCAATAGGTTACACGCCACACGTTCGCCAGCTCTTGCAGGGTAAGGCAAATGTTATACATAACGAAGGCAATGCAGGCCCAACCAGCAAAGGGCTTGAGGAAATAGAAAAGTGGCTGGGTGATAAAAAATTGGATTTGATTCATTTTAACTGGGGCCTCCATGACCTTTGCTATCGCAATCCAGAGTCTAATCGACTTAATAAACGTGACAAAAAACACGGCACGATTACTAATTCGCTTGAGCAGTATGAGAAAAATCTCGAAATACTCGTAGATAGGCTAAAAAAAACTGGAGCAAAGCTGATTTGGGCATCCACAACAGTTGTTCCCGAAGGTGAGCCGGGAAGAATTGCAGGAGATGAAGTTAAGTACAATAAATTGGCAAAAAAGGTAATCAGAAAGCATGGAATTCCTATTAACGATCTCTATGCTATGACAAAAATTTTTCCAGAGCAGCTGTTCAACGCTCCCGGTAATGTGCATTTAACTAAAAAAGGATATCAAATTCTCGCAAGGCAAACAGCTTTGCATATTGACTATCAGTTAGAGCTTCAAAAGTAGATTTCGTTGCGCAGGTGTATTTGTCAGTTCTGAAGGTGCGTTGTGTCGAAATTAAAGAATATTGTTTTTAAAATTTTATAGTGAGGTTATCGTGAGAAATCAGGTCGCAGTTAAGGTGCTTTTATCTTTTTTAATTTTTGCTGTATTTTGTAGTTTAGCAGAGGCAAATGATACTTCTTGGCCCTATGCAAACGAAACAAAAGAACAGCGGAATCAAAGAATGGACTGGTGGCGAGATGCCCGCTTTGGAATGTTCATTCATTGGGGCGTTTATTCCGTCCCTGCCGGCATTTACAAAGGACATAAGGTTAAGGGTATTGGGGAGTGGATAATGAATCGCGGTAAAATACCCGTTGCTGAATATAAAGAGTATGCTGAAGGATTTAACCCTGTAAATTATGACCCTGATAAATGGGTTATGCTTGCAAAAAATGCAGGGATTAAATACATTGTTATCACTTCAAAACACCACGACGGGTTTGCTCTGTATAATTCCAAGGTTACAGATTGGGATGTGGTTGACGCAACGCCTTACGGCAAAGACCTCTTAAAGCCGCTGGCTGAGGCTTGCAAAAAACACGGCATTAAGCTTGGCTTTTACTATTCTCAGGCCCAGGACTGGTGCCATAAAGGAGGGGCGGTAATGCGGGTTCCTGCAAAAGCAGGCTGGGATAACCCCGATCATGAAAAAATCGACAAGTTTACTGCCGAGCATTCCGGCCATTGGGACCCCGCCCAGCTTGGGAGCATGGATGAATACATTAAGAATATCGCAGCCCCGCAGGTTAGAGAAATACTTACTAACTACGGCGATATTGCGGTTTTGTGGTGGGATACACCGGTTGATATGAACAAGGAAAGAGCTGATATGCTCCAGCCGCTTATAAGTCTTCAGCCCGGTATAATCACAAACAATCGTCTTGGAGGAGGCTATCCGGGCGATTTAAAAACGCCGGAGCAGCATATCCCGGCAAAAGGCCTTGATTATGACTGGGAAGCATGTATGACTATGAACGATACATGGGGTTTTAAAAGCTATGACCATAACTGGAAATCAGCAAAAAATCTCATTCGCAACCTCGTTGATATTGCAAGTAAAGGCGGTAATTACCTGCTTAATGTAGGCCCAACTTCGAAGGGTGAGATACCTCAAGAATCAGTTGAAAGGCTCAAAGAGATTGGCAAATGGATGAGCGTAAACAGCAGGTCTATATACGAGACAACGGCGAGTCCTTTCGCAAAGCTGAGTTGGGGAAGATGCACTAAAAAAACATACATCAATGGGGCAGATCTTTATTTGCATATTTTCGACTGGCCAGAAGACGGAAAGCTCATCCTGCCCGGGCTTAAAAACAAGGTTCAGCAGGCTTACCTGCTGGAAAATATGAAAAAGCTTAAAGCCGCTTCTGTCTCAGATGGAGTTATGGTTGAGCTGCCTTCTGAGCCTCTTAACGAAATTGATACTGTTGCAGTTTTGAAGGTTAAAGGCGAGCTTGACATAGACAAGATTATTCCATCCGCTAACGCTCAGGGTGAGATAGTTTTGAAAGCTGAGCTTGCCAATATTCACAACCCGGGATACGGCTCTAAAGCCAAATTAGAAACGATAAACAGCAAAAAAAACATTGGTTTCTGGACAGATGCAAGAGTTTGGATTGAATGGCCTTTTGAAGTGGAAAAGAAAGCTGAATTTTCTGTAAAAACCGATGTTGCTCTGACTGATAAAGCATCTGAGATAACCATAGAAATTGATGATAAGAAATACCGGGCTGAGCTTAACCCCACTGGAAGCTATTCAAATTTTAAAACCGTTAGTATTGTAGATAAAATAACATTAAATCCAGGTGAACACCGCCTTAAAATACGACCTTTGAGGGGAAAGTGGAGCCCTGTTAATCTCAGGGATGTAACCCTTAAATCTTTAAAAATCTCGGGCAGATAATTATTATACTCCCGGAATTTTTAGGTATTTGAAAAGACTTGAGCTTTGATATGGTATTTATACGTTAAGAAGCTTTTGTCATAGGATTTTAAGCCGCGTATGATATTATAAAATTAAATATTCGGTTAGCAGATGAAAAGATAGGCAAGAAAATTGTTCAGGGCAAGCCTTAGATTTTCAGTTTTCCTGCTGCAGCATTCTCTCTATAAATACCAAGGTCGGCTGAATCGTCATTTTCGAACTTTCGTTGGAATTGTTGAGACACGGTGTCCCCGGCTTAAGTGTTGTAATTGGGGTCAGACGAATATCCTGTTAAGTGATTTTCTTGTTCTTAAACTATATCAGCCAAAGAGATCAGAATAGAAACGATAGTTGCAGAAGTTGTTAATGAACAGAAGTATCCTCCAAACAGCAAAAACCTTAATAGTGCCATAGGAAATATTCCGGTGCAAAAGAGTACTGCTCACTGCTGGTCTGCACAAAGCGATTGCAACCAAACTGACCAGAGCGTGGGATCATCTGATATGCTTTTTACTGATGGGACAGCGTGCAAAAGAAGTCCGAGTTAAGAAGCTCAAAATTACAGGCAATTTAACACTTGTGCTAATAAGTCTAACTGCTAATAACCTGCAAACTTTGGGATGATAATAAAATTTTAAAAAGTCCTTGAAATTCGTTTAGAGTGTGATAAAATACCCTCGATAAAAAAATATCGATATTAAAATATCTTTGAAAGAGTATGTATGATTATGAAAGTTTCATCAGTTTCACTGCCCACAATCAAGAGGCTTCCCTCATATCTGCATATACTCAGGCAGGCATTGGAAGAGGGGCACGAAAATATCAGCAGCGCGTATATAGCACGTGCATTGCATCTTGAGGCTATTCAGGTTCGCAAAGACCTCTCGGCCACAGGCATTTCCGGGCAGTCCGGAGTAGGCTTTAATATTGCCGGCCTGATCAAACACCTTGAGGACTTTCTCGGCTGGAACAACAGCAGAGATGCCTTTCTCGTAGGCTGCGGCAATCTCGGGGTGGCTCTTATGGGATACGAAGGATTCCGCGAGCGGGGGCTGAATATAGTTGCCGGCTTTGATGTTGATAAAAACAAAATCGGCAAAGAGATCAGCGGGAAGAAAATTTTCAGCCTTGAGAAATTCCCCGATCTGTTAGAAAGGCTGCATATAAAAATAGGCGTGCTTACCGTCCCGCAGAACAGGGCTCAGCAGGTGGCAGGGTATATGGTGGAATCTGGGATTGAGGCAATCTGGAACTTTACATCTGTCCGTCTGGATATTCCCGAGCACATAATCGTTGAGCGGGTGGAGCTTGAATGTTCGCTTGCGGTTCTCTCAAGCAGGCTTCGAGAGAAGAACGAAGAATCGGCAGAGGAATTCAGCGGTGCAAATGTATGAACGGAAAAGTGAAAATAAGGCTCTGTATGGGAAGCTCCTGCTTTACACGCGGGAATAATAAGGCCATAGAGCTCATCAAAGAGTATATCTCTGAAAACAATCTTGAACAGAGCATTGAGCTTTCAGGGAGCCTTTGCGAGGGTAAATGCAGCAGCGGCCCTCACATTACGATTGATGATAAAGAGTATGATGATATTAAGCCAGAATCAGTTTTAGACCTTATCAGAATCCATCTGAGAGAAAAGGGCATAATAAACTGACCAGCGGCTTTGAAAGGGTATAGTATGGATTTTATGGAACCAGTTTACACTCAGGCAGCGGAATGCCAGGACTGCTACAAGTGCCTGCGCCGATGCCCTGTAAAATCGATACAGATACAGGACGGCCACGCAAGGATAATGAACGACAGCTGCATTATGTGCGGTACGTGCGTTCGAACCTGCCCGGCAGGCGCAAAAAAGATACGAAACGACCTCCAGAGGGCACGCCTTCTGCTGAAAAGCAGAGAAAAGGTATATATGTCTATAGCTCCCAGCTGGAGGGCGGAGTTTGAAGGCAGCGAGGACAAGCTCATAGCAGCGGTTAAGAAGCTCGGCTTTGCGGGCGTTTCAGAGACCGCTCTCGGGGCGCAGGAAGTTTCTGCAAATACTGCGGAAATACTCGCCGAAGGCAGCCCCGGCGTTTACATCTCAAGCGCCTGTCCTACCGTGGTTGAGTATGTGCTTAAATATATGCCTCAGCTTGCAGGCAGCATTACAGGCATTCTCTCGCCCCTTCTTGCGCACTGCAAGATGCTCCGCAAGGAATACGGGGAGGATATTGGGATCGTCTTTGCAGGCCCCTGCATAGGCAAGAAGAAGGAATCGGACACCTCAGAAGGCCTTCTGGATGTTGCGATAACCTTCCAAGACCTGAAGCAGTGGCTTATGGATGAAGAGATTGACCAGGCAGCTCTTGAGCCCGATAAGACCGGGGATGCGTTTGTTCCGCAGAGGGCGGCAGAGGGCAGTCTCTATCCCGTAGACGGCGGGATGATAGCAGGCATCAAGGCCAACTGCGATGTTACTGATGCAGGCTATATGACATTCTCCGGAATGGATAATATAATGCAGGTTCTTGAAGGGCTCGAGAATTTCAAGCCCGATAAGCCTGTATTCCTCGAACTGCTCTCCTGCGACGGCGGATGCGTTAACGGCCCGGCAGCCCAGAGCGGAAAGAGCAGCGCATTAAAACGGCTTGATGTTTTGTCAGGCAGCGAATATGAAAAGGAAAATATACCCAGAAAGCCTGGCATCGATATAACTGCCAGCTTCAGCCCCGACCCGAAGGAAGAAAAGAAATATCCCGAGCATAAGATAAGAGAAGCCCTTGAGCGTGTTGGCAAATACCGCCCCGAGGACGAGCTCAACTGCAGCGGCTGCGGGTATGATTCCTGCAGGCAGTTTGCCGAGGCGCTTCTTGAAGGCAGGGCGGAGGAGAGTATGTGCGTAAGCTATATGCGTCAGCTCGCCCATAAGAAGGCCGATATGCTTATCAAAACAATGCCCGGCGGGGTAGTGATTGTGGATGAGAAGCTTGAGGTGGTAGAGTCTAACAGGCGTTTTGCCTCTATGCTTGGAAGCGATACCGAAGAGCTGTACGCTCAGATTCCCGGGCTGGAGAAGGCAAAAATCGAAAAACTCCTGCCCAGCGCTGAGATGTTTCGAAGGGCAATAGAGAGCCGTGAGCAGGTTATCGAGAAGGACATAAAGCTCAATAACGCCGTTCTGCATATTACCGTTTTCACTATCGAGCAGGGAAGGCTCGCAGGTGCGTTTCTGCAGGATATTACCGCTCCGGCAGTCGCCAAGGAGCAGATAATAAACAAGGCGAAAAACGTTATAGAGAAAAACCTTCAGACTGTTCAGCAGATTGCCTATCTTCTCGGGGAGAATGCTTCTGACTCAGAGGTGATTCTCAATTCTATTGTAGAGTCTTTCCAGACAGGCAGCGAAGAGAGCGAAAGGGGCAATGATGCTCACAAAGAATGATTTCTTCGTAGAGGTCGGCTCTTTCCAGAAGAGCAAGGAAGGTATGGGCTCTCCCGGCGATGTTTTTTATTCCAGCAGGACAGAAGACGGCCAGAGAACTATCTGCATACTCGCTGACGGGCTCGGAAGCGGGATTAAGGCCAACGTCCTTGCTACCCTAACCTCTACGATGGCAATGAACTACATCAAGAGCGATATAGATCTCAAGCGCGCCTCAGAGATCATTATGGCCACTCTGCCGGTATGCAGCGTTCGGAAAGTGGGGTATTCCACTTTCACCATAGTTGATGTGAGTTATGAGGGGCGGGTGCGGATAATTGAATATGACAATCCCTGCTGCCTTCTTCTCAGGAACGGCAGAAAGATTGAGCTGGAAAGAAGCAGCCACAGGATAGATGCCGGCTCAGCAGGACAGAGAGAGCTCAAATATACAAGCTTTGATGCGGTCAAAGGTGATAAGCTTTTTTTCTGCAGCGACGGCGTTACCCAGTCCGGGATGGGAACAGACTCTATGCCTCTTGGCTGGACATCTCAGGGAGCTGAGGAATATATAACCGCTCAGCTGGGCGGGTTAGAATCTGTTTCAGCGAGGAAGCTTGCCCGCAGGATTGTTGAAAGGGCTCTGAAGAACGACGGCAATAAAGCCAAAGACGATATAAGCGCAGCAGTAATCTCTTTCAGGCATCCCCGCAGAACGCTTGTGATAACAGGCCCTCCGTACAATCAGAGCAATGACGGCCTGCTCGCTTCAAAGTTTGAAGAGTTCAGCGGAAGAAAGCTTGTCTGCGGAGGAACAACTGCGAGGATTATCGCAAATCAGACGAAAAGGGATGTGAAGATAGACCTCAGCTGGACCGATCCCTATATCCCTCCGGCCTCTAAGATGGAAGGCGCAGAGCTGGTTACTGAGGGTACGGTAACGTTGAGCAGGGCGCTTGAACTGCTAAAAAGCAGAGGCGAAATTGACCCGCCTGCAAAAAATCCCGCTGAAAAATTAGTGGAATACCTGCTCGAGAGCGACAGCATACATTTTATCGTGGGAACGAAGATTAACGAAGCCCACCAGGACCCGAACTTGCCGGCGTCTTTGGATATTAGAAGAAATATGCTCAGAGAAATTGTTGATACGCTCAATAACAAGCATTTAAAAAGCTCTGATATGGAGCTGATATAAGAGTAAAAGAAGTAGTTTAGTGATAATTGAATAAAGGAAATATTGATGTCTTGTGAAGCCTGTAAAAAGCAGAAGTTTGAGAAGGTTTGCCGGATACTTGAAGAACATCAGGCAGACAAATCAAATCTCATACCAATACTCCACGCAGTGCAGAGGGAGTACAGGTATCTGCCGGAAGAAATTTTAACATATATTGCAACAAGTCTGAAAATGCCGCCGGCAAAGGTTTATGGAGTGGCAAGTTTTTACGCACACTTCGCACTTGAGCCGAAAGGCAAGTATGTAATCCATGTATGCGACGGAACAGCCTGCCATGTAAAGGGCTCGATAGCGATCCTTGAGGCAATGCAGGGAAAGCTCGGCCTTGACAAGGAAAAATGCACAACAGACGACCAGCTTTTTACAGTGGAAACTGTCAGCTGTCTCGGTGCATGCGGGATGGCTCCGGTGATTACTATAAACGAAGATGTTTACGGGCTTGTAACGCCGGAGAAGGCGGGAAATCTTATCGAAGAAATTCTTGAAAAGGAGAAGGCCTGATGATTGCGGCAACCGTAAATTTGGAATCAATAAAAGAAAACTACCTCAAAGCCCTTGAGAAAACCCAGAGGCAGATTGTGGTCTGCGCAGGTACGGCCTGCGTTGCAAACGGGTCTTTGAAGGTCTTTGAGGCTATAAAAGAGCAGGTGGAAAAGAAAGACTTAAACGTTTCGGTAAAGCTCGAATCTGATAAGGATGCTGATGTGGTTATGGCCAAAACAGGCTGCCGCGGGTTCTGTCAGGTTGGGCCGCTGGTAACGGTGCGTCCGCAGGAATATCATTATGTGCGGGTGAAGCCGGAGGATGCTGCTGAAATTGTTGAATCCTCAGTAGCTGATGATAAGCCTGTGGAAAGACTTCTATACTCCGATCCGGCTACCGGAAACACCTGCAAAACCACCAAGGACATCCCCTTTTATACAAGGCAGAAACGTACGGTTCTCGATGAGTGCGGCAAGATTGATGCCTGCAATATAGAAGAGTATATCTCACATGAGGGATACTTCGCAGCGAGAAAAGCGTTTACACAGATGCAGCCTCAGCAGATATATGATGAAGTTCTCGAATCTGGTCTGCGAGGCAGAGGCGGGGGCGGATTCCCCACAGGGAAAAAATGGGCGCTCACTCTCCCCCAGCCCGGCGAGAAGAAATATGTAATCTGCAACGGCGACGAAGGCGATCCGGGCGCTTTTATGGACAGAAGCCTTATGGAAGGCAATCCGCACCGAGTGTTAGAAGGGATGATGATTGCTGCAAGGGCTATCGGAGCAGATGAGGCCTATGTTTATGTTCGTGCGGAGTATCCGCTTGCCGTAAGCAGGGTCAGCGAGGCGGTAAGAGATGCCGAGGCTCTGGGCATATTGGGCGATGATGTATTCGGCACTGGAGAGAGCCTTAAGATAAAGGTGCTTGAAGGAGCCGGCGCATTTGTCTGTGGCGAGGAAACAGCCCTCATCGCTTCCATTGAAGGGCGCAGGGGTATGCCGAATCCAAAGCCTCCATTTCCCGCACAAAGCGGGCTCTGGGGCAGGCCAACCTGCATTAACAATGTGGAAACGCTCGCAACAGTTCCGCTGATAATCCAGCACGGGGCAGAGTATTTCAAGTCTATGGGTACGGAGAACTCAGCGGGCACGAAGACTTTCGCTCTCACCGGCCACGTTGCAAATACCGGTCTTATCGAAGTGCCCTTCGGCCTAACTCTGCGAGAGATTGTATTCGGCATCGGAGGCGGCGTAACAGACGACGACGGGAATATATTCGAAGACGGCTTCAAGGCCGTTCAGTGCGGAGGCCCTTCAGGCGGCTGCCTCACAGAAGAACACCTCGATCTGCCTATAGATTACGACAACCTGCGGAATATCGGTGCAATGGTGGGCTCAGGCGGGCTTGTGGTGATGAACAAGAAAACCTGTATGGTGCAGATTGCGCACTTCTTTATGCAGTTTACGCAGAACGAATCCTGCGGAAAGTGCGTCCCGTGCCGAGAGGGTACAAAACAGATGCTCAGGCTCCTTGAGGATATCATCGAGGCAAGGGCAACACTGGAAACGATCGACCTGCTCGAAAGGGTGGCAAGCGCGGTATCCAAAGGCTCGCTTTGCGGCCTCGGGAAAACCGCACCTAACCCCGTGCTTACTACGCTGAAATACTTCCGCGATGAATATACCGCTCACGTAGTGCACGGGAAATGCCCGGCAGGGCAGTGCAAGGCCTTCGCAATGCCTGAGATCGATCCGGAGAAATGTATCGGCTGCGGGCTCTGCAAGAAGAAATGTCCGGTAGATGCGATTGAGGGCGAGAAAAAGCAGCCCCACGTAATCGATCAGGATAAGTGCATCAAATGCGGAGCGTGCGCAGAAGCTTGTAAATTTAACGCAGTAATTGGGATGTAGAAAAATGGCTGATAAGAAATACTTAACAATAGACAACCGCAGGGTTGAAATCAAAAACGAAAGAAACCTGCTTGAAATAATAAGACGAACAGGCATAGACCTGCCGACATTCTGCTACCACTCAGAGCTGAGCATCTACGGAGCTTGCAGGCTCTGCGTTGTGGAGATTGAGGGAATGGGCATCGTTACATCATGCAGCACAACGCCTCAGGAAGGTATGGTAGTTAGCACCAATACAAACGAGCTGCGCGAGATGCGAAAGGTGTATCTCAAGCTCCTGCTTGCAAATCATCACCAAACCTGCACAACCTGCTCAAAGTCCGGAGCTTGCAGGCTTCAGGATCTCTCCAACAGGCTCGGGATAAGGGAGATTCCCTTCTCTGAGGAGTATAAGCCAAAGCCTGTGGATTCAAGCAGTCCGTCTCTTATTCGCGATCCGAATAAATGCGTCCTCTGCGGCGACTGCGTCCGTGCTTGTGAGGAGATCCAGAGCGTGGGGGCGATTGATTTTGCAAACCGAGGAGCAGATACGATTGTCTCGCCTGCGTTTCTCAAAAATCTTGATGCGGTAGAATGCGTTTACTGCGGAATGTGTGCAGGTGTCTGCCCCACAGGTTCTATAACGCCAAAATTTGAAACAGAGAAGGTTTGGAATGCGCTAAACGACAAGAAAAAAACTGTAGCGGTTCAGATAGCTCCTGCAATCAGGGTAGCTATAGGCGAGATGTTCGGCCTTGAGCCCGGCGAGGTGTCAACGGGAAGGCTCGTAGCTGCGATGAAGCTGCTCGGGTTTGATCAGGTTTACGACACTTCATTCGCCGCAGACCTTACAGTGCTGGAGGAATCAACTGAATTTATCGATAGAAAGACCAAGGGCGAAAAACTGCCGCTTTTCACCTCGTGCTGCCCGGCTTGGGTTAAGTTTGCAGAGCAGTTCTATCCTGACCTTCTGGGCAATCTCTCTTCCTGCAGGAGCCCTCAGCAGATGTTCGGCTCTGTTGCACGCAAGACACTCCCCGAACAGCTCAATGTGAAGAATGAAGATTTGTACCTTGTTTCAATTATGCCCTGCACGGCCAAAAAATTTGAAGCCCAGAGGGATGAATTCAAGACAGACGGCCACAGAGATGTGGATGTAGTGCTCACTACTCAGGAGCTGGGGATGATGATCAAGGAAGCGGGGATCGATTTCAGCGGCCTAACTCCCGAATCTCTCGATATGCCCATGGGCTTTAAAACCGGCGCTGGAGTTATCTTCGGGGTAACCGGAGGCGTGAGCGAGGCAGTGCTCAGATTTGCTGCAGAAAAGCTTACGGGCAAAAAGGTCGCCGAGACAGACTACAATCAGGTGCGGGGGAATGAAGATATACGAGAAACTGAGATTGAAATCGGAGATATTAAGCTCAAGCTCGCAGTAGTGCACGGTTTGAAAAATGCCCGCAAGGTGGCAGAGATGATAAGGGCAGGTGAGTGCGACTACGATTTTGTGGAAGTGATGTCTTGTCCGGGCGGGTGCATTGCAGGGGCAGGCCAGCCTTTCAGCAAAGACTACAACTACAAGCAGAAGCGTCAGAACGGGCTTTATGTGAGCGATAAAGGTTTACAGCTGCATAAATCTCAGGACAACCCTTATCTGCAGAGCTGTTATGCCGATGCCCTCGGAGGCGAACCCGGCAGCCATACTGCCCATGAACTCCTGCATACGAAGTACAAAACCCGCAGAAGGATCGAAAGCGATCACATCGAAATAGGCAGCGAAGATGAGGCCAAAATCTCTGTGAACGTATGCGTGGGTACGAGCTGTCATCTCAGGGGCTCAAGGAAAATTCTGCAGGATATGATGGACTATGTCCACCAGAAAGACCTCGAGGACAAGGTGAACATTCAGGCCACCTTCTGCTTTGAGAAATGCGATAAAGGGCCGAATGTGCGCATTGATGATAAGATTATCAGCAAGTGCGATTCAGCAAAGGCTGTTGAAGAGCTCAATAATGCCCTTGCAGAGGTGTCATCGAAAAAATGAAAATCCTTTCATTCAACTAATAGAACACACATACAATACTCTTTCGGGCGTTCGGATTCATTCCGGCGCCCATTTTTATTTCCCCTTCGGCATTTTGAGCGTGCAGGTCTTGAGCTGAGTTTTCTATTTTTGGGGCGGCAGATGAATGCTCTCGCCGTATGCACCCATCCAAGCCTCCTTGAGCACTTCTGATACTGTAGGATGGGGGAAGCTAACCTCGCCGGCCTTTTCGTTTGTACCAATAATCAGCCTCGCTGTGCTGATCATTTCAGTTGCCGATTCTCCTACCATGCTCACTCCGACTATACGGCCGTCAGCTTTGTCTTTTATAATCCGCACCTCGCCGGCTGTCTGATTATGGGCAAGGCTTCTTCCGTTTGCGAGAAACCCCGATTTGGTAACGCTGTAATCAATGCCTTTCTCCCGAGCCTCTTTCTCTGTAAGCCCGACGCCTGCCGCTTCGGGGAAGGAATATACAGCCCTTGGAACCAGATGGTAGTCTTTGATTTGCCCGCCTTTGCCCGCGAGAATGTCTGCGAGGATCTCCGCCTCCAAATATGCGCCGTGAGCGAGGTATGTTTTCCCGGCAAGGTCTCCGAGTGCGTAAACGCCTTTAGCGGATGTCTGCATTTTCTCATCTATTACCACCTCGCCGACGCTGAGCTCAAGGCTTAAGGCCTTGGCGGTTTCCTCGCTTATTACAGGCCTTCTTCCCACAGCAACTAAAACCTTCTCGCTCTCAAGCACCTCGCCTGAGGATAGATGAAGCCTGCATAGATCGCCTGAGGTTTCCGCAGAGCTCACTTTAACATCAGTAAGGGCTTTAAGGTTTATCTTTCTGAATTCCTTCTCAAGCAGCCTGCCTGCCCAATCGTCCTCCCTTGGAAGCAGTCTCGGAAGGGCTTCGATAATTGTGGTTTTACAGCCCATTGAGGCATAAAGACAGCCCATCTCGCAGCCGATTACCCCGCCGCCGATTATTACCATGGATTTGGGTATTTCTTTAAGGTTCAAAGCCTCTTTGCTGGAAATTACCTTTTTCCCGTCGAATGGGATTGAGGGAATCCCTTTTGGCTCAGACCCGCTTGCCAGAATTATGTGTTCGCAGCTGATTTCTCTGCCGGCATTTTTCAGCCTCACCGAGCCATTTTCCTTTACTTCGGCATCATCTATAATCAGCTCCGCTCCGTTCGAACGCAGCAGCCCTTCAACGCCGGATGTGAAGCTCTTTACTATTGCATCTTTGCGGGATTGAATCCTGCCCCAGTTCGGCTCGCCGAAAGATACATCAAGCCCCATCAGGTTTGCGTGTCTGGCTTTAATTATAAACTCCGCAGACCCAAGCAGCGCCTTCGAAGGTATGCAGCCGTAATTCAAACACGTCCCTCCGGGCTTGTCTCGCTCTATAACAGCGGTTTTGAGGCCGTTTCTTGCGCATTTTATCCCTGCGGCATAGCCTCCCGGCCCCGCTCCTATTATCACTGCATCGTAATCTTTTGCCATAATCAAACGCTTATTCTTATGTTCTTAAAAAAATAGGTGAACTGCCGGCATTTATGCTCAAAGGTTTCTCAGGTGTACTATCGGTGCTGAAATATTCCCGTTTTTTTCTTGTGTTGGTTTTAGCTATTCTTTTTTTGTGCAGCAATATAAAATGTTTTTTTGCTTTAGATAAGGATTTTATCTCATAGAAATTTATAAGGATGGAGTTTATATATTCAAATAGACAAACTGAACTTTTGAATTGACTTGAATACTTGCTGCCTTTGAGTTTTTTCGACTTAAGCTCTATGAAAACCAAATCAGGGGGCGATTCTTCTGTATTTTGATATATCAGAAGGTAATCGCATCTTATGTTATGGTCTTTTGTTGAACTGAAAATATATTCAGGACACTTGCAAGCATCTATTTTCAGTATTAATGAATTATCCGGTATGTTGCTGAGTTTCACATGTTTTAGTTTGGCTTCTTTTCCAGATTCCCTTAAAACAGCTGTATTTTTCCCTTGGGAAACATTTAAATCCAAGGTAAATTTTCTATGAAAGATGCTTTTAAGTGTATCAGTCTGCAGCAAATTTATTCCTCTGATTCAAAAAGAAGGCTGTTTTGGATTCTTTCCATTGCTTCAATTGATTCATCAAAACTGGCCACTTCAATTCCAAGTTCTTTATCGATATCTGCCGGGATTAAAGTCAGGCCTGTAGTTTTTCGTTTATTTCCGTCTTTGAGAATTTTCGCTTTTTCAGCAGTATAAACCTTAAATTTAGAAGAAGATAATGATTCTTTTTTAGAATAATTTGCCTTTTCCATTATCTTTAGATGTGAGGTGTTTTCAGGGTCAAACATAATCAAAGAATTCAGCTCCTTTATCAGGTAATCGCTGTGAGTGGTTACAAAGATTTTTATTCCAAGGTTGATTAATCTTGCAAAAAGCCTTGCTATCTTTCTTTGATTTTCCGGGTGCATATTAAGTTCAGGTTCATCCACCATAAGCAAATCACCTTTTCGGCAGATATGTTTAAGATAAAAACCTAAATCAAGCAGAGAACGAACAGAGCTTGAGCTTTCATCCATGGTCAGCTTTACTCTTTTATCTTTATTTGGGATAAAGTATAATTCATCGCTATTTGTTACTTTGTATGTTCCCCCAATAATATCTGCAAATTCTTGGAGCAGATCATGGTGTTCGACAGCTAAAAAGCTTTCTCTCTTAGCTACATTTTCTATATTTCTAATGAATTCAACGTTTTGCTTAACCGGAAGTGCATAATCTGAATAAACTTTGTTTATCAGTTCAAAAGGGTTAAACGAAGTCTTTTCCATAGAGCTAACTTCTTCCAGCAGTCTGTTTCTTGCGAAATTAAGCTCAGAGCGGAAAATTGCAGCTCCAGTTCTTTCCTCACTTATAATGAATGGTTTGGGGAATAAATGGCCAAAAAGAACCTGACGGATAGTTTCTCCAATCGCATTATCTATAAGGTCTTTGTGAAGTTCTTGGCCTCCATTTTGTATCATCAGGCTTGCGGTGATTTTATTTGCATTTTTGGGTTTATTTAATTTTAGAATATTCTTTTTATTGGTTCCGTAATTTACTTCGATTTCCTTGGCAGGGAATTCTTCAGGCTCATCTAAGCTCACGAGGAATTTAACATTTTCAAAGTTCCTCTTATTTGCAGCAAATACATTGGGAAGAAGTTTCTTGTATTCTCGGCATGCATCTGAAAGTATTCTGTTTCTTTTTTTGGAGTAATTATCTAATGGAATTTCTGCTGAGCCATTTTCCAGTAGATTTTTTATAAGATTGTCCGGGACATCCAAATGGTAATGGTTGTTAAAGAAATCTATAAAACCATAAAGGGCGTAAGTTGCGTATGTTTTGCCGGTATTATTCTTACCGCAAATTATGGTAAAATCCCCCAGCTCAAATTCCGCTTTTTCTATCGGCCCTAGATTTTAGACAGATATTTTCATTGTTAGCCCTTAGTTGTAATAAATTATTTTATTAAACAATTATATATTATACGAAGTTTTTAGTTTTTCAATCAATAAGACTTTTTTATCAATGCCCGGTCATCCAGTTTTCGCCCCAGCCGGTGTCCACCTTCAGTCTAACCCTGAGCTCTATTGCGTTTTCCATTATCTCGCTGATGAGCTTTGCGTTTTGCTCAGCATCGTCTCTGCTGCATTCGAAAACCAGCTCATCGTGAATCTGGATAATCATCTTAGCTTTGAGTTTTTCTGCGTCAATTTGATTCTGCACCTCAATCATAGCAGCCTTAATCAAATCCGCAGCCGAGCCTTGTATTGTGGTATTGAAGGCCATCCGCTCGGCAGAAGATTTCTCGCGTTTTGCTGAGGAGTTTATCCCGGGCACAGCTCTGCGTCTTCCGAGTATTGTGCTTACATAACCGTTGGTTTTTGCCCCGTCGATTACGCTCTGCATAAAATCCTTTATCGAGCTGTACCGATGAAAGTAGCTGTCGATAAATTCCTTCGCCTCGCTTTGTGTTATCCCCAGAGACTGCGAAAGGGCATAAGGCCCTTGGCCGTAAATAATGCCGAAATTCACAGCCTTTGCCTTGGCTCTCAGCTCGGGCTCTGGGTTCTCAGTATCTGCCCCGAGAAGTTCACTTGCCACGAAGCTGTGTATATCCATATCGCTGTTGAATGCTTCCAGAAGCTGGCTGTCCTGAGAGAAATGGGCGAGGAGCCTGAGCTCCACCTGTGAGTAGTCGGCGCTCAATATTACGCCGTCTTTCTCCCCCGGCACAAACGCAGCGCGAATCTTCCGTCCTATATCTGTACGTATCGGGATATTCTGCAAGTTCGGATTGGATGAACTCAGCCTTCCTGTGGCGGTTATTGTCTGGTTGAAGCTGCAATGCAGGCGGTTTGTTTTCGGGTTAACCATAGCCCCGAGCTTGTCAATGTATGTGCCTTTGAGCTTTACGAGCTGGCGGAACTGCTGCACATCCTCGATCACCGGATGGAAATCTGCGAGCTTTTCCAGAACAGATGCATCGGTGCTCCGTTTCTTTATCTGAGGGAGCTTGAGCTTGTCAAACAGCACCTCAGAAAGCTGCTTGGGAGATTCTATATTGAAAACCGAGCCGGTTTGCGCAAAGATTGAATCTCTTAACGTTTCTATCTGAGAAGAGATTTCCCTGCTCATCTTCTCAAGCACCGAACAGTCTATGCTCACGCCTTCAATCTCCATCCTGCAAAGCACCTTCATTAGAGGCATCTCGAGCTCTTCAAAAAGCTTCATAAGCTTTGGCTGCTGGTTCAGTCTCTGATTGAGATACTCATACAGCCTGAATGTGATATCTGCATCCTCGCAGGCATAATCTGCCGCATCCTCGGCGGGAACCTTATCGAATGTTATCTGCGATTTGCCCTTGCCTATCAAATCGCTTATCGGCTGGCATTCATAGTTGAGATAGTCCTTGGCCATAGCATCCATTGAGTTGCTGCTTCTCTCGGCATTTAGCAGATACGAAGCAATCATCGTATCAAAGCTCACGCCTTCAAGGCTCAGCCCTGAATTCCAGAGCACCTCGATATCGTACTTTACGTTTTGCCCGGCCTTCTTTATATTTGGATTTCTGAGGATGCCCCCGAGCTTTTCTTTGAGCTTATCGGTGCTGATGGTCTTTGCGTTTCCGCCAGCCTTTACGGGTATATAATAGGCTTCGTTCTGCTTCCATGAAATGCTTACACCAACCAGTTCGGCCTTCATAGGCTCAATGCTGGATGTTTCGGTGTCGATTGCGAAAATCGTTTGTTTCTCAAGCTTCCCGCAAAGCTCTTCAAGCTCTTCTTCGCTCCCCACAAGCCTGTAGTTTTGCCTGCCGTCTTTCATACTTTCATATTCTGATTCATTGTCAAACAGGGCGGTCTGCTTTTTCTTTCCCTTGCCTTCTGTTTTTGTTTCTGTTTTGATCTCTTCGAGTTTACCCTCAAGTCCCACTGTCTTATACAATCTCTGAAAGCCCAGTTCGTAGAAGATTTCTGCAAGCCTGTCGTAGTCAAAATCCGAAAGCCGGAATGCCTGCTTTCTCAGCTCAACAGGACAGTCCCGTTTTATCTCCACAAGCTCTCTGCTGAGCTTGGCCTCTTCTTTGCTGTCTCTGAGTGAATTGCCTCTCTTGCCTTTGATCTCGCCGGCATTTTCATAGAGCTTTTCGAGAGAGCCGTATTTCCTGATCCACTGCTCAGCAGTTTTCGGCCCAACATCCGGGACACCCGGGATATTGTCTGCAGTATCTCCCATAAGAGCAAGTGCATCAAGAAACTGCTCCGGGGTGAGCTGTTTTTCTGTCTCCAGCCAGTTCAAATCTTTCACGGAATCTTTTTTTATGTCGTAAACGAACACGTTCTTTTCGATAAGCTGCAGCATATCCTTGTCGCCGGAGCATATATAGGTTTGTAACCCCTCTTTTGAGGCCTTTTCGGAAAGTGTTCCAATAATATCATCGGCTTCATATTTTTTCACTCTCAAAACAGGAATCTTCATAGCCTCGAGGATCTGCTCAATCCTCTCGATCTGCTGAGGCATATCTTCAGGCATTGGAGGCCTCTGCGCCTTATACTCGGGAAAAATATCAGATCGGAACGATTTTTCCCTGCTGTCCATCGCCACAGCAAGCATGTCCGGATTTTTGCGGTTTATCAGCCCGAGCAGTGTGGTTGTGAATATGTATGAGGCCTTTGTGGGCTCGCCTGAAGGGCTTGAAAGGTTTGTCCGCATCGGAGCAAAATAGCTCGAATATATTAAGGCGTGGCCGTCTATAAGATAAAATTTTTCGGGCATTTTGCCCTCCTAACGCATAAAGTTTTTTCTATAATCATACAGATTCTGCTGAACAGCCAGCTCTGTTTTTTTCTCTGAAATCTTTTTCTATAAATTTAACAACGCCGTCTTCAGTGTTGCTTTTGCAGATTAGACTTGCTTCTCTTTTTATTGATTCAGCTGCATTTGCAACGCATACGCTCTGAAGCCCCTGCGAATTGAGTCTCAGCATCGGCAGGTCGTTTGTGTTGTCCCCGAAAACCACTATATCGCTCAAATCTGTGCAGAGCTCTTCGGCCAGGCTTAAAACACCTTCTGATTTCCTCGCCCGTGAGCTGTGTATAGTGAGCCAGTGCCATTCGGGACAGTACGGGTTTGCAAAGCAGTAGCAGTCTATTTTTTGGCTGAATCTGCTCTCGATATCACCCCTTATATTTTCGATTTGAGTTTGAGAGCCTATCACAATAAAACCGGCCGTTTCATTTTGAAAAACAGAGTCGTCAATTAAGACCTGCTCAGACCTGCCTCTGTGGTCTTCTGATTTGTCGTTTAAAAACCAGCGCATACCTTCATTTGCAAGTCCTTCGTAGAAAACTCTGTCTTTACCTTCTGCGCAGCAGAAAATGAACGGCATTGCCTGATAAAAGTCTATGATTTTGTGTATTTCTCTGCAGACGCCTTCTTCCATTGGTTCGCTCAGCAGATGCTCGCCGGTGTTAATGTCGGTTATAAACGCCCCGTTCACTTCAATTACAGGAAGGTTGAGTTCAACTTCTCGCATAATCTTTCTTATCGAAGCAATGCTTCTTGCGCTTGCTAAGGTAATCCTGCAGCCTTCTGATATCAGTTCATTGAGTTTGTGTTTAGTGAAATCTGAAACAGCTGCGTTTTCATCCAGCAGTGTTCCGTCGAGGTCTGTAATATAAAGCGGGCTTATTTTTGGTGGATTATTCATAAAAGCTCAATCCTGCGGCAGTTTTGCGAGATTAATATCAGAGCCTGACACCATCAAAATATCCTCTTTATATATTATTGTCTTGGGCATAGGTACGTTAATAATCTTGCCTTCTTTCTCATCTGCCGCAAATTTACCTCTCTTAATAGCGATTAGGTTCACGTTGAATTTCTTTCTGAGCTGAAGGTCAACCAGCGTTTTGCTGTGAAAGCTGTCGCCTGCGCTTATCCTTGCGAGACTGTAGCCCGGGGCAAAATCAATCTTGTCTGTAACCTGCGGGGCGATAAGCTTATACGCCCACCGCTGCGCTGCCTCTATCTCAGGATAAACTACTTCCGTTGCCCCTACAGCCTTGAATACCTGACCTGATACCAGATTGATGGCTCTTGCATAGATATTCTTTACGCCCATATTCTTCAGGTTTACTACTGTAAGAATAGCCGCCTCAAAGCCGCCTCTTCTCTGGCCTATCCCCACTACAGCTACATCGGCCTTGTCAACGCCCTGAGAAATCAGTGCCTGCTCATCGGTGCTGTCCAGACGTACCGCATGGCTTACCTGATCCCTGATCGAGTCTATTTCATCTCGTTTTATGTCTATCGCTATAACTTCCGCCTCGCTCATTGAAAGCGCAACGGCCAGTTTTTTGCCAAATCTGCCGAGCCCTATAACAGCGAATTTTTTCATTTCTTTCCCTTCAAAAATAAAAGGCTTATTATAGTGAAGGAGGAAATCTCTGCAAACCTGCCGAGTTTAAAGCGGGGCTGTAAGCTATCTGGACAAGCTTATTCCTGAGGCCAGATATCCTCGAGGCGAGGGTCTGATAAATCCAGCCTGTACATTATCTGATTGTAGTCGTATCTGGGTGTTGGGTTCTTGTTGCTGGTGTAAGTTGTAACGTATGTCCCCTCAAAGTAGATATTTCCCCTGCTGTTGAATTCAGGGTGGTAAGATACGTTGTAGAATGTGTAGTCTTCAAGATTGCCTGAAGCGTCGTGAGTTGCAATTTTCTTCGCCTTTCTCCAAGGCCCTTCCGGATTTTCTGAGGCAGCAATCCATATCTCGCCAAGAAACGAATCTCCCCATTTCTGATTGCCTGTCATAATCCAGCAGTCCTTATCGGCGTTGTATCCGGCAGACCCGAACGCTAACTGAACCTTTTTCCCTGTTTTTGCGTCAGTCAGCCTGTTCCAAGCTTCTTTTGGGGATGCCTTTCCTGTCTCCACCAGCTTCTGCCATTGATTGTCGTTCAATGGAGAGGCGTTTTTCTTCCAGCCCCATACAATATTGCCGTTTTCATCCCTTTCAACTTGCGATTTTTCTCCTTCAAATGCAGTTCCGGGCATGAGGCAGGTATAAGCCTCGTAATCCTGAGGGTTTGCGAAAGCTTCTAACTCAGCCTTGATTCTCGCAGCGGGGTAGGGGCAGTTAACATAAACGTATCCGTTTCTTTTGCCGGCCTGACCTGAGAGAACTATATTGTGCTCATCTTGGAAAACCGTAAGCGTTTCAAACTCCTGCTTTGAATCATTGAAAACCGCAATCCCTTTCTCTCCCTTTGCCTTTCCCTTTATCACCCCATAGCTTGCAATAAGTCTCTCGCCGGTCTTTCCCTGAACGCTTGCAAGGGTGTTCATCCATACTACCTGCCCCTTCGGGTGGGGGAACATCTGCTTGCTGAAGCCGCTGCTGTTGGTGAAGTAATCGAGATTTATGCCCTCATCAGGGCTCAGTCCGCCCGAGCCTTGCAGAAGAGATACTGCTGAAGATGTTTTAAAATTCCCGAGGGGATAAGAAGGACGGTCGGTATCGCCCCAGAGCCAGAAATACCTGCCCCTGTATTCGGTCATAGCTACGGTGTCCTGCCCGAGCACCTTCCCTGCAAGCAGGGGCTTTTCCAGCGGCACATCTCTGCCGAGAAGAACGCTGTGTCTGTAAATCCCGCCGCCGGTGATTCGGTAGAGACGCTCTGCTATGTTTATTCTGTCTAAGTAGATAACAGCGTTTCCATTTGGTTTGGGGATTAGTGTTTTACCTCCTCCCGCAGCGCTTTTATATCCGTAGCTGTCTATATGGAAAAATATTTTCTCGCTCATAAGCCCGGGTTCGAAGAATGCAATCCTTCCTGCGCTGTCGGTATGATATGTTAATCCCTGCTCAGTTTTCAGCTGAACCAGCGGCACGCCTCTTCCTGTTTCGCTGTCTCGAACTGTTATCTCGAACGGCAAATATGCATCCGAGCTGGCAACGTAATTGTTTTTCAGTCTGTAATGCTCCAGTTTGCTGTATTCGGTCGAATCAGCGGTGTTGGGGTCTGGTGCGAGTGTGAATTCAGTTTTCTCGCCCGGGGAAGGGCTGAGGCTGACGCCTCTGTACCCAAAGCCGTCTTTCTCGAGATCGATGTATCCGTGAGGAGCTTCAACATAAAAGAAAACTTTTCCCGCATCCATAAGCCCGGGCTCGAGAAATGCAATCTTTCCTCTGCTGTCAGTCAGGTATGATATTTTGTTTATGGTTTTGAGCTCTGTCAGGGGTACAGGCTCTCCTGTTGCGGAGTTTTTCACTGTAATAACGAACGGTTCGCAGGGGATTTCTGCGTTGGAAAAAGCAGAAGAAATCAATAACAATAAAAACGAAAGGTAAATTCTGAACTGTTTTATCATTTTTTTTCTGCCTTCGGTGAAGCGGCCTATTGTTAAGGCGTATATAATTCTGGATTATTCTGGTTCAGGTCAGCCGGCAGCGGTAAAAATGAGAAGTATAAGAAGCAGAAGGCATACTGCTGAGAGAACCGCAACAATAATCCTGTATTTAACTATAACCCCGTAGCTGTATTGACTGCTTTCATCTCTTTCAACCGCCTCGCCTTCTTCAAGCTCCTCCAGCTCGCTTACATCTATAGTCTGTCTTGCAAATACGGGAGGCATACCGTTGTTTACAGATTCAAGGTCTTTAAGCAAATCGCTCGGGTTTGCGTATCTTTCGCTTCGTTTTTTTGCGAGCATAGTTTCAATTATCTCGCAGAACCCGCTTGAAAGCTTTGTGTTTATATGGTCGGGCGGGGTGAGCGGTTCGTTTAGATGTTTGCGCATCACTTCCGCCGGCTTTTGAGCCTTGAACGGAACTGTGCCGGTAACCATATGATAAAGAGTTGCCCCGAGGCCGTATATATCTGCACGGCCGTCTATATCCACTTCCCCCTTGATCTGCTCTGGGGCGATGTAGAAAGGGGTTCCGAAGGCCTTGCCTTTTTCCGCACTTGCTGCTTCAGAGTCGTCCGTTGTCCGGGCAAGCCCGAGGTCTGCAAGCTTAACAACGCCTTCTTTGGTAATCATTATATTTTTTGGTTTGATATCTCGGTGTATCAGGCCCTGTGCGTGGGCGTGCTCTAATGCCTTGGCCAGCTGGATCATTATCTCGAGGGCTTTTTTCTCTTCAAATATCTTTCCCTTCGAAAGATCGTCGTATATAGACTTGCCTTCTACATACTCCATCACGAAATAGTATAACCCTTTCGCCTCCCCAACATCATATGCCTGAACGATATTGTTGTGGTTAAGCCTTCCTGCAAGCCGGCCTTCTTTGTAGAACCGCTCCACATAGTTGCTCTTCCCGACAAATTTATTCGGCAAAACCTTTATTGCTACTGTTCTGTCTAAGCTAACCTGCTTGGCCTTGTAAACCACTGCCATTGCTCCAGAACCCAGTTTGCCAAGTATTTTATAACCGGGAATCTGTCCTGCAGCATTTTCAGGTTTCGCTTTGTTTTCGTTTTCCATTAGTTATTAAAGTTTCCAGAATTATCCGTTTTGTTCTGATTGCTCTTCTTCAGGCTCTGCGTTTACATTTGGAACCCTGGCAATATCGTCCTGTCTCAATTCCAATGCTACAGGTACGTAGCCTTCAGGAACATAAAACCCTACGTCTAATACCGCATTTTTGTTTTTATCGGGTTTGTGCGGAAGAAGATTAAATTTTGATTTTAGGTCAAATTTTTTGAATTTGCTGTTATCTGTAACATAGCCCACAGGGAAAACAGAAAGCCCGTCGCCCTTGAACATATCAGCGTAGTTTTTGTTGCAGATAAGGCGAAGCTGGGCAGGGCCTATTTCGTATCCGCCGCCTTTTTCTATTATTCCCCCGTTTTTCACTTTATCCTGAGATATCTCTACCTTCACCAGAAACATCTGCTTGCCGGAAATCTTCTTCACTACTTGATTGACCTCGTCGTATTTCATAAGCTTGGGCGCCTTGCGAACTGCCTGAGGTGTATTCGGTACATCGATAGCTTTCTCGCCGGCTATTGGGGAAACTCCTTCCTCATAAAGAGCTCTGTCGAGGAAGTTGGTGTCTATGAAGTTGTCGTGAACTATACCGAAATTCTTATCTCCGCTAAGGCTTCCTGCAGAGAGCATATTGTAGAATCCGGTAACCGCTGAATCGAGATTCAGGAAAGTATTGTCCGGTGCAATCTCATAGTTGCTGTTTGTAACTATCGGCTTGTTTGCGTATCTGGGGTAAGGGTACTTTGATTCCATGGGCATCATCGAGAGAAAAACAATTATCATTCCCGTAACAAAAAAGCTGAATATCAAAGAGAACAAAGCCGAAAAAGACCTGTTTACAATGTCGGGGAGTTTCAATTCCGGGCGAATTGTGAAATCTCCAAGCAGTTTCAGGATTGCGAAGGATATTCCGAAAATAAGAACGAATGACAGTCCTTCTGCTGCCGCCGGGAACCAGTTTATCTTTGATACAATCTTAGAAAGCGGCTCGAAAAACGAGAACGCAAATACAAGCCCGCTCACCATCGAGAACAGCATTATTACATACTTATAAAAATTCGGCTTTACAATCGCCTCGGCTAATATTGCCAGTGTTATTACTGCGAAAAGACCAATTACTATCATTTCAAAACCTCAGTAAGGATGATTAACCGTTTAATACCTTCAATACTCGTATCATTTCGTTGATGCTTGTGCTTCCATCTGATATTTTCTGCGTGAGTCTTTCCTGGAAAAACTGCATCCCGTTTCGTTTCAGCGAAGCGCTGATTTCCTTTATACTCTTAGCCGCAAGCATCTCTTTTCTAACCTCTTCGCTTAATACGAAGGACTCATAAACGCCCACTCGGCCTTTGTAGCCCTGTCCCTGGCAGTTTTCGCAGAGAATTGGTTTTCCGCCTCTGGTGTATTCGATATCTCCAGGTCTCCATAGAGATTTAACCCTCTCAGGAGCTATGCTGAGTTTCTTGAGTGTGCCGGGGTTCGGGATGTATTCTTCCCTGCACTCCTCGCAAAGCCTTCTTACAAGGTGGCTGGAGGCAAGTCCTATCAAGGGTTCAATAGCCTCTTTTTTGTCGCCAACCATCTTTATCCAATGTGCAAGGCCTTTAAGAGCTGTCTTTGATTCTATTGATACGTAAATTAGCTTCTTCTTCGAGGCCTCGCATGCAGCCTTTGCTGTTTCAGGGTCGTTGCAGTCGAACACGCCCACAATATCAGGGCCTCTTCTTATCAGAGCCTTAAGCCGCTCTGCATAGCTCATTCCCTCGCTAGGGTCGTAAACATTCTGAATAATGCTTTGTACGTCGCCTGCGGGTGATTTCTCAAGTGTGTTGATGCTGTTGAGGAACGGATCGTGATTTCTCAGCAGCGTGTAGTGGCAGGAGGTAAGACCAGAGCCTTTTGTCCCAGCAACAAGGAACAGTCCCTTCGGGGCGTCCTTGAGTTTTTTCAGCTCGTCGATCTGGTCGGATTCAAAGCCCAGCTCTGCAAAAGACATCAGGCTGAACTGTACATCCTTCTTTATAGTAATGTGTTCGCCCTGTCTTGAACCGGCAGTAGTGATATGCCAGCTTGACTTATCGCCGTCTTTTTTCGTTTGGAATTTTCCTGTCTGCGGCTTTCTTTTCTCCTCCACATCCAAATCTGCAAGCTGTTTGAGATAGTAGAGCAGGTAGGGCATTTCTTCAGCTTCTATTGGGTCGGCATCGTTTTTCAGTCCGTCTATTACGTAATTAACTTTGTATTCTTCTTCCCCGGGCGTGATCTTGATCAGCTCAGCCCTTTTCCAGATCGCATCATCAAGCAGATAGCAGGCTGTTTTGAAGCCGTATGCCTCTTTCGTTTTGGGCTCGGGTATCTCAACGGGGTTGCCGTTTGCAGTTACGAAACTGAATCCGCGAGCGGCTTTTTCGATTTTTGCAGATTCGTTGCTCAAAAGCCCTTTGATATGGTTTAGCGTGAGTACTTTTTCAAAATCAGCAACAAGTGAGTTTCTGTGGATCACGTAAACCATTATTGTGGTGATCATTAAGAGCAGATAAGATGAGAAGCCGATTATAAATACAGGCACAAAAAGCCATAGGCACATCGCCATAAGCCCGCCTGCAGTAATAATCGAAACCCATTTCATTGTGTCTGTCTGAACGGCCTTTGTGTCGAAATGAACCCAATTGACAAGCAGAAGCCATAAATAAAACAGCAAAACAAATGGTATAAATTTGTAGATCGCAATATAGCCGGAGAAGGATATATCTGCTAAAAGGGATAAGTAATACATCTATTATGCTCCGTTAATCTGTTTGTATTTAGTTTTCAAAGCCTACCCTGCTGCACATTAGAGAATTGCGCTTGAATTAGCTCTGATTCCTTTTATTGCCATCCTCAGCTCTTCTTTGTTCGGTGCGTATACCAGGGCGTTGTCGAGGTCTATAAGTTCTTTTTCTATAAGTATTCTCAGGCTTTCTGTCAAGTCCTGCATACCTTCATTTTGTGATGAGCGTATTACAGAAGGGATGTCATCTTCCCTTTCCTCTTTCAGCAGCTTCCTCACCGATGGATTTGCTACCATAATCTCAAGCGCCGGAACCCTCTTAACTTTCGGGTCAATACTCGGAAGCAGCATCTGGGCGATGATTCCCCTGATAGTAAGTGCAAATGTCTGCCTTGCAAGTTCCCTTTCTTCCTGCGGGAACATATCTAGAATACGCTGTATAGTCTGAGAAGCGCTTGCTGCGTGAAGTGTACCAAATACAAGATGGCCTGTCTCTGCCGCCTGCATAGCTGCTTCCAGCGTTTCCACGTCTCGAATTTCACCCACAAGCACTACATCCGGATCCTGCCTCATAAGGCTACGCAGAGCGTCCTTAAAGTCAACACAGTCTATGCCCACCTCACGCTGATTAACATTGGCCTTTCTGTCCTGATGGACATATTCGATAGGATCCTCAACGGTTACTATATGGCAGGCACGCTCTCTGTTGATTTTGTCTATCATTGATGCAATTGTAGTACTCTTGCCTGAGCCGGTAGGCCCTACCACAAGCACAAGCCCAGTGGGATATTCTGCTATATCTCGAATAATGGGGGGCAGGTTCAGCTTTTCAAAAGGCGGGATATTCGAATCAATACGCCTTGCAACAAGCCCTATGTATCCCTTCTGGCGGAATACGTTCACACGGAATCTGTCAATCTCAGTTAGGGCGTGGGCAAAGTCTATTGAGCCGCGCTTGAGGAAGAATTTTTTCTGCTCTTCTGTGAGAAGATCGAAGATAAGATCTTCCATTGTCTCTTCTGTGATTACGTCTGCCTTCATCTTCTTGAGAACACCGTCTATACGCATCTTAGGCGGAAGGCCTACTTTAAGATGGAGGTCGCTCGCTTTGTATGAGATAACGGTTTTAAAAAACTTGTTTATTTTCGGATTATGATTTACGCTCCGATGACTGTCTATTGGTTGTCCCTTTGTCATTTTTATTGTCCTCTGAAAGATAAAAATTTGAATAAAATAAGAACAGAATCGAAATTTTAGTAATAACAAATTGACTGTCAATCAATACATTCCGCTTTAGCTTCGAAGGTATGAGTTTAACAAATTATCAGCGATAAATCCAGAAGACCCTGATAAAAACTTTCCCAAAACGAAAAAATAGTCAGATTACTGTTCGTCTTACGTGTTCATGTACGCTGATTAGTATCTCATAGCAGATTGTGTTTGAGGCATTCGCAAGGCAGTAGGCACCTGCCGGAGAGCTCTGGTCGTTGTCTATTATAACAGCGAACTGGCCTACCTTCGCTTCAGGGATATCTGTTACATCGGCCATTATCTGATCCATACATACCCTGCCTATAACAGGAGCAAACTTTTCGCCTATCCTCACAAAAGCATTATTCGAATAAAGCCTTGAATACCCGTCTGCATAGCCGGAGGGGATTATCGCCGTTGCCGTTTCACGTTTGGTGAAATAAGACCGCCCGTAGCTTACAGACCTGCCCGCAGGCAGCTTTTTGATATGCACTATCGGCGCCTCAAGCTTCATCACAGGGCTCAAATTTACGGGGGCGTGTCTCTGCGATCTGGAGAAATAACCGTACATACTGATCCCGCATCTTACCATATCAAAATGAGATTCTGGTATCTTAATGCATGCGGCGCTGTTTGCGGCATGCCGGATTACGTTTTCATCTAAGAAGTTCTGATTGGTTTTAATAAATCGCTTAAAATTTTCGAGCTGTTCATAAGCGAAAGAGAGGTCATCTTCGTCCGCGGTTGCGAAATGCGTGTAAATCCCTGCCAATTCGAGTTTGGGCGAGTCTGCTATGAAGTTTATAAGCTCTTCTGCCTGAGTTGGTTCGAGCCCGAGCCTTCCCATTCCGGTTTCTATATTGATATGCAGTTTCAGCTTTTTCCCGCCGGCAAGCTGCGATGCCCTTTTAGCTGCTTCGAGTGAGCATATTGCCCAGTGTACATCATTTCTGCAAGCGAAATCTATATATTTGGCGGGTGTGCAGATATTAAGCGGCTCGAATACAAGGATGTTTTGACGACTAATCAAAGGCTTTATGTAAACAGCCTCAAAAATACTCGCAACTGCAAAAAAATCCACATCCTCATCTTTCAGCAGGTTAGCAACTTCCCTGATACCGTGTCCATAGGCGTTTGCTTTTACTACGGCGCAGAATTTATTATCCGCCGGCGTGAGTCCGCGGAGCTGATTAACATTGCCGGTTAGTCTTCGAGAATCTATGCTGGCCCTGAGGTCGGGCCTGAAAAAAGTATCTGAACAAGCCATTAGTGATCCGTCACTATATCAAGCCACAATTTTGAAAGCTCTGCAAACGCTTTGAAAACTACAGCAGGTTTGGCCCCGGAAGACTCCCCGTAAACCCTCGGGTAATGTCTGACCGGCAGCTGAGTAATCCTAAACCCCTTCTTACGGGCTCTCACGAGTATTTCAGTGTCTATAAGCGCTCCTGAGCTCTTGAGCTTAATATTATCAAATATTTCTCTGCGGTAAAGCTTAAAAGCGCAGTCGATATCCTTGAGCTTAAAGCCGAAGAGCAGGCACATAAGGATGTTCCAAGTATGTCCGGTGAGTTTCCTGAAGATGTTGTCCTGACGGTTTTGACGGTAGCAGGAGACGATATCCGCTGGTGCATCTTCGCCTGCTGCAAGCGGGATAATCCTGCTCAAATCTTTAATCGAAAACTGCTTATCACCGTCTGTGTAGAAAACATACTCTTTACTCGCTTCTCTGAAGCCGGTTTTGAGAGCCTCTCCGTATCCCTTGTTGGAATCGTGGCTCACTAATCTCACTCTTGAATCTTTTCGGGCGTATTCTTGAGCGATTTGGGCTGTTTTGTCTGTACTGCCGTCGTCAACTGCTATTATCTCAAAATTATCGCTTATTTCAGGCAGGAAGCTGAGCGTTTCCTCAATGAGTCCGCCCAGATTTTGCTCTTCATTGAAGCACGGGAAGAAAACACTCAGTGCCGGCTTAAGAGCTTCTTCGTTTACCATTTAGTTGCTTCCCTGATTCGCCCTGTCTCTTCTTTGAGCTGCTCCCTGTAAGACTTGTAAACCGAGATCTTGTTTTTGTCGCTTGCAAAATCTTTGCTGTTATTTATAACAAACTTCAGGCATATATCAGCAATGCTGTACTTATTTATATACCCGTCCTGCTTGTGGAGCTGGTCTTTCTCTTTCACAAAATCGGATATCTCTGCTTTGCAGTATTCATACGCCTTCTCTTTTAGCTCTTTGGTTCTTGCTGAATCTGTGAGCAGTTTCATTGCAAGAAGTTCTTCGGATTTCTCGTAGAGTTTGCGTGCCCGCCTGTACGCCTCTTCCGGCTTTGAACCGATCAGATAATGAATGAGCGAGGTTTTCCGTATGTGTTCTGAAGGGTACTTGGTATCGCCGTTGAAAAGCCCCTTGTAGAGCTCAAGCCCTTTTTCCGTGTCAGTGTCAACAAATATAGACTGCTTGCCGTCGATATAAACCGGTTTCCAGTCGCTGTTGTACCGCATAAGGGTCATAAAACCGCTTTTAACAGCATTTGAAGGCATCAGATATATCCATACTTCTTTGCTGTTGAGCCTTTCATCCATTTTCTTCGAGGCCTCTCTGAGCTCTTCTTTGAAGCTTGATAGCCTTTTTCTCTGGCGCCTTGCTTTTTGGGCAATTCTTCGGAAGTCTTCCCCGCCGCTCATTATTTCGTTTTTATAAGTTCTGAACATCTCGATATCATAGGCCGCCTGAGCACGTCCGTCCATAAACAGCTTTAGCGGGATAAAGCCAGTTTCGGGGTCGGGGTTTTGCATAAATGCTATGAAGCCGCCTTCTGTCCAGTAGTTGAGCATATTTCCGGATAGATTGTTTTCCCGAATAAATTCACATGCCTCAAACGGTTTGGCGTAAGAAGCGGTCATACGCATAAAAATGCTGTTGTACGTATCGTCGAGGCAGAATGGGTCTAAATAAACCTTCTTGAATTTGCCCGCCCAAAGCACGCCCGGGATAAGCACGAAAGCTGCAAATGCTGCTATTGATATTTTTTCTAAGAGGCGCTTCCTGTCGGGCATTGCAGATAGGTTATTTGAGATTTTGTTTATGGCCTGCTGGGCTATCATAGCAAGAAGCGGGCAGAAGGCTGCAGATGCAATTGGAATAAATCTTCTCGAGCTTACTGCCATCCACAATGAGAATAAAACTATAGCGATATAAGCAGGGTCAATTTGAGGCTTTCCGGGAGGCTCTGAATCTGCTGATATATTTTTCGTTTTGTTTGCTTGCAATCTGCCAGCCTTTTTTATCTTGGCAACAGTGATTATTCCCCAGACAAGCAGGGCCGCACCGCCCAGCCCGAGCATTATGATAAACGGAATCGAAGTTCCCACCGGATTGCTCAGCTCAAAAGCGCTGTGCCATTCGTTTACATCTTTCCATTCTGAAGCATGCTCGCTGACTGTAATTATGAACGTATGGGTGAGGTTGGTCAGGTGGTAGGGGTTTAAGATTACCATCGCTATAAACGATGCAGCACCTGCAAGCATTGTGTCGATTATAAGCTGGCCTGAGCAAAGCTTGCAGAATCGCGGCTTAAACTTCCAGACAATCAGGTTGATTGCCCAGAAAAGAAACAACGTAATGAAGGCGTAAAGGTATCCGCCGTGTACATTGCCCCAGAAAACAATAAGCGGGACGCTCAGCCATATAAACCGTCTGTTTTTCCGCTGGCTCAAAAGCAGAATCAGGATAAATACCGGCACAAGCATATTCGAAAATACAGCAGGTCGGATGTCGTAGAAGCTTCTGCCCACAAATACAGAAACCGCTGCAAAAAACGCTGCGTTTATCTTTCCTGCCCCGAGAAGGCGTGAGCTATAGTAAACGCTGCATATTACAAGCAGGCAGATGATAAACTTCCATACAACCATAGCGTTGTAGTTCAGCCTGTCGTAGTTTGTTTTGCTGCCCTCGCCTCCGGCTATTTCAAAGAATATGAGCTGAGTAAGCCAGTTTTGATTTATCCAGCCTGTTGGATGGTATTCTTTCAGGAAATCGTGGGTAAATTCCGGCCAGGGCTCAAGGTCTTCTTCGGTAGGCCCTGTAGAGTGAGAGTTAGCGCTGAACGGCTCTACAGTATCAACGCCGTGGTTCGAAAAATGCCTGCCGCAGGCCATTGCTACCCACGTATCACCTGCGGCAACCATATGAGAAAAACAGTGGCCGGCATATACAAAAAAAGCCAGCCACACTAAAATACTTACGATTTGATGCTTGCTGGGTTTTGAGTTCGCCTTCAGCTCGTCAGCCATTGCTCAAGCCTGTCTATTCCTTTTTCGATATTTTCCATTGAACAGGCAAAGCTCAGCCTGATGTTTTTATCGCATCCAAATGGCCCGCCCGGAACCATCGCAACGTTAGCCTGCTCCAGGAGCCCTTTAGCAAAGTCCATACTTCCGTTTATGATCTCCCCGCCGATTTTCTTGCCGTAGAAGCTGCTTACATCCGGGAAGCAGTAGAAAGCTCCGGTAGGTCTGTCGCAGTGAACACCGTAGATGCCGTTAAGACGGTTGTAGGTGTATTCTGCTCTTTTTTCGAATTCGCTTCGCATTTTCTCTACTTCATCTGCGCAGTCAAATGCTGCGATGCCTGCATACTGAACAAAGCTTACAGGATTCTGCGTCATATGAGACTGAATTCTGCCCATCGCCGAGATTATATCCTGCGGGCCGGCAGTGAAGCCTAACCGCCAGCCGGTCATGGCGTATGCCTTGCTCCAGCCGTTGATGGTTACCGTTCTTTCTAATGCGTCATTGCTTACAGCAGCAAAGCTCATAAATTCTGTGTCGCCGTAAACAAGCTTTTCGTATATCTCGTCTGAGATTACTGTGATATCGGTACCTTCAAGAACCTCGGCTATTTTCCGCAGTTCTTCAGGTGTATAGGTAAATCCGCCAGGGTTGTTTGGAGAGTTCAGCAGAAGGGCGGCAGTTTTATCTGTTATTGCAGCCTTAATCTGCTCTGCACTAACCTTATGCTGATTTTCTTCTTGACCTGCTATTGCTACAGGCTTGCCGCCGGCAAGTTTAATTGCCTCCGGGTAAGTTACCCAGTACGGGGCAGGAAGTAGAATCTCATCCCCTGGATCCACAATTGCCTGCATTGTTGAATAGATTGAATGTTTCGCACCTACGTTGATAATCACCTGAGTAGGTTCGTATTCGAGGTCGTTGTCTCTTTTGAGTTTATCTGCAACAGCTTCTCTGAGCTCAGGAATTCCAGGCGTTGGAGTGTAGCCTGTTTTTCCGTCTTTCAAAGCCTTAACAGCAGCCTGCTTAATATGTTCCGGTGTGTCAAAATCCGGCTCGCCTGCACCGAAACTGACTACATCTACCCCTTGAGCCTTCAGCTCTTTAGCCCTTGATGCAACAGCCATAGTAGCTGAAGCCGGCACTTCTTTCGCTCTTCGACTTACTTTTACCATCGGTTCCCCAATTTTAGATAAATAGTTTTTTGTTTTGAAATTACGCCGGAGCAACATTAGAACAAAAAGTGTGTTTAAGGTCAATTGAAAAACTCCACAGCCGGGCTGTAATTTTTCTAATCACATTGGGGATATTTAAAGGCAGTTTCTGTCCCAGAAACATCCATCTTTATATCCTTGGATAGATTTGCTTTCCCTTGTGTTTTCAAGCCTTTTTTCAGTGAGGCAGCAGTAATACTTTTCCCGTTCAACGCCTGCAAAATTTCTGCTCAGCTTCTTTGCGGCAACGCTCGTGGTTCCGCTGCCGAGAAACGGGTCGAATACAAAATCTCCTTCATTGCTGCTTGCAAGAATCAGCTTGGCAATCAGCTTTTCAGGCTTCTGTGTGGGATGTCCGGTATTCTCGGCCATGCTCCAAAATGGAACAGTAATATCAAACCAGATATTGGAAGGGTGCGTGAGCCGGAATGCACCTTTTCCTTCTTTCTGCCAGTCTTTAGGCTCGCCGAGTTTATCCCTGTAAGGTGCGATTACCTTTTTCTTCTGCTTCACTTTCTCAATATTGAAGGTATAATCAGCACCTGCCGTACAAAACCAGATGTCCTCGCTTGAGTTTTTCCAGTTCATCTTTGCCCCGCGGCCCTTTTCTCTCTGCCATGTGATTCTGTTTTGAATCTTGAAATGCCTCGATGCAGCCCGCTGCACTGCCCCTGAGCACTGCCATTCACTGCAGATGTAAACAGATGCGTTCGGCTTGAGCGTATGCTTGAGCGAGCTTATCCAGCTTTCGGTATATTCTTCATACTCGTTCTCTGAGCACCGTGAAAAGCTTGTTCCGTTGTAGCTTTTGCTCATATTGTAGGGCGGGTCTGCGATTAAAAGGTCAACAAATCCTTGAGGCAGAAATCTGCTCACTTCAAAAATGCTTTGATGAAATGTCTTGCCTTTCAGTTCATTTTCATCGGCGAGTCTGCTGAGCGTTTCAACACGCTTATACAGCTCCTTCTGTTCGCACGTTTCAAGCTTTATCGTCTTGTTCTTTGCTGAGCTCAGATTTGCCTCCTGAATTTTCTTGTTCTTTCTCCGGAAGCAGTGCCTCTATGAATTTACGCCTCGATCTCCTGCTTTGCATAGAGGCCAAGAGCAGAAGTATAAAGGCAATCCCGAGTCCGGAGTAAAAGCCGAACATAATACACTCTTTGGTATAATAGCCTAACATCGCCTGAATCTGCTGAGGCTGATAACTTACCTCACTTGAATCAGTTACTGTAATATAAAGCAGAGCGTCTTCTGTATTTACCGAAGCTACTCTGTGCTCTATCATATTAAGACTGAAATAAAGTATCGGAATCAGAAGTAAAATTGAAACGCCGAGAATCCAGAAGGCTATTTTTTCCTGCAAATGCGTTCGAACGTGGTCTAATACTGCTTCAAGCTCTTTAGTTCCCAGCTCTTCGGTTTTATAGCCTCTTTTAGCGAGGTATTTTTTTGCATCGTTGGTGTATGGATGCTGTTTTTTCTTTTTAGCTGTGATAATAGTTCCCTTTCTGAAGGTAATTTTGTACGCAGTCTCTTACAGCCTCTTCAAATTCGGCAGTATCATTATTGTAGCCGGCATTTCTGAGTTTTCTCATATCAGCCTTAGTATAATACTGATATTTGCCTTTTAGATGATCCGGCATATCAATGTATTCAATTTCTGGCTCTTTGTTCATTGCGGAAAACACCGCCTTGGCTAGCCTGTTCCAGCTCTTTGCCTCCCCAGTGCCTGCATTGAATATCCCGTTTACGTTCCTGCGTTCCAGTGCGAAAAGTGTCATAGCAGTTACGTCTTTTACGTAAACGAAGTCTCTAAGCTGCTCGCCGTGGCCGTAATCGGGGCTTTCGCTTTTGAAAAGCCGAACCTTGCCGGTATCCCTTATCTGCTCATAGGCCTTCAAAACAAAGCTTCTCATAGAGCCCTTATGGTATTCGTTTGGGCCGAATACATTAAAGTATTTAAATCCTGCTATAAAGTTCAGTGCTCCTCCGGCAAGAGCCCACTTATCAAATAGGTGTTTAGAATAGCCGTACATATTCAGCGGCTCAAGGGAATTCAGCAGGCTGTGTTCATCGCTGAAACCGCTTGCCCCGCTGCCGTAAGTGGCAGCGCTGGAGGCATATACAAAACGGACAGCATTTTCTATCGCCCATTTGCAAAGAATTTTGCTGTATTTGAAATTGTTATTTATCAAATAGGAGCAGTTGGTTTCTGTTGTGCTGGAACAAGCACCCATATGCAAAACAGCCGATATGTTTTTCCGTAAAGAAATATCATCATCAAGAATAAGACTTAAGAAATCGTCCTTTTCTATATAATCTTTTATTTTGAGTTGCCTGAGATTTTTCCATTTTTCATCACAGCCCAATTCATCTATAGCTAAAATGTCCTCAACGCCCCGTCTGTTGAGCTCTGCTATAAGGCAGGAACCTATAAATCCTGCGGCGCCTGTTACTGCTATCATTTTCAATTCCTCTTAGAAAGACAATTGTCGTTTTATTATCCGTAAGAAGAGAGTTATTTCAATAATTAAAGGCTCATTTGGCCTGAAGATTTGCCGATTTTTAATTTTTTGTTTCACTGAGGATTAAATTAACAGCCGTATAGCTGCTTGTATTGATTTTGTTTGAACGAACTTAATATTTGGCTATAATTCCGCAACGGTTTACCTCGTTAAAATTGAAAGGCTTTATTATGTCAGAGAAAATTAACAGAGACGATGTAAAGGTCGTTAGGGAGCTCGTGAAAATGATGAAAACAAACGAGCTTGTAGAGATAAAAGTAAAAGACGAAGAAAAAACAATTCATTTGCGCAGGCCGGAACCGCAGTCTGAAAGGATTGTGCAGCAAATGCCGCCTCAGTTTGTGAATACTGCCCCGCAGCAGCCCCAGTCTGCCCAGCCTCAGGCACCTGCCCAGCAGGAGCAGGCAAATCTCGGAAGCTCTCAGCAGGACGATGCCGGTATGGATGCTGTTTCCAGCCCGATTGTGGGAACTTTCTACACAGCGGCGAGTCCGGATGCCGAACCATTTGTTAAGGTTGGCGACAGGGTAACCCCCGAAACTGTGGTTTGCATCGTTGAGGCGATGAAAGTGATGAATGAAATCAAGGCGGAAACCTCCGGGGTTATAGAAAAGGTTCTTGTATCCAACGGCGAATCAGTTGAGTACGGACAGGAGCTGTTTAAGGTTAAACCCGACTAAGAAGGGCTTTCGATATGTTTTCAAGAATTTTGATTGCAAACAGGGGCGAGGTTGCCCTTCGGGTAATTCGTGCCTGTAAAGAGCTTGGTATAGAATCTGTAGCAGTGTTTTCAGAGGCGGATAGAAACGCCTCCTATGTTAAGTTCGCAGACCATGCAGTTTGTATCGGTCCTGCCCAGCCTGCTAAAAGCTATCTGAATGTGCAGGCTATTATAAGCGCAGCGGAAATAACAGATGTTGATGCGATTCATCCCGGCTACGGATTTCTTGCAGAGAATGCGGAGTTTGCCGAGATATGCGCAGACTGCGGGATTACATTTATCGGCCCATCGCCGGAATCTATGAAGCAGCTTGGGGATAAGGTAAAGGCAAGAGAGATTGCCTTGAAGGCCGATGTGCCCGTTGTTCCGGGCTCTGATGGGGCGATTGAATCTGAGGCTCAGGCTTTCGAGCTTGCAAAAGAGATTGGATTTCCAGTTATAGTAAAGGCTTCCGCAGGCGGAGGCGGCAGGGGAATGAGGGTTGTTCACAACGACCTGAACCTGAAAAATGCCCTTACTGCTGCAAAAAGCGAGGCGGAGATTGCCTTCAAGAATGATGAGGTTTACATAGAGAAGTTCATCGAACGCCCCAGGCACGTTGAGGTGCAGGCATTGGCGGATACTTACGGAAATGTGGTTCACTTCTACGAACGAGACTGCTCTGTCCAGAGAAGGCATCAGAAGCTAATCGAAGAAGCTCCATGTCCGGTGATTAAGCCTGAAACAAGGGAAAAGCTCTGCGAAGCCGCAAAGAGACTGCTGAAAGAGGCGAACTACCACAACGCTGCTACAATTGAATTCCTCCTCGACAAGGATAACAACTTCTACTTTATTGAAGTTAATACCAGGATACAGGTTGAGCACCCTGTTTCTGAGCTTGTTACGGGCCAAGACCTTATCAAGCATCAGATACTTGTGGCAGCGGGACTGCCCCTGCCGGTATCTCAGGATGATATAAAGCTTGAGGGATGCGCGATAGAGTGCAGGATAAACGCTGAGAATCCCCAGATGAATTTCGCCCCAGCCCCGGGCCTATAGATGAGTTTTTTGTGCCGGGCGGTTTTGGCGTACGTGTGGAAACTTTCCTCAAGCAGGGGGATTTTATCTCGCCGAATTATGATTCTATGATTGCAAAGCTGCTCGTTCACCAGCCCGACAGGGAAACGGCTCTTGCTACTATGAAACGCGCCTTGCAGGAATTCCGTATAGCTCCGATCAAAACTACAATACCTGCTTCGCTCCAGATAATTGATCACCCCTCATACAGGAACAACCAAATTGATACTGGATTCCTCGAGAGCGAAATGGAATTTTAAATAAGTTAAAATGTTTCGCCTGCGAATGGCTTAACCCTGTTGCCAATAGGCATTATTAACTTGTTAATCAGCAGCTTTATGTTAGAATAAACTTGATTTTTAAGGTTATTCTGCCCCTGATTTTTAATTTTAAATGGATGGATTCATAATGTCAGAAGTACCTCCAGTTATGCTTTCGGCGATTACCTGCGACAGGGTGATTTTTGACCGAATATCCGGTATGCCGAGTATTATAAATATCGTGCAGGTAGTAAATTCTGTAAATTTCCCATTGCGTCATTCCGAGCTGGTGTTTTTCTGCGAACTTACTAACGGCCACGGACAGACGGAAGTAGAGATAGTTCTTGTTGACTTGGAAGAAGACGACAAAGTCCTGTTTAATCAGAAAAAAACTGTCGAATTTCGAGATGTAAGACACATTCTCACCCTTGCCCTGAAAATGCAGGGTGTTGTTTTCCCTGAACCCGGGGAATACCGCTTCCAGATTTACGCTAACGGAACGATGCTTGGCGAAAGAAGGATTGTATGCCGTAAGGTTGAAAAGCCCCCGCAGAAAGACGCTGACGGCGGCGTGAGTTTTTAATCTTTAAACTCAAATTCAACTGTGCGGATAGGCTTTCTGCGAATTTGCATATCGCTTTTCCCTCAAGAAGATGTTTCAGAAAACTGTTTACTAAGCGAAAAAAACCTCTTAAAATCCGCTAAGCTAAAATATACACAAAAAGCTTGATTAAAAGTTGAATTTTTAACTTGCTGAATGGAAGTCTTTACGTTATAGTTACTTGCCGCGTTTGGCTTTGTAGAAGAAAAGATGGCTGATTTTAAGATCATACATTACTGAAGAGGGTCTAATGAATACCGTCACCAAAAAAGAGTTGATTGACAGAATAGCAGAAAAGACTGGCGAAAAAAGAGTTGCGGTCAAGGTTGTAGTGCAGACATTCCTTGATGAAATTGTGGAAGAGCTCGAACAGGGCAACAGGCTCGAGTTTCGTGATTTCGGTGTGTTTGAAACTAAAAACAGGGCTCATAGAGTAGCTCAGAATCCTAAAACTCTTGAGAAAGTTCAGGTGCCTTCGAAAAGGACTGTTAAATTTAAGCCGGGAAGAATGATGAAAAACAAGGTTTCCGGCGATTAGAAGGCTCTAAGTTTGAATTGCAGGGCTTCGACGGCCTTCCGGCCGCGGAGCTTTTTTTTATTTTATTATGAAAAAAGCGGCGATAATATCTGTAGGAAACGAACTCATTAACGGCAGCTGTTATGACAGCAATTCCGAATGGCTTAAGGAAAAGCTGATAGACTTAAATTTTGAGCTTTCGCTTTCAATGAAGCTCCCGGATGAACATTGGGCTCTGGCGGAGGCCTTAGATTATGCCTCAAGGTTTTCTGATATCTGCATAATAACCGGGGGCCTAGGCCCAACCAAAGATGATATTACTCGTGATGCTCTATCTGTTTGGACTGGAAGACCGCTTGTTTACAAAGACAGCCTTTTTGCTCATATCGAAAGTTATTTTCAAAAGCGACGCCGCAGGATGAGCGAGATAAACTCAGTGCAGGCATACATCCCTGAGGGCAGTCAGCCTCTTTTGAATAATAACGGAACGGCCCCGGGCATAAAGATTTCTTCCGGTTCATTCGCTGTCTATTCGCTCCCGGGCGTACCCTCTGAGATGAAGGCGATGTTTGAGCAGCATATAGCCCCTGAGATTTCAGGCCAAGCCTTTGCTGATAGAAGAGTTCTCAAAGTTTTTGGCCTTGGAGAATCGAGCGTAGCCGAGCTGCTGGGCGATATGATGGACAGAGGCGCAAACCCAGAGATCAACTGTACGGTAAAAGAATACGTTATAACTCTTTCGTTTCTTGCAAGGGCAGGATCGAAGGAAGCCGAAGATTTGCTTAGTAACTCAGTGGATAAGGCGAAATCTCTTCTGGGCGAATACGTGTATGCAGATGAGGATATAAGTCTTCCGGAAGCCGCAGTTCGAAGGCTGCTGGATGCCGGCAAAACTGTAACCACAGCTGAGTCCTGCACGGGCGGGCTGATTGCCAAACTGCTCACCGATGTTCCCGGTTCCAGCGGCTGTTTCCAAATCGGCTGGGTTAGCTATTCAAATGAGGCAAAATCCGAAAGGCTCGGTGTATGCCCGGACACTCTAAAGCAGTACGGGGCAGTGAGCGAGCAGACAGTACGTGAGATGGCCGAAAATGCACTGAAAATCTCTGCGGCAGATTTTTCTGTCTCTGTTTCCGGGGTTGCCGGCCCTTCTGGCGGGACTGAACAAAAACCGGTCGGGACGGTATATATCTGCGTTGCTTCTAAAGAAAAATGTGTTGTCCGGAAGCTGTTCTACCCGGGAGGAAGGAAAGGATGCAGGCTTAGAGCAGCGCTTACTGGTATTGACGTACTCCGCAGAGAATTTTTATAGCTTTGTTTGACTAAAAACAAAGCCTTTATATAATTCCAAAAATGCAGGCTTTAATTTTGTTAATGATTCAATTCAGGCATAAATCCAATGGCTAAGAAAAAAAGAATTGGAGAAATTCTTTACGGTAGGAATCTCGTTGATAAGCTGCCTCTGGCAAAAGCAGTAAAAACTGCTCAAAAGACAGACCGGCTTACAGGCGAGGTTCTTGTAGAAATGGGCGCGGTAACCGAGGATGATGTGGCTTCGGCTCTTGCCAAGCAGGCAGGAATGAAATACGCCGATTTCGATCAGATCAGGCTCCCTGAAAACGTAGAGACTTATCTCCCCAAGGACATCGTAAAATCCCTACAGGCAATCCCGTTCGGCGAAGAGAACGGAAAAATGAAAATAATCATCTCAGACCCTCGAAATCTCGAGGCTCTCGACACGCTCCGCTTCAAATTCAACAAAGACCTCGAATGTTATGTAGGCAGTCCAACTCGAATTCGGGAATACATCAATAAGGCTACAGATGTAATACGAGACAGCATCGATAAGGCTACTGAAGACCTCTTCGAAGAGGGCGAGACAATTGAAAGCACAATCAAGATTGCAGGCAATGCCGAGCAGGCCGATGATGACGGGCCTGTAATCAAGCTTGCTAATCTGATTATTGATGAAGCGGTTAATATGGGGGCTTCGGATATTCATATTGAATCAATGGCCTCAAGGGTGCGTATTCGCTACAGAATCGACGGCGTGTGCATAGAGCGAAGCGATGTGCCCAAGAATATGCAGAATCCGCTGATTGCCCGTTTCAAGATTCTTTCCAATATGGATATTGCGGAAAGAAGGATTCCTCAGGACGGCCGTATTAAGAGGGAGTACAAAGGAACGCAGATCGATTTTCGTGTATCCTGCCTTCCCGGGTATCACGGCCCGAGCATTGTTCTTCGTATTCTGCGTCCGGATAATGTTAATATCGGTATTCAGGCACTCGGGTTTGATGACGAGCTTTACGGCAGATTTGAAAAAATTATCAAGAGGCCGAACGGTATTTTCCTTGTTACCGGCCCAACGGGTTCTGGTAAAACAACTACGCTCTACTCAGCTCTGAAAGAGCTTAACCGTCCGGATAAGAAGATTATTACCGCTGAAGACCCTGTTGAGTATATGGTAGGCGGAATAAATCAGTGTCAGGTTAATACGGAAATCAAACTTGATTTTTCCACTATCCTGCGTTCTATGCTGAGGCAGTCGCCGAATGTTATTCTTGTTGGTGAGATTCGAGACGGCGAGGTGGCTGATATCGCCATTCAGGCAGCTCTCACAGGACACTTGGTATTCAGTACACTCCATACAAACGATGCCTCAAGTGCTGTAGCTCGTTTGATTGACATGGGCGTTAAGCCTTTCCTCGTGGCAAGTTCGATACAGGCCATTATGGCTCAGAGGCTTGTAAGAAGGATTTGCTCTGAATGCAAGGAGGTTGACCATGAACCCGATTCAAGATACCTTCGTGCATTGAACATTCAAAATGAAGACTTCAAAGAAAAACCAATATACAAAGGAAAAGGCTGCAGCAGGTGCAACGGCACAGGCTATAAGGGGCGTATGGCTATTTTCGAAATGCTCGAAATGAATACAGAATTGAGAGAGCTTGCGTTTGCCTGCGCTCCTACTCAGGAGCTTCGAAAAGCTGCCCTTTCAAGCGGGATGAGGCCTCTGGTTGAAGACGGGATTAAGAAGATCTTCTCAGGCTACACAACGCCCGAAGAGGTGGCCAGAGTTGCGCAGAGCGACGAGATTGTTATCGAATAAAAAATTATTTATAATATCATTATAAAATTACAGGATTTACATAAATGGCAACTATACAAATTGACAGGTTACTTGATGCTTGTATCAGAATGGGGGGCTCAGATATACATATTGTCGTAGGCCGCCCGCCGACACTTCGTATCAGCGGATCGCTCAAATCACTGGATACAAAAGTGCTGGATTCTGAGGACACTACAGCCCTTATGAAAAGTATTACGCCGGAGAAAAATCAGCAGCAGCTTCAGGAAGACGGAAGCTGCGATTTTGGTTTCGCTTTCGGCGATTACGGTCGTTTCCGTGTGGCGGTTTTCAGGCAGAAGAGCAATATTTCGATGGTTCTTCGTCTGATTCCCTCAAAGTTTTTATCATTTGATCAGATTGGCCTCCCCGGCCCAACTGCCAGCCTTTGCAGACGCCCGAGAGGCCTGTTCCTCGTTACCGGCCCAACTGGTTCGGGTAAAACGACAACGCTTGCAAGTATGATTAACTATATCAACGAAAATCTTGATACACATATCATTACTGTGGAAGAGCCGATTGAGTATTATCATAACCACAAAAGGGCGGTTATAAACCAGCGTGAGGTAGGGCTTGATGTGCCCACTTTTGCTGAGGCACTGAAGAGATCTCTGCGTCAGGACCCCGATGTTATTCTCGTAGGTGAGCTTCGCGATCTCGATACAATCGAGGCTGCTATAAGTGCCGCAGAGACTGGACACTTGGTATTTGGAACGCTTCACACCACCGGCTGTCAGGGAACTGTAAACAGGATTATTGATGCCTTCCCTACCAATCAGCAGGAAATGATCAGGGTGCAGCTCAGTACCAACCTTATTGCCGTGCTTTCTCAAACGCTTTGTCCGGTTAAGAATGCAAAAGGCAGGGTAGCGGCATACGAGTTTATGCTTGTTACTCCAGCTATTTCAAACCTTATCAGGGAAAATAAGACCTATAGGATTGAATCAACCATACAGACATGCCGCAATCTGGGTATGAGGCTTCTTGACGACCACTTATGGGAGCTTTATCAGAAGGGGCAGATTTCCCTTATGGAGCTGGTTGACAAATCCAGAAACCCCGCAGAGATGCTCAAGAAGGCAAGGGAAAACTTCCCCAAAGACCCCGACCACGCAAAAATGGGGCCGATCATTGGAGAAATGCAGACTCTCGGCCAGGCCTGAGACGCCCAAAATTTGGATGTTTCAAAAGCCCAAATCCGCATTCTATACAAAGAGGCTGTTTCAATTACTAAGTGTCTAACCTTTTTATTGCTTGTAATGCGGTTTTTCAGTGTTATATTAATGTTAGAGCTTCAATAATGCTCGAGTTTCGCAAAGAAGACGGAGAAAGCTAATTATGGCTAAAGAAGTCCCATTAGATCAACTCAGGGGTAGATACCTTGGAAGGGTCCTTATAAAGAAGGGCATCCTTACGAGGAATGTTCTGCATGAATGCATCAAGCTGCAGAAGTCCGAGATGGCGGGGCAAAAGCTTGGGCAGATCCTGATATCCCAGGGGCACATTACCCAGCAGCAGCTGAACGTAGCATTGGCCGCGCAGAGGGGAATGGAATACAGCGAGATTGAAGGGATGGAGCTCAGCGACGAGGTGGCCAGCACTATTCCGGCACAAATGGCAGCCTCCTACAGGATTGTTCCTGTTGATTTCAGCAAGTCAGATAACCTTCTCACCATAGCAATAGACGACCCGAACAATTTCAGGGCTACAGATGAGCTCAAGAGTTTGATGGGCTATAATGTCAAGGCTGTGGTTACATCTAAAAATTCCCTTGATCAGGTGCTGGACAGGTACTACTCAAAAGACAAGGGCAACATAAACGAAATTATCGGAGAGATCGAGAAGGATTCCTTCCTTACAAGTATGGAAGGCCGCGATGAGAGTATCGACCTCGACGAGATCTCCGAGCTTGCCGAATCCAGCTCTGTTAAGAAGCTGCTGAATCTTGTTTTGATTCAGGCGATAAACGACAAGGCCTCCGATATACACTTCGAGCCTTTTGAAGAGAGCTACCGCATGCGCTACCGTATTGACGGGGTGCTCTACGAGATGGTTCCTCCGCCTAAGCATATTGCTGTAGCTCTCAGTTCGAGGGTTAAGGTAATGGCGGATCTGGATATTTCCGAAAGGCGTCTCCCTCAGGACGGCCGTATCTCGCTTACTCTCAACAACCGACAGGTGGATATGCGTGTGAGCATACTGCCCACGGTATTCGGCGAGAGCGTAGTGCTTCGTGTTTTAGACCGCTCCCAGATTGAGCTTACAATGAGTGAGCTCGGCCTCGGGCCTAGGGAGGTTGATCTTATGGAGCAGGTTATCGGAAGGCCGAACGGGATTGTCATCGTTACCGGCCCAACCGGCTCAGGAAAAACAACCACACTCTATGCAGGCCTCAAAGAGCTCAACAGCATTGAAAGAAAGGTAATCACAACTGAGGATCCGGTAGAGTACGATGTTGAAGGCCTTCATCAGGTTCAGATAAGAACGGATATCGGCCTCACGTTCCCTGCCTGTTTGAGATCAATCTTAAGGCAGGACCCAGACGTGATAATGGTTGGTGAGATTCGAGATTTTCAGACAGCCCAGATCTCTGCTGAAGCTGCCCTAACAGGACACCTCGTTTTAACTACGGTTCACACCAACGACGCACCGAGTGCTGTGGCTCGTCTGTTGGACCTCGGCCTCGAGAAATTCCTCGTTACTGCAACTGTAGAGGCTATCGTTGCACAGCGTCTTGTAAGGCGTGTATGCCAGAACTGCAAAAGGGAGTATCAGCCGGCCGAAGAAGAGCTTATGGAACTCGGCCTAACCCCCTCCGATGTGAAGGGTAAAAAGTTTTACAGGGGCAGAGGCTGCGATGTTTGCAACAACACAGGTTACAAAGGCAGACTCGGCATTTTTGAAATTATGGCCTTCAACGATGAAATTCGTGATTTGATAATGAATGACGCCTCAACTGCCGTTCTCAGGAACTCTGCAAGAAAAGGCGGTATGGTATTACTTAGAGAAAGCGGGCTCAGGGCAATCTATGATGGGCTTACGACCATTGAAGAAGTTGTCAAGGAGACCATTGCTGATGAAGAGTAAGGAGTGAGAAATGCCAGTTTTTGAATATATAGCCTTAGATGCCAACGGCAAGGAATTCAAGGCCGAAATTGAAGCCCTTAACAGCAAGGAGGCCGGAAGCAAGATACGCAATCAGGGCAATTATCCAACAAAGATAAAGGCCAAAGGCGGTGGGAAAAAGGTTAAAGTGGATACAAGCCGGCGAAGAGGCCGGTTTGGTGTGAATAAAAGGGTCGGTACAAAAGACGTTACCCAGTTCGCAAGGCAGCTCAGTACGCTTCAGGATGCAGGACTTTCGGTTTTGCGCTCTCTCCAGATTCTCGAGGAGCAGCAGAAAAAGGGCAAGCCGCTCAAGAAGATTATTTCTGCTATGTCTGAGGATATTGAAGGCGGTTTGAGCCTTTCAGAGTCTATGGCGAAGTACAACAAATGTTTCGACACCCTTTTCGTTAATATGATTGCTGCCGGCGAGCTCGGCGGTGTTCTCGATGTTATTCTCAATCGTGTTGCAGATTTCTACGAATCTGCTGAAAAGCTCAAATCAAGGGTAAAAAGTGCTCTTACCTACCCTACTGTAGTTCTTGCGATAGCTATTTTAATTCTTTTGGGTTTGATGAAATTTATCGTGCCTCAGTTTGCTGAGGTGCTTGTAGATATGACCGACGGAAAGGCAGAGCTGCCCGGAATTACGCTCGCCCTTATGGACTTGAGCGACTGGATCTCAAACCAGTACGGCTGGGTCTATGTGATAGCTTTTCCGATAGCCTTCAAGATTTTTCTTAAATTTATACGCAAATTCCGTTTCGGAAGGCTCGTTCTTGATAAGATTAAGCTCAGGCTGCCTGTCGTAGGTGTTCTTTCATACAAAATCTGTGTTGCCCGCTGGACAAGAACGCTCGGTACGCTTATCAGCGCAGGTGTTCCTATTCTCGACGCAATCAATATCACGAGAGACACAGCTGACAATGAGATTTATGCCGGCGTGCTCGATAAGGTGCATGTGGCTATCAGGCAGGGTGATACATTCGCAAATCCGCTAAGGAAAACAAAATCCGTTGACCCGCTCGTTGTCAATATGATTGATGTGGGCGAGGAAACAGGTGATCTCGATAAAATGCTCTACAAAGTTGCAGACAACTTCGATGAAGATGTGGATGTACTTGTAGGTTCTCTGATGTCTCTTATTGAGCCTTTGATGATTGTCGGACTCGGCCTTATCGTAGGAACGATTGTTCTTGCTATGTTCCTGCCGATTGTAACTATCATTACAGCTCTTATGGGATGATCAGGAAAGCAAAAAATAAAAATTGAAAATTTTGAATCGTAAATCTGAAATCTAATAAATGCCGATTTCCGGCCGGTCAGTAAGCCGGGCTTGTTAAAAAGTAATATCGAAAGGACAGGAATTATGAAAAGGTCTAAAGGTTTCACAATTGTGGAGATGCTTACCGTTATGGGGATCATCGTGATTCTCATCAGTCTGCTTCTTCCGGCGCTCCAGCAGGTGCGCGACTACTCCAAGGTAATCCAGCAGAAGGCTCAGTTCCACAGTATTGAAGTGGGCATTGAGCTGTTCCAGTCGGACTTTGGCGAGATGCCGGATTCATACGACAACATTAACGAAGACAATAACGACTTAACTCCGGAGAGAACCTGTGCCGGAAGCTCTCAGGAAGACACAAATCATTACGTTGGTGCCAATAAGCTTGCAGAGGCTATGATGGGCTTAGATATGCTCGGCTTCCATCCTTCTTCAGGTTTCTGGAGCGATGGAGAGGCCTGCGTGAGATATGATGATGGTACAAGAGGTCTTGAAGAGGTTTACAACGCAGAAACAGACACTGCCCAATGGCAGACAGCTGAAGAAAATCTTGATGCAAGAACTGGGCCTTATCTCGATCTTGAAAATGCCAACGCATTCCAGATGAGCGATGTTTACGAAAATACGGCAAACTTTGCTGCTGATTCTCTTGTTCTCTGCGATATCTTCGCAAAAACCAGAAGAGCCAGCGGGCTGAAAACCGGTATGCCGATTCTTTACTTCAAGGCAAGAACTCAGTTCAGCCGTCAGGATTATACGCACGACGAGAACGATCAGGATGACCTCGATGAGTATCAGGACGACATCTACTACTCTATCGACAACTATGCCCTGATAGATGAAGGCGTACCCGGTTCGCAGAATGAAGAACATCCGTTTATTTACGAAGCAGACGAAACATACAGTGAAGATAAGCTCGAAGATCTCATCCTCAACGAGAAAGTTGACTCTATCAAAAGGCCTTACAGAGCGAACTCATATATCCTTTGGTCTGCCGGCAAAGACGGTCTCTACGGAACTGCCGACGACCTTACAAACTTTGACAACGAAAAAGAATAATCCTGTTAAGACTTAATAAGCCCGGCCGCTCTCTGCGGCCGGCGGCCTGCAGGGAAGGAATGTGCCATGCGCCCGCGCAAACTAAAAGCTTTTACGATTGTTGAGCTGCTGATTGTTTCAGCTGTTCTGCTTATAATAGCAGGCGTGGCGGTGCCGTTTTCTGTCAAAGTGAAGAACCAGTTCAAGCTTAAAGACACTAAAGCACTTTTAACGGTTCTTGCTGATGCTGTGGAGCGATATCAGAATGCCCGAGGCGACGTTCCTTTTACAACACTAGATGATTCAGGGAATATCAGATTGCCTCAGCCTGATGAGCTCAAAGAGATTATTGAGGCCGAAATCTCGGGCAGCCCGGAAGCTGATGGCGGCGCGGTTACGCTTCTTCCTGAACCCTCTGTTCATAACAGCTTCGCCGGCTCTGAAGCGCTTTATTTTATTCTTTCAAGATGCCCTGATTCAGCGAAGTTTCTCGAAGAGATCTCCTCTGATATGATAACTGCAAAATATGACGGCCAAACGCTCAAGGCAGCTTATGCCGGCAAAGAGTATATACTCCCGAGGATTACAGACTCTTGGGGCAATGCAATACGGTATTATTACAAAGCTGAATGGACGTTCCCGAGGATTGTTTCAGCAGGCCCGGACTGCGAGTTCGATACCGAAGACGATATAAGTAATTTCTGATTTTATGGAAGGTTTCAAATGAAAGCTCCTGACAATAATAAAGGTTTTACAATCATTGAGCTTCTCGTGGTGATTTCAATTATCGCCATGCTGATGTCTGTGATTGGTGTGGCTGCCGGAAGGGTGCGGATTGTATCCAAGAATATGCAGCAGGCCGCAAATATTCATTCTATGGGAGTGGGGCTGGAGCTTTTTGAAAAGGAATTCGGCTTTTATCCCGATTCCACGCGTATGCCTCTCGGAGGCAGTTATGTTTACGGAGCCCAGCAGCTTGCAGAGGGGCTTGTAGGAAGAGACCTTGCCGGCGTTGACGAGGATTCAGGCTTCTACGTAGCCTCAAGAGAGCAGAAAAGAATCGATAATGAGCCAACTTACTACGATGCTGAAGAGGAGAAAAGCCGGAACAACAGGGTTGGGCCGTATCTCAATATAGACAGAGAAAGCATAAACGTTGTAGAGCCAAGCCAGCTTTATGATGACTACAGCGACGGCGGTATCTACTGCCAGTACGATGCAGACTCCCACAGCATAAGCAATGGCTACCAGCGGGCTCCGGTAATCAGCGACAACTACAGTATGAAGCGAGTGGAGCTGGAGAGCGGCTCGGTTGTTCAGGCTGGAACTCCAGTGCTGTATTTCAGGTCTAATCCTTCGGCGAAATATTTTCGTCCGGGTGAAAACACAAGCTGGACGAGCATGGATGAAGAGGCGTCCAGCTATTCGGTTTACAATTATTACGACAACATCGGCTTCTTCGAAATGGAAAACCTCAAGAATCCTGATGAGCCTCACAGATTCGCTGAGGGCGATGAAGACGGAAACGGGAAAGACGGCAAGCAGGAATTCTACGAGTTTATTACAAGCCGGAAGGTCGGGTCGTATGATATGCCTGTCCGCAAAGATTCATATATAATAATCTCCGCCGGCTACGACGGCGCTTTCGGAACTGATGATGATATCACGAATTTTGATAATTAAGGCTTTAGCAGCTTCTATTTAGAGGATTGAAATATGAAAAAGATAAATAAATCAAAGGCTTTCACGCTCGTTGAGCTTCTAACGGTGATATCAATAATTGCTGTTTTGCTGGTGCTGCTGATTCCTGCACTAAATCAGGTGGCAAATGTAGGCCAGAAGGTTAGGCAGACATCCCAGCTTACTACAATCGCAGTTGCCCTCGAAACGTTCAATAACGACTTCGGCCAGTATCCCGATTCTGACAATACAGATTCAGACGGGAACGCTTATTACGGAAGCCAGAAGCTCTCAGAAGCGCTTCTCGGATATGATATGCTTGGGCTTCACCCAGATGCTCTACCGCAGTTTGACGCAGATGATGATAACAACCTCTATGCAGATGATGACGGCAATGTACTCAATCTCGATTCCCGCTCCGGCCCATACATCGAGCCGGATAAGATAAATCCTGTTGAATCTGGCCATACGCAAGACGCTCTGGATTTAGCAGCGGGCGGATACTACATAGCAGATGTGTTCAAGAGAGACTCTGCTGAATACGGTATGCCGGTTCTTTACTACAGGGCTAATACAAACAACAAGCTGCAGACAGCAGCAGGCGCATCAAGCGTTTATGACGTAAGCGACAGCAATGTACCTTTCGATACGGATAACTCAGATTATTCACAATTCTTTAATGGCCTTGAGCGTCCTTGGGAAGACCCGGACGGGGCTTTAACTGATCAGGAAGTTTTTAATCAGTATATCAAGAATGAGTCTATCTCATCAGCGGATGACAGCAAAATCGTTCCATACCGCCCTCAGTCTTTCCTGCTTATCACAGCGGGCAAAGACGGCAAGTTCGGCACAGAAGACGACATAACGAATTTCAGCCAAAATCAGTAGAAATTAAGCGGCTGGTGCGCTTGGTTTTAAGCTTGAAAAGCGGGGCCGCAGATGGATATAAATTTGAATAAAAAAGCCTATACAATCGTTGAGCTCCTGGTGGTTCTGTCATTGATGCTCGTTCTGGCATTTCTGGCAATCCCTCCGGCAGCAGCACTCAAGGATTCCTTCATATCTGAGGGTATCGTTGTTAATACGGTTGAATCTGCGCTTGCAAATGCCCGTGCAAGGGCGGTAAGCGAGGGGAAACCCGTAGGCGTGCGCTTCCAGCGCAGCAAAGACGGGAGCCAGTATATGGTTTTTGTGCGGTTTATAGGTGATATCGAAGGGATGCACTCAAGCAGGCAGTATGCTTTTGAGCCCGTCCCGGGCAGAAAGCCCGTGAATCTCCCCGCAGGTTATTCAATCTGCGATATGCGCAAAAGAAGCAATTATTCAAACGAAAAGATATATGAAAGCGATCCGCTTGGAAACCCTGTAGAACCGAAGAACCTGAACGATACTACCACCTTTACCGTTTGCTTCAGCCCGGCGGGCAAGGCGGTTGTTAGAAAGGTGCGCATCTTCCCTGATTACCGCAAGACAAACAGTGAAGATATTCTCTTCGGTGAGTACGAGGATTACTTCAATCAGGGAAATCTGCAGGACTCAAAGATACTCTTAAGCGCTGATAACAGCGCCGAAAACGGCTACGGCGGCGAAAAAAGCAGACTTAGCAGAATATCTGTTTTCAAAAATCTCGACTTCCAGAAGGCGGAGGATAAGGGCTTATTTCTGTTCCAGCTTCCGAAATACCGAATCAACACTTGGACAGGCGGCCTTCTTAAAACAGAAGCGGTAGAATAATGAGAAACAGAACAAACAAAAAGGCATTCACTCTCACCGAGGTTCTCATGTCTATGGGTATCTTTGTGATAGGTATGTCCCTTGTTGCAAGCGTTTTTCCGCTTGGAATCTCGCTCACCGCAAAAAACGCCGAGAAAACGATAGGCTCGCTCGCAGCTGAAAAGTTCGAGACGGATATGAAGATCCTCGCAAAGCCCTCAACCGCTGCTGGTTTTGAAGATGTATTCAGCAATCTCAGCAGAGATGTCTCTGAATACAGAGTAAAAGATGAACAAGGCTCAAGCGAGTATCTTATTGCTCCGCTTCTCAGCCCTCCGGCAGGTCAGGCTAGGAGGCTCTTGATTGTACCGTGCAGAAAGATATTTAAAAACAGCCTCTACAGAACTAATGATAACAAATTCTCTCAAAACCCCGATGACTGGGCAGATTACCCGAACTTAATAGCCCTTCCTCTGGATGATGAAATTGATGATGCAAGGCCCGGGAATCTCTTGAAGCTTCACAGCTCGCTCGCTTCAAGAACAGCCCCCTCTTGGAAAGAGCTTATTGTAAAAGAGGCGATTGTCATAGCTGATAACACAGGCAATGATTATCAGATAGAGGACATCTTCACCGAAGGAGCAGATGTTTATATCAGGATAGATAAGTTCCTTGAGGATTCTGACAGGGATAATATCACCACTGTCTGGACAGTTCCCCCGGCAGCGAACGGCGGGATGCGTTCGCCTGCTATCAGCGTTTACGAAACGGTTTTGAATTTTGAAAGCTGAGAATATGAACAGAAAAGCAATGACAATTGTTGAAATGCTTATATCAGCGGCTCTTGTGGTTATCATCCTTGCCACCGGAGCGGCGGTATTTCACGAGGCAGCCCGAGCGCAGAAGGCCTCCTCGCATGTGAATTCTGTTATGGACAGGCTCAGCGTTTCTAAAGACGTATTGTCTAACGACCTTGAGGCTCTTATAAAAGACGCCCCGTTTGCCGTGTGGTTCAGCGAAAACGGAGACGCCAGAATGCAGTTCTTCTCTTCGGCAGGCTTCAGCGGTTATGCAAATCCGCTAACCGAGGCCGAAGAGATAGAAGGCTCATCTGCAAGGGTGCTTTATTCTATAGATAAAGATAATAACAAGCTCATCCGCCAGGTGAATATTATAGACCAGTATCAGTACGATCTCGGTCATTCAAATCAGGATCCTTTCCCCACGATAAACGGACCAATGTTAGCTCCTCAGAGCCTGTTTGACAGCCATAAAAAGGGCTACGACAGTATTTCCCTTTTGAGATGGAATTCGCTTTTTCAAAATGAATTAAATGTTTTGGCTTACCTGGGCTATCTGAGAGAATTTAATTCTGAGCTGTTCTCGCCTGAAACCTCTGATTCCGAGTGGAACAGCGAGTTTTGGCCGATTCTTCTTTTCGACGGCGTAAAGAGCCTTCAGATCCAAACAGGCCTTGGAGCAGAGAAAGACCGCCTCCCAGACGGCAGCGAGCCGTATATAACAAGGTGGTTCCCGGATTCAGACCCATACACCTCTCATACCGGCAATGATTCGGATTACGATTTGATTGGCAGTGATGAATTCGGCGTTTACTTCAATATGGCCGGCTTTGATTTGACCGGCGAAGGCTGGTTCACTCCCGGAGACGGAGAGCTCGAGCGAATAGAGCTCAGCGGCAATTCTGCTCAAGCTGCGCCGATAGAGGCCGGCCTGAAGCCTATAGCCGTCAGGTTCCGCTTCGAATTTGAAAAAGATTTGGACGATTCAGGAAACGTAAAAACCTTCAGCCAGACAGTTTACTTAGACTGATTCGCCTGATTAAGTGAGTGTTATGATGAAAAGCTTAAAACAAAACAGCAAAGCCTCGGCAATGATTATTGTGCTGGTTCTTATGGCAGTTCTCGCTGCTGTAGGGCTTACAATGCTCTCTGTTGCGAGGATAAGCAATCTAAAGCTCACTGCTGAGAAAAAAGACGCATACACAGAAACCGCCTCGGGTGTGGTAGTGGAGCTTATAGCAGATGAGATCGCTAAGGACTGCTCAGCTTCAAGCGAACCGTTTGACTATCCGGGCCCCGCTGACCCTTGGCTTGCCAGCCTTGAGCCGTATTACTCCGGCGAGGATTTAAATAATGGCGGGGGCGTGGTTAAATATCAAAACGAAACCGGCAGAGACGTTGTAAAATGGCTGCAGATAAGCAAGCCGAGTTTCGCTGATTTCGGCGCGGAATCTCAAAACGATATGAATGTTGACCCGCCCGGAACAATGAAAAATATCCCGGACTATCAGGAATTTTACAAATTTATAGATGATAAAGACGAAGATGATGAGCTCACCGCGGAAGATATTAAAGGCCTCCCTGCAGATGCGGATGGAGACGGCGTAGTAGATGCGAGGTGGTTTGAAGTTCCAGATATGAAAACCCCGGCAGGGCAGAGCTATTTCGCCGCAGTGCGGATTATAGACAATTCAGCTATGGTCAACGTAAACACTGCTTACTTCAATGATATTGAACAAAATAGCGGCAATGAAGAATATAAATATTCCGGCGAGTCTCCGCTTTGCGTTGGGATGAATTTTCTGCTCAATACCAATAACAATAAATACGGCGGTCCTTTCTGGTATGCGCCAGTTATTCCAGAGGCCGATAATATTGATGATTTCCACAATTCAAGATGCAGGCCGGGAGTTCAGGATGACTGGTTCAGCTATACGGAAAACGCAGCTCTGAGGATTGAAAATACTTCCTCTGAAGGCCTTAGCTACTACCGCCCCTACAGCCTCGACGATGAGTTTGAGCTGAGGCACCGCTTCTGCATAAATTCAAGTTTTACATCACGCCTTGAATCACTGCTTCCGGCAACTGTCGGAGCAGATGAGGATGATCCCGCTAATGACAGCTACTGGGGCGATATGTACAAGATGTACGGCGCTGACACCAGAGTTTCTAATGTTGATGCGCTTGAGAGCTGGTACATTGGCATTTTCGGAGGCGGCGAGATTGACGAGAAAACAGTCAATCCCGAAAGACGCCACCTCTTTACTGCAATGAGCAAATCACGCCAGATTACGCCTGATTTGGGAGTAAAGGCTTTCCCCGAAGAGATAACCGGCGAGGAAGGCGTAGCTGATTATGAATTCGCAGAAATTCGTGAAGCAGTATTTAGCGTACTGAACGACAGCCCTCACGAGGAATTCGGAGCGGGGTATTCAGCCGGAAGGCTTAGCACCCAGTTCGCACTGAACCTGCTCGACTGGCAGGACTCTGACAGCGAAGGCAGCGATCATTACGACAGCGATTCCAATATCCTTTATTACGGCTATGACGGCGCAGAGGAGCTCAAGGATATAACGCTCCACTGCAGCGCCATCGGCATCTATGATCATACAGACCCGCAAAATTTGGGCACTGTACCTACAGGCACATATTACCTGCTCGAATTCTTCCGTGAAGGCGGGATGACTGTAGCCTCAAGCAATGAATACGAGATTCATATCGTTAGAGACGGCTTTGTTGTCAATGAATTCAATTTATCTGATGTGGTTGACGATGATATACCAGCAGATGGATTTGCTGCAGTAACCAACCTTGCAGACCAGCAGGACGCAGAAGAGATTTTCAAGGATTCCTTCGATTACTATTCCTATCCATCCCTCTCACTGCAAAACGGTGATATTGTAAAGATCTACAAAAAAGACTACCCGGCATCAGGAGATACCCTCCTGGTTGACTGGGCAGAGGTTAAGTTAAACACCCCTGTTGCACCGGACGAAGAGAAATTCCAGAAGAAGCAAGGCCAGCTCGTTGATGAAGATGGCGATAATACAGGCCTCCTGCTGCCTGATTCTTTCGTTAATGTTAACGCCTTCATCTTAATAGGTCAGGACATTACAGGGGAGCTGAATAATATTCAGATGCAGCTCAAGCCTTCAAATGAGCCGATCTTCTCGCCAGCCCAGATCGTTATGGCGCCGGCGGTTTGTTCATTCACAGATCAGGACGACCCAAACGATTCACAGACCTTTGCAGGAGCCGTGCAAACTCACCAGCAGAGGGCAGGCTCTCTCGGGGCAGACGGGATATCAATATTCGACAGCTTCGGCCGGTTCGACCTTGCAGACCATCGCTATGCAGACCTTGCGAACGTGTTCACTGTTATGACTACCCTCAAGGACGGCGAAGATTACTACGAAACAGCCCCCGCTTATGATGGAATCAACAACGACGGAGCAAGGCTTACAACAGATGATCCGCTCGGCGACGGCATAGACAACAACGGCGACGGCGATATTGACAACCAAGACGAGGATTCTGCACGATACAGAGAAACAGTCTCCTACGGCCTGATAAACATAAACACAGCTCCGAAGGCAGTGCTTATGACTCTCCCGTGGGTGGATGAAGAGCTTGCAGAGGCAATAATCGCATACCGCGATATGACAGGCGTTGGCGTTGGCGAATCCGAGCAGCCCGATTATTCCGCAGGCAATACCGCCCGGCGGGACGACAGGGCGGCCGAAAAAGGCTTCAGCTCGATATATGAGCTTATCAACGTTACAAATGATTCCGGCCTTGCTGATTACGATTTCCAGCAGCTGGCCAAAGACGGCCAGAAGCTTTCAGATTCCGAAAATTCACACATAGACCTCACCGAAGGCTCTGTGATGGATGATTTTGAAGAAAGGAACATAATCCTCGAACGGCTTGCCAATCTTACCACTGTTCGAAGCGATGTGTTTACAGCATACATATTGGTTAGAGAGGGTGTTTCAGGCGTTCAGAAGCGTAAGGTTTGCATAATAGACAGAAGCAATGTTTGGGAGAGTTCAGACAAACCTGAAATATTTATTAAAGATGTTGAAGAGTGAGGCAAACAGATTGACACTTCCGTTTAGCCGGCTATAATTTCCCGCTTTTCGGATTTTTCTGGTTCATTGATATGAGAATACCCGGTTTCACTATAAGAAAAACTCTCGGCACAGGTGCCAAGAGCACTATTTACGAAGCTCAGGACCACCAGACAGGCGATGTCGTAGCCCTGAAACGTGTCCTTGTGGAGCATAATGATGATATGCGCTTTGTCGAGCAGGTGGATACCGAGCTCAAGGTGGCTTCTCAGATAGACAATAAGTACATAAGAAAGTGCTACAGGGTTATAAAAAGGCGCAGGCTCTTGAAAACCACCGAAGTACTTATGACAATGGAGCTGTTCAACGGCCTCCCGCTGGACAGTATGAACAGGCTCAGCCTCATAGATGTGATGCTTATTTTCCGCATGGCTTCTATAGGGCTCAACGAGATGCACCGTTCGGGCTTCGTCCACTGCGATATTAAGCCAAACAACATACTTGTAAATATGGGCAGAGGCGAGATAAAGATAATAGACCTCGGCCAGTCCTGCCCTGTGGGTACGGTGAAGGCAAGGGTGCAGGGAACTCCGGACTATATCGCCCCCGAGCAGGTGCGAAAGCAGCCTATAACCCACCGTACAGACGTTTTCAATCTCGGAGCTGCTTTCTATTGGGTGCTAACCGGCAAAAAAGTGCCTACTGTTCTGCCCAAGCAGAATGATATTGCCGCAGGCGTCGGCTTTGAGGAATCAAAAAAGCCCGAAAGCCCAAGCCGGATTTACAGCAAAATCCCAATGACGCTTTCAAATCTCATCATGGATTGCGTAAATGCAAACCCTGCTGAAAGGCCTTCAGGTATGCACATTCTGATTTCGAGGCTCGATGATATGATAAAAACAGTCGCTGCAAAGAGGAACGGAAAAAATGCATAAATCCGCTCAGCAGTACATAGAGACATTGAAAGAGGCCTGCGCATTAAACAGGCATCAGGCAGTTAGAGACGGCAATATAATCAAGCTTCCCGATAAGGGCAGGGTTATTGTTGCCGGAGATCTCCACGGCTATGACTCTGCTTTCGACAAGATAGAAAAATATGCGGATCTCGAGAACAACCCGGACACTCATCTAATTGTGCAGGAAATAGTTCACGGAGGACCGAAGGACGCCTATGGAGGCGGGCTGTCTTTCAGACTGCTCAAAAAGGTATGCGAGCTGAAAACCGCCTTCCCGGAAAACGTGCATATGATCCTCAGCAATCACGACTGCTCTACGATAACAGGCTCGGATGTCCTGAAGGCAGGCGAGGAGATGCGCAAACGATTTGAAAAAGGCCTTCAGAACACATTCGATGATAAATGGGAAGACGTTCTTCTTGCAATTAAGCAGCTTTTGTTTTATCAGTCTATAGCCGTTAGAACCGAAAACGGCTTTTTTATCAGCCATTCCCTCCCGATGGAGAGATTCAAGGACGAGTTTGAGCAGGATGTATTTTCCCGGCCTCTGCTTATTTCGGATATGAACAGGCCGAATTCAGTCTATTCTCTTACTTGGGGCAAAAAGCATTCGCAGGAATTCCTTACAGAGCTTGCAGACAAGCTGAGTACTAAATTTTTCATCCTTGGCCATCAAAATTACCCCGAAGGATATTTGATTTCTCCGCCAAATACCGTTATTATTACCACCGAGCACAGCAATGGCTGTATATGCGAATTGGATTTGGCGAGGGAATATGAATTTTCCGAAGTCGTCGAATCTGTGAAAAGATTGAACGACCTTTAATGAGGTAAAAGTGTGCACATAGAATGGTATCAGACTGTTTCTCTGCTGTTTGTAATTACTCAGCTATGCTTCCTTGAGTTTATCAGAAGAAACAATCAGCATAATCTTAAGAGAAAAGAAAAGGACAGCCTGAACGATTTCTCGCCTAATGTTTACCTTACGATTCCCTGCAAAGGGCTTGATACCGAATTCGAAAAAAACATTTCAGCTTTCTTTGAGCTGGCTTACCAAAACTATCACCTTTCTTTTGTCGTGGAGAGCGAGCAGGACCCGGCTTACCCTGTCCTTTGCAGATTGAAGGAGAAATTTGAAGGCCGAACAAAAGCCCTAAGCGTGATGATAAGCGTTGCGGGGGTGTCTGAAAATGCCTGCCAGAAAACGCACAATATGCTTCATGCCCTAAAGTTTGCACCCGAAGATACAGAGATTCTCGCTTTTGCAGATTCAGATGCAAGGCCCCTGCCCGAATGGCTCGGAAGCCTTGTTCACCCGCTCAAGCAGGAAAAGAAAGTTGGTGCGAGTACGGGCTATCGCTGGTTTATCCCGATAGACGGGAATATCCCTGTGCTGTTCCTCTCAATCCTCAACGGCAAGGTTGCTCAGATTCTCGGGAAAACCAGATTCAATCAGGCTTGGGGCGGGTCTATGGCAATCCGGAAAGAGCTGTTCTACAAGCTCGAGCTGCATAAAATCTGGCAGACCTGCGTAAGCGACGATCTAACCCTCAGCCTTCAAGTCCTCAAAGCAGGCTATCGAATCCGCTACAGTCCGCTGTGTATGGTGGCCTCATACGAGGCGTTCACTTGGAAAAGGCTATTCGATTTTATTTACAGGCAGCTTATGATTACCCGAGTTACCTCGCCGATTGTCTGGATTCTCGGGGTTATAGCAGCGATGTTTTCGGTTTTTGGTTCGTGGGGAGCTCTTATTTACGGCCTCTACGCCCTTGCAAACTCACTGCCCTCGGCTTACTATGCACTGGGAACATCGCTAATCTTCTTTTCTGCTATGTGCGTCCGGGCATACTGGAGGCAGAAAACAATGCAGAATCTGCTCTACAGATACCGCGAAGATATACAGAAATACTCCATCTATGATATCACACTCTCCAGCATTGTTTCGCTTTTTATGATTGTATTCCTGTTTGTTTCAGCCTTCGGCAGAACTATAACTTGGAGGGGGGTACGGTATAAGATGATAAGCGCATACAGGGCTAAGCGGATTTAGCAGGCAATTCAATATTTAACAATTCTTTTTTGAACAAATATTTGTTTTCTTTAGTAAAAAACTTGACTGTAAATTCTGGTTTGGTAACCTTTATAAAGATTAAACAGTTTATTAGAATATTTTAGGAAAAGGAGAACAATATGGCGCTGGAAAGTCTCCACGAACCTGTGGAAAATTTACCCGAGCAGATCCTTGAGGAGAGAAGAGCTATATCAAGCCTTATGGAAGAGCTTGAAGCGGCTCATTGGTACGGCGAAAGGGCATCTTGCGCAAAAGACCCCGAGCTTAAAGAGATACTTGAACACAACAGGAACGAAGAGCTCGAACACGCTGCTATGCTTACTGAGTGGCTGAGAAGGAAGATTTCTGCATTTAATGAAGAGCTTCAGACTTATCTCAACACAACTGCACCCATAACTCAGATTGAGGATGCAGAAGAAGGCGGCGGCGAAGACCAGCCCGCAGGGAGCGATGGTTCAAGCCTTAATATTGGTTCAATGAAGAATGGAGGATAATTATGCCTACTATACTTAAAAGAGAATTTGCCCCAGTTAGCGAAAATGCATGGGCTGAAATAGACAATGAAGCAGCAGATGCCATTAGAAATGTTATAACCAGCAGAAAAGTGGTGGATTTCAACGGCCCATTCGGCTGGGAGCTCGGCGCGGTAAACACCGGAAGGCTTGAGCTTGAGAGCAAAGGCAAGGATCAGCTGTGCTGGGGAATAAGAAAAACTCAGAGCCTAATAGAGGTTCGCGAGCCTTTTGTTCTGAAGCAGATGGAGATCGATAATCTCACGAGAGGCTCAAGCGACGTTGATCTCGACCCAGTACAGGAAGTAGCAGCGAAGGCCGCTGTATTTGAGGATAAAGTGATTTATCAGGGCTTCAAGGAAGCCGGAATCACAGGAATCATTGAGGCCAGCGAGCACGATAAAATCAAGCTTCCTGAATCTGCATCTAAATATCCTGCTGCTGTTGCCAAGGCTGTAAAAGCCCTTACCTCAGCAGGAATTACAGGCCCGTTCAATCTTGTACTTTCCGCAGACCAGTACTACGAGCTTATGGGAGCTGCCGGCGGAGGGTATCCGCCTTACAGAACAGTTTCAGACCTGCTCGCCGGCGGAGAAATAATCTTGTCGAAGGCTGTCGATGGCGGCGTCCTGCTTTCTGGAAGAGGCGGAGATTTCGAGCTCACAGTCGGCAAGGATTTCTCTGTAGGATATGCAAGCCACAACAAAACAGATGTAGAGTTCTTTATAACAGAATCATTTACTTTCAGAGTTCTCGAACCGAAAGCCGCTGCAGTGTTCGGCTGAATCTGAAATTATCATAAAGCTAAGTAAAGCTGCCGTTAATTGCGGCAGCTTTTTTTTTTATGCGCAAATTTAAAGCAGGGATGGTAAATTTCGAATTAAATTGCAAAAATTATTAGAAAAATTGCAAAAATTGTTCTTAAACTTGTATTTGTATATAAAGCGTTTTAATGTAAATGACTGACAAAACCGTAGGAATTAAAAATTTGTGTTTAGTCAGGCAAAAATAAGTAATTAGTAGCGGCGTCGCGGACGCTGCCTGTTAATATTATTTTTTTTATTTCGGAGGCATTATTATGAAAAAAGTGCTTTTAACCTTTCTTTGTTGTTTTTTTGCGGCATCCGCCATGGCAGGGGATATAGTCTCTTGGTTTGACGACGGCGATGCCCTCGTGGATTACACTGCTGCAAAAGACGGTTCAGGTGGAGATATTTCTGCATTGAATCCCGGCAGCACTATCACACACGCAGCCAAAATCACCCCCTCACAGCTGGACGTTACCGAAGAATCCGGCCCAGTTGTAATAATCGAAGCAGGCGGAACGCTTCACGGAAGCGGAATTTACATCTGCAACGGTGAGTTTGTATTCGCCCTCAGAACCGGCGCAGATGATGGAGCTCGCGAACTGACAGACCTTGACGGTACTGACGGTGCTATGTCTGTTGAGATGGGAGAGGCGATAGCAGGGCAGGAAAATACTGTTTATGCATCGCTTAATCTAACTACCGGCATGATCTTAACTTCCGTAAACGGAAACACCGAAATCCGCTATCTTGTTAACGCTGTCAGCTCTGATAACCTTACTGGAAATCAGACAGTGGCTTTCTTGGGTGATCAGGCTCTGTCTATTCATATGGGCGGATTGAGCGGCGGAAATGATCAGGAAAATCCTTTCTTAAATCAAAGTAACACATGGATATTTGACGGAGTTGCCGGCGAGCCCGTAAGAGGGCAGATTTTTGGAATTGCTGTAAACCCCAACCTTATGGCTAACAACCCAGCTCCTGCAACATCTTCCGTTAATATTGATCCAGATGTTGTTTCTGAGGCAGCCTTTGAAACCGCAGAAGACCCTGCTAACCCGGGTTCTCAGCATCCTGATGTTACAGGTCATTTCGTTACATTCTATCAAGGCCTGAACGGCGATCCGAATCTTGGGCTTCCTCCGCTGTACGAAACTTTTGTTCCAGCAGGAAGCGATCCTATTACTGTGCCCATCAATACCCCTGAAACATTCGAGCTCGATCTCGGGCAGGAAGTTTTCTGGAGAGTTGAGGAGCAGATAAACGGAGCTCCTGAAGGTGATTCGGCTAACATACTAAGCCCGGTATGGAGCTTTGAAACGCTTCCTCCAGTTCCTGCTGCTGTTTCTCAGCCGGAAGATCAGGCAGTATTTGCAGGCGAGCAGGCTGTTTTCGAATTTTCTTTCACAAGCAAAACCGCTGCATCCGCTGCTTGGTATAAAGAAGGCGACCCTGATACCGAGCTTCTTGAATCCGATCCGGATGTAACCATTGAGCTTGCTCAGGACGGGGACAGCTACACCTCAACGCTCTACATTGATAATGCAGAAGTTGCAGACCAAGGCTATTACTACTGCCTTGCATCTAATACCGACGGAGATACTCAGTCCAGCTCAGCGGCTTTAGCTGTTAAGCGTATGGTTGGCTACTGGCCTCTCGACGGGGACTATCAGGACTATTCCGGGGAAGGTCATGATGTTACGCCTTACGGAGAACCTGATCCGGCACAGTGGGTTGACGGCGTTGCTCCAGCTCAGACAGGCCAGGCATTAAGCACAATCGGCAGAAGGGAATCAACAGGCGAAACCGAGCCCTTCAACGCCGCTGAATACACAGACGAAATTACGGCATCTCTCTGGCTGAAATGGCCGGGCACCGATGATTACGGCGTAATCTGGCGCGGCATTTTCAGCTCTCGTGATGATTCAGTGATTAACTGGTTCTTGGAGATAGACAACAGAAACGGAATAGTCAGGGTAAATGCTCCGGGATATGACGCCTATCAGTTTGCCCAGATTTCTCCTGATGAATGGGTGCACATAGCATTCACCTCTTCAAAAGATGAAGTAGGAGCGTTCTATATCAACGGCTCTCAGGTTGCTATAACCAATCCTGGCAGATACAGCATCAACGACACCTCCCGTCCTGTTATCCTTGGCTCTACTCAAGAGAACATTGACAATATGATTGAGGCGGTTATGGACGATGTAAGGCTGTATAACTATGCTATGAGTCCTGAAGAAATTGCCGGAATCTATTACGACGTAACCGGCGAGCAGATTTGTGTTGAGCCGAATGCTGAGAACCTCGTTTACGACATAAACGGCGACTGTGAAGTAGGGCTTGATGACCTTGCTGCTGTATCAGTTGACTGGCTGAATAGTAAGATATTCACCGGAGCAGCTGAGTAGTCAGCGTTTATAAGGTAGATACTAACTTTTTTATGGAGAATATAAAATGACGAATATATATAAAATTCTTGTATTTATATGCTGTCTTGCTGTTTCATCATCGCTTTTTGCAGGGGCTATTGTCCCCGGCTTTGATGACGCCCAGGCCATGGTTGATTATACAGAAAGGCAGTGCGGCAACGCCGATGATATGGGGGGCATAACCGGTTCAGGCACGATCACGTTAGCTGCGAAGTTTACACCCTCTGAAGCTGATACCACTAAAACCGACGGCCCTGTCGTTATTCTTGAAGTAGGCGGCGTGCATTACGGAAACGGAATCTATATCTGCGACGGTATGCTTACGTTTGCCTCAAAGGGGGCTAACGGAATTGGCGGTTCAAATCAGCCAATAGACGGCCTATATGATACCGATGCATCGGACAGCACAGCAGCAGTTGTTATGGCTCCTGTTTATCCGAACATAGAAACAGAGGTTGTGGCTTCATTCAACACGAATACAGGCGAGCTAACTGTTCTTATCAACGGCCGGCTTTATACCGAAACAATTTCCGGAACATCAGGCTCAGCGAATCTCTCAGGCAATACTTCTGTAACTTTCCTCGGTTTTACACCGGAAGGCGGAGGCAACTGCTTGGATTACGGGGGACTTGGGACTCCGGAGGACGACGTACCCGAACTTCTTGTGCAGGGTTACTCTGATAATCTGAACGGCACCACCGGAATGGAAATGAGAGGACAGATTTTTGATGATGTAATCGATATGGAGCAGCTCCCGAGGAATCCTGTCCCTGCAAACGGGGCAGTAAATGTTGACCCTGCTGCCGTTACCTCGCTTCAGTTTGATACAGCAGGCGATCCGGCCAACACATCTAATCCAAACCCCGATGTTACAGGCCATTTCGTTACAGCGTATTCAACTTACGACCCGGAAGACCCGAGCAATAATGTTGAAGCTGTAAGCGCGTTTTTGCCTGCCGGCAGCGACCCTCTGGAAATTCCAATATCGTTCTCGCTGGGTGATGAGATCTACTGGCAGGTGGAAGAGCAGATCAGCGGGGCAGCTGAGGGCTCTCCAAGCAACATAACTGGCCCTATCTGGCATTTCGAGGCTCTTCCTGCAATACCCGCTATTACTGACTCCCCGGAAGATGCTGCAGATTTTCCGGGCTCTGAGCTTACATTCAATGCAGCCTTCACAAGCAAAACTCCAGCAGCAGTTGAGTGGGTGAAGGCAGGCGACCCGGAAACAATAGTTGACGATTTTGATGCCGATATAACAATCTCAGTTTCCCAGCATGGCGACAGCTACGCATCAAGCCTCACCGTTTCAAATATTGAAAAAGCAGATCAGGGCGAATATTTCTGCCGTGCGAGCAACACAAACGGAAATGCTGATTCTGATTCTGCCAGGCTCGGCGTTAAGCGTATGATTGGCTACTGGCCTCTCGATGGTGATTACCTCGACTATTCAGGCGATGAGCATCATGCAGACCCGAACACCACGCCTCTGGAAAGCCAGTGGGTTGACGGGGTTGACCCTGCAAGCACCGGACAGGCTCTTGATACAGAACCCAATGCTCTGGCAGCAGCTGAGACTGAGCCTTTCGAGCCGGCAAAATACACCAGCGAAATTTCAATAACTTTCTGGCTTAAATGGGCAGGCCCTGAGGCAGCTACCGATTTTTTGACAGGACTCGTTTGCTCTACCGACCGTGAGCTTGAGAATAACTGGTGGTTTGGTCTTAACCAAGATGGGCAGATTGCTGGAAACACCCCTAATTATAATCCCTTAACAGCCCCCATAGATAACCAGATTACTCCAGGCGAATGGTCGCATCTGGCTTTCGTGAACAATGAAGACTCACAGCTGAATCTGTATGTTAATGGTGCACTGGTCGCAGCAAGTGATTCGTTTGAAATTAATAAACACCTGCTCCCGGTTCAGCTTATGTGCGATAGGCGTGATCAGGACGGCGTTCTCTGGCGGCATACCCCCGGCGTTTTCGATGAGATAAAGATGTACAACTACGCACTCACAACTGACCAGATTGCTCAGGAGTATTACGATATTACAGGAGAAAGCTTCTGTAAAGATCCGTACTCTGAAGACCTCCAGTTCGATTTCAATGGAGACTGCAAGGTTGATTTGGCTGATTTCGCTATGATGGCCGTGGACTGGAATGAATCTAATCTCTATCCTCAGCTTGACTAATCTTTACCCGAAGATACTTTAATAACTCTAAGGAGCTCCCTGAAAAGGGGGCTCCTTTTTTTTGCTATCTCGTAAAAATGAGCAAGGCAGTAAAATTATTTCAAAAATTGTCTGAGGATTTCGTAAAAACATTCATTCAGCTGATATATGAAATAAACGTAAAATGCTTTTTGATTTATAAAGCATTGCGTGTGGAATATTATTTAATTAAAAGGATTTTGTGAAATGTTGTTTAAATTAAAGCTTACTGTTTTCTTTATCTGCTGTTTGCAGGTTTTCTGCCTTGCATCGAAGCTGGATTTCCTTGAAGGCGGCGAGATTCAGCCGTCCGGCTGGATCAAAGAGCAGATGCATCTCGACCTTGAAGAAGGCTACTACGCCCGGTACGACGAGGTGAACCACACAGTTACTCATAATCTGTTTGTAAAAAAGGACAGAATCAGCGGAGAGAGGTACCACGGGCTTAAGTGCTGGTGGAGCGGCGAGCACGAAGGCTACTGGAAAGACGGCGTTTTGCGTATGGCTTTTCTTTCCGGCCATAATGCCTTCAAACAAAAAGCGATTGCATGGCTTGATGAAATTGTTGAGGCTCAAAAACGCTACATTGGAATCTATAAAGCAGGAGACGAGCCGAATACCCGTTTCAACCATACAGGCTTGAATGGTGAGCTTTGGACGCAGAGCAGGATTTTTCAGGCTCTTATTGCAGGTTATGAGTTTACAGGAGAGCAGAAATACTTTAAGGCTGTGAAAAAGGCTGTTGATCTAACTATAGCCGAAGACCCCGGAAACTATTTCAATGCAAAACAAGGCGGCGCGAGTCATGGTGTAGGCTTTTTTGATACGCTCTGGTATCTCTATAATAATACAGGAGATAAAAAATACGCCGCCTACGCCGTAAAGCTCTACGAGGATTTCAATTCAGGCACACCCAGAGACGACGACCTTAAAACTGATATCCTGCTGAGCGATAAGTACTTCCAAAGACACGGCGCTCATATAGCGGAGGGGTTTTTCGTTCCGCGGTTTATTGCTTCTTTAACAGATGATGCAAAGTATGATAAAGCCGCAGACAGGGCTGTCGAGAAGCTCAAATACCACCTCACCCCGAGCGGGGCGATGGTATGTGCGGAAAATGTTAAAGGAAATCCGGGAACAGCAGAAGCAGGTTATGAGTATTGCGGAATTGCTGAATTAGTGCAGTCTCTAACCAAGCTTGTGGCATTGACAGGCAAAGCAGAAATTGCCGAAATTGCAGAATCTATGACCTTTAATGCAGGGCAGGGAGTTCGTTTGCCTGTTCTTAAAGCCGTCGCTTACTTGAGCACTGACAACAGAATTGCCGCATCACCGGAAGGCCACGGACAGCGCTACGCATACGCATCCTTCCATGGAGCTGCTGCATGCTGCAGCCTCAATGCTGGACGTCTTATGCCTTATTACGTTGAAGGTATGTGGATGAGAAGCCAAAACGGGCTTACTGCCCAGCTTTTAGGACCCTGTACGGTTGATACAGATGTGAAGGGGACGAAGGTGCAGATTAAAGAGCTTACGGCCTATCCGTTTTCTGATAAGCTCGAGTTTGAAGTTTCTCCTGCAAAGCCCGTCGAGTTTGTTCTGTCTTTGCGTATTCCTGAAAAGGCCGAAGGAGTTAAAATCGCAGGTTTGAAAAACTTCCGCCGCAAGGGTGATTATCTTATTATCAGCCGCACTTGGGAAAGCGGGGACAGCTTTGCTGTTTCGTTTGATTTTCCAATTGAAATTACCCAAGACAAGCCTGATTCCCAGTTTTACATCCAAAGAGGCCCTCTTGTGTATGCTCTGCCGATAGAACATCAAATGACTAAGCTCCCGACGAACGGCAAGGTGTATGACACGAAGGCAAAAGAACGTAAAGGCTGGAATTATAAGCTCCCGCACAAACCGAACTTCTCATTTGAGAAAATTCAAGGCGATTACATTCACCCATGGGCAAAGCCGACGGTTCAGCTCTCAGGGGTAATGCTTGATAAAAAGGGGCGGCCGGTTAATGTAAATCTGAAGCCTATAGGGGCAACAGTACTTCGCCGAACGTCCTTCCCGCTCGCAACGCAGGGAAATTGAGGATATCGTAATATAATTACAAGGCTTTGTATAATAAAATCAACGATACTGCCGCAGGTGTAAGCTTGCGGCAGTTTTTTTATAACGCCGCGGTTCGTCTGGTTGGCTCATTTACCATTATTTTTAAGCTGATTAACCCTGCCGGCAGGCATTCTTTTAATAAACTCAGCAAAATTTCAAAAAATTATATTTTTATCCTTGACTCCCTCCGCACCTGTGGATATTATCTTAGCTCTTCACAGCCGAAGCGAGCACAGTTAGTAATGCTGTGCGTATCGAGTGGGGCTATTTGCACGCAGGGCTGAAGCAGTCTTGCAGGCTAATATCATCCCGCTCACTTACCAAACCTTGCGGTTCGCTTCGCTGAAGTTAGAAGAAAATTTTACTTTTAGTTAATGCCTCCGGCATATATTAAGCTGAAACTCTAAGGGAAATTATGGCAGCTGAAGTTGAAAAGATACGTATCCGTATGGAAGCATACGATCACAAAGCCCTCGACGGCTCGGCAAAAGAGATTGTTGAGCAGGCGAGGCGGACCAACGCTAAGGTATCAGGTCCGGTTCCGCTTCCAACAAGGATAGAACGCTACACTGTACTTCGAAGTCCTCACGTGAACAAAAAGGCTCGTGAGCAGTTTGAGATTCGTACTCACAAAAGGCTCATAGATATTCTCGAAGCCAACAGCAGAACAGTAGAGGCTCTCAACAGATTAGTCGTTCCAGCGGGTGTATTTGTAAAGATCAAGGCCTGATATGAAAAGCTGATAAGCTTTATTTAGGCTGAGAACTGAAGGAAACGTAAAATGACAATGTTGCTAGGAAAAAAAGTGGGCATGACAAGAATCTATGATGAAGACGGAAGCATCAAGCCCGTTACTGTCATAGAAGCCGGCCCCTGTATCGTTACTCAGGTAAAAAACGAGCAGACAGACGGTTATGATGCCGTACAAATTGGCTTTGATGATGTTAAACCGTCAAGAGCTAAAAAGCCTATGGTTGGGCATTATAAAAAGGCCGGCGCTGCTCCTAAAAAGTTTGTGCGGGAGATGAGGCTCAACGGTAATTCCGAATCTGAATTTGAGCTTGGTCAGAAGATTAATGTAGATGTGTTCGATGGAACAAAATATGTTGATGTGGTAGGCACAAGCAAAGGTAAAGGTTTTGCTGGCGGGATGAAAAGGCACGGCTTTGGAGGTTTCCCTGCTACTCACGGTACAGAAAGAAAACACCGAGCTAGTGGTTCGATTGCAAGTTTTGCCAGCGATGCAGGTGAAGGCGGAAACATCAAAAAGGGCAAAAAGATGTCAGGGCATACCGGAAACGTTAAAGTTACTACGAAAAACCACGAGTTGGTGAGCATTGATTCGGACAAGAATCTGCTTGTAGTTAAAGGAGCGATTCCAGGCCCTTCAGGCGGATATGTAATTGTGAAAACAGCCAAGACCGCTAAGAATAAGCAATAAGACAGGAAGCCGATAAAATGATTGACGTTACTGTATTTAATAAAGACGGCCAGCAGGTAGATACGATTTCTGTGAACGAAGAGTCGTTCGGAGGCGAAGTTCGCTACCCGTTGCTAAAGCAGGCAATCGTAATGTACCACGCTAATAAACGCGTTGGTACTGCGGCAACAAAGAGCCGCGGAATGGTTGCCGGTTCTTCGAAAAAGCTTTTCAGGCAGAAGGGCACCGGAAACGCTCGTGTTGGTAATATGAGAACCCACAAGCGTGTAGGCGGTGGTGCTGCATTTGCAAAAAGCGTGAGAGATTTCGGTAAGAAGATGCCGAGAAAGCAGAGAAATCTGGCTTGCAAAAGTGCTTTGCTTGCGAAGCTGCAGTCCGGTGCTTTGTTTGTGATAGATGAGCTTTCTTTCTCCGAGCCTAAAACAAGAGAAATGGCCGGAATACTGAAAAATCTCAATATAGACAGAAGCTGCCTTGTTACACTTGGCGATTATGATACGAATGTATATAAGTCAGCAAAAAATATTCAGAAAATTGATGTAGCTGCCCTGAAAGATTTAAATGCCGGCGAGGTCTGCTCTAAGCAGAAGCTCCTTTTTACTAAAGAGGCATTTGAAAAGCTGCTTAATGGTTGAGCGGAAGATTTGAACACGTATAAACCTGATTCGACAAGGTGAAAAAGTGGATTATTGCAACGTAATAATAAAGCCGATAATAACCGAACAGAGCATGCATTATGCTACCAGCAAAAATGCATACGCCTTTGAGGTTAATAAAAAGGCGAACAAATTACAGATTCGCAAAGCTGTAGAAGACATCTATGGTGTGAAAGTTGAAAAGGTTCGCACGATGAACCGCAAAGGCAAAACTCGAAGAAGAGGGCGCAGTTTCGGTATGACCCCAAGCTGGAAGAAAGCTGTGGTTGTGCTGAATGAGGAAGACAGAATAGACCTGTACTAAAAGTTGATTAAGGCATTATTATGGCTATTAGAATATATAAACCAACAAGTCCGGGAAGAAGATATTCTTCTGTAATTGATTACAGAGCTGTTCTGACTACAGACAAACCCGAAAAGACGCTCTGTAAAAGATTGCGTAAAAGCGGCGGAAGAAATCATCACGGCAGAACAACCTGTCGTTTCAGAGGCGGTGGAGCAAGAAGGATATACCGCATCATAGATTTCAACCGCGATAAAGACGGGCTCAGCGCTGAGGTTCAGAGCGTTGAATACGATCCAAACAGAAACTGCTTCATTTCACTTGTAGAATATGAAGACGGCGAAAAAAGATACATACTTTCGCCCCGCGGGCTTAATGTTAATTCAAAAATAATAAGCGGCGAAAATGTTGAGCCGGTAGTAGGCAATGCAATGCCTCTGAAAAATATACCGGTAGGCGTTGCCGTTCACAACATCGAGATGAATCCCGGTCAGGGCGGAAAGCTCGTGAGAAGCGCCGGGGGCACAGCCAGAGTGATGGCTAAAGAAGGCGGCTGGGCAACAATTATCCTTCCCAGCGGTGAAATGAGAATGGTTCGTGTTGAGTGCCGCGCAACAATCGGCCAGCTCGGCAACAGCGACTACCAGAATGTACGTATCGGCAAAGCCGGCAGAAAACGCCACATGGGACGCAGACCTCACGTACGAGGCAAAGCCCAAAACCCTGTTTCACACCCGATGGGTGGTGGTGAAGGCAGGAGCAACGGCGGGCGGCACCCCTGTTCTCCAACCGGCAGGTTTGCCAAGGGCGGAAAAACCCGCCATAAGAAGAAGCAGAGCAGTAAGAGAATAATCAGGCGTCGTAAGAACAACCGCGGCGAGCAGTTGGTTCTTTAATCCAATAGTGATAAAAAGGTGAAGTTTAATGGCAAGATCGCTGAAAAAAGGTCCTTTTGTAGATGACCATCTCCTTGAGAAGGTCGCACAGCAGATGGAAGCTGGGACAAAACAGCCAGTTAGAACATGGTCTAGAAGGTCAACAGTTATTCCTGAGTTCGTAGGTTATACCTTCGAGGTGCACAACGGACGCAGCTTTGTTAAGGTTTTCATAACTGAGGATATGGTTGGGCACAAGCTCGGGGAATTTGCCCCTACTAGAACCTTCAAGGGCCATGGTACTCGTCAATAATATTCGGTTGATGCCGGAGATATACATTAAGGTTTGCTATGTTAAACGTTAGAAGACTAAACGAAATTATCGACAACAGCACTTTCAAAGTGGAAGATATTGCTTCCTCTCTGGAAAGCACGCTGGGCGGTTCATCGAAGAAGGCTGTTAAAAACTGGAAAAACGGTCTTATGAAGCCCCAGCCGAAAAACGACCATATTGATGCCTTGGCTCAAACCCTGAACGTGGATGCCTCCGAGCTAAAGGCTTGGAATGCCACTTTCAGATACGCTCCTCAGTCTGCCCGGAAGGTTAGGCTTGTTGCAGACCTTATCAGGGGAAGACATGTGCGGGATGCTGAAGATATACTCAAATTTACCCCCAAGCGTTCTGCGTCTATGATTCTTCAGGTGCTTAAAAGTGCTGTGGCCAATGCAGATGAAGAAGAAGCGGATGTGGAAACCCTTTACGTTGCAGAGGCTCGGGTTGACGGGGCAGGAAGACGTATCGGGACAAAAGGTTTTATACCTAAAGACCGCGGTAGAGCTCATCCTATAAGGAAAGAGGCTTGTCATATTTACGTTACGGTTGCTCAATTTACAGAGGAATAAAATAGTATGGGTCAGAAAACATCACCAGTTGGTTTCAGGACAGGAATTAGGCTTGATTGGCAGAGCACTTGGTTTGCCCCTAAGGCAAATTACGGCGATTTTATTGTCGAAGACTGCAAAATCAGAGAATTTGTTGAAGAACGATTCAATAATCAGCCTCCCTACTCAGCCGTAGCGAAAACCGAAATCGCAAGAACCCGCAATGAAGTAAAGGTTACACTTCATACTGCAAGGCCGGGTATGGTAATCGGCCCGAAGGGTGCTGAGGTCGATAAGGTAAGAGAAGAAATCGAAGCGCTGATTAACAGAAAAGTCAGCGTGAATGTGGTAGAAATTAAGGAAGCCTCGCTAAACTCAAAGCTCGTTGCAGATTCAATTGCAATGCAGCTCAGCAGAAGGGCATCTTTCCGCCGAGTAATGAAAATGCAGTGCGAGGCGGTAATGAATGCTGGAGCGAAGGGCGTTAAGATCATCGTTTCCGGGCGTCTGGGCGGTTCTGAAATGTCCAGAAGAGAAACTCAGAAAATGGGCTCTATCCCGCTTCAGACAATCGATGCCAACGTTGATTACAACAATTCAATTGCCCGTACTACATACGGTACTATAGGCGTGAAGGTATGGATTTTCAAGGGCAAGTTTGGCGAAGAGGTTCAGCCGGATAACAAGGGACGCAGGCCGCGCGGCGGCAAAGGCGGCGGCAGAAGAAATAAACCGAAAAGAAACGGCTCATTTTAGATAGAAACTAACACTTATTACAGTGCGAGGATATTGCTATGGCTTTAATGCCGAAAAGAGTTAAATACCGCAAGCAGCAGCGGGGAAAAAATAGAGGAAACGCCACACGCAACAATACTGTTGCTTTCGGCGAATACGGAATACAGTCTTTGGAGCATTCCTGGATTACAGCCAGGCAGATTGAAGCCGGCCGTATTGCAGCTACTCACTACCTCAGAAGACAGGGAACTATTCATATTCGTATTTTCCCCCACAAGTCTTTTACCTCAACACCGCTTGAAACTCGTATGGGTAAAGGCAAAGGTGATATTGAGGGCTGGGTGGCTGTCGTCAAACCCGGTACTGTGATGTTCGAGATCTCAGGCGTTGATGAAAAGCTTGCTCGCGCAGCTCTTGCAAGGGTTGCTCAGAAGATGCCTGTCAGGTGTCGTTTCACTCAAAGAAAACACTCAATGGCGTAAGGTGGTATGCAGATGAAAGCTTCAGAATTAAGAGAATTGAAAAAAGAAGATTTACCCTCAAAGCTCAAAGAGTTTCAGAAAAAGCTTTATGAGCTGAGGATGCAGTCTGTTACTGAAAACCTTGAGGATAAATATGCAATATCAAAATGTCGCAAAGATATTGCCAGAGTTAAGACATTAATTAGAGAAAATCAGTTGAAGGCTCAATAATGGAAGGCAAGGTATTTAAAACAAGACGCGGGACAGTGGTCAGCCGCAGCGGTGATAAAGCTATTAGGGTGCAGATTGATTATAATGTCAAGCATCCTGTGTATGGCAAATACGTTAAACGCCGCACTAAACTCGGCGTACATGACCCCAAAAACATTGCCAGTGTGGGCGATATTGTCGATATTGTTGAGTGCAGGCCTGTCAGCAAGACCATTAGCTGGCGTCTTGTAGGCCTCGTTGAACAAGCAAACATTAAATAATCGGTGAGGACACTCAAGTGATACAGCAAGAGACAATGTTGGAAATAGCCGATAACAGCGGCGTAAAAACTGCTCAATGCATCAAAGTCCTTGGGCACAGCGGTACAAGCAAAGGCAAATACACAAGGCCTGCTGCTTCTGTCGGGGATATCGTAAGCGTTACTGTTAAGAGACACCTGCCGACCTGTCAGCTCAACGAGAAGAAGGTTTACAAGTGTGTGATTGTCCGAACAAAAGCACCTGTACGCAGACCTGACGGCAGTTATGTGCGTTTTGACAGCAATGCAGCGGTTATGATTGATGCGGACAACAATCCCGTCGGTACTCGTATCTTTGGTGCGGTAGCCAGAGAGCTTCGTGAGAAGAACTTTATGAAAATAATTTCACTTGCCAGTGAAGTAGTTTAAGAGATACAAATATGGCAGCACGTATTAAAAAAGGCGATCGAGTAGTAGTAATAAGCGGCACTAATAAAGACCGCAAAGGTGATGTTCTCAGTGTTATTAATTCTGAGAAGGTGATTATTGAAGGCGTCAATCTTGCTAAAAAGCACGTTCGCCCATCTCAGAAAAACCCCCAAGGCGGGCAGATTACTGTTGAACAGCCGATTCACATCAGCAATGTAATGCCTGTGAATCCGACTACAGAAAAAGGCGCTCGGGTTAAATTCGTTGAAAAAGAGGGCGGCAAAAAACGTGTTGCTCTCGATGGAACTGAGCTTGGTGTAGCACGCAAGAGGAAAGCTTAAAGATAGGTACGTAAATGGCACGATTGAAAGATCTATATAAATCTAAAATTGCTGAACAAATGCAGGAGAAATTCGGTTACAAGTCTGTTATGGCAATACCGAAGCTCGAAAAGGTTGTTTTGTCTATGGGTGTGGGCAATGCAATTCAAGACAAGAAATATCTGGACCAGGCAGTAAAAGATCTTACTGCAATATCGGGGCAGAAGCCGCTGGTTTGTAAGGCAAAGATCAGTGTTTCAAACTTCAAGCTTCGTGCTGGTGAGCCCATTGGATGCAAGGTTACTCTCAGAGGTGAGATGATGTATGAATTCCTTGACAGGCTTATTAACCTTGCGATTCCGAGAGTTAAAGACTTCCGCGGACTGAGCACGAAAAGTTTCGACGGAAGAGGCAATTATTCTATTGGATTTGCAGAGCAGAGCATCTTTCCCGAGATTGATTCGGTTAATATGTTTGCTCCTCAGGGGCTTAATGTAACGTTTGTTACCTCAGCGGATACCGATCAGGAGTGTCGTGAGATGCTTACTATGTTTGGTATGCCCTTTAAAAAATAATGTTAGCGGAGTGATCGATGTCAACAAAGGCACTTGAAAACAAAGTAAAAAAGAAACCCAAATTCAGGGTACGCGGATACACAAGATGTGAGCTCTGCGGTAGGTCAAGAGCGGTTTACAGAAAATTTAAGATTTGTCGTATTTGTTTCAGGAAGCTTGCCAACGAAGGCAAGGTCCCGGGCGTTAAGAAGACAAGTTGGTAATACAGAATTATTCCACTACGGAGTTTTATAGATGAGCTTAAGCGATCCAGTTGCTGATATGCTGACGAGAATTAGAAATGCAGTTATGGTGAAAAAAGAAGAAGTAACCGTAAAGGCAAGTAAAGTATGCGAGGGTATAGCCCAAGTGCTTTTAAGTGAAGGGTTCATAAAAGACTATGACCTCATCAAGGATACAGGCCAGGGTATTCTTCGCATAAAATTAAAATATTCTGAGCTGGGCACTCCGGTTATCAGTGATTTGCAGAGAGTCAGCACACCCGGAAAAAGGGTTTACAGCTGCTTTGAGGATCTGCCCAGGGTTCTCGGCGGATTGGGCGTGTCAATCGTCTCAACAAGCAAGGGCGTGTTGAGTGATGTTAACTGCCGCAAGAAAAAAGTTGGCGGCGAAATTCTATGTACGGTGAGCTGAATTATGAGTCGTATCGGAAGAAAACCTATAGATTTACCCTCCGGCGTGAGTGTCGAAGTTAGCTCAGGCAAGGTCAAAGTAAAAGGGCCTAAAGGCGAGCTTTCAGAAAATGCTTACCCGGGCATAGACATTAAAGTTGAAGAAAGCAGCGTTGTTTTTGAAAATACAGATCCTGCTGACAGAAAGCTGCAGGCTATGTTTGGAACAATGCGGGCTCTGGTAAATAATATGATTACCGGCGTTACCAGCGGCTTCTCAAAACAGATGCAGGTCTTTGGTACTGGATTCAATGTTAAGGAACAGGGCGGCAAGCTCATCCTAAACGTTGGTTACTGCCATACTGTTGACATCCCTGTTCCAAAAGGGATTTCGATAGAGATCAAAACCGCTGCTACTAAAGGTAATGATGTTCCGGCAGTGTTCACCATTTCCGGAATCGACAAACAGCAGCTTGGTCAGTTTGCGGCTAACGTAAGGGCGGCAAGACCACCTGAGCCGTATCAGGGCAAAGGTGTGCGTTATGCTGATGAATTTGTACGCCGAAAGGTCGGTAAGGCATTTGCATCCTAATTTGTCAGGTGAAAAATTTTGTTTCGGGCTTGAAAAATGAGATATAAAAGACTTAAGCAATCAAATAAAAGGCGCAAATACAGAGTTAGAAAAAAGGTCAAAGGTGATGCTGATCGCCCCAGACTCTCTGTTTATCGCTCTAATAAAAATATTACAGCTCAGGTAATTGATGACCGCAGCGGGGTTACCCTCGCTTCTGCGAGCACTATGCAGGAAGCTTTGAAAAAAGATATAGGCCACGGAGGCAATTCCGAAGCAGCGAAAGCTGTTGGTGAAACTCTGGCCAAAAGAGCTTCTGAAGTGGGCATTAAGCTTGTAAGATTTGATCGCGGTGCATACAGGTATCATGGCAGAGTTAAGGCTTTGGCTGATGCTGCCAGAGAAGCCGGACTTGTATTCTGAATTTAACGTTAGCGGAGATATAAATTGGCTAAAGCATCAGATAATTATACAGCTCAAAGCGATTCGGCATTTGAAGATCAGGTAGTTAAAATATACCGCTGTGCAAAGGTGGTTAAAGGCGGTCGCAAGTTCAGTTTCGCTGCTCTTGTTGTCGTCGGAGACAGAAACGGCACAGTTGGTATCGGCTACTGCAAAGCAAATGAAGTGCCGAATGCGGTAGAAAAGGCCGTTAAGGAAGCCCGTAAGAATACGGTGAAAGTGGCTTTGAACGAAGGTACTATAACCCACGAGGTTGTCGGGAAATGCAGGGCAACGGAAGTTAGATTGCTTCCTGCCAGCTCGGGTACTGGAGTTATTGCAGGTTTGAGCAGCCGTGCTGTTCTTGAGCTTGCAGGTGTCCACAACGTTCTAACTAAGATTTACGGGAGCACGTCTCCCAAGAACGTGGTTAAAGCAACTCTCGATGGGTTGTGCAAACTCAAAAGCAGAGAAGAAGTAAAAACTCTTCGCGGTGTGGAACTTGAAATCTGAAAAGGTGGTGAAAGTCGCTATGTTGAGTCACGAGATAACGAAAAATACCGGCAAAAATAAGGCTCCTTCCCGTGTAGGAAGAGGTCGGGGCAGTGGAAATGGAAAAACTGCTGGTCGAGGACATAAAGGACAGAAATCTAGATCTGGGCACTCCCGCAAGGCTATGTTTGCAGGCGGAAACATTCCGGTGTTCCGCAGACTGCCCAGAGTTGGTTTCAGCAATTATCATTTTGCAAATAACTACGAAATTGTGAACGTAGTCCAGCTTGAAAAATATTTCGACGACGGCTCTACAGTGGGCGTTGAACAGCTCGCAGAGCATGGGCTTGTTGGAAGTTCTTCAAGCAGGGTCAAGATTCTTGGTGATGGACATCTTACTAAGAAACTGACAGTACAGGCGCATAAATTCAGCAAAAGTGCACAGGAAAAAATATCCAGCTGCGGCGGTACGGCAAGTGTCGTGGCCTGAGGCTGTAAATGAGGTGTGAGTAATGTTCAGCAAGTTAGTAAACGTTTTCAAGATACCTGACCTACGCAAAAAGATTTTGTTTACAATAATGCTGCTATGCATTTACAGGGTAGGATTCCATATCCATGTACCCGGAACAGATAATGAAGTGATCCAGCAGCAGACAAGCAGCAGGGATTCTTCATCACCGCTGGGCAGAATGGCCGAGACAATGCAGATGTTCACCGGCGGTACACTGAGCCGGAGTTCGCTATTCGGGCTTGGAATTATGCCTTATATCTCTGCATCGATTATTTTGATGCTCTTGGGTGAAGTTTGGGAACCTCTCAAAAAGCTCAGACAGGAAGGTATGCAGGGGCAGCGAAAAATACAGGAGTACACCCGATATCTCACTGTGCCCTTGTGCGTCATTCAGGCGCTTATGATTATGACATGGCTAAGGTCGATGGGCGGTATTTATCCCGGAATGGAATTTTCCACAACCCTTCTCGGGGTCATAGGTATGACCGCCGGAACGCTCTTTTTGATGTGGCTGGGTGAGCAGATAGATGAATACGGCATTGGAAACGGCATCAGTCTTTTGATTATGGCTGGTATCCTTTCGAGAATGCCGGGAACTGTGGTTCAGGTTGCACAGAATTCCACATTGAAAGTTGGGGCTATTGAAGGGCAGTACGGCCCGGGTAAGATTATGTTTATCATTGCAGCTTTCTTGTTTGTGGTTGCAGGTGCTATCCTAATCACTCAGGCTCAGAGAAGAATACCCATCCAGCAGGCACGTCAGATGAGAGGACGCAAGATGGTTGGCGGGGTACGCCATTACCTCCCGCTGCGTGTTAATCACGGCGGTGTTATGCCGATTATCTTTGCCTCAAGTTTGATGATGTTCCCCGGAATTATTATCGATCAGATTGCAAAAATCGGAACGCTGGGAGGAAGTCCGGTAATGATGTATCTTGCTGGCGCATTTACCCCGCAGGCATGGACATACAACTTCGTTTATATAGTAATGATTTTCGCCTTCTCATACTTCTGGACAACGGTACAGTTCCAGCCGAAGGATTTAGCGAAAAGCCTTCGCGATCAGGGGAGTTTCGTTCCAGGACTTCGCCCGGGACACAGAACCGCTGAGTATCTCGAGAAGGTAATGACAAGAATAACCTTTTACGGGGCAGCTTTCCTTGCAGTGATTGCTGTAGTACCCCAGCTTGTTACAATACTTATGGGTGTTGACTGGGTAGTAGCCTCGTTTCTTGGGGGTACTGGTCTTCTGATTGTGGTAAGCGTTTCGCTTGATCTTGTTCAGAGGATTGAATCTCAGCTTGTAATGCACAATTATGAAGGCTTCTCTGATTCAGGTAAAATTAAAGGAGCTAGAAGATGATAGTCATACTTGTAGGTCCTCCGGGAGCAGGCAAAGGGACTCAGTGCAAGAAACTGGTAGAACAGTTTGATATGAAACATCTCTCCAGCGGCGACATCTTCAGAAGTGAGATTGCAGGCAAAACCGAGCTGGGGCAAAAAGCCAAGCAGCACATAGATAAGGGTGAGCTTGTTCCTGATCAGCTGGTGATTGGAATGATGATTTCAGCCGTTAAGGATGCTGATTACAACTGCATACTCGATGGATTCCCAAGAACTCTGCCTCAGGCTGAGCAGCTCGATATAGCTCTTGATAAAGAAAATACGAAGATTAATGCTGTGATAGAGCTCGCTGTTAATGATGAAACTGTTGTGAAGAGGATTTCAAAACGCAGAGTTTGCCCTGAATGCGGGGCTGTTTATCATCTTGAAACTATGCCTCCGAAAAAGGATGGTATATGCGATGAATGCGGGAGCAAAATTATCCAGCGAGATGACGATAAAAGGGAAGTTGTTCTTGAAAGACTCGAAACTTATCATAAAATGACAGAGCCGATTATTAGTCATTATAAAGAATCGACTGCTGAATATATTGAAATAGATGGTTCCCAGCAGCCAAAAGCGATAACTGATGATATCGTTAAAAGGTTGAAAGAAGTGTAATGAATGGGTTTTTCAATTAAAACAGAAAGTGATATTGAAAAAATGCGAGTCTCAGGCGGAATTGTCCGCAAGGCTCTTGAAAGTGTAAGAAATATATGCAGGCCCGGCGTTACTACAGCCGAGCTTGACCAAGCAGCAACTGAGGTTGCCGAGCAGGCAGGGGCTGCAACGCTCTTTAAAGGGCAGAAGTCCCCGCATACTCCAAAGCCGTTTCCCGGTGCAGTTTGTGCATCGGTGAATGAACAGGTAGTTCACGGGATCCCTTCCAGCAGGGTAAAGCTTGCTGAGGGAGATATAGTTAGCGTTGATTTCGGCGTAAAGCTTGACGGATACTGCGGCGATTCAGCCGTTACAATTCCCGTCGGTGAGATTTCCGCTCTGAAACGCAGGCTGATGGACGTAACTAAGGCAGTCTTGGATATTGCTATTGATAATATGGCTCCAGGGAAGAAATGGAGCGGGATAGCTGCTCAGATGCAGGCGAAGGCAAAGTCTGAGGGATTTTCCGTGGTGAAAGAGCTCGTAGGCCATGGTATTGGCAAAGAAATGCACGAGTCTCCCCAGGTGCCGAATTTTGTTGACAGATTTACGCTCAACAACGATTTCACCCTTAGAGAAGGGATGGTAATTGCTGTTGAGCCGATGATAAATGCCGGAAGAGGTGCGGTTAAAACTTTAAGAGACGGCTGGACAGTGGTTACCAGAGATGGAAGACCAAGTGCTCATTTTGAGCACACTATAGCCGTTACAGCCTCCGGCTGTGAAGTATTAACTGGATAGCTGAAAAGGTTACTATGGGTAAAAACGACGGAATAAGAATCGAAGGAAAAGTGCTTGATGCGATGCCGAATGCTGTGTTCAAGGTTGAACTTGAAAACGGACATCAGATTGAAGCACACGTTTCCGGTAAAATGAGAATGCATTTTATTCGCATTCTGCCCGGAGACACTGTAGTAGTAGAAATGAGTCCATACGACTTAAGTAAAGGTCGTATTGTTTTAAGAAAATAGAACGCCGCTTATTTAGCGGCCATTTAGCGGACAGGTGCTGATATGAAAGTTAGAAGTTCAGTAAAGCGTATCTGTGAAAGTTGCAAAATCATAAAGAGGAAGGGCGTGATCAGAGTAGTCTGTTCTGCCAATCCGCGTCATAAGCAGAGACAGGGCTAACCCTTTTATAACGTAAGGAGCAATTATGCCTCGTATAGTCGGTGTAGACGTACCAAACAATAAACAAATTTATTTCTCTCTTCTGTATATACACGGAATTGGGAAACATTATTCTAAAATGATCCTTGAAAAGGTTGGTATAGAGCCAACACGTAAGGCCGATCAGCTTACTGATGAAGAGCTTACCAAAGTTTCTCAGCTTATCACTGATGAGTATGAGATTGAAGGACAGCTCAGAAGGAAAGTTGTTCAGGATATTAACAGGCTCAAAGAGATTGGCTGTTACAGGGGATTCCGTCATAAGAGAGGTTTGCCCTGCAGAGGACAGCAGACACAGTGCAACTCCCGCACGCGTAAAGGCAAGAAGAAGACAGTTGCAGGCAAGAAGAGTGTTAAGGCATTACGCTGAATCTGTGAATTTTTTAGCAGGATGATATTAAATGGCTAAAGCTACGAAAAGAAAAACCAGAAAGAATGTGCCCAAGGGCGTGGTGCATATTAAATCCACTTTCAACAATACTGTCATAACTATAACCGATATGGAAGGCGCATCTCTATGCGCAGCTTCTGCCGGTCAGATGGGATTCAAGGGATCAAGAAAGAGCACCCCGTTTGCCGCTCAGAAGGCCGCTGAAAAGGCCGCCTCTGAAGCAAAAAGGCACGGCCTTAGAGACGTTGAAATACAGGTTAAAGGACCGGGACAGGGAAGAGAATCAGCTATTACTGCGATTCAGAGCTCAGGGATCAGAATTTCTTCTATTGAAGACGTAACACCTATACCGCACAACGGATGCCGTCCTCCTAAACGTCGTCGTGTGTAGGGTGCTGAAGATAACGATCTAATAAAAAATGGATTACAAGTAACAGATTGCATAATCCGGTTTGCCGATCGGTTATGCGGGAACCTTGTTTGAAGAGGCAATAATATGCGTATTACATGGAGAGGCATCGAACTGCCTACAAAGTTCGAAATCGACAAAGAAATATCGAATAAGTATTATGGCAGGTTTGTCGTAGAGCCGTTTGAAAGAGGCTTCGGTACTACAATCGGAAACAGCCTGAGGCGTGTTCTGCTCTCCTCAATCGAGGGAGCAGCAGTAACTCGTGTAAAGATAAATGGTGTTGACCATGAGTTTACAACTATCCCGGGCGTTCTTGAAGATGTTACTGACATCATCATCAACATAAAGAAGATTGTACTCAAGCTTCAGGGCAGCGGCGAGAGAAAAATCAAACTCTCGGCAAAGAAAAAAGGCCCTGTAACAGCGGATATGATCGAAACAGACCCCTATGTGGAAATAGTTAATAAAGACCACGTGATTTTCAGCCTTACCGAAGATAAAGAGGTCGAAATGGAGATGACAGTTCAAAAGGGCAGAGGCTACTGGGCTGTTAAAGACCGTATCGCCGACATGGACAGGTTCGATCAGGAAGTGGGAAATATCGAAGTTGATGCCCTCTTTTCCCCGATAGTTCGTGTACGTTACAACACTGAAGATACAAGGGTTGGCCAGCGTACAAACTATGATAAGCTCATCCTTGAAGTTTGGACGGATGGAACGGTAACCCCGCAGCTTGCGGTTATTGAGGCCGCCAAGATACTTCGCAAACATATTAATCCGTTCACCCATTTCAGTATTCCGGGAGAAGAGGTCGTTGACGGCGAGCTCGTAGTTCAGGACACTGAGAAAAGAGGAGAGGATGAAGAGCTCAACAGGAAGCTTGATATGCCGATCGGAGATCTTGAGCTGTCTGTTCGTGCAGGCAATTGCCTTGAATCTATCAAACTGCAGTCTGTCAGAGATTTGGTAAGATATAACGAAAGCGACCTTCTCAAGGTTCGCAGCTTCGGAAAAACCTCGCTCAGAGAAATTAAGCGTAAGCTTGAAGAGCTTGGACTTTCGCTTGGAATGGATGTATAAGAGCAAAGCCTCTTATTAGCGTTTTGATATAATAATGAAGTTATAAAGATATAAGGGAACAGAACAATGCGTCACCGTTTAGCAGGACGTCATTTAGGCAGAACATGCCAGCACCGTACAGCGATGCGTAGAAATATGGCCAGCTCCCTTTTTGAGCACGGCAGAATATGCACTACTCTTGAAAAAGCCAAAGAAGTTAAGCCGTTTGCAGAAAAGCTTATTACCCTTGCGAAGAAAGGCGACCTAGCCTCACGCAGGCGGGCGATAGCTCTTCTGGGCGACAGGAATATCTTTGAAGAAAAAGACGGCGTAAACCAGAGAGTGGGAACTGTTGTAGGAAGGCTGTTCAGTGATATTGGTCCGAAATTCATAGACCGCCCGGGCGGCTATACCAGAATTATCAAGCTCGCTAAAAGACGCCTTGGAGACAGCGGAAGCCTCTGCTACCTCCAGCTGGTGGAAGAAGAGCTTGAATTCAAAGAGAAAAAGGAATCGGCTCCGGTAAAATCTCAAAAACAGCATAATCAGCAGCAGGCTCAGGCCGTGGAAGCTGAAACACCTACCGCTGAAGAGCTTGCTCAAGACCAGCAGGCGGAAGATGCTCCCGAAAAGGGAGAAGAAGAAGGCAAAGAAGACAAGAGCTGATTTGCGATTATGGATTGTGTATTCTGCAAAATCATTGCGGGCGAGATACCCTGCAGCAAGGTTTATGAGGATCAGAACCTGCTTGCATTTATGGATATCAATCCCCTCGCAGAGTTCCATACTCTCGTTATACCCAAAAAGCATATTGAGTTTTTGTGGGATTGTCCCTCAGAGATTTCCTCCGCTTTAGGGGAGGCTTTGCCGAAAATCAGCAGGGCTGTTCAGAAGGCTTCGGCCAGCGACGGCTGCAATGTCCTAAACAATAACGCTTCAGCTGCGGGGCAGGTTGTTCCGCATATACATTTCCATATAATACCCCGTTTCGAGAACGACGGGGTGTTCACCGAGTGGCCGGCAAAGCAGCTTCCCGTTGAAAAGGTTCAGCAGGCCGCCGATAAAATCAAAGTATTGATTGATTCTTAAATGATTAAGAAAAAAGTTTTGGAATTGCTTATTTTTTGTTTGACAAAAAAATCTTATATAGTATCATTACAGTTCTAGTTTTAATTGCGGGATAGAGCAGGCTGGTTAGCTCGTCGGGCTCATAACCCGGAGGTCACAGGTTCGAATCCTGTTCCCGCTACTTACTGATATAAAAGGACTTGCATTGATTTGCAGGTCTTTTTTTTGTTTAAAACAAGCGATTTGTAAGTGAAATTGTTCCCTGCAAAATTTCATTTAGGCAATAGACACTTTACTCGCCGGCGGCTTATGATTTTAAAAATACTTGCATCTAAACGATTCCTCGAAGCAAGTATATATCAGTTCTCGCTTCGATTGCATCCGTTATAGACATCTTTGCACGGTTGCTTATAATGAAACTGAAGGTAAAGCAGTTTATTTAATTGTGCTGAGGAAAATAATGCTAAAAAAAGTTGCGGCAGCATTTATATTTGCAGTTTCGGTATTTACAGCCCCTTTTTCGTATGCTCAAGACCAAGAAGAGACCGGACTGCGTAAGATGGCCGGCCAGATGCTGATGGCTGGTTTCCGCGGGCTCACGCCAGAACAATGCCCCGAGATACTCGAAGATATCGAGAAACGCAATCTCGGAGGCGTGATACTGTTTGATTATGATGTATCGCTTGGTAAGCCTGTTCGCAATATCCAAAGCCCTTCACAGCTGAAAAAGCTTGTTGCTGCACTTAAATCCCGCGCGAAAACCCCTCTTCTCGTGGCAGTAGATCAGGAAGGGGGGCAGGTTTCGAGGCTCAAGGAGAAATACGGCTTCCCGAAAACATACTCAGCACAGCATTGGGGGAATCTGGACGAGCTGGAAAAAACTATGGCAGCAGGCAGAAGAATTGGCCGAACGCTTGCTGAAATGGGAATAAATCTGAATCTCGCCCCGTGTGTTGATGTGAACATTAATCCGCAGAATCCCGCTATTGGAATGCTCGAACGAAGCTTCTCGGCAAACCCGCATAAAACTTCCGTTCACGGCAGGGCCTTCGCACAAGGGCTCAGGGAGGCTGATGTGCTCAGCTGCATAAAACACTTTCCGGGGCACGGCAGCGCATACAACGATTCCCATAAAGGCCTTACCGACATAACAGATACTTGGCAGTCTGAGGAGCTTGTCCCGTTTCGCAGTATTATCCAGTCTGGAGCGGCTGATATGGTTATGACCGCGCATCTGGTAAATGAAAACATCGATCCCCGATACCCCGCAACGCTTTCAAAAAACTTTCTCACCACAATGCTTCGCCTCGGTATCGGCTGGGATGGAGTTGTTATTACTGATGATATGCAGATGAAGGCGGTAGCAGATGAGTATTCGCTCAAGAAGAGCATTGAGCTTTCGATAAACGCAGGTGCTGATATCCTGCTTTTCGCAAACAATCTGTCATGGCAGCCCGATATTGTGGAAAATGCCCTTGGGATGATAGAAGGCTTGGTGTTGGATGGCAGGATTAAACGAGCCAGAATCAGGCAGAGCTATGAGCGTATTATGAACCTCAAAGGAAAGCTACCAAAATGAGATTACGTCCCCTGTTCGCATATTGATTTATCGCACATTTATGCCGCTGTAGTTATTTAAAGCTTGATATTCTGCTTAAAATCTCCTATGTTTTTTTATGCCTTCAATCTTTACTGCTTCAGCTGTGTTGAGTGCTTTGTAAAATGGCTGCAATCTCTTTAGACGGTTGAGGTCGTTTTGAAGTGTTATAGCTGAATTCTTTAAGTTTCGTTAAATATTAAGGAGCCTAAAATGGATTTTAAATCAGTTGGTCGAAGAAATTTTCTTAAAAGTGCAGCATTTGGGATCGCCTCTGCATCACTTTCAAAACAGGCATTTTCAGCCTCAGGCAACAGCCACTCTCTCAGACCCAAAGACCTCAAAAACAAGCCCAACATACTTTGGGTTTATCTCGAAGATACCAACCCTTGGATGAGCTGCTACGGCGACAATACCATCAAAACGCCCAATATCGATAAGCTTGCAGAAAGAGGCGTACGCTTTAACAGAGCTTATATGCCCGCTCCGGTTTGCTCGCCCACACGTTCGGCACTGATAACAGGAATGTATCAAACTTCCATTGCTGCTCACGAGCATTACAGCTCTTTCAGCTCTTGGCGGGGCAGTGAAATGGAAACTTGGCATCCCAATCATATCGGCGTGCGAACTCTTCCAGAGATATTCAAAGCAGCAGGCTATTACACCTTTAACGAGGGCAAAAACCACTACAACTTCGTTTTTTCCGATGAAGACCTCTACGACCGCAAGGGAGATAACGGCTTCAAGGGAGCTGAAAACGGCACAGAATGGACAAACAGAGCAGATGGACAGCCTTTTTTCGGTCAGATTCAGCTCAGAGGCGGGAAGAAAGGCAGCTCTCCGAAAAGGGTCAGTCCGGAAGATGTTACGGTGCCGCCGTACTATCCCGACCACCCTGTTTACAGAAAAGAGATTGCCCATCACTACGATACAATCCTTAAGATGGACGAAATTCTCGGCGATATAATACGTCGCTTGAAGGAGGACGGGCTTTATGAAAATACAGCAGTATTCTTCTTCTCCGACCACGGTATGTGCCTGCCCAGACACAAGCAGTTTGTTTATGAGGGCGGAATAAGAGCTCCGCTGATAGCAGCCGGACCAGACATACCTGCAAATAAAGTTCGTAATGATTTAGTGAGCGGGCTCGATATAAGCGGAGCGGCGCTAAAGCTTGCCGGCATAGAAATCCCAGACCATATGCATGCAAAAGACCTCTTCGCAGACGATTTCCACAGAGAGTTTGTTTTCTCTGCAAGAGACCGCTGCGACTATACCCTCGACAGGATACGTGCGGTGGTAGGCAAAAGATATAAGTATATTCGCAACTTTATGACAGACCGTCCATACCTCCAGCCGCAGTATAGAGACGAGCATAATTATATGAAAGTCCTCAGGAAGCTGCACGAAGAGGGCAGGCTCAATGAAGTGCAGGATAGATTTGCCTGCGAGCGCAGACCCGCAGAAGAGCTCTACGACCTAAAGCAAGACCCCTACGAAACGGTTAATCTCGTTCATTCATGGAAAAAAGAACACGCCTTGGCGCTTGCAAAAATGCGGGATGCGCTATATCGCTGGATACTGGAAACCGACGATAAAGGCCGATTCCCCGAGACCGACGAAGCCCTGAAGGCTGTTATAGACCGCTGGGGCAGTGAGAAAACCTCTTGCCCCGAATACAACCGAGTGAAATAATCTTGCATAATCTAAAAATGACTGCTTTAGCGGGAATCGCAGAAGAAGGCCTAAAATAAGCCTTTTTGCAAGGATACTGTGATTTCTCGGCTTGGCAGGGGGGTATGTCGCAAAAAGACAAAATAATGTCGCATCGATGGGTTACGGTGCTGTCTATGAATTATTAAAATTAAAATGAAGATTTTAATAATGGTATTTATGGTTTAACGACAAGGTTAATATGAGCATTAATATCGAAGCTGAATACAAATTTGCCAAAGAGCAGTATGCCTCTTTAGGGGTTGATACTGAAACTGCAATTCAGGCATTAAAAAGCATATCAGTTTCAATACATTGCTGGCAGGGGGATGATGTTGGCGGCTTTGAACATAACGGTTCACAGCTCTCCGGCGGCATTCAGGCCACCGGCAATTATCCCGGACAAGCAAAAAACATCGAGCAGCTCCGCAGTGATATAGAGTTTGCAATGTCTTTGATTCCGGGCAAACACAGGCTGAATCTGCATGCCTGCTACCTTGACAATCTCGGCGGCTTTGTTGACAGAGACCAGATCGAGGTAAAGCATTTTGAAAGCTGGGCACACTGGGGCAGAGAGAGGCTTCAAGGCATAGACTTCAACCCCACTTTTTTTGCCCACGATAAGTTTTCCGACGGGCTTACTCTAAGCCACCCGGACAGGGCAGTCAGGGATTTCTGGATTGAGCACGGTAGAAGATGCAGGGAAATAGCAGCGTATTTTGGCAAACAGTTTAACACCGAATCAGCAAACAACTTCTGGATTCCGGACGGTTTTAAGGACGTGCCGGTTGACAGAGCTGCCCCGAGAGAAAGACTAACCGAATCTCTTGATGAAATTTTCGAAAAGGATTATCCTAAAGAGCTAACACTTGATTCAGTTGAGTCTAAGCTGTTCGGCATTGGTGCTGAGAGCTACACTGTCGGCTCGCACGAGTTTTATATGGGGTATGCGTTGAGCAGGGGAAAGATGATATGTCTTGACTCGGGACACTTCCACCCAACAGAGATGATCTCTGAAAAGATCTCAGCGATTTTGTTGTTTTATGAAAAAATGCTTCTGCATGTAAGCAGGCCGGTACGCTGGGACAGCGACCATGTTGTTACACTCAACGAAGAGCTAATAGAAATCGCTCACGAGCTTGTACGCAGCAGAAGGTTAAGCGATATACACATCGGACTTGATTTCTTTGATGCGAGTATAAACCGCATAGCGGCATGGGTGATAGGTGCGAGGAATTTGCTCAAGGCGATGCTGTTTGCGTTTCTCGAGCCTACAAAAATGCTTCAGGAGAAAGAGCGAGAATTCGATTTTACTTCAAGGCTTGCATACAGGGAGGAGCTCAAAACTATGCCTTTCAACGCTGTGTGGAAGTATTACTGCGAGCAGATGTGCGTTCCGGCGGGCATAAGCTGGCTTGATGAGGTAAGGCAGTACGAAAAGGATGTTCTGTCAAAGAGATAGACCAGCGAGGGCAATATGATTCTTGAAAACTTTCTAACTGAGATTAAGAAGACAACTGCCGATATGTGGCATAAAGGCTGGGTTGAAGCCAACGGCGGCAATATAAGTGTCCGAATTGATAGAGCTGTACTCGAAGAGATAAACCCTTGCGCGGGCAAGTGGGAAGAGCTGCCCAAAAAGTGTCCCAATCTTGCAGGTGAGGTGTTCTACACTCCCGGCAGCGGCAGTTACATTCGTAATGTAGAGATTTCTCCATCCTCAAACGGAGGCCTTATAGAGATTTCGCCTGAGGGCGGGGCATATCGTACTTTGTGGGGCTTTCAGAACGGTTTAATGCCCACATCAGAGCTGCCTTCTCACCTCTTAACGCATAATGAGGTTGCATCAGGCCAGCCCGGAGGCACGCGCGTACTGATACATTGCCATACGCCGAATCTCATCGCACTTTCCTGCGCTGTTAAGCTCGATTCAAATATCCTCAGCAAGCTGCTCTGGGTGATCCAGACAGAATGCCTGGTGGTATTCCCTAAAGGCGTTTCTTTCCTGCCTTGGCACGTGCCGGGCACTAATGAGATCGGCGAGGAATCTGCAAAGCTGCTAAGGCATCGGCCGGTTCTTCTTTGGGAGTATCACGGCCTGCTTGCGGTTGGAAACAACCTTGATGAGGCCTTCGGCAGGATACACGTTGCCGAGAAAACGGTTGATATATTTTTCAAGGCGCGTCTGTGTTCACCAAAGCTGAATTATCTAAGCGATGAACAGCTGGAGATGCTCTGCTCACGGTTTGATTGCCAAATCGACCACGATATAATGAAAACTAAGCTCCCTTTTTGATTAGAGGCTGTTATGCAGGAAGCTATAGCTGTGCTGGATGTAGGCAAGACGAATAAAAAAATCGTCTTGTTTGACCAGCGTCTGAATACTTTATCGATAATCAAGAAGGCCTTCCCGGCTGTTGAGCGAAACGGCCTGTTTATTGAAACTCCCGATAGGGTCTTGAGCTGGTTTCTTGATAACTTAAAGCATTTTAGCCAAGAATACAGAATCAGGGCGATATCTGTTGCAGCTCACGGAGCAGAGGCTGTTTTTGTGGACGAAAACGGGGAGCTTACAGTGCCTCCTCTAAGCTATACAAATTCCTCTCCCGCCAGCATTGTTGAAGATTTTTACCGAAAATTCGGCTCACGCAAACAGCTGTATATTTCCACTGCAACACCTGAAGTGGGCGATATGGTGAATTTAGCAAAACTGATTCATTTTGCTCAGCATAAGTTTCCGGAGCAGTTCAGAAATACCGCACGAATCTTGCCTTATCCGCAATACTTTGTTTACAAGCTCACAGGAAAGGCAGTTGCAGAGCCCACTATCCTAGGCTGCCATACGTATCTGCTTGATGCACAAACAAGAAAATATTCCTCCGTTGTTGATGGGCTGGGCATACGAAAAATGCTGCCGAAAAAAATCTCAAAATCTTGGGATTCCCCAGGCAAACTGCTTAATCATATTTGCCAAAATTATTCTTTGCCTGAAGACTGCGCTGTAACTTCCGGAATTCTCGATTCAAACTCAAGCCTGCTGCCGTATATTATAAGCAGTAAAAATGATTTCGTTCTGAATTCAACCGGTACATGGTGCGTGGCGATGCGTCCATCAAAGAAGGCCGAGCTCACTGAAGACCAGATAGGTAAGATGATCTTTTACAACTTCGATGTGTTCAATAATCCTGTAAAAACCAGCATTTTTATGGGCGGGAAGGAATATGAAGCATACACCAAACTTTTGGATAATATCAGCAGTCCCCGAAAAACATCAGAGCAAGAAAGAAGCGTCTATTCGAAGGTGCTTGAAGAAGCAGACAAATTTATACTGCCTTCAGTTTTGCCGGGTATGGGGATTTTCGGCGCAGGCAAAGGCCGCGCTGTAGAGGGCGGGCGAACAATAAACTTCGAAGATATGACAAAGGAAAACTGCCCCCAATTTTTCAAACACCGCAAAACAGCCGATGCTGTATTGGCATTATCTCTTGCGATACAGTCTTCAGTTGCTCTCAGGCATGCAGGTTATAAAGAAGGCGATAAGATATATGTGGAAGGCGGTTTTGCTGAAAATAAACCCTATCTCAATCTGCTTCAGAAGCTTTTCCCTCGCAGTGAGGGTTACACTGTTTCAATCCCTCAGGCATCATCAGCCGGAGCTGCTATACTTGCCCTTGCTGCGATCGAAGGCAAGGCTCCTGACCAGCTCGATATCGAGCTGAATTTTCAATCGCAGAGAGTCCCTCTGGATAATAATTTGAATCTGGATTATTACCTGCAAAAATACCTCAAGCTTTTGGGCAATGATGTTCAGGGGTCGGTTTTATCCTGATCAAAAGATAGGCCTTGTATATTTCATCTTCGCCCATGGTCGTAAGATTTATTTCTAAAACCCGGGCCTCTCGTTTGCGTTTTGCAAAAGCTTTCTAAGCTTGACCGCAGAGTTTTTTTGGTTATATAGAGTATGCGTTTTTTTCCTTACGTATAAACAGGAAGCGTATTTTGCTGGATTCTATAGAAAATCAATACCATTACCTGCCCATCAATCAGAAGGCTATAAGCTGGGATATTTATCTCACTGGCATAGGCCAGGCCTTTTTTGCCCCCGGCACGCCGTATCCTCCCTGCGGCCATCCCGACATCTATAACTTCAGCTGGGAATCTGGAAGAGTTCTTCCGGAGTATCAGATTGTTTTTGTCTCGCAGGGCAGAGGTGTGTTTGAGTCTTCAGCGACGGGGACTGTGGATGTGATGCCCGGAACAATGCTGATTTTGTTTCCCGAGGTGTGGCACAGATACAGACCCCTGAAAGAAACCGGCTGGCAAGAGAATTGGATCAGCATTAACGGCGAATACCTCTACAAGCTTGCAAACCGTAATTATATCTCGCCGGCGAATTGTGCTCTGCATTTAGAAAATTCTGATGAGATTGTGAAGATATATAAGGGCATGTGGGAGCTTCTAACATCCCAGCAGATGCAGAATTCTTTCAGGCTCTCTGCTATGGCTATGGAGATTTTGTCTTTCAGTATAGACCATAAGGATGATTTTTCCCCCGCAGATGAGTTTATCAACGCAGTGGGCGGGGACAGGAATCTGTTTAAGGACAGGCTGCTTTCAGAGGCTATGCATTACATCTGGAGCCACAGCCATAGAAATATGACTGTAAATGATGTGGCCGATAATCTGCCCGTTACAAGAAGAACGCTCGAAAGGAAATTTCATGCGCTGCTCGGTACAACTCTCGGCAAACAGATCACAAGATGCAGAATAGAGCGTGCAAAAAAAATGCTGACAAACACATCCCTGCCGGTATCGCATATAGCTTTGGCTTGCGGTTTTTCGGGGGCAGACAGGATGTGCAAGGTGTTCCGAAAACACCTCAGACAAACCCCGGGGGATTTTAGAAACAAAAAGAACAAGAAATATGACTAAAAACACTCCCTTTAAGCTGCCATGGTATGCCAGAAATCATCAGTTAAACCAAGGGCGTAACATCGCAGATTTTGTGTTTTTTTACCACGAAATGCTCGAAACACACGAAGGGGATATGGTTTCAATTTATTTTTTATCCAAAGATGGCCGCAGCATTTACGGACTGAGTCAGCGGTTCGCTGCTTAATAATGCAGCGTCTTACAGCGGAGGATCGCAAGCTCCCCGCTAGGATAGCGAAACGTGAAGAGCAGGCAGTAAGCGAAAAATCTTTTCGAAAAGAATGCCAGCGGGCGACTTGCGTCGCGCCGCTGTAAAAACAGGGGACAGTTACCTATTTTTAACAGTAATAAGCTTTATAAAATAATGAGATAGGGAATTGGCCGGCATAAGAATTTGGTTGAGATGAGACGGCAAGTGGTTCTTCAAGAGCAGCTGCCGCTCAACAAGCATATTTGCTCGGTTTAAAGCCTTGGTGAAGCAATTACACAGAAAAAAACTGTCGAGTAAAAGCCTGTGAATAATCAAAGAAGCTGCAAACTCACATCAGTTGAAAACAATTATTAGGTAACTGTCCACTATTTTACTCGCAGCGAAAATTATTATCCACTGATGACACAGATGATTTACAAATATAAAGCTTTGCTGTAAAACAATTTACAAAAAATCTTCGCGCCCTTGGTGCCCTTAGTGGTTTAAAAAATCCTGTCAATCCTGTCTAAAAAATAAACCTGTAAATCACTGCCCGAATATCAGTCTGCCAGGCTCAGGCTTCCCTCGCTGAAGAACGGATTGTGCTTTTTCTCGAGCCCTACGGTAGTTGAAGGGCCGTGTCCGGGGAGCAGTTTAGTGCTTTCATCCAGCACCAGCACCTTCTCGATCAGCCCGTTTATCAGCTGCTTCATGCAGTCTCCGTTTACGCAGCCGGGCAGGTCGGTTCGTCCGATTGACCCTGCGAATATGCAGTCTCCCGTGAAAACCACGCCCTTATCGCTCGCCTCCAAGCACATCCCGCCCTTGGTGTGGCCGGGGATGTGTATTACCTTGAATGACAGCCCGATAACTTCGATGATATCGCCTTCTTCCACTACTCTGTCAACAGATTCAAAGGTGAAATCGTCGTAAACAGCGCTCACCCCGCTCATATTGAGCTGCGGGTCTTTCAGCATCTTTTCGTCGTCTTTGTGTATGCAAACCTTCATATCAGGATAATCCTTCTTCAACGCCGGTATCCCGAGGATGTGGTCGAGATGTCCGTGAGTGAGAATCAGCATCTCAGGGGTAAGGTTATTCAGGCTCAGATACGCCAGCAGGTTATGGTTTTCAAGCCCTGTATCAATTACCGCGCATCTGCCCGGATGTTCTTCGCTGGTAACAACATAACTGTTTGTCTGGTAACTGCCTTGCTGTATTGTTTTTATATTCATAATTTCACCTCTTTCTTTATTTTGAGGCGGGTAATAATAACATAAATTATTATTTTTTACAGCCCTTTGATGAATTTGTTCATTTCCCTAAAACTATAATACATTAATTTAGAATTATAACGCTTTCGTAAATTGCTTTCAAGCTAAAATGCAATATAATCAGAGCTCAATTATTGCAGGGTTTTGTATTAAAGGAATTTATGAAGAAAAAAAATATCATAAGCTTTTTGCTGCTCTCAGTTTTATTTCTTGCTTCGTGCAGTGAATCGCCCAATCGGGAGGCGGACAACGCTAATATCGTGTCATTATCGCCAAATATCACCGAAATCTTATTCGCCCTTGGATTGGGCGAGCAGGTTGTCGGTGTAACTTCATACTGCGATTATCCGCCCGCTTGCAGTGAGAAGTAGAGTGTTGGTTCGATAATGGAGCCGGATATTGAAACTGTAATTTCCCTTTCGCCTGATATTGTGTTTCACTCAAACACCGAAATCCATAGACGCATAGGAGAGAGGCTCAGAGGTGTCGGAGCAGAAAGCCTGATTGTGGAAACGAAAAATATTGACGATATTTATTCCGCCATAGACCGGATTTCAGAAGCCGCGGGGGTTTCGCAAAGGGGGAAGCAGCTCAAGGCTCAGATAAGAAAGAACCTCTCCGAGCTGCGCAGGCTGAGCTCCGGAGCCAATCCCCCGAAGACGCTCGTAGTAATACAGCGCGAGCCGATTATAGCTGCCGGGAAAGGCACATATATCGACAGCCTGCTTAAAATTGTTGGCGCTGAAAACGCTGCCGAGCAAACCGGCTATCCAAAGTATAATGCTGAATCGCTGGTAGTGATGAATCCGGATATCATAATTGAAACTGATGTAAAAACACAGGGCTTTAAGAGGCTGAAGGAACAGAATTATTACAGCAGATGGAAAACCAGCGCCGCTGAAGCGGGGAATATCTATCAAATGAATGCGGATGTGGTTTCAAGGCTCGGCCCGAGAATTGTCAAGGCTGCAAAACTGCTTCAGGCAGCAGTGCAGCAAAGCGGAGAGGAAAAAAAACTTGCTGGAGATTGAACATCTTTCAAAAAAGAAACTCCTCCTGAGGATTGTAATCTTTTCTGCTCTGCTTGCAGGATTGATCCTGATATGCAGTCTTTTGGGCTCTAAGAGCCTTAATGCTGGTAATATAATCGACGGAATAATTTCCGGAGACACTTCTGAAAATGTCGATTGTCTTATACTCTTTGAGATAAGGCTTCCGCGCTGCGTGCTTGCAGCGATTGTCGGTGCGTCTTTGTCTATAGCTGGTGTTGTGTTTCAGGCACTTCTGAAGAATCCCCTGGCAGACCCCTACATCCTCGGTATATCCAGCGGTGCAGGGCTCGGAGCGGTAACAGCGGCTATAACGGGCTTTTCCTTTTCATGGGCGGGGGTCAGCGGGAAGGGCATAATGGCTTTCGCCTTTGCTCTTCTAACGATATGGATAGTTTGGACTATAGGCAAACGCACGGGCAAAAACAATATGACAGGCCTTCTGCTTGCCGGCGTTGTGGTTAATTCGTTCTTTTCAGCTGTAATAATGTTTATGATTACCGCTGTGAAAAGCGAAGACCTCCATGCAACTCTGCTCTGGCTTATGGGGAATGTGCGTGATGTTCGCCCGGGCAACCTGTCTGCGGGGCTTATTCCGCTTGTTATATCCGCATCGGTTCTGCAGGGGTTTGCACCGAAGCTAAATGTTATCACCTTCGGGGAAACCGATGCCAAAGCTCTCGGGATAAACACTGCGGGACTGAGGGGAATCTGCTTTGCCTGCGCAGCTTTCGTAACAGCATCTGCGGTTAGTTTGAGCGGTCTTGTGGGTTTTGCAGGGCTTATCGTGCCTCATACGGTGCGTCTGATATTCGGGCCCGACCACCGCCAGCTTCTTCCGCTCAGCGCTCTTTGCGGAGCGTGTTTTCTTGTGGTATCCGATACGCTTGCAAGGACAGTAATAGCGCCTCAGCAGCTCCCAGCGGGTATCATAACCGCCTTCGCCGGTGCGCCGGTGTTTGTGTATCTTCTGCTTAAATCTTCGAAAACGAGAAAAATTTACGGGTGAGAAAATGCTTCAGGATAATGAAGGGTCGAATGTGAAAAAGCAATGGCTTTATGTTTTCATTTTCTTCAGCCTTATCTACGGCTTCACAGCTCAGAGGGGCGTGAGCTGGCAGGATAACGGCGAGTATCAGTGGAGATGCTGGAACGGGCAGATAGTTTCGCAGGAATACGGGCTCTGCCGCAGCCATCCGCTCTATATGACGATTGGATACGGAATTTCCAAACTGCCTTTACCTTTCCCGATGAGCCTTAATATATTCAGCGCAGTTATGGGTGCGATTGCGGTTGCGAATTTCTCAGTGATTTCGCGTTTTTTCACGAAAAACAGCTTTCTGATCCTTGGTCTAACATTCTCCCTCGGGCTCTCTCACACGCTCTGGTGGCTCTCGACAATCACCGAAACATACACATCCCAGCTTGCTTTATTCACCTTCGGGCTGCTTTTTCTTTTCAGATATATCGAGAACGGGAGAGCTTCCAATTTGTATTGGCTCGCTCTTTTCAACGGTCTCGGTATTTCGGTACATAATCTTGCCCTTCTCTCAATCCCCGTTTATGCGGGCGTTGTAATATATATGCTTTACAAAAGGCAAACCGCCTTCAAGCATATAATTATAGCAGGGCTGTTCTGGATTGCAGGGCTCCTGCCTTTAATCGCTGCTTCTGTGTTTAAGCTCGGCAAAGAGCCAATGGGCATTGGAGAGCTTGTAATGGATATCTTGGTTGGCAGGTATGGTGATGAGGTGTTCAATGTTGCAGGCGTTACAAAATTTGCTTTGCCTAACGCATTCTTCTCCTCGCTCAATTTTGTCAATCTGCTTGCGGTTTTTGCAGCAGCCGGGATTTTTGCATTGCTGAAAAACTTCCGAGAGGCAGGCATCCATAGAAAGACACTTGTTTTTCTCGCCGCCGTTCATTTTTTATTTTTCATTAGATACTCTGTCCCCGATCAGTTTATGTTTATTCTTCCCTCGATTATTCTGATTGGGCTTTGTTCGGCCAACGCATTCGAGTTCTTTAAATTGCCGCAGAAGATACAGGAAAGGTTGTGTTATCTCCTGATTGGTTTCGCTGTGCTCCAGCCTCTGTTTTTTTCCGGTATTTGCAGTATTGCCCAGAAGAATGAGCTTGCCAAAAGGCAGCGAACGATAGACCGCAGGGACGAGGCAAGGTATTGGATTAAGCCTTGGAAAAACAATGAAAATTCTGCTCACCTCTGGTCTGAGGCGGTAGCGCAGATGGTTCCCGAGGGCAGCGTGCTCATTGCTGATAATTCTTCGAGGTATCCGCTGTATTTTGCGCAGGAAAGAAGCAGGAAGAATTTTGATGTAGTGCATGGAAGTCCGGAGGAATATGAACATGGCAGGGCTTATTTTTCCGTTAAACAAGTAAGCGATTCGCCCGAGGGGCGAAAGTGGGATAAGATAAGCAGTTTTCCGAGGCTGTACAGGCTCAAATAGGCTCAGGAAGTTTCTTTGAACAAATCACCCCGAAACCAAATTTGACTATTCCAGTTTTATCGATAAACTGTCAGGTCTTGAGTTTTCTTTCTAACCTCCACTAACACAAATAGCGAAGGATTATTATGATTAAGATTAATGAAAATTTTCTCAAGCTCCAGGCGGGATACCTTTTTCCGGAAATTTCTCGCAGAGTGAATACTTTTAAAGATCAGAACCCGCAGGCGGATGTGATAAAGCTGGGTATCGGCGATGTTACAAAGCCGCTCGTGCCGGCAATTGTTGAAGCAATGAAGAGTGCTGTGGATGATATGGGAACTGCTGAGGGCTTCCATGGATACGGCCCCGAGCAGGGCTACGGATTCCTTGCTGAGAGGATTATCGAATGCGACTATAAATCTCGAGGAGTATCGCTGGATAAGAGCGAAATATTCATCAGCGACGGTTCTAAATGCGATACCGGAAACCTTCAGGAAATCTTCGGTACAGATAATGTGGTAGCGGTGCAGGACCCCGTCTATCCGGTGTATGTTGATACAAACGTAATGGCTGGCAGAACAGGTCAGGCCGGCAAAGACGGAAAGTATGAAGGGATTGTTTATATGCCCTGCACAGCGGAGAATGGCTTCGCACCAGAGCTGCCGTCAGAGCAGGTGGATATGATATACCTCTGCTACCCGAACAACCCTACAGGCAGCGTGGCGGACAAGGCCTCGCTGAAGAAATGGGTGGATTTTGCGAGGGATAATAAAGCCCTGATTCTCTTCGATGCTGCTTACGAGACGTTCATACAGGATGATTCAATCCCGCATTCGATATACGAAATTGAAGGTGCGGATGAAGTGGCGATAGAGTTCAGAAGCTTCTCGAAGTCAGCCGGTTTTACAGGCGTTCGCTGCGCGTTTACGGTTGTCCCGCATAAGCTCAAGGCATACAAATCCAGCGGCGAGCCGGTGGAAGTGAATCCAATATGGAACAGAAGACACTGCACTAAATTCAACGGCGTTTCCTACGTTACCCAGAAGGGTGCAGAAGCTGCTTACACGCCGGAAGGTCAGAAGCAGATTCAGGAAGTGGTTCAGTATTATATGAACAACGCGGCGGTAATCAGGGAGTCTCTAAGCGGCCTTGGCTACAGCGTTTACGGAGGCGAGAATGCCCCGTACGTATGGCTTTCAACTAAAGACGGAATGAGCTCATGGGAATTCTTCGATCTGCTTCTGGAAAAGGCGCATTTAGTGGGCACGCCCGGTGCCGGCTTCGGCGCAGCAGGCGAGGGATACTTCAGGCTCAGCGCGTTTAACGAGCTTGATACCGTTAAAGAAGCGATGCGGCGGATTGCCAAAATCAGCTGAAAGCATTAAAATCAAATACAAGACCTTCAATACTCCGCTTGCCTGTAAAAGGCCTGCGGAGTTTTTTATTCTTCCGTCTTCAAGTTATTCCTTACAGTTCTTCTTTGCCAGCTCTGTAATTTGAAGGGGTTTTCCCTGTATGTTTTTTGAAAGTCCTGTGGAAGAAGTAAACATCAGAAAAGCCCACGCGGTTTGCGATTTCATTGCACCTAAGGGAGGTGGTTTTAAGGAGAGTTTTAGATGCGTTTATCCGTATGTTTTGCTGGTAGTTTATTGGAGAAACTCCGAATTTCTCCTTGAAGGCTCTGAAAAAATATCCTTTAGAAAGATGGACGATTGAAGTAAGCTTTTCCACAGGAATATGAGCGGTGTAATTTTCTTCAATATACGCTTTTGCTTTATCCATTGGAGAAATAGAGCTTGAATCAATTGCTGTTAAGATGTTGTGTTTTATTATGAAGTTGAATATTCCGAGCAAACTGTAATTGGCCTGATATTGAGATAGCTCGCTTGAGCTGTTCAGGTATTCTATCAAATCAGAGAACCTGTTTTTCAGAGTGTTTGTTTGTTCTTCAGAAAAGATTATGTCAGTATCAAACACAGTTTCAGTACCGGTAAGAAGAAAAATAATCTTTTCAAAAGGAAGCTCAAGCAGTTTTCCCTCTTCAGATTTGAAGGCAAATGTGATCTCAGAGTAAACCGTCTTCTGCCAGTGAGAAACGAAGTCGTGTTTCTGGCCGGGAGAGAGCAAAACGCATGTTCCAGGGCGTGCCTTGTGAAAGTGACCGTCTTTGCGGTATTCACCATGCCCGTTGGTGTAAAGCACTATGTGATAAAACGGATGTGAATGTTCTCTGAAAGTTCTTTTCGGTCCTACCGGCCTGTCCTGCTGAACTGCTCCGTGCAGAAATAGAGGTCTGTACTGCTTATCGTTATGAAATAATGATAAAACCTGCGATCTTTTCACAGTGTTAGCTGTATTTGCGAAATTCTTCATATATCACTATCATACAATAAAAAGTTGGGATAGTACATTTAATAATTGTCAATTTGAATTAAATTAAGCTAAAGGCAGAAAAAATATTGTCAAGCTTTGAATTTATCCATTAGCTTGCTGAAGATTTTACTTATTTTTTTGGTTTTGTGCTTTAAATTGAAATTTTGTCTGAAAATGGCAGACGGTAAATATTATTATTTTTAAGGGAGTTTTACTATGAAAAAATTGCTTTTGTTAATTGTTTTTGCATCCTCATGCGGATTTGCTCTGGCCTCAGTACCTGTAAGTAATGGGCTTGTGATGCATCTTTCCGCCGACGAGATACCCGACGTATCGCCGGGAAACACTGTAGGAGTGTGGCCGGACTCATCCGGCAACGGAAACCACGGAACACAGTTGGAAGCTTCAAGGTAGCCTGTGTTGCAAGATAGTGTGTTTGGAGCGCAGCCTGCTCTGTATTTCGACGGCACAGACGATGTTATGTGGTTAACTGACGCAGCTTCAAGCGTAACGGTTGACAGTCTTACAGTTATAGTTGTTGGGCAGTTCGTAAATCTTGAAGATACTGATCAGTATATGCTTGCAGGCTGGGACGACAGTGTAAGTGATTCCCGTTTGCGTATTTGCCTTTCATTTCTATGGTCGGATCAAGATGCACGTATCTTGAATGTCCGTGTTGGTGATTCTGGGGACAGGCCTGGTTGGGCACCTCAAGCAGATTCACAGCCGCACGTGTTCGCAGTAGATTCAGGTGTTGATTTCTACACCGACGGGGAGTATATCGGAACATCTTCCAACTCTTCGACCTCCAATCCCGCAGGACTGAATATTGGAGCTATACGCGGAACGAGCGGTTTCTTTAATGGGAATGTAGCAGAGGTAATAGTTTACGATCGCGTTTTAAGCGAACAGGACTATGACAAGATCGGTGTTTACCTAGCAAATAAATATCCTGTAATTGACGGTGTTTTCAAAAACGCAGCTTTCGATGGAAGCCCAGACGCAGAGATTAATGTCGCTCTTGATGCGAGCCTCACTTGGAATGCTGGGTTAAACCCGTCAGATATGACTTCGGTAAACCCGAATATTGAAAAGCATAACTTATGGATGAGCAATGGAGACCCGCAAGACAGCGAACTCAGCCTTGTTGGCTCTGTTGATATTACTGATTATACAGATCCTGCTGCTGATGGGGTTTATTCTCCCTCTTTATCTATGGACAGTAAATACTATTGGGCAGTGGAGGAAGTGATGTCAGACGGCCAGGGCGGAGTCTATCCGGACGGAGACCCGAACAACCCGATGAGCGAGGTTTGGAGCTTTGAAACTCTCAAATCTGTGCCGGTGCTGCAAGGGCCTGATAATATGAAGGTTTTCCCTTCTGAAACTGCGTCTATCCAAGTTGACATTACGACAATCAGCGATCTAATTTCTGTAGAGTGGTACAGGGCAGGAGAACCTGATATGCTTATAAGCGATGCCGATCCTGATGTTACAATTCTTACCGACAACACATCAACAACGCTTCAAATTGCTAATGCAGAGTTGGCTGATGAGGGCTCTTACTATGCCGTTGTTACAAACAGCGGGGGCAGCTCCACATCCGATACAGCAACGCTTTCAATAAAAAGAATGATTTCAGGCTACAAGTTTGAGCAGAATGTTGAAGACACTTTAGGCCTGAATGATGGGAGTTTAGTCAGCGATCCCCTCGCATATACTGCCGGTTTTGCTGAAACAGACGGTCAGCAGTATGCAGCAGACCCCAACGGCACAACTTATGTTGAACTGCCAGCGGATGCATATCCAAAAGCCGGTTTCGGAAATGGCCTCGAGAATTTCACTATAACTGCCTGGGTTAAACGATTAGATGATTCGGAGCAGTATTTCATCGGCAATTTCAATGAAGGTTCGAATACAGCCATTCAGTTTGGCTTTTTGAGCGGAGCAGATTTGCGTTTTCTGATAAGGCAAGATGGCAGCAACAGCTCAACAGACTATATACAGGCCACTGTTTCCTCTGAATATATTCCTGCAGAAGAGTGGCATCTTGTTACAGCTGTCTTTGACGGCTATGTCGCAAAGCTTTATGTAGATGGTCTTTTGAGAGATGAAGTTGATAATGGATCTGAGCTTGCAAACTTTTCAGAATGGGAGCAACCGTTTACGCTTTTCGGAAGAAATCTAAGGGGAAATGTAAGCGATAGGTTCTCTGGGCAAATTGATGATTTGAGATTTTTTAATTACCCGCTTTCCAACGAAGAAATTGCAGCACTGTATTACAACGAAACAGGAGAGAGGCAATGTATCTACGGTTATCCCGAGTTTGACATTGCTGGCCCAGAAGGAACTCCAGATTGCGTTGTCAATCTCTATGACTTCGCAGAATTCGCTTCAGAGTGGCTCTTAGATAACAGATACGCACCGGAAATGTAATCTAAAACTTTGTCTTAACCTTCTTATGCCGGGCAGTTTTAAAAGCTGTCCGGCTTTTCTAAGATAATATATCTTGCATCAAAGCTCAGCTGAAATACTCTTGGTGTGTATAGTTTTTTATGTCTGAGAAAACCTGCTGTTATTAAATAACGTACTGCGATATATTCGATCGTGGCTGATCAGAAGTTTTCGATAAATTATTTCCTAATCGCAATTAAAATATTCTTTCTGATACTCAAATAAGGTTTACTATGCTTAAAAACACAGCTTCTTTTCTGTCGATAATGTTTCTGTTTGTTTCAGCAGGTTTAGCCAGCGATTCAATGCAAAGTCCTGCTGAATGCAATTTCACACTTTTCAGTGATTCGGAGACTGCTGAAATAATAATTGATTCAGAAGATTCAAAGGTGGTTCATACGGCCGGAGAGTGTTTTATCAAAGATTTAAAGACGGTTAGCGGAAGAGATTTCGATATACGATCCTCAATGCCTCAAATGGCTGAAAACGTTGTACTGATCGGCTCTGCCGGTAAAAGCAGCTTTATAGATCAGCTTATCAGCGAGGAAAAATTCGATTCTTCCACTGTCGCTCAGCAGCAGTGGGAGAGTTTCGTGCTGAGCGTTGTTGAAGAACCGTTCGAAGGGGTTTATAAAGCTCTGGTTATAGCGGGCAGCGATCCGAGGGGCACGGCTTTCGGAGTGTTTGAGCTTTCTGAAATGATGGGGGTGTCCCCTTGGGTTTGGTGGGCTGATGTCCCTGCAGACCATAGAAACGAGTTTCAGCTCAGCGATAATTTCTACAAGACAGACAAGCCTGATGTTAAATACCGCGGGATATTCATAAACGACGAAGATTGGGGGCTCCACCCGTGGGCAGCCAATACTTTTGAGGATGAATACGGCTATATCGGCCCAAAAACATACTCCAAAGTTTTTGAACTTCTGCTCAGGCTCAAGGCCAACCATATCTGGCCTGCTATGCACGCATGCTCAACACCTTTTTATCAGCTTCCTGAAAATAAGCGTGCTGCTGATAAATACGGGATCGTTATAGGTTCGAGCCATTGCGAACCGCTTCTTTTTAACAATGCAGCAGAGTGGGACAGTTCCACTGACGGCATTTGGGATTACACTCAAAACAGCGAAAGAATCAAAGAGGTTTTAGACCAGCGAGTTGAAACAGCAGCCTCAAACGAAAATATTTATACTGTAGGAATTCGCGGGATGCACGATACGGGTATGAGCGGAGCCGATTCGCTTGAGGAAGGTGCGAGTATTCTTGAGGATGTGATAGCTGATGAGAGGGAAATATTAAGCCGCCATATAGATAAGCCGGTAAGCGAGATACCGCAGGTTTTCGTGCCCTATAAAGAAGTGCTGGACTATTATGATGCAGGCCTCGATTTGCCCGAAGATATAACGCTTATGTGGGCGGAGGATAATTTCGGATATATAAAGCGTTTCTCAGACAGCTCAGAACAGCAGAGAAACGGGGGCGGAGGAGTTTATTATCATTTATCTTATCTTGGCGTGCCGCATCCATATCTCTTGCTTTACTCTACCAGCCCCTCGCTTGTATGGCGTGAAATGAATCGGGCATGGCAGATGAATATGCGAGGCGTTTGGATTGTTAATGTTGGGGATCTCAAGAGACGCGAATGGCATACGGAATTTTTTCTGCAGATGTCTTGGGATATCAACAGATGGACAAAGAACAATATAACTGAATATTTCAAAACTGCTGCCTCTCGAGATATTGGGCAGGAGTATGCCGATGATATTGCCAGTATTATGGAGCGTTATACGGCTCTGGCCAACCAGAGAAAACCCGAGCTGATGGGCTTTAACAAACACTGGGCCGGCAGACGGGAGCTTAATGACCCTGATTTTGCTCTTTTTACGCACTCAGACCGTTCCGCTGAAAGAATTGAAAAATATAAATCTTTAAGGCGTGATTCTCAGGAGATTTTCGATAATCTTCCGGAATCTGCAAAAGACGCATATTTTCAGCTTGTTCATTATCCTGCCGTTTGTGCGGCGAGCATTAACGAAAAAATTCTTTACGCATATAAGAGCCGGGAGTATGCACGTCAGGGCAGGGCGATCGCTAATTACTATGCTGCACAGGCAGAATCAGCGTTTGAAAGGATTAAAGAGCTTACCAGGATTTACAACGAGGATATTGCTGAAGGGAAGTGGAATAAGGTAACCAGCTGGCACCCGCTTGACAGTGATGTTTTCTTGTCGCCAAATACTGCAAAACCTGATCTCTCTGGGCAGGGGGAACTTGGGGTTTGCATTGAAGGTTCACCCTCACAGCTCGACACTCAGGCGAATTATCCAAACCAGTCTCTCGATACTTTGGTTTTCCATTCAAGCGATGCAGAGCTTTATGGCGAGGATATTGAAATAGGTTCGGATTCCTCCGGCAGCTATATCTCCGTTCCGGAAGGCAGGGGCAGGGATCTGAGTTTCCCAACTGAGAACAGGGCAGATTTCTCATTTGAAATTCCCGCAGCAGCGGGCGGGCTTTATAAATTGTGCGCTGTGATTGAACATCCAAATCCCGATGCTGATTCGTGGTTTATAAAAATGGAAGGCAGACCGCATATCCTCTGGAACGATAATGTAGGCAGAGGGAAGTATCATATTACAGATTTCGAGTTAAGCGAAGGGCAGCATACGCTCAGCTTCTACGCAAGGGAAGACGGGGCAAGGCTCAGAGGGGTGATGCTTTTGCCGCCGTCATTTAATTTTCTTCCCAAATTCAACCGTTATACAGATAAAGAATACTTTATTGATATTTTCAGCAAGGGGCAGCAGCAGGTGTCTTGGCAGGCATCAGCGAGCGATTCTTGGATAAAGCTCAGCGAATCCTCCGGCACTCTCAGTAATAAAGACCATAGGATATGGGTGAGCATCGATTACGCCGATGCCCCAAAAAAGGATAATGTACGGGGCAGTATAGATATAACATCAGAGGGGAAATCTTTTACTGTGAACGTTTCTGCATTCAATAAATATTCTGCAGCTGTAGAGAATTCTTTTGTAGAAGACAGAGGTGTTATTGCTTTTAATGCTGAAAGCTACTCCGCCAAACGTTCCCGTGGTTCAAGGAGCTGGGAAGTTCTTGAAGGGCTTGGGAGAACCGGTGCGAGTATGGTTCTTGAGCCGCTTACCGGATGGTATGTAGAGAATATTGGCAATGTTCGCAAATCAAGCCCTTATCTGGAATACGATATAAAAGCTGCATCAGGCGGGGCAGCTGTATTGAATGTTTATGCTGTGCCTTCTTTCTCTTTGAAAAACGGCAAAAAGCTGCGATGTGCGGTTTCAATTGATGGTAACAAACCTTTCTGGATCGAATTTGAGATGGGCAAAGACGGTTCGGCACTTTGGCAGGAAAATGTGGCTTCAGGAATTATTAAGTCCTCTGAGATTGTTGAGATAGCTCCGGGAAACCGCAAACTTCGAATTTGGGGTACCGACCCGTCAATAAATATCGATAAGATAGAAATTGACTTCGGCGGTCTTGTTCCTTCCTACCTCGGTGCAGACCAGACCGAGACTGAGGAGTTTAGCGTTTCGTCTGATTTTTTTAACTTACTGCGTTTTGCAGGGTCATGGCTTGAAGACGGGCGAGTTGAAATAATGTAACAGTTTTTTTGTAAACATTGCCTTTTTACTGCTGGAATTGCTAAAAATATTTGTAATTTCAGCAGTATTTTAATATATTCTTCGGGAAATTAATGATAGGGCAGAATTTGAAAGATCTTACAAAACAATTTTCCGAAGCTAAAAAACTGATTGAAAAATCAGAAAAGGTGATAATCACGGCTCACCAAAGGCCCGACGGCGACGCCTGCGGGAGCGTGAGCGCATTATCAAGGATAATTGCTGATATGGGAAAGCAGGTTTTTCCGCTGCTTGTGGATGATTTCCCCGAGTGGATAAATATGCTTTTTGGCGGTCATCAGCCAACGATAATAAATTCAAGCGAAGATAATCAGCTCTGGAAAAAGACGCCTTGGAAAGATGCAGACCTCATCATACTCGCCGATGCCCTTCATCCGGACAGGGCTCCCGGGATAGAGCAGCTTGCAGACGGGAGGATCCCCTCAATAGTTTTCGACCATCACCTCGGAAACGACAGTTTCGGGGATGTGAAGGTTGTTGATTCAGGCTCACCGGCAGCTGGTGAGATTGTTTTCAGATTTGCAAAGTTTCTCGGTTATAAGCCCGATAAACAGGTTGGGCTTTCTCTGTTTGCCGCCATGGCAACAGACACAGGCTGGTTCAGATACGGCAAGAACCTCAAGGCCGCTTATGAAGCCGCAAGTGAGCTTCTGGAAACCGGCATTGATACAGCAGAGCTTTTCAGCGTTATTTATGAGCGGGAATCGCTTGCGAAGATGCGGCTTACCTCCCGTATGCTCGATTCTCTAAAGCTGCATGGGGCAGCTGTGGTATCCGGCAGGGTAACCCATCAGGATTTCAGAGAAAGCGGAGCTGTAGAAAGTGATACTGAAGGACTCATAAACAAGCTTCAGGCCCTTGAGGGCATTCAAACAACATTTCTCCTCATTGAAAGAAGCCCGGGCGAGATAAAATGCTCTATGCGAAGCAAAGGCGATATTATTGTTCGAGAAGTTGCCGAAGCTTTGGGCGGAGGCGGACACGATCTCGCTGCAGGCGTTTCTTTCAAATGCGGATTTGAAGAGGCTGAGAGGCAGATTCTCGAACAAATTGCAATTCAGACTCATTAATTCAGACTGATGCTGAATTTTTCCAAAAGAACATTTCCAAATTGGGAACTTTTGTATATTCGGTTTGTCAAACCTTAAGTATAAATTATGTAAAACGTGCTATTATAGCTATCTGGAGTGATTAATGGTAAAAAAATACAGGTCATTGAAAGGCAAATTCTTGTCTATAGCTTTGCTTACAGCAATGCTGGTGGTTTCTCAGCATCTGCTCTTTGCTCAGGAAAGCGAAGAGATTTCCGACAGGCAGAAAAGCATTCTTGAGAGGCTCGATATAGAGCTTCAGGAAGGAGAAACCTTTGATGAAGCGATGATGCGGGCAAGGCAGGAGCGGTCTTCCCAGAAGGCCGGCGCAAGGGCGATACAGAATCAGGCCGCTGGGCAGCAAAGCCCGGAACAGCAGGCTGCAGATGCCCGGCAGACAGCTCAAAACAATTCTGCCCAGCAAGACCAAAACGCCCAGCCCGACCAGCAGGAGCTTACTCCCGACCAGCGGGAAGCGATGGAGAGAAACAGAGAGGCCATGGAAAAGGCCATGGAATTTCTGAAAAAGGCCAGGCAGCAGCGTCAAGAAGCTGAAGAGATGTATCCGGAAAAATTTGAACAGCAAAATCAGCCCCAGCCTTCACGCCAAACTGCAGAATCTCAAACTGCCCCTTCAGACGGTAAGACATTAAAGCAGATTGAGCCGGGGGGTACCGTTCAGGCCACCCAGCTTCCCTCTGCTGAACAGGCAGCTGAGGGTGATTTCAATGTCCCTGAAATAACGGATTCAAATAAGCAGCTTAATCTCAGCGTTACCTTGCCGGAAAAGGTGGAGATTACATCTCTTATCGAGCTTGTAGGCAAGCAGCTCGGCCTGAACTACATCTACGACCAAAACAAGGTGCGCGGCGAGGTAATGCTCAAAGTTCACAACGGCAAGATTAAGGTTAAAGACCTTTACGGCCTGCTTGAATCCGTTTTGAAGTTCCGCGGCTTCATTATGACACGCCGAGGGAATCTTGTAACAATAGTTACCAAGAATGAGGCCTCAGAGCTCGACCCTGCAATAGTGGAGGGTGATGAGGACGTAAAGCCCGGCGATGTTATTATAACGCGGGTATTCAAGCTTGAACACATAAACACAGATTCTGCCAAGAAGATGCTGATGAGTATGAAGCTGGGCATCAGTATTGTGGATTTACCCGAAACGAAGAGCCTGATCGTTACAGGATATTCGTACAGAATGCCTCGTATCCAGAAGATGCTGTCTCTGGTGGATGTTGCTGGCGAGAAAAGGACATTTGAATACAGAAGGCTCGAATACACCCTCGCATCTTCGCTTGTAGATAAGGTTGAGGCTCTTGCCCAGAATCTCGGGACGGTGGATGTTACGGTTTCCTCATCCTCTTCCTCGCAGCGGCAGCCTGTAAGGCGGGACTCAAAGGGCAGGATAATCCCGAACCAAAAAAATGGCAGCTCGTCCTCAACAGTAGGCCAGGGGAAAACTGAAGGCGTTTATCTGGATGTAGATGACAGAACAAACCGCATACTTATGATCGGTACCGAGGATGAGATTGAGGAAGTAAACAGCCTAATTGAGGCCTTCGATGTTCCAAAGCAGGATCTTCGCAAGATACAGCAGTATGATATTGAATTTGTCGGGGCGGAGGTAGTGCTGGATGCCCTCGAGCAGCTCGGAATCGTTGCAGGCCAAGACTCTTCCCAGAGCAGACTTGCAGCAGCAAGAAGAAACCCGCGGGGAAGCACTCAGCAGAAATCAAACAGCCCTTCAACCGCTGTGATTGAAGACGCCAAGGAGGTGCTGGAGGACGAACCGCAGGTGGTTCTGCTCGAAACGAGCAATTCGCTTCTGGTTAATGCTACAGATGAACAGCACGAAAAGATCGATTCGATAATCGGCTATATTGATGCGGAGCCGGAGGAAGATGCGGCGCCCGTGAAGGTGTATCCGCTTGAGAATCAGTCTGTGCAGGATATCGAGGAAACACTCGTGGAAGTGGTGGAGAGGATCGCAAAGGATAAGGCCGAAAAGGCAGGCCTTGCAGGACAGGGCTCCTCCGGCGGAACATCTTCTTCAAGGGGCAAAATCCAGAAAACTTCTATCAGCTCCAGAGGAGCAGGGAATACCGAAGTTACCATAACAGGCGACGAAGGCACAAACTCTATTATCGTTTATGCAAACAAGAAGGATCAGGACTGGATCGAAAAGCTTATTACAGAGCTCGACAAAAAACGCCCTCAGGTGCTCATCGATGTTACGCTTGTGGAAGTAAGCCAGAAGGATGAATTTGAATACGACCTTGATGTTGCGGCCAGCAAAAACGGGCTCGATGATACAAGCGGTGCTATCTCTGCACCTATAGACGCGGGTAATGTTGCTTTGGGCAACTTTCTTGAAGGAAGATGGGATACTGAAAACGATAAATTCAAAGGTTTTTATTCAGATTCTGATATCCAATCACTTCTTACCGTTATGCAGAAGAAGAATTACGGGCGGATTATGGCCAAGCCAAAACTGCTTGTAAACGACAATCAGGAAGGTACCATCGAAACCACCACAACCACATACAAGCCTCAAACACAAACGGATTATGTGGGAGATGAAAACCCCACTGCTGTGGAATCCCAAACTTGGGAATCGTATAATGCTGGTGTTAACCTCACAATTACACCTCATATAAGTGAGGGTGATCTTCTAAGACTTGAGATTAACGTAAATCGTACTGATTTTGATTATTCTACTTCAAGCTCTAGCAGCGAGCGGCCTTATGATGAAATTAAAAGCGACGTTAAGACAGTAGTTACAGTTCCCGACAGCAGCACAATTATTCTTGGCGGTCTGATTTCGATAAATCAGGGCAAGGGCGGAAGCAAGGTTCCGATATTGGGTGATCTCCCGTTAGTAGGAGCGCTCTTTAAAACTGTGAGCAACAGCGATGACCAATCCAAACTCTATGTTTTTGTTAAAGCTAATATCCTGAGACCTACAACCGGTACGGAAACAGGCCTGGATGATCTCTTAGAGCAGTCTGAGCTTCAGCGTGAATCGTTTGAAGAAGCTGAGCAGAATTTCCATAAATATCAGGATTTCCCGGGTTTGGAAAGCGAGCAAATGGCTCCTGAGAAGGTTCTCGAAATGGAATAGAGACTCTCAAGAGTCTATAGGGCTAATCTTTTTGGAAAAAGCCTGCATCAGATTAATTGAAAGCAGCTATTAGACAGTATGAAAGAATTATTAGTAAACAAAGCCAGAGAAACAGGGATAGTTGACGGGGAGCTTCTTGAGCGTTATCTCGGAGAGAATTCCGGGGACCCGCGCCGTATAGACGACCTTGTTCTGGGCTGTCATAACTTCACAGAAGAATCGGTTCTCAAGCTCTTTGCAGAGGCTCTTGATATGCCTTTTGTAGAAGAGATACGTCCTGCTGATGTGCCGGCGGAATTCGTCGATAATGTTCCGGCGGTTTATGCCCAGAATCATTATGTTGTAGCTGATTCCGGCGGCGGGGAAGGGATGCTTCGAGTGATAAGCTTCCAGCCGCTGAATTTCGAGGTGTACGACAACGTCTCCCGTATGACGGGGATGGAAGTGGAGCCGGCAGTTGCCACAAAAACAAACATAACAGCAGCCATCGACGAGGCCTACGAGCAGAAAAGCAGCGTTGCTGAGGAGGTTGCCGAAGAGCTTGATTCCCAGAATCTGGACAATCTTGTAAACGAGGTTTCCAGCTCAGACGACCTTCTGGACGTTGTAAACCGTCCGCCGGTGATTAGGCTTGTCAATGATATATTCTTCCGAGCCCTTCAGATGCGTGCGAGCGATATACACATCCACCCGTTCGAAAACAAAATCCAGATTCGCTATCGCATAGACGGGATCCTCTACGACAGCCTAAGCCTAAACCGCAACGTACTTCCGCTTATAATCTCGCGTATCAAGGTTATGGCGGGGATGGACATCGCCGAACGACGTCTGCCCCAAGACGGGCGAACAGCCGTAAGGCTCGGCCAGCGAGAGATAGACCTTCGTGTAAGCACAGTGCCCACTGCCTACGGCGAGCGATGCGTGCTTCGTATCCTTGATAAGTCCAAGGGTGTTCTGCAGCTTGAGGACCTCGGCTTTATCGGCGAAGACCTCAAAACATTCGATCAGCTGCTCAAGAAATCTCACGGAGTGATATTTGTTACCGGCCCAACGGGAAGCGGTAAGAGCACCAGCCTCTACGCGGCCCTGCAGATGATCAATTCCTCCGAGAAAAATATTATGACAGTGGAAAATCCAATCGAATACCAGCTGGAAGGCATCAGCCAGATGCAGGTATCAGAGAAAAAGGGGATGACCTTCGCAAACGCCCTTCGCCATATCCTCAGGCAGGATCCTGATGTTATTATGGTGGGTGAGGTGCGTGATGAGCAGACAGCGAGAATGGCCATTCAGTCTTCGCTTACAGGCCATCTGGTTTTCAGCACTCTGCATACCAACGATTCGGCAAGCTCTATGAGCAGGCTTATCGATTTGGGCGTAGAGCCGTATCTGGTGAGCTCTTCGATAATCGCAATAATGGCCCAGAGGCTTGCAAGAAGAATCTGCCCGAGCTGCAGAGTGGAGTATCGCCCAAAGTCTCACGAGCTTCGCGAGCTTGGCCTGAGCGAATCCACAGACACCCATTTTTATATGGGCGAGGGCTGCGAGAAATGCTTCAACACCGGCTACCGCGGCAGGATCGGGCTTTACGAGCTTTTAGTGGTAAATGAGGAGCTGCGCAGTATGGTTTCGGACAACCTCCCTGCGGGGGTTCTCAAGAAGAAGGCTGTCGAGCAGGGGCTCAAAACGCTTCGAATGGATGGTGCGATGAAGGTAATGGCCGGCGATACGACAATATCAGAAGTTCTCAGGGTAACACAAACTGACCTGCTTTAATACCGGAGAATCTTATGCCTCGCTACAGTTATACTGCCTACAACCAAAGCAGCAAGAAACAGAAAGGAACGGTTTCTGCGGAGAACTCCTACGATGCCCGAAAGCAGCTTAGAAACCGCGGGCTTCATCCGCTAAAGGTGGAAGAAGTGAGAGGGGAAGGCAGCAGTGAGGGTTTCAGTCTCAAGCCCACAAATCCTTCAAAGCTTGTAGGTGAATTTTCCAAAGAGCTTTCTCTTCTGCTCAAATCCGGCATCAAGCTTACAGATGCGATTGCAGTGCTCACCGAGCAGCAGTCTCATAAGGGTTTTAAGAATGCCCTTTCCGATATACGAGAGAGGGTGGTAAGCGGAGAATCTTTTGCAGAGGCGGTTAGAGATTATCCCCAGTATTTCGATGTGATTTACGTGAATATGGCAAGGGTGGGCGAATATACTGGCCGATTTGCGGAGAACCTTGCTTCTGTTGCAAATTTTATGGAAAAGCGTCAGAAGATGCAGGCTCGTCTTGCAACTGCTATGATATACCCTGCAATCCTCGTTACGTTCGGAATCGGGCTTATGATCTTCTTTACAAGCTTTGTGATTCCAAAAATGGCCACTCAGCTCCAGAAGATGGATCAGGAACTGCCCGCTGTTACCAAGGGAGTTATTGCAGTGAGCGAGGTGATTACTAATCTCAAAGCCGACCTTGCGATTGTAACCGTAATTGTGCTGATTGGGCTTCTGTTAAAGTATATCTTGAAAACAAACAGGGGTAAGCTCTTTTTCGACAGGCTCATTGTTAATATGCCTGTTACTGGCAAGCTTATGCGTGAGAGCATTGCTGCACGCTTTGCCATGACGCTCTCGGAGCTGCTTCGTTCGGGGCTGCCTGTAGCTGAATCGCTCAAGGTGGTTTCCGATGTTACAGGTAATATGGTGATGGTGAAGGCTATAGGCGAATCAAGAGACAGGATTATGACAGGCTCAAGCATTGCCGCTCCGCTTAAAGACAGCGGCATCCTCGACAGAACAACTGCCCATATGGTGGAGGTCGGCGAGAAAAGCGGCGAGCTCGAACTTATGCTCCAGAATGTGGGGCAGAAGCTTGAAGCATCCACAGACACATTTATTGAAAGACTAAATGCAATAGTTGAGCCGGTGATTATTATATTTATAGCAGCCGGCATTGCTACTCTTGCCCTTGCGATGATTCTCCCGATTGTAAGGTTTACAACAGGGCAGATTTAACGCAGTGTAATTATGCATTAAAATTAACAAAAAGGAGTATATAAAATGAAAAAAAGGAAAATGAATAAAGGCTTCTCTCTCGTTGAGGTTATGGCAGCGCTGATTATCATCGGCCTGCTCACAGCGATTGTTGCCCAGAACTTCCTCGCCCAGACAGACAAGGCCAGAGTTAAGCAGACAAAGGCCAATCTCAAGATGCTTCATAATGCGGTTTCGCAGTTCAAGCTTGATACAGGAAGATATCCTTCTGCCGATGAAGGGCTGAGCGTGCTTGTGGAAGAGCCGGCAGATGTCCAGGGCTGGAATCCCGGCGGATACCTCCAGACTACCGACCTCCCGACTGATGCGTGGGGTAATGATTTCTTCTATCAGGAATACCCCGAGAGCGGCAAGCCGTTTGTGATAATCAGCTTCGGAGCCGACGGCGAAGCAGGCGGAGAGGGCTACGATGCAGACCTTTATTCCACAGACGCCAACTGAAACAGAGCTGATAATGCCTTGTCCCCGAATTCTGAGTCTCGGCAGATGCTAACTGCGGGAAACGTTTTTCGGGCGGCCGGTGAGCGGTGAGATTATGAAGGTATCCCCGAAAAACAGCTTCGGTTTTTCCCTTGTTGAAATGATTATGTGCCTTGTGGTGGTGGGGCTTATAACAGGGATCGTTATCTATGTCTCAAGCACACTTTCAACAAGCGCGCGGTTTCAGAGGCAGGCTTATCATATTCTCGAAACCTTTAGAGAAGCTTCAATTGCATCCTCGCAGTCCGGCCGGCGATACGGCGTTATGTTTGATTTTATCAATTTCGAATACGTTCTTTATGAGATAAATACAGATCAGCCCTACAGCAAGGGCTTTGAAACACTTAGAGAAGAGGACATAATCGAATCACGCAGCTTCAATGAATACTGCGAGCTTCTTTATGTCCAGTTCGACGACGGCGAATACATAGACAGCACATCAGAGCAGGGCAAAGCGCTGTTTCTTGTTGGCAAAGGGGGCTGGGATTACGGCGGGAAGGTAGTTCTTTCCGATATTGAAGGAAAACTTCATTCTATTGTAGTAAACAGACTCGGAAACAATCCTGAGCTGGTCGATGGCGACCCTCAGCTTTTAGAGCCTGCTTATGATTTGAGTTTTTGATGAAAACTTTAAGCCAAAACACAAAAGCCTTTACACTGCTTGAATCGATGGCAGCCTTGTTTGTGATGGGAATCGTAACCACGGGAGTTATGGTTACCATCTCCAACTGCATTAATTCTATGACAGATATGCGTCTTGAGCAGGAAGCGGTTAAGCTTGCGAGGGAGAATATGGAATATCTCCTTGCAGAAAGTAATGTGCGTGAGTATGTTGAGAGCGGGGTGGATGAATACAATACGAATCTCAGCTGGGAGATGGGCTATGAGGTGAAAACCTTTCCCGATACAGACCAGCAGTGGGTGATGGCTTTTTCTGTGGTAGAATATTACAACAGCGAGAATGAGCTCGAGAGCGTGGAACTGGAGAACTGGCTTGCAAAGCTGAGTATGAGGGAATCACAACAGCTTGAAGAGCAGCGTCAATTAGAGCAGGAGTATTTAGACCAGCTTTCAGAAGAAGACGCTGAGTATGAGGCGCAGCAGGACGAAAGCTCCGAGCAATCGAAGGCTGATGAACAGGGCAAGCAGGACAATGACGAGGATAGCAGCGGCTCTCAGCAGGATTCAGCTTCAGGGCGGGGTCAGTCCCAGAGTAATTTTGAGGATCTTAAAGATGAAGTAAATGATATGTTCGGAGGGCAGGAATGAGAAAAGGGCTTACACTTCTCGAGCTTCTCGCAGCTCTCGCTGTTACTTCTATTATTCTGATTACCATGGTAACGCTTTTGTATGCCTCCCAGAATACGCTGAAAACTATTAATACCGAGCTGGACGCAAGCACAAGATCTCAGGAAATTCTCCAGAAGATCGCAGAAGACATAAATGAATTTGCTGCTGAAGGAGAAAACGTAACTTTCAAGCTTGAATCTAAGAATACCCCTGAAGGCCTGCTCTACAGATTTGAAATGACAAACTACTTTAATACTACTTCTAACCAGAAGGATGTTTTCAAGAAGGTAGTCTGGCAGAGTGATTTTGATGTAATGCTCGGCACATTCGTTATATACAGAAGCAGAAGCGGAATGCAGCTTGAAGACAGCGTAGTAAGCACTGAACAGAAGCAGAACCCGGAAAGAGAGATCTATGTGCCGGTAACTACCGGCGCTACATACTTCAGCCTGCAGGCCTACGATAACGATAAACTTCTTGACGAGTGGAAAGATGATGATATGCCAGGAGCGATGTTTATTGGCGTATCATTCGATCCGCCCGTGGAGCTTATAACAGGCGAGGTGGTTGTACCAGAGGAAGACAGATTTTACAGAACAGTCTCTGTGAGCAGGGCGAGAAACTACGACTTCAAGTTTGTAGAGAAAGACCTCGAAGCAGAGTATGAGGAGCTTCTCGAAGAAGGTCAGGAGGAATCTGAAAGCGAGCAGGATTCTGCTGAACAGGAAGATGTGAGCCGTGAAGACAATCCGGAAATACCCGCTTCCGAATCTGACCGTCAAGAAAGTGAGTCTGAGAGAACAGAGAGCAGAGAATGAAAAGGCAAAGCACTGGAAACAGAAAAGCAGCTGCTCTTATCATTACAATGATGGCTATGGCCGTTCTTGTTTCGATGAGCTATGTTACTGTATCCAAGCTTCTTTCGCGGGAAAGACGCCACAACTACATTGTAAACTATATGAAGGCCAATTATGCCTGCGACTCAGCAACCAGATACGCCGAGAATCGATTCAACAACAGCGTTGACCTTAAGCTGAAAAGCAGAAGATACCTCCCGGACTTCTCTGATTTGTTTATGCAGGATACAGAGCAGTACGAGTATATGCTTTCTCAATTTGCCGAAACCCTTGCTCAGCGTAAATCCGAACGTTATGAACATTACGTTCAGACAGGCGAATTCGATATTGAAACGTCCCAAGGCCAGGCAGAACTGCTCATTGATGAGCTGATTAACGAAGGCCAAGGAAGCTCAGGCGACTTTGCTAACAGCAGTGATAATTCACAGCTCTCAACCTCAGCTGCCAAGGCAAGAACGCTCGTTTCAGCGGTTGACCCCGCAAAGCTTACTGTCCCGGGCCCTTACGGCCCGAAATGGCCGAATATTATTGAGCCAAAGAAGATTGAGCTCTCAGAAGCAGAAATTGAGATTACAATTGAAGATGAAAACGCAAAATATCCAGTAGTCTGGGCGCTGAGCAATAAGAAAGGCAATGCAAGGGAAACAGAGGCCTCAACACAGATTTTTACCGAATGGATGGGTATGGACGAGCAGACAAGGAAAAGATTTTTAGAGTCTCTCGAAGAGGCAGGAGAGGTTAAGCCCTTTCAGATTGATATGGACCCGGGATATGTTACGAAAAAGGAAAAATTCAAAACTCGTTCGGTAGTGCGTGATAAAGACGGCAAGCGAAAATCGGTTTTTAAAACAAGATACCGAACTCGAAGAGTTCCAAGGGGGCAGAATTCGCTGTATATGGATTTTATGTTTGTTCTCAAAGGGCATCTGGATTTGCAGTCTCTCAGGCAGAATTACTTCTCTGACGATTACAGAAACGAAAATATTGCCAAATATCTCGGCCTCTGGGGCGCTAAGAGAGTGAATGTGAATACTGCTCCGCGTCAGGTGCTAGAGGCCCTTTTTGTTTACGGCGGCAATGAAGTGGATTTGGCAGACGCTGTTATAGCGGAAAGGTATCAGGAGCCTTTCAGGAGCTTTGATGATTTAAGAGACAGGCTCTACAGCTATTCTGATTCGCTCGATAAAGTAGAAGACAGGGTGCTTTGCAGGAGTATATGCTGGTCGGTACATATAAAGGCCGTTTCGGGCAATGCCTCAGCCAGCTCTACAACAGCCTTTATGAGAGATAAAAAAAAATATGTTAAGATTGCCACAGTTTATGAATAATAAGCTGCTATATTAAATTGGAGCTGAAAATTGGAACACGGAAAACACTTAGGAATATTCATATCCGGCGACACCGCTTACGCCGGACTGTTCTCTGCCAAGGCTGGCCAGAAACAGCTCTTGCAGAGCTTCAGCGTTTCTTTGTCTGCCCAAGAGGAAGATTCCTCCAAAAGCCTCGGCAGGCTTCTTGCAGAAAAGATATCAGAGCTTCAAATAAGCTATGATTACGTTGGGCTTGCGATTGGAAGCGGCAAATTTGTTCAGCATTACGTTACAAGCGGTTTTACAGACCGCCGAAGGATTGCAAGAACAATCAAATTTGATGTAGAAGACGAGGTAGGCGTGGATGTTTCCACTCTCGCTGCTTCGTTTATAAATCACGGCGAATCACCGAGCGGGGGAACTAACTGCACAGTTTTCACCTCCGGCAAGGCCGAGCTGATATCCCTGCTGAAAGATTTTCAAAAAAATAAAATCGACCCGGAGGTTATTCAGCCCGATTCGGTTTGTTTTCTCAGGGCAGCAGCAGGCCAGATTGAAACTCCGAAGCAGGCCTCAGTTCTGCTGGCAGGGAGAAGCGAGAGTTACGGGTATATCGGTATTATAAGCCCTTCAAGAGGCATTGAATACATACGTTCTTTCAAAACGGGCTCATCACGCTCCGATTCGGATATCGCAAGAAGGATTATGGCCACAATCGCTGCCTGCAGCCCCGCAGAGCCTGTGGAGAAGATATACATAGCAGGCAGCAATATCAACCCTTATTCCATTCAGTCTATTTCGGGAGTAGAGGCCGAAAAGATTGAGGCTCCAGAGGAGCATCGAAGCGGTTTTGAGTATGTTCTCTTAGGTGCATCTATGATGTCTAAAGATGATGCCCAGAGCGATTTGAGAATCGATTTTATGACTTATCAGGGCAGGAAAAGGATTATCAGAACATCGCTCAGCGCATTGTATCTTGCAGCGGCGGTGATTGTTGCTGTTTTCGCTTGGAAAGCCACTCTTCACGCAAATCACCTGTCTCAATGGCAGGATCAGATTTATGAGAAGGTCGCTGAGGAGTATTCAGTTGCCATGAAAGGCAGGGATATGGACAATCTGGGCAAGGCCGAGCTGAGCATGGAAAGCGAGATAAACCGGCTCAAACGCATAAAGGCCGGCGAGACGGCAGATGTGGAGTCTGTGCCTACGAGGCTTCAGTTTGCCCTTGAGATTCTCAATTCAATGCCCAACAAGAAATCTGTGAAGCTCGATTCTGTAAGCATTACAAGCAGGGCTCTCCGCCTCGACGGAAGCACTTCATCAAGAAGAGATACGCAGAATTTCCTGAAAAAAATTGACAGTCATGAAAACCTTGAGCGTTCGCAGGAATCATTGAAGCAGGTTGGCTCTGAAGACAGCTTTACTGTCAGCCTGAATACAAGAAAGTGATGGGGCGGTATGGAAAATAAGAAAATTAAAATACATTTTATTTCTTTCGGTATCCTCGCAGCGGCTGCTGTGTGGTATGCTGCGGCGCAGTTTTTCTTAGTGCCCAAAAATGAAATGTCCCTTAACAGCAGCATTAAAACAGGGAAAAAGGTGCTGGCAAACTGTGAAAAGATATACGAGCTTGATCCTGCCCGGCTGAAATTTTCAGAGGCACGCAAAGAGGTCGGCAAATTCCGGTACACAACGGTTGTCGATAAGCTTGCAAGGGCTCATGGAATAGGCCCTTCAGATTACGATATTCGAACTGAGGCAGTTATAAAACGCAGCAGCCGGCAGACTCAGGGGGCAACTATGATAATAAAAACCGTTGATATGATGAGCCTAACTTCATTTCTCAATGAGTTTCTCGAAACATGGCCCGGACTCGAAATTGACACTCTCGACCTGCGTTCTAATGACGCAGAGGACGACTGGAAGGCTACCCTTCGCTTTACATACACTGTGAAATAGCTGATTCGTGAGCATGCAGAGATAATATGGACAACTTCAACTTAAAAAGTCAATACAACCCTTCAGGCGACCAGCCCGAGGCAATCCGAAAGCTTGTGGAAGGGATAAGCTCAGGCAGCCGCCATCAGGTTCTCCTCGGCGCTACGGGTACGGGCAAAACCTTCACAATGGCAAATGTGATTGAAACGGTGAGGAAGCCTGCGCTTATTATCTCGCACAACAAAACTCTTGCAGCACAGCTTTATGAGGAAATGAAGGAGCTGTTTCCGGAAAATGCGGTTGAGTATTTCGTCAGCTACTACGATTATTACCAGCCTGAGGCCTATATACCTCAGCGGGATATATACATAGAGAAGGATGCAAGCAGAAACGACGATCTCGACCGTCTCCGCCTTGCAGCAACAACAAGCCTTCTCACCCGAGACGATGTGATTGTGGTATCCAGCGTTTCATGCATCTACGGCTTAGGCTCGCCGGAGGAGTACAAAAAGAACGTTGTGCCTGTGGTGAAAGGCGATATTATCGAACGCGACGATCTTCTCGGACGCTTTGCAGATGTCCTCTATGAACGAAATGATATAGATTTCACTCGAGGGACATACAGGGTTCGGGGCGATGTGGTGGAGGTTTGGCCTTCTTACGAGTCTTACGCTGTCCGAGTGGAATTCTTCGGCGATGAGATTGAGAGCATAAAGTATATAAATCCCGTATCCGGCGAGGCTCTCGCAGAAGAGCAGCAGGTTTTCATCTACCCCGCTGCGCACTACATTATGGCTCAGGACAGGGTTCAAACTGCTCTTGAATCTATACAGCAGGAGCTCGACCAAAGGCTCGCAGAGTTTAGAGAGCAGGGAAAGCTCCTTGAAGCCCAGAGGCTCGAGGCTCGCACAAAATACGATATGGAGATGATAGCCGAGGTTGGTTTCTGCAGCGGAATCGAGAACTATGCAAGGCATCTTGCCGGCTTGCGCCCGGGGGCTAAGCCCTACACCCTGCTCGATTATTTCCCGAAGGATTTCATTATGTTTATTGATGAATCCCACGTTACCCTCCCGCAGGTTAGAGCGATGTATGCAGGAGATAGAAACAGAAAGCAGGTGCTCGTTGACCACGGCTTCCGTCTGCCAAGCGCAATGGACAACAGGCCCCTGCGTTTTGATGAATTCGAGCAGCGTCCGGGCAGAACGGTTTACGTTTCCGCAACCCCCGGCGATTATGAGCTCGGCCTTACCGGCGGGGAAATCGTTGAGCAGATTATCCGCCCGACAGGCCTTCTCGACCCGAAAGTTGAGGTGCGTCCTGCGAGCAGTCAGGTAAGCGATGTGAAATCTGAGATTTATGAAAGAGTTGAAGCTGGGCAGAGGGTTCTGGTTACAGTTCTTACAAAAAGACTCGCTGAAGACCTTACAGACTTCTTCCAGAAGGAGAAAATCAAATGCCGCTATCTGCACAGTGAAATCGATGCTATAGAACGTGTGGATATCCTCAGAGACCTGAGGAAAGGCGAGTTTGATGTGCTCATAGGGATCAACCTGCTTCGAGAAGGGCTCGACCTTCCGGAGGTGGCAATGGTGGCAATTATGGATGCGGACAAGGAGGGTTTCCTTAGAAGCGAAACTTCCCTTATCCAGACAATCGGCAGAGCAGCAAGAAACGTGGATTCAAGGGTTATCCTCTATGGTGATAAGGTTACACCATCTATGAAACGTGCTATGGATGAAACCGAGAGAAGACGCAAGATTCAGATGGAGTATAACAAAAAGCATAATATCACACCTGAAACGATCAGGAAATCCATCAGAACAGCCCTCTCGGACTCACTGAAAGCGAGAAAAACGGCAAGACAGGCTGTTTCTATGGACGAAAAAGAGTATGATAAGACCGAGATGGTCGCTATGCTTGAGAAGGAAATGATGAAAGCGGCAGAAGAGCTCAATTTCGAAAAGGCCGCCAAGCTGCGCGACAAGATAAAGGAATTTGAATCAATGCCGAAGATAGAAAAGAAGAAATAGAAGGCTGTTTCAGACCTTTATTTTATCCGAAACAAAATATTGACTTCACTGTCTAATATCATTGTAATATATAGAGAAAATTGAAACTGGTAATATAGCCGGGAAAAAATTATGTTAAGATTATTTCAAATATTTTCTTTTCTCGTTTTGATAGGCTCAGCGGTTATGGCGGTTATGCTTATCAAAAAGCCCGCTCCTGAGAGCGAGAAAGTGCAGGAATTTCTTGCAAATGCCTCTGTGGCTGAAGACTTCAAGGCAAAAGCCGATTCTTCCAATTCAGACCAAAACTCCGAGTCTGCTCTGGTTAAGGCGGCAAGGCAGTACACAAAAGAGCCTGAAAAGCCTGATCCAAAAAGAACTGCGAGCCGCTCAAATATACAGCCCAGAACAAAAAACACGAGTCCTGACCCTCAGCCAAAAAAACAGCAGGAGCCTAAGCCGCCCTCGCCGATTAAGGTGCGTTTTACGCTTGAGGGAACTTGTGTTAATCAAGACCGACCAGAGCTTTCAATGGCCTTTGTGGACCTCCCGGGTGAGGGGAAGAAATGGGTTTATCAGGGGCAGAAAGTTGGCCATTTGAGGATTCGCAAGATCAACGATGATTCGATATATCTTGATAATAACGGCTCAGTTTCAGAGCTCGAAATAAAGGAACACAAATCTTCAATCAAGAATATCCTTAAATCCGAGATCCCCGCTGAAAAACAGGCTTCTTCTTCGTCGAAGGCTCTGCCCGAAACTTCTCAGACAAAGCCACAGCAGAACACTCAGCAGTTTGTCCCGGAAGCTGAAGACCCTCTAACTGAGATGGGCAGTCTCCCGCCTGGAGCTAGTGATAAGCAGCTGGAAGATCTGCGGGAGAAAATCCGCAAAATGAATCAGGACGCTGCAGAAAAAGGTATTAGGGGTAAGTAAGTTTAATGAAGCTCCCTGCACTAATCCGTCTGCTAAGACCTGCTCACTGGGTGAAAAACGGTGCAGTTGTCCTGCCGATCATATTTGCAGGACGGATTTTCGATGCAGGAGCGATTTTATCTGCCGCAGAGGGATTCGTTATTTTCTGTTTGCTTTCTTCTGCTGTTTATGCGATAAACGACTGCTTCGATGCCGAAGAAGACCGCCATCACCCCAGAAAGCGTTTCAGGCCTATAGCAAGCGGTCAGATTTCCCAAAAAGCAGGCCTGCTTACCGGCGGGCTGCTCGCTGTTTTGGGGTTAGGTTTAAGCTTTCTGCTTGGAACTGCATTTCTGGTCTTCTCAGCATGTTATTTCTTTATGCAGCTTCTATACAGCGCAAAGCTCAAGAGCTTTGTTCTGCTGGATGTAATTATCATAGCGCTGGGTTTCGTACTTCGCGCAAGTGCAGGCGCAGAGGCTATCAGCGTGGCTATTAGTCCGTGGCTTTTTGTATGTATGTTCACCCTCTGTCTGTTTATGGGCTTCTGCAAACGCTACAGCGAGATGGTGGCCATTGAGGACAGCGAAAAGAGAAACAGCCACCGAAGCACGATGCAGCATTACACCCCAAACCTTCTCACCCATCTGATCACTCTCAGCGCCTCGCTCGCTCTTATGGCGTTTCTCGCTTGGTCCACCAGCCCTGAAACGATTGCGAGAATAGGCTCTGAAAGGCTGGTTTACACCTTTCCCTTAATTGTGTACGGAACATTCAGATTTGCCCTTGTATCAATGCGCGGCAAATACGAAGGGCCTGTTGATATTGTGCTCAAAGATATCCCGTTTACAGTTTCTGTAGCCATTTGGTGCTTACTGGCGATTTTTCTTTGCAATTTCTGAAAAATACTGCCATTTTAAAACATAAAACCTTAAAAGAATATTATGTTGAAAGGCTTATGTATGCTCTCAAGAAGACAGGCTCTTAAAATGATGGGGCTCGCTGCCTTTGCACCGGCAGGTTTCGCAGCGGCTTCTGAAAGAAAACCGAATGTAATTGTCGTTCTCTCCGACGATGCAGGATATGCAGATTTCGGCTTTACCGGCTGCGAGGATACCCCAACCCCCAATCTCGACGCCCTCTCCCGCCAAGGAACAACCTGCCGCCAAGGGTACGTTACCGCATCTGTATGCGGGCCTTCCCGCGCTGGGCTCATAACAGGAAGGTATCAGCAGAGATTCGGGCATGAATGCAACGGGCCGAATTCCCCTGTTGAAGGCTATTCGATGGATGATATGGGGCTCGACCCTTCAGAGAAAACAATCGGCGCTCGAATGCAGACCCAAGGCTACAAAACCTTCGCTGCAGGCAAATGGCACCTCGGCTATCAGGAGCAGTTTCACCCGTGCAAAAGAGGCTTTGACGAATTCTACGGCTTTCTTTCCGGCGCACGGCACTACTTTACTAACAAAGACGTGGACGAAACCCACGCCCTGAGAACCTGCGATGAAAAGATTGATGAGGATAAAATCCGCTATATGACTACAGACCTCACCGATGCTTCGATGAAATTCATAGAGAATAATAAAGACCGGCCGTTTTTCATTTACCTCTGTTACAATGCAGTTCACACGCCTATGGAGGCCCCGGACCACCTCATAGACAAGTACCGAAAAATAGACCCCAGACGCAGAAGAATCCACAACGCCATGACAGAATCTCTCGATACCAACGTCGGAAGGCTTCAGGATAAGCTCAATAAGCTCGGCCTTGACGATAACACCCTGCTGTTTTTCGTAAACGATAACGGCGGCGCAACCAACAACGGCTCCCGCAACGGAAAGCTGCGCGGAATGAAAGGCTCGAAGTGGGAGGGCGGTATAAGAGTGCCGTTTATAGTTAAATGGCCGGGCGAGATCCCTGCCGGCAAAGACTATAACTACCCGGTAAGCACGCTTGATATAATGCCTACTTCCCTCGCTGCTGCAGGCGCGGATAAGAAGCAGATGAATTCTGGCAAGCCTCTGGACGGCGTTAATCTGCTTCCGTATTTGCAGGGCAAAAACAAAAGCAGACCTCATAATATCCTTTTCTGGAGAAGGGCGGTTGCTGGTGCAGTTCGAAAAGGCGACTGGAAGCTCATAAAGGCAGGTGATAATCCCCTGCTGCTTTTCAATCTCGCTGAGGATGAATCTGAGACCGCTAATCTTGCCAAAAAACATCCTGATAAGGTGAAAGAACTCCTCCAAGAGTATGAAAATTGGGAAAAACAGCTTAAAGAGCCGAAGTGGCGAGAAGGCAAAAAATGGGAACGCAATCAAATTCTCAAACACCGAATGGAAGTTGATACGAGGGCAGAAGAGAGAAAATACCCATAGCCTTAAGCTGATACTTAAAGTAATAACAGCCGCAATTTTTGGTGTCATTTATTTTACACCATTAATTGCGGTTTTTTTATTTGTCATTTTATCTATGGCTTTTAGGCCTTTCCAGTTCATTGGCATTAAGAATAATTACTTAACCCCGATTTCTCACTTAGGGGGTAAAAAGTGCGTTTTTACCCCCGTCAGAGGGGTTGGTCTGTCGCCAAAGATGTGTTATTTTTTCAGTTTCCCGCTGTATATTTTCGGAGGTTTTTGCGGCGGCAGTTCTATCTTCAATTTCTGCAGCAGCAGCTTGTGTTCGTCTTCCGGTTCGGTATATCTCTGCATAAGCAGAGTTCTGCTGTCTTGCGTTTCAAATGAAACATCCAGCATCTGGATCCGAGACATTGCTGCTAATGCCGCCTGAGCAGTCATCCCGCAGGCGCTTGCCCTGAGCTTATGCCTCAGTGTTACTTGCAAACAATAGCTCATAAACGCTACAAACACGTGAGCCTCAACCCTGTCTTGCTTATGGTGATAGACAGGACGAATTCCCAGATCGCTCTTGAGCTCCCTGAATGCCTGCTCAACGTTGCACTGAAGCATATATTCCTTCCACAGGGCTGCACCATCCTTGCCAGACTGGTTTGTACGCAAAAAGTATGTGCCGTCGCGGTATATCATTTCTTTATATTTGCTCGCTTCAAACTTATAATCAAACTCGCCCTTCTCAATCCTTTCCTTATTTCGGGGAATCGTAAGAGTTACACACTTACGGCAGCTGCCCGCCTGATGTTTGAGTTTGCCGAGCCTTTGCATAAAAACATCTCGGCTGCGGCATTTCTTTAACTTCTCCAGTCCTTCTAAGTAATTACGGAGCTTTCTTTTACGCATAGCCCGTTCTTTAGCCATTCTCTCTTTGCTTCGAGCAAGAATATAGCATTCGTCATCTTTGGCTATATGCTTTATGCGAACGATTCCATTTACATCAAACCAGCTTTTCACAGAAAGCTCTTCTTGGAATTCATCCAGCAGCTTACGGGGCGTTCCGACAAGATAATCAATCCCGTTATCACGCATATACTCCAGCACAGCTTCTGTTGGAATACCTCTGTCCATCAGCCATAACCTGCCTGCCTTGCCGTATTTCGACTCTATCTTGTTTAACAAGGGTTTAAGCGTTGTTCTCTCTGAGGTGTTGCCGGCGAGTATCTCATAATTGATCGGAAATCCCTCAGGGGTAACTACCAAAGCGATAAGAATCTGCCTGCAATCGCCTCTGCGGTCTTTGCTGTGGCCGAATTTTGCCTTGGGATTGCTTTTGCATAATCCCTCAAAATAAGTACTGGTTATATCGTAAAGCAGAATGTCATATTCCAGATTGAACATCATCTGCCATGTGTCTTTCAAATAAGAACAAAGCTCTTCTTTATACGGCAATATCCTGTCCAGACAACGGTAAAGCCGGTTTTTTTCGGCAACATCAAATTCACAGCCCAGCAATACATCCATTGCGGTCTGAGTGAACCAGTGCCGGTGGACATAAAACTCCGCTCCGGGCTTGATAAGACGGTTTACTGTCAGCAATTTTACAACTTTGGAATAGTCAACCGGCGATTTGGCAGTGTCTATCCTCTCCGACCAGAAGGTGTCTAATCCCAGCATATCCCATATCTCGCAGCCGAGCCAGCAGTCCCCGAATGTTCTGGGGTTGTTAAGCTTCATCTTTGAGAGCTTTACCGGAATCGTATCTATGTCGTGATGTGTGTGATTGTCCTGATCAAAAGCGAATAATGACTTGCGGACAGGCTTGTTGTCCTCGTTGATTATCTCAATGGATCTCTGCCAAGACTTCTTCTGAGAATCAGAGATTTCACCAAGATACAGCACCATCTTCTCAACATAACGCCCGCGAGAAACCTTACGCTTCTCCGCTATGCTGTAATAGGAATTGATCTTACCATTCTTCTTTCGCTTGTGCTTCTTCAAGTACATAACAATATTATTGCTGATGAAAAATCACTTGCAATAGGGCAGGTCTGTACCAGAGACTAAAGAGACTTTTAAACGCCGATTACAACGCAGAATCAAAGAAAAAATTTTGATTTTTCACGATTTTGAACGCTAAGTGAGAAATCGGGGTTAACTCAGACGATCTTTCAGTTCTTCTTCAAGACTGGCTTTGGAGGCCTTGTTATGCACAATCTTCAAGTCTTGAAGATTTGGAAATGTTATCTATGAATATCTCTCTTGAAGAAGTTTCTGAAATAATGCGATTATCTGCAATTGAAACAGAATCTGCTCAAGACCGAGAGGCTCAAATTAAACAGCTTGAAAATACTTTACATTTACTGAAGAAGATAAGCAGTTCGCAGAAAGAAAGCAGGAATATAGATCAAGAGGCATGGAAGGAGATAATCAATTTTATCGAAGCTCAGTTGGATAAGAGCAGATATCTACAAAAGCAAGATTAGTGTTTTCAAGCTTACTGTTTTCCGGTAGAGGGAAAAATAAAAGCCCCGCAGGTGGTTCTGCCGGGGCTTTGGGTTTCGCTGATTTATCGCTTTCGGTTAAATTTCTCTTCCGGTTTTGAAGGCCTTGATGTTGAGATCTATAAATTTCGGCTTCACGCTGATCTTCACCGCCTCAAGCCAAGCCTCTTCGCTGAGCTTATCGAGCCCTTTTGAAAGAGCCCCCAGCAGCACAACGTTTGCTGCTTTCACGTTCCCGAGCTTTTTTGCCTCTTCTGAGGCGTCTATATAGATAAGGTTCTCGAATTTATCTCTGAGCATTTTTTCCGCATCTGCCGGATATTCGCCCATGCCCATCGATACAGTAACCGGAACCATCATCTGGCTGTTCACCGCTACGAGCCCGCCTTTGGAGAGGTAGTCTGCGTATCTAATCGCTGCGATTCTCTCCAGTCCCCCGAGCACCTTAGCCTCGCCCTTTGCCACAAGCGGGCTGTGTACCTTCGTGCCATAGCGAATCTGCGCTATCACAGACCCGCCTCGCTGAGCCATACCGTGCACTTCGTTTGTTTTTACATCGAAACCGGAAATCCTCGCTGCCTGAGCAGTGATTTCGCTTGCGAGCAGAATCCCCTGCCCGCCTACGCCTGCAAGCACTACGCTTGTTGTATCACTCATTTTCGCCTCCGCTGATTGCTCCGAATTTACATATCTGCCTGCACAGACCGCAGCCGGTGCAGAGAATTGAGCTGATTGAGGGTTTCTCGCCTTCTGAAGCCTCGATCGCCGGGCAGCCCAGCTTCAGACACATCCGGCAGTTCTTGCAAAGCTCGCTGTCTATCTCCAGCGCCGGCTTAACGCCGCTTCTGTCGTGAAGAATGCATGGGGCTTTCGAGATTACGAGGCTCGCCTCGTCGGCGTTTATCTCTTCATCCAGAGCCTTCTGTGTTGCCTGCTGATCATACGGATTCAGCGTTCTGATTCGTTTGATACCGCAGGCCCTGCCTATATCTTCGATTGACGCCTCTACAGTGGGCTCGCCCATAAGCGTTCGTCCTGTGCCCGGGTGGTCCTGGTGGCCTGTCATTGCGGTGGTGCGGTTGTCAACAACGATAATCGTGGATTTGCCCTTGTTGTACGCAATATCCAGAAGGCCTGTTATGCCGGAGTGGAAGAAGGTGGAATCTCCTACGATCCCCACAACCTTCTTTTTTTCGCCGGCCTTGTCGAGTCCGTGCGCCATAGAAACGCCTCCGCCCATGCAGAGTATAATGTCAAGCCGTTCGAGAGGCTTGAACGCACCGAGCGAATAGCAGCCGATATCCCCTGCCACTACCACATCGTGCTTTGTGAGCGCATAGAAAACCCCTCTGTGCGGGCAGCCTGCGCAAAGCACCGGCGGCCTGCCAGGCAGCTTGTCAGCGTTATTCTCGTACGCAGGTTTTTCAGCAGGGCGGCCTTCAAGCTTTGCCCTTGATTCACGTAGTGTGCTTACGCTGAGCTCCCCGATTCCGCTTACTGCATCACGCCCGTGGCATTCAATGCCCATCGCTTTGATATGCTCTTCGAGCAGAGGATCGAGCTCTTCAACGACAAGAAGCTTATCAACATCGCCGGCGAATTTGCCTATCAAATCATCCGGCCATGGCTGAGAGAAGCCAAGCTTGAGAACTGAGGCCTCCGGCCAAACTTCCTTAACATATTGATAAGTGATTCCGCACGCTATAATACCGAGGCTTTTATCGCCCATTTCTATTTTATTTGCAGGGCTGCTTTCTGCCTCAGCCTTTAGCTCTGCGGTGCGTTTTTCCACTTTCAGCCGCATCTGCCTTGAGAATGCAGGCACGGTAACAAACCTCTGAACGTCTTTCTGGAAGCCTTTGCTCTTATGCTCCTGTCTTTCGCCCAGCTCCACGAGGCTGCGTGAATGGCTCACCCTCGTTGTGCTTCTCAGCAGTACGGGGGTTTTGTGTTTCTCAGAAACCTCCATAGCCATAGCAACGAAGTCTTTAGCTTCCTGACTGCTTGTCGGTTCGAAGATAGGAAGCCTTGCAAATTTTGCGTAGTTTCGCGTGTCCTGTTCATTTTGGGAGGAGTGCATGCCCGGGTCGTCTGCCACGCAGATCACCAGTCCGCCTTCAACGCCTATATAAGCTAGCGTCATCAGTGGATCCGCCGCCACATTCAGCCCAACATGCTTCATCGTAACAATGCTTCTCGTACCGCCCATCGCAGCGGCCGCCCCTACCTCAAGAGCCACTTTCTCATTCGGAGCCCATTCGAGGTAAATGTCGTCTTTGTACTTTACAGCATTCTCCAGAATTTCGGTGGATGGAGTGCCCGGGTAGCCTGCCGCTAACACTGCTCCGGCCTCGTATGCACCTCTGGCAATCGCTGCATTACCTGATAAAAGTTCCGCCAAGGTTTGTCTCCTTTTCTAATTTAATTTTTCAGCCGGCGTAATATACTGATTTTTTGCTGATTTTGAAATAATCTTTTAAATATGAAATTTGAAGATGCTGGTTTCTATGGGTTGTTTTGCCAGCTGTATTATGTATTATTCTCTAAAAATGTTCGAAAATATAGGTGCTGATTATGATAATTAAAGCCTCAGGTTCACGTCTTTCCGGCAGTGTCAAGATTCCCGGGTCTAAATCTCATACGATACGAGCTGCCGCTATTGCAGGCTTTGCCAAGGGGGAAAGCCTGATTCGCAGCCCTCTTCTCAGCAGTGATACTCTAAGCGCACTGAAGGCCTTTGAGGCAATGGGCGTTAAGATAGAAAGGGGCAGTCATGATGTATGGAAGATCTCGGGGGTTGCTGGCAGCCCGTCCGTTCCAAACGGCGAGATTGATGTAGGCAATTCCGGAACCACTCTCCGCCTTGCGATAGGCCTTGCTGCATTAACTAAAGGCAGCAGGCCGGTCAGGTTCACAGGAGACCGTCAGATTTGCTCGCGTCCTGTCCAGCCTCTGCTGGATTCGCTCAGCGACCTCGGGGCAGAGGCGGTTTCGGTAAACAGCGACGGCTTCCCGCCTGTGGAGATTAAAGGAACGCTCAAAGGCGGACGAACGAGCATTGAATGCAGGACAAGCCAGTATCTTTCGAGTCTTTTTCTTTGCTGCCCGCTTGCAGAGCGACGCAGTGAGATAGAGGTTCCTCTTCTTTATGAGCCCGATTATGTGGGCATAACCCTCGATTGGCTCGATAAGCAGAATATTAAATATTCCTGCGAAGAGGATTTTTCAAACGTTCGTATTGAAGGAGGCCAGAGCTACAAAAATTTTGATGAAACTGTGCCGGCAGATTTTTCAAGCGCTTCGTTCTTTCTCTGCGCAGCGGCGCTCTGCGGGGAGGATGTGGTAATTGAAGGGCTTGACTATTCAGACAGCCAGCCCGATAAGGCTGTTGCAGACTATCTAAGGCAGATGGGGGCGGATATAGAGATTTTCGAAGACGGCACAACCGCTGTTAAGGCCTCTTCGCTGAAGGGGATCGACATAGATATGAACAGAACCCCCGATGCGCTTCCGATTATGGCTGTTACTGCTGCGCTCTCTGAGGGCACAACGAGGCTTTATAATGTGGCACAGGCAAGGAACAAGGAAACAGACCGAATCAAATGTATGGCAGAGGTGCTGGGTAAAATCGGAGCGGATATAGCCGAACTCCCCGACGGGCTTATTATAAAGGGAGGCAGTAAGCTTTTCTCAGGTGAGGTCAGCGGGTATTACGACCACCGTATAATAATGTCTATGGCCGTGGCAGCGATTGCAGGGGGGATAGAGCTTTCTATTTCTGCCGCAGAGGCTGTTGACGTTACTTTCCCCACTTTCCCCGAACTGATGAGCAGTATTGGCGGCAGGCTTGAAAGGATTGAAGATGATTAGTCTTCTTCCTCCTTCTTATCCTTTTTCTTCTCTCGGAGCGGGAATTCTCGCATTTGCATTAATACCCCTCCCAAAGCAGGCAAAACAAACATCAGTATATATACCCCGCTGCCGGAGATCTCGTTGAAAAGCTCCTCAGCGTTTATGCCCGTGTGCTCGGTGCTTTTCCTTAGCACTGCCCATATCCCTGCAAGCAGGAAGTACGACCCAGCAGAGCTGGTTATGATTATTATAGCTGCCCTGAAGAGGCAGTAGCCTAAGACTGCTCCGAGGATCAAGCCGGCAACAAATACCGCTATGATATACTTCTCAGGCATCCCCTGCTCTATCCAGAACATACAGCTCAATGCGGAAAATATAATGCAGCTCAGAAGCGAAACGGCAAATCTCAGTACTGGAAATGATAAAAATAAAAAAATTATTGAAAAAATTATCCCTGTTAATACGGGGCTACCAAGTAATTCCCCCAGCTTAAATCCGAGAAATAAACCAGTAATAGCAAAAGTTACCGCTGTTAAAACTTTAAAAAATTTCCAACCCCAGCATAAATACAAAACCCCTATTGTCATATAGACTATTGGGGGAATAATGGCTTCTGCGGCCGTTAATGCCCAGAATTCCTCGGGGTTCAGGCTGTTTGCTGCTGAATTGAAAAATGAGTATATTTTTTCTTGCATTTTAGTTTTTTTATAATATAGTACTAATTAAAGGCTAACGCAGATATTGAAAATCCTTTGATGAAGGAATTATAATAATTTTTAGTAAAATAAAAATCAGCTTTTTAAAATTTTTTGCTTGAATAGCAGTTTAAAAAGTTGTATAGTGAAAGCAAACGAAATTATACTAATCTGTAAGAGGTTGAAAATGAGTGCAAAAAGTTTATTTGGCCGTAGTGTCTTGGCTTTGATTGCGGTTCTGCTGGCAAGCGGAACTGTGATGGCAAAACGCTACATGCTCTACACCGACTCGACACTCGCACAGGCCGGCGTGGTAACCCCTTCAGTGAGTCAGGCTCACTACTATGAAGAAGGTGAGGTGGCTACTATCGCTGCTCAGCCCTATAAAGGCTATGAGTTTGTGTGCTGGATTGGCGATGTGGAAAACCCGGACAGCAGATCTACCAGAGTGGTTATGGATGGACCGAGGTATGTGGTAGCGTCATTTCAGGTTGCTGAATCAGACGAAGCTGTTGAGGTAGGAATTAAAAGTTTGGAAGAAGGCGGAAGGAGCCGAAGCATACCTGCTCCAAATATCGGATTTAACGATTCAATCAGCAGTACTGACTACAGCAGCAGTGTAGAAAGTTATCTCGCAGCGGCTGAAAGCCCGGGTACACTTTCAAAACCTGATGTTACTAACGTCAGCGCCCCTGATTACAGACGACCATCTGATGTGAATCCGAATCCGATCATTCCTGAGCCTGCTACCGTAACTCTGCTTGCGGCAGGAGCTGCAGGACTCGCGGCGAGAAGATTAAGAAAAAAGAATTCCAACTAATATGCTGTTTGTTATAAATAGATGCATGGAGATTAAAATGAAAAGATTCAAATTAGTTTCTCTCAGTATTATGGCTCTGGCCTCTATCGCACTTGCCTTCTCTGGCGGCGATGGTTCACAGGCTAATCCTTATCAGGTTGCCAATACGAACGATTTGCAGGAGATAGCGACGAACAATCCTAACTCCGGCGATTATTTCGTTCTTACAAGCAGCATCACAGGTGTTGACTTTGTTATTGGCGGTAGTTTTAATGGTAATTTTGATGGAGACGGAAATACTATAGACGTTTCCTATCAAGGCACCCTAACCGGCGACGATGCTCTTTTCGAAGAGATCGGCCAGCAGGGAGTTGTCAAAAACTTAAACGTAAACCTCGACTACGACCTCAGCGCTTACAGCGGAAACTGGGAATTTGTAGCTGGTATTGCCGGCTTTAACAACGGCGGTACTATCGAGAACTGCTCTGCGGCTGGTTCAATAGATGCCCAGGACAAAGGCCTTGCTGTTGGCGGTATCGTTGCTTCAAACGCAGGTACTCTGCAGAATTGCCAGTCTGAGGTGTCTATCGCAACAGACTACGGCTGCAACGCAGGCGGTATAGCAGGACAGTCCACCGGTTCGATTGACGAATGCTCATTCATGGGAAGTATGGATGTGGCAGATTCCGGCTTTGCGAGCATTGACGATTCAGAGAATCCTACCATTGCAGGCGGTATCGTGGGATACGCTTATAACGGCTCTGAATATACCAACCTGAGCGTTAATGCAGAAATCATCGCTGATGCAAGCGGTGTGGTAGCAGGCGGCGTTGTAGGCTATCTTGAGTCCAGCGCAGTAACCGGCGCGGAAATGGCAGGCGGAAGTGTTACTGTACCATCTGCACCGTTTAACGGCTCAATAGTCGGCGGTATTGTAGGCCAGTCTCTAAACAGCAGCGTTCAGCAGGCTGTTTTGGCTGAACAGGCCTCTGTTATCGGCGGACGCTACAGCGATACAGGCGGTATTGTGGGCTACAGCGGCATATCCACTGCCGGCGAGAGCGCAGAAATAAGCGAAGCTGCTTCACTGGGTTACGTTGAAACAGGATACCTCGGCTATGCAGGCGGAGTTGCCGGACGCAATTCAAGCGGTATGGTAATGAACTGCTATGCAGCAGGCAATGTTGTAGCAAATGAGACTAACGGGGATAACACAGTACTCGGCGGCGTTGTAGGCCTGAACGAAACAGACGACCAAAACGGCGGCGAAGCCCCTGTTCAGTACGTACACTATGCGGGTACTATAATGGACAAGCAGGGCGGCGAAGGATACCTCGGCGCAGTAATCGGCTGGAACAATGGCGGAAGCCTTGACAGCGCACATTACGACAGCGACTTGGCAGGCGTAAGCGAGTTTATCGGCTGGGGCGACCAGAACGAGACAAACTCAACAGCTCTTAATTCAACCCAGATGGCGCAGCAAAGCAATTTCCCGAATTTCAATTTCGCTCAAATTTGGTCTATGGGAGCAGCTTATCCGGTTCTCACTTTCCAGATTGGCGGAGCTTCTATGACATACAATCTGGATCAGGGATACAACTGGATTTCATTCCCTGTTCTGCCTGATGATGACAGTCTTGAAAACGTACTCGCTGACTACAGCAATATCGCTCAGGACTTTGATTCTATTGTATCCGCAGCAGGCGAAACTGCTCAATACTATCAGGGAACTTGGTATGGAACTCTCGATATTATTGAGCCGGGCAAGATGTACATACTTAACAGCGGGGCAGGCGGAAGCTTTGATGTAACTGGTTTCCCTGTTGACCCCGAAACTGAAATAACGCTTGTATCAGGCTGGAACTGGATCGGCTCTACGCTTCAGGATCCTATAAGTCTGGATGACGCATTCCAGAATGCCCAGCTCAGCGATTTCGATACAATCGTTGCTCCAAGCGGACAGACCGCTCAGTACTATCAGGGACAGTGGTATGGTACTTTGCAGTCGTTAGTGCCCGGTGTGGGGTATAAACTTAACGTAGCTACAGCACAGTCTTTTTTTTTTGATGGTGCCTTAGCTCCAGCGAGCCAGTCTGAGCCCGAGCTTTCAGAACAGCTTCCAGCTGGGGCGCCTGACTGGACATCACCAACAGGGCTTAAAAACAAAATGACAATCACGGCTTACGTGGTTGACGAAAATGAACAGCAGATTGCCGTCGCAGACGGCAGTCTGCTTTCTGCTTGGACCCCGGGAGGAGAAATTGCAGGGGTTTCAGATGTAACAGATGGACCAACGAAGAGAATCTTCCCTCTTGTAGTATTCAGTGATGAGTCCACCGTTAGCGGGATGACACTTAAAGTTTACGATGCCGCGGAAGATGAAATTTACGATATACAGGGAACTTTTGAATTTATTTCTGACGAGACAGTTGGAAACATATTTACACCTGTTGAAAAGCAGATAGCTGCTGAGGCTGCAACATACACTGTTACATTCGATGCGGGCGATCACGGAACAATAACAGCCGGCGATGAAGTTCAGGAAGTTGAAGAAGGCGATTCAGCGACAGCTCCAACAATAGAAGCAGATGAAGGCTGGGAGTTTGCCGGCTGGGACACAGCTTTCGATAATGTTACAAGCGACTTAACTGTAACTGCAACTTATACCGCAATACCGCAGTACACAGTAACATTTGACCCAGGAGCTAACGGAACTATAACCTCAGGCGACGCAGTGCAGACTGTTTACGAAGGCGAAGATGCAGATGCTCCTACAGTTACTGCAAATGCAGGCTGGGAGTTCACAGGCTGGGACACAGACTTTACAAACGTAACGTCTGATATTACCGTTACTGCAGAGTACACAGAAGAGATTTACACAGTAACCTTTATGCCGGGCGCCAACGGTACTATAACTTCAGGCGATACCGAGCAGACCGTTGCTTACGGCGGCGCAGCGACAGCTCCGACTGTAGAAGCAGACGAAGGCTGGGAGTTTGCCGGCTGGGATACAGCTTTCGATAATGTTACAAGCGATTTAACTGTAACTGCAACTTATACCGCAATACCGCAGTACACAGTAACATTTGACCCAGGAGCTAACGGAACTATAACCTCAGGCGATACCGAGCAGACCGTTGCTTACGGCGGCGCAGCGATAGCTCCAACGGTTGAAGCTGATGCCGGCTGGGAGTTTGCCGGCTGGGATACAGCCTTTGATAATGTTACAAGCGACTTAACTGTAACTGCAACTTATACCGAAATACCGCAGTACACAGTAACATTTGACTCAGGAGCTAACGGGAGCATAACCGCTGGGGACTCAGTTCAGACCGTTTATGAAGGCGAAGATGCAGCTGAGCCTACAATCGAAGCAAACGAAGGCTGGGAGTTCACCGGCTGGGATGTTGCTTTCGATAATGTTACAAGCGATTTAACTGTAACTGCAACTTATACCGAAATACCTCAGTACACAGTAACATTTGACTCAGGAGCTAACGGGAGCATAACCGCTGGGGACTCAGTTCAGACCGTTTATGAAGGCGAAGATGCAGCTGAGCCTACAATCGAAGCAAACGAAGGCTGGGAGTTCACCGGCTGGGATGTTGCTTTCGATAATGTTACAAGCGATTTAACTGTAACTGCAACTTATACCGAAATACCTCAGTACACAGTAACATTTGACTCAGGAGCTAACGGGAGCATAACCGCTGGGGACTCAGTTCAGACCGTTTATGAAGGCGAAGATGCAGCTGAGCCTACAATCGAAGCAAACGAAGGCTGGGAGTTCACCGGCTGGGATGTTGCTTTCGATAATGTTACAAGCGATTTAACAGTTACAGCTCAGTATGAGCAGATAACATATACTGTAACCTTCATGCCGGGCGCCAACGGTACTATTACCTCAGGCGACGCAGTGCAGACTGTTTACGAAGGCGAAGATGCAGCTGAGCCTACAATCGAAGCTAACGAAGGCTGGGAGTTTGCCGGCTGGGATGTTGCTTTCGATAATGTTACAAGCGACTTGACTGTAACTGCAATCTACAGCGAACTGCCTGATATTTATACTGTTAATTTCTATGCGGGCGATTACGGCGAGATACTCTCCGGCGCAAGCCAGCAGGTAGATGAAGGTGAGGCCGCAGAGCTTCCAACGCTCGTGCCGGACTTCCAGTACAGGTTTGAAGGCTGGTATAATAACGATACAAGGTATTCACTTGCCGCCCTCCAGAACGTTACTGAAAATATGGAGCTTACTGCTGCATATTCACTCCAGCCCGAGCCCGAACCTGCTGATGCAGATTTCAACGGCGATAAGTATGTAGGTACAGATGATCTTGCAATACTGATGGAATCCTATCTTACTGCAGAAGGCTCGCTGGCAAGCGATACAGCAGCAGCGCTGTTTGCAGGCGATCAGTACGGCGATATAGACAGCAACCAATGGGTTGACAACGGCGATTTCTATCTGTTCAGCAATAACTGGCTCAAGAGCTTCGAAGAGAGCTTTACATACAATCTCGTTCAGGGCTACAACTGGATTTCATTCCCAGTTCTCCCTGAAGACAAGAGCCTTGCAAATGTAATGGAAGGTTACGAACAGATCGTTGAAGACTTCGACAGCATTACAGCCTCTAACGGCAAGACCGCTCAGTATTTCAACGGAGAGTGGTACGGAACGATTCAGAATATTGTACCTACCAGAATGTATGTGCTTTACAGCGCAAACGGCGGTACATTTGAAGTCTCCGGAAATGAGGTAGGTCCTGAAGGAGTAATGAATCTTTATCAGGGCTGGAACTGGCTGCCGTTCTTCCAGAACCAGAGCATGCCTATAGCGGATGCCTTCCAGCATCTTGATGTTCAGGATTTGGATCAGATTATAGCACCGAATGGTGAGGTTGCTCAGTACTACGGAAATCAGTGGTACGGAACTCTCGATACGCTCGAGCCGGGTGTTGGATATAAATTCAACGTATCTAAAGCTCAGGGCTTCAGCTATACACATCAGGTTTCACCGCTTGAAGCGATGTCTATCGAGACTGCTGTGAACAATAAACCGAACTGGAGTGCTCCTCTGGGGCTTTCAAACCAGATGAAGGTTTATGCGAAAATCGTTGATGAAAACGGCGATCAGATTGCAGCATCAAACGGCAGCGAGCTCTCCGCTTGGACTCCGGATAACCCAAGCACTATTGCAGGTGCTACAGATAAAGTTATCCTCGGACCAGCAGGTAATCACTTCCAGCTCGTTATATTCAGCGATAAAAACTCTGTTGAGGATATGAGTCTGAAGGTTTACGATGCAGATTCTGATAAAATTTACAATATTGTTCATACGGTTGATTTCCAGAAGGATACCGAGCTGGGCAATGTTGTTACATTTCAGGTTTACAGCACAGATGCCGGTATGCCGGTTAACGTGCCGGACTGGCAGAATCCTACGGGGCTGATGAACAGCATGAAGGTTTACGCCAAGGTTGTTGACCAGAACGGAGACCAGATTGCAACAGCTAATAATAGTGAGCTCTCTGCTTGGACACCTGCCGGCCAGATAGCCGGTGTTACAGATGAAGTAGTAGCAGGGCCTACTGACGATCACTTCCAGCTGGTGGTATTCAGCGATGAAACCTCGGTTCCGGGTATGGGGCTGAAGGTTTACGATGCTGCTGCTGATCAGGTTTATGAGATCATACAGAGGCCGGACTTCGAGGCAGACACCGATCTTGGTAATGTTCTCACGCTTCAGGTGTACACTATCGGCGAGAACGCTCCGGACTGGCAGTCCCCGAGCGGCCTGCAGAACCAGATGCAGTTGTACGCTAAAGTTACACAGGGCGGCGTACCAATAGCTCAGCCGGACGGAAGCCTTCTCACTGCAATAACTCCATCAGGAAATATTGCAGGTGTGGCAGAAGTGGCAGCGAATCCATCAGGAACGAAATACTTCCCGCTTACTATTTTCAGCGACGAAGATTCATTTACAGGCCTGATATTCAAGGTTTATGACGCAGCAACTGATACTGTGTATGATATTAATGAAACGCTCGACTTCCAGGCCGATGCTCAAATAGGAAACGTAACCTCTCTTGAAGAGCTTACGGTTTCAGGCGAGCAGGCAGATTCCTACACAGTGAACTTCTGGGGCGGAGCCAACGGAACGCTTCAGGGCGACGTAGACCAAACGGTAGATTTAGGCGAGGATGCTTCTGAGCCGCTCGTTATAGCAAACCAGGGCTGGGAATTCACCGGCTGGGACGGAAGCTTCGAGAACGTTATCTCAGACCGCAATATCACAGCTCAGTACACCGATGTAACTTATACAGTAGTATTCAATCCTGGAGCTAACGGTCAAATTACTTCAGGCGATGAGCTTCAGACAGTCCCGTCAGGCGGCGATGCTGTAGAGCCTGCTGTATCAGCTGATGCAGGCTACACATTCACCGGCTGGGACACAGACTTTACCAACGTATCTTCTGACCTGACAGTAACAGCTCAGTATGAAGTTACCGGTTACACCGTTGACTTCCTTCCGGGAGCTCACGGAAGCATTACAGCAGGCGATGATTCGCAGATCGTCCAGCACGGACAGGCTGCAGCTGAGCCCACTGTAACTCCTGATGCCGGCTGGGAATTCACCGGCTGGGATACAGCTTTCGATAACGTTACAAGCGATTTAACAGTTACTGCTCAGTATCAGACTGCTGAGTTTACTGTAACATTTATGCCGGGCAATAAAGGATTGATAACTGCCGGGCAGGCAGTGCAAACCGTAGAATACGGCGACGCTGCAGCGGCCCCAACAGTTACTCCTATAGTGGGCTGGCAGTTTGACGGCTGGGACACAGCTTTCGATAATGTTACAAGCGACTTGACAGTAACCGCGCAGTATGAAGAAGGTCCCGCTGAGGAAGATGAAGACGGCACTGAAAAAGACCCTTGGATAATTGATGATCCTACTGACTGGCAGAAGATTATCGACAATCCTTCAGATCACTTCATAGTAAACGGCGATGTTGATTTTGGAACTAATCCTTTAACCAACCCGCTTACTGTACCGTTTTCCGGTCATCTGTACTCTGAAACCAACGCAACACTCTCTTATCAGATTAATGCTGCGGGACTGGATTACGTAGGTCTGTTTGCTGTAGTATCAGACGGGGCTCTCATAGAGTACTTGAATTTCAATGTTGATGTAACAGGCCGGAACGTAGTTGGCGGTATTGCAGGCTACTTTGCAGACAGCACTATCAAAGACTGTTCAGTAAGCGGCATTGTTGATGGCGATAAATTCGTTGGTTCGTTTGTTGGCGAAAACAGAGGCCTGATTACCGGCTGCAGCTCTGATGCTGGTCTGGGTATTGGCGAAGTTGTCGGCTGGGCTATTGGAACCAACAGAGGCACTGTTGACAACTGCGTATTCAGCGGAACCTATGAAGGCGGAAGTATCGGAATTGTCGGTTCTGATCCTTCAGGCACTGTTACTGATTCTCAATCAACTGACGATGAATTCTAGTGGGAATAATAGGAAACTTGAAACTTGTTTAGCTCGCAAATGTGGAGCATGCTAAATAATAGCTTTTACAAGTGCGTATAAACTGTTGTTAGTAACTTTAGACAGGGAATAAATTATGAAAATTACAAAACTAGTATCTATTCTTGCGGTAGTTGTCCTCGCATCGCTGGCCGGTGCTGCGGAGGATTTCGAGTTTAATGTCAGCTCTACCTTTATGAGCAAGTACTTATGGCATGGCTTTGACATGTACGATGACAGGCCTGCGGTTAAGACTACATTGAATGTTGCTCATCAAGAAAGCGGAGCTTATGCAGAAGTGAGTTATGTTATGCCCACAGGATCAGCTTCTGCTTACGAAGACCAATTCCAGGGACTCGCCAACACCAACACGGGCTATCCGGTTGGCCAGAGCGATCAGTGGGATTATAGCTTCGGCATGAAGCATTCTATGATGCAGGGCGATGCAATGCAGATGGATGCTGACTTGTCTTACACCTATTACAACTTTGGTGATGTGAGCAGGTACGAAACATTAAACACAATGGCAGGCCCGATCAATCAGCGCACACTCGACTGGTCTGGCGAAGACAGAGATATGCAGGAGCTTGCTCTCGGGATTGAATTTCCGAATATGATCTCTGAATACGTTGTACCGCATTACAGGCTTTCATATATCTTTGAAGCCGGCGGATACGGCGGCGGCCCGAATTCAGACCTCGACCAAGAAGTTCCATTTGGCCAGGGCGTGAACTATCTTGAGCACACTATTGGCATAAAAACAACTATGGATATTGATATGATGCCTCTGCACGGCTGTGTTGATGCAATCTACGAAGACGGCAGAAACGACGCCGCAGACGAGGGTTTCAAGAGAATCCTTACTGGTCTCGGTACACAGATGGTAGTCGGCCCAGGTATGGTTAAGCCGGCAGTTTACTATCAGTTCGCACTCGATGATGAGATGGGCAATATGGTCGATGACGACTGGTTCGCTGCTATCAC